>NZ_JBSVRO010000001.1:0-1948168 GCF_054072655.1 Luteimonas sp. A482
TCCTCGAGCGATGCAGCCTGCTGCTCGGTGCGGCGCGACAGGTCGTCGTTGCCGGCGGCGATTTCCGAGGCCGAGGCGTTGATCGCATCGCTGCCCTGGCGGATCTGGCCGACGATCTCGGCCAGGCGCTCGACGGTCCGGTTGGCGTCGTCGCGCATGGTCGCGAACACGCCCTGGAATTCGCCTTCCATGCGCGTGGTCAGGTTGCCATCGGCCAGCGCCGTCAGCACCTGCGACACCTGCTCCAGGCTCGAGGCATTGGCATCGAGCAGGCCGTTGAGTTGGCCGGCAAGCTGCAGGTAGAAGCCCTTCTTGCCTTCCAGCGCGATGCGCTGCGACAGGTCGCCGGTGGCGGCCGCCTCGACCACGCGGCCCAGTTCCACTTCAACGTGCACCTGCGGCGTGCGGTCGCGCCATTCGATCACGTAGCCGAGCAGCGCGCCGTCGGTGTCGTCGACCCGGGCCACGCTCTGGCCGAAGTGGGCGCCGCCCAGCGAGATCTCGCTCTGGTGCACGTCCTGCAGCTGCTCGAGCAGCCCGGCGAGGGCAGGCGGGTCCTCGTGGTAGGCATCGATGCTGGTGCCGATGATGCGATCGGTCTCGAACTCGGGCAGCGCCGAACGGATCTCGTCGTCGTAGTGGCGCAGCAGTTCGATGACCGCGGCGTTGGCGTAGATGATGCTGCGGCCGGGGTCGGTGATCATCACGCTGGTGCCGGAGCTGTCGAGCGCGGTGCGGATGCGCAGGTTCTCGCTGGCGATCGCCTGGTCGCGCTCGATGCGCTCGCGCAGGTCGCGCTGCATGCGCTGCATGGCCTTGAGCAGGTCGCCGATCTCGTCGGCGCGACGGGTGTCGATGTGGCTGTCGAGCTTGCCGCCGGCGACGTCGTTGGCCACGCTGGCCGCCTCGCGCGCGGCGCGGGTGAGGCTGCGCGCAATCAGCCAGGCCACCGCCAGGCCAGCGCCGATGCCGGCCAGCAGCAACACCACCAGCAGCATGCTGGACGCGGCGTAGGTCCTGTTGGCGTCCGTCGTGGATGCGGCCGCGATGCGGTTGCCCTCGTCGGCCAGCGCGGCGAGCGCGGCGCTGGTGGCGTCGTGCAGGCCGCTGGTTTCGCCGATGAAGGTGTCGGTGGCGTCATCGGGCAGCTCGAGGTCGAGCATCTCGTTGACCGAGGCATACGAGACCTTGGCTGCGTCCCAGGCCGTGACCAGCTCGGCGAGCATGCGCTGCTCTTCGGGCGAGGACGCGAAGCGGCCGTAAGCCTCGAAGTTCTCCGCGAGCTGGGCTTCGATCTGCACCGCGCGCTGGCGCGCCTCGCGCTTGGAGGCTTCGCTGGCGCGCACCAGGCCGCGGTACGAAGCGGTCCGGTATTCGCCGAGCAATGCCCGCGTCTCACCGACGAGGGTGACGCTGGGCAGCACGTTGTCGGCCAGGCCCCTGGTCACCCGGTCCATCGAGCGCATGCCGCTGTACGCGCCGATGCCCTGGACGAGCATGATGAGCAGGACCACGCCAAAGGCCAGCATCAGCTTGGGCGCGAGCTTGAGATTCGAGAACCACTGCATGGGTCATTCCCCGGTGACGGAACGAAACGGCCCGGTCGCATCTGCGCCGGGCCGGGGCATCACTTGATGGTGGCGAGCTTGACGTCGCCCGGCGAGCGGACCGCGATCTCGGCGCGGCTGGCGTCGCGCTGGATCATGCCGACGACGCAGATGTCACGTCCTTCCAGTTCCTCGGGCGAAGGACGGAACTTGTCGCGCTGGTCCTGCGGGATGCGCGCGGAGAAGGTGTGGCGCGGGAACGAACCGCCCATGTGCAGGAACGTGGGTTGGCCTTCGGAATTCTCGGCGTAGCGGGTCTTCTCGACCTTGCCGCAGACCATGCCGCTCTGGCCGACGTGGCGCGAGGCCTGTTCAGGGCGGATGGCGTCCTGGGCGAGGGCGGCGAACGCGCAGCCGCCCAGCAGCAGGGCGGTCACGAGGCGGGTGGTCGTGGGGATCATCTGAATTACTCCGGTGGGGTCTGATGGCGCGCCGTCGCGTACGCCTGTTGCACCGATAGCGGCCGCGCGGGCGCGGACTTTAGGGCTGGCGCCCGCAGGCCAGGCGGCGCGGCACCGCGTCAGCCGCCGCGGCGCAGGCGCGCATTGCGCTGGCGCTCGACCTGGAAGATGTACTGCATGACCTGCTGTTCGATCGCCGCGGGCAGGTCCACGAACCGGCAGCCCGCACGCCAGCGCACGACGCCGCGGACTTCCTGGGAGCGGGTGTAGACCACCTCGAGCGCGACGGCGACGGGCGACGCGTCGGCCAGCCGCAACAGGCACGGCGCGATGCGGGCGGGCGGCTCGAACCGGGCCAGTTCACCCTCGGGGACCGCGATCGCGATGCCGCCGCCGCTGATGTCGAGGACGCGCAGGCCCGGTGTCGCAGGATCGGGCGCGTGCCCGGCGTCGCCCACGTGCACCATGGCCGACGTGGTGGCCGGGCACGCCAGCCGGTAAAGCTCGCGCCGCTGCATGCGCAGCAGCGCGGCCGGCAGGGCCGTGGTGAACGCCACGTAGTCCTCGTGCATGATCCGGGTCGGCGCGGACAGGCGGAAGCGGATCGGCACCAGGTCCAGCTGCGCCATGCAGATCATGCGGCTGGCGGCCGCCATGCGCAGGTTCATGGATTCGTCGCGGTTGCCGTCGAGCACCACGGTGCCGTCGTCGTGCACCGCCAGCAGCGCGGTCGGGCAGGCGAATCCGCCCGGCACCAGGCTGGCGCTGATCAGCGACCGCGCCTCGACCAGTCCGCGCAGGACCGACGCGATCTCGCCCGGTTCGCGCAGGGCGAAAGGCGACTGTTCCTCGTCGTCCAGCAGGTGCGAAGTTTGGTCGGCGACAGGCATCATCCAGGCCGCAGGGGTCCGTCCCTGTGGATAACGGCCGCTTGCCTGGAGAGTTGAATCGCTGCCGGGATTGGCGCCTGCGGGCGCCGCGGAAGGACCGCCGGAGATCAGAACTCCTGCCAGTCGCCAGCGGTCTCGACGGCCATCGCGGCGACGCGCCTGGCCGCAACGCGCGGCGCAGGCGTCGCACGGCCTGCGGCCGGCTTCGGCCGGGGCAGGGTCGCCACGCTGGCCGGTGCGGACGCGGAGGGCGCCGCGGCCCCGGTGCCCTGGACCGGCTCGCCGTCCTGCACCCGGAACACCGCGACCGTCTGCACCAGCTGTCCGGCCTGCTGCTCCATGCTGCGTGCGGCCGCCGTGGCTTCCTCGACGAGCGCGGCGTTCTGCTGCGTGCCCTCGTCCATCTGCGTGATCGCCTGGTTGACCTGCTCGATACCCGCGCTCTGCTCCTGCGAGGCGGCCGAGATGTCGGCGATGATGTCGGTCACCCGCTTCACGCTGGTCACGATCTCGCCCATGGTGCGGCCGGCCTGGTCGACCAGTTCGTTGCCGTGGCGGACCTTGTCGGCCGAGTCGGTGATCAGGGTCTTGATCTCCTTGGCCGCGCCGGCCGAACGCTGCGCCAGCGAGCGCACCTCGGCGGCCACGACGGCGAAGCCACGACCCTGTTCACCGGCGCGCGCGGCTTCGACCGCGGCATTGAGCGCCAGGATATTGGTCTGGAAGGCGATGCCGTCGATCACGCCGATGATGTCGGCGATGCGGTTGGACGATTCGGAGATCGCGGACATGGTCTCGACCACGCGCCCGACCACCTCGCCACCCTGCGAGGCGACGTCGACCGCGCCGATGGCCAACTGGTTGGCCTGGCGGGCGCTGTCGGCGTTCTGGCGCACGGTGGAGGTGAGTTCCTCCATCGACGAGGCGGTCTCTTCCAGCGCGGCCGCCTGCTGCTCGGTGCGGCGCGAGAGGTCCTCATTGCCGGCGGCGATTTCCGACGCCGAGGCGTTGATGGCGTCGCTGCCCTGGCGGATCTGGCTGACGATTTCGGCCAGGCGATCGACGGTGCGGTTGGCGTCTTCCGCCACGTCGCCAAAGCGCCCGGCGAGCCCGGCGTCGATGCGCCGCGACAGGTCGCCCTCGGCCACGGCCGAAAGTAGGCTGCCGATCTCGTCCAGGCCGGCATCGGTGGCCGCCATCAGCCGGTTGAGCTCTTCGATCAGCTCGCGGTAGGCAAATTCGAAGCGGGCGCTGTCGCCACGCAGCGAGAAGTCGCCGGCCACCGCCGCCTCGACCAGGCGCCTGACCTCGCTGTTGCTGTCAAGCATCGAGCGCTTCACCGCGTCGATGGCGTCCGTGATCTTCGCCTTCTCACCCGGCAGGCGCTCGATGTCGCGCGACAGGTCGCCGCGCGCGTAGCGCGCGACCGTATCGACCACCTGGGCGTTCATGGCGATATGCGATGCGACCAGGTCGTTGAGGCCGGTGGCCATGGTGCCGTAGGCGCCGGGGAACGCCGCCGCCTGCATCACGTGGCTCGTGGTGCCGGCATCGTGCGCGGCCTTCATCTCGCGCTGTGCGCCCGTGTAGGCCTTCAGCGTGGTGACCATCTCGCGCATCGACGAGGCCAGCGCGCCCAGTTCGCTGCGCTCGGCCACGGTGATCGGGCGATCGAGGTCGCCGCGCGAGACCGCATCGGCCGCTGCCATGACCTCGGCCAGCGGACGCACGATGGAGCGGGTGATCAGCACCGCCGCGGCAACCGCGATCATCAGTGCGACCGCCAGCAGCAGGGCGATCGCCCACAGGTTGGAGACATGGCCTGCTTCCTGCCTGGCCACCGCGGCGTCGAGCGCCGCAAGCTTGTTCTGCAGCAACGCGGCGACCGCGTCGGCGGCGGCCTGGCGCAGGTCGCCGGCGGCAGCTGCCGGCCCTGTGTCGCCGATTTCCAGCGCCGCCACCAGCTGTGCACTGTTGTCGAAGTAGGCCGCGGCCCTGGAGAGCACTTCCTCGTAGGCCTGCCGCGCGTCCTCGCCCTGGACCCGCGCGGCGAAGTCGCCGGTCATCTGCTCGAAGGCCTTGCGCCCGGCGATGAGTTCCCCGCCGTATTCCTGCATCTTCGCCGCGTCGCCGACGCTGCCGACCAGGCCGCGTTCGCTGACCCGGTACTCGGCCAGCGCGGTGGCCATCGCGCCCAGTTCGCGCACGGCCGGGACCGACTCATGGGTCAGTTCCAGCACCATCTCCTGGGCGACGCCCATCCGGTCGACGGCAAAGCCGCCCATGACCACGATGAGCAGGGCGAGCGCGGCAAAGCCGATCCCGAGGCGCTTGCCGATGTTGAGTGAGCTGAACATCTTGGATCCTGGTGGTGGAGGTGCTGGCCCACATAACGGCGCCACGCGGAGCGGCTTGAGGCCGTGGCACGGGACGGCCGCGCCGGCGGGTGACGCAGGCGTGCGCGGGATGCGTTGCGGCAGCGTGCGCCAGCCGGGTAGCGGGGTGCCGCGCGCGGCGATCAGAAATGGAACTGGGCGCGCAGTCCGAAGGCTTCCGGATCGCGCAGCACGCCGGCACGGCGGGCATGGGCCAGCACATAGTTGGCCTGCAGCTTGAAGTTGCGGCCCAGATACCAGTTCGCGCCGATGGTCCAGTTCGACTGGCGGCCGCCAGTCACCTGGCCATCGTCGAGGTCGAGCTGGCTGTAGCGCAGCAGCAGTTCGAGCGCGGTGGTCGAGGCGGGAACGACGTTGGTGGCGTAGCCGTTGTAGCCGCGCGATTCACCGGTCAACACCCAGCTGCCGAACAGGTAGGCACCGTGCCCGGACACCGCCTCGAGGCCATCGCCACGTCGTGCGCGTACGTCCAGAACTTCGCCCTGCAGCGACCAGGGGCCCTGGATCCACAGACCCTCGAGTCCGGTGCGCCGGATCGCGTCGACCCCGGCGATGGTGCCGGTGTCCACCAGGCGCACGTCGGTCAGGCCCAGCTCGGGGCGCGCGCGCATGCGTAGCGTTGCGCTGTCGGGACGCTCGCGGCTGCCGGCGATGCCCAGGTGCAGCACGTCCCCCGGCGCGTTGCGCGGCACCCACGCCGCGCGCGCGGCCAGGGTGTCGCCCTCGTTGTCGCCTTCCAGGTCGCTGCCGTCGAACCAGGCGACACTGGCCAGGTAGGCTGGCCGCTGCAGCGCCCACTCCGCCCCGACGCGGCGCCCGGCGTAGGTCACCTGCACCGGCAGGGCAGATTCCAGGAAGGGCGTGTTGCGCGATGAGCCCACCCCGTCGAATCCGACCGGGGTCTTGAACTGGCCCAGGCGCAGCGTGCCGATGTCGAGGCCGAGCAGGCCCTTCGAATCGAGCTTCAGCGCGACGTCCATCCAGGTTCCCGATTCCAGGTCGCGCTGCACGCCCAGCTCGTAGCTGCCCTTGCGGCGCAGCGACAGGCCCACTTCGCGGCGACGGAAGCGACTGTCGTCGGCAAACGCGGCCGCGCCGATGCCCTGCCCGGTATGCCCGAAGGCGTTGTGGTCGTAGGCCCAGTTGCCGCTGAACACGAGTTCGTCGCGCTCGCCCACCGGTGCCTTGAGCGAGATGTCGCGCCAGTCGGCGGCGTGCGCGCCGGCGGCGAGGGCGAACGAGGACAAGATCAGGAACGTCTGGATGTGCACGGCAGCTCCTTCGCCGGGCGCAGCCGCGCGGCGGAGTCATGGGTGGGTGAAAGACAATGCGCCGACAGCGGGCGATGTCACGTCGGTCAACACGTCGGGAGGACGGAAGGCTTGCCCGTTGTCGGCAGCGGCAGGCAGAGCTTTAGGAAAGGATCGCGGCTTCAGCAGGGCCGGGCTTTCGGGCGCGCGTGCCTAGGCAGTGCGCGGAACGCGGGGTGGTACGCGTTTCGACTGTCCGGACAGAACAGGATCCCGCGGCACACCAGCGCCGCGGGATTGACGCGAGTCGTACCGGCTTCGGCCGCGGGGCTCAGGCGGCCTCGGCGGCAACCAGGCCCATGATCTCGTGGCCCATCAGGCGCTCGATGTCGAGCAGGATCAGCATGCGCTCGTCGAGCGTGCCGATGCCGGTCAGGAACTGGCGGTCGATGGTGGCGCCGATCTCCGGCACCGCGCGTACCTGCTCGCCCGACAGGCGCACCACGTCGGACACGCTGTCGACCACCATGCCGACCACGCGGCCGCCCACGCTGAGCACGATCATCACCGTGAGCGCGTTGTACTCGGCCTTGGCCAGGCGGAACTTCAGGCGCATGTCGATCACCGGCACGATGATGCCGCGCAGGTTGATCACGCCCTTGATGTAGTCGGGCGCGTCGGGCAGGCGGGTCACCGCGTCGTAGCTGCGGATCTCCTGCACGCGCAGGATGTCGACGCCGTACTCCTCCTCGCCGAGCACGAAGGTGAGGAACTCGGCGGTGTCGGCATCGCCGTTGGTGGAGGCGGGGGAATCGTGGCGGGCCTGGGCGGGCTGGGACATGGCGCGGTCCTTCGGAAAGTCGATAGGGGGTGGGAGTTGCAAAGCGTCAGGCGGCAGCCGCGAGCGGCACGGCCTGGGCGAGGCCGCCCGCGTCGACGATCAGGGCGACGCGGCCGTCGCCGAGGATGGTGGCGCCGGACACGCCGGCGATGCGCTTGTAGTTGCTTTCGAGATTCTTGACCACGACCTGCTGCTGGCCGAGCAGTTCGTCGACCTCCAGCGCCAGCCGGCGGCCGTCGGCCTCGACCACCACGGCGATGCGTGGCGGCGCGTCCTCGCCCTGGCTGCGCGCGGAAGGCGGCAGGCCGTACTGCTTGGCGAGGTCGATCAGCGGCAGGTAGTCGTCGCGCACGCGCAGCACGCGCGCCTCGCCGACGATGGTGCGCACGTCGGCCGGCGTCGGCAGCAGCGATTCGACCACCATGCTCAGCGGCACGATGAACACCTCGTCGCCGACCGCCACCGACATGCCGTCGACGATGGCCATGGTCAGTGGCAGGCGGATCACGACCGTCGTGCCGTTGCCGGGACGGCTGCGGATCTCGACCTGGCCGCCCAGCGCTGCGATGTTCTTCTTGACCACGTCCATGCCCACGCCGCGGCCGGACAGGTCGGTGAGCGTGTCGGCGGTGGAGAAACCGGGCGCGAACACCAGGTCCCAGACCTGCGCGTCGGTCGGGTTTTCGGGCATCGCGATGCCGCGTTCGGCGGCCTTGCGCAGGATGCGATCGCGGTCGAGGCCGCGGCCGTCGTCCTCGATCTCGATGACGATGTTCGCGCCCTGGTGGGCGGCGCTCAGGCTCAGCGTGCCGGTCTCGTCCTTGCCTGCAGCGCTGCGCTCGTGCGGCAGCTCCAGGCCGTGATCGATGGCGTTGCGCACCAGGTGCACCAGCGGATCGACGATCTTCTCGATCACGCCCTTGTCCAGCTCGGTGGCCTCGCCGTGGGTGCGCAGCTGCACCTTCTTGCCCAGGCGCGTGGCGATATCGCGGACCATGCGCGGGAAGCGGCTGAAGGCGAAGTCGACCGGCAGCATGCGCACGCCCATGACCGACTCCTGCAGGTCGCGGGTGTTGCGCTCGAGCTGCACCAGGCCCGACATCAGCGCCTCGTTGAGCACGGGGTCGAGGTGTTCGGAGCGCTGGCGCAGCATGGCCTGGGTGATGACCAGTTCGCCGACCAGGTTGATCAGCGCGTCGACCTTGGCGACCGCGACGCGGATCGAATTGTCGACCTCGCCGCCACGGCGCGCGGCGGGGGTGGCAATGTCGGTGGCCGCAGCGGCCGGCGACGCGACAGCTGCGGGCACGAGCTGGAGGTCGTCGACGGCAGGCGCGGGCACGGCCAGCACGGCGTTGTCGATGCCAAGCTCGCACTCGTCGGCGACCCAGGCGAAGGCCTCGTCGATCACGGTGCGCGGCACGCTGCCGGGCAAGGTCAGGTTCCAGGCCAGGTAGGCCTCGAACGGATCCATCTCGGTAAACGCCGGCAGCCGCGCGTCGACGCATTCCACGCCCAGCTCGCCGTGAGTGGCGAGTTCGCGCAGGATCCGCAGCGGATCGTTGCCGGTCATGAACAGCGACGGGCCGGGGCTGAAGGCGATGCGCCAGTCGCCGCTGGCGGGCGCGGGCGCCGCAGCGTTGGCGGTAGCGTCAGTGGCCGGCGCAGCGGCGCTTTCGCCAGCGAGCAGCGCATCCAGACCGGCACGCGCCTCGGCCAGCGCGGCCGCATCGATGGTACCGCCGTGTTCGCAGGCCGCGAGCAGGCCGCGCAGCACGTCCACCGACATCAGCAGGACGCCGATGGCGATCGGGTCCAGGGCGCGGTGGCCGGCGCGGGCCTCGTCGAGCAGGGTTTCAAGCAGGTGGGTCAGGTCGGTGACGCTGGAGAAGCCGAACGTCGCCGCGCCGCCCTTGATCGAGTGCGCGGCGCGGAAGATGACGTTGATGGTCTCGGGGTCGCCGCCGCCGGACTCGAGCGCCAGCAGGCCGCCCTCCATCGCATCGAGGCCTTCGCGGCTTTCTTCGAAGAACGCGGCATGGAAGCGGGTGATGTCCATGGCGTCAGCTCAGGACCTTGCGCACGGTGGCGAGCAGCTGCTCGGGATCGAAGGGCTTCACCAGCCAGCCGGTCGCGCCAGCGGCCTTGCCTTCCATCTTCTTGTCGCCACCCGATTCGGTGGTGAGCATCAGCAGCGGGGTGAAGCGGTAGTCGGGCAGCTGGCGCAGCTCGCGGATCAGCGAGATGCCGTCCATGCGCGGCATGTTGACGTCGGTCACCACCGCGTGGAACGAGCGCGTGCGCGCCATCTCCAGCGCGACCTGCCCGTCCTCGGCCTCGCTGACCTCGAAGCCGCCCGATGTCAGGGCGAAGGCAACCATCTGGCGCATCGAGGTCGAGTCGTCGACGACGAGCAGTTGCTTGGTGCTCATGCAGAGGCTCCGGTATTGATGTGGGTGTCGGCGGGCTGCACGGCGGAGGGCTCCGAATCGGCATCGGCATCGTCGACGCCGAGGCTGACGGCAAGCGCAAGCTGGCGCGCGGCTGCGGCCAGCGTCGGCGAGGCGTGGGTGATGGTGGTGCGCTGGCCGCGCGCGGCACGGTCGCGGACGAAGGCGTGCAGCAGCTGCAGCCCGGCGGCGTGCACGCGCTCGACCTGGTCGCCGGAAAGCTCCAGCGGAACGTCGGCGTCCAGGTGGGGCTGCAGCGCCGCCTGCAGGTCGGCGACGCGTTCGATCCCGAGGTCGGTTTGGAGCGTCAGATGGTTCATGGGGTGGGCACGTGGATGCAGTCCTGAGGATTAACGGCGTGCGCGCCTGTGACTTGAGCGCCTTGGCTCAGCCGTAGAGCGCGTAGGCGTCGAACAGCACGGTCGGGCAGGCACCGACGCGCGCGACGCCGAGGATCACGCCGGGCGAGCTGCCCTGCAGCGGCGGCTCGATGCGGTCGCGGCCCAGGGTCACCACGTCCTCGACGGCGCTGACCAGCACGCCGATCAGTTCGTCGTCGCGTTCGACCACCACGATCCGGCTGTGTTCGTCGGGCGCCACCTGGCCGGCACGCAGCCACCGGCCCAGGTCGTACACCGGCACGATGCGACCGCGCAGGTTCATCACGCCGAGCACGGCCGGCGCCGCGCCGCGCATCGGCACGATCGGGACCACGCGCACGACCTCCTGCACGCGCAGCAGCTCCAGCGCGTAGCTGTCGGCGCCAACCACGACCCGCAGCCAGCGCGCGGCCTGCGCGATCGCGATGGCCGGCGGCTGCACGGCGGCGAGCGGCGGCGGGGGCGGTGTCATGTCCTGCGTGGTGAATGCGGGGACGGGTACGGGTGCGGACACCGGTGCAGGCACAAGTGCAGTCGCAGGGGCAAGGACAGGGACAGGCTCGGGCTCAAGCTCAAGCGCTGGCCCCGGCGCGAATGCAGGCGCAGGATCGCGCGCAGGTGCGGCTGGCGCCGTCATCGCCATCACAACCGCGTCCGCGGCCACGGACTGCGAGTCGTCGAGCAGGGCCTCGAGGTAGTCGATCACGTCGTTGGCGCCGCCGTCGGGGCTCATGCCGCCCGTCTCTGCGACGCTTCCCCCTGCGCCAGCAGCCAGGCCAGCGCGCGCGCGTAGGCGTCGACGCCGCGGCCACTGCAGCCGGCTTCGCTGGTCAGGCCCTGCGCGTCGCGCAGGCGGGTATCCATCGGCACCGCGTCGGGCCAGACGCAGCCCTCGTACTGCGCGTGCAGCTGCTCCAGGCTCTGCACGCCCGAGCGCGTGCGCTTGTCGTACAGGGTGGGCAACACGTGCTGCGGCAGGGGGCGGCGGCGCGAGCGCTCCACCATGGCGGCGGTGCGCAGCATGTCGGCCAGGCCGTGCAGGGCCAGCGGATCGGTCTGGGTCGGCACTACCAGCCGGTCGGCGGCGGCCAGCGCGTTGACCATCAGCAGGCCCAGGGTTGGCGGGCAGTCGAGCAGCACGTGGTCGTAGCTGGCGTGCACCGCATGCAGCGCGCGGCCCAGCGCCAGGCCAAGGCCGGGCTGGCCCGAACTGCGCCGCTCCAGGGTGGCCAGGGCCGGCTGCGCGGCGACCAGCTGCAGGCCGGGCACCTCGGTGCGCCGGGCCAGCGTCGCCAGCGAAGCGCCGCTGCCGACGAACAGATCGTGGGTGCCGGCCGGCGGCGGGTCGGTCGGTACGGAAAACGCGCGCGTGAGCGAGGCGTGCGGATCAAGGTCGACCAGCAGCACGCGGCCGCCGTCCTGCGCCAGTCCGCGCGCAAGGCACAGGCTGGTGGTGGTCTTGCCCACTCCGCCCTTCTGGTTGGCGATGGCCCAGACCTGCATGTCAGCGAGCTCCCGGTTGGGTGGTGGACGGGGTGAACGCTGCCGCGGTGGCGGCCTGGATCGCGGCGGCGGCGTCGTTGGCGCGGGCCGGTTCGGCAGGCGCGGCGGGCGCCGCATCCATCGCGATCTCCGGACCGGATTCGGGCACCGCGTCGACGCCGTCCGGCGCGGCCAGGATCACCAGCAGCACGCGGCGGTTGGCATTGCGTCCCTCGGGCGTGTCGTTGCCGGCCACCGGCTGGTGCTCGCCGTAGCCGACCACCGCCAGGCGGCCGGGGTCGACGCCTTCGTCCGCCAGCACGTGGACCACGCTGGCCGCGCGCGCCGTCGACAGTTCCCAGTTGGAGGGGAACGTGGCGGTGCGGATCGGCATGTCGTCGGTGTAGCCCTCCACGCGCACCGCGTTGGGTTCGTCGCGCAGCACCTCGCCGAGCTTGCGCACGGTCGAGGTTGCCACCGCGCTGGGCGCGGCCACGCCGCTGGCGAACAGGATGTCGCTCTGGATCTCCACTTCCAGGAAGGTGCGCGCGCGGCGCACCGTGACCAGCTCCTGGCGCACCAGCTCCGACAGCGCGTGCTGGATGCGGCGGCCGAGCGTGCTGAGCTGCGAATTGCCGCGCAGGCTGGCGTCCATCGCCGCAGCCTCGGCTGCCTGCCGCGCGGCCAGCGCGTTCTGGCCGCCCAGCGGCGCATCCAGCATCTGCCGCACGCGCACGTTGCTCACCGGGCTGGTGGCGGTCGGTCCGGTCTTGGCGCCGGGCGTGAGCAGCGAGGGCCGGTCGAAGGAGGAGCCGCGCAGCTGGGTCTGTCCCAGCTGGATCGGGGTGATCGAACGCGGCGGACCGCCGAAGGCCGACGACAGCGCGTCGGACACCGCGCGGTACTTGCCCTCGTTGATCGAGGAAATCGCGTACATGACCACGAAGAAGGCCAGCAGCAGGGTCATCAGGTCACCGTAGGGCACGGCCCAGGCCTCGTGGTTCTGGTGTTCTTCCTGGTGGCGACGGCGTGCCATGGCGATCAGTGCACATAGCCGTTGAGGCGGGCTTCGATGTTGCGCGGGTTCTCGCCCTGCGCGATCGCGATCAGGCCCTCGATGATCATCTCGCGCTCGAGCGCCTGCGCGTTGACCAGGGTCTTGAGCTTGTTGCCGATCGGCAACAGCGCGAGGTTGGCCGAGCCGATGCCGTAGATGGTCGCGGTGAACGCCGCGGCGATGCCGTGTCCGAGCTTGCTCGGGTCGGCGAGGTTCTTCATCACCGCCATCAGGCCGAGCACGGCGCCGACGATGCCGAGCGTCGGCGCGTAGATGCCCATGCCCTCGAACACCTTGGCCGCGGCCAGGTCGCGCGCGCTCTGTCCGTGCAGGTCGATCTCCAGCATCTGCCGGATCGATTCGGGCTCCACGCCGTCGACCACCATCTGCAGGCCCTTGCCCAGGAACGGGTCGGACTGCAGCGCCACCTGCGCCTCCAGGCCGAGCAGGCCCTGCTTGCGCGCGGTGGTCGACCAGTCGACGATCTGCGCGATCACCGCGGCGTGGTCGTGCGCGGGCGGCCTGTAGATCCAGGCGACCATCTTCAGCGCGCGCAGGAAGGTGGGCAGCGAGGTCTGCAGCAGGATCGCGGCGATGGTGCCGACGACCACGATCAGGAACGCGGCCGGCGACCACAGGCCCGACAGGCCCGCGCCCTTGAGGATGCTGCCGCCGATCAGGGCGACCACCGCGAGCACGGTGCCGATGACACTGAGTCTGTCCATTGCCAGTTTAACGGTCCGTGGCCGGGTTACTTGAACGCACGCCCGGCGCGCGCAGCCCGCTGCCGAGCAGCGCGTCGACGTCCAGGATCAGGGCCATGCGGCCATCGCCGATCAGGCTGGCGCCGGCATAGCCGGGCAGGCCGCGCAGGGTCGGCGGCAGCGCCTTGATCACCACTTCCTCGCGACCACGCACCTGGTCCACCGCCAGGCAGTAGCGCGCCTCGCCCGACTGCAGCACCACGCAGGTCGAGTCCGGCAGCGGCGCCGGCTCCATGCCCAGCCATTCGCGCAGGCCCAGCAGCGGCAGCGGCTGCTGGCGCAGGTCGAGCACGCGCTGGCCGTCGATCCACAGCGCCTTGCCCGGATCGTGCGAGAGCACTTCGATCACGCGCACCAGCGGCAGCGCGTAGACATCGCCCGCCACTTCCACCAGCAGCGTCGGCAGGATCGCCAGGGTCAGCGGCACCCGGATCGCGAACCGCGACCCGGCGCCGACTTCGGAATGGATCTGCACCGTGCCCGACAGTTCGCGGATGCGCGACTGCACCACGTCCATGCCGACGCCGCGGCCGGACAGGTCGCTGACCGCGTCGCGGGTGGAGAAGCCGGGCAGGAACAGCAGCTGCAGGCATTCCTCGCTGGACAGGCGCGCGGCGGCGTCGTCGTCGACCAGGCGCTTGTCGACGGCAATGCGCCGGATCTTGTCGGGATCGATGCCGGCGCCGTCGTCGCGCACCTCGATGGCGACATGGTCGCCCTCCTGCTGCGCGCTGATCCGCACCTGGCCCTGCTCGGGCTTGCCGGCGCGGCGGCGCGCTTCGGGCGCCTCGATGCCGTGGTCGATGGCGTTGCGCACCAGGTGCACCAGCGGGTCGGCCAGCGCTTCGACCAGGTTGCGGTCGAGTTCGGTGTCGGCGCCCGACACCTCCAGCTGCACCTGCTTGTCGAGCTGGCGGGCGACGTCGCGGGCGAGCTTGGGGAAGCGTGCGAACACACGCCCCACCGGCTGCATGCGCGCGGTCATCACCGCGGCCTGCAGGCGCGCGGTGGCCACGTCGAGCGAGGCCACCGCACGGTCGAGGTCGTCGTCGCGCAGGCGCGGACGCAGGGTCTTGAGGCGGTTGCGCGCGAGCACCAGCTCGCCGACCAGGTTGACCATGGCATCGAGCCGGCGCACGTCCACGCGCACGGTGATGTCGGCAGGTTCTGCCGGCGCGGCCGCGCGTTCGGGCGGTGCGGGACGAGGCGGAGGTGGCGGAGTCGGAGTCGGAGTCGGAGTCGGAGTCGGAGTCGGCGCAGGCGCAGGCGCAGGCGGCGCAGGCGCTTCTCCGGGTGCGCCGCCTGCGCCGTGCAGGCTGTCGAGCAGGGCTTCGAAGTCCAGGTCGTCGAGCGAATCGCTGGCCGGCGCTACCATCGCCGCCAGCGGCGTCGTGGCCTTCGGCGCGGCGCCGGCGCCTTCGCGCAGCGCGGCCAGCACCGATTCGGGCGCCGGCACGGGTTCGACGCCGCCGGAGATGCAGTGGAGCATGTCCACCAGCAGGTCGATGCCCTGCTGCACGCTGTCGAAGGCGGGCGGGTCGAGCGGCGCGCTGCCGTCGCGCGCGGCGTTGAGGCGGTCCTCGACCGCGTGGCAGACCGACACCATGGTGCTGAAGTCGAGGAAACCGGCGCCACCCTTGATGGTGTGGAAGCCGCGGAACACCGAGTTCAGGCACTCGCGGTCGGCGGGCGCGCGTTCGAGCGCGACCATCTGCTCGCCCAGCTGGTCGAGGATCTCGCCGACCTCGACCAGGAAGTCGGCGCAGATGTCGGAAGCGGCAGACGACATCGCGCTACAGCCCCAGCGACGACAGCAGGCTGTTGGCGTCGTCCTGGCTCGCCGCAGGCGCGTCCAGGCCGTGGACCGAGGGGCCGTAGCCGTGGCTGGACAGCTGCAGCGGGCGATCGTTGCCCGGCGCGTACTCGCCCAGGCCTTCGTCGACGGTGCGCACCAGGTCGACCACGCGGCGGATGATCTGGCCGGTGAGGTCCTGGTAGCCCTGCGCCGCGGTCATCTCCGACAGCCGCGAACGGACCGCGGCCACCACCGTCGCCTGCGCGCCGGCGTCGGCGGCGGCCAGGCTGCCGAGCAGGGTGCCGCACTCCTGGATCAGGTCCAGGGTGTGGTGGCTGGCGTCTTCGCTGACTTTGACCACGTGCTCCAGGCGCAGGCAGGCCTCGCCCAGCGAGGCGCCACCGGTGCCGGTGCCCAGGGTCTGTTCGAGCTCGCGTGCAAGCCGCACCAGCCCCTGCACCAGCGGCTGGCTGCGCCACTGGATGAGCTCGTCGACATTGCTGCGCCAAGCGTCGTCGTCGGCGTCCTCGAGCGCGGCCAGGGCCGCGTGCAGGCACTCGATCAGCGCAGCGCGCTCGGCGCCCGGCACGATGGCGGCGGGCGCCGTGCTCATGCGGTGGCCCCGAGGCGTTCGAACACCTTGCCCAGCTTGTCGCCCAGCGTCGCCGCGGTGAACGGCTTGATCACGTAGCCGTTCACGCCGGCCTGGGCGGCCTCGATGATCTGCTCGCGCTTGGACTCGGCGGTCACCATCAGCACCGGCGTCTTGGCCAGGGTGGCGTCGGCGCGGATCGCCTTGAGCAGGTCGATGCCGGGCATGCCGGGCATGTTCCAGTCGGTGATCACCAGGTCGAACGGACCCTTGCGCAGTTCGACCAGCGCGGTGGTGCCGTCGTCGGCCTCGGTGGTGTTGAAAAAGCCCAGGTCGTTGAGCAGGTTCTTGACGATGCGGCGCATCGTCGAGAAGTCGTCGACGATCAGGATGCGGATGTTCTTGTCCATGCGGACCTCATGTGGTGCGTGTGTGGGGGTTGCGTGCCCGATGGCTCAGGGCAGGTAGTCGTCTTCGTCGTCGCCGGCGTCGCGGCGCCAGTCGGCCAGGCGCGCGCGCAGGCGCACCGCGGCCTGGCCGTGGATCTGGCAGGCGCGCGATTCGCTCACGCCCAGCACCGCGCCGATCTCGCGCAGGTTCAGCTCCTGCTCGTAGTACAGCGACAGCACCAGCCGCTCGCGCTCGGGCAGGCCGTCGATGGCACCGGCCAGCGCGTCGCGGAAGGCGCCCTGTTCGAACTCGCGCGCCGGATTGGCACTGCCGTCGCCGGCCAGCCGCGGCTCGCCATCGTGTTCGTCCATGTGCGCGTCCAGGCTGACCAGCTGCCCGCGCGCGGCGTTCTCGACCATGGCGTGGTATTCGTCCAGGCCCACGCCGAGTTCGGCGGCGACCTGCTGCGCGGTGGCGGGCTGGCCGGTCCCCTGCTCGATCCGGCGGGTGGCCGCGACGATGTCGCGATAGCGCCGGTGCACCGAGCGCGGCACCCAGTCGCCGCGGCGGATCTCGTCGATCATCGCGCCGCGGATGCGGATCGAGGCATAGGTCTCGAAGGCCGCGCCCTGGTCGGACTGGAAATTGCGCGCCGCGTCGATCAGGCCGAGCATGCCGGCCTGGATCAGGTCGTCGATCTCGACGCTGGCCGGCAGGCGTGCGGCGAGATGGTGGGCGATGCGGCGCACGAGTTCGCCGTGCTTCTCGACGACCTCGGCGGCCGATCCCTGCTGGTTGGCACGGTAGCGCGCGGTCGCGATGGCGTTCATGCGGCGGCCCCCCGCGCGGCGGATCCCGGCGTCGACACCAGGCGCTCGAGGAAGAACTCGACGTGGCCGCGCGCGCCGGGCGGCGACTGCCACTGGCGCGAGCGCCGGGCGATGTCGCGGAAGGCGATCGCCGAGGGCGCCGACGGAAAGGCGTCGACCACCGCGGCCTGGCGCTGCACCGCACGCCGCAGCCATTCATCGCGCGGGATCGCGCCGAGGTAGTTGAGGGTCACGTCGAGGAAGCGCGCACTCACGCGCTGCAGCTTTTCGAACAGCAGCCGGCCCTCGGCCGGGTCCTGCACCTGGTTGGCCAGCACCTGCACCCGGCTCACGCCGCGCTCGCGGCTGAGCACCTTGATCAGGGCGTAGGCGTCGGTGACCGAGGCCGGCTCGTCGCAGACCACGACGATCACGTCCTGCGCGGCCTGGCAGAAGGTAAGTACGCCATCGGCGATGCCGGCGGCGTTGTCGACCACCATCACGTCCAGGTCCAGGTCGAGCTGCGAGAACGCATGCACCAGGCCCACGTGCTGGCGCGGCTGCAGTTCGGTCATGTGGCGCTTGCCGGACGCGGCCGGCACCACCAGCAGGCCGTTGCCGGCATCCATGACGGTATCGCGCAGCTCGCAGCGGTCGGCGAACACGTCGGCCAGGGTGAAGCGCGGCGACAGGCCGAGCATCACGTCGACGTTGGCCAGGCCCAGGTCGGTGTCGAGCAGCAGGGTGCGCTGGCCGGCATTGGCCAGGGCGGTGGCCAGGTTGACCGAAACCGAGGTCTTGCCGACGCCGCCCTTGCCGCTGGCGACGGCGATCACCCGCACCGGGCCGCGGGCACTGTCGGTGGTGGAAACGGGCAGGGTGGGGTCAGGCGACTGCATGGCGATCCTCGGTGGCGAGGGGGTTATCGGCAGCACGGTGGGATTTCTCCAGTGACTGGACGAGGCGGGTGGCGTCGGCGGCGTCGATATCCGACGGCACCTGCTGCCCCTGGGTGGTATAGGCAAGTCCCAGGCCATGGCGGGCCAGGACCGAAAGCGCGGAGCCGAGCTGGCCGGCCTCGTCGAGCTTGGTCAGCACCACGCCCTCGGGCTTGGCCGGGCGATAGCGGCGGATCACTTCGCCCAGGTCGTGCGGATGGGCATTGGCGGGCAGCACCAGCAGGCTGCGCACCCGCTGCGAGGCGCGCAGCCACAGGATCTGGCTGAACACCGCGCGGTCGCGGGGGGCGTGGCCGGTGGTGTCGACCAGCACCAGCGGGTAGTCGACCAGCTGCGCGAGCGTGTCCTGCAGCCGCTCCGGGCCTTCGGCCTCGCACACCGTGATGCCCAGGCGTCGGCCATGGGCCTGCAGCTGTTCGCGCGCGCCGGGGCGCTGGCAGTCGGTGGTGACCAGGGCGACGTCGCGGGCGCGATGGCGGGCGGCAAAGCGGGCGGCCAGCTTGGCGATCGTCGTCGTCTTGCCGGCGCCGGTCGGCCCGACCAGCGCGATCACGCCGCCGTCGTCCAGCGGTTCGCTGCGCAACACGGTAAGCATGCGCGCCAGCTCGGCCAGCATCGGCGCCTGCACCTCGCTCGGCGGCAGGCGTGGATCGATGCGCTCGGCCACGGCCTGGGCCAGCGATTCCTCGCAGCCGTAGCCGATCAGCGCGTCCAGCACCGCCGCGCGCGCCGGCGAACCGCGCAGCCGCTCCAGCGACAGCTGCTCCATCTGGGTTTCCATCATCTGCCGCATCCGCGCCATCTCGTCGCGCATCGCGACGATGGCCGGATTGGCTTCGGGCGTGGCGACCGCCTGCAGCGCGCGCGGCGCTGGGGCTTCTACTTCGGCTGCGACGTCGGCGGCGGCGGTGGCCTGCGCGATGGGTGCCGGAATCCAGGCGGGGAGGTCGGGCACAAAGCTCGCGGCGATGCGCGGCGCGGCCACCGGCTCAGCCGGCGCCTCGTCATCGGCACCGGGCCTGCGCGGCATCGGAATGTTGTCGGGCAGCAGCGGCACGAAGTCAGCGGCGTCGCTCTCCATCGCGGCCACGCGTGCGTCGTGTGTGTCGTTGGTCGGGACTGCAGCCGGCGAACGGCGCGGGCCGGCGTCGAGCGCGGCCATCATCGCGTCGAAGCGGCTCGGAGTTGCCGCGGACGGCACCTCACTTACCGGCGCAGCGGCGACGGCGTGGATCGAAGCAGCCGCCGAGACGGGTTCGGGCCAGGCGTGAACCGGAGCGGGAGCCGCCACAGGCGCGGGAGTCGGGACAGAAGTCGGTGCCGGAGCCGGAGCCAACGCCTGCACGGGCGCTTGCGTCGCAGCTGCAGCCGGAACCTCGGCGCCTTGTGCAGCGGTGAGTTCCGCCAGCGTGGGACCCTCGCCGATCCGGAACACGGCGCGTGCCCGCGAGATCAGCGTCTCGCGCGGTGCCGCCGGCGTTCCGGCAACGGTCGGCGCTGCGGGCGTCGCAGCAGCGGCCGTTGCACCGCGAACCAGGGCTGCAGGCGCTTGGGCCGGCGCGCGCGCCAGCTGCGGGGCCGCTGCTTCCCCGGCGGCGGGCGCCGCGGCGCGCAGCGCCTGCGCCACCAGGGCCTCGTCGTAATCGGTGGCTGCAACCACCTCGATGCCAACGCCGCCGGCGCTGGTGCGGGTGGACAGGATCACCGCATCGGGACCCTGTTCGTCGCGGACCATGCGCAGCGCGGTACGCATGTCGGGAGCGGTGAAACGCTTGATTCGCATATCGGAAAGCCCGGTCGGTTGGCGTTGGGAGTGGCCTGCCCTCTCCCTGCAAGACCCGGGCCTGAGCGTTCCCGGGGTCGCGTCGGAAGCTTGGCGCGGCAGGCGCTGTGGCCCCATTCCGAGCCTGCGTCTCTTCGAGGGGATGGATCCGGGCTTGCGGATCGAGGCCGTCCCGAGCCGGGGGTTGCTACTCGGCTCGGTCAGCCATCCATGGCTGACTCGCCGCCGCAGCGCATCCATGCGCTGCTTTCCGCAACCCCCGGCCCGAGACGGCCCTTGGCCATTCCCAGCAGCCACTTCGATCAGCAGAAAGCAGTTGGCGACCGAAGTGTCGAAACCAACAGATCCGGCAAGCCGTGCACTGACGGTGCGGGATCGCGCCAAGCAAGACATGGATGTCTTGCGCGCGAGTCAGGACAGGATGTCCTGACCGAGCGAAGAGCGACCCCGCACCGGCAGGGCGCGGCGTCCATCCGAAGTCCGGATCGCCGGTGCTGGAACGAACGGCGCAGTGCCTCTCAATCGACGAGGAACTTCAAGAAACCCCTCAGCCCACTGCCCCCACCAGCCGCAGGCGCTTGTCTTCCGGCACCTCGGCGTAGGCCAGCACCGCCAGCGAAGGCACGCTGTGGCGGACCAGGCGCGCGACCGACGCGCGCACGCCGCCGGGCACCAGCAGCACCGCCGGTTCGCCCCGGCTTTCCTGGCGGCTCACGCAGTCGCCCAGGTTCTGGTGCAGGCGCTCGGCCAGGCCCGGCTCCAGCGCCGCACCCTGCCCGCTCACCGAATCCTGCAGCACCCGCTCCAGCGCCGGCGCCAGCGTGTACACCGGCAGCTCCGGCGCCATGCCGTTGAGCTCCTGCACGATGAAACGGCCCAGCGCGACCCGCACCGCCGCCGTCAGCGACGCCGGGTCCTGCGTCTGCGCCCCGTGCTCGAGCAGGGTCTCGACGATCTGCCGCATCTGCCGCACCGGCACCCTGTCGGCCAACAGCGACTGCAGCACCTTGACCACCACCGACAGCGGCAGCAGTTTCGGCACCAGGTCCTCGACCAGCTTGGGCACGCTGCGCCCGAGCGCCGCGAGCAGGTTCTGCACCTCGTCGTGGCCGAGCAGCTCGGACGCGCGTTCGCGCACCACGTGCGACAGGTGCGTGGCCGCGACCGTGGATGCGTCGACCACGGTGTAGCCCAGCGACTCGGCGTGCGCGCGCTGGCCCGGCACGATCCACACCGCGTCCAGGCCGAACGCCGGATCCTTGCCCGGGATGCCCTCGAGCGGGCCGAACACCCGGCCCGGATCCAGCGCCAGCTCGCGATCCGGCACCAGCTCGCCAGTCGCCACCGGCACCCCGTGCACCAGCAGCCGGTACTGGCCCGGCGCCAGCTCGAGGTTGTCGCGCACGTGCACGGCCGGGATCAGGAAACCCAGGTCCTGGGTGAGCTTGCGGCGCACGCCCTTGAGGCGCGCCAGCAGCTGCCCGCCCTGGGTCTGGTCGACCAGCGCGATCAGCTTGTAGCCGACCTCCAGCGCCAGCGGCTCGACCGGGCGGATTTCGTCCCAGCTCAGTTCGGCCATTGCAGCTGGCGCCGCGTCGGCACTGGCGCGGCTCGCGTCGGCGGCGTCGGCGGCGTCCGTCGTGCCCTTGCGCAGCTTCCACGCCGTGCCGCCGAGGATCGCCGACAGCAGCAGGAACGGCACGTTCGGCATGCCCGGCACGATGCCGATCAGGCCCATCAGCACCGCGGCGACGGTGAGCGCGCGCTGGTGGCCGAAGACCTGCTTGGACATCGTCTCGCCCATCTCCTGCTCGCCGGTGGAGCGGGTGACGAGCATGGCGGTGGCGACCGCGATCAGCAGCGCCGGCAGCTGCGCCACCAGGCCGTCGCCGATGGCGAGGGTGGTGTAGGTCTGCGCCGCGTCGGCGAAGGACATGCCGTGCGACAGCAGTCCGATCAGGATGCCGCCGATCAGGTTGATCACCAGGATCAGGATGCCGGCGATGGCGTCGCCGCGCACGAACTTGCTGGCGCCGTCCATCGAGCCGTAGAAATCGGCCTCCTCGCGCACTTCCTGGCGCCGCGCCTTGGCCTCCTCGCGGCTCAGCAGGCCGGCGTTGAGGTCGGCGTCGATCGCCATCTGCTTGCCGGGCAACGCGTCGAGGATGAAGCGCGCCGACACCTCGGAGATGCGGCCGGCGCCCTTGGTGACGACGATGAAGTTGACGATGGTCAGGATCGCGAACACCACGATGCCGACCGCGTAGCTGCCGCCGATCACGAACTGGGCGAAAGACTCGATCACGTGGCCGGCGGCGGCCGCGCCCTCGTGGCCGTGCATCAGCACCACGCGGGTGGAGGCGACGTTGAGCGCCAGCCGCAGCAGGGTGACCATCAGCAGCACGCTGGGGAAGATCGAGAATTCCAGCGGCCGCCGCACGTAGACCACCGCCAGCAGCACCACCAGCGACAGCGCGATGTTGATGGTGAACAGCGCGTCCAGCACGATCGGCGCCAGCGGCACGATCACCATCGCCAGGATCGCGAGCACCACCACCGGCGCGGCGGCGCCGTTGCGCAGGCTGGACAGGATCAGGGCGCCGCGGCCGGGCACGCTGCTCATCGCGCCGGGCTTCCGTCGCCGTCGGCAGGCGCGCCGTCGACCGGGTCGGGCGCGCCGTCGGCGCCGACGTCGAACTCGGCCATGGCCGGCATCGGCTCGCGGCCGGGCACCCAGGTCCGCAGCTGGTAGACGTAGGACAGCACTTGCGCGACGGCGGCGTACAGTTTCACCGGGATTTCCTGATCGACCTGCGACTGCCTATACAAGGCGCGTGCCAGCGGCGGCGCCTCGATGATCGGGACCCGGTGCTTCTCGGCCAGCGCGCGGATCGCCAGCGCCATCTCGTCGACGCCCTTGGCGACCACGGTGGGCGCATGCATGCCCGGCTTGTACTTCATGGCGACGGCGTAATGGGTGGGGTTCATCACCACCACGTCGGCCGCGGGCACGGCATCCATCATCCGCCGCTGCGACATCTGCCGCGCGATCTGGCGCACGCGCGCCTTGACCTCCTGGTTGCCCTCGGCCTCCTTGGCCTCGTCGCGCAGCTCCTGCTTGGTCATCTTCAGCTTGCTGCGGTGCTGGTGGTGCTGCCAGGGCACGTCGATCGCCGCCAGCAGCGCCAGCGCACCGACCATCGCCATCAGCGCGCCGAGCGCCAGGTCCACGCCGCCGGCGACCGAGGCTTCCAGCGACGCCTGCGGCATGGTCAGCAGGGTCGAGAACGCACGCCACACCACCCAGCCGCCGATGCCGCCGATCAGCGCCACGCGCAGCAGCGAGCGCAGCAGTTCGGCCACGCTCTCGCTGCTGTACAGGCGGGCGATGCCCTTGAGCGGGTTGAGCCGGTTGAAGTCCGGCGCCAGCGCCTTGCTGGCGAAGCGCAGCCCGCCCATCGCCGCCGGCGCGATCGCGCAGGCGACCAGCGCCGCCAGCAGCAGCGGCAGCAGCGGCAGCGCCAGGTCGACGATCAGCCCGATGGCGTGCGGCAGCAGCCGGTCGGGGGCGCCGAGCAGCTCCGGCTCGATGGTCAGCGCGCCGCGCATCCAGTCGCGCGAAGCGGCGCCGACGTTGCCGCCGGTCGCCTTCAGCGCCAGCACCGCGCAGCCGAGCACGGCGACGTTGCCGAGCTCGCGCGAGCGCGGTACCTGGCCCTTCTCGCGGGCCTCGCGCAGCCGTTTTTCGCTGGGTTGTTCGGTGCGGTCTTCCTTGGACGCCTGCTCGCTCATCGCCGTCTCATCCGGTCAGCGCGCGCGCGGCGGTGAAGGCCTGCTCGAACAGCTGCCCGACCGGCGTGGCGAGCTGGCGCATCAGCAGCATCAGCAGGGTCAGGCCGACCAGCAGCGACATCGGCAAGCCGATCGCCATCGGGTTGAGCTGGGCGGCGGCGCGGGCGAGCACGCCGAAGGCGATGTTCACCGACAGCAGCGCCATCATCACCGGCAGCGCCAGCAGCGCGCCTGCGCGCAGGCAGGCGGCGAAGAACGTCGGCACCGCCGACAGCAGCGCCTGCACGTCCGGCAACGCGGCACCGATCGGCAGCCCGCCGTAGCTGTCGGCCAGCAGGCTGATCAGCGCCAGGTGCCCATCGGTGATGAAGAACAGCAGCGCGAAGGCCAGGTAGAACCACTGCGACAGCACCACCGAGGAGGCGCCGCTGAGCGGGTCGGCCATGGTCGCGAACGACAGGCCCATGCCCTGGCTGACCAGTTCGCCGGCCAGGCGCCCGGCCTCGAACGCCATCCGCAGCATCATGCCGATGGCGATGCCGACGCTGAACTCGCGCAGCACGCCAAGCGCCGTCGCCGCGTCCACCGCCATCGGCGGCGGCGCCGGCAGCACTGCCGCCAGCGACGCCGACAGGGCCAGCGTCACGATCAGCCGCGCCTGCGCCGGCATGCCGCGCCCGGCGATCACCGGCAGCACCTGCAGCGCCGCACCGATGCGCAGCGCGTACCAGAGCACGGCGGCCAGCATGCCGAACAGGTCGACGCCGGCCATCGATGCGAGCGAGACGGTGTCCACGCGCGTGCTTCAACCAATCAGGTGCGGGATGCGGTGGAACAGGTCGATGGTGAAGGCGACCATGCGCCCGAGCAGGAAATGCCCGGTCATCGCCATCACCACCACCAGGCCGACCACCTTGACCACGAACGGGATGGTCGGCTCGTTGATCTGGGTGGCGGCCTGCAGCACGCCGACCCCGACGCCGACCACCAGCACGGCGACCAGGGCCGGGCCGCCGAGGGTGAGCGCCATCTGCAGGCCGCGGGAGATTTCGCCAAGGGCGGTTTCGGGGGTCATGGCGGCTCAGACCGGATTGAAGCTGGCGGCGAGCGAGCCGACGATCAGGATCCAGCCGTCCACCAGCACGAACAGCAGGATCTTGAACGGCGCCGAGATCAGCATCGGCGAGAGCATCATCATGCCCATCGACATCAGCACGCTGGCGACCACCAGGTCGATGATCACGAACGGGATGTAGACCAGGAACGCGATCTCGAACGCGGTCTTGAGCTCGCTGGTCAGGAAGGACGCGGCCAGCACGCTGAACGGCACGTCCTCCGGCGTGGCATACGGGCCGGTCTGCGACAGGCCGGCGAAGGTCATCAGGTCGGTCTCGCGCACCTGCGCCAGCATGAAGCCGCGGAACGGCTCGGACGCCGCGGCCCAGGCCGCGCGGAAGTCGAGCGAACCGTCGAGGTAGGGCGCGATGCCGGTGGCCCAGGCCTGGTCGAACACCGGCATCATCACCATCGCGGTGAGGAACAGCGCCAGCGCCAGCAGCACCTGGTTGCTCGGCGTCTGGCCGGTGCCCAGCGCCTGCCGCAGCAGCGCCAGCACGATGATGATGCGGGTGAACGCGGTCAGGCCCAGCAGCGCCGCCGGCAGCAGGGTGATGCCGGTCATCAGCGCCAGCACCTGCAGCGGCATGCTGACCGGCTGGCCGCCGATGTTGCCGAGCTCGACCGAGGGCAACGGCTGCGCCGGCGCGGCGGGCGCGCTCACCGGAGCGGCGGCCGGCGCGGCCTGCGCAAAGGCGTCGGACGGAACCAGCGCGAACGCCAGGCAGGCGCCCAGCAGCCAGGCCGGCAGGGTGGCGCGGCAGGCGCTGGTGGCGCGGAGCAGCGCGCGCAGGAAGGTCATGGTTTCTTTCCGAAGTGCTGCGCAAGCAGCTGCGCGAAGGCGGGCGTGGTTTTCGCCTCGGCGCTGGGCAGGGGCTGGTCGAGGGTGTGCAGGGTGCGGGTGCCGCCGGCGCCGACGCCGAGCAGCAGCTGGGTCTGGCCGACCTCGACCACCACCAGGCGGTCGCGCGGCCCCAGCGCCAGCGAGCCGACGATGCGCAGCGCCGGGTTGGCCACGCCGCCGCCGCCGAGGCCAGGCACGCGCTTGGCCAGCCACGACAGCAGCAGGATCAGCCCGACCACCAGCACCAGCGCGAACACCGCCCCGCCGAGGCTGCCTGCGGTGGACGACTGCGGCGCCGGCGTCGCGATGCCGGTGTGGGCGGTCGTGGTCGTGGCGGCCGCAGTCGGCGCAACGGTCGTCGCCTGGGCACGCGCGGCAAATGCATCGGCGGCGGATGCGGGCGGGGCGTCGGTGGCGGTCGCGATCGTGGCGTCCGCGATGCCGCCGGAACTGGCGGGCACGGCTGCGCCGGCGCTGTCGATCACGGCCGCAGGCGTCACCACGGCTTCGCCTGCCGGTACGCCGGCATCGGCCATCGCCGGCGGCGCCGGCGCCGGCGCAGCCACGGTGGCGCCGGCAACGCCGGCCACCGACAGCGGCAGCGACACCGCGCTCATCGCAGCCTCTTGATCCGTTCGGCCGGGCTGACGACGTCGGTCAGGCGCACGCCGAAGCGGTCGTTGACCACCACCACCTCGCCCTGCGCGATCAGGGTGCCGTTGACGTACACGTCCAGCGGTTCGCCCGCGCCGCGCTCGAGCTCGACCACCGAACCCTGGTTGAGCTGCAGCAGGTTGCGGATCGGGATGCGCGCGCGACCGACCTCGAGCGACAGCGACACCGGAACGTCCAGGATCACATCCAGGTTGAGATCGGCGCCGAGGCCGAGGCCGGCGCCGGCGCTGACGCCGGCTTCTGCGGTGAGCGGGTCGAAGGCGGCCAGGGCCGCGGCGTCGTTGGTGGTCATGGCATGTCCGTCAGGGAATCGAGGGTGGGAATGGTCCGCGCGGCATGCACCTGCGTGACCTTGATGGCGTTCTTGCCGTTGTGGATGCCGAACTCGCCGGTGAACAGCGGCATCTGCTCCACCCGCAGCTGCACGTGGCGTGCCAGCTCGATCGGGATCACGTCGCCCACGCGCAGCCGCGACAGTTCGCGCAGGCTGATCTGGCGATGGGCGATGGCCGAGCTCAGCTCGACCTCGGCGTCCTGCAGCTGGGTGCGCATGGCGCGGGTCCAGCCTTCGTCCTTCTCGATGCGGTCGCTCTGCACGCCGGCATCAAGCTGTTCGCGGATCGGCTCCAGCATCGCGTAGGGGATGGCCACGTGCAGCTCGCCGCCGCCGCCTTCCAGCTCCACGTTGAAGCGGCTGACCACGATGTAGTCGCGCGGGCTGATGATGTTGGCGAAGTGCGGGTTGACCTCGGAGTTCATGTACTCGAACTCCACCGGCATCACCGGCGCCCAGGCATCGACCAGGTCGGCGAAGGTCTGCTTGAGCAGCAGCTGGATCACGCGCATCTCGGTCGGGGTGAACTCGCGGCCCTCGATGCGGGTGTGGTACTTGCCGTTGCCGCCGAAGAAGTTGTCGACCACGGTGAACACCAGCCGCGGCTCGAAGGTGACGATGGCGGTGCCGCGCAGCGGCTTCATCTTCACCAGGTTGAGGTTGGTCGGTACCTGCAGCGAGTGCATGTACTCGCCGAAGCGGACCAGGTCGATGCCGCGCACCGACAGGTCGGCCGAGCGCCGCAGCAGGTTGAACAGGCCGATGCGCAGGGTGCGCGCGAAGCGCTCGTTGATCATCTCCAGCGTCGGCAGCTTGCCGCGGACGATGCGGTCCTGGCTGGCGAAATCGTAGGTGCGCGCCTCGCCCGGCGCGGGCGGCGGCTCGGTCTCGACCACGCCGCTGTCGACGCCGTGCAGCAGGGCGTCGATCTCGTCCTGGGACAGCAGGTCGGCGCTCATTACTGGGTCACCAGGCTGGTGAAGATCACCGCTTCGACCTTGTCGGCGGCGCCCTCGGCCTTGAGCAGGGCGCGCACTTCGTCGCGCGCGGCCTGCTGCAGGCGCTCCTTGCCGGCGCGCTGGGTCAGATGGCGCGCCTCCTGCTGGCCGAACAGCAGCAGCAGGCGGTTGCGGATCGAGGGCAGGTGGGCGTTCAGCGCGGCGAGCGTGGCCGTGTCGCGGGTCACCACCTGCACGTCGGCCTGCAGGTAGCGGACCGCGTCGACGTCGGCGAGGTTGACCACGAACGAGGGCTCGAGCGCGATGTACTGGGCCGGCAGGCGCGAGGGCTGGGCCGGCTTGGCCTCACCGTCGGCCGCAGGCTGCTGCCGGCCCTGCCACCACCACCAGCCGCCACCGGCGGCACCGGCCACCACGACGAGGATCAGGAGCCACAGCCACAGGCGCCGGGACTTGGCGGGCGTGGCGGGCTGGAGAGCAGGGGCGGGGGCTGGCACGAACGTCGACTCCGGCGGTGGATGCAGAAGGGATGCAATCCGTGTGCCGGAGCGATGACGGGGTTTTGACGGCACGCCGTGCGCGCGTGCGCCGGCGCCTTGACGCGGGCCTGGCTCCGACAGCTGTCACTGCACCAAGCCTGTCATTTCGACCGAAGCCTGTCATTTCGCCCAAGCCTGTCATTCCGACCAAGCCCGTCATTCCGCCCAAGCCTGTCATTTCAACCAAGCCTGTCATTTCGACCGAAGGGAGAAATCTGGAGTCGCCCCGACGGCCACTCGACCGGAGGGAGAAGCGCTCTTCAACAGCGCAGCCGTAAATCCTGGACCGTCGGCGGGAGATTTCTCCCTGCGGTCGAAATGACAGACGGGTTGCCGCCGTGCCTCAGGCGTATTCGTCCAGCAGTCCACGTGTTCGCAGCGCGGCCGGAGGCGTGGGTGTCTGGCCGGGATCGCCCGGCTCCCCACCTTGCCCGCGGCGCGCCGTGGCACCCGCGCGTGCGGCATCACCGTCGCGTCCGGCCTGGCCCTGGCCGACGTCGGCCTGGCCGAGCTGCAGGCCGTGCTGGGCCAGCAGTTCGCGCAGGCGCGGCAGGCTGGCTTCGATCGCCTGCCGGACTTCGGCATGGGCGCTGTGGAACTCGGCACGGACCTGCTCGCCGTCGAGCTGCACGCGTACCTCGATCGGGCCCACGTGCTCGGGATTGAGCCGGATCTCGGCGTGGCCGACGCGTTGTTCGGCCATCCACACCAGGCGCGTGCCGAAGCCCTCGTCGAAGCCGGCGTCCGGATTGGCCGGCATCGGCAGCGGCGGCAGGGCCGGGGCGGCCTGCGGGCGCGGGGTGGCCAGCGGCGTGGTCCCGGCGATGCCCGCAGTCGCGGCTTCGATGGCGGGGCCGGCCTGTGTGGCGGCGCTGGCGTCGCGCGCGGTCGCGGCGGCTTCCAGCGCGGGCGACGCCGCCAGGGTCGATGGCGCATCGCCGTCGGCGGCCAGCAGCGGCAGCGCGTGGTCGGCGCCGGCGCTGGCAGGCTCGCCGTCGAGCGTGGGCGCCGCGGCGGCAGTGCCCGTGACGGTGGCGGACGCGGACAGGCCCGCAGCGGGCTGCGCGATCACCGCTGTGGCGGCCGTCGCGCCAGACGCGCTGGCGGCCGCAGCCGTGCCCGACCAGGACCCGTCGAGCAGGGCAAGCAGCTGTTCGGGCGAGGTGGCGTCGGACTCCGAGCCGGCTGCGGGAGCGTCGGCCGCCGGTGCCGGAGGAGGCGCTGCCGGCGGAGCCTGGAGGAGGAACTGTGCGAACGATTGTGCGGGTGCCGGCGCTGCGTCCTCGGCCTGTTCACCCGACTTGGCCACGCCTTCTGCGGCCTTGCCGCGGTCGGCGCGGGCCGATGCGTCTGGCGCGGACGCGTCCGCAGGCGGCTGCGCGGCGCCGTCGCTGCGCGCGGCGCCACGGGTCGGCGGCGCCGGGGCCGGGCTGGCCGAGGCAAGCGACATCGCACCGGCGCCGGTCATCGGGTCTGGCCTTCGTCCGCGGCCAGCGCGGCAACGCGGGCGCGACGGCCGCCGAGTTCGTCCATCTCGCGCTGCACGCGCTGCTCGGCGACCTTCGACTCCTGCGCCCGGTAGCTGTCGGCCAGCTGCTCGAGCACCTTGGTCTCGCGGCTGGCGAGCATCAGCCGCGCGCGCTCGACGTCGGTCAGCTGGCGGCTGTGGTCGACGATCCCGGCCTGCTGCACGACGGCCGCGTTCAGGCGCTCGCGGAAGGCGAGCCGGTTGACCAGCAGCGCCGGCGAAATCGAACTCTCGGCCGGCGCCGCGGCGTATTCCTCGGCGTAGCGGCGCAGCGCTTCGAGGCGCTGCTCCTGCTCGCCGAGCGTGCGGTCGCGGTCGGCGACGTCGCGTGCGGCCGCGTCCTGGCGCTGTTGCATGATCTTGAGCAGCGGATCGAGCCGTTGCGAACGCATCTGGATCAGTCCTGGGTGGGAATGGGGGCGGCGGCAGGGGCGGGGCCGTCGTCGAGCAGGGCGGCCAGCGCGGCGCGGCTGGCCTCGACGTCCGCGGCTTCGGTCACGTCCTGGCCGAGGAAGGCCTGGATCGCGGGCCAGCGCGCCACCGCTTCGTCGACGGTCGGGTCGCTGCCGCGCTGGTAGGCGCCGATCGCGATCAGGTCGCGCTGCGCCGAGTGCGCGGCCATCAGCCGCTTGAGCTTGCGGATGCGCTCGCGCCAGGGCGCATCGGTGATGTCCTGCATGACGCGGCTGACCGAGACCTCGACGTCGATCGCCGGGTACTGGCCGGCGTCGGCGATGCGGCGGGTGAGCACGATGTGGCCGTCCAGGATCGCGCGCGCGGCGTCGGCGATCGGCTCCTGTTGGTCGTCGCCCTCGGTGAGCACGGTGTAGAACGCGGTGATCGAGCCGCACCCGTTGGCGCCGTTGCCGGCGCGCTCGACCAGCTGCGGCAGCTTGGCGAACACCGATGGCGGATAGCCGCGGGTGGTTGGCGGTTCGCCCACCGACAGGCCGATCTCGCGCTGCGCGTGCGCGAAGCGGGTCAGCGAATCCATCAGCAGCAGCACGTGCAGGCCCTGGTCGCGGTAGTACTCGGCGATCGCGGTGGCGCGCAGCGCGCCGTGCAGGCGTGCCAGCGGCGGCCGGTCGGCGGGCGTGGCCACCACGACCGAGCGGCGCAGGCCTTCCTCGCCCAGCGTGCTGTCGACGAAATCGCGCACTTCGCGGCCACGCTCGCCGATCAGGCCGACCACGATGATGTCGGCGGCGGTGTAGCGGGTCATCATCCCCAGCAGGGTCGACTTGCCCACGCCGGAGCCTGCGAACAGGCCGATGCGCTGGCCGCGGCCGATCGGCAGCAGCGCGTTGATCGCGCGCACGCCGACGTCGAGCGACTGCGTGATCGGCTCGCGCATCAGCGGGTTGATCGCGGTGCCGGCCAGGCCGACCCACTGTTCGGCGCGGATCGGGCCGCGCCCGTCCAGCGGCACGCCGTCGCTGTCGACGACGCGGCCCAGCAGGCCCTCGCCAACCGCGACTTCGCCGCGGCGGCGCAATGGCACCACGCGCGCATTCGGAAGCAGGCCTTCGAGGTCGGCGGTGGGCATCAGGTAGGTGCGGTCGCCGGAGAAGCCGACCACCTCGGTGTCGACCCAGCGTCCGCCCGCGGTCTCGACCCGGCAGCGCGAGCCCAGCGGCGCGCTGCAGCCGGAGGCTTCCAGGGTCAGCCCGACCGCGCGACGCAGCACGCCCTCGCGCGCCAGCCCCAGCGAGGGCGGATGCGGATCGGCGGCCTGCAGGCGCGCGGCCAGGCGCAGGTTGCGCGCTTCCAGCCAGTTGGCGGCGGCAACGGTGCTCATGCGTTGGCCTCGCTGCTGGCCAGGGTGGCGGCAAGCACCGACTGCAGGCGCGAAGCGATGGTGCCGTCGATGCGCACGCTCTCGCTATGCAGGCGCAGCTCGCCGCGGCCGAGCGCGCTGTCGATGGTCAGGCGCACGCCGTCCAGGCCAGCCAGGTGCGGGGCAAGTACCCCGAAATCGTCGTTGTGCAGGCGCAGCTCGAGCTCGCGGCTGTCGCTGCCCACCGCCTCCAGTGCCTCGCGCACCAGGTCGGCCAGCAGGGTCGGGTCGATCTGGTAGGCGCGACCGAGCAGGCTGCCGGCGATGCGCACGGCCAGGTCGGCCAGCGCTTCGGCCACTTCGCCATCGAGCCGGGCGAGCGGGCGGGTGAAGCCGTCGAGCACGCCTTCGATCTGCGCCACCATGCGCCGCACGTCGGCCTGGCCGGCGGCAACGCCTTCGGCGTGTCCGCGCGCGTAGCCGTCCTCGTGCGCCGCGCGCTCCAGCGCCTGCAGGTCTTCCACGCTGGGCAGTGCGGGCGCGAGGGCCTCGGGCTCGGGCTCCGGCTCCGGCGCGACTGCGACCAGGCCCGGCGCAGTCCAGCGCACCACGCCGCTGGCCAGACGCGGATCGTCGGCCGACAGCGCGGCCATGCCGTTCAAATCAGCACCTCGGCCTTGACCGCGATCTGGATGTCACCGTTGTCGGCCATGCGCCGCACCACGGCCAGGATTTCCTTCTGCGCGGTTTCCACCTCGGCCAGGCGCACCGGGCCGCGTGCCTCCATGTCCTCGACCAGGATCTCGGCGGCGCGCTGCGACATGTTGCCGGTGATCTTCTCGCGCACCCTGGTTTCGGCGCCGCGCAGGGCCAGCGCCAGCTGCTCGCTGGAGATCTCGCGCAGCACCGCCTGCATCGCGCGGTCGTCGAGTTCGGCCAGGTTGTCGAACACGAACATCAGGTCGCGGATGCGGGTGCCGAGTTCGCCATCGACCTCGCCGATCGCGCCCAGCAGCGCCTCGTCCTGGCCCGAATCCATGAAGTTGAGGATGTTGGCCGCGACCTTGACCCCGCCTACCGATGAGGACTTGATGTTCTGGCTGCCGGCGAACTGCCGCGCCATCACGTCGTTGAGTTCGTTGAGCGCATGCGGCGGGATGCCGTCGAGCGTGGCCAGCCGCAGCAGCACGTCCACGCGCGCGCGCTCGGGCAGGCACTTGAGCACCTCGGCGGCCTGGTCGCCGTCCAGGTGCGCCAGCACGATGGCGATGATCTGCGGATGCTCGTTGCGCACCAGTTCGGCGATCGCGCGCGGATCCATCCACTTCAGGGTGTCCAGGCCAGTGGTGTTGCGGCCCAGCAGGATGCGGTCGATCAGGCCGCTGGCGCGGTCCTCGCCCAGCGCCTGGGTCAGCACCGCGCGCACGTAGTCGTCGGCACCGCTGCCGATTCCGCAGGGACGGGCCAGCACGTCGATGAACTCGTCGAACACGCGCGTCACCGAATCGCGGCCGACCTCGCCCAGCGAGGTCATCGCCACGCCCAGCTTCTGCACTTCCTTGGCGCCCATGTGCTTGAGCACTTCGGCCGCCTGCGCCTCGCCCAGCGAGAGCAGCACGATGGCGGCGCGCTGCACGCCGGTCAGCGCGATCCCGGGGTCAGCCATCGGAGGCCACCATGTCGCGGACCACCTGCGCCACGCGCTTGGGATCGGTGCTGACCGCGGTGCGCGCGATCTCGAGCTTGTCGTCGAGGTCCATCGCGGCCGCCGGTGCCCCGATGGCCTCCGCCCTCGCCTGCGACGGACCCGACAGGCTCACCGGCAGCTCGTCGTCGACATCGGCGGGCGGCAGCACGGTGGCGGTCACGGTCCTGGGGGCGAGCAGCTGGCGCGTGGCCGGGCGCAGCACGGTGAAGATCAGCAGCAGCACCGCCAGCCCGCCCAGCACCAGGCGCACCAGTTCGCGCGCACGCGGGTGCTGCCAGATTGGCGGTCCGTCCATGGGCGTTTCCATCGCGCCGCGGGCGAACGGTGCGTTCACCACCGACACCACGTCGCCGCGCGCGCCATCGAAGCCGATTGCCTGCTGCACCAGGGTTTGGATGCGGGTGAGTTCCTCGGCGCTGAGCGGCCGGCCCGGGCTGGGCGCGGCGGTGCCGACGGTCGCGGCCGGCGCGGCGTTGTCGACCAGCACCGCGGCGGTGACGCGGCGGATCCGGCCCGGCGCCTGGCGGGTATGGGTGAGGGTGCGGTCGATCTCGTAGTTGCGCACCGCGCTGCGGCTGCCGGGGCCGCTGGTGGCCGCGGCTGCCACCGGGGCCGGCTCGGCGGCCGCCTCGGGTGTGTTGCTGGCGCTGCCGGGCACGCCCTGCGCGACGGCGTCGCCGCCGCCACCGAGCGTGCCGGATTCGGAAATCTGTTCGCTGCGCACCATCGCCGGCTGCGGGCCATAGCGCTCGCTCGCCTCTTCGGTCTGGGCGAAGTCCATGTCGACGCTGACCTTGGCGCTGATGCGGCCGGGGCCGGTCATCGGCTCGAGCAGCTCTTCGATGCGCTGCACGTACACCGATTCCTGCCGGCGCTGCTGCTCGAACTGCTTGGCGCCGATCGCGTCGTCGCTCTGCGGGTCGGCGTTGGAGAGCATGCGGCCGAACTGGTCGACCACGGTCACGCCTTCCGGCGGCAGACCCGGGATGCTGGAGGCCACCAGGTGCACGATCGCGTTGACCTGGCCCTGTTCGAGCGCGCTGCCGGCGCGCAGCTGCAGCACCACCGAGGCGCTGGCCGGATCGCGCTGGCGGGTGAACGCGCTCGGCTTGGGCAGCGCCAGATGCACGCGCGCCTCGCGCACCGGGCGCAGGTTGGCGATGGTGCGGGCCAACTCGATCTCCTGCGCATGCTGGTAGCGCGCGCTTTCGATGAACTGGCTGGTGCCGAAGCCCTGGTCGCCCTGGATCGTTTCGAAGCCGTTGCCCTGCGAGGCCGGCAGGCCGGCCGCGGCCAGCGCCATGCGCGCCTCGGCGACCTGGTCGAGCGACACCGCCAGCGCACCGGTGGCCGGGTCGATCTTGAACGGGATGCGCGCGCTGCGCAGCAGCTCGGAGGCCTCGGCGGTGGACTTGGCGTCCAGCCCGGCCTGGACCGGCACGAAGTCCGGCTTCTGGCTCCAGAAGAACAGCCACAGCCCGAGCGCGATGGCCACCGCCAGCAGCGCCAGCAAGCCGAGCTGGCGCACCGCAGGGATGTCCTGCAGGCGGCCCAGGTCGCGCAGGCTGGCGGTGGCCTTGGGAAGTGCGATCACGCTCATGGTCGGTGCCGGAAGGAGGGTCGGTGGAAGGGAGTTCGAAGTTCGGGGCGCCGGATCAGATCGGCATGTTCATCACGTCCTGGTACGCCTGGACGAGGCGGTTGCGCACTTCGACCGTGGCCCGGAACGCGACCTGCGACTGCTGCATCGCCACCATCACCCGGGCGAGGTCGGCGCGCGGGTCGCCCAGTTCGAAGGCCTGCTGCAGGGCGCCGGCGTTGGCCTGGGTCGCGCTGACCTTGTCGATGGTGTTGGACAGGGTCTGCGCGAATCCCGGCGCCTCGACGGCCTTGCCTGCGCCGCCGACGTCGATCGCGTTCGAGGGCGCGACATCGCTATGCACCGAACCGGCGCGCATCTCGTGCGCGCGGATCTGGGAAAGGATCGATGAAATGGCGTCAGTCATCGCGTCGGCTGCAGGTCGGTCTGCATGGACTCAGGCAATTCCCGTGCCACGGGCGCGTCAGAAACTCGCCGCCTGCCTGTCCGCGCCGGCGGCGGGCGTGGCCGCCTGGTCGCGGTCGATGCCGTACTTGCGCAGCTTCTCGACCAGGGTGGTGCGGCGCAGGCCCAGCAGCGGCGCGGCATGGGCAACCACGCCGTTGGATTGTTCCAGCGCCGCGCGCAGCAGCTCCAGCTCGATGCCGGCCATGTGCCCGCGCAGGTCGATGCCCTGCGGCGGCAGGGTGGTGGTGGCCGACAGCTGCGCCGGGTCGGTGGACGCGGCGGCAGCGGCTTTCGGCGTTGTTGCCGGCGGGTCGAACGCTTCGCCGGCGGCCGCGGCCGCGGCGCGGTAGCGCGCCGGCAGGTCGAGGGCGCGCACGGTGCCGCCCGGGTGCAGCACGGCCAGGCGCTCGAGCAGGTTGCTCAGCTCGCGCACGTTGCCCGGCCAGGCGTAGTGGCGCAGCGCGGCGATGGCGTCGGAGGCCAGGGTCACCTGGCCGCGGCCGGCCTCGGCCAGCTGGCGGGTGATCGCGGCGACCAGGTCGGGCAGGTCCTCGCCGCGCTCGCGCAGCGCCGGCATCTCGATGGGGAACACGTTGAGGCGGTAGAACAGGTCCTCGCGGAACTCGCCGTTGCCGATGCGCTCCTCGAGGTCGCGGTGCGTGGCCGCGATCACGCGCACGTCGCACTTGATGGTGACGGTGCCGCCGACGCGCTCGAAGCAGCGCTCCTGCAGCACGCGCAGCAGCTTGACCTGCATCGGCAGGCTCATGTCGCCGATCTCGTCGAGCAGCAGGGTGCCGCCCTCGGCCATCTCGAAGCGGCCCTTGCGCTGGGTCAGCGCGCCGGTGAAGGCGCCCTTCTCGTGGCCGAACAGCTCGCTTTCGAGCAGGTCGGGCGGGATCGCGCCGCAGTTGATCGCCACGAACGGCTTGTCGCGGCGCGACGAGCGCGCGTGCAGGGCGCGCGCGGCGACCTCCTTGCCGGTGCCCGACTCGCCCAGCACCAGCACCGTGGTGTCGTGCGGGGCGACCTGGTCGATCATGCGGTTGAGCTCGAGCACGCAGGTGCTGCGCCCGGTCGGGCCGAAGGTGGGCACGTCGCGGCGGGCGTCGTCGTCGATGCGCTTGAGGCTGGCGCGGCGCAGCGCTTCCTGCAGCTGGGTGCGGCGGATCGGGAACGACAGCGGCCACACCGACTGCGGGTGCAGGCTGGCGCGCCAGCCTGCATCGGCAGCATGGCCCGGCAGCTCCAGCACCGGCGGGTGCAGGGCCTGGGTGGCCAGCCACGCGGCAAACGCGTTCCAGCTCTCGCCGTCGCCGACGTCGCCGACCACGACCGCGACCCAGTCGCTGCCGCGGGCGCGCGACAGGTCGATGTCGTCGGCGTCGTCGACGATGCGCGGCGAGAAGTCCATGAATTCGAGCAGGGTGGCCACGCGCTCGGCGCGGGCCTCGTCGCGGTCGAGGACCAGGATGCGGGACTCGCTCATGCCAAGGCCTCCGTGTTGTTGCCATCGCCCACGCCGGCGAGCGCTTCCAGCAGCGGCAGCACCTCGTGGATGTAGGCCAGCTTGCTGACGAAGGCGTCGGCACCGGCGCGCAGCGCGTGCTCGCGATGCTCGCCGTCGTCGAAGTGGCTGGCGATGACGATGTAGGGCGGGTTGTCCTGGGCCTTGATCAGGCGCGTGGCCTGCAGCCCGCCCATCTCGGGCATGGCCAGGTCCATCAGCACCACGTCCGGGCGCAGCACCTCGCACTGGGCGATGGCCTCGACGCCGTTGCTGGCGGTGCCGGCGACGGTCAGCCAGGGCAGGCGGCGCAGGTGGCGCATGGCCGCGGAGATGAAGCCGGCATGGTCGTCGACCAGCAGCACGGAAATCTGGCGCATCACACGCACTCCTGTCGGGCCTGGCGCGGGGCCAGGCGCTGGCGCGCCCGCGCCGGCCCGATCGCCAGCTGGTCGCGGTACTTGGCCACGGTGCGACGCGCGATGCGCACGCCCTGGCGCGCGAGCAGGCCGGCGATCACGTCGTCGGCAAGCGGCGCGGCGGCCGGTTCGGAATCGATCAGTCGCTTGACCATCGCCTTGATCGCGCTGCCGGCGACCTCGGCGCCCTCCAGCCGCACCGCGAACATGCGCTTGAGCTCGAAGGTGCCGCGCGGGGTCTGGATGTATTTGCCGCTGACGATGCGCGAGACGGTGGACTCGTGCACGCCGATGGTGTCGGCGACTTCGCGCAGGGTCAGCGGCAGGATCGCCTCCGGGCCCTGGTCGAGGAAGCCGCTCTGGCGCTCGACCAGCACCTGCGCGGTGCGCAGCAGGGTGTCGTTGCGCATGGCCACGCCGCGCACCAGCCAGCGCGCCTCGTCGAGCAGGCCGCGCAGGGCGGCGTGCTGGCTGCCGGCGAGCGCGCGCTCGCAGTGCGCGGCCAGGCGCAGCTGCGGGACGCCGCGGCGGTTGAGCGCGACGCGCCAGGCGCCGCCGCCGTGCCAGGCGACCACGTCCGGGACGATGTGCGCGTGGCTGTCGACCGTCGGCGCCTGCACCGGGTGCGGGCGCAGGCCGAGGATCATCGACAGCGCCGCGCGCACGGTGTCAGGCGTGGCGCCGGTGGCCTTGCCGATACCTGCCTCGTCGCGCGCGGCCAGCAGGTCCAGGTGGCCGGCGACGATGCGCAGCGCGCAGGCGCGGGCGTCGCATTCGGGCAGGGCGCGCAGCTGCGCGGACAGGCATTCGGCCGGGTCGGCGGCGGCCATGCCCGGCCAGTCGCCGTGCAGCAGGCGCGTGCGCAGCACCCCGACATCGCCGGCGCGCGTCGGGAAGGCGACGCGCGCGGCGGCCAGCAGCGCGTCCAGCGGCTGCTCGAGGTAGCCGCGGTCGTCGCAGTGGTCGAGCCACCAGGCGGCGACTTCGAGGTCTTCTGGATTCCAGTGCAGGGACAGCAGGCGCAGCAGGCGCAGGCGCGGGTCGCTGGACTCGCCGTCGGCGATGCGCAGCGTCGCGTCGTCATCGCCGCCGCCAATGCCGCCGCCGGACAGGAACGCCGGTTCCGGCAGTTCGTCCCAGGCCGCGGCTTCGAGCGTCGCTTCGGGCGCGTCGGCCTCGGTCTCGTCGGCCTCCTCGTCCTGCTCCAGCAGCGGATTGCGCTCCAGCGCCTGGCGCAGCTCCTGTTCCAGCTGCGGTGCGGTGAGCTGCAGCAGCCGGATCGACTGCAGCAGCTGTGGCGTCAGGTTGACGCCCTGGACCATCCCGACGCGCATGTTGGTTTTCATCGCCGCTGACTCCCTGTGCCGGCATGTCGCCGGCCATGGAATCCATCGTGATGGGCGCGTGACGTAACTCGAATCAGGGCGAACCCGGGTCCGGCTCAGGGCATCCCTGTCGGGGTGTCGGGGATTCCCCTACATCGCGTCGTGTTTCCGACGCGGCGCTGCATCGAAGTGACGCGACGCGGCGCTTTGTGCCGACCGGCTCAGGGCCGGTCGTGCAGGCGCATGGCGATGCGCAGCAGTTCGCCGGCATTGCGGCAGCCCAGCGTCTCCATGATCCGCGCGCGGTGGGTTTCCACGGTCTTGATGCTGATCCCCAGGTCGCCGGCGATCTGCTTGGTGGTGCGGCCGGCGCCCAGCGCGTCGAGGATCTCGCGCTGGCGCCGCGGCAGCGCGTCGACGTTGCCCTCGCCAGGGGCTCCGCTGCGGTAGCCCTGCAATTGCGGTGCCGAAACCTGCGGGCTGAGGTAGGTGCGTCCGGCGGCGGCGGCGCGGATCGCGATTTCCAGCTCGGCCGGCGCGGCCTCCTTGACCACGAAGCCGATCGCGCCGCGCGCCAGCGCCTCGCGCACGTGCAGCGCGTCGTCATGCATCGACATGATCACCACCGCGCACTCGGGGCTGGTCTGGCGCAGCTCGGCCAGGGCGTCGAAGCCGCTGCGGCCGGGCATCGACAGGTCGAGCAGGATGATGTCGGGCAGCGACTCGCGGGCACGGAGCACCGCTTCGTCGGCATTGCTGGCCTCGGCCACCACTTCGATGTCGGCGAAGGAGTCCAGCAGCCGGCGCAGGCCGGCGCGCACCAGCGTGTGGTCATCGCAGATCAATACTTTCAGCAACGCATCGCACCCTCTGCCTCGCCAACGCCACCATAGCGGGGCCGCGCGGCGACTTGCGCGCAGGCCGGGTAGAAGTGTGACAGGTTGCTCAGAAGCCCTGGCGCGGGCGCCGGCTTTCCGCCACGGCGCGGCGGTGGATGCGGAACAGGTGGCGCTCCAGCGCGGCCTCCAGCACCGCCGGCAGCGCGTCGAAGCGCAGCCAGACGCGCACGCCGCCCTCGGCGGGTTCGTGCGCGATCGCGGTGGCGGGCAGCAGCAGGGTCGAGGGCAGCCAGTCGGCCGGACGCACCCGGAACAGGCCGGGGCTGCCGATCGGCGGCGGGTCGTCCAGCACCAGACATGCGCCGCGCGCCGACCACTGCAGCGCAAGCACCGGGTCGTCGTCGATCCGGCACAGGCCGGCCACCAGGGTGGTCAGCAGGTCGAGCTTGGCTTCGATGCGGGGCAGGGCGTGGTCGCCGGATTCGGGTTCTTCGGGCCGCGGCCCGTCCTCGACCACGGCCAGCGCGCGCAGCAGCGCCTCGCCGCTGGCGGCCAGCATCGGGCCGGTGTGCGCGGACCCCGACACGAAGGCGGCCGGGCGCAGTTCCTCGCAGGCGAGCGTGTCGCCAAACAGGAGCCGGGCCGCGTCCGCCGGGGTGGTCATGCCAGCGCCTGCTGCCAGGCGCGCGCGCCGCGCTGGTCCTGGCCGAGCTTGCCGATGGCGCGCATCACCTCGTCGCGCGCCTGGCGGATTTCATCGGTGAGCGCCTGCTGGGCGTCGAGCAGTTCCAGCCAGGGCGCGTGTGGCGTTTTGTTGAAATCGACCGTGGCCAGCGCGGCGGCCACGGCGGCACCGTGCGCCTGCAGCAGCGCGGTGGCCAGCGTCCAGTCCTCGGCCGCGATCGCGGCGCGGACTTCGGCGACGGGCAGGACCGGGGTCATGCCGTCTCCGGTGGCGCGATCGCCAGCCAGGCCGATTCGATGTCGCCGAGCAGGTCGTCGACCTCCTGCAGCGGCGCGGCATCGTTCTCGGCGTTGGCCGCGAGCAGGCGCCGCTGCGCGTAGTCGTACAGCGCCTGCAGGCCATCGGCGATCTCGCCGCCGGCTTCCAGGTTCAGTGCGCCATTGAGGCCACCGATGATGGCGCTGGCATCGCTGATCGCCTGCGACTTGCGCGGCAGGTCGCCGCGCTTGAGGCAGGCGGCGGCCAGGCGCGCGCGTTCACGCGCGCCGGCGAGCATCAGCGCGATCAGCCGGTGCGGGCTGGCGTCGAGCGCCGCGCTGGACACGCCGGTTTGCCGGTACTGGTTGGCGAGGTTGCGGGCGTTCATGTCAGTCCGTTGAGCTGCGCGTGGCGAGCTGCTGGGTGAGGAAGTCGCTGCTGCTCTGGAGCGAGCTCAGCAGCACGTCGAGCGCGGTGAACTGGGTGCGGTAGCGCGATTCGGCCTGGCTCATGCGGAAGTCGAGCGAGCTGCGCTGGCTGGCCAGCGTCTTGCTGCGTGCATTCAGGCTCTCGCTGCGGCCGGCCAGCAGTCCGTCCGGGTCGATCAGGCGGTCGACCACCGCATCGACCTTGCCGGCCAGGCCGCCGGCGGCGAACAGGCGCGACGCAGCCTCGGGGCTGGCAGCCATGCCCTGGTCGAAGGCGGCCTCATCGAGCTTGAGCGTGCCGTCCTTGTTGATCGTGATGCCGATCGCCTTGAGGTCCATGACGTTGTCGCCAAGGATGTCGCGCAGTTCGCGCGTGGCGTTGCGCACCATCGCATCGCCGTTGAGCGCCGCCGCGGTCTTGGCCTCGACGTTGTAGGCGGTGACCTGCCCGATCGCGCCGAGCGCGGCGTTGTAGGCGCTGACGAAGCCCTTGACCGAATTGCGCTGCAGGCTGGCGTCGCCCTCGATGCGCAGTTCTCGGGCCACGCCCGGCTCGGCCTTGGTGAAGGTCAGGCTGACCTTGTCGATCAGGTCGGTCACGGTGTTGGACGAGCTGGTGCGCTCGATGCCATCGACCCGGATGCGGGCATCGGCGGCGGGCAGCAGCTGCGACAGGCCGGAGGCACCGTCGGGATCGTAGCTGAGCGCGGACAGGCCACCGTCGCCGCCGCTGGCGCTGATCTTCAGCGCGCCGGCGCTGCCGGTGTCGACCGCGTTGAGCACCAGGTGCGGGCCGTCGTCGCCGGTGACGATGCTGGCGGTGACGGTCTTGCCGCCGGCAGCGGCGTTGATCGCGTCGCGGATGCCGGCCAGGGTGTTGTCGGGCGCGGCAATCTCGATGCTGAGCGTGGTGTCGCCGGCGCTGATGGTGAGCGTGCCCGTGCCCACCGCCGCGTCGGCGGCGAAGGCGCCGGAGGTGAGCTTCTGCGCGCTGGCCAGGGCCAGCACTTCGATCTGGTAGCGGCCGGCGGCGGCGCCGGCGCTGGTGGTCGCGGCAAAATTGGCATCGGCCGGCAGGATCGCCTTGCGTGCCTGCAGGTTGTCGGTCGAGCTGAGTGCGTTGACGGCGGTGCCGAGCGCGGAAAACGCGCTGCGCAGCGTGCCGATCGCGGAAATCTGGGAGTTGACCTGGCGCTCGCCGCGCGCGATGCGGGCGTCGGGCTGGGCGCGGTCGGCGGCAACCAGCTGAGCGACCATGGTCGCCACGTCGAGCTTGCCGGCGGTGCCGATGGTGGTGCTCATCGCGCTGCCTGCCGGCAGGCGTGCGTCGAGGCGGCGGCATGGACCTGGCGTTCAGTGCGCTGGCGATGCATGGCGGGCTCCTCGAGCAAGGGGATTGGGGGGGTGCTGCGTTGGAAAAAGCGCCCCGCAGGCGCTGCGCAAGCCGCGGCTGGCGGCATGGTGCGCGGCTTGCGCAGCGCCTGCGGGGAAAAGGTATGGCTGGAGAGACTTGAAGACTGGCCCGGCGAGCGCAATGCCGCCGTGCCCGTGAAAGCGCGGGCGCGGCCTGGGCCGCACCCGCTTGGAGCATCAGCGCAGCAGGCTGAGCACGTTCTGCGTGGACTGGTTGGCCTGGGCCAGCATGGCGGTACCGGCCTGCTGCAGGATCTGGTTGCGGCTGAGCTGCGCCGATTCCTTGGCGAAGTCGGCGTCCTGGATCCGGCTGCGCGCGGCCGACAGGTTCTCGGAAGAGGTCGACAGGTTGGCCACGACCGAGGTGAAGCGGTTCTGGATGGCACCCATGTCGGCGCGCGCGGTGTTGATCGCCGTCAGTGCGCCGTCCATCGCGCGCATCGCGTTGTCGGCACCTGCCGCGGTGGAGATGTCGAGGCCGGTGAAGCCGTTCCGCGCCGTGCCCGGGACGGTCGTCGCGGCGCCGGCGGTGGTGCCCGCGGTGACGCCGCTGACGTTGGTCAGGTTGGTCAGGGCCAGGTTCTGGTCGGTCGAGGTGAGCGCGCCCGAGGCGGCCATGGTCACGTTGGCCAGGCCGGGATTGGCGGCCGTGTCGGCCTTGGCGGTGTTGAACGCTGCCAGCAGTGCGGCGGCAGCGGCCGGCGCGTCGGCAGCGCCGGCGGCAGTGCTGATCGTCGCGCCATTGATGGTCATGGACACGCCGGTCGCGAAGGCCGTGGCAGTCGCCGCGGCAGTCGTCTGCGTATAGGTGGTGGTGCCCACCTCGGTCCAGCTGCCCAGTGCGCCCGACGTCGCGTTGACGATGCTTGCGATGTCGATCGTCTCGCCCTGGTTGGCGCCGACCTGGAAGCTCTGGTTTGCGAACGAGCCGTCGAGCAGCTTGACGTCGTTGAAGTTGGTGGTGCCGGCGACGCGGTCGATCTCGGCCAGCAGCTGCTGCGCTTCGGCGTTCAGCGCGCCGCGGTCGGAGGCGGAGTTGGTGGCGTTGCGCGACTGCACGGCCAGCTCGCGGATGCGCTGCAGGTTGTTGCCGATCTCGGCCATCGCGCCTTCGGCGGTCTGCGACAGCGAGATGCCGTCGTTGGCGTTGCGGGCAGCCTGGTCCATGCCGCGGATCTGGGTGGTGAAGCGCTGCGAGATGGCGAGGCCGGCGGCGTCGTCCTTGGCGCTGTTGATGCGCATGCCGGACGACAGGCGCTGCAGGCTGGTGGCGAGGTCGGCGCCGGACGCGGTCAGGTTGCGCTGGGCGTTGAGCGACATCACGTTGGTGTTGATGACTGACGACATGGAAGCTTCTCCTGGAAGGTTGGGTCCGGCGGCGACGAGAAGGCTGGGCCGGTGTTCGCAGGGTGCTGACCGGGATTGGTCCTCGCCGCTGCTGAAATGGGTAACGGCAGGCTGCTGTCAAGCTTTAGGGCAACGCTGAGAAAGTCCGGTTTGTCATTCCGAACGCAGTGAGAAGAGCTTTGCAACGGCGAAGCCGGTCAATCTCGGAAACTGCAAGAGCATGGATTGACCAGCTTCGCTGTTGTAAAAGTGCTTCTCGCTACGCTCGAAATGACAGTTTTTCAGCGTTGCTCTAGCGCCGCCCCGCAAAGTCCGCTGCCGCCTACAGCCGGTCGAACAGCGACATTCCCTGCACGCGCAGCATCGTCTTCTGCGCCGCTTCCAGCGCGGTGAGCTGCAGCGACAGGCGGCTTGCGGCTTCGGCGAAATCCACGTCGCGCAGTTCCGACAGCGACTCCTGCAGGCTGAGGTCGCTGGCGCTGCGGGTATCGCTGGCGCCGTCCAGCGCAGCCAGGCGCGTGCCGGTGCCCGAGCGCAGCGCCAGCATGTGGTCCTGCGCGGTGGCGATGTCGCCCAGCGCGCCGCCGATCAGGTTGTCGCGCCGTGCGCGCTCGGCGGCGGTGGACACCGGCGCCTCCAGCGCATCGGCCAGGCCCTGCAGGGTGGCGAACACGTCGCGCGTGGGCGCAGGTTCGATGGCGAAGCTGTCGCCCGGCGCGGGCGTGCCGGTCAGGGTGAGCTGCATGCCGCCGGCGCTGATGGTGGCGCCGTCGGTGTAGCTGCCGGTGGCCAGCTCGTTGCCGGTGCCGTCGAGCACGCGCCAGGCGTCGGCGGCGGTGAACTCCACGCGCAGCGACTGCCCGGCCCAGGCCGCGTGGTCGGTGACCGCGCTGGACTGCAGCACGCCGCTGCCGGTGTTGGCCGCCGCGGCGCTGCCGCGCAGGATGCCGTCGCCGGTGCGCACGCGCAGGAACACGTCGCTGCCGGCGTCACCGTCGGACACCCAGTGGTCGGGGCCGACCTCGACGCTGTTGCGTCCGCCGTCGCCGGCATAGGTCACCGTGCCGGCGTTGTCGGCAAAGGGAATGACACCGTCGCGCGTGCCGGCGAACAGGCGCCGGCCGTTGCCGTCGTCGCGGTTGGCGATCGCCAGCAGCTCGCTGCGCACGGCGCGCAGCTCGGCCGCGATCGAGACGCGGTCCTGGTCCGACAGCGCGCCGCTGTTGGCCTGCACCGCCAGCACGCGCGCGCGATCGAGCTGGCTGCCGACATCGGTCAGTGCGCCTTCCTGCGTGCGCAGGCGGTGCTCGACCAGGTTGGCGTTGCTGCCCTGCTGCTGCAGCGAGGCCAGCGCGTGATCCAGGCCCTGTGCGCGCGCCATCCCGGAGGGGTTGTCGGCCGCGCGCAGCAGCTTGCTGTCACTGACCAGCTCCTGCTGGGTGCGCGCCACGCGCTGCTGTTGCTGCAGCATCCCCTGCAGGCCCTGGGCGTGCAGCGCGGCGGTGGACATTCTTAGAGCGCTCATGATCGATCCTCAGCGGCGCACGGCCGACAGCAGCGTCTGGAACATGGTGTCGGCGGTGGCGATGATCTGCGCCGCGGCCTGGTAGGCCTGCTGGTAGCGCAGCAGGTCGGCCGCTTCCTCGTCGAGGTTCACGCCGCTCACCGACTCGCGCTCGGCGGTCACCTGCGCGTGGATCGCGCTCTGCGCCCCATGGCTCAGGTTGGCGTGGCGCGCGTCGGTGCCCACGCGCGCAGTCAGCTGGGTCAGCCCGGCGGTCAGCGAGAGGTTGCCGCCGTCGAGGATGCCCTGCTGGTCGAGCCCGCCCAGCACGCGCGCATTGCCGTTGTCGGTCGAGCGCGGCGGGGTGCGCGCCAGGCTGAAGCTGTCGCCGGCCGCGGGCGCACCTTCCAGCGTCAGCGACCAGCCGCCCGCGGCATCGGCGATCGGACTGCCGGGGGTGTAGGTGTAGGGCCCGTTGCCGTCGATGGTGTACTGGTTGGCGTCGATGAACTCGATCGTCGCACCGGTGAAGCCTGCGAACGCCGCGGCATTGGTGACCTGGGCCGAGGCCGCGCGGGCGTTGCCGAGATTGCCGGCGTCGGCGCCGGCCTGCAGCGGCGAGGCCGCGGCGATCTGCGCGCCATCGGTCAGCGCCACGCGCAGGCTGGCGGCGGCATCGGCCGAGGGGCGCAGCGCGAAACGATCGCCGGCCGCGGGCGTGCCGCCGACCTCGAAGGCCATGCCCGCGACGCGGAACGGATCGGCCGCGGTGCCGCTGCCGGTCATCGGCACGGCCTCGCCGGTGTCGGCGCGGGTGGCCGACCAGGCGCCGTCGAAGCGCAGCACCAGGTCGTGGCCCTTGAGCGTGGAGGCGTCGTCGATGCGCGGGCTGATCGTGGCGCTGCCGCCGTTGCCGGTATGCGCATCCACGCGCGGCGGCGACAGCGCGAAGAAGTCGGCGCCGGGCGCGCCGTTGTAGTCCACGCCGGCACGTTGCGCGGCATTGAACGAGGTCGCGAACACGGTGGCCAGGCGGCCGAGTTCGGCGCGCGCGGGATCGAGCACGCGCTCGCGGAATTCGAGCACGCCGCCCATCTCGCCCGAGACGCTCGACGAGGGCAGGCGCACGGTGCCGCCGGGGCTGTCGACGGCGAGCAGCTGGCGGTCGGGCCGCAGCGGATCGACCACGGTGCTGAGCTTCATCGACTGCGCGCCCAGCACCAGCGGCTGGCCGCCGGCGGTGAACACGTTGAGCATGCCGCCGTCCTGCTCCACTGCGGTGGCGCCGACCAGGCCGGCCAGGCGCTCGATGCGCAGGGCGCGGGCGTCGAGCAGGTCGGGCGCGACCTTGCTGCCGCCGGCGTGGATGGCGCGGTTGAGGTCGGCGATCTCCAGCGACAGCTGGTTGGCATCGGACACGGTGCCCTGCAGGCGCTGCCCGGCCTCCTGCTCGAGCGCGGACAGCTGGCCGTCGAGCGAGCGCCAGCGCCCGGCCAGCTGCTCGCCGCTGGCCAGCAGCTGGCCGCGGGCGACGCTGGAGCCGGGATCGGCGGCCAGCGCGTCGGCGGCGTTGAAGAACGCCGACCACTGCGCGGTCATGCCCGTCGCCGGATCCGAGACCAGGGCATCGACGCGGCCGGACAGCGAGGACAGCTGCCCGAGCCTGCCGAGTTCGCCGCTGCTGTCGACCTGGCGCGCGAACACCAGGCCGTCGGCAAGCCGCTGCAGGCTGGTCGCGCTGACGCCCTGTCCGACCCAGTTGGCGCCCTCGGGCTGGCCCGGGCGCGAAGCCAGTTCGACCCGCTGGCGGCTGTAGCCGGGGGTCGAGGCGTTGGCGACGTTGTGGCTGACGGTGCCCAGCGCGCGCTGGAACGCGAGCAGCGCGGAGGTGCCGGAGCTGAGCATGCCGGACATGGTTTATCCCCTGGGGCCGACGGCGAGCGCCGCGACGGTATTGGTGGCGGTGATCGCCGGTGCTGCCGCCGGTGCGGCCGCGTACTGCAGCGCCGCGTCGCCGCGCGCGGGCATCGCGGCCAGCGCGCGGTTGAGTGTGGCGCCATTGGCGATCGCGGTGATCTTGGCGGCGTAGGACGGATCGGTGGCGTAGCCGGCCTTCTGCAGCGCGCTGGCAAAGCGCTGCACGTCGCCGCCGGTGCCGCGCGCGGCGGCGTAGCGGTCCTTGCCGATCAGGCGGGTGTAGTCGGCGAAGCTATCGGCCACCGAGCCATAGGCGCGGAATTCTGCGCGCTCGTCGACGCGCTTGCCGCCGACGAACTCGTGGGTGCGCGAACTCATGCGCTCGCCCTTCCAGCTGCCGGTGGCCTTGATGCCGAACAGGTTCAGCGACGAGGCGTCCTTGCGACCTGCCAGGCGCCGGCCCCAGCCGGTTTCCAGCGCGGCCTGGGCGACCAGCGCCTTGGCCGGCACGCCGAGTTCGGCCGCGGCCTTCTGCGCCTGTGGCCAGATCGACTGCACGAAGGCTTCGGGCGAGCTCGCATCCAGCGGTGCGTCCTCGGCGCCGGCAAACGCGGCATGGTTGAAATCGGGCGTGGGCGACGGCGCCGGCATGGCGTAGGCCTGCAGGTCCATGCCCGGCATCGACACGCCCGAGCGCGTGGGCGCAAGCGGCAGCATTGCCGGCATCGCGGCGCTGGGCGCCAGCGGCATCGCCGCGGCAGGCGCGCCGGTCGCGCGCAGCGGCAAGGCACCAGTGGACACGTCGGTCGTGGCGCCGCTGCTGCGTTCGAGCTGGCGCATGATCATCGGCGCCAGGCCCAGCCCGCGGCCCTTGCCCAGCTCGCGCGCCAGCTGCTGGTCGTACATGTCGCGGTAGCGGGTGTCGCCGCCCAGGCCGCCGTCGGGCGAGGCGCTGCGCATCGACTTGATCAGCATCTGCGCGAACTGCGTTTCCAGCTCGCGCGCCGCCTTCTCGATGTCCGCGCGCGGCGTGGCCTGCGCGGATGCGAGATCGATCGGGCTGGCGGCGGGCAGGCGCATGGCGTACTCAGATCACCTCGAGCTCGGCGCGCAGCGCACCGGCACGCTTGAGCGCCTCGAGGATCGCGACAATGTCGCCCGGCGCGGCGCCGACGGCGTTGACCGCACGCACGATCGCCTCCAGCGACGAGCCGCCTTCGAACAGGAACATGCGGCCGCCGTCCTGGCTCACTTCCAGCGAGGACTGCGGCGCGACCACGGTGCCGCCGCGGCCGAAGGCGCCGGGCTGGCTGACCTGCACGCTCTCGGTGACCGAGACGGTGAGCGAGCCGTGCGACACCGCCGCCGGCATCACCTTGACCTCGCCGCCCATGACCACGGTGCCGGTGCGGGCGTTGACGATGACCTTGGCCGCGGCCGCGCCGGGGGTGATGTCCAGCGTCTCGAGCCGCGCCAGGAAGCCGATGCGGTCGCCGGCCGGCGGCGTGACCTCGATGGTGACGCCGTCGAGCGCGCGCGCGCGGCCCGGGCCGAAGGCGCTGTCGATGGCCGTGACGATGCGCGAGGCGGTGGTGAAGTCGTACTCGTGCAGGTTGAGCGTGACCACGTCGCTCGGCGCCGCGCCGGGCACGGCGCGCTCGACGATGGCGCCGTTGGGAATGCTGCCGCCATTGGGTGCGTTGGTGGAGATACGCGAGCCGTCGCGGCCCGAAGCGCCGAAGCCGCTGACCACCAGGGTGCCCTGCGCGATCGCATAGACCTGGCCGTCGGCGCCCTTGAGCGGCGCCATCAGCAGACTGCCGCCGCGCAGCGAGCCGGCGTTGCCGATCGAGGAAACGGTGACGTTGATGGTCTGGCCCGGCTTGGCGAACGGCGGCAGTTCGGCCTGGATCGCCACCGCGGCCACGTTCTTGAGCTGCGGGTTGACGCCCGGCGGAATGGTGACGCCAAGCTGGTCGAGCATGGTCTTCAGGCTCTGCACCGTGAAGGGCGTCTGGCTGGTGCGGTCGCCGCTGCCGTCCAGGCCCACCACCAGGCCGTAGCCGACCAGCGGGTTGCCGCGCACGCCGGCCACCTGGGCCAGGTCCTTGATGCGCTCGGCCTGCGCCGGCGCAGGCGCCGTCGACAGCAGGGCCGCCAGCAGGCAGGTGGCCAGGGCGGGAAACAGGCGGCGCGCGATGGTCGGTGTCATGTCGCGGCCCTCAGTACGGGAATGCAGCGGAATTGAAGAACCGGCCAAGCCAGCCCATCGCGTTGGAACGCGCCAGCGTGCCGCGACCCCCGTAGAGGATCTCGGCCTGGCCGACGCGATCGGAGCTGATCCGGTTGTCGGGTCCGATATCGGCCGCCCGCACCAGCCCTTGAATCTGCACCAGCTCGTCGCCCTGGTTCAGGCGCATGCGCTTCTCGCCGGCCACGCGCAGGTTGCCGTTGCCGAGGTCCTCGACGACGCTGACGGTGATGTTGCCGGCCAGCTGGTTGCTCTGGGCGCTGTCGCCGCGACCGGCGAAGTCGCGCGTGCCCTCGATCCCGGCCTGCAGCAGCGGGCGGCCGTTGTAGGTGATGTCCTGGCCGAAGATGGTTGGCGCAGCGATGTCCACGCCGCTTTCCTTGCTGACCGCGGTGGTGGCATTGGTGCGGGCGCGGGTGTTCTCGACCAGCACGATGGTCAGCAGGTCGCCGACGCTGCGCGCCTTGTTGTCCTGGAACAGGGACATGGCGCGGTTGCCGCCGCCGGCCGAGGCATAGATCGAGCCGCCGCCGTTGCCGGCCACCGCGGCTGCCGGCACCGCCGCATAGCCCAACGGCGCCGCGGCCCCGTGCACGGGCGCGGCATGCGCGGCGAAGGGACGCGCGTCGCCCATGGTGGCGGCGCAGCCGCCTAGGACGAGCACGAGGCCGCAGGCGAGGAGCGCTTTCATCGGCGTGCTCACAGCTTGTTGTTGAGGTAGGCGAGCATCGAATCGATGGTCGAGATCGCCTTGGCGTTGGTTTCGTAGGCGCGCTGGGTCTCGATCATCGACACCAGCTCCTCGACCACGTTGACGTTGGAGCCTTCCAGCGAGCCCTGCACCACCAGGCCGGTGCCGTTCTCGCCGGGCGCGCCGCTCTGCGCCGGGCCGCTGGCGCCGGTCTCGACAAACAGGTTCTCGCCCTTGGCCTGCAGGCCGGCGGGATTGACGAAATCGGCGATGGTCAGCGCGCCGACCTGCACCGGCTCGGCCTGGCCGGCCAGCTGCACGCTGACCGTGCCGTCGGCGCCGATGGTGATCGACTGCGCGCCCTCGGGCAGCTGCAGGCCCGGCTGCACCGGGAAGCCGGAGTTGGTGACCAGTTCGGCCTGGGCGTTGATCTTGAAGCTGCCGTCGCGGGTGTAGGCGGTGCTGCCGTCGGGCAGCAGCACCTCGAAGAAGCCGCGGCCGTTGATCGCCACATCCAGCGCGCCGCCGGTCTGGCCGAGGCTGCCCTGGGCAAACTCCTTGGCCGTCGCGGCCACGCGCACGCCGGTGCCGGTCGACAGGCCGGTGGGCAGGCTGGTCTGCTCGGAGGTGGCGCCGCCGGGCTGGCGGGTGGTCTGGTAGAGCAGGTCCTCGAAGCTGGCGCGGTCGCGCTTGAAACCGGTGGTGTTGGTGTTGGCGAGGTTGTTGGAAATGACCGCCATGCGCGTCTGCTGCGCGTCGAGGCCGGTCTTGGCGATCCATAGAGCCTGGGTCATGGCGGGATTCCGTCAGTGAAGTGGTCGCGCTCAGCGCGTGGACAGCAGGGTGTTGGCGCTGCGGGCGGTTTCATCACCGCTCTGCAAGACCCGTACCTGCATCTCGAACTGGCGCGCCAGCTCGATCATCGACACCAGCATTCCGGCCGCATCGACGTTGCTGCCTTCGCGCACGCCGGCGACCAGCACGTTGCCGGCGGCGGGCGGTGGCGGTTCGGCGCCCGGCGGCAGCCGCATCAGTCCGTCGTCGCCGCGGGCCATGTCGCGGGTTGCCACTGCCACCACCTGCAGGCGGCCGACCGCGGCCATGGTCGCCATCGGCTGTCCCTGCGGCACCACCGAGATGGTGCCGTCGCCGCCGATCTCGATCGCATCGCTGGGCGGCAGCGCCATCGGCGCGCCGCCTTCGTCCAGCACCTGCAGCCCGCTGGCGGTGGTCAGCAGGCCGTTCTGGTTGAGCTGGAGGTCGCCGGCGCGGGTATAGGCCACGCCGCCGTTGCGGTCCTGCACCGCCAGCCAGTGGCCGGGTGCGAGCGCGACATCCAGTGGATTGCCGGTGGTGGTGCGCGCGCCGGCGGCGTCGCTCACGCCCAGCGTGCGCTGCGAGGCCGCGACCCGCGAGGCGAGCCCCGGGCCTTCGACTGGCGCGGCAACGGTGCCGCTCAGGGTGGCCTGGAAGCCGGTGGTGTCGACGTTGGCCAGGTTGTGCGCGACCGAGGCCTGGCCGCGCAGCGTGGCGCTGGCGCCGGTCATCGCGATGTAGAGGGACTTGTCCATGCGGACCTCGCTGTGGCGGTCGGGCGGGCGCGTCGCGCCCTTGCCCACTGCCGCTGCAACATCCGTGCCGCGGCGGCGCGCGGATCGGCGCCAGCGGGCCGCAGCCGCTGGCGCCGCGTGGTCAGCGGATGTTGATGACCGTCTGGGTCAGCGCGTCCTGGGCCTGGATCATCTGTGCGTTGGCCTGGAAGTTGCGCTGCGCGGTGATCATGTTCACCAGCTGCTCGGTGAGGTTGACGTTGGAGGCTTCCAGCGCGCCGCCCTGGACCGCGCCGAACTCGGCGCTGCCGGCCGCGCCGCGCCGGGCCAGGCCGGAGCCGTGGGTTTCGGCCCAGGCGTTGTCGCCCACCGGCTGCAGGCCCTGTGGATTGGCGAAGTTGGTCAACGCCACCTGGCCCAGCGGCGTGGACACGCCGTTGCTGTAGCGCGCGCTGACCACGCCCTCGGCCGAGACCTCGATGTTGCTCAGGCGACCGGTCGAATGGCCGTCCTGGATCAGCGCGGAGACCCCGAACCGGTCGCCGTACTGGGTGGTGCGTTCCAGGTCCAGGGTCAGGTCCAGCGCCGCGGCGCCGCCCGGGATGGTGTGGGTCGGCAGGGCAATCTCGCCGTTGGCCGGCGTGATCAGGGTGCCGGTATTGGAATACTGCAGCGTCTGCGCACCGCCCACGTCGACGCCGTCGACCTGGGTGTGCACCTGCCATTCGTTGGCATTGGCGGTGCGCACGAAGTACATCGACTGCGAATGCGGCGCACCCAGCGAGTCGTACACGGTCACCGAGGTGGTGTGGTTGTAGGTCTCCGGGTCGCTGGCGGCAAACGGCGCCATCGCCGGCGCGGCGGCGTTGCCCGGCAGGTTCAGGCCCAGCGAGACGTGCTCGGTGGCGCGCGGCGGCGCATCGCCGGTGGCCAGGCGCAGGTCGCCCATGCGGCCGGTGTCGAAGCCGTCGCCGCTGGCATTGGGCATGAACACCTGCAGGCGCTGGCCGGTCGGGTTGACCACGTAGCCCTCGCGGTCGGCGCCGAAGTTGCCGGCGCGCGAATACGAGATGCCGCCGCCGCCTGCCAGGGTGAAGAAGCCCTCACCGCTCAGCGCCATGTCCAGCGACTTGCCGGTGTGGTCGACGTTGCCCTGGGCGAACTGCTGGGCCACGCGCTGCAGGCGCACGCCGGCGCCGATGGTGTTGCTCGACAGGCCGTGCGCGGAGGCCGCGAACACGTCGCCGAACTCGCCGCGCGATTGCTTGAAGCCGGTGCTGTTGGAGTTGGCGATGTTGTTGGAGGTGATGTTGAGGTCGGCCGACGCTGCGTTCATGCCGCTCAGCGAGATCAGGAAACTCATGGTGTGCTCCTTGGAAGGAAGGTCCGCACGTCGCGCGGACGCGCGGCGGTCAGCCGATGCGGTGGATCGCCGACAGCGGGACGCTGCCCATGCCGGCGAGGTTGAGGAACAGTCCGTTGGGTTCGATCGAAACGCTGTCCACGCGCGCGCTGGCGCGGATCGGCAGCAGCTCGGCGTCCTTGGCCGATGGATCGCTGGCGCCGGTGACGGCGCGGAAGCTGTAGCTGCCGGCGGCGACGGTGTTGCCGGTCTCGTCGCGGCCGTCCCATTCGAAGGACGCGGCGCCTGCAGCGGTGGCGTCCACCGTCATGCGGCGCACGCGCACCCCGTTGGCGTCGACCACGTCGAGCGTGACCGGTCCGGCCGAAGCCGCCACGACTTCGCCGCGCAGGCCCGCGCCCGCGGCCAGCGGCACCGAGTCGATCGCGACCAGGGCGTCGTGGCCGACCAGCGAAGCCGCGCGCAGGGTCTGGTCGGACTCCATCACGCTGGCCATCGCCGCCATCGCGCCCTGCATCCCTTCGATGCCCTGCACGGTGGAAAACTGCGCCAGCTGGCCGAGGAACTGGTTGTTGTCCAGCGGTTTGAGCGGGTCCTGGTTCTTGAGCTGTTCGGTCATCAGGTGCAGGAAATCGGCCTGGCCGAGCGCGCTGCTGCGCGTGGCCTGCTGCTGGCCGAGGCCGAGCGAGGCGTAGTCGCTGCCATTGGCAATCGTGGTCATGGTGGATCCTCGGGCGGGCGCGCTCAGCGGCCCATGTTCAGGGTGGCCATCGCCAGTTCCTTGGCGGCGTTGAAGACCTCGACGTTGGCCTGGTAGCTGCGCGAGGCGGAAATCAGATCGACCATCTGCGCCACCGGGTCGATGTCGGGCGCGTACACGTAGCCCTCGCCGTCGGCGAGCGGGTGGCCGGGTTCGTAGCGCCGCAGCGGCGCGGCGTTGCTGTCCAGCACTTCGTCCACGCGCACGCCGGCCAGCGCCGGGTTACCCTCGATGGTCGTGGCCGAAAACACCGGCTGCTTGGCGCGGAACACCTCGTCGGGGTTGCCCGACACCGAGTTGGCGTTGGCCAGGTTGGAGGCGATGGTGCTCAGTCGCACCGACTGCGCGTTCATCGCCGAACCGGCGACGTCGAAGATCGGCAGGTTGCTCATGGGCGGGCTCCGGTCATGGCGCTCACTGGCCGGTGATCGCGGTCAGCATTCCGCGCACCTTGGACTCGACGAAGGACATCGAGGCGCGGTATTCGAGGGTGGCCTGGGCGAACACCGCGTTCTCGCGGTCGCCGTCGACGGTGTTGCCGTCGAGGCTGGGCTGCGACGAGGCCCGGGTGTAGCGCGCGGCCTCGCTGGCGGCGGTGATCGCATCGCCGCCGGCCGCACTGGCCGGGTGCAGCGCCGCGGACAGCGCGCTGTTGAAATCCAGGTCCTGGGCCTTGTAGCCCGGGGTGTCGGCGTTGGCGATGTTGGCGCTGAGCAACTGCAGGCGCTGCTCGCGCAGGGCAAGCGCGGTGCCGTGGATGCCAAGGAAATCGGACATGGGCCCTCCGGGGGCGGATACGCCCTGGAGGACAGGCAAGCGGTGTGCCAGCGGTGCCCCGCGAGCGCCGCCGGAGCTCAGCCCAGGGCGCTGACCCGGGCGGTGACCCGTTGCGCCAGCTCGCGTTCGGAGTACTTGGGCACGAAGTCGTCGGCGCCCACGCGCTCGACCATGGCCTGGTTGAACACCCCCGACAGCGAGGTGTGCAGCAGCACGAACAGGCCGCGCAGGGCCGGGTCGCGACGGATTTCCGTCGTCAGGGTGTAGCCGTCCATCGCCGGCATCTCGATGTCGGAGATCACCATCGCGTAGCGCTCGCCCGGCGGCTCGCCGTTGCGGGCCAGCGCCTGCAGGTGGTCCAGCGCCTGGCGGCCATCCGAGAGCAGCACCGCCTCCAGCCCCAGCTGTTCGAGCACCGCGCGGATCTGGTTGCGGGCCACGCGCGAGTCGTCGACCACCAGCACTTCGCGCGGGCCGCCGTTCATCGGCACCGGCGCGAGCGTGCCCAGGTCGCTGCCGCGCGGGGCCGACTCGGCCAGCACGCTTTCCACGTCGATCAGCTGGATCAGCTCGCCCTGGTGGCGGGCGACGCCGGTCAGGTAGTTGCAGTCGCCGCCGAGGTCGGGCGGGGGCTGGATGTGTTCGACGGCGATGTTGACGATCCGGTCCACGCCGGCCACCAGGAAGCCCTGCACGGTGCGGTTGAACTCGGTCACGACCAGGTAGTTGGGCTCGCCCACGTCCTCGCCGTCATGTCCGATCGCGCGCGCGAGATCGAGCACGGGCACGCTGCGTCCGCGCACGTCGGCGGCGCCGGCAAAGGCCTTGGGCAGCTGCGGCAGGGTGAACAGCGGCGGCCGCTGCAGCACTTCCTTGACCTTGAATACGTTGACGCCAAAAAGCTGACGGCTGCCCAGCCGGAACAGCAGCAGCGCCAGCCGGTTGTGGCCGGCCAGCCGGGTGCGCTGGTCGATGCGGTCAAGCAGGTCCTGGCTCATGGAACAGGGTGTCGGCCGCAGCAGCCGGATCTTGAGGCGCCCTGAGTCCTGGATCTCCGCGATTCGCCGGACCACCGCCGCAAGCCTCGTCATCCCCGCGAACGCGGGGATCCGGCCTTACCTGGCGGCAGACGCGGCGGTGCCGACGGGCTCCGGACGGGCCACAGCGCCGCGGGGGGAGATGGCGCACCGCTCGGGCAGACGTCCATGTCCGCACTCGCGGCCGCGGCACATCCATGTGCCGCTTGCACCATCTCCCCCCGCGTCCCTGCGGCTCGATGCTTTCGGTCTTCGCCTTCGGGCAGGCGGCGAAAGAGGTCCCGGCGACCTGCAAGGCCGCGCTGTGCAAGGGGTCCGTCTGTCCGAAGGGGGAAAACAAAGGATCGCTGAGCTGGGTCTCGGCGGCCGGTGGTCGCGACAAGCGCGCCATGGATGGCGCGCGCCCGAGTCAGGGCAGGATGCCCTGACCGAGGGAAAAGCGACTACCGGCCGACGGGGCCCGGCGTCCGTCCGAACCCCGTGCCGGACATCACTCGGGCACAGCACTTGCAGCACAGACCACGAAGGTCCCGTCACACAGGAGCAATCCGTGCCCGTTGTCGAACCCAAGGCGCCGCGTCACGCTCGGCGATCGTGCCATCGCGCCGTGCTCGGGCTCTGGCTGGCCATGGTTTGGGTGGCCGGCCCTGCCATGGCGATATCGATGCAGCCACTGGAATCAATTGCCGAGGCCGCCGTGGCCGCCGTCGGCGCCGGCGATGCCCAGTCGGCTGAAGCGGTGCTGGCGCACTCGCTGCGGCTGCGGCGCTGCACGCAGCCGCTGCAGGCGGTGGCCACCGGTCCGACCACCGCCCAGGTGCGCTGCGACGACAGTCCGGGCTGGAAACTGTATGTACCGGTGCGCGTGCGCCGCGAGGCCGAGGTGGTGGTGCTGCGCACGCCCGCCGCCAGCGGGGTGCCGATCACCGCCGAGCAGTTGGTGGTGCAGCGCCGGGATGTCGGCGCCGCGGGCGGGGAGACTTTCCAGGACCCTGTGGCGCTGGTGGGCCGCGTGCCCAGCCGCGCCCTCGCGCCCGGCGTGGTGCCGACCGAAAACGACCTGTCGCTGGGCGCCCCGCTGCGCCGCGGCGACCCGGTGGTGCTGGTCTCGCGCACCGGCGGGGTCGAGGTGCGGATGCCTGGGCGCGCGCTGGGGCCGGCCCAGACCGGTGGCCGCATCGGGGTGGAGAACGTCTCCTCGCGCCGCGTCCTGCGCGGGCGCCTGGTCGCCGAGGGGTTGGTCGAACTGCTGCCATGACCTGCCTGGAGGCCGATTCAAGCTCGGGTTCAAGTTCCCGCGACGGGCGCCGTTACAGTGCCCGACAGGGAACCCCCAGGAGCGAGCCATGACCCACAAGATCGAAGGCACCGGGCCAATCGCACGGCCCGCCGAAACGGCCAGTCGGCCAGTGCCGACGGTGCGTGCCGGCGCCGAGCGCGGCCCCGTTGCCGCCACCGAAAGCGTCCGCCTCACCGGCGAGGCCGAAGGCCTGCAGGCGCTGGAGCGCGAGCTCGGCACCGGCCCGGCCGGCATCGACGTGGCGCGCGTCAACGCGCTGCGTGCCGCGATTGCCGACGGCAGTTACCAGGTCGACGCGCAGGCGGTGGCCTCGCGCATGCTCGACCTCGATCGGCAACTGGGCGGCTGACGATGCACGCCGTCGCCGTTGCCGACCATCCGCTCGAAGCGCTCGAACGCGCCCTCGACGCCGAGCGCCGGGCGCTGCTGGAGAACGACGTCGACGCATTGCTCAGCTCCACTGCCGCCAAGCTCGACGCGCTGCGGCGCGCCGAGTCGGCGCAACCGGGCGTGATCGCCGCCGAACGCCTCGAAGCGCTGCGCCAGCAGAACCAGGCCAACGGCGTGCTGCTGTCGCGGCGCCGGCGCGAGGTGGGCTGGGCGCTGCGCCATATCGGCCGCGTCGAATCCACCGGCGTGTACGATTCGCGTGGACAGCCGGGCGCCCGTCCCCAGGCGCGCTGTCTCGGAGTGGGATGAGCGGACACGGCAGCGACAGGCAGGACGACCCCGGCATCGCGCAGGCCTGCGGCGACCTCGACTGGGCGTTCCGCACCTCCGAGAACGCGGTGATCCTGCTCGACGGTGATCGCCGCCCGCTGCTTGCCAATGCCTCGGCCCATGCGCTGGCCGAGCGCGCCCTGCCGGGCCAGGGCCCCGACGATCTTTTGGCGCTGCTGCCGGCGAGCGCCTGGGAGCATGCGCGCAGCAGCGGCCGCTGGGCGGGCGAAGTCACCGCGCCCTCGGGCATGGTGCTCGAGATCGTGGTGCGCGGCGGCCAGCGTGACGGCGTCGATCGCCACCTGGTCACCCTCGAGGACGTGTCCCAGCGCAATGCCGGACAGGCCGAGCTGCAGCGTCGCCACGACGAGCTGCAGGCCGCGCATCGCCGCCTCGCCGGCACCCAGGAACAGCTGCTGCAGTCGGAGAAGATGGCCTCGATCGGCCTGCTCGCCGCCGGCGTCGCGCACGAGATCAACAACCCGATCGGCTACGTGCACTCCAACCTGGGCACGCTGCAGGAATACATCGGCGCGCTGTTCGCGCTGATCGAATGCCACGACGAGGCGCTGCAGGCGCCCGACCCGGCCGCAGCGCAGCAGGACGTGCGCGCCCAGCGCGAGCGCCTGGACATCGACTTCATCCTCGGCGACCTGCCCAAGCTGCTGGCGGAGTCGCGCGAGGGCATCGAGCGCGTGACCAAGATCGTGCAGGACCTGAAGGAGTTCTCCTACGTCGGCCGCGGCGATCCGATGCGGCCCTCGGACCTGCACAAGGGCCTGGAATCCACCCTCAACATCGTCTGGAACGACCTCAAGTACAAGGTGCGGGTGGAGAAGCACTACGGCGATCTGCCGCTGGTGGAATGCCACCTGTCGGAGATCAACCAGGTACTGATGAGCCTGCTGATCAACGCCGGCCAGTCGATCGACAACCGCGGCACCATCGTACTCACCACCGGCGCAGAGGACGGCGAGGCCTGGGTCAGCATTGCCGACAGCGGCTGCGGGATCCCGGCCGAGGCGCTGCCGCGCATCTTCGATCCGTTCTTCACCAGCAAGCCGATCGGCCGCGGCACCGGCCTGGGGCTGGCGATCGCCTACAGCATCGTGTCCAAGCACCACGGCCGCATCGAGGTGGCCAGCGAAATCGGCGTGGGCAGCACCTTCCGCGTGGTGCTGCCGGTCACGCAGCCGGCCGCCAGCGACGCGCAGGATCAGTAGCCGGGGTAGCTGCCGTCTGCGTTGCGCTCGTGCGAGCGGAACGCGGCCTCGATGTGGCCGCGCAGCTCGTCGTCGTTCCAGGGCTTGGTCAGGAAGCGGTAGATCGCGCCGCGGTTGATCGCCTCGGTGATGGTGGCCAGGTCGGTGTAGCCCGACAGCACCATCCGCACCGTGTCCGGATACAGGTCGCGCACCTTGGCCAGGAACTCGGTGCCGCTCATGTCGGGCATGCGCTGGTCGGACACGATCACCTGCACGGTGTTGCTGGCCAGCAGGTCGAACGCCTCGCGCACGGTGTTGGCGGTGAGCACCTTGTAGCCGTCGCGGCGGAACAGGCGCACCAGCGAGCGCAGCATGTTCTCCTCGTCGTCGAGCAGCAGCAGGGTGCGCTCGGGATGGGTGGCGGCGAACGCGGAGGGCAGCAGGAAGCGGCGCTGCACCAGCGGGTCGAGCAGCTCCGCCGGCAGCGGCGGGCTGAACAGGTGGCCGATGAAGAAGTCGCAGTGGTTGCGGCGCAGGAAGCCCAGTTCGGCCTCGGTCTCCACGCCCTTGGCGGTGAGCTTCATGCCCAGCCGGTGGGCCATGGCGATGATGCCGCGCACGATCGCGGCGCTGCGCGGATCGCTGTCGACGTTGCGGATGAAGCTGCGGCCGATCTTGAGCCGGTCCAGCGGGTACTGCGCCAGCGCCGCGAAGCTCAGCCCGCCCATGCCGAAATCCTGCACCGCCAGCGTCGCGCCCAGCGCGCGCAGCCCGCCGAGGGTGTCGTGGATGCGGTGTGCGTCCAGCGCAAGCGCGCTTTCGGGCACTTCGAACTCGAACGAGGCCGCGCGCAGCTGGTGCCGGTGCAGGCGTTCGCCGATGACGTCCAGGCAGTCGGGCTGCGACAGCAGCATGCTGTCCAGGTGCACCGACAGCATCAGGTAGTCCAGGCCGCGTTCGCGCCACGTCACCAGCTGCCGCATCGCCGCATCGACCACCCACAGCCCGAGCCGGTTGGACAGGCCGGCGCGTTCCACCCGGGCCAGGAAGCGGTTCGGGCGCAGCAGGCCATGGTGGGCCGAATCCCAGCGCAGCAGCGCGCTGAAGCCAACCAGCCCGCCGTCCTGCGCCGCGACCTGCGGCTGGTAGTACAGCCGCATCTCGTCGTTGCCGAGCGCCTCGACGAAGCGCCCGGCGAATGCGCCCTCCGAGGCGACCTTGCCCGACGCACCGGAGTACAACCCGACGTTGTTGTGGCCGCCGCGCTTGATCTCCAGCAGCGCGCGCTCGGCGCTGGCCAGCAGCGCGGCGGCGTCGGCGCCGTGCTCGGGGAACACCGCGATGCCGATCGACACGGTTACCGGCAGCGTATACGGCGGGATCGACAGCGGCGCTTCCAGCGCGTCGCGGAACAGCTCGGCCAGTGCCTCGCCGCTGGGCTCGCCGTCGCGGTAGGCGATGCAGGCGATGAACTCGTCGCTCGACAGCCGCCACAGCGATGCCCCGTGCGGCATCGCCTTGCGCAGCCGCTGCGCGACCGCGGCCAGCACCTGGTCGCCGACCGCCTCGCCCATGTTGGCGTTGACCAGCTGCAGCATGTCGATGTCGACGTGCAGCATGGCCAGGCTGCGCTTGCTGGCGCGCGCCCCGGCCAGCGACGCGGTCAGGCTGGGCCCGCCTGCGCCAAGCCGGTACAGCGAGGTCACCGGATCGACCGGGACGCCGCTGGGTTCGTGGTAGCCGAGATTCATGCCCGAAGGGTATCCCGTCGACGCGACCGCTTCATCGCGGGCATGCCGCGCCGGCGCGGTGGTGCGCGGCAGGGCCATGGGTCATGCGGCCTGCGGTGGCTGCGATGTGCCCCTGGCGTACGGACGCGTCGCCCGCGCGGACGCCGCGACGGCCGATCCGCGGCTGCGGTCGTCAGGGAGCGCCGGCGCTGGTGATCGGCCCGGGCGCTTCACCCGGCATCGCGGCTGGCAAGCCGGTGGCCCGCGCCACGCCGACGCTGATCCGGATCCGGGTCAGGTCCGTGCTGCCCAGGGCCTGCTCCAGCTGCAGCACCACGCGCCCGCGCCCGTCGCCCCAGACCTGTTGCATCGCCTGCCCCTGGCCACTGCGCGCCAGCGCCCGGTATCCGCGCTGCGGCAGTTCCACCTCGAAAAAGGCCGCTGCGGCTGCGGGCGTGCCCGGCCAGACATAGCTGCGCACATGGCCGTTGCTGTCGAACACCCGCGCCTGCGGCGGCACGGGGATTGCATCGAGCAGGGCCGATGCGGGCCGGCGGTCGACCACCTGTACGCCGACGGCGAACGAGCCGTCGCGGGCGAGGGCGATGCCGGCGATTCCGCCAACGAGGAGGAGGAACGCCAGGGTCTGACAGGTGCGCATGCCTGGACTAACGGCACGCTGCCCCCGCGGCTGTTGCCCGGCCGTGAACGCAGGTCAAGTGATGGGCAACGCCCGACTGCACGGCACTCCGCATCCTTTCCCTTGCCCGAGACCACACGACCATGTCCAAGAACACCCGCCTCTTCCTCGCCCTGTGCGGCACCGCCTTCGCCGGCAGCGCTTTCGCCGGCCCGTCGCCGCAGACCGCAAACTTCCAGGTCACCGCCACCGTTGCGTCCAGCTGCACGGTCACCGCCACCAACATCGCGTTCGGCGCCTATGACCCGGCCGACGTCAACGCCACCGTGGCGCGCGATGCCAACGGCGCGGTCAACGTGCGCTGCACGCGCGGCACCTCCACCGCGGTGGCTGCCCTCAACCAGGGCCTGAACGCGGCTACCGGCTCGACCTGCGCCAGCCCGCTGCGTCAGATGGCCGGCGCCGCCACCGAACGCCTCCGCTACGACATCTATCAGGACGGCGCCCGGAACACGCCCTGGGGCTGCGCCGCTGCCAACACGCAGGCGATCCCGACCTTCACCTCTTCGCTGACCCCGGCCTCGCTGGTCACGTACGGCCGCATCCCGGCCGGCCAGGACGCGGCGATCGGCAGCTACACCGACACGGTGCAGGTCTCGGTCACGTTCTGAGTGCCCGCGGGGCTGCCGACGGCAGCCCCGCACCGCTGGGGAGTCGACATTGAGCTTCTTTCTCCATCGCGCCCCGCGCGCGGTCGCCTGTGCCTGCGCGGTGTTCGCCGCGCTCGCCGGCAGCGCCGCCGCCGCCGAGTTCAGCCTCAACCCGACCCGGGTCCACCTCGATCGCGCGCGCGCGATCGAGACCCTGGTGCTGGGCAATGCCGACCCGCTGCCGCTGAGTTTCGAGGCTTCGGTCAAGCGCTGGACCATGGCCGCCGACGGCAGCTGGGAGCTGCAGCCCAGCGACGACCTGGTGGTGCATCCGCTGGTGTTCACCGTGCAGCCGGGCGAACAGGCGCGCCTGCGCGTGGGCACGCTGAAGCCCGAGGCCAGCAGCGAGCGCGCCTACCGGGTCGAACTGCAGCAGCTGCCGCGCGGCAGCGTCGATGGCGTGGCGATCGAGGTGCTGACCCGGGTCAGCGTGCCGGTATTCATCCAGGCCGCGTCGCCAGCGCCGGAAGCGGGGCTCTCGGCCGCGTCGTTCGGCAGCGAGGGCCTGCAGCTGACCCTGGCCAACACCGGCAGCCAGTACCTGCCGCCACAGGACGCACGCCTGCGCCTGCTCGATGCCAGCGGCCGCATCCTGGCCGAGTCGCCGCTCACGATCGGCTACGTGCTGGCCGGGGCGCAGCTGCCGCTGCCCGCGCAGTCCGTGTCGGCGGCCGCCTGCACGCAGGCGGCGCGGGTGGAACTCGAACTTCCCGAATCCGCTGCAACCCTCGTTGCGCCGCTGCCGGCCAGTCCCCGGCGATGCGGCGGTTGAAGCGCGGCCTCCCGTTGCGGCCGATCTCCGCCGCGCTGGCGCTGCTGCTGGCGTCCGCGGCCGCGGCGCAGGCGCCTGACGAGGTGATGCTGCTGGACCTGTGCCTCAACGCGCGCTGCAGCGGCATCGCGGCGGTGGTGGTGCGCGGCGAGGCCGTGCTGGTCGACCGCGAGGCGCTGCTGGCCGCCGGCCTGGACCCGACCGCGCTGACCGCGCAGCAGATCGACGGCCGCGCCTACGTCGATCCCGCGCAGCTGGGGCAGGGGATCGAGGTGGTGCTCGACCGCGCCAACCTGCGCGTGGACCTGGTGCAGCGCGCCTCGGACATGCCGGCGCAGACCATCGACCTGCGTACGCGTGGGCGCGCCGATCCGGCGACCCGGCCGTGGACCGCCTTCGTCAATTACGCCGCCGCCGTTGGCGACGGCCGCAGCGACGGCGAGGTGGGCCTGGAAACCCTGTTCCTGGACGCGGCCGCGGGCCGCGGTCCCGCCGCCCTGCGCAGCACCGGCTACTGGGACCCGGACAGCGGCTGGCGCCGCGGCCTGACCCGGCTCGAGATAGATCAGCCAAACCATCTGCGGCGCTGGACCGTCGGCGACCAGGTGGCGGTGGCGCGCGACCCGCTTGGCGGCGGCGCCCTGCTCGGCGGCGTCGGCATGGAGCGTGCCTTCGACCAGGATCCCTACCTGGTGACCTTCCCGCAGCCGTTCTACCAGGGCGTGATCGAAACTCCGGGCGTGGTCGAGGTGTACGCCAACGGCGCGCTCATCGGCCGCCGCGAGGTTGGCGCCGGCCCGTTCAACCTGCAGAACCTGGGCGTGCCGCCCGGACGCAGCGACGTGCGGGTGGTGCTGCGCGACCCGTTCGGCAACCGCCGCGACCTCGCCGTCGCGAGCTACTACGGCGGCAGCGCGCTGCTCGCGCCGGGCCTGTCCGACTACGCCCTGCGCCTGGGCCGGGTGCGCGGCGGCAGCCTGGACGGCGACTACGGCGACGACACCGCCTGGCAGGCCTGGTACCGGCGCGGCGTCAGCGACCGCATCACCCTGGGCGTGCGCAGCGAGGGCGACGACGACTTCGCCAACGCCGGCGCCGATGCGGCGCTGCGCACCAACCTGGGCGAGTTCGGTTTCGCCCTGGCGCGCAGCCGCGACGACGACGCCGGCAGCGGCCACGCGGCTTCGATCAGCTACAGCTACGGCGGTCCGCGCGCGGGCCTGTCGCTGGGCAGCCGCCGTTTCAGCAGCGGCTACCGCATGCTCGGCACGACCTTCGAGCTGTTCGGCGCGCGCCTGCGCGAGGACGCCTACGCCAACCTGTCGTGGTCGCCGACCACGCGCCTGTCGATGCAGCTGGGCTATGGCCGCCAGCGGCGCGAAGGCCTGCCCGCCGAACGCACCGCCAGCCTCTCGTCCACCTGGCGGCTGTCGCCGGCCGCGCAGCTGCTGCTGAGCGTGCAGCGCAGCGACGGCCTGTTCGAGGACACCTCGGCACTGCTGAGCCTCAATGTCGCGCTCGACCGCGACAGCCTCGCCTTCAGCGTGCGCGACCGGCGCAGTCCGGGCGACGACGGCACCGACGGCGACAGCCGCGGCTACGGCTTCGACGCACGCCGCTCGCGCCCGGTGGGCATCGGCTGGGGCTACGACGCCAGCGTGCAGCACGACGACTTCGGCACCAGCGGCTTTGGCCAGCTGGAATACGAGGGTCGGCACGGCCGCTACGCCGTGCAGGCCGACCGCTTCGGCGGCCGCAGCGGCGCGCGTGTGCTGCTCAACGGCGCCTTGGTGGGCATCGGCGGGCGTGCCTATGCCACCCCGCCGCTGGACAGCGGCTTCGCCCTGGTGCGCGTGCCCGGCGTGGCCGGCGTGCCGATCCTGCGCGAAAACCTCGAGGTCGGCCGCACCGATGCGCGCGGCGACCTGCTGGTGCGCGACCTGGTGCCCTACTACGCCAACCAGATCGCGCTCGACCCCTCGCAGGTGCCGCTCGACCACGAGATCGTGCGCGGCGCGGCGCAGCTGGCGGTATTCCGCAACACCGGCAGCGTGGCGACCCTGGACGCGCACCCGCTGCGCGCCTTCTCCGGTCGCCTGCGGCTGCGCGACGGCGACGGCGCGCGACCGGCTGTGTTCGGCAATCTGCGCCTGCAGCACGGCGACGCCAGCCAGACCAGCCCGCTCGGTGCGGACGGGCGCTTCTACTTCGAACAGCTGCCTGCCGGCCGCCACCAGGCCATCGTCGACAGCGACGGCCGCCGCGCCCACTGCGCCATCGACATCCCCGAACCGCTGCAGTCCGGCATCCACGAACTGGGCGAGATCGAATGCGCGGTGACGACACAGGGGGAACCATGAGCCGGATCCGACGCGCGTTTGCCGTCATCGCACCACCGCCGCCTTGCGCGCCAATCGCTCGCTGCAGCCGTGCACGCCACGTGGCCGCGCTGGCCGGCCTGCTCGCCTGCACCAGCCTCTCGGTGCAGGCCGGCGACTGCACGATCACCACCACCCCGATCAACTTCGGCGTCTACGACCCGATCACCAACAGCGCCCCGGTCGACAGCACCGGCACCGTGCGCCTGCAGTGCAGCGCGACCGACTTCGGCGAACTGCTGGGCGGCGTGAACGTCTCCATCGCCCTCAGCCAGGGCAGCTCCGGCACCTACGCCGCCCGCACCCTGCGCCAGCCGCCCAGCTCAGTGCTGCAGTACAACCTCTACACCACCGCTGCCCGCAACACCGTCTGGGGCAACGGCAGCGGCGGCACCAGCACCGCCGGCGGCGCCGTCGGCGGCCTGTTCAGCGGCCAGCCCAACCCCCGCAGCTTCACCATCTTCGGCCGCATACCCGCCGGCCAGGATCCCAACCTCGGTTTGCACAGCGACACGATCACGGTGACCGTGGTGTTTTGAGCGCAGGGCGCGCGACCTCGCCAGCTCTGTTCCGCGCCTGCGGGAGCAGGCAGAACCCGCAGGCATTCCCGCAGGCCGGTGGTCCACAACTGCCCTATATTGGTGCAATGCCCCCGCCCCCCACCTTCGATCCCGCGCTCGACGCCCTGGTCACGCCGGTGCTGCGGGCCGATCGGCACGGGCGGGTCAGCGCCTGCAACCAGGCCTTCGCGCGCTGGCTGGGGGTGAGCCAGAAGCGCCTGCCCGACCAGCCGCTGGTCGCGCTGGAAGCCGAGGGCGATAGCCTGCGCAATGCGCTGCAGGCGCTGGACGAGGCCGAGGGGCCGCGGCGGCTGCGGCGGGTTGCGCTGGCTTTCCTGGGCGGGGAGCCGCGCTTTGCCGACGTGTGGCTGACCCGCGAGGCCGATGGCGCGATCCTGCTCGAGGCGCATCCGGTGGACGAGTTCCCGGGCGAGGATCCGGCGCAGGCACTGCCGCTGGCGCTGTCGGCCGCGCTCAAGGGCCTGGCGCACGAGCTGCGCAATCCGCTCGCCGGCCTGCGTGGCGCTGCACAGTTGCTCGGGCGCCGTGCCGGCGATGCCGAGTCGCGCGAGTTGGTCGACCTGATCGCCTCGGAAGTGCAGCGCCTGACCCACCTAGTCGACCAGCTGCTGTCGCCGGCGCCGCCGCGCCCGCACCAGCCGCTCAACATCCATGGCGTGCTCGAACAGGTGGTGCGCCTGGCCGAGCAGGAGGCCGGCTGGGCGGTGCGTCTGGTGCGCGACTACGACCCCAGCCTGCCGCCGCTGCGCGGCGATCCCGATCGCCTCACCCAGGCGGTGTGGAACCTGGTGCGCAATGCGATCCAGGCCGGCGCGGCCAATGTCAACCTGCGCACGCGGGTCGAGTTCGGGGCGCGCATCGGCGAGCAGGTGCATGCGCTGGCGCTGCGCATGGAAATCGGCGACGACGGCCGCGGCGTGCCCGAGACGCTGGCCGAGCAGATCTTCCTGCCGCTGGTGTCGGGCCGCGCCGACGGCAGCGGCCTGGGGCTGGCGATGGCGCAGCAGGTGGCGCGCGAGCACGGCGGCTCGCTGGGCTACCGGTCGCGCCCGGGCCATACCGTGTTCACCCTGCTGCTGCCGCTGTCGGAAGACACCCGCGGCGAACCGCAACCCGCCACCGACGACGTGGCCGTGCAATGAGGTCTGGCGATGTCCGCTGACGGCGATTCGGTGTGGGTGGTCGACGACGACCGCTCGGTGCGGTTCGTGCTGGCCACCGCGCTCAGCGATGCCGGCTACCAGGTGGCGGGCTTCGACTCGGCCGATGCGGCGCTGTCGGCGCTGGGCACGCGGCCGCCGCCGCAGCTGCTGTTCACCGACGTGCGCATGCCCGGCGACGATGGCCTGGTGCTGCTGGAGAAGATCAAGCAGGCGCATCCGGCGCTGCCGGTGGTGGTGATGTCGGCCTATACCGACGTGGCCAGCACCGCCGGTGCATTCCGCGGCGGCGCCTACGAGTTCCTGTCCAAGCCCTTCGACCTGGACGAGGCGGTGGACCTGGCGGCGCGCGTGCTGGGCCAGCGCGCCGAACAGGAGACGCAGGCCGCGCCCGAGGTCGAGCCGGCCGGCGACGTACTGGTCGGCGATTCGCCGGCGATGCGCCAGCTGTTCCGCGCCATCGGCCGCCTGGCACAGGCGCCGCTGACGGTGCTGGTCACCGGCGAGACCGGCACCGGCAAGGAGCTGGTGGCGCGCGCGCTGCACCGCGAATCGCCGCGCGCGCGGCAGTCGTTCGTGGCGCTCAACACCGCAGCGATCCCGGCCGAACTGCTGGAAAGCGAACTGTTCGGCCACGAGGCTGGCGCCTTCACCGGCGCCGCGCGCCGCCACATCGGCCGCTTCGAACAGGCCCACGGCGGCACCCTGTTCCTCGACGAGATCGGCGACATGCCGGCCTCGCTGCAGACGCGGCTGCTGCGCGTGCTGGCCGAAGGCGAGTTCTTCCGCGTTGGCGGGCGCGAGCTGATCCGGGTGGACGTGCGCGTGGTCGCGGCCACCCACCAGGACCTGGAGACGCTGGTGCTCGAAGGCCGCTTCCGCGCCGACCTGCTGCACCGCCTGGACGTGGTGCGCCTGCGCCTGCCGCCCCTGCGCGAGCGCCGCGGCGACGTGCCGGCGCTGGCCGAGCGCTTCCTGCACGGGGCCGCGGAGAAGTTCGACGCCACGCCCAAGCGCCTGTCGAAGGCGGCCGTCGAGCGCCTGCTCGCGCACGACTGGCCGGGCAACGTGCGCGAACTGGAGAACCTGTGCTGGCGGCTGGCGGCACTGGCGCCGGCCGACACCATCACCACGGCCGACCTGGACGACATGCAGCAGGCTGGCCAGCGCGGCGCCGGAACCGACTGGGACGCCGCGCTGCGCAACTGGGCGCGCGAACAATTGGCCGCCGGCACCAGCGACCTGCATGCGCTGGCCCGCGAACGCTTCGACCGGGCCCTGCTCGAGGCCGCGCTGGAGCACACCGGCGGCCGCCGCACCGAGGCCGCGACCCGGCTTGGACTCGGCCGCAACACCGTCACCCGCAAACTCGGCACCAGCCGCCGCCCGCGCCGCAGTTGAACCAGCCGCAGCGCCGGCAGTCCCGATCCGTCCCTCGAGCTCCCCGAACATGTCCCCCGCCATGTCCCGATCCCCGAATTCCCGGCGCGCCCTGCTTCCGCTGGCCGCCGCCGTGCTGCTGGCCGCCTGCGCCTCCGCGCCCCCATCCCCGCGCGGGACACCGCCGCCGCCGCCGCGCCAGATCGCCGAGGCCGGCACCATGGCCAGCGCCATCGCCAACCTCGCCTCCGCCTCGGGCACCCTGGTCAGCGGCCGCATGGTGATGGTGCAGGCCGCCGATGGCGTGCGCGTGCGCGGACAGGTCGGCGGACTGGTGCGCAACGGCGCGCACGGCCTGCAGGTGCACGAGCGCGGCGACTGCAGCGCGGTCGACGCGCGCAGCGCCGGGCGCTACTACGATCCGCTGGCCGGCGCACGCCAGGATGGCGCGGTCGGCGAGGCCCCGGGCCGCATCGTGGCCGGGCCTGATGGCGTGGCGACGGTCGACCTGCTGCTGCGCGGCGCGGTGCTCGGCGGCGGCGCCGACAACGACATCGTCGGCCGCTCGCTGCTGGTGCTGGGCGCGACCCCCGGCGCGATCAGCGCGCGCGTGGCCTGCGGGGTCATCACCGCCAGCAAATGACGACCGGGCTAGGCTCGATCCCCCGCTTTCTAGGAGATCCCGCCATGCGCAACGTCCGGCTCCTGCTGTTGCCCGCCGCCCTGATGCTCGCCGCCTGCCAGCCGAAGGCGCCTGTGGAAGACCCCGCAGCCACGCCCGCGCCGGATGCGACGACGGCATCGCCCGACGCCACCGCGATGCCCACGGCGCCGGGAGCCGGCCTTGATCCGGGCACGATGCCGGAGGGAATGGCAGCCGCGCCGGGGACCGTATCGGCGACGGCGCAACTGCAGGCGACCGAAGGCAACGCAACCGCAGGCACGCTGACCTTCGCCGCGGTCGACGGCGGCATCCGGGTGACCGGCCAGGTCACCGGCCTGCGGGGCGGCAGCGAACACGGCTTCCACGTGCACGAGAACGGCGACTGCAGCGCCCCCGACGCCAGCAGCGCCGGCGGCCACTTCAACCCGGCTTCGACCGCGCATGGCCGCGTCGGGCAGGGCGAACACCATGGCGGCGACAGCGACAACATCAGCGCCAACGACCAGGGCGTTGCCACCGTGGATACCCTGCTCCGCGGCGTGAGCCTCGGCGATGCGACCGGCACCGACATCCTCGGCAAGGGCGTGATCGTGCACGCTGATCCCGACGACTACACGACCCAGCCCACCGGCAATGCCGGCGGCCGCCTTGCCTGCGGTGTGATCGCGGCGCAGTAGTCGCCGCGCCTTCGGCGGCCCCCACCCCGACCCTCCCCCGCCAGCGGGGGAGGGAGTTCAGGCAATGTCGCTACAGCTGCGTCGTTGAGCTCCCTCCCCCGCCTGCGGGGGAGGGCTGGGGTGGGGGCCTGTCCGCGAGGCGCCGCTTCCCCGCTACAGCGCGCGCGCGTCCACCGCCGCGTCCGCTTCCACGAACACCACGTCGATCCCGTGCGCGCCCAGCACCGCGGCCATCTGGCGCTGGCGTGTCTCGAAGTGACCGAACATCCGCCGCAGCGGCTCCACGTCGTCGCTGTCGGGGCGATAGCGCTCGCGCCACGCCGCCGGCGCGAACAGCGCCATCCGCACCTCGCCGTCCACGTAGCGCAGCAGCGGCTCGGGCGCTGAATCCAGCAGCGCCTCGTGCTGCGGCGACAGCAGCGCGGTCTCGATCAGCGGCCACAGCGGCGCCAGGCCGAGGTGCTCGTACTGCAGCGCGACCATGGCCGCCAGGTCGTGCAGGGTCAGGCAGCGCGCATGCTCGACGCGTGCGCCGAACGCGTCCTGCAGCAGCAGGGCGGTATCGGCCTGGGCCATGCCCGTCTCCAGCAGCTGCGCCTCGAACGCCTCGCCGACTTCCCGCGCGATGGCGGCATCCCCGTGCAGCAGGAACGGCAACACCCGCAGGCTGCCGCCGCGCAGCGCCGGGTCCGCCACCAGCGGCTGCGGCACAGCGCCGTCCGCATCCGTGCCGAAGGCGATGATGCGCGGGCCACCACCGCGTCCCGGCGCGCGCGCATGCAGTTCCGCCAGTCGCCGGTGCAGTGGCCAGCCGGGGCGCAGCGCTTCGGCTGGGTCGAAGTGCGCCGCTGCCAGGCACAGGTCGAGACCGCGTGCGTCGGGGAACAGCGCAGCAAGGTCGCGCCCCAGCAGTGAGGCCAGTCGCGCCGCCTCCTCCTGCGCCAGTGCGCCGTGTTCGACGACGCTGCCCGGCGCCAGCTCCAGCGCCATCAGGCCGGCGACGGTGTTCTCGGGCAAGTGCGCGGCAATGTGATGCTCGTTCATCGGGCCATTCGCAACGGTACGTTAGACTCGCCGATTATGCCTGTCGCCGCCGACGGGCCCGCACCGAAGAGGTCCCTCCCGATGCTGCAAGGTCGTCCCGTCGCCGTGCTGGGCGGCGTCCGCATCCCGTTCTGCCGCCAGAACACCGCCTACTCGGACGTGGGCAACCTGGGCATGTCGGTGCGCACCCTTGGCGCGCTGGTGGAGAAGTTCGGCCTGCACGGCCAGCAGCTGGGCGAAGTGGCGATGGGCGCGGTGATCAAGCACGCCTCGGACTGGAACCTCGGCCGCGAGGCCGCTCTGTCCTCCGGCCTGTCCGCGCTCACGCCCGGCATCACCCTGCAGCGCGCCTGCGGCACCTCGCTGGACACGCTCAACCTGATCGCCATGAAGATCGCGACCGGGCAGATCGAGTCGGGCATCGGCGGCGGCTCGGACACCACCTCGGACGTGCCGATCGTCTACGGCAAGTCACTGCGCCGGCGCCTGCTGGCGGCGAATGCGGCGAAGACGACGAAGGACAAGCTGGCCGCGTTCTCCGGCTTTCGCCTGCGCGAACTCAAGCCCGATTTCCCCGGCGTGGCCGAGCCGCGCACCGGCAAGTCGATGGGCGAGCACTGCGAGGACATGGCCAAGGAGTGGAATATCTCGCGCGATTCGCAGGACGAGCTGGCCGTGTCCTCGCACCACAAGCTGGCCGCCGCCTACGACCGCGGCTTCTTCGACGACCTGGTGGTCAGTTTCCGCGGCGTCTCGCGCGACAACATCCTGCGTCCCGACACCTCGCTCGAGAAGCTCGCCACGCTCAAGCCCGCCTTCGACCGCAGCAGCGGCCGCGGCACGCTCACCGCCGCCAACTCCACCCCGCTCACCGACGGCGCCTCCGCCTGCCTGCTGGCCAGCGACCAGTGGGCCGCCGCGCACGGGCACGAGGTGCTGTGCCACATCCGCGACGTGCACGTGTCGGCGGTGGACTTCGTGCACGGCGAAGGCCTGCTGATGGCGCCGACCATCGCCGTGGCCGAAATGCTGGCGCGCAACGGCCTGGCCCTGCAGGACTTCGATTTCTACGAGATCCACGAAGCCTTCGCCGCGCAGGTGCTGTGCACCCTGCGCGCCTGGGAGAGCGAGGACTACTGCCGCAGCCGCCTCGGCCTGGATGCGCCGCTGGGTCGCATCGACCCGGCCAGGATCAATCCGGTGGGTTCCTCGCTCGCCGCCGGCCATCCCTTCGCCGCCACCGGCGCGCGCATCGTCGCCACCGCCGCCAAGCAGCTCAAGGAGCGCGGCGGCGGCCGCGCCCTGGTCTCGATCTGCACCGCCGGCGGCATGGGCGTGGTGGCGATCCTCGAGCGCTGATCCGGCCGCAACCTTGGCCTGCGCCGGGAGAAGCTCCCCGCAACGGCGAAGCCGGTAAAATCCCGGGCCGCAGGTGCGCGCGGCGACCGAAACCTTGACCCTTGGCGCCGGTCGCATCCCCGCCCTGCAGACCCGCCCGGTAGAATTACCCCATGTCCCTCCTCCAATTCCAGGGCGTCGACTTCAGCGTCGGCGGCCCGCTGCTGCTTCAAGATGTCGACCTGTCCATCGAAACCGGCGAGCGCGTATGCATCGTCGGCCGCAATGGCGCCGGCAAGTCCACCCTGATGCGGCTGATGGCCGGCGAGCTGCGGGCCGACGACGGCGAGATCCGCGTCCAGCGCGGCGTGGTCGTCGCGCGCATGGCGCAGGAAGTGCCGCTGGACACGCAGGGCACGGTGTTCGACGTGGTCGCGGAGGGCCTGGGCGACCTCGGCCGCGTGCTCGCGCGCTACCACCATGCGCTGCACGAGGGCGACATGGAGGCCATGGGCGAGGCCCAGGCGGAAATCGAGGCGCAGCACGGCTGGGATCTCGACCGCCGCGTGCAGCAGGTGCTCGACCGGCTGGAGCTGCCCGAGGATGCCGACTTCGCCGCGCTCTCGGGCGGCATGAAGCGGCGCGTGCTGCTGGGGCAGGCGCTGGTGCGCAACCCCGACATCCTGCTGCTGGACGAACCCACCAACCACCTCGACATCGAGGCCATCGCCTGGCTCGAAGGCTTCCTCAAGCAGTTCGCCGGCAGCATCGTGTTCGTCACCCACGACCGCAGCTTCCTGCGCGCGCTGGCCACCCGCATCGTCGAAATCGACCGCGGCCGCCTCAGCAGCTGGCCGGGCGACTATGAAAACTACCTGCGCCGGCGCGAAGAGCGCCTGCACGCCGAGGCCCAGGAAAACGCACGCTTCGACAAGCTGCTGGCGCAGGAAGAGATCTGGATCCGGCAGGGGATCAAGGCGCGCCGCACCCGCAACGAGGGCCGCGTGACCGCGCTCAAGGCGATGCGCAGCGAGCGCGCGCAGCGGCGCGAGCTGGCGGGCAACGTGAAGATGGAAGTGGCCGGCATGCGCAACTCGGGCAAGCGGGTCATCGAGGCCAGACACGTGACCCAGGGCTACGACGGGCGCGTGCTGCTGGACGATGTGTCCGCCACCGTCCTGCGCGGCGACCGCATCGGCGTCATCGGCCCCAACGGTTCGGGCAAGTCCACGCTGCTGAAGATCCTGCTGGGCGAACTGGTGCCCGAGCGCGGTGAGGTCAAGCTGGGTACCGGCCTGCAAATCGCGTACTTCGACCAGCACCGCAGCAAGCTGGACGACACGCGCAATGCGTTGGAGAACGTCGCCGAAGGCCAGGACTTCATCGAGGTCAACGGCAGTCGCAAGCACGTGGTCGGCTACCTGCAGGACTTCCTGTTCTCGCCCGAACGCGCGCGCGCGCCGATCACCCGGCTCTCGGGCGGCGAGCGCAACCGCCTGCTGCTGGCCAAGCTGTTCGCGCAGCCGTCCAACCTGCTGGTGATGGACGAACCGACCAACGACCTGGACGTGGAGACGCTGGAGCTGCTCGAGGAACTGCTGGCCGACTACCCCGGCACCCTGCTGCTGGTCAGCCACGACCGCGACTTCCTCGACAACGTGGTGACCAGCACGCTCGTGCTCGAAGGCGATGGCCGCCTGGGTGAATACGTAGGCGGGTATTCGGACTGGCTGCGGCAGCGCCCGTCGCCTGCAGCCGCCGCGGCCGCCGCAGCAAGGGCCGAAGCTGCCAGGGAAGCGGCGCAGGCCGCGACGGCTGCTGCAGGGCCGGCGGAGCCGCCGAAGGCAAAGCGCAGCTTCCGCGACACGCGCGAACTGGAGCAACTGCCTGCGCGCATCGAACAGCTGGAAACCGAGATTGCCCGCCGCGGCGCAGCGATGAACGATCCCGCCTTCTTCCGCCAGGACGCCGACGCGATCACTGCCGCCAACCAGTCGCTGGCCGAACTCCAGCAAGAACTGGATGTCGCCTATGCACGCTGGGAGAAGCTGGAGGCGGGCTGAGCTGCCGGCCACCGTGGCATCAAGCCCGACCAGTCCCTGTAGGAGCGGCTTCAGCCGCGAACACGGGCAACTGCGATGTCCCTTGGGGCGACGATCGCGGCTGAAGCCGCTCCTACACGGGTGGCCGACGGATCAGCTGTGCATGCCAGCTATCTACTCGCGCAATCGCGGCACACCATGCTCGTCGCGGTCCTCGAACACCGCCTGGTCGGCGACCTGCTGGTGCTGCTCGCGCGGGGACACGGGGATGACCACCTGGCCCCGGTTTGCCGCCAGCGCGTTGGCGTAGCACTGCCAGGCGCGGCCGTCGTCGCCGCTGCGGGCGTAGCCCTCGCCCAGGGCTTCCCAGGCGTCACTGCCGCCGCCCTGTGCCAGCGCGCTGTGCAGCGAGGCTTCGGCCCGCGGCCAGTCACCGCTGGCCTGTGCAAAGCGTGACTGGGTCAGCAGCAGTGACGGGCTGCCCGGGTGCGCCTTGAGCCAGCGCTCGACCTGCGCCTGGCGATGGTCCATGCGCCCGACCGGCAGCAGCCCGTAGCGGGTGGCCAGGCCCTCGTCCCAGCGGGTGTCCAGCGCGTGCTCGATGCTCTTGTTCGCCGCGTCCTCCCAGCCGAAGGCGGCGGCGCGGCTGGCATAGGCGTCGACGACCGCGGGGTCCGTCTTCAGCGTCTTGGGCAGCGCATCCCAGCGTTCGGCCAGCGCATTGGTGTCGGCAGCCTCGAGCAGCGAAGCCTCGGCCCAGCGCGATTCGCGCTCGTCCAGCAGCGCCTGCGGCCAGGCTTGCTGCTGTCGCAGCGCCCCGAGCAGGCCCCAGGCTTCCGCGGCCTGGCCGTTGGCGGCCAGGGCTTCGGCACGCAGGGCCAGGCCGCGCGGCGGGAGCGGCTGCGCGGCCGGTGCGTCGAGCGCGACCAGGGCGTCGGTCGGCCGCTGTTCGCGCAGGGCCAGCTCGGCCGTGGTGATCGCGCGCAGCGCCGGATGACGGTCACCGAAGCCGGCCAGGTGCTCGCGTGCGGCTGCGTGGTCGCCGCGGCCCACGGCGGCCTCGGCCGCGCCAATGCGTGCGGCCGATTCCACGTGCTCGTCGTTGGCGGCCTGGGCCAGCAGCTTTTCCGCGCGCGACCAGTGTCCGTGCTGCAGCGCCTCCAGGCCTTCGCCGATGCGCGCGCGGGCGCGGGTGTCGCGATGCCGGCCCCAGGCGCGGAACGGCAGCGCCAGCAGCGTCCACAGCAGCCATAGCGCGAAGGCGGCGGCAAACAGCAGCGCCGCCCCTACCAGGACGGTGGTGGTGTAGTCATAGCCGCGCCAGCGCACGAGGACCTGGCCCGGGTCCTGGGCCAGCAGCAGTTGCGCAAGCAGGGCGCCGGCCAAGGCCAGCACGAGCCACAGCAGCAGGGTACGGAACAGGTTCATGGCAGATTTCCTTTCCAGTCGTTCCGGGTCAGGCGCCAGACTCGCGCCTGGGGTGTTGCCGTGGCGTCGACGCGCTGAACGTGCCGCTCAGCCGGCGCCGCGCTGCCGGCGCAACTGCGCCAGTGTGCTGCCCAGCGCGGGCAACTCCAGCGCCAGCGTGTTTTCGCCCAGCGCCTGCAGCATCGCGCGCTGGCGGCGACGCTCGGCCGAATCCGGCCACAGTCGCAGGAGCCAGCCGTCGGCGCGGGCCAGGGCCAGGCGATAGCCATTGCGGTCGCGGCGCTCGATGGCGGCCCGGGCGAGCCCGAACTCCAGCTGCAGCGCGGCCAGGCCGGCGGCGCGGTCGGCGGGCTCCGCCGCCACCGTGTCCGCGCTCGGACGCACCTCCACCAGCTTCGAAAACGCGCGTGTCCACCACGCCTGCGTGGCCTCGGGCGACGTCGGCTGGATCGGCAGCGCCGGCAGGGCGGCGGCGAAGGCGTCCAGGCGGCTGGCGGCGAGTGTTTTGGGATCCTGTCCCAGCGCGTCGAGCGCGTCGCGCTCCTGCGCCAGCGCCTGGCGCAGGTCGAGCCAGTCGTGGCCGTCGACGTCTTCCAGCAGCTGCGCGGCCAGCGCGTAGGCGCGGCGCGCGCTGTCGAGGTCGCCCGACAGCAGCAGCCGCTGCTGGCCCTGGGCGAGCAGCAGCTCCACTTCGTCCAGGCGCAGGGCTTGGCCGGGGTGCAGTGCGGAATCGGCCTGCCTGCGCACGCTGTCCTCGAGCAGGGCGGCGCGCTGGCCCAGGCCGATCAGTTCCTCGCGCAGCAGGCGGTTGGTCGCTTCGGCCTGCTGCAGGCGCGCGGTCTGCGCGCGCTGGTCGAGCCGCAGGGCGTCCATGCGCTGGCCCAGTGCGTCGATGTGCTGTCGGTCGGACTCTGCAGCCTGGGCGCGCGCGACCTGGGCGATGTTCCACCGGTATGCCGCCCATGCACCCAGGACGAGCAGGACGGCCAGGCCGGGCAGCAGCCATGCGACGACGGCGCCACGGCGCGGCCGGGGCGTGGAGGGGGAGGTGGCGGTGTTGCTCATCGACGGTGCGGACGTAGGGGGCTGCGCATGCTATCGGAGCTTGAACGTCAGGCGCGGTCGGCGGCGGACGCGGCCAGCAGCGACGCCGGGCGCGCATCGGCGGCCACGCGTACATCGCCGAAACCGGCCGCGCGCGCCATCTGCGCAAGCCGTTCGCTGGCGGCCAGCACGCGCGCGCCGCGCAGCCGCGGCAGCAGGTCGTCAGGCAGGGCTTCGAGGATCCGCTGCAGGGCCTCGCCGCTGCTCAACGCCAGGCACAGCGGCCCGGGCAGCGCCCGCAGCCTCGCCAGCGCCTGCGGCGCAAGCGTGACCGGGACGCGTGCATACACCTCGGCACGCAGGACCCGCGCACCGCGTGCAGCGAGCGTCGGCGCGATCAGTCCGCGCCCGCCGGGCGCGGTGACCATGCCGACGCTGCGGCCTTGCACTTGCGCGAGCGCCGGCAGCGACAGCAGTCCTTCACTGTCCATCCGCGTCGGCGCGGTTACCCGCTCGACGCCGGCGCGACCCAAGGCCGCCGCCGTGCCCGCGCCCACCGCCAGCCAGGCCTGCGCCGGGCTGGCGCGCAGGGGCTGCAGCGCCGCCGCGGCGCGCGCGGCAGCCGGACTGGTGAACAGCACCACGTCCGCGCGCAGCGCCGTGGCCAGCGCCGCGCGGGTGGCGGCGTCATCGCGCATCTCGATCCGCCAGGGCGACAGCGCCAGCACGCGCGCGCCATGCGCGGCGGCGGCGCGGCGCATTGGCGCATGGCCACCGACCGGCCGCAGCGAGATCACGTAGCATGCGCGCTGCTTCGGTGCGGTGGTGTCCTGCGACATGCCAGCAAGCTTGGTCCCTGGCCACGCACGCCGCAAGCACCCCTCACGTTTCCGGAAGCTTCCACGCATGACCGATTTTCCCGACGCGGCCCTGCGTGGGCTGGAGTCGCAGCTGCTGGCGATGCCGCCGGCGCGCGCGCTGCAGCCGCGCGTGGCTGGATATTCCGACGGGCGACTGCGACTGCACGCACCGCTCGCGGCCAACGTCAACGACAAGGGTTCGGCGTTCGGCGGCAGCCTGGCCTCGCTGATGACGCTGGCGGCGTGGGGCCTGACCGCGCTCACGGTCGAACAGGCTGGACTGGACGCCGAGGTCTACGTCGCCGACACGCAGCTGCGCTACCTGGCGCCGCTGCGCGCGGACCTGCAGGCCGAAGCCTGGCTGGACGGCGACGCGGGCTGGGACATCTTCCTGTCCACCTTGCGCAGTCGCGGCCGCGCCCGTGCAAACCTGCAAGCGCAGGTGCTGCTGCCCGACGGCGGCATCGCCACGCAGGCATCTTCGCGCTACGCCGCAATCCTCAGGCGTAGCTGAGCGCGCGGCCCGGCGTACGCCGCGGCTGCTAGCATGGGCGCAAAAAACCGGGAGCAGGGCGATGCGTGGATGGCGGCAGCTGTGGATGGTTTGCGCGGTGCTGCTGCTGGCCGGCTGCGCCAGCTCCGGCAAGGAGATGTCGGCCCTGCAGGGCGCGCAGTACGCGTGGTCGGCCGCGATCCGCTGGGGTGATTTCGAGGGCGCGTGGGGCATGGTCGATCCGGCCTGGCGCGAGGCCAATCCGATCGGCGACCTGGAGTTCGAACGCTACCGGCAGGTGCAGGTCTCGCACTACCGCGACCTGGCCTCGCGCCCCGGCGAGTCCGAGGCGATGCGCGAGATCGAGATCGGCGTGATCAACCGCCACACCATGGCCGAGCGCACCCTGCGCTACACCGAGCAGTGGCGCTACGACCCGGCGCAGAAGACCTGGTGGATCACCGGCGGGCTGCCGGACTTCTGGGCGGGCGAATAGCCGGGCGCCGTGCCGGCGCCCCTATGCGACAATCCCGTCCCCTCCCGTACAGCCGATCCGACGTGGACTTCCAGGAACTGATGGCCTTCGCTGGCCGCAACCAGATGCTCGCACTGGCCTTCGCCGGCCTGACCGGCGCGATCATCGTGACCGAGATCGCGCGGCTGCTGCGCAACTTCAAGGTGGTGCGTCCGGCCGAGGTGACCGCCCTGGTCAACCGCGACAACGCCCTGGTCGTCGACCTGCGCCCGATCGCCGATTTCGACAAGGGCCACATCCCCGGCTCCAAGAACGTGCAGATGAGCCAGTTCGACCCGGAAAACAAGCGCCTGGCCGCGGCCAAAGCGCTGCCGGTGGTGCTGGTGTGCAAGACCGGGCAGAGCGCAGGCGAGGCCGCGAAGCGGCTCAAGAAGGCCGGATTCGAGCGCGTGTTCGTGCTCGATGGCGGCATCGGCGGCTGGCAGCATGCCGACCTGCCGCTGGCCAAGGGCCGCGGCTGAGCGCCTGAAGTGCGATAATCGCCCTCTTTTCCGACCCAGATAACCGGAGCAGCATCAGGATGTCCGAGCAAGCCCTCAACGGCGGCACCGAACCCGCGCAGGCCACGGGCCCGCAGTTCAGCGTCGAGAAGATCTACGTCAAGGACGTCTCGTTCGAGTCGCCGAAGGCGCCACTCGTGTTCAACGAGCAGAACCAGCCGCAGATCAACATGAATCTCAACCAGCGCGTGCAGCGCCTGGGCGAGAACGCGTACGAAGTGGTGCTGGGCGTGACCCTGACCTGCACCGCCGGCGAAGGCGAAGGCAATTCGGTGTACATGGTCGAAGTGCAGCAGGCTGGCGTGTTCGGCCTGGCCGGCTTCGAGCCGAACGTGCTCGACGCGCTGCTCGGCACCCAGTGCCCGAACGTGCTGTATCCGTATGCGCGCCAGATCATCGGCGAACTCATCCAGGCAGGCGGCTTCGCCCCGTTCCTGCTGCAGCCGATCAACTTCGACGCGCTGTATGCCGAAAGCCTGCGCCAGCGCCAGGCCCAGCAGCCCGGCGGCGACCTGGCCAGCAGCGAGACTGCCGGCAACGCCTGATCGATGGCGAGCCCGACCGTCCGCGTCGCGGTGCTTGGCGCGGGCTCGTGGGGCACCGCGCTCGCCTCGCTGATCGCGCGCCACGGCCACCCCACGATCCTGTGGGGCCGTGACGCGGCGATCGCCGAGTCGATCGACCAGCGCCACGAAAACCCCCGTTACCTGCCCGGCATCCCCCTGCCCGAACCGCTGCGCGCCACCACCGACCTCGCCGCCGCGGTGCGCGAGGCCGACCTGGTGCTGGTGGTGGTGCCTTCGCACGCTTTCACCGAAACCCTGCACGCGCTGGCGCCGCTGCGCCCGGCGCATGCCGGCGTGGCGTGGGCGGCCAAGGGTTTCGAGCCCGGCTCGGGCCGCTTCCTGCACGAGGTCGCGGCCGACGTGCTGGGCGAGGACGTGCCGCTGGCGGTGGTCACCGGACCTTCGTTCGCGAAGGAAGTCACGCTCGGGCTGCCCACTGCGGTGACCGTGCAGGGCGAGGACGCGGGCTTCGTGCAGCAGGTGGCCGACGTGCTGCATGGCCCGGGCTTCCGCGCCTATACCGGCAGCGACATGCGCGGCGCCGAACTCGGCGGCGCGATGAAGAACGTCCTGGCCGTGGCCACCGGGGTGGCCGACGGCATGGAGCTGGGCCTCAACGCCCGCACCGGCCTGATCACCCGCGGCCTCAACGAGATGCTGCGGCTCAATGCCGCGATCGGCGGCCGCCCGGAAACGTTGATGGGCCTGGCCGGGCTGGGCGACCTGGTGTTGACCTGCACCGGCGACCTGTCGCGCAACCGCCGCCTTGGCCTGGCCCTGGGCCGCGGCAAGAGCGTGGCCGAGGCGGTGCGCGAGATCGGCCAGGTGGTCGAATCGGTGCAGACCGCCGATGAAGTGATGCGCCTGGCCGACCGCTACGGCCTGGAGCTGCCGATTTCCAGCAACGTCCGCGACGTGCTGCACGGCGACATCACCCCGGCCGAAGGCCTTGCGCGCCTGATGGCCCGCGAGCGCAAGCCCGAATATTCCGGGTCGCTGTTCGAACAGCCCGAGCGCTGATCCGACTCGCGTGCGACGGCGGGATGACCCGACGTCACCCCGACGAAGTGCCTTTCAACAGCCGCAGGCTGGTCAAGCCGGAGGCGCTTCTCAACAGCCGAATGGCTGGTCATCCATTTTGACGGCGCTCCGGCAGAGCGGAATGGCGACGGCCATCGCCGCGCCGCTGGCCGGCAATCGCGCACAAAAAAACCCGGCCGTTTCCGGCCGGGTCATAGCTGCGACGCCGGGAGAGAGGGCGACGTCGCTACTTGCTGGATGGGGGCGCGAACGCCGCGCGGCGACATCTCATCTTGTTCGGTTCGATGCGTCGAGAAAAAGTGCCGCCCCGGTGGGAGGGGGAGGGAGTCCAACCGTCGGGGAAAACGGTTCCACCGGGGCAGCAGGGCAATTCTGTGTGCCGGGACGCAACGCCGGCTGAATATTGAACCGCAGGGTTCAGGAAAGCTTACGCTTCGATCCGGCCCGCGCGCAGACGATCAGCGCCGCACCATCGCCCGGTAGTCCCGTGGCGGCATGCCAACCGTGGACTTGAACTGCCGCGCGAAGGCGCTCTGGTCGGAAAAGCCGCAGATCTGGCCGATCTCGGCAATGCTGGCGTCGCTGTGCAGCATGCGCATCGCCGCCTCGATGCGCAGCTTGGTCAGCATCTGCTGCGGGGTGATCTGGAACACGCGCTTGAACAGGCGCTCCAGCTGTGACACCGAAACCCCGGCGATGTCGGCCAGCATTCCCACCCGCAGCGGGTCGTTGAAGTGGGCCTGCATGTGGTTCACCGCCCGCTGCAGGCGACTGAACGAGGAATGCTGGCTGTCGGGCTGGCCCAGGTCGCGGGAGATGCCGGTCAGGCCGACGATGCGGCCATCCTTCCAGATCGGCTGTTTCAGGGTCAGGCACCAGCCGCGCGTGCGGTTGGGATAGAGCTGCAGCTCCAGCAGGTTCTCGATCACCTCGCCGGCGAGCACGCGCCGGTCCTGCATGATGTAGGCGGCCGACAGGCTGGCCGGATACAGCTCCAGCACGCTCTTGCCGATGATGTCCTCGCGCCGGCGCAGGCCCAGCCGCTGGATCAGCGTCTGGTTCACGTGCGCATAGCGGCATTCGGTGTCCTTGACGAAGAACACCACGTCCGGCAGCGGGTCGAACAGGCTCTGCAGTTGCCCGGCTTGCAGCGTGACGTCGATGGGGGTCTCCGGGTCGGCGTGAGGCGGGGCGCGCGCAGCGCTCGCGCGATGCCGCCAAATTATGCATGTTTCCGCCTGGGAGCACTGATGCCGATTAGGCTGATTGGTTGCCGGCCATGAGCCAGGGGCTCTGGATCGCAATGGCTGTGCGGATCACCGCATCGACACGGATCAGTGATCCCGGTCGCTCAACCTATGCGCAGCCATCGAACTCCAGCTGCCGCCACGCCTCGAACGCCACCACCGCCACCGCGTTGGAGAGGTTGAGGCTGCGGTTGTGCGGGCGCATCGGCAGGCGCAGGCGCTGTCCGTCGGGGATCCGCGCCAGCACCTCATCGGGCAGCCCGCGCGTTTCAGGACCGAACACGAAGGCATCGCCGGCGGCGTAGCGCGGCTGGTCGTAGCGCACGCTGTTGCGCGTGCTCAGTGCGAACAGACGCAGTGGCGCAATCGCGGCGAGCGCGGCATCGAGCGAATCGTGCACCCGCAGCGTCGCGTACTCGTGGTAATCCAGGCCGGCGCGGCGCAGGTTGCGATCATCCATGTCGAAGCCGAGCGGCCGGATCAGGTGCAGGCGCGCGCCGGTATTGGCGCACAGCCGGATCACGTTGCCGGTGTTGGGCGGAATCTCGGGCTGGTACAGCAGCAGATCGAACACGGCGGGGCCGATGGACGCGGGGCGTCATTGTCGCTCGGGCGGGCTGGTCACCAGGGTACGACGCGGCCGCGCCAGTCCAGGAACTGCCCGCTGTCGCCGGGCTCCAGGCCGCCGACCACGCGCAGGATGCCGGCCACGGCTTCGGCAGGGTCGAGTTCAGCGCCTTCGCCGCCCATGTCGGTGCGCACCCAGCCCGGGCTGATTGCCACCACCACGATGCCGCGGCTTTCCAGCGCCTGTGCCAGCAGCGCCGTTGCCATGTTCTGCGCGGTCTTGCTGAGGTTGTAGCTGGGCGTGCCGAAGCGCCTGGTGGCGTCGATCGAGCCCAGCTCCGAGGACAGGTTGACCACGCGCGCGCCCCCTCGGCCCTGCTCGGGGCAGGCGTCGGCCAGCAAAGGCGCCAGCGCCTGTGTCAGCAGCAGCGGGCCGGCCGCGTTGATGCGGAAGCTGTCCTCGAAGTTGGGCAGGCTCAGGTGGCCGAAGCGTTCGCCCGAGTGCAGCACACCGGCGTTGTTGAGCAGCAGGTCGAGGCGTCCGTCGTCGCCGAGCACCAGCGGCAGTTCGCGTGCAAGTTCGGCTTGCGATTTTGGCGAGGCGACGTCCAGCGGCAGCACGTGCAGGCGGCCGGGATGTTCGCCGGCCAGGGTGTTGAGCGCGGTGGCCTTGCCGGGCTGGCGGCAGGCGGCGATCACGTGGTCACCGCCTGTCAGCAGCTGGCGGACGAACTCGAGGCCGAGGCCGCGATTGGCGCCGGTGACCAGGATGTGGCGGACGGACATCACCCAAGACTGCACCGCGCCCGGTGCAGGCGGCGTCATCGGCGGGACTTCCGGCCCGGGAGGCGCCGGAAGGCGGAGGGCTAAGATGGCAGGTCATTTGTTGCAAGGAACAAGCATGTCGTCGACCGCCCCATCCCGCCCCGTGCGCCGCGCCCTGCTGACCACTGCCCTCGGCCTCGCGCTTGGGGCCGGCCTGGTTGCGCTGCCCGCCGCCGCTGCGGCCGATGCCCCGGTCGTCGATATCGCCCACGAGAGCTTCGTCCTGCCCAACGGCCTGCGCGTGGTGGTGCACACCGACCGCAAGGCGCCGATCGTCGCGGTCAACATCTGGTACCACGTCGGCAGCAAGGACGAGCCGGCCGGGCGCAGCGGCTTTGCCCACCTGTTCGAGCACCTGATGTTCCAGTCCAGCGAGAACCATCCGGGCGAGTTCTTCGATCCGTTCCGCGCGGTCGGCGCAACCAGCCAGAACGGCACCACCAACACCGACCGCACCAACTACTTCCAGAACGTGCCCACCACCGCGCTCGACATGGCGCTGTGGATGGAATCCGATCGCATGGGCCACCTGCTGGGCGCGATCGACCAGGCTGCGCTGGACGAACAGCGCGGCGTGGTCCAGAACGAGAAGCGCCAGCGCGAGAACCAGCCCTACGGCCAGGTCTGGGAGAAGCTGACCAGCGCGCTGTACGCCAAGGGCCATCCCTACGGCCACAGCGTGATCGGCTCGATGAACGACCTCAACGCGGCCTCGCTGGAGGACGTGAAGCAGTGGTTCCACGCCTGGTACGGCCCCAACAACGCGGTGCTGGTGCTGGCCGGCGACATCGACATGGCCACGGCGAAGGACAAGGTGGCGAAATACTTCGGCCACATCCCGGCTGGGCCGAGCATGTCGCAGCCGGCGGTGGACGTGGCGCGCCGCGCGCAGTCCACCCGCGAGGTGATGCACGACAAGGTGCCGCAGCCGCGCATCTACCGCGCCTGGAACATCCCCGAGACCGGCAGCGTCGAGCTCGACCAGCTGCAGGTGCTGGGCTACGTGCTGGGCGGCGCCAAGTCCTCGCGCCTGGACACGCGCCTGCTGCACGGCGAGAAGCTGGTCGACAACATCAGCGCCATGGCCGGCGGCTCGCAGCTGGGCTCCAATTTCTACATCGTGGCCACGGTCAAGGAAGGCGTGGCCCCGGCGCGGGTGGAGGCCATCATCGACGAGGAGATCGCCAGGCTGGTCGTCGACGGCCCCACCGACGAGGAACTCGAGCGCGCGCGCAGCATGATCCGCGCCGGCTTCATCCGCGGCGTCGAGCGCATCGGCGGCTTCGGCGGCAAGGCCGACGTGCTGGCCGAATGCACCGTGTTCGAAGGCGACCCGGGCTGCTTCCGCACCCAGCTGGCGAACTTCGCGTCCACCACCGCCGCCGATGTCCGCGCGGTCGGCGCGAAGTGGCTCGGGCAGGGCAGCCACACCATCGTGGTCGAGCCCGGCGAGCGGACCGCACTGGTCGAGGCGCCGGCGGCGGTGCCCGCGCCGTTCGACCCGCCCGCGCCCGATCCGAAGTACCGCACCACGCCTGCTGCGGTGGACCGCAGCCTCGGCGTGCCGCAGACAACGAGCTTCCCGGAGCTGAAGTTCCCGACGCTGCAGCGCGCGTCGCTGGGCAACGGCACGCAGGTGGTGCTGGCCGAGCGCCACGACATTCCGGTGGTGCAGTTCAGCTATGAATTCCACGGCGGCTACAGCAGCGATCCGGCCGGCCGGGAAGGCGTGGCCGACTTCGCAATGGACCTGCTCGACGAGGGCGCGGCGGGCATCGGCTCGCTGGACTTCGCCAACCGCGCCGAAGCCCTCGGCGCCAGCCTCGGTGCCGGCGCCTCGCAGGACGGCGGCAACGCCTGGCTGTCGGCGCTGAAGGAAAACCTCGACCCGTCGCTGGCCCTGTTCGCCGACATGGTGCAGCGCCCGAACTACGACCAGGCGGAGATCGACCGCATCCAGGCGAGCTGGATCGCCGGCATCCGCCAGCAGAAGGCGCAGCCGGCCGGCATGGCGATGCGGGTGCTGCCGGCGCTGCTGTACGGCGCGGGCCATCCCTACGGCGCGCCCGGCAGCGGCACCGAGGATTCGATCGCGGCGCTGGGTCGCGACGACCTGCTCGACTTCCACCGCCGCTGGGTGCAGCCGGAGAACGCGACCCTGATCGTGGTCGGCGATACCACGCTGGCCGAGGTGGTGCCGCAGCTCGAGCGCCACTTCGGCGGCTGGAAGGGCGGCGCGGGCGCGCCTGCGCAGGTTCAAGTGCCGCAGGTCGCGCTGCCGACCGCGCCGCGCGTGTTCCTGATCGACCAGCCCGGCGCGGTGCAGGCCAACATCTTCGCCGCCCAGATCGTCCCGGGCAGCCGCGACCCCGACGCGACCACGCTTGAGCTCGCCAACGGCGTGATCGGCGGCGACTTCACCGCGCGCCTGAACATGAACCTGCGCGAGGACAAGCACTGGTCCTACGGCGCCAGCAGCGCGCTGGGCGGTGCGCTCGGCCAGCGCCGCTGGATGGTGTCGGCGCCGGTGCAGATCGACCGCACCGGCGAGTCGATCGCCGAGATCCAGCGCGAGCTCGCCGAGTTCGCCAGCGGCGAGCGCCCGCCGAGCCAGGCCGAGGTCGAGCGGGTCAAGGCGATCCAGACCCTGAGCCTGCCCGGTGCCTACGAAACCGCGTGGTCGGTGATGTCCGCGATCGGCGGCATCGTCCGCTACGGCCGCCCCGACGACCACGTGCTGCGGCGCAAGGCCGAGGTCGAGTCCGCCACCGCGGCGCAGCTGGCCGAGGCCGCGAAGACCATCCGCCCCGGTGCGCTGACCTGGGTGGTGGTCGGCGACCTGGCCCAGACCGAAGCCGCGGTGCGCGCGCTGGAGCTGGGGCCGGTGCAGGTGATCGACGTCGACGGCAAGCCCGTCGGCGAGTGATCGCAGGCCACGTCGGCGGCCCGCAAGCATGAACCGCGGCGCTACCTGTCGTTGCCGCCGCGACCGCTGAACCCGTGACGCCCGCCACAATGGCGGGCATCGCGTTCCACCGACACCGAGAGGATCCCCCCGATGCGCATGTTGCTGATCGTTCCGCTGGCCGTGGCCCTGTCCGCCTGCACCTGGGTGCACATGGCGCCGGGTGCCAGCGCGGTGAAAGTGGTCAGCGGGGTGCCGGGCGGCTGCGAGAAGCGGGGCGAGGTCGAGGTTTCGGTCAAGCACTCGATCGCCTTCATCGAGCGCAATGCGCTCAAGGTCCGCGACGAGCTTGAGACCCTGGCCCGCAACGAGGCTCCCGGGCTCGGGGCCGATACCATCCATCCCATCGCCGGTCCCACCGGCGGCAGCCAGCGCTTCGCGGCCTGGCGCTGCGGCCGCTGAGGGGCGGGGCCGCCCAGGCCCCGCTTTGCTCCCTCCCCCGCCTGCGGGGAGGGCTCCAGGCCCGCTTTGCTCCCTCCTCCGCCTGCGGGGGAGGGCTGGGGTGGGGGCCACCGGTCGCCACGATTCCCCTGCCCGTTCAGCCAGCGCCATGCGCCGGGGGACCGAAGGGGCTACTCTATACGGCTCCGTATCCGTTACCGGCGCCCGCCCATGCTTTTCCAACACGTCGCCATCGCCGGTCTCGCCCATATCGATGCGCCCCGTCGCCTGTCATCCGCGGCGATCAATGAGCGGTTGAGGCCGACCCTCGACCGCCTCGGGATCAAGATCGACGTGCTCGGCGACGTTGCCGGCATCCACTCGCGCTACCTCTGGGAAGAGGGCGTGCAGGCGTCCGAAGTGGCGACCCTGGCCGGGGTCAAGGCGCTGGCCGATGCAGGCATCGACCCGAACAAGGTCGGCCTGCTGGTCAACACCTCGGTCAGCCGCGACTACCTGGAGCCGTCGACGGCGAGCATCGTGAGCGGCAACCTCGGCCTGCCCGACACCTGCCAGAACTTCGACGTCGCCAACGCCTGCCTGGCCTTCATCAACGGCATGGACATCGCCAGCCGCATGATCGAGCGCGGCGAGATCGACTACGCCCTGATCGTCGACGGCGAAACCGCCGACCTGGCCTACGAAAAGACCCTCGAGCGCCTGTCCAGCGTCGACGCCACCGAGGAGCAGTTCCGCAACGAACTGGCCACGCTCACCCTGGGCTCCGGCGCCGCCGCCATGGTCATGGCCCGCGCCGAGCTTGTCCCCGGCGCACCGCGCTACCGCGGTGGCGTCACCCGCGCGGCCACCGAGTGGAACAAGCTCTGCCGCGGCAACCTCGACGGCATGGTCACCGACACCCGCACCCTGCTGATCGAAGGCATCAAGCTGTCGCAGAAGACATTCATCGCCGCCAAGCTGGCGCTGGGCTGGGTGGCCGAGGAACTCGACCAGTTCGTCATCCACCAGGTCAGCAAGGTCCACACCGCCGCCTTCACCAAGGCCATCGGCATCGACCCGAAGAAGGTGCTGACCATCTTTGAAGAGTACGGCAACATCGGCCCGGCCTCGGTGCCGATCGTGCTCAGCAAGCTGCGCGAGATGGGCCGCCTGAAGAAGGGCGACCGCGTGGCCCTGCTCGGCATTGGCTCGGGTCTGAACTGCTCGATGGCTGAAGTGGTCTGGTGAACCCCGCCACCAGCGGGTGAAGCAAGGGCCGGCCTGTCCGGCCCTTGTCGTTTTTTGGGGGGCGTCCACGGGAACATGCATCAGAATCCGGGCCGATTGAACATGCCGCCCTGAACGTGTATAAGAAATTCGATTTTCTATATATGTCGAGCGTGCAATGCCATTGCCCCCGCTGCACGCCCTCGTCCCGGAGCGGTTCGAAACAGTCGCGATCCTCAAGCGACTCGCCGTGGCGAGTCGTGCCCTGGCCGAACTCAAGGGCGCCGCCGCCAGCATCCCCAACCAGGACATCCTGATCAGCACGCTGACCTTGCAGGAAGCCAGGGACAGCTCGGCCATCGAGAACATCGTCACCACCCAGGACGACCTGTACCGGGCGGAAGACGCCGTCGATGCCGCGGGCACCGCCGTCAAGGAAGTGCTGCGTTATCGGCAGGCCCTGCGTGCCGGCTACCAGCAGGTCCGCGCGAATGGCCTGCTGACCCTCAACACCATCCTCGGCATCCAGCAGCAGCTTGAATGCAACCGCGCCGGCTTCCGCAGGCTGCCGGGTACGGCCCTGCGCGACGGGGCGGGCAATCTGATCTACGAACCGCCGCAGGACGCGAACGAGGTCCGGCAGCTGATGGCGGACCTGGAACGTTTCATCCACGACGATCCCCCGTTCGCGGCCGACCCGCTGGTGAAGATGGCGCTGATCCACCACCAGTTCGAAAGCATCCATCCCTTCTACGACGGCAACGGCCGCACCGGGCGAATCGTCAACGTGCTGTACCTGGTCAAGGAAGGTCTGCTCGACATCCCAGTGCTCTATCTCAGCCGCCACATCGTGCGCACCAAGCCCGACTACTACCGGCTGCTGCAAGCCGTGCGCGACGACGATGCCTGGGAGGACTGGGTGCTGTACATGCTCGACGCCGTGGCCAATACCGCAGTCGAAACCATCGCCACCGTGCAGGCCATCAAACAGTTGCTGCAGGACACCAAGCAGCGCATCCGCGACAACTACAGGTTCTACAGCCAGGACCTGATCAACAACCTGTTCAACCACCCCTATACGCGGGTGGAGTTCGCGCAGCGCGAGCTGGGCGTGTCGCGGCTCACCGCTACCCGCTACCTGGACACGCTGGCGGCGGACGGCCTGCTCGACAAGATCAAGGTGGGTCGCAACAACTATTACGTGAATCGGCCCCTCTTCGACCTGTTGCGTCGCGGCGACGCGGCGAAGCAGCCGTGAGCAACCGGGGAATCGCCAGATGCCGCTGAGCCTCAACGAAATCCGCGACCGCGCACGCGCCTTCGCGCGCGAGTGGGAGGGCGAGACCTCCGAGCGCGCTGAGGCGCAGAGCTTGTGGAACGACTTCTTCCACGTCTTCGGCAAGAAGCGCCGCAGCGTGGCCGTCTACGAGCAGAAGGCGAAACGCTTCACGGGCACGGCCAGCGGCCGCAGCGACCTGTTCTGGCCGGGCGTGATCCTCTCCTGATTGCGGGCGGAGTGGGCGCTGTCGGACGGAAGACGGACGTCGGGCCTGCCGGATGCGCGCCACGTCCTGTCGGCGCCGGAATCCCGCGGTTGTAGGAGCGGCTTCAGCCGCGATGGATGCGCGCGGGCCTGGCCGGCGTGCGCCGAGGCTGGAAGGGGCGTTCGCGGCTGAAGCTGCTCCTACAGTTCAAGGGCGTGCGGTTGTCCGCGAGCTGGCGCGCCAGCCCTGATCATCGGGTCGCTGCGGGCGCTCAATGCGCCCCGCAGCACTTCTTGTGCTTCTTGCCGCTGCCGCAGGGGCAGGGGTCGTTGCGGCCTGGGGAGGGGTCGTTGCGGATCGGCTCGCGCGGGGTCAGGGCGTCGACGCGGTGGTGGTTGAGGTCGGCCAGCATCCCGGGCAGCGAGACGACGATCGCCAGGCGATCGCTGTAGCCGAGCGGCGTGGTCTCGGCGGTGGGATCTTCCGGGTTGAGCACTTCGCCGGTGGCGAGGCGATCGAGCAGGTCGAACAGCTCCTCCATCCAGTCGTTCTCGTCCAGCCAGGTGTCCCACTCGGCTTCACGCAGCGCCACGCCGTCGAAGAAGCCCAGGGCCCAGTCGCTGCCGACGTCGAGCTCGTCTTCGTGCAGCGCCTCCTCGCCGGTCAGCTCGGGATCCTCGGGCAGCCACATCAGCGGCGCGAGGTGATCGGGCACGTCTTCTTCGCCGTGCTGCGCGCGGGCGGCGCACATGTTCCAGTGGCCCATCAGCAGTTGCTGCACGTCGGTGGCCTCTTCGACGCTGTCCCAGCGCGGCGGCTTGCCGCCCCACACCAGCGGCTGCCATTCGCTTGGCAGCACGATCGAAGGCGACACCACCAGCGCCGACAGAAAGCCGTCCAGCGCTTCCAAGTTGAAGCCCTTGAACGGCACCGCGCGCTGCTCCAGCAGCTCGGCCAGGCGTTCGATCTGGGCGTCGTCGAGGTAGGGCGGGGGCGTGGACATGGCGGCGGCATCCGGCGGGAAGGCGTGCATGGTAGTCCTTGCCGCCGGCCTTGGCCCCTTCAGCTACGGTGACCCGCTACAGCACCCAGCCGCCGTCCACCGTCAGTTCGGCGGCAGGAGCCAGTTGCAGGGCGCGGCGGCGCGTCCAGTGGAGATGGTTGCGCAGGTCTATCTGGCGCCACGCAGGTCGCGGCGGGAGACTCCTCGGCGATGCGTCGGGCAATCGGGGACCCCGAAAACGCGTGCTATCGTCCGCCTTCGCGACCGGCACAACAGTAAGGAGCGCACGAATGCCCGAACGTCTACCCACCCACCTCCAACTCGCCCTCGCTGCGGTGCCGATCTTCACCAATGACGGCAAACTCGACCTGGCCGAGCTGGATTCGCTGCTGGCGAAGGCGCTTGCCGACCACCAGCTCGACGACGAGGAAAAGCGGGTGCTGGCCAACGTGATCGACCGGGCCGAAGCCGACGGAGTGGATGCGGACGTGCAGGCGCGCATTGCGCAGATCCGTGGGGAGCACCTGGCGGTCTGACCGTCGCGACACCCCTTGCCACCATCGCGTCCCGCGCACGCGATCGGCCGTCTACGCGAGCGATGACGCACGCTGCAGGGGGGCTGCGGCAGGGAGCGTGGCATGCGCCGCCTCGCCCAGTGCCGGGCCGACGAGGATCACGCCGGGTGCGCCCGCAACGAGACCGGCGGCATCCAGCGCAAGCGCTTGCAGCGTGGTGAGCAGGCGGCATTCGCCCGGCTGGCTTGCGGCCTGCACCACGGCGACGGGCGTGTGCGCGGGCAGGTGCTGCAGCAGCGACTGCGCGAGCGATTCGATGCGGCGCATGCCCATGTAGATCGCAAGCGTGGTGCCGGTGGCGCAGAGTGCGGCCCAGTCCGGTTCGCCGTGGTCGGCGGTGTGCGCGGTGACGAAGCTGATGCCGTGGCAGTGGTCGCGATGGGTGAGCGACACGCCGAGCGAGGACGCTGCCGCGAACGCCGCGCTGACGCCGTTGATGATCGTCACCGGCACGCCGGCGCGGCGCAGGAAGGCGATCTCCTCGCCGGCGCGGCCGAACAGCAGCGCCTCACCCCCCTTGACCCGCACCACGCGCTGGCCCTGCAGCGCGCAGCGCCGCATCAGCCGGCAGATGAACTCCTGCGGCGTGGAGCGACAGCCGCCGCGCTTGCCGACGCGCACCACCCGCGCCAGCGGCGCGAGGTCGACGATGCCGGGATTGACCAGTTCGTCGAGCAGCAGCACCTCGGCCTGCGCCAGCGCGCGCGCGGCCTTGAGCGTGAGCAGTTCCAGGTCGCCGGGGCCCGCGGACAGCAGCACGACTTCGGCCGGGATGCGGCGGGGCGGTTGCGGCGTGCTGGATGCGTGCATGGGGTCGGGCTCCGGTGGATGCAGGTCATGCGCTTTGCGGCTGGCGCGCCAGCCGGACGAGCTGTGGAAGACAGGAGCCGCAGACGGTGCCGCAGCCGAGTCTTTGCTTGAGCGCCCCGACGTCGGCGCCGCGGTCGACCTCTGCGCGGATCGCGGATTCGGTGACATGGCGGCAGACGCAGACCACCGGATCGCGCGCCACCTCGGCCAGGGCCGTGAACGCCGACAGCCGTGGTCCGCGCCAGGGCTCGCCGGCCAGTGCGATGCCCAGCAGCGCATCACCGCCTGGCTGCGCGTCGGCCCAGAGCAAGCCTTCGATGAAGCTGTCGCCTGCGTCGGCGCGCCAGGCCACGCGCCTGAGCAGGCCGCGGCGGGCGTCGCGGTACTCCAGCGTGTCGGCGCCCGCGGCGAGCGACAGCGCCGCTTCCAGCGCCGCCAGCCACTGCAGCGGCATGGCCTCGGCCGACGCGGCACGCAGCACCAGCCAGGCGCTGCCTTCGGGCGCACGGGGATCGACGTCGCGGTGCAGCGACAGGCCGGCGTAGCCGCAGTCGTGCAGCAGCGGCTGCACCGCCGCCTGCATCGCCAGCGCATCGCCACGACGTGCGGCCAGCAGGCGCCAGCCGAAGTCGGCCTTTTCCACGCGAACCGCGGCGTGCTTGAGTTCGGGCTGCCGCGAGCGCGCGTCCACCGCGGGCAGGCTGACCTCGTTGATGCCGGCGCTGGACAGGTGCTGGCCGCTCCAGTGCATGGCCGCGAACACCGCGCCCGATGCGACTTCGTCCGACAGCTCCAGCGGCAGCACCAGTTCGCCGCGCTTGCTGGCCACGCGCACCAGTTCGCCGGCCTTGAGTCCGCGTCGCGCCGCGTCGTCCGGATGCATGCGCAGGCCCGGCTCGGGACTGTGCGCGAACAGCGCCGGCACGCGGCCGCTGCGCGACATGCCGTGCCACTGGTCGCGCAGGCGCCCGGTGAGCAGGCGCAGGGGGAAACGCGCCGAGGTCGGCTCGGCAACGGGGCGATACGGCGTGGGGTGGAAGCGCGCGCGCCCATCGGCCGTGGCAAACACGCCGTCCTCGTAGCGACGCGGCTGGCCGGAGCGACTGCCGGCGGGGAACGGCCACTGCTGCGGGCCGTCGCGTTCCAGCACGTCGTAGTCGAGCCCGCCGATGTCGAGGTCGCGGCCGACGGTGAGCGCGCGGTGTTCGTCGAACAGCGCCGATGGCGCATCGGCCTCGAACAGTGGCGTCGCACCCGGCGCCGCCAGTCGCGCCTCCAGCCTGCGTGCGACCTCGCGCGCGATCCACCAGTCCGGCTTCGCCTGCGCCGGCGCATCCACTGCCGCACGCACGCGCGAGATGCGGCGCTCGGAGTTGGTCACGGTGCCGTCCTTTTCACCCCAGGTGCTGGCCGGCAGCAGCACGTCGGCGAACGGCACGGTGTCGGTGCCGGCAAACGCCTCCTGCACGATCACGTACTCGGCGCGCTGCAGCGCCTCGCGCACGCGGCCGACGTCGGGCATCGAGTGCGCGGGATTGGTGCAGGCGATCCACACCGCCTTGACCTTGCCGCTGTGCAGCGCGTCGAACAGCTCCACCGCGGCCAGGCCGGGTTTTGCCGGCAGCGTGCCCGGGGCGAGCTTCCACAGCGCTTCGACCTCGGCGCGGTGCGCGGCGTTGTCGAGTTCGCGGTGCGCGGCCAGCATCGTCGCCATGCCGCCCACTTCGCGACCGCCCATCGCGTTGGGCTGGCCGGTGAGCGAGAACGGCCCGGCGCCTGGCCGGCCGATCTGGCCGGTGGCGAGATGCAGGTGGATCAGCGCCAGGTTCTTGTCGGTGCCATGCGCGGACTGGTTCAGGCCCATGCAGTACAGCGACAGCGCGGCGGGGCTGCGGCCGAACCATTCGGCGGCGGTGACCAGGTCGGCGGCGGCGATGCCGCAGATCCCGGCCGACATGCGCGGGGTGTACTCGCGCAGCAGGGTCTTGAGTTCGTCGAAGCCGCTGGTGTGTTCTTCGATGAAGTGCTGGTCCAGCAGACCTTCCCACACCAGGTGGTGGAGCATGCCGTTGAACAGCGCCACGTCGGTGCCGGGCTGGATCTGCAGGTGCAGGTCGGCCATGGCCGCGGTGTCGGTGCGGCGCGGGTCGACCACGATCCAGCGCACGTTCGCGTCGCGCGCCTTCGCGTCTTCCAGCCGGCGGAACAACACCGGATGCGCGTACGCGGCATTGCTGCCGGCGAACAGCACGGTTCTGGCGTGTTCGAGGTCGTCGTAGCAGGTGGGCGGGCCATCGGCGCCGAGGGCGAGTTTGTAGCCGCTCACCGCGCTGGACATGCACAGCCGCGAGTTGGTGTCGATGTTGCTGGTGCCCAGCAGGCCCTTGGCCAGCTTGTTGAAGACGTAGTAGTCCTCGGTGAGCAGCTGGCCGGAGAGATAGAACGCGATTGAGTCCGGGCCATGGCGCTCGACGATGCCGGCCAGGCGATCGGCGACGGTGTCCAGCGCCAGTCCCCAGTCGACCGCGCGTCGCGCATCGCCGCGCCGTGCGCGCAGCTCCGGCTGCAGCACGCGCCCGTGCAGGCTGCGCGCGCTTTCGGCCAGGGCATTGCCCTTGCTGCACAGGCGGCCGAAGTTGGCCGGATGGTCCGGGTCGCCTTCCACGCCGGTGATGCGGGCCTGGCCGCCGGCATCGCGCGTGCTGTGGATCAGCACGCCGCAGCCCACGCCGCAGTAGCAGCAGGTCGAGCGCGTGCTGCCCTGTGGCGGCTGCGCGGCGCGAGCCCCTTCCATCAGGCGATGGCGCCCGCGGCGGCTGCCTCGGGCAGCGTGTCGGACGCATGCGGCAGCGACAGCCACACCTCGCCGTTGCGCAGCTGCACGGCATGGCGCCGCGCGCAGCCCACGTCGGGCGCGCAGGCCTGGCCGCTGTCGAGCGCGATGTTCCAGCCGTGCAGCGGGCAGGTCACGCTGTCGCCGGAGACGATGCCCTGCGACAGCGGACCACCCTTGTGCGGGCAGCGGTCGGTCAGTGCGAACACGCGATCGGTGGCGGGACGGAACAGGGCGATGGCGTCGGCGCCGTCGCGTTCAAGCACGCGCGCGCCCAGCAGCGGGATCTCGTCAATCGCGCATACGCGCACCCAGGTCTCGGCTTCGCGCATGCTCATTCCTCCAGGACCACGGCGATGGGACGCGCCGACGCCGACGCATCCAGCTTCAGCGGCGCGTACTCGCGTGGCTGCGCGCCGGCGATGCGCGCGGCCCAGGGATCGGGCAGGCCTTCGAGTGCGAACAGCAGCCGCTCGTACAGCGCGCGGCGGCTGTCGGCGTCCTCCACCACCTTGCGCTTGACGTACTCCAGGCCCACGCGCTCGATGTAGTGCACGGTGCGGTCGAGGTAGTAGGCCTCCTCGCGGTACAGCTGCAGGAAGGCGCCGGTGTATTCCTTCACTTCATCAGCGCTGCGCACCTTGCACAGGAAACGCGCGACCTCGGTCCTGATCCCGCCGTTGCCGCCGACGTGCAGCTCCCATCCCGAATCCACCGCGATGATGCCCACGTCCTTGATGCCGCTCTCGGCGCAATTGCGCGGGCAGCCGGACACCGCCAGCTTGACCTTGTGCGGGCTCCACATGTTGGCCAGCATCGTTTCCAGGTCGATGCCCATCTGCGTACTGTTCTGGGTGCCGAAGCGGCAGAACTCGCTGCCCACGCAGGTCTTCACCGTGCGGATCGACTTGCCGTAGGCATGGCCCGATTTCATGCCGAGGTCGCGCCACACGTCGACGAGGTCTTCCTTGCGCACGCCCAGCAGGTCGATGCGCTGGCCGCCGGTCACCTTGACCATGGGCACCGCGTACTTGTCGGCGACGTCTGCGATGCGGCGCAGTTCGGACGCATTGGTCACGCCGCCCTTCATCTGTGGGATCACCGAGAAGGTGCCGTCCTTCTGGATGTTGGCGTGCGCGCGCTCGTTGATGAAGCGGCTTTGCGGATCGTCGATCGCCTCGCGCGGCCAGGTCGAAAGCATGTAGTAGTTGATCGCGGGCCTGCAGGTCGCGCAGCCGTTGGGCGTGCGCCATTCCATGAAGGCGTAGGCCTGGGCGTGGCTGACCAGGTGGTGCTCGCGGACCGCCTGGCGCACCTCGCCGTGGTTGCGGTCTGTGCAGGCGCACACCGCCTTGGTCTTGGGCGTTTCCTGGAAGTTCGAGCCCAGGCAGTTCATCAGGATCTGCTCGACCAGGCCGGTGCACGAGCCGCAGGAGCTCGCCGCCTTGGTGTGCTTCTTCACGTCGTCGACGGTGAACAGGCCCTGCTCGCGAACCGCCTTGACGATCGTGCCCTTGCACACGCCATTGCAGCCGCAGACCTCGTCGGTGTCGGCCATCGATGCGGCGCGGTCCTGCCCGCCGGTGCCGGAATCGCCGAGCGCGGTTTCGCCGAAGGCGAGCGTGTCGCGGCGATCGCCGATCGCGCTGCCGTCCTTGATCTGGCGGAAGTACCACGCGCCGTCGCCGGTATCGCCGTACAGGCAGGCGCCGATCAGCTTGTCGTCCTTGATCACCAGCTTCCTGTAGAGCCCGCCGGCCGGGTCGGACAGCACGATCTCCTCGCTGCCGTCGCCGCCCATGAACTCGCCGGCCGAAAACAGGTCGATGCCGGTGACCTTGAGCTTGGTCGACACCGACGATCCCTTGTAGATGCCGATGCCGAAGCTGGCCAGGTGGTTGGCGCAGACCTTGGCCTGCTCGAACAGCGGCGCGACCAGGCCGTAGGCGATGCCGCGATGCGCGGCGCATTCGCCCACCGCGTACACGCGCGGGTCGAAGGTCTGCAGCGAATCGTTGACCACGATGCCGCGGTTGCAGTGGATGCCGGCGGACTGCGCAAGCGCGGTGTTGGGGCGGATGCCGGCGGCCATCACCACCAGGTCGGCGGGGATTTCGCTGCCGTCGGAGAAGCGCACCGCGGCGACTTCTCCAGCCGCATTGCCGAGCAGTTCGCTGGTGGAGGTGTTGAGCCGGAACTTCAGCCCGCGTGCGGCCAGTGATTTTTCCAGCAGCGCGCCGGCCACCGGATCGAGCTGGCGCTCGAGCAGCCAGCCGGCCAGGTGCACCACGGTCACGTCCATGCCGCGCTGCATCAGCCCGTTGGCCGCTTCCAGCCCGAGCAGGCCGCCGCCGATCACCACCGCATGGCGCTTGACCTTGGCCGCATCGATCATCGCCTGCGTGTCGTGGATGTCGCGGTAGCCGATCACGCCGCGCAGGTCCTTGCCCGGCACCGGCAGGATGAAGGGCAGCGAGCCGGTGGCCAGCAGCAGGCGGTCGTATTCGGCCTGCGTGCCGTCGGCGGCGATCACGCGCCGATGCACGCGGTCGATGCGCGTGACCTCCTTGCCCAGGTGCAGGGTAATGGCGTTGTCCGCATACCACGACAGCGGATTGAGCACGATGTCGTCGAAGTCCTGCTCACCGGCCAGCACCGGCGAAAGCAGGATGCGGTTGTAGTTGGGGTGCGGCTCGGCGCCGAACACGGTGGTCTCGTACATGCCGGGCACGAGCTTGAGCAGCTCCTCGAGCGTGCGGATGCCGGCCATGCCATTGCCGACCACTACCAGGCGGGGTCGCTTCATTGTTGGCTTCCTCTCAATCAGATTCGCGCCGCGCCGAGCGCGAGCCACTGCTGGCGCCACTGCTGTTTCACGCTCCACAGCAGGCCCCACGCGGCCAGCGCCACGGCCACGAACAGCCACAGGCCGGGCGCGTAGCTGCCGCTGTGCTGCTTGACCACGCCCAGGCCCGCGGCCAGCACGAAGCCGCCGACGCCGCCGGCCATGCCGATCAGCCCGGTCATCATTCCGATCTCGCGCCCGAAGCGCTGCGGCACCAGCTGGAACACCGCGCCGTTGCCGGCGCCCAGGCACAGCAGCACCAGCACGAACAGCGCGACCACCCCGGCCGGGCCGCCGAGACCCAGCGCGGCGCCCGAGACCAGCAGCGCCACCGACAGGTACACCGCCAGCAGCGTGCGCGTGCCGCCGATGCGATCGGCGATCACGCCGCCGATCGGCCGCATCACCGAGCCGGCCAGCACGCAGGCCGCGGTCGCCCAGCCGGCGATCTTCGGCGCGAAGCCGAACTCGTCGTGGAAGTAGCCCGGCAGCGCGCTGGCGAAACCGGCAAAGCCGCCGAAGGTGATCGCGTAGAAGCACATGAACCACCACGAGTCGCGGTTGCCGACCAGCACGCTCGCGTAGTCGCGCAGGCTCTTGCGCGCCACCGGCACCGGCGCGTCCTTCGCGCACAGCGCGAACACGACCAGCACCGCCACCAGCGGGATGCATGCCAGGCCAAACACGTGCTGGAAGCCGAACATGGCCGCCAGCAGCGGCGCGAACAGTGCGGCCAGCACGGTGCCCGAATTGCCGGCGCCGGCGATGCCCATCGCCGTGCCCTGGTGCTCGGCCGGATACCAGCGCGAGGCCAGCGGCAGCGCGACCGCGAACGAGGCGCCGGCCACGCCCAGCATCAGGCCCAGCAGCAGCACCTGGCCGAAGCTGTGCACGCCCAGTCGCCACGCCACCAGCAGCGATGCGATCACGAGTACCTGGGCGAGAAGCCCGGTGCGTTTGGCGCCGAGGCGGTCGGCCAGCAGGCCCAGGAACAGGCGCAGCACCGCGCCGCACAGGATCGGCACCGCGACCATCAGCGCGCGCTGCTGGGTGTCGAGCAGCAGGGCTTCGGCGATCTGCACCTGCATCGGGCCCAGCAGGTACCAGACCATGAAGCTGAGGTCGAAGTAGAGGAAGGCCGACAGCAGGGTGGGCGTGTGGCCGGCCTGCCAGAACGATCGGTTCATCGCGCGCTCCGTGGGAGGAGGCCGTCGCAGCGGGCGGTGCCCGCGTGGACGGCGAAGGCGGAAACAAAAAACGGCGTCTTCCGGTGGTGGCCGGAAAGACGCCGTTGTCGACGACCCCGGGCCGCCGTTGGCCCCGGGTCGTGGTCTGGTTTGCGGACGCGGCTTTGCGTCCGGCATTTACTGCATCGCAACATGCGTGCCAGCAGCGCCGGGGCTGGATGGTTGCGCTGGGCGGACTTCGGTCAGCGCGGCGAGGACGCGCAGGAAAGCCTGTGCAATCAAAGCTTTGAAGCGTCGGCCGAAGTCGTCAGTGGGTTCGCATGCGCGGGCGCAAGAAGGAAAGATCGGTGGCTGGTGTCTTTCGTGTCGGCGTCAGACGGGCGGAATTCCCCGAATCGGTGCATGTCTCGCACGAAGATGGTGCAGCGGCGGGGCGCGTGGTACGCCAACCGGTGCCGTCCTGCGCAGGCGGGCCCCCCACGCTCCTGCAAACCGGTCTTTGCGACGGACCTCGAAGGTTGTCATTTCGACAGACCGCAAAGGTTGTCATTTCGACCGCAGGGAGAAATCTCCGTCACCGGCCGCGTCAGCAAGATTTCTCCCTGCGGTCGAAATGACAACGGGAGGCCGCAGTCGAAATGACAATGGACTGCAGTCGAAATGACAATGGGGAGGCGGACGGGCGGGAACCCTACTCCCAGCGCATGCCGTCAAACAGGACGCTGGTCCGCGACTCGCCCCGGGGCAGCGGCACGCCGACCTGCAGCGCGGCGAGCCGATAGCTGTCGAGGCGGTGGACCTCGGCCAGCAGCGCGTCGTCGCCGGTGGCGTCCGCCGGCAGCCAGCCCCAGCGGCGAAACTGGTGCAGGAACCAGCGCCCGTCCGAGAGCCAGGGGAAGTTGACCTCGCCGTCGCCGTGGAAGCGCAGCCGGCTGCCGCCGGGCGCGGCGCCGCCTGGCCGCAGGCAGTCGGCCAGGCAGGCCGCGGGCAAGTCGATGGCGCCGTCGGCCAGCCAGTGCGCGGCCTGGTTGCGGTGGTCTGGGTCTTCGTCGAGCCAGCGGCAGGCATCCAGCACGGCCGCGGTCAGTGCGGTGGCGGCCTCCGGCTCCAGGGCGGCAAAGCTGCGGCGGCAGGCGAGCACCTTTTCCGGATGGCCCGGCCAGAGCTGGTCGCTGCGCAGCACGCGCGCGCCTGCGCCCAGTGCTTCGGCCCGCGACGCCCAGGGTTCGCCCGCGCAGTAGCCCTCGATCTCGCCGCGCGCGAGCGCCGCGGGCATCTCCGGTGGCGGCAGGGTCACCGCGCGCACGTCGTACAGCGGGTCCACCCCCTGCGCGGCGAGCCAGTAGTACAGCCACATCGCGTGGGTGCCGGTGGGGAAGGTCTGCGCCAGCGTGGGCCTGTGCGCCGGCACGCCCAGCGCCTGGCGCAGCGGCATGCCCGCCTGCAGGCGCTGCGCGATCGCGGGGGCGAGCACGATCGACTGGCCGTTGTGGTTGAGCACCATCAGCACCGCCATCGGCCCGCGCGGGCCGCCGATGCCGGTTTCGATGCCGTAGACCATGCCGGCCAGCGCATGTGATGCATCCAGTTCGCCGGACAGCAGCTTGTCGCGCACGGCGGCCCAGGAGCCCTGGCGCAGCAGCTCCAGGCGCAGGCCGTGGCGGCGGTCGAGGCCGAGCCGGACCGCGGCGACCAGCGGCGCGCAGTCCACCAGCGGCACGTAACCCACGCGCAGGCTGCGCAATCCGGCGCCGGTGCGCGTCATCCCAGCAGGTCCGCCATCGACAGGATCCGCCGCGCCAGCTCGGCCAGCTTCAGGTTCTGGCGCATCGCCTGCTGCCGAAGCGCGGCGTAGGCCTCGCGTTCGCTCATGCCGCGCTTCTCCATCAGCAGGCCCTTGGCCTGGTCGATCGCCTTGCGGTCATGCAGCTGTTGCTGCACCCCTTCGAGCTGCTGGCGCAGCTTCGCGTCCTGCTCGAAGCGCGCCAGCGCCAGCTGGATGATCGGTCGCAGCCGCGATGGCGCCAGGCCATCGACCACGTATGCCGCCACGCCGGCGCCGACCGCAGCGCGGATCAACTGCTCGTCGTCGTTGGCCGAGAACATCACCACCGGCCGCGGCGCGTGCCGGTGCAGCATCGCCAGCTGCTCCAGCGTGTCGCGCGAGGGCGAGTCGACGTCCAGGATCACCACGTCCGGCCGGTGCGTTTCCACCGCGCGCAGCAGCGCGGTCGGCCCCTCGATCCCGTCGAGCACCTCGTGCCCGGCCGCGACCAGCGCCGCGCGCAGGTCGCCGATGGGCTTGGCGGTGTCGTTGATCAGCAGGATGCGCGGCATGCGCGGCTCGGCGGCTGGCGGGGAGGGACGTTCGGCGTTATGTTGCCTTGCAACATAAGCGCAACAGGCGCCGATTGCCAAGGGAGTCGCGATGCCGCTCTACCCGATGTTTGCCGACCTGGCCGGTCGCGAGGTGCTGGTGGTGGGCGGCGGCGAGGTCGCGCTGCGCAAGATCGAGGCCCTGCTGCACGCTGGCGCGCGGGTGCGGGTGCACGCCCACGCACTGCATCCGGCGCTGGCCGGATGGCTGCGGGAAGGGCGGCTGGAGCGGCTGGACGGCGCGTTCGACGAGGCCTGGCTGGCGCGCGCCTGGCTGCTGGTGGTGGCCACCGACGATGCCTCGCTCAATGCGGGGATCGCGGCGCTGGCGGACGCGCGCGGCATGTTCGTCAACGTGGTCGACGATGCGGCGCTGTCGAGCTTCCAGGTGCCTGCGGTGATCGACCGCGCGCCGCTGCAGCTGGCAATCTCCTCCGGCGGCGCAGCGCCGATGCTGGCGCGGCGGCTGCGCGAACGGCTTGAGGTCGAACTCGATCCCTCGTTCGGTGCGCTCGCGCTGCTGTTCGCCCGCCACCGCGCCGCGATCCGCGAGCGCCTGCCCGACCTGGCGCGCCGCCGGCGCTGGTTCGATGCGGTGATCGATGGGGCGGTGCCGGCGCTGCTGCGCGGCGGACGCGATGCGGAGGCCGAGCAGGCCTTCGTGCGCATGCTCGAAGCGGGAGCGCCCGACGCGGATGGTGGACGCATCAGCCTGGTCGGCACCGGCCCGGGCGATCCCGGGCAGCTCACCCTGGCCGCGCTGCGCGCGATGAACCTCGCCGACGTGCTGGTGGTCGATGGCGAGGTGAGCGACGCGGTGCAGGCGCTGGCGCGCAAGGATGCGTCGCGCGAGCCGGCGCCGGCCGATCCATCCGCATGCGCGGCGCAGGTGCGGGCCCATGCGCGGGCCGGGCGCCACGCGGTCTGGCTGCGACCGGGGGACGGCTTTCGCTGCGCCCCGTTCGATGCGATTGCCGCCGGGCTCGGTCGCGACCCCTGGCCATGCGAACTGCATCCGGGCATCGCGCCGCGCGCCGACTGACGGGCGTGGCGAGACGCTAGGGCGACGCCGAAACTGTCATTTCGAGCGAAGCGAGAAATCTAGGCTATTGATTTTCTGAGATTGACCGGCTTCGCCGTTACAAAGCGCTTCTCACTGCGTTCGGAATGACAAACCGCGCTTTCCAGCCTTGCCTCAGCGCTTCGCCAGCGCGTCGCGGTCGTTGCCCGACGCCAGGACCAGCAACTGCAGGTCTTCCTCCAGCTGCGAGATCCGTTTGGCCAGCGCAGCCGTCTCGGTCGGGCTGACGTGGACCAGGCTCTCCAGCAGCTCGGACACCTGGCGCAGGCGCGTGCGATGTTCCTGCACCTCCAGGCGGCCGCGGCGGCCGCGCAGCGCGTCCGCTTCCGCCGCATGCACGCCCGGCCCCTGGTAGTGGTCGCGCAACGCCATCTGCAGGCGCGCGGCCATGCGCAGGTCGGCGTCGCTCCAGGGTTCGCTGGCGCCGCGCACGGTCTCGTGCCAGGTGGCGAAGCTGGCGCGCGGACCGATCCGCGTGCCGTTGGCGTCGATCTCGAACGGTTGGTCCGGACGCCCGGCCCAGCGCACCTCCTCGACTTCCTCGCAGCGGAAGAACAGCAGCCATTCGTCGCTCGCGGGGTCCAGCGGCAGCGCCAGCACGCCGGCGATGCCGTCGGTCGCGTCGGACTCCGCGCTCCACTCGGCTGCACGCGCCGTGGTGACGGGCGCCCCGGCATGCGCCGCATGCGCCAGCCAGCCGCTGAGCGCGGCAATGCATGCAGCAGGTGGCGCGCGTCCGGCGGTCTGCCATTGCCCTGCCTGCAGCAGCGCCACGCCATCGGCCGGCACGGTGCGGCGCAGCAGTTCGAGTTCGCCGGGCAGGCAGGCCCGCCCGTTGCCGGACTCCGCCAGGCGCAGGGCGAGGGCGTCGCGGACGATGCGCGCCTCGTCCTCCATCCGCGTGGCTTCCTGCTGCTCGCGCGCAGCCACGCGCATCGATACGAACAGTCCGAACAGGTCGGCGGCCGCGCGCACGCCCGGCGGCACGTGGCGCACCTGTCGGTGGTGGCAGGCGATCAGTCCCCACAGGCGTCCGCCGGCGACGATCGAGATCGACATCGATGCGGCCACGCCCATGTTGGCCAGGTACTCCAGGTGCACCGGCGAGACGCTGCGCAGCGACATCTGGCTGAGGTCCAGCGGCTGGCCGCCTGCAGTGCGGTCGGGCAGCACCGGCACCGGCGCATAGCGCGCATCGGGGATGACGCGGATGCGGTTGTGCAGGTACAGGCGCCGGGCCTGCGCCGGGATGTCGGACGCCGGATAGCGCAGCCCCATGTAGGACGGCATCGCCGCGTCGCGCGACTCGGCCACCACCTCGCCCGAATCGTCGTGGCGGAAGCGATAGATCATCACCCGGTCGTAGCCGGTGAGCAGGCGCACCTGTTCGGCCGCGCGCTGATGGAAGCCCTCGTCCTGATCGCCCTGGGCCACGCGCGCGATCATCGCCTGCGCCACCACCGTGGGTGAGCGGTCGCCCCCGCCACGCTGCTGCGGCTCGATCTCGATGTGCACCAGGCCGTCGGCGGCATGCGCGCTCACTTCGCACAGCGCGGCCAGCGGGCCGATGTTGGCCACGGCCGCGCGCTGCGACGGGCCGCCCGGGTCGGCGAAACCCACCGTCTCGGCGATCGTCTGGATCACGTCGTCGGTGATGAACTCGCGCAGCGAGCGGCGCAGCATCGCCTCCGGCGCCACGCAGGAGAGCGCTTCGAGGTTGGCCGAGACATGATGGATCGACCAGTCCGGCAGGCGACAGCTGATGAGATACCCGTGCGGCTGGATCGCACCGGACAGGTGGATCGGCTCGCTCGCGCAGGTCTGCAGCGCACGTTCCAGTTCGTGGGTCATCGGCGCGGTTCCTTTGCGGCGGTGGCGGGAATTCGGTCGAAGCTGCGTTCGAAACAGGTGCGCACCAGGGCGAAGGCCGCGCGCGCGCCGGCCTCGGCCTGGGCCATGCGCGCTTCGTCGCTGGCGTCGATGGCCTGCAGGCGCTCACGCAGGCTGCTCCATTCATCGGAGGCGGCATGCTGCGCAAGGAAGGTGGCGCCCTGCGCGCCGTCGTAGCCCAGCCGCTGTGCGTCGCGCAGCAGGCTGCGCGCGCCCATGCTGCTGCCTGCCATCACGTAGCACCAGCCCAGCCGCTCCGCCGCGCCGGTTGCCGGGCGCTGCACGCCTTGCGCCGACAGCGGCAGCAGCGAGAGGCTGCCCAGGTCGCCGGCCAGCCACGCAGAGTGGCGCGGCGCGGCCTCGACCGCGATCTCGTAGTCGGCGGCGAAACGGTGCATGCCCAGCACGTAGCGGCGATATCCGGGGACCGAATCGAGTCCCTTAGCGAACATGCCGTCCACCTCCGCGTGCAGGTGTGCTGTGGCCGCGCGCAGTCGGGCATGCACCGCGCCGACGCGCGGCGCAGTGGTGATCGGGAGGGCAGGGATCATGCGGCCAGCATAACTGGAGCCCCGCCGCCGGCCCGGATGGCGATGTTCAGCCATGTGATGGCAGCGGCGTCGGCAACCTGCCGCTTACAATGCCCTCCCGCCTTCCGTTGCCGTGCCCGTGCGCTTCCCCGACTACGACTTTGCCAGCCACCACCTCGAAGTGCGTCCGGGCATCCGCATGCACTACATCGACGAGGGCCCGCGCGATGGCGAGGTCGTGGTCATGGTCCACGGAAATCCGTCGTGGAGCTATTACTGGCGGCACCTGGTCAACGGCCTGCGTGGACGCTACCGCTGCATCGTGCCCGACCACGTCGGCATGGGCCTGTCGGACAAGCCCGACGACGCGGCCGAAGCGCTGCCGCGCTACGACTACACACTGCAGTCGCGCGTCGACGACCTGGAAGCGCTGCTGGCGCACCTGGGCATCGATGGCCCGGTGACGCTGGCGGTGCACGACTGGGGCGGGATGATCGGGTTCGGCTGGGCGCTGTCGCACATGGCGCAGGTGCAGCGGCTGGTGGTGCTCAACACCGCCGCGTTCCCGATGCCGGCCGACAAGCCCATGCCCTGGCAGATCGCGCTGGGCCGCGACTACCAGCTCGGTGAACTGGTGATCCGCGGCTTCAACGCCTTCTCCGGCGGCGCCTCGTGGCTGGGCGTGGAGCGCCGCATGCCGGCCGAGGTGCGTCGCGCCTATGTCGCGCCCTACGACTCCTGGAAAAACCGCATCGCCACCGTGCGTTTCATGCAGGACATCCCGCTGTCGCCGAAGGACCGCGCCTGGCCGCTGCTGGAAGCCGCGGGCCGGCGCCTGCACCAATATGCCGACCGGCCGGCCTTCATCGGCTGGGGACTGAAGGACTTCGTGTTCGACCAGCATTTCCTCACGCGCTTCCGCGCCGAGCTGCCGCAGGCCGAGGTGATGGCCTTCGACGACGCCGGCCACTACGTGCTCGAGGACAAACACGAGCTGCTGGTGCCGGCAATCCGCCGCTTCCTCGACGCGCACCCGCTGGCGTCCTGACGGCAGGCGCTCGGCCTGCTCAGGCCGCCACCGGCGGCATCCGCGGCGTGGGCGGGCTGTTGCCGTTGTGGTCGGGACGATCGTCGTTGTCGGCCCCGTCGCGCCAGCGCCAGTCGGCGGCAGTGAGCGGCGGCATGCCGTGCACCAGCCGCGCCTTGTCGCACTGCGCGCTGGGCGCTCCGTACTCCCATGAGGCGTCCACTTCGCGGCATACGGACGGCCGTCGCGGGTGGATGGTGCAGCGCGAGTATTCGCCAATCCGCGCATCGAGCGCCACGCAGCGTACCGGCGCGCTGTAGGTGCCGCGCATGCACAGCCGGTGCGCGTCCAGGCGTTCGGTCATGGCGGCGGGCACCCCGCCCTCGGCGCTCTCGTCGGACTCCATCCAGTGGAACGCGACCCGGTACTGCGTACAGCAGGCGCCGCAGGTCAGGCAGGGGTGGGGCATGGCGGCGCCGACGAGTGGGAAGCGGAATCTTCCAGCCCGCCGCCGTGCCGCGCAAGAAGCAGCCGTCAGGCGGCGTCCAGGCCCATCTGCCAGAAGCCCGCTTCCAGCCGCGCGGCCTTGGCGAAGATCGCCACCAGTTCCGGGAACCGCGCCTGGCTGCCGTAGCGCCGGTCCAGGTCATCCAGCCAGGCCCGCGCATCGACCGCGACCGCCTGGAAAGCCTCGCCGGCGTATTCGCCGATCCACTCGCGATAGGGGTGCGCCGCGTCGAGCGCGCCGATGCCCTGCGGTGCCAGGCGCCGGCCGATCTCCGCATAGCCCAGGGTGCAGGGCGTCAGCGCCACCTGCAGGTCGAGCAGGTCGCCGGACATGCCGATGTCCAGCACCCAGCGGGTATAGGCCACCGTCGCCGCGTGCTCCGGCGTGGCCTCGACGTCGGCCGCGGACAAACCCCAGCGTTCGCACAGGCGCAGGTGCAGCTGCATCTCGACGTCCACGATCGCCGCCAGTCCGTCCTTGGCCGCACGCATGTCGGCCAGGGTGCGCGCCTTGCATGCGGCCAGCGCATGCGCGCGCGCGAACTGGATCAGGAACAGGTAGTCCTGCACCAGGTAGCGGCGGAACGCCTCGGCCGGCAGGCTGCCGTCGCCGAGGCCGCGCACGAAGGCGTGGTCGATGTAGGCGTTCCAATCGTCGGCGGCCGCCGCCTTGAGCCGATCCAGCAGCGACATCAGCCGCCCTCCGTGTCGTAGACGGCGTCGAAGAACGCCAGCTCCAGGTCCACCGCGCGGCGGAAGAAATCCTGCGCCAGCGCCTCTTCCGCCGGCCCCACCCGGTCGAACTCCTCGCGCAGGAAGGCGACGAAGCTGTGGAAGAACGGGTTGTCGTGCAGGATGATCCACTCGGCGTGGACGAAGTTGTCCGGCAGTGGCTGCGGCGCGCGCGTGGCCCAGTCCAGGTACAGGCCCTCGGCGACGTTGAGCACGGCCAGTGCGGCGGCGTAGGAGCGCGTTGCCGCGGCCTCGCGCATCAGCGCCTTGAATCCGGCGGTGGGGGCGGCGTCGGGCACCGACACGCGGGTGTCCGCGTCCACGCCCAGCGCCTCGAACGCGCGCAGGAAGTAGTCGTTCTCCTCGCTGCAGACCATGCCCGCGAAGCGGCCCAAACGCAGCCGCGCCTCGAAACTGTCGGCTTCGGCGATGGCTGCGCCCAGCAGGGTCACGAAGGCGTCGATGAAGCGATGGTCCTGCACCAGGTAGCGTGCCATCGCGGCATCGTCGATGCGCCCGCTGCACAGCTCGCGGACGAAGCGGTGCTGTACCGCGCGGCTCCAGGCCGGCTCGGTGCCGGCGCGCAGGCGTTCGCTGAAATCTCGTCCGACCATGGAGCGTCCCCCGATGAAGCGCGGCGCGGTGCGCGGCCGGCGGGATTGTCGGCGAGCGGGCGGCTTCCGTCCATGCGCGCGGCGCGCGCTCGGCGATAATCCGGCCATGACCGCCCCCTGCAACATCGCCGCGGCCCTGACGCGGCTGGCCGCCGAAGCGCCGGACCGTGTCGCCATGCACTGCCCCGGCGCGCGCGGCGACTACGCCGTTTCGCTCAGCTACGGCGAGCTGGATGCGCGCAGCGACGCCATCGCCGCCGGGCTGGCGCAGCGCGGCATCGTGCGCGGCACGCGCACGGTGCTGATGGTGCGGCCGACGCCGGAGTTCTTCCTGCTGATGTTCGCGCTGTTCAAGGCCGGCGCGGTGCCGGTGCTGGTGGATCCGGGCATCGACCGGCGCGCGCTGCGCCAGTGCCTGGACGAAGCCGCGCCCGACGCCTTCATCGGCATCCCGCTGGCGCAGTTCGCGCGCGTGCTGCTGGGCTGGGCGAAGTCGGCGCGCGTGCGCGTCACCACCGGGCGCCGCGCGCTGCTGGCCGACGCCACGCTTGCGCAGGTCGAACGCGACGGTGCCGGCGCCGGCCCGCAGCTGAGCGACACCGCGCCGGATGACGTCGCCGCGATCCTGTTCACCAGCGGTTCGACCGGCGTGCCCAAGGGCGTGGTGTACCGGCATCGGCATTTCGTCGCGCAGATCGCGATGCTGCGCGACGCGTTCGGCATTGCCGCCGGCGGCGTCGATTTCCCGACCTTCCCGCCGTTCGCGCTGTTCGATCCCGCGCTGGGGCTGACCTCGATCATTCCCGACATGGACCCCACCCGCCCCGCCGATGCCGATCCGGTGAAACTGCATGCGGCAATCGCGCGCTTCGGCGTCGACCAGCTGTTCGGCTCGCCCGCGCTGATGCGGGTGCTGGCCGACCACGGCGCGCCGCTGCCGAACGTCAGGCGCGTGACCTCGGCCGGCGCGCCGGTGCCGCCGGAGGTGGTGGCGAGGATGCTGCAGCTGCTGCCGGACGATGCGCGCTTGTGGACGCCGTATGGCGCCACCGAATGCCTGCCGGTGGCGGTGATCGAAGGCCGCGAGCTGCTGCAGCTGCGCGAGCGCACCGAACAGGGGGCAGGTACCTGCGTCGGCTGGCCGGTGGCGCCAAACGAGGTCCGCATCATCCGGATCAGCGACGCGGCGATCGAGGAATGGTCGGACGACCTGCTGGTCGCGCCGGGCGAGGTGGGCGAAATCACCGTGGCCGGACCAAGCGTGACCGACAGCTACTTCAACCGCGATGCGCAGACGCGGCTGGCCAAGATCGGCGAGAAGGTGGTTGCCGCGGCTCCGGTGGCCCCCACCCAACCCTGTCCCGTAGGCGGGGGAGGGCTTTCGGACACGCTGGGCGCCAATGCTTCCCCACGCGAGGAGCGGCTCCCTCCCCCGCCTGCGGGGGAGGGCTGGGGTGGGGGCCAGCCGAAGGCGCGCATCGTCCACCGCATGGGCGACCTCGGCTGGTTCGACGACGAAGGCCGGCTCTGGTTCTGCGGCCGCAAGTCGCACCGGGTCGAAACCGTGGGCGGGCCGCTCTACAGCGAACAGGTCGAGCCGGTGTTCAACGTCCATCCCGACGTGCGTCGCACCGCACTGGTCGGCGTTGGCGCGCAGGGCGCGCAGCAGCCGGTGCTGTGCGTGGAAGTCAATGCAGGCGTCGGCGCCGCGCAGCACGCACGCATCGCGCAGGAGCTGCGTGCCATCGGCGCACGCCATCCGCACACCGTGCGCATCGACACCGTGCTGTTCCACCCGCGCTTCCCGCTCGATATCCGCCACAACGCGAAGATCGGTCGAGAGACGCTGGCCGCTTGGGCGGCGATGCAGGCGGGCTAGACGATGCCCGACGCAAGGCAACCTCCGCAGCACTACCGTCTCGACGACCTGCTCATCGATATCACGCGCCAGCAAGTCGTGCGCGATGGCGTTGAACAAGCGGGCGTGTCGGGTTTGAGCTTCCGGCTGTTGCACTACCTGTTGCAGCAGGGCACTCGCGTGGTCGGCTTCGACGAACTGATCGACGGGGTCTGGGCGCCGGCGCATGTCGGCGAGGAGACCGTGACCCAGCGAGTGAAGTTGCTGCGCCATGCGCTGGGCGACGATGGCCGGAAGGCGCGCTATGTGCGTTCCGTGCGCGGACAGGGCTACCAGCTCTGCAGTGCGCCGCAGCCGATCGATCCACCCGTCCCGCTTGCACCAGGCGGCCGCCGCTATCGTGCACTGCTTCCGGCGGCTCTCGTCGTGCTGGCCATGCTGGCAGCGCTGGCCTGGTGGCTGTGGCCGCGCTCGCCGTCGCCGGCGCCATCGCCGCTGCTGCAGCGTGCCGCCTATTACGCCGGCATCGGCCAGCGCGACAACAACGAGCGTGCGATCGCCTTGTTCCGGCAGCGCCTGCAGGAAGCGCCCGACGACAGCGCTGCGCTGCTCGGTCTGAGCCGGGCATACGCTGCGCGGGCCTGCCTCTACAACGGCAGTCCGGACGACACCGTCATGGCGGAGACGCTCGCCCGGCGCGTGATCGCGCGCGCGCCGGCGAACGCCAACGCGCACGCTGCGCTCGCGTACGCATTCGATTGCCGTGGCGATGTGGCCGCCGCGCTCGCCGGCTACGAGCGCGCGGTGGCGCTGGATCCGGCAGCCGATGCCAGCCGGGCGTCGGCTGCTTACCTCTACGAACGCCGAGGCCGGCTCGCCGATGCGCTCTCGGCGAACCTGGCAGTACGTGAGCCGGAGAAAGTGCGGTTCCTTGCACTGCAGGTGGCCTCGAACCTCTCGCTGCTCGGTTACGCCGCCGAGGCCGAAATGCGTTACCGGCACAGCTTCCAGCTGTACCCCGACAACGTGTTCTCCAATCTCGCCTGGCCGACCTTCCTGTTCAACCATGGCCGCGCTGGCGAGGCCCAGGCCGCGCTCGACCAAGCCATGGCCCGCGGCACCGAGCACGCGGGACTGCACCTGCTCGCTGCGGAGCTCGCATTGTCGCGTGGCGACGGCGACGAGGCGAAGCGCGCGGTCCGGCGCGCCAGCGCGCTGAGCCCGCAAGGCAGCTGGCCCGCCACGATGGCCTGGGCCATGGGCGCCGAGCCCATCCCGCCGCCTGCCCGGCTGCTGGAGCGCGCGCAAGCCCTGATTGCCGGGCTGGCCCAGGGAAGCGACGCCTGGGATGGCATCGATGCCTGCCTGCTGTTCGAGCTCGCCGGCGATCGCGATTCCGCCTTCGCGGCGCTGCATGCCGCCATCGCCGCCGGTTATGCCGATGCAGGCTACCTGCGCGCCTCGCCGCTGTTCGCTGGCTTGCGCAACGCCCCCGCGTTCGAGGGCGCGCTGGCCGGGATCACGGCCAGCGTCGACCGCGAGCGAGACGCTGCGCGCGCCGCAGGATCCTTGGCCATGGTCACGGCAACGCCTTGAGCACGTAGTCGCGCATCAGTCCTTGCGTTTCCTGGTGCATGCCCTGCTGGTTGAATCGGGTGCGGGTCACGACCACGACAAGCCGCTCATCGGGCACCGCGAACACGTAGTTGCCGCCGTTGCCCGCCATTGCCCAGGCGTATCGCTGCCGGCCGTCCGCCGCGTCGAAGGCGAAGCGCCACAGCAGGTATCCGTAGTCGGCGTCGAACGACGTGGACGCGTGCACGGTAGTCATGTCTCGGATCCAGTCGGCAGGCAAGACCTGGTGGCCGCGCCATCGACCGCCATCGACCAGCAGTTGGCCAAGCTTGGCGAGATCACGGCTGCGGTAGCCGACACCGCCACCTCCCATGCCCGTTCCCTCCGCGGAGCGTTGCCATTGCGACGCTTCGATGCCCAGCGGACGTTCGAGCGCTTCGGCGGCGAATGCAGACAAGGGCTGGTGGCTTGCGCGCTCGATGATCGCTCCCAGCACGAAGGGATTGGCGGTGCAGTATGCGAAGGATCGGCCATGCGGGCTGTCTTCCGGGCGTGTCATCCAGGCTGCGTAGCCGCGCATTGGCAGATCCAGCGCAAACTGGACCCAGTCTGCGCTGAGGTACATCCGTTCCTCGTGGCCCGAAGAAAACTCGTTGTTGTCGTCGCATTCCCACTGCGCACTCATCGTCAACAGGTCTTCGACGGTGAACGCGGCCTTGGCAGGATCGGGATGCGCCCAGGCGCGCTCGGCGAAGAAGCCGTAGACCGATGCGTCGACGCCCGTGATCAGTCGCCGCTCGATCGCGGCCCCGACCAGCATCGCGGTGACGCTCTTGGTCGCCGAGCGGGTGTTGTGCAGGGTCTGCCGGTCCGCGTCATTGAAATAGCGCTCGTACACCAGCGCGCCGTCGTGGGCGATCAGCACGCTGGTGGTGCCGGGAATGGTGTCGTCCGCGATGGCGGCCACCATGGCGTCGAGCCGTTCGCCGTCCCAGCCGCGCGCCAGGGCGTCCGCCACTGGCCAGCCGTCGTCCAGCTGGACCGGCGCGCCAGCCCGCGAGGTGGGCGACAGCATGAGTAGGCCTGCGGCCACCAGGGAGAAAAATGTCGTGGGTCGGTATCTCATCGAAGCGCCTCTTCATCAGGGTCGCCAGTCCATCCGAAGGCCGTCTGAAGTGCCTGACGCGACGATGAAGATTTATGAAGTTCTTGCGGCACAAGCACTTGGCGCCGATTGGATCCGGCTGGAAATCGCAATCGTCTGGCCCAGTCGCTATCGTGTGCGTCCTTCTGGAACCGGATGGGCGCATGAGAATCCTGGTCACCGGCGGTGGTGGCTTCCTGGGCCAGGCCCTGTGCCGCGGCCTGGTCGAGCGCGGACACGAGGTGTCGAGCTTCAACCGCGGCCACTATCCGCAGCTCGATACGCTGGGCGTGCGCCAGATCCGCGGCGACCTCGCCGATCGCGAGGCGATGCTGGCCGCGGCGGGCGGCGCCGAGGCGATCTTTCACAACGCCGCCAAGGCCGGCGCCTGGGGCAGCCATGACAGCTACTACTCGGCCAATGTCACCGGCACGCAGAACGTGCTCGATGCCTGCCGGACGCACGGCATCGGCCGCCTGGTCTACACCTCCACCCCCAGCGTCACCCACCGCAAGACCCATCCGGTCGAGGGCGGGACCGCCGACAGCGTGCCCTACGGCGAGGGATTCAAGGCGCCCTACGCGACCACCAAGACCATCGCCGAGAAGGCGGTGCTGGCAGCCAACGATGCCGACCTCGCCACCGTCGCCCTGCGCCCGCGCCTGATCTGGGGCCCGGGCGACCAGCAGATCCTGCCGCGGCTGGTGGAGCGCGCCAAGGCCGGCCGCCTGCGCTTCGTCGGCGGCGGCCACAACCGGATCGACACGACCTATATCGACAATGCCGCGCAGGCGCACTTCGATGCGTTCGAGCACCTCGCGCCAGGCGCCGCCTGCGCTGGCAAGGCCTACTTCATCAGCAACGGCGAACCGATGCCCACGCGCGAGATCGTCAATGCGCTGCTCGCCGCCGCCGGCGCACCGCAGGTGGAAGGCTCGATCCCCTTCGGCGTGGCCTACGCGATCGGCGCGGCCTGCGAGACGCTGTGGTCGATGCTGCGGCTCAAGGGCGAGCCGCCGATGACGCGCTTCCTGGCCGAGCAGCTCAGCACCACGCACTGGTATTCGATGGAGCCGGCGCGGCGCGACTTCGGCTACGTGCCGCGCGTGCCGATCGCCGAAGGCCTGCGCCGCCTGCAGGCAGCATGGCGGGGCGACGCACCCGCAGGGTAACGGCCAAGTGCTTCACAGCAGCCTCACCCGGCTCTCACCGATCCGCGACCGGGCCTGCCGTAGCGTAGACGTGCATTCATTCCACGGCCCGCATGGGCCCACTTCACGGAGACGCTTTCATGCTCAGGTACGCCGTCATTTTCTTCGTCATCGCCCTTATCGCCGCCGTACTCGGCTTCAGCGGAGTCGCCGGTGCCGCCACCAACATCGCCTGGATCCTGTTTGTCGTGTTCGTGATCCTGGCCATCGTTTCGCTGCTGCGTGGAAAGCGGGTCTGACCTGACTCCAACGTTCTCGAGAAGGCCCGCCGCGAGGCGGGCCTTTTTCATGGTTGTTTCCTGATCGGGTGAGCTGTTGGCGGAGGTTGCGGGGCATTCCCGGGCGTGTTCCCACTGCGCCGCGGCTCCGGCCGAAGCTGCCCACCAGGCGACCAACCAGCTTCGACGCGCCGCCACGCAGCCCACCGCTACAATGCCGCGCATGGCCAGCCCCCCCTCTCCATTCGACGCGCTCAAGCCCATCGCCGGTCGCGCGCTGGAGGCCGCGCTCAACCGTGCGATCGCGCTGGACGCGGACACCCGCGCCGCGCTGGCGCGCCTGGACGGCCGCGTGGTCGAGCTGACGCTCGCCGCTCCGCCGCTCGCCCTGCAGCTGCGCGTCGACGGCGAGCGCATCGCGGTCGGTCCGGTCGATGCCACCGCCGAACCCGACCTCGCCGTGCGCACCACGCTTGGCGGCCTCCTCGGCCAGCTGCCGTTCCTGCGCCGCGACGACGCGCCCGCCGTGGGCCGCGTCCGCGTCTCTGGCGATGCGGAGCTGGCGCGCAGCCTGCAGCGCCTGGCCGAACGCTTCGACCCGGACTGGCAGCAGCCCTTCGTCAGCGTGTTCGGCGAGATCATCGGCGTGCAGGTCGCCAATGCCATTGCCGGTGCCCTGGCACAGGCGCGCAGCGTGGGCGGCCAGTTCGCGCGCAGCGCCGCCGAATACGTCACCGAGGAGTCGCGCGACGTGGTCCCGCGCGCCGAACTCGAAGCCTTCCTCGACGACGTCGACGGCCTGCGCGACGACGTCGACCGCATCGCCGCGCGGGTCTCGCGCCTGTCGGCTGGGGGCGCGCCTTGAGCAGCGTGCTGCGCGCCGCGCGCATCGGCCGCGTGCTGCTGCGCTACCGGCTCGATTCCCTGCTCGACGACACCGCGGCCGAGCGCTGGCTCAAGCTGATGCGGCCGTTCGTGCCGCGCGCATCGGCCGCCATCGCGGCGCAGTCGCGCGGCACCCGCCTGCGCCTGGCGCTGCAGGAGCTGGGGCCGATCTTCGTCAAGTTCGGGCAGATCCTCTCCACCCGCCGCGACCTGCTGCCGCCGGACATCGTCGACGACCTGGCGCTGCTGCAGGACCAGGTCGCACCATTCGACGGCGAAGTGGCGCGCACGATCGTCGAGGGCGCGCTCGGCGCGCCGATCGGCGAACTGTTCGCCAGCTTCGACATCGTGCCGCTGGCCTCGGCCTCGATCGCGCAGGTGCATGCGGCGCACCTGCATCCGGTCGGCGACGCGCCGGGGCGCGAGGTGGTGGTCAAGGTGCTGCGCCCGCAGATCGCGAAGCAGATCGCCAGCGATATCGGCCTGCTGCACAGCCTGGCCGGACTGGTCGCCCGCACCCACCCCAACGCCGACAAGATCCGTCCGCGCGAAGTGGTCGCCGAGGTCGAGAACACGCTGGCCGCCGAGATCGACCTGCAGCGCGAGGGCGCCAACGCCTCGGTGCTGCGCCGACTCTGGCTGCAATCGCCCGACCTGTACGTGCCCGAGCCGATCTGGAGCCACACCACCGTCGAGGTGCTCACGCTCGAGCGCGTGCGCGGCATCAACAGCGACGACATCAAGGCGCTGGATGCGGCCGGCATCGACCGCCGCGCGCTCGCCGCCAAGGGCGTGCGGGTGTTCTACACACAGGTCTTCCGCGACAACTTCTTCCATGCCGACGCCCACGCCGGCAACATCTGGGTCGACCCGGACCGCAAGGCCAACCCGCGCTTCATCGCGCTCGATTTCGGGATCATGGGCCAGCTCTCCAGCGAGGACCAGTACTACCTCGCCGAGAACTTCATGGCGATCTTCAACAAGGACTACCGGCGCATCGCCGAGCTGCACATGCAGGCCGGCTGGATGCCCTCGCACATCCGCATCGACGAGCTTGAAGCCGCGGTGCGCTCGGTGTGCGAGCCGTACTTCACCCGGCCGCTGTCGGAGATCTCGCTGGGCGAGGTGCTGGGCAAGCTGTTCCGCACCGCGCAGCGCTACGAACTGACCCTGCAGCCGCAGCTGATCCTGCTGCAGAAGACCCTGCTCACCATCGAGGGCATCGGCCGCCTGCTCGACCCGAAGATCGACATCTGGGCGGTGGCGCGGCCGGTGCTCGAACGCATCCTGGTCGAACGCTACAGCCCGCAGAAGCTGGCGTCCGAGTTCCGCAAGCGGCTGCCCGAACTCATCACCAAGGCGCCGGAAATGCCGCGCCTGCTGCACGCCTGGCTGCAGCAGCAGGTCGAGGGCCGGCACGAGCTGCGGATGCGCTCGCAGGACATCGTCGAGATCACGCAGACGCTCAAGGCGCTGCAGCGGCGCATGGTCGCCGCGATCCTCGGCGTCGGCCTGCTCGTGGTCGCGGCGGTGCTGTACGCACTTGAAGCCGGCGGCCCATCGTTCGTCGGCGTCCCGCTGTCGGCCTGGGTTGCTGGCGTCGGCGGAATCTGGTCGATCCTCGCCGCGCTGCCGCGGCGCGGTTAGGCGCCCTCCCGGGGCCGCTGAAAGCCGCGTCCTCGTCCCTTCCGTGCAGCGCTCTTCAACAGCCGAAGGCCGCTGGCCAGGCGGGAATCAGGTGTCTGGCGCCAGCGACCGGGACGGATGCGGTCACATCCGCCTCACACCCCCGTCTGGGTTCGGAACGACGCCGGAAGCTGGCATCATGCACGCCGGCCCGCGTCGCTTGCGGCCAGCGATGCGGGCGAACGGACGCCACGCTGCACGCAGCGCGCAGGTACGAGAGGGATTCGGAGGGGACGTGACGCTATTCCTGACAACCAGCCTGGGTTATCCCACGCTCGCCTACAGCGTCGTGCTGGGTGGGCTGCTGCTGTTCTGGCTGGTCGCGGCGCTGGGCATGCTCGGCATCGACGCGCTGGACCTGGATGGCGGAGACGGCGGCGGCATGGTCTCGCGCCTCGGCCTTGACGGCCTGCCCACGCTGCTGGTGCTGAGCGTGCTGGTGTTCCTGGCCTGGATCATCACCTACTTCGCCCACCTGTTCTTCCTCTCGCCGCTGCCGGCGCTGCTGCGCTACGGCCTGGGCACGGTGCTGCTGCTGCTCGCGCCGGTGCCGGCGATCCTGCTGACGGCGATGCTGCTGCGCCCGCTGCGCCGCGTCGTGCTGCGCATGCGGCCGGTGCCGGCGGCGTCGCTGCTGGGGCGGGTCGCGATCGTGCGCACGCCGGGCGTCGACGCAGGCCACGGCATGGCCGAACTCGATGACGGCGGCGCCGGCCTGATCCTGCAGGTGCGCCACGACGGCGCGGTGACCATTGCGCGCGGCGATCGCGTCGTGCTGCTCGACCACGATGCGCAGGCCAACACCTGGCGGGTGATGGCCGAGCGCGACTACCACACCCTCTGACATACCCGAACGTTCCCCAGGAGCCGCTTCATGGAACTCGCACTGCTTGGCCCCTTCCTCGTCGGCGCTGTCGGCATCGCCGTCCTGCTCGTCGTGCTGGCGATCATCTTCAAGTCCTTCTACAAGAAGGTCGACCAGGGCACCGCGCTGATCGTCAACGACATGAGCGCGCAGCCGAAGGTGCACTTCACTGGCGCCCTGATCATCCCGGTGCTGTACCGCGCCGAGCTGATGAAGATCAGCCTGATCACCCTGCAGATCGACCGCCGCGGCAAGGAGGGCCTGATCTGCCGCGACAACATGCGCGCCGACATCGCGGTGGCCTTCTACCTGCGCGTCAACGAGACCCAGGCCGACGTGCTGCGCGTGGCCAAGGCGCTGGGCGCCGACCGCGCCTCCGACAAGCACGCGGTGGACGAGCTGTTCAACGCCAAGTTCTCCGAGGCGCTCAAGACGGTGGGCAAGAAGTTCGAGTTCACCGAGCTGTTCGAGAAGCGCCAGGAGTTTCGCGACGAGATCATCAAGGTCATTGGCAACGACCTCAACGGCTACGTGCTCGAGGACGTGGCGATCGACTACCTCGAGCAGACGCCCAAGCACGTGCTCGACCCGAGCAACATCCTCGACGCCGAGGGCATCCGCAAGATCACCGAGCTGACCGCCTCGCAGAACGTGATCACCAACGAGCTGTCGCAGAACGAACACCTGGCGATCACCAAGAAGAACGTCGAGACCCGCGAGGCCACGCTGTCGCTGGAGCGCCAGCAGGCCGAGGCCGAGGCGCGGCAGAAGCGCGAGATCGAGACCATCCAGGCGCGCGAGACCGCCGAGACCCAGCGCGTGCAGGAAGAGCAGCGGCAGTTGGCCGAGGCCGCGCGCATCGAGGCGCAGCAGCTGATTGACATCCGCGACCAGAACCGGATGCGCGAGGTGGAAGTGGCCGAGCAGAACCGCCAGCGCGCCGTGGCCATCGAGGCCGAGCGCGTGGTGCGTGCGCGCCAGCTCGAGCAGGTGACCACCGACCGCGAGGTGCAGCTGCAGGGCGTGGAGCGCGACAAGGTGGTCGAGCAGGGCCGGATGGACGTGGCCAACATCACCCGCGAGCGCATCGCCATCGACAAGACCGTGGCCCAGGAGGAGGAGCGCATCAAGGAGGTGCGCGAGGTCTCCGAGGCCGACCGCCTCAAGCAGATCGCGATTCTCGAAGCCGAGGCGCGCGCGCAGCAGGCGCTGCTGGAGTCGGTGAAGAAGGCCGAGGCCGGCGAAGCCGCCGCCCGCCACAGGGCGGTCGAGATCACCACGCTGGCGCAGGCCGAGCTCGAGGCGGCCAATCGCCAGGCCGAGGCCAAGAAGGTGATCGCCGAGGGCGTGCGCGCCGAGCGCGCGGCGCCGGGGCTGGCCGAGGCGCAGGTGCGGGAGGCCGGCGCGGTGGCGATCGAGAAGGTCGGCATCGCCGAGGCGCGCGTGGTCGATGCGATGGCGGATGCCAACTTCAAGCAGGGCGCGGCCGAGGCCAAGGTGCTGGCCGAGAAGCTGGGCGCGCAGGCGCAGGGCGAGGAGCAGATGGGCCGCGCCAGGGCGGCGGCGGTCGAATCGATCGGCTCGGCCGAAGCCGAGGTCGTCGGCAGGAAGCTGGCCGCCGAGGCCGAGGGCCTGACCCGCAAGTTCCTGGCACTCGATTCGCTCAGCGAGAACGCGCGCGCGCACGAGGAGTACCGCATGGCGCTCGACACCAGCCTCAAGCAGGCGCTGGCCTCGATCGAGGCGGGCAAGGAAGTGTCCAAGGAGAACGCGGAAGTCATCGCTACCGCGCTGCGCAACGCCGACATCGACCTGGTCGGCGGCGACGGCGGCATGTTCGACAGCCTGGTGCGGGCGATTTCGCTGGGCAAGTCGATCGAAGGCCTGGCCGACAAGAGCCCGGTGGTGCAGGAGCTGATGCAGAAGTACCTCGGCATCGGCCTGAATCGCACGCTGCCGAAGGCGGATGCGGACACCACCGCGAACTGATGCTCCGCTCCCTCCCCCGCTCGCGGGGGAAGGAGCTGAAGACACAGGCAGGATGACGACCGGCGATGACCGATCCGAAGCAGGACAACACAGGCACGACTGAAGACGGCGCGGCGTCAGCCACGAGCGCGGTCGACCAGGCCGTCGCCCGGGGCGGCGCCTACGAGGTGCTGCGGCGTCGCCTGGTCGAGCAGGGCGTGCGCCTGCGCGGCATGGCCGAAGGCCTCAACGCGCGCCGGCTGCAGGAGTTCGGCGACAGCCGGCTCGAAGTCGCCGGCCGCTTCCGCGTGCGCACCGAGCACAACTGCGTCGGCCGCGACATCGTCCAGGTTGGCGACGACCTGCTGCTGTTCGGCTACAACGTCTTTCTCGGGCTGAAGACCCAGACCCGGGCCGAGGACGTGTTCGGCCTGTACCGCCTGTTCGAGGGGCCGGACGGCTATGACGTCACCCCGGTGGATCCGAAGGACAGTTTCCTGGCGCAGCCGGGCTTCGTCCACGACTTCACCGAGCTCTACGCCTACTACCGCCACGCACGCCTGCTGCAGCTGATCAAGCGCGACGGCAAGCTGCTGGCCGCCTTCCAGATCGGCGAGCGCAGCAGCGATGTGCGCGTGTTCCGCTGGGCGATCGGCAGCGACGGCACGTTGAAGTGGATCGACTCGCGCGGCGAACGCGACATCGCGCTGCCGCCGCCGTTCGACTTCGAGTGGGCCCGCGCCACCCGCGACCTGATGGTCGCCGGCCGCCACCCGCACCTGAACATCCTCGACACGCTGTTCGTCGAGACCACCGGCGGTGACCTGACCATCAAGGTCGAGAACAACACCGGGACCGGCGAGGGCGTGTACAGCGAACCGGTGGAGGACGCCACCCAGTCGCTGGACGATGCCACCATCGACTACGCCATGGTCGGGTCGCTGGTGCTGCTGAAGGTCCTGCCCTACCGCGAGCAGCAGTGGCGCGGGCTGATCTACAACACGATCACCGGCGCGGTGGTGCGCAACGACGCCATCGTCCAGGCCTGCGTGCAGCTGCCAGAAGACCACGGCATCATCTTTCCCGGCGGCTATTACCTGCAAAACGGCGAGCACAAGGCCTTCGACGCCGCCATGCAGGGCATGCAGTACAAGCGCACGCTGCGCTCGCCCAACGGCGAGGACGTGCTGTACGTGTTCTACGAGCGCGAGGCCGGGCGCTCGGCGCTGTTCGTCTACAACACCATCCGCCGCGAGCTGCAGAACCCGCTGTTCGGCCACGGCTACGCCTTCCTGCAGGACGGGCGCATGGTGCTGTTCCATGCCGAGGGCGACGCGCCCACCCGCATCCATCCGATGCAGGTCTGGCAGACGCCGTTCACCAGCGACGAGTTCGCCGCGCGCACGCCGACCGGCACCGGCTTCATGGGCCGGATCGGCAACGCCGCCCTGGTGCGCGGCATCTCCGATCTGCTCGAGCTGGGCCGCGGCATCGACAGCGCGCAGGTCTCGGCGCAGCGCTACCAGCTGCTGGTGCACGGTACCCGGCGCATGTTCGACGCGCACCACTGGCTCGACGATGGCAACTGCGGCGGCGTGGCCTCGCTGCTGCACGAGATCAGCGCCACCGGCGAGTCGGTGCTCGACGAGTACGAGAAGGTCGAGGACATCCGTCGCCAGTCCGATGCGGCCATGGCCAGCGCCACTGCGGCGCACCGCGCGCTGCTGGCGAAGCTGCAGCCGGACAACTGGACCGTGATCGACGAGTTCGTCGATGCACTGGGCGAGATCTCGCGCCAGCGCGGGCACCTGCTCACCATCCGCGACTACCGCTACATCGACACCGCCGCGATCGACGCGATGGGCCAGGCGCTGCAACTGGCGCAGGAGCAGGTCGGCGCGGCCACCGGCGAGTTCCTCGGCGGCGACAAGGCGCTGGCGCCGCTGCACGAGCGCCTGCAGCAGCTGGACGCGGTCGCGCAGCAGGCCGACACGGCGCGCGTACTGGCCGAGCAGCTTTCCGCCATGCAGGCGATGTCGGCCGAGCTGGACATGCTGTCGGAGCTGATGGCCAGCCTGAAGGTCGACGACGCGACGCAGCGCACGCGCGTGGTCGAGGCGATCTCGGCGCTGTATGCGCGCCTGAACCAGGCCCGCGCGCGCGCCGACCAGAAGCGGCGCAGCCTCGGCTCGGCCGAGGCTGTCGCCCAGTTCGGCGCGCAGTTCGCGCTGTTCGGCCAGTCGATCGCCAGCGCGCTGGGCCTGGCCACCGATCCCGAGCGCGCCGACGAGCAGCTGTCGCGGCTGATGGTGCAGCTGGAGGAGCTGGAGAGCCAGTTCGGCGAGCACGAGCAGTTCCTCGGCGACATCCTGGCCAAGCGCGAGGAGCTGCTCGACACCTTCGATGCGCACCGCCAGGCGCTGCTCGACGAGCGCCAGCGCAAGGCGCAGTCGGTGTTCGACGCCGCCGCACGCATCCTCGACGGCCTGGTGCGGCGCACCGAGCGCCTCGGCACGCTCGACGAACTCAACGCCTTCTTCGCCGGCGATCCGCTGATCCTCAAGCTGCGCGAGCTGGCCGGGCGCCTGCGCGAGCATCGAGACAGCGTCAAGGCCGACGACATCGAGGCGCGCCTGAAGGGCGTGCGCGACCAGGCGGTGCGCAGCCTGCGCGACCGCAGCGACCTGTTCGAGGACGGCGGCCAAGTCATCCGCCTCGGCCCGCGCCACCGCTTCAGCGTCAACACCCAGCCACTGGACCTGACCATCCTGCCGCGCGGCGACGGCCTGGCCGTGCACTTGACCGGTACCGACTACTACGAAGCCATCCACGATCCGGAGCTCGAGGCGCTGCGCGACTGGTGGCAGGTCTCGCTGGACTCCGAATCCCCCGAGCTGTATCGCGGCGAGTACCTGGCCGGGCTGATCCTCGATGCCGCCGTGCACGGCCGCGAGGGCCTGGACCTGGCTGCGCTGGAGCACGCGCTGGCCGATCCGGCCGCGCTGGAGCGGCTGGTGCGCGATTTTGCCGCGCCGCGCTACCGCGAGGGCTACGAGAAGGGCATCCACGACCACGACGCCGCGCGCCTGCTGCAGGCGCTGGTGCCGCTGTACCAGGGCGCTGGCGCGCTGGTGCATGCGCCGGCCGCGCGCGCGCTGGCGCTGATGTTCTGGGCGCAACACCAGCTTCGCGAGGACGTGCAGCCGTGGCCGGAACGTGCGATCGGCGCGGAAGCGGTGCGGCGGCTGTTCGCCACGCGCGATGGCATCGATGCGCTCCGCGCCGAGATGGCGGGCGCGCTGTCGGAGTTCGTCGCCGAGGGGCGGCTGCCGTTCGACGCCAGCGGCGCGCAGCCGGCCGCCGACTACCTGTTCGCCGAACTGCGCGAGGGCGAGCCGACCTTCGGCTTCAGCCACTACGCGCGCGAGCTGCTCGACGCGCTTGACGCGCAGCTGCAGTTGGTCAGCATGGTCGACAGCTTCGAGCGCTCGCTGCGGCAGTGCACGTCGCCGGCCGCGCAGTGGTCGCTGCTCGCGCAATGGCTGCAGGCGATGGTGCGCGACCCGCGCCATGCCGCGCTGGCTGGCTACGTGCCCGAGGCGGTTGCGCTGCGCCTGGTCGCGCGCGAGCTGCGCCACCGCAGCGTCGAGGCCACCCTGGTGGCGCAGGTGGACGGCCTGCTCGGCGAGCATCCGCGCATCGAGGGCGGCCAGCTCACGATCCCGGTCGATGATTTCCTGGCCCGTTTCCGCAGCCATCGTGAACGCTTCGTGCCCGGCTTCGAGCGCTACCAGGCGCTGCGCCAGCGCATCGCCGCGCGCGAGCGCGAGGCGCTGCGGCTGTCGGAGTTCCGGGCGCGGCCGCTGAGCTCGTTCGTGCGCAACCGCCTGATCAACGAGGTCTACCTGGCGGTGATCGGCGACAACCTCGCCAAGCAGATGGGCGCGGTGGGCGAGGACAAGCGCAGCGACCTGATGGGCCTGCTGATGATGATTTCGCCGCCCGGCTACGGCAAGACGACGCTGATGGAGTACGTCGCCAGCCGCCTGGGCCTGGTCTTCATGAAGATCAACGGCCCCGCGCTGGGCCATGAGGTGCGCTCGCTCGACCCGGCGCAGGCGCCCGACGCCACCTCGCGCCAGGAGCTGGACAAGCTCAACCTCGCGCTGGAGATGGGCAACAACACCATGCTGTATGTCGACGACATCCAGCACACCCATCCGGAGTTCCTGCAGAAGTTCATCTCGCTGTGCGACGGCACGCGCCGCATCGAGGGCGTGTGGAAGGGCCGCACGAAGACCTACGACATGCGCGGCAAGAAGTTCTGCGTGGTCATGGCCGGCAATCCGTACACCGAGTCGGGCGAGGTGTTCCGGATCCCGGACATGCTCGCCAACCGCGCCGACATCTACAACCTGGGCGACGTGCTCGGCGGCATGGAGGATGCGTTCAAGCTCAGCTACATCGAGAACAGCCTGACCTCCAGCCCGGTGCTCGCCCCGCTGGCCACGCGCGAGATGGCCGACCTCTACCTGCTCGCCGACAGGGCCGCGGGCAGGGACGTCTCGACCAATGCGCTCAGCCATGCCTACAGCGGCACCGAGGTCAACGAGATCGTCGCCACCCTGCAGAAAATGATGCAGGTGCGCGACGTGGTGTACCGCGTCAACCAGCAGTACATCGCCAGCGCCGCGCAAGCCGACCGCTACCGCACCGAGCCGTCGTTCCGGCTGCAGGGCAGCTATCGCAACATGAACAAGCTGGCCGAGAAGATCTCGCCGGTGATGAACGTCGCCGAGCTGCAGCAGCTGATCGCCGACCACTATCTGGGCGAGGCGCAGCTGCTGACCACCGGCGCCGAGGAGAACCTGCTCAAGCTGGCCGAGCTGCGCGCCACGATGGACGAGACGCAGGCGGCGCGCTGGGCGCAGATCAAGCGCGATTTCCTGCGCAACAAGGCGATGGGCGGCGAGGACGCCGACACCGGCGCGCGCGTGGTCGCGCAGCTGGCCGACATCGCCGAAGGCCTGGCCGCGCTGCGCACGGAAGCCGCGCCGGTGCAGGGCGCGGCGGACGTGCCCTGGGAGCGCCTGCTGGCCTCGCTGCAGGAGAGTGTGGCCACGCGACGCGACGATGGCGATGGCGCGGCGCAGTGGCTGCAGTCGCTGCCCGAGGCGATGCGCGGTGCCTTCGATCCGGTGCTCTCGCACCTCGCGCAGGGCCAGGAGCGGCAGGCGCAGCTCAACTCGGCGCTGGTGCAGATCCTCGACCTGCTGCGCACCAAACTGGCCGAAGCGCCTGCGGCGCAGGGGCAGGCGGGCGGGCGCCGTTCGCGCGCGCCCACCGCACAGGAAATCGAGCTGGACGAGCTGCTGCGACAGCTGCGTTTCCGCGCCGACGAGAAGCCGGGCAAGCCGTGAGCGCGGGCCCGGCGCCGGTCGACCTGGACGATGTGCTGGCCGTGGTCGGCTACGGTGCGGACGCGCTGGACGTGGCGCTGGAGTCGCGCCTGGCCGACGCACTGGACCACGCGCCCGCGGCCGCGCTCGTATCCCGGCTCGACGATCTGAGGCGCGCGCTGCAGGCCGGCAGCCCGCGCGCGGCGCGGCACGGCACCGGCCTGCTGGGGCGCCTGCTGGGGCGCGACGTGCAGGCCGAAGCCGAGGCGCTGCAACTGCGCGAACGACTGGGTGTGCTGCTGGCGCGGGCCGACACCGACGCCGACGACCTGCGCGCCCGCAGCGCCGTGCAGCAGGCGCTGATGGACGAGGTCGCCCGCTCGATCGAAGCCATCGATGCGCGCACCGGGCAGGCCCGCGCCTGGCTCGACGCACACCCTGATGCCGGCGCCGTGCCGGGCATCGTCGCCTCGCCGCGCGAGCGCCTGCTGCAGCGCCTGGCCCAGCTCGACACCGTGCGCGCGTCGTGGACCACCGGCGTCGCCCAACTGGCCCTGCTGCGCGACCAGTCGCTCGACCTGCTGGCTCGCTACCAGCGCATCCGCGACGTGCTGCTGCCGGTCTGGCGCCAGCACGCCCTGGGCGAAGCGGCGCAGGCCGGCGGCGCGCGCGCCGCAGACGCCGCGCGCGCCCACGCGACCATCGAGGCGGAAGTCGCCGCGATGGCCGGTACACTCGATCCCAGACACGCACCGCAGGCACCGGAGTAGACGCATGACCCAGGACACCACCGGCGGCAGCGCCCTCGTTCCCGCTTCCGACGTGCTCGACGACCAGGCGCTCAGGTCGCTGGGGCTGGTCGAAGCCGACCGCGGCGCGATCGCCGAGGTCGGCCGCGCGCTGCAGGACATCACCCCGGGCAACCTGCATGTGTTCGGCCGCGATGCCGCCGGCAAGACCGCGGCGTTCTCCAGCCAGCTGCTCGACCAGGTGCGCAACCGCGACCTCGACGCCGCAGGCGACAAGCTCGGCGAGGTCGTGCGGATTGCGCGCTCGCTCAACCTCGACCGTTTTGCCGGCCGCTCGAAGCTGCCGGTGATCGGTGGCCTGATCGACCGCATGCGCGCGTCGAAGGGCGAGCTGGTGCAGAAGTTCAGCGACACCAACCAGCAGATCGAACAGCTGCTGCAGGACGTGGCGCGCCAGCAGGGCACGCAGGGCCAGCGCGTGGGCGAGTTCGACCGCATGTACGACATCGTGCTCGACGAGCGCCGCGCGCTCGGCCTGCACGTGGCTGCGGGCAGGCAGCGCCTGGCCGAGCTGGCGGGCGAGCAGCAGGCGCTGGCCGGCCTGGAGGATCCGGATTCGCGCACCCGCCGCTCCGAGATCGAGAACGCGATGCGCCTGCTCGACAAGCGCGTCGGCGACCTGGCGGTGATGCAGCACGCGGCCGACCAGTCGCTGCCGATGATCCGCATCATCCAGGCCAACGCGATCCAGCTGATCGAGAAGTTCAACGCGGTGCGCAACATCACCATCCCCTCGTGGAAGCGCCAGTTCGCGATCCAGCTTTCGCTGAGCGAGCAGAAGAACGCGGTCGAGCTGTCCAACGCGATCGACGATGCCACCAACGAGATCATGCGCAGGAACGCCGAGCTGATGCGCCAGACCTCGGTGGAGACCGCCAAGGCCAACCAGCGCGCGGTGATCGACGTGGCCACCCTGCGCCACGTGCACGAGCAGCTGATCCAGACGGTGGAGGAAGTGCGCGAGATCCACCGCGAAGGCATGCAGCAGCGCCGCCAGGCCGAAACCGAACTGGCCCAGCTGCGCGAGGACGTACAGCAGCGCCTCGCTGCACCTGTGCAGGGGCATTGACGCCACCCGGACGTTTCCTTCGCGGTGCGTAAGCGCTCCGGCCGCTAGCGTGAGGTTCCTTCCCCACAGGAGTCTCCCCATGAGCCATCTCACCGGAAAGCGCGTCGCCATCCTCGCCACCGACGGCTTCGAGCAGTCTGAACTGCTCGAGCCGCTGCGCGCGCTGAAGGAACACAAGGCCGAGGTCGACATCGTCTCGCCCAAGGGTGGGCAGGTGCAGGGTTTCAAGCATTTCGACAAGGGCGAGCAGGTGCCGGTCGATGTCGAGCTGGCGCAGGCCGATGCCGGGCGCTACGACGCGCTCGTGATCCCCGGCGGCCTGTTCAACCCCGATGCGCTGCGCGTCGACGAGCAGGCGCTGGCTTTCACCCGCGCATTCTTCGAGGCCGGCAAGCCGGTCGCGGCCATCTGCCATGGCCCCTGGGTGCTGGTGAATGCCGAAGTACTCGAGGGCCGCACCGTGACCTCGGTGCCCAACATCCGCCGGGACCTGGAAAACGCCGGCGCCAAATGGGTCGACGAGGAGGTCGTGGTCGACCAGGGGCTGATCACCAGCCGCACGCCCGACGACCTGCCGGCCTTCTGCGCCAAGCTGGTCGAGGAGATCGGCGAGGGCCGGCACGCGGGGCAGAAGCGCTCCGTAGCCTGAGTGCGTGACGCGGGCGCCGTTCTCCGGATCGGCGCTTTCGGATCCGCGCAGACGCACGTCTTCAAGGCGCGCCCGCAGTCAATGACATTGTCATCTCGAGCGCAGCGAGAGATCTGGCGCCCGAGGCGTCGGATCCGGGATCTCTCGACTGCGCTCGAGATGACAAGGTGAAAGGATCCGCGGATGGATCAACCTCCGCCAGGCGCCAGGGCAGGCCCCTCAATCGGCCTCGAGCCGGTAGTTGATCGAGCCGCGGTTTTCCATCGTGCTCGATTCGATCTCGATGTCGAAACCCCGCCGCAGCAGGTACTTCAGCGTCAGCACCTGGCCGGTGCCCAGTAGCGACACGCCGAAGCCGACGTACAGCCGCGGCGAGAGCTGCTTGCCGATGCCCAGCACGCTGCCGCCCAGCGCGCGTGATTCGGACACGCCGGCATCGTCCAGGCCCAGGCGCGCGCCGAGCTGTGCGGCGAGCATGCTGCCGCCGGCGGTGAGCGCGGCCGAGGCGGCGTCGAGCTGGCGCCCTTCGGCCCGGGAGAGGTTGGACAGCGGCCGCCCCAGCGCCAGGTAGGACAGAGCCTGCGAGTTGTCGCTGGCCGGGTCGGTCCAGATCTCCGCCTGGGGCGCGGAGGCGCGGCCGGTGACGCTGATCCCCGCGGTGACGTTGTGCGCCTCGATCCGGCGTTCGGCGCGGATATCCAGCAGCGGATCGGAGACAGGTCCGATGAAGGTCAACCGTCCGCGCGTGATCTGCAGCTCCTGTCCGTAAGCGCTGTAGCTGCCGCCGATCTCGAGCGTGCCGCTGCCGGTCATCTCGCGGCCGGGCGCTGCGCGCACGCGCATGCTGCCACCGAGAGTGCCCTCGAGGCCGAAGCCGCGCAGCAGCACGTCCTCGCCCATCGCCAGGGTCAGGTCGAGCAGCAGCGGCGTGGACTGGCCGGCCTCGGGGTCGACCGGATCGAGCACCACCACGTCCGGCGAGGCCGACACGCCACCGTCGAGGCGCTCCAGGTCGATCAGCGCGCTGGGCACGGTCACCGTGCCCGACACCGACAGCGGCTGGCCGGCCGTGTAGCGCACTTCGATATCGGGATTGGCGACGATGCGCAGGTCGCGGGTATTGGAGACCACGACGTCCTCGCCGGTCAGGCGCAGCAGCAGCGGGGCGCTGCTGTCGCGCCAGTTCAGGCTGCCGTCGATATCAAGCGTGCCGCCGCTGGAGGCCACGCTGCCGCTGATGCGTGCGCTGCCGTCCTCCTGCGCCTGCAGCGTCACTTCGCCCGACTCGAGCAGGATGCCCAGCGCCGGCAGTTCCGTGCTGAAGCCGCTCAGCCGTGCCTGCCCGCCCAGCGCGGGCTGTGAACGGCGTCCGCCCAACTGCAGGTTCGCGGTCAGCCGGCCGGTGGGCTCGACGATGTCGGGCGAGAACAGCTCCAGCCAGGTCAGCTCGTCGGTGTCGGCGCTGATCTCGCCCGAGAGCGGCGAGGCCGCGTCCCAGCCGGTGGCGATCCGCGCACGGATGTGGCCGTCGTCATTGAAGGTGGTGGTCAGCGTCGCCTCGATCCGGGCGGGGCTGAAGTCGGCCTGCAGGTGCAGGTCGCGATAGCCGAGCAGGTCGTTGCGCGAGCGCTCGCTGTTGCGCAGGCCGCCCTGGGCCGAGCGCAGGTCCAGCTGTCCCGCCCAGGCGCTTCCGGCCGGCCGCAGCTGTCCATCGAAATCGACCTCGCCACGCAGCGTCCACGGCCGCCCGCCGTCGCGTTCGGGCAGCCAGGGCGACACCAGTGCCAGCGGCAGCTGGGTGCCCGCCACCGACAGCCCGGTGCGCGGCCAGTCGGCTTGCGCGCACAGTGCGCCGCCGCCCGCGGCATCCAGGCAGGATCGCGACAGGGTCCAACTGCTACCGCGCTGCGCCCAGCGCGCCGGCGCCTGCAGCCGCCAAGCCGCGCCGCGCGTGGGCACCAGGCGCAGGGCGGCCAGTTCGCCGCTCCAGCCCTGGCCGCCACGGCGCGCGCTGCCCTGCAGGGCCAGCGATCCCAGCGCCTCGCTGCGCGCCTGCGCATCGAGCTGCAGGTTCTCGACTGGGCCGCGCGCGTCGATGCGCACATGGTCGAGCGCAACGCCGGCGTTGAGCCCGCTGCCCTCGACCACGAGCTGTCCCCTGCCGCGCGACCACGGCAGCCGCCCCTGCACGCGCAGCGACGAGGCGGCGTAGTCGCCCCAGCGCAGGCCCGTGCCTTGCAGATTGGCCTCCACGTCCGGCGCGGTGCGGGTGCCCTGCGCCTGCAGCGTGCCGCGCAGGCTGCCGGCGGCGTCGGGCAGCAGGTCGGCCAGGTCCAGCGGCGCCAGCCGCGCGTCGAGCAGCAGGCGGTCGGTGAGCGAGCCGCTTGCATCGATGCGGCTGCCGCCGATGCGCAGGTCGGCCGCGCCCTCGTAGTCGCTGCGCGTCTGTCCCGTGGCCGGGCCGCGCATCGCGAACGAGGCCGTGCCGTCGATGCGGCGCCCGCGCAGGCTGCCGCTCAGCTCGCTGGCCTGGACGTCCAGATCGAGCCCGCCGTCGTCGCGGGTGCTGCCGCGGCTCGACAGCTGGCCGTCGACTGCGCCATTCCATGCCGGCGCGAAATAGCCCGGGTCGAAGCCGGCCAGCGTCGCCTCCAGCTCCCAGTGCAGCGCGGGCGACCAACCGACCTCGCCGGTGGCATCCAGCCGCCCACCGGGCATGGTGGCGCGCAGTGCCTGCAGGCGCAGCGTCTCCAGATCGCCACGGCCATCGATCTCGAGCTGCGCACGCAGCGCCTCGCGCTCGACCGTGGCATTGCCGATCACCGCCCAGGCGCGACTGCTGCCGGCGATGCCGAAGTCGGCGTCGATCCCGATCACCGGCGCGGGATCGGCCGGCTGCGCATCGACCGCCTGCGGGTCGCCACCGAACCGCAGCCCGCGCGCGTTGACCGCGAAGCGGAAGTCCGCCGCGCGCGGCTCGCTGAAATCGCCGCGGCCGCGCGCGGTGATGCGCCCGTCGAACACGTCCAGCACCAGTGGCTGCAGTTCCAGCACCTTGTCCTCGAGCCTGAGCTTCGAAGGCTGCAGCACCGCCTGCAGCGTGCCGCGGCGCAACTGGCCCTGCACGTCGGCCGCGCCGCCGCGGCCGTCGGCGGTCAGCGAGAACGACAGCGGCTCGCCGGCCTCGCCGCCGGCAAGCAGGGCAGGATCGAGCGCGTCCGAGTCCGCGCGCAGGCTCCAGTTGTCGCCGCGCAGCGTCAGCGCCACGCGCACCGGATCCGGCGCGTGACCAACGAGGGCGACGTCCATGTGGTCGAGATCGCCGCGGGCCACCAGGCCGATGCGCGGGCGCGGACGTGGGAACGCGGCGGGCAGCAGGGCGCTGGCGGTGAGGTCGGCGCGGTAGTGGTCGCCAGGCGCGTAAACGCCGTGCGCGGTGAAGCGGCCGCGGTCGCTGTCGGCGACCAGGGCGGCGATGCGCAGCTCGCCCTGGCGCGCGTCGAGTCCGCCGCGGATGGTCGCGACGTTCACCAGCGCCTGGCCTGCGCGGGTCACGCGCAGTCCGTCGACGCGGATGGTGTCGGCCTGCAGCGACAGCGGCAGGTCGATGCGGGGCAGCACCTCCGGCCAGGTCGGCAGCTCGAAGGGCGTGTCGGCCGGTTCGGGCAAGTCGAGCGCGGCGCCCTCCACGTCCATCGCATCCAGGCGCAGGCGCCGGCCGATCAGCGGCGTGATCGCCGGATCCAGCACGATGCGCTGTGCGGTGAAGGTCAGCACCGTTGGCCGCGGGCACTGGCCGTAGGGCATGGGTTCGCCATCGACGTCGGGGCAGCCGCGCTGCACATAGCGCACGTCGTGCAGGGTCAGCGGGCCGGAGGCCGGGCCTTCGGCGCTGCCCCAGGTCAGCTCGCTGCCCGCCGGCAGCGCGGCGACGATGCGCGCCAGCAGGAAATCGCGGCCGCCAAAGGTCGACAGCAGCCAGTACAGCAGTACGCCGGCCGCCAGCACCAGGCCCATCGTGACCAGCGCGCTGCGGATCGCGAGCACGCGCAGGCGCCGGCGCCTGCGCTCGCGCAGTTCGGCGATGCGCTGTTCGCGCTCTTCGGGGGTGAGGTCAGCGGGCAGCCGCGCGCGGCGTCGAAAGGCCATCGTCAGAATTCCGCGCCGATGCTCAGGCCGATCGTGAACGGCGAGTCCGGATCGTCCAGCCCGCGCGCGATATCGATCTTGACCGGGCCCACCGGCGAGCGCCAGCGTGCGCCGATGCCCACGCCGGTATGCCAGTCTGGCGAACTGCTGTCGAAGGCGCTGCCGCTGTCGACGAACACCGCCGCGCCCCAGTTGCCGAAGAAATAGTGCTCGTACTCCGCGCTGGCGGTGACCACGTTGCGCGCGCCGGTGGCGAGGTAGCCGATCTCGCGCAGCCCGCCGTCCTCGTCTTCTTCATAGCGGGTCAGCCGCGGGCCCACTTCGCGCCATTCGTAGCCGCGGATGCTGCGATCGCCGCCGGCGTAGAAGCGCAGGCTTGGCGGCATGTCGACCAGGGCGCTGGTCCAGGTGTAGCCAGCCTCGGCGCGCAGGATCAGGCGCCCGTTGCTGCCCACGCCCTTGAAGGTGCTGGCGCGCGCATGCAGCTGGGCGAAGCTCGCGTCCGAACCCGCACCCTCGACGCCGCTGCGCAGGGTCAGCGAGCCACCCACGCCGCTGGTCGGGAAGATGCGGTCGTCGACGTTGACGTATTCGGCGCGCACCGAGGGATAGGAGAAGGTGGCATAGCGGTACGCCAGCGGAGTCGTGGGATCGTCGTCGTCCTCGGTCGAATAAGCCCAGCGCTCGCGCAGCACGTGCAGCGAGGCCACCAGGTTCACCTGCGGGCTGTACTGGCCGCTGCGGCTGCCCACCAGTTCGATCCGGCGCGTGTCGATGTAGTCGGTCTGCTCGTCGTTGCCTTGCGCGCTGATGGTGTACCAGCCGTCGCGCCAGGTGAACGCGGGGATGCGGTACTGCAGGGTCAGGGTCTTGCGCTTCTGCGCATAGTCCAGCTGCGCCAGCGCCTTGTGCCCGCGGGTGTTGACGTAGCGGCGCTCCGCACCCAGGCGCACGCCGGCGCCGCTGTCGGTGCCGTAGCTCAGGCCGGCGGTGTAGATGTTGCGCTTGGCCGGCGTGAGCCTGACCGTCACCGGCACGCGGCCATCGACGGCCTGCTCGGGATCGGGCGTGATCTCGATATCGCCGAAGTAGTCCAGCCGCGCCAGCGAGGTGCGCAGGCGGTCGATGCGGCCCTGGTGGTAGTAGTCGCCCTCGTCCCAGTAAACCAGGTTCTCGAGCAGTTCGTCGCCGATGATCCGCCGGGTCTGCTCGAACACCGTCGGACCCATGTCGTAGCGGATGCCGCTGGTCCAGACCAGCTCGATGTCGGCGGCATTCTCGGCGCGCGTCACCTCGACCCGGCGCGAGGCGAAATCGGCGTCGAAGTAGCCGCGTTCGGTCAGCCGGCGGCTGATGCGGATCTTGCTGGCTTCGTAGTCGGGGTGGTTGAAGATCGCGCCTGGCGAAGGAATGAAGCCATCGATGTCGGACTGCAGGTAGCGGTCCTGGCCGCCTACGCCGATGATCGCGATATCGGAATTGCGCACGCGCACCGGCTCGCCGGCGTCGACGCGGATCGTCACGGACACGCTGCCGTTCGCGCGGCCGCGCTCGACCTCGATGGTCGGCGAGTAGAAGCCGAACGGCTCCAGCGCCTCGCGCGTCTCGTCCTCGGCCGTGCGCACCAGGTAGCCCATGCGGCGCCCGCTGACCTCCTGCCCGGCCGCGTCGACCAGCGACAGCGACACGCGCACGTTGTTGGCCATCTCCTCGTCCAGACCGAGGATCTTCACCTCGCCCACGGTCACCGCCTGGGCGGTGCCGAGCGACAGGAACAAAAGCACGGCAATGGCGGCAGCGCGGCGGGGGAGTCGCATCGGGGGAGGATACCGAAGGGATGTCGACGGACGATTAACGGGACGGGGGCTGAAGGCTTGCGGCTGGGGCGATGCGCCCTGCGGGGGCAAGCCGCAGCGACGTTCTGCGGGCTGGCCGCCTCAGGCCGACAGATGCTCGATCGCCGCCACGCTGCCCAGCCGCGCCGACAGCCGCTTGAGCAGGGCCAGGCGATTGCGGCGCAGCTCGTCGTCGTCGACGTTCACCATCACCCCGTCGAAGAACGCGTCCACCTGCGGGCGTAGCTGCGCGAGGCGTCCGAGCACGGCCACGTAATCGCCCTGCGCGAGCGCGGCATCGGTCTCCGCATATGCGGCCTCGACCGCATCGGCCAGCGCCACTTCGGCCGGCTCGCGCAGCAGCGCCCTGTTCTCTGCTGGGGGAATCGCTTCCTCCACCTTGCGCAGGATGTTGTTGATGCGCTTGTTGGCCGCGGCCAGCGCCTCGGCCTCGGGCAATGTTGCGAAGCTGCCGATTGCCGCGATGCGGCGGTCGAAGTCGATCAGCGAGACGGGCCTGTGCTCGGCCACCGCATTGAAGTGGTGCACTGGCACGCCCTTGTCGGCGTAGTAGCCCTTCAGACGATCGAAGGTGAAGCTCCAAAGGTCAGCTACCAAGCTTTGGACAAGCTGGTTGCCGCTCTCCTCATTGAGGTGCAGCTGTCGAATGTCTTCGTCAATCTCGTCGATCACGGCCTGCTTGTTGGCGAGACTAGCCCGGCTGGCCTTCTCCAACTGAAGTATGAGCTCGTCGTTTCGAGAGGAAATCAGAACTCTCTCGAACGGTTCCGAAGCTAAGCTGATGAGTCCATCGAAACTCATCTCAATCTCGCCCTCGACAATTGTCCTCGCCAGCCCCAGCGCATTACGCCGCAGCGCAAACGGATCCTTGTTGCCAGTGGGCTTGAGCCCCGCGGCAAATCCACCCGCCAGCGTGTCCAGCCGCTCCGCGATCGCCAGTACCCGGCCCAGATTCGATGGCGCGATATCGTCCGCGGCAAAACGCGGCTGCCAGGCTTCATCGATGGCATCGGCGACGGCCACGCGGTCGGCGTGTGGCAGGTCGGCGAGCGCCGCGTCCTGCATCGCGTAGTGACGGCCGGCAATGCCCTGCAGTTCCGGGAACTCGTTGACCAGGCGCGACTGCAGGTCGGCCTTGGACAGCTCCGCCGCGCGCCGGGCCAGCGTCGTGTCCACGCCCACCTGCGGCGCGATCGCCTCGGCCAGCGCCGCCACCCGCGTCACCTTGTCGGCGACCGAACCCAGCTTTGCCTGGTAGGTGACGCTCGCAAGGCCCGAGTTCATCGAGGCCAGCCCCTGCTTCATGTCCTCCACGAAGAAGAAGCGCGCGTCGGCAAAGCGCGGCCGGATCACGCGCTCGTAGCCCTTGCGGATCTCAGAATCGTCTTCGGGATCGATGTTGGCCACGCCGATGAAGTGCGGGCCCAGGCGGCCCTCCGCGTCGAGCACCGGGAAGAACTTCTGGTTGGCCTCCATCGTCGCGACCAGCGCCTCCTGCGGCACCGCGAGGTATTCCTCCTCGAACGTGCACGACACCGCGCGCGGCCACTCGACCAGGCACGCGACCTCGGCCAGGTTGCCGGCCTCGATGCGGGCCACGCCGCCCACGGCCTGCGCGGCCGCTTCAACCTGCTCGACGATGCTCCTGCGACGCTCCTCGGCGTCGACCAGCACCTTCGCGCCGCGCAGCGCGTCGACATAGTCGCCGGGCGTCGCGATCCATACGGGCCGCTCGTGCATGAAGCGGTGGCCGCGGCTGAAGCGGTCGGCGCGCACGCCGAACACCTCGGCCTCGACCACGTCGCCACCCAGCAGCAAGACCAGCCAGTGCACCGGCCGCGCGAACGCGTAGGCGTGGTCGCCCCAGCGCATCGGCTTGGGGATCGGCATGGCGGCGATGGCCTCGTGCAACACCTCGGGCAGCAGTTCGTGGGTCTTCGCGCCCGGCTTCACCGAACGCAGCACGAAGCGCTCGCCCTTGGCGTCGCTGGCGCGCTCGAGCTGGGACCAGTCCACGCCGGCCTTGGCGGCGAAACCCTGCAACGCCTTCGTCGGCTGGCCGTCGGCGTCGAGCGCGATGTTGAGGTAGGGGCCGAACACTTCGGAGGCCTGCTGCGGCTGCTCGACCGCCACGCCCGGCAGCAGCACGGCCAAGCGGCGCGGCGTGTACAGCGGTTTTGCGTTGCCGCGATCGACCGCGATGCCGCGCTTGTCCAGCGCCGCCAGCACGCCGTCGAAGAACGCCTGCGCCAGGCCGGGCAGCGCCTTGACCGGGAGTTCCTCGGTGCCCAGTTCGACGAGAAGTGGCTGTAGATCAGACATCAGGAATCCCATGTTTTGAAGTCCTCCCCTTCAAGGGGAGGATTTAGGTGGGGATGGTGTCGACGCGTCGTCGCAAAACCATCCCCTCCCCAGCCCTCCCCTTGAAGGGGAGGGAGTGGTGTCATGCCGCTACGTTCTTCAAACCGGGAAACCCCAGCTTCTCGCGCTGCTCGAAGTACGCCTGCGCCACCGCCTGCGACAGCCTGCGCACGCGCAGGATGTAGCGCTGGCGCTCGGTGACGCTGATCGCGCGGCGCGCGTCGAGCAGGTTGAAGCTGTGGCTGGCCTTGGTGACCTGGTCGTAGGCCGGCAGCGGCAGTCCGACCTCGACCAGCTTCAGCGCTTCGGCCTCGCAGGCGTCGAAGCGGTGGAACAGTTCGGCCACGTCGGCATGCTCGAAGTTGTAGGCGCTCTGCTCGCGCTCGTTCTGCAGGAACACGTCGCCATAGCTCACCACGCCCTGCGGCCCGCGCGTCCAGACCAGGTCGTAGACGTTGTCGCAGTTCTGCAGGTACATGCACAGCCGCTCGAGGCCGTAGGTGATCTCGCCCAGCACCGGGCGGCATTCGATCCCGCCGGCCTGCTGGAAATAGGTGAACTGGGTGACTTCCATCCCGTTCAACCACACCTCCCAGCCCAGGCCCCAGGCGCCGAGCGTTGGCGATTCCCAGTTGTCCTCGACCAGGCGCAGGTCGTGCAGCAGCGGGTCGATCCCCAGTTCCTTCAGCGAGCCGAAGTACAGCTCGACGATGTTGTCCGGGCTGGGCTTCATCACCACCTGGTACTGGTAGTAGTGCTGCAGGCGATTGGGGTTTTCGCCGTAGCGGCCGTCGGTGGGGCGGCGCGAAGGCTGCACATAGGCCGCGTACCACGGCTCGGGACCCAGCGCGCGCAGGAAGGTGGCCGGATGGAAGGTGCCGGCACCGACCTCGAGGTCGAGCGGCTGGATCAGCACGCAGCCCTGCGCGGCCCAGTAGGCGTTGAGGCGGGTGATCAGTTCCTGGAACGTGGGTCCGGTCATCGGCACGCGTCGATTCGGCGCTTTCGCGGGGCGCGCTAGTATAGCGGCGGACCCTGCAGCACCCGGATTTCCCGGCACCCGGAGTCACGTTGAACGAAGCCCCGCGTCCCGCCCCGACACCCGCGCGCCTGCCGCCCGGCAGGCTGGCACTGGAGCCGGTGATCGCGGGCCTGGTCGCCGACGGCCTGCTCGCGCCGAAGGACGCCGAGCACGCGCGTGCCAGCGCGCGCCACGTGCGTGGGCTGGATGCGGTGCATCCGCTGGTGCTGCTGGCCAACCTCAAGCTGCCCTCGTCGCAGCGCGCGAGCAGCGAGCTGGGGCTGGAAGCGCTGACCGAATGGCTGGCCAGCGCCAGCGGTCGGCGCTACCTGCGCATCGATCCCACCAAGATCGTCGTGGCCGAGGTCACCGAACTCGTCTCGCATGCCTACGCGCGCCGGCACCGCATCCTGCCGGTGGAAGTCACGTCCGACCGCGCCCGCATTGCCACCAGCGAGCCGATGGCGCTGGACTGGCTGCCCGACGTGCAGCGCCTGCTGCGGCGCGAAATCGAGCTTGTGGTGGCCAACCCGCTCGACCTGCACCGCTACACGATGGAGTTCTACGGCGTCACGCGCTCGGTGCGCGGCGCGCACCAGGACGGCGGCGAGAAGGGCAGCCAGGCGCCGAGTTTCGAGCAACTGGTCGAGCTCGGCCGCGCCGGCGACGTCAACGCCGACGACCACCACATCGTCAACATCGTCGACTGGCTGCTGCAGTACGCCTACGAGCAGCGCGCCTCCGACATCCACCTCGAGCCGCGCCGCGACGTGGGCCGGGTGCGCTTCCGCATCGACGGCGTGCTGCACAAGGTGTTCGAGATGCCGCCGCCGGTGATGGTCGCGGTGGTCTCGCGGATCAAGGTGCTCGGGCGCATGGACCTGGCCGAGCGCCGGCGCCCGCAGGACGGCCGCATCAAGACCCGCTCGCCGGGCGGGCGCGAGGTGGAGATGCGCCTGTCGACCATGCCCACCGCCTTCGGCGAGAAGTGCGTGATGCGCATCTTCGACCCGGACACCGCGTTCAAGAGCATCGAGCAGCTCGGCTTCGACCAGGAAGAAGCGGACACCTGGCAGGGCCTGACCAGCCGCCCGCACGGCATCGTGCTGGTCACCGGCCCGACCGGTTCGGGCAAGACCACCACGCTGTATTCGACGCTCAAGCGGCTGGCGACCAGCGACGTCAACGTGTGCACGGTCGAGGACCCGATCGAGATGATCGCGGTCGAACTCAACCAGATGCAGGTGCACCACCAGATCGACCTGACCTTCGCCCAGGGTGTGCGCACCCTGCTGCGGCAGGATCCGGACATCATCATGATCGGCGAGATCCGCGACCTCGACACCGCGCAGATGGCGGTGCAGGCCTCGCTCACCGGCCACCTGGTGCTCTCGACCCTGCACACCAACGACGCGCCCTCGGCGATCACCCGCCTGCTCGACCTCGGCCTGCCGCATTACCTGATCGCCTCGACCCTCAACGGCATCCTCGCCCAGCGCCTGGTGCGCACGCTGTGCCCGCACTGCAAGGCGCCGAGGAAGCTCAGCGCGGAAGCCTGGCACGCGCTGCTGCCCGGGCCGCATCCGCCGCCGGTGCCGGGCACCGCCAACGGCCCGGTCGGCTGCCTGGAATGCCGCAACACCGGCTATCTCGGGCGCGTGGGCATCTACGAGCTGATGCCGGTCACGCCGCTGCTGCGGGCGCTGATCCGCCCGGAGATGGAGCTGGCCACGTTTACCCGGGCCGCGATCGGCGAAGGCCTGCGCACCTTGCGCACGGCCGGGGCGGAGAAGGTCGCGCAGGGGCTGACGACGGTGGAAGAGGTGCTGACGGTGCTGCCGCCAACGGAGTAGGGGCGGGACCGCGCGGCTTGCGGAAGGAAGATTCCACCTGCCCGCCCATCGGCGCGCATCCAGCGCCGCGCAGCCGATGCAGTAGCATTGTCGGCATCCGTGGCGCAGCCACATCGAAGGCGAAGCAGGACAGTCATGTCGACGCGTGCAATGGGGCCGGCCACCGGATGGTCGTGGCTGGCGCGGGCGGTCAATCTGGGCCGCAGCAACCCGAAGGCGGTGATTGGCGCGATCGGGCTGGTGGCGTTGGTGGCAGTGCTGCCGAGCATCCTGCAGATGGTGCTGCAGCCGGCGATGGGCGCGCAGCCCAATGCGCTGCTCACCGTGGCGGCGCTGACCACCTTGGCCTCGCTGATCGTGTTCCCGCTGCTGATCGGCGGCGTGCTGCGCGTGATCGACGCCACCGAGCACGGCCGGCCCGCCATCGCCACCGGCGTATTCGACGCCTTCCGCGGCGGCAACGGCGCAGGGCGCCTGATCGGCTTCGGCCTGCTGATGACCGCGCTCTACCTGCTGGTGTTCGGCACGATCATCGGCAGCTTCGGGCAGGGCCTGCCCGAGTGGTACATGCAGCTGATGCAGCTGACAATGGAATCCGGCGGCAAGCCGGTCCAGCCGGAGGACATCCCGGCCCCGCCTGCGGGCCTGGGCATGGTGATGGCGCTGGGCCTGCTGTTCGGCCTGTTCCTCGGCGGCGCCTACGCGATCGGCTTTGGCCAGGTCGCGCTGGGCGGGCGCGGCGTGCTGGGCGCCGTCGCAGACGGGCTCACCGGCGCATTGAAGAACCTGCTGCCGATCGTGGTGCTGGCGGTGCTGTCGATCATCGCGCTGTTCGCGCTGACCCTGGTGGTGACCCTGCTCGGCGGCGTGCTCGCGCTGGTGGGCGGGCTGGTGCATCCGGCGCTGGCGATACTGCTGGTCGCGCCGGTCTATCTGGGCATGATCCTGCTGATGTACGTGGTCATGTTCGGCGTGATGTACCACATGTGGCGCGACATCTGCGCCGAGCCGGTGGCGCCGCCGCCACTGCCGGACAACCAGGTCGAACTCTGAAGATCCCGCTGCGCTGCGCGCCGCCCGTGGGCTTTCTGCAGGAGCGGCTTCCGCCGCGACCTGGCCTTCCGTAGCAGCGGCTTCAGCCGCGATCCCGGCGGCGCAGGGACGAGGCGGCAGTGATCTTCCAGGATGCGCCGCTGTGGGCCCGGCTCGCGGCGCAACCGCACCGTCGTGGTCGCGGCTGAAGCCGCTCCTACAGGAGCAGTGCGTCCAGGGCGCGCTGCATTGCGCCCTGCGTGGCCACGAACAGCCAGACTGCCGCGATGACGCCCGCGACGATCTGCAGCGCCAGCCAGGCCTGCGCCCACTTCGGCAGCGTCGCCTCGGCGCGCGCATGCACCACCTGCGTGCCCGCGATGCGGTCGTGCAGCGCCTGGTGTTGCGGCGGCGCCAGCGCCAGCAGGTGGCCGATGTTGAGCGTCAGCCAGGACAAGGTGCCGGCAAGGTGGCGACCCGCCGCGCGCGCGATGCCGATCCGGCCGCCGCCTTGCGCAGTGCACACGCGCAGGCCAAGCGCAGTCTTGCCGGGCGTTGCCTGCCGCGGAGAGGCTTCCCACGCGGCGAACCAGGCCAGCGCCAGCAGCGCCGCCAGCAACAGCGGCTGCAGCACGGTGGCGGAGACGGCGTCCGAAAGCTCGCCCACCATCGCGCCGTGGCGCGGATCGGACAGCCACTGCCTGGACAGTTCCAGCGGCGAACCGCCGAGGGCCAGCATGTCCAGCATCGACTCCGCCAGCGAGCGCACCAGCGCGTCGAACGCGTCGGCACTGCGCGCGGCGCCGTCGCGCACGCGGCTGGCGCAGATGGACAGGGCGACGAGCGCGACCAGCATCATGTCCAGCGACCACGCCGCATAGCGACACAGCAGCCCGGCAGGCGCAGCCCGCGCGCTGCTCATGCCTCGTCCGCGGCTCCGGGCTCGCGCCGCGGCACGATCATGCGCGCGGCGATGATCCCGGCCTCGTACAGCAGGCACATCGGGATTGCCAGCATCAGTTGCGAGACCACGTCGGGCGGGGTGATGACCGCGGCGAGGATGAACACGCCCACGACCGAATAGCCCCGCCATTCGCGCAGCTGGTCGGGCGTCACCCAACCCAGCGCAACCAGGATCACCAGCGCGACGGGCAGCTCGAAGCTGATGCCAAAGGCCAGGAAGATCACCAGCACGAAGTTCAGGTAGGCGTTGATGTCGGTCATCATCGCCACCCCGTCCGGGGTGACCGCGGTGAGGAAGCCGAACACCGCCGGCAGCACGAGGAAGAACGCGAACGCGCAGCCGGCGTAGAACAGCGCCACCGCAGACACCAGCAGCGGCATCGCCAGCCGCTTCTCGCGTTTGTACAGGCCCGGTGCGACGAAAGCCCAGGCCTGGTACAGCAGCCACGGCATGGTCACCAGCACTGCGGCGAACAGCGCCAGCTTGAGCGGCGCCAGGAACGGCGAGGCGACCTCGACCGCGATCAGGTGCGCGCCGGGCGGCAGCTTGTCCAGCAACGGCTGCGCGAACCAGCCGTACAGGCGGTTGGCGAACGGCAGCAGCGCGACCAGGGCGATGCCCAGCCCGATCATCGCGCGCAGCAGGCGCGTGCGCAGCTCGACCAGATGCTCGATCAGGCTGCTCTCGCCGCTGTCGTTCTCAGCGCTGCCGGCCATCATCCCCGTCCGTGTCGTCGGCATCGCCGCGGTGCGCGCTGGCGTCGTGCGCTGACGCAGTGCCGTCCCCGGCGGTGTCGGCGGGAATGCCTTCAGCGGCTGCCGGCGCGGCGATCGCCTGCAGGCCGGTGTCGTGGTCCTGCGGCGCGGTGTAGGCGGCGGGGTCGGTGGTCAGGATCCCCGGCGCCGTGGCCGCGGTGTCCGTCGCGGCGCCGACCTGTCGGCGCAGGCTCTCGATCTCGCGCCGCGCCTCGGCTTCGGCCGCGCTGACCTTGGCCTGCACTTCGGCCTCGGTCTCCTGCATCGTCCTGTGCAGGTCCGCCGCGGCCTGGCGGGCGTCGTGCAGGCTGCGCTTGAGTTCATCCGCGGCCAGTTCGCGCTCGAGTTCGGACTTCACCGAATACCACTGCGCGCGCGCGCGGCGCACCCACAGCCCCGCGAATCGCGCCGCCTTGGGCAGGCGCTCGGGGCCGAGCACGACCAGTGCAACCACTGCGATCAGCAGCAGTTCGGTAAAGCCGATGTCGAACATGGTGGCGGCCGCGGACCCGCGGCTCAGCGCGAGATCGTGTCGTCCTGCCGGGACTTGCCCGACACGGTGCCATCGCGCTCCTGCTGCGGCGGCTGGTGGTCGAGCTCGCCGGTGGGCTTGTCCTCGTCGGCAATGCCCTTCTTGAATCCCTTCACCGCCTCGCCCAGGTCGCGCCCGGCGCCGCGCAGGCGCTTGGTGCCGAACACCAGCAGCACCACGACCAGCACGATCAGCCAATGCCAGATGCTGAAACTACCCATTGCATGCTTCCGGGAACAGGTGAGGAGCGCTCAGGATACTCCACGCCGCCAGGCACGACCGTGAGCGGCGTCGGGCCCCCTGCGGATTCAGGGCGTCTCGGCCAGTGGCTCGACCAGGGCCGGGTTGTCGTCCACCGGCTCGAAGGGCTGCGGCTGCGGGTCCAGCACCAGCTGCTCGGACAGCGGCACGGTGGTGGTGCCCGCCGGATTGGCGGGCGGCGCCGTCGTGGCCACGACGGGTGCAGGCTGGCCGCCGGTGCCGCGCGTGGCGCGGGCCGCTGCGGTGGCTTCCTCGAGCTGGTCGCGGAAAGCGACCACCGCATTCGAGGGCGCCTGTCCGGCGCGACCCTCGAGGATCATCCGCGGCGTGGTATTGGCGCCGTAGACCAACTGGTTGGCATCGTTGTCGATCTGCAGCACCGCACCGTCGAGCGCGACCCCGGCAAACAGCCCGCGCGCGCGCGACCACGACCAGATCTCGGCCTTCAGCTGGCCATCGGTGGCGGCGCTGGCGTTGCGGCCGACCGGCCCGGCGGCCACGCCGACATCCGCGCCCAGGGTGACCTTGCCGTTGACGATCGACTCGAGGCTGCGGTCGTTGCGGAACACGAGCACCACGTCGGACGACTGCACGCCGGCCTGGAGGCCGATGCTGCCGCCGGTGATCTTGACGAAGCTCGGGTTCGACCAGGTACCGTCGGGCGACTTCACCGACAGCAGGCCGTGGCCGCGGCGACCGCCGATGACCAGGCCGACCTTGAGCGTGTCGGGGATCACCACGATCGCGCGCGCCTCATCCAGCAGCTTGTCGGGGATCGCCGATTCCGGGATCGCCTGGACCTCGTTGAGCACGCGTAGCGCGTTGCTGGCGCGCGCGTCTTCCTCGGGGCCGGCGATGGCTGCGCCCGTGGCGAGCGAGAGGGCCAGCAGCGAGGCGATCAGCGTCTTGCGCAACGGCGCGGCGGTGCGGGAACGGGGCATGTCGACTCCGGAATACAGGTTGCACCGCGCGTCGCGGCGACGGCTCAGGCTAGTGACGAGGCCATGAATCGAGCATGAGTTGAGCCGGCCTGTCGCGGCGATCGACAGCATGTCGATGCCAACGGCGGCGCGGCCTGCCATCCTATGCGCATGACGAACCCAGCCCCCGCGCCCGGCGGCGCGACGCCAGACACCGCCGTCATCCTGGTCAACCTCGGCACGCCCGAAGCGCCCACTGCGGATGCAGTGAAACGCTACCTCGGCGAATTCCTCGGCGATCCGTTCGTGGTGCAGATTCCCAAGCTGCTGTGGTGGCCGTTGCTGCACGGGCTGATCCTGCCGCTGCGCTCGGCGCGCGTGGCCAAGAAGTACGCCGAGATCTGGATGGACGGCGGATCGCCGCTGGCGGTGCACACGCGCCGGCTGACGGCCGTGCTGCAGCCGCGCCTGCCCGGCGTCGAGGTGCTGTACGCAATGCGCTACGGTGGGCCCGCGCTTGGCCCGCGCCTGCGCGAGCTGCGCGCAGCCGGCGTGCGCCGCGTGCTGGTGCTGCCGCTGTATCCGCAGTATTCCTCGACCACCACCGGCACCGTGGTCGCGCTGGTGGAGCGCACCGGCGGCGCGCCTGCGACGCGCACGGTCAAGGGCTACGCCACCGATGCCGGCTGGGTGGCGGCCGTGGCCGACTCGATCCGGGCCCACTGGCATGCGCATGGCCGCGGTGACCGGCTGCTGTTCTCGTTCCACGGGCTGCCGCAGCGGCTGGTGGACGGCGGCGATCCCTATGCCGCGCAGTGCGAGGCCAGCGTGGCGGAGATCGCGCGCGTGCTCGAACTGGCGCCGACGGACTACGTGCAGACCTACCAGTCGCGCTTCGGTCGCGAGCGCTGGCTGGGGCCGGCCACCGACGACACCCTGCGCGCGCTGGCCGGGTCCGGCGTCGGCCGGGTCGACGTGGTCTGCCCGGGCTTTGCCGCCGACTGCCTGGAAACCCTCGAGGAAATCGCGCTGGAGAACGCGAAGCTGTTCCAGGACGCCGGCGGGCAGGCGCTGCGCTACATCCCCTGCCTCAACGACGCGCCCAGCCACGCGGACGCGTTGGTTGCGCTGGTTCAGCGCGAGCTCGCTGCATGGGATGCGGCCGCGTGATGCGCGAGTTCGCGCTCGACATCCCGCTCGGCCGCATCCATGGCCTGCGCCAGGGTGAAGCGGGGCAGCCGCGCGTGCTGGCCCTGCACGGCTGGCTCGACAACGCCGCCAGCTTCGTGCCGCTGGCCGCGCACCTGCCCGGCATCGAGCTGGTCGCGGTCGACCTGCCGGGCCACGGCCGCAGTGCGCACCTGCCGCCAGGCTCCGATTACTCGTTCGCCGGTGCGCTGCACGCCGTGCTCGACATCGCCGATGCCCTGGGCTGGGACCGCTTCGCCCTGCTCGGACACTCGATGGGCGCGGGCATCGCCAGCATGCTGGCCGCGGGCTGCCCGCAGCGGGTGACGCGACTGGTCGCGATCGAGGCATTGGGCGCGCTACCCGACACCGAGGACAACACGGTGCCGCGAATGCGCGACGCGATCCGCGCAGGCCGCGCGCTGCCCGGAAAGCGCATGCGCGTGTTCGATGAACTGGAGACGCCGGTGCGCGCGCGCACCCTGGCCCGTACCGGCGCGATCGAGGCAGCGGCAGCGCGGCTGCTGGTGGAGCGCGGCGTGCGCGAGGTGCCGCGCGAAGACGGCGGCATCGGCTGGGAATGGAGCAGTGATCCGCGCCTGACCCTGCCGACCATGGTCCGCATGACCGCGGGCCAGGTGCGCGCGCTGATCGCCGGCATCGAGTGCCCGACCCGGGTCATCCACGCCGACCCGCCGCAGGCCTACCTGCCCGAGCCGCAGCGAAGCCGGCACGCGGCGCTGCTGCCCGATGGCGATCTGCACGTGCTGCCTGGCGGGCACCACCTGCACATGGAGCAGCCGGAAGCCGTTGCTGCGCTGGTCGTGGATTTCCTGCGCGAAGGTGAGGGCTGAGGGCGGCCCCACCTCAATCCTTCACGGAAGGTCCGGACCTGCTCCTTTCCCCGCCTGCGGGGGAAGGTTGGGATGGGCGCGCGCGAAGCGCGCGGCACGGAGGCGTGGTGACCGGTGGCCCCCACCCCAGCCCTCCCCCGCAGGCGGGGGAGGGAGTCGGACTATTGACGCTGGCCCTGCAGCTGCATGCCGACGATGACGTGCTCATCGCCGTTGTTGCGGTTGAACGAGAGCGTGGCGCTGCGGCGCGATTCGTCCTCTCCCTTCTCGAAGGCGAGCAGGGCGGTGTCGGCCGAATGCTGGGCCGATATCGACTGCGTCCAGCCCTGCGCCTGCATCGATTCGCGCGCGGCGGCGAAGAGGGTCGACACCTGGCCGGGCGCGCTGAAGCTGACCATGCTGACGCCCTGCAGGTCCATCACGCTGTTCACCTGGTAGTCCGCGGGCAGGTACACGTCGCCCGGGAAATTCTCGGGCAGCGCTACCGATTCGCCGGCCCGGATCGCGACTTCGCCATCGGGCGAGCGCAGCGTGACCTGGTCGCCGTCGCGGCCCACCTGGACACCGGTGGCACGCTCGATGGCGACATCTGCCGCGCTTTGGCCGACCTTCTGGCAAGCGCCTGCGGCCAGCACCAGGCCCAGGGCGAGGGACAGCCGTGATACGCGCTTGGCAATACCGTTCATCGCATCCCCTGGACGGGTGGAATGGGTTGATGAACCGGTTAACGCCGTCCGCCGCCGGAACAGGTCAGGCCGACAGCAGCACGTGCAGGGCGGACTTGAGCCTTCGTCCCTCGTCGCGGAAGTAATCGCGCGACGCGCGCCAGTCCGGGCAGCGCGCCTCCACCTCGCGCCAGAACGCGCGCGAATGGTCGGCGTGGACCAGGTGGCAGAGCTCGTGCACCAGCACGTACTCGAAGGCGGCAGGCCGGCCCAGCACCAGGGCCAGGTCGAGCGTGAGCGTGCCGTCGGGCGCCAGCGAACCCCACTGCGAGGACAGCACCCGCAGTCGGATCCGTGAAGGTGGCCGCGGCAGGCCCGGCAGGTAGGCCGGCAGCCAGCGGCCAATGTCGGCGCGCGCCTGCGCCTCGTAGAAATCGCGCAGTGCGCGTGCGATCGCGGCAGGCCCGGCCTGCGGCGGCAGCTGCAGGGTCAGCGCCTGGTCGTCGCCGACCACGCGCGCAACGCGGCCGGGCGCCCAGTGCAGCGGCAGCGGTTGCCCGCGCAGCGGCACGGTGGTCGGTTCGCCGGCAACCAGCGGGGCGACGTCGCCGGGGTGGCAGGCGAGTTGGTCGGTCAGCCAGTCGCGGTGCTCGTGCACGAAACGTTCGCCCGCGACCAGGCTGGTGCGCGGTGGCAGGGTCAGGCGTGCGCCGCGCTCGCCAACGCTCAGGCGCAGGCGTTTGGCGCGCGGGTCGCGCACGCGCAGTACGTCGATGCGGCGCCCGTCGGACAGCACGAAGGCGAACGTGTCGCGCTGCAGCCGGGAAGCATCCGGCGCCGTCGGCGACAGTCGGAACAGGGAAGGCATGTGGGGAATGCTAGCTGCTGGGGGCCGCAGCGCCCACGTCGCGATTCACGTCGTGGGCGAAGGCCGCGGCGCGCGAAGCGCGCCGTTCATGGAAGGGATGGTCAGGCGTCTGCTTTGGAGAGCTTCAGCGCCTTCTCGAGCACCGTGAACAGCCGCGAGAACTCGGCGCTCATCAGCGCGAAGCGCGCGTCGAGTTCTGCGCGGATGTCATCGCGTTCGTTCGATTCGAGCTGGTCCACCGCGCCGTCGAGCAGCTTGAACTTGCGCACCACCAGGTCTTCGCCGAGCACGAAGGAGACGTGGTCGTCGAGGTTCAGCGCCAGCCTGGTCACCTGCTTGCCCGAATCCAGGTGCTTGGTGATCTCGTCGCACTGCAGCTCCTGGCGCTGGCACTTGACGATCGCGCCGTGCTCGGCCGGATCCTTGAGTTCGCACTCCTCGCCCAGCGACAGGCCTTCGGGCAGCGGATCGCCGGCGATCCAGCCGGTCAGCACGCTGCGCGGCGCGACTTCCGCGTTCAGCGGCAGCGCCGGGAAGCTGCCCATCGCGTTGCGGATCTCCGACACCACCGCCTCGCCGCTCTTGCGGCTGGAGGTATCGATCGCGCACACGCCGTGCTCCAGGTCGATCAGCGCGTCGGTGCGCGAGGGACGGACGAAGGCGCGCGGCAGCAGCTCGTGCACCAGGTCGTCCTTCATCTGCTTGCGCATGCGGCTGCCGGGGCGGCGGCCCTGCTTCTGCTCCATCTCGGCGAGGCGGTCGGCCAGCATGTCGTTGACCACGGACGAGGGCAGCAGCCGGTCCTCGCCGCCGACGGTCAGCCAGATCGCATCACCGACGCGGTGCGAGAGCGCCTCGCCGTTGCGGCCGAAGGGCGGGATGAAGCCGCGCGAAAACAGCTCCAGCGGACCGACCGGCTTGAGCGGGTGGCCGGCCAGCAGCTCTTCGAGGCTGGAGAAGTCGAGCGTGGTGGGGAAGCGGAACAGGGTCAGGTTTCGGAAGAACATGGGGATCCGGAAGTGGGGAATGGAGTCGGAACAGAATCGGGAATCGGAATATCGTCAGAAAACCTGGCCGTCATCCCGGCGAAAGATCGACGTGCGCCGTGGGTTTGTCGCCCAGCCAGGCGTCTGCGCCGGCCTGCGGCGCGCCATCGTGTCGGCCCAGCGAGAGGAAGTCGAACAGCTTCGGATCGCCCAGCTGCGAGGGACGGATATCGCCCAGCGCACGCGAGATGGTCTCGATGCGGCCGGGGGATTCGAGCTCCCACTGCGCCATCATCTTCTGCACCTGCTTGCGCTGCAGGTTCTCCTGCGAGCCGCACAGGTTGCAGGGAATGATCGGGAACGCCTTCGCCTCGGCGTAGGCCTCGATGTCGGCCTCGCGCACATAGGCCAGCGGGCGGATCACCACGTGCCTGCCGTCGTCCGACAACAGCTTGGGCGGCATGCCCGACAGCCTGGCGTGGAAGAACAGGTTGAGGAAGAACGTGGCGACCAGGTCGTCGCGATGGTGGCCGAGCGCGATCTTCGTGTAGCCGCGCTGCTCCGCGTACGCGTACAGCGCGCCGCGGCGCAGGCGCGAGCACAGCGAGCACATGGTCTTGCCTTCCGGGATCACCCGGCTGACCACCGAATAGGTGTCCTGCTCGATGATGTGGAAGTCCACGCCCAGCGAACGCAGGTAGTCGGGCAATACATGTTGCGGAAAGCCCGGCTGTTTCTGGTCGAGGTTGACCGCGGTGAGCGAGAACGACACCGGCGCCTTCTTCTGCAGTTGCAGCAGGATGTCGAGCATGGTGTAGCTGTCCTTGCCGCCGGACAAGCACACCATCACCTTGTCGCCGTCCTCGATCATGCCGAAGTCGGCGATCGCCTTGCCGACCTGGTGGCGCAGGCGCCTGGCCAGCCGGTCGACCTCGTGCACGCCGCGCCGGTCGGCGTTGCGCAAAACGGGCATGGGCAGGGGGACGACGGTATCCATTGCGCTGATTTTACCGGTCCGCGCCGGGATCGGCCCGCCGCCGGCCGGATAGCGCGGCGTAGCGCGGATGCGCGCAGGCGCGTGGCGCCGGATCTGGCGGGATTGCGCAGGATGTGGCAGGCCGGCGCTGCGCGCGGCACCTGTTTGTCGTGTGTCGAGCGCACGCAGGAATCCGTGGTATCGCAGGTGCCGTGATCTTCCGCTGCGCGGAGGATCCCCGCTACCCGACGGACCCCATGCCTTTATCCGACGGACCCCATGCCTTGTCATTTCGACCGCAGGGAGAAATCCGGTCCTGCTGCGAGAGCCGGTTGCCGGGCGCTGGGAGCGCTTGCCCTGCGTCGCGGGATTTACCGGCTTCACCGTTGAAAAGTGCTTCTCCCTGCGGACGAAATGACAGGCCGATCCTGGCGACCGGCCGGTCAGGCACTCAAGCGCTCAGGGCGTCCACACCAGGTTGCGGGTGGAGGGATCGGTGGTGATGTCGCTCACCCGCCCGCGCGCGTCGAAGTGCAGCTGGAACTCGCCGAAGCTGCTGAGCCAGTAGCGCCACAGGTTGGCGTCCAAGTCCGCGTTCTCGCTGCTGATCGGGTAGCCCATCGAGGCGATGACCTGCTCGCGGGTCATGCCCGGGGCGACCTTCGACTGGCGCACCGCCTCCTGCACCTTCGCCGGCCAGCCGGCGATGGCGGCCTTGGGATCCTCCCTCACCACGTAGCGGGCGGCGAAGGCGGCGTTGTCGAGGTCGCGGCTGTAGTCGTTGCCGATCTCCTGCTTCTGCCCATCGATCTGCACCTTGACCCGGTAGCGGCCGTAGCCGGTCACCTTCACCGGGGTGCCGGCGGGGATCACCCGCTTGCCGCCCTCGGCGTAGTTGCTGTCGCTGATCCAGCTGCCGTCGCTGCGCATGTTGCAGCACAGGTAGCCGTCGTACTTGTCCTGTGCGGCCGCGCTGCTTGCCGCCGCCAGCGCGGCGGCAATGCCGAGCGCGCGCAGTCCCCCGCGCATGTTGCTTGCGTCCATCGTGTCGTGCTCCTTTCCCCGGGCGGCAGGGCCGGCCGCGATCCATTGACCCGGGCCAATGCTCGCTCCGGTGCGCGTTGCCCCCGTCGCGCCGGACCATTGTGCCCGCGTGCGCGGCCGCCGGACAGGGACCGCGACCGCGCGGGCGTGTAAGCTGGCGTACGGATGCGCAACAACGATTCCGCCGAAATCACACGTCAGCTGGCCGACCTGCGGCTGCAGCATCGCGACCTCGACACCGCGATTTCCGAGCTGCAGGCCGGGATCAGCAACGACGAACTGACGATCAAGCGCCTGAAAAAACGCAAGCTGCTGCTCAAGGACCAGATCGCGTGGCTGGAGAACGCGCTGATCCCGGACGAGCCGGCGTAGGCGTTCGCCGGCTGCAGGACCCGGGCGTCAACGCTGGCACGGCGGTGGACGGGATCCCCGCCAGCCGGACCAACGCGTTCAATGGCCGGCGTGCGCGGACAGGGCGGCGATGGCGTCCCGGCACTGGTAGCGGCGCCAGTGCGTTTCGACGACCGCCGCGTTGCGCGCGTCGAACACCACCTTGTACTGGCAGACGATGAAATCCTCGTCGGCCAGGTCCAGCTTCAGGTCGTAGTCCCACTCCGGGCCGCGGACGCCGTGCCCGGTACGCAGCGGATCGCCGATGAGTCCGCGCACCTGGTCGGGCGTCGCGCCAGCCACCACCTGCAGGATCTGCGCGACGGGCGTCGGACGGCCGTCGCGCTGGAACGGTTCGTCGAACTCCGGGCGGGTCATGTTGACGTCGCTGTAGTCCAGATCCGGCGGATCGGACGCATGGGCGGCGCACAGCGCCAGGGTCAGCGCCAGCATGGCGCCCATCGTGCTCGTCGCGATTGTCTTGTGCATCGTCATGACCTCCTGGTTGCGGTCGGGTGGGGCGGATGTGGATCAGCGTTCGCGCAGTGCCTCGCCGGCACGGTTCATCGGTTTGATCAGGTACTGCCAGATCGTCTTGCTGCCGGTGCGGATGTCGGCGCTGGTGACCATGCCCGGCACGATCGGGAACCGCGTGCCGGCCTTGTTGAGCAGCGCGTCGGACTCGGTGCGGACGAAGACGCGGTAGTACAGGATTTCAGGCTTGATCTCGTCGCGAATGGTGTCCGGCGAGATCGTGACCACCTTGCCCGGCAGGCCACCGTAGATCGCGTAGTCGTAGGCGGTGATCTTGACCAGGGCGTCCTGGCCGGGGTGGATGAAGGCGATGTCGCGCGGCGAGATGCGCGCTTCGACCAGCAGTTGGTCGTCCAGCGGCACGATGGTCATCAGCGCGCCGTTGGGCGGGATCACGCCACCGATGGTGGTGACCTCGATGTCCTTGACCACGCCGCGCACCGGCGAGCGCAGGGTCAGCCGCGTCAGCGAGTCGGCGCGGCCGCGCACCACCGAGGACAGCGACTCGACCTCGGCATTGGCCTTGGCCAGCTCCTCGCGGCTGCGCACCATGTATTCGGCACGCACCTCGGCGACCTTCAGTTCAAGCTCCGAGCGCTGGCGCTGCAGGCGCAGCAGCTCGACGGCGCTGGCCGCGCCGCTTTCCACCAGCGACTGGGTGATCTGCAGTTCGCGCCGCACCAGCTCCAGCGAGCGCCGCAGCCCGCCCAGCGACTCGGACACGCTGCGCAGTCGCGACTGGAACAGTGCGGTCTCGGTGGCGGTGAGGTCGGCATGCGCCGACAGCTCCTCCGGGAACGCCAGCGTGTCGCGCCCATCGACCTCGGCCTGCAGGCGGGTCGCGCTCGCGAGGGCGGCGCGATACCTGGCGGCGGTTTCGCCGACGCTGGATTCGCCGCGGGTGGGATCGAGCTGGGCGAGCATCTGCCCCTTCGCGACGATGTCGCCCTCGGCCACGGCCAGTTCGGCGACGATGCCGCCCTCGAGCGACTGGATCACCTGCTCGCGCGAGGTCGGCACCACCTGGCCGCCGCCGCTGGAGACCTCGTCGACCTTGAACCACCAGGCCCAGGCCAGGAACACGACAAGGAAGACGGCGACCCACAGGACCACGCGCGAGGAGCCGCTGGCGCGGACTTCGTCGCCGTCGAACACGTCATCGTGCCGCTGCCGGTTCATGCCTGCGCCTCCTGCACGAGGTTCGCCGCGCCCGCGCGCTTGCGCAGGCGCTCGAGCACCTCGTCACGCGGGCCGTCGAGCAGCACCTTGCCGCCGTCGACCACCAGCACCCGCGAGACCAGCTGCAGGACCGGACGCCGGTGTGTGGCGATCACCATGGTGGTGTCGGCCGGCAGTGCGGCGAGGCTGCGGATCACGTGCTGCTCGTTGAGCTCGTCCAGCGATGCGGTCGGCTCGTCGAGCAGCAGCACGCGCGGGTTGCGCAGCAGCAGCCGCGCCAGCAGCAGGCTCTGGCGCTGGCCGCCGGACAGTCCCAACCCGCCTTCCAGCACGCCGTGGTCCAGGCCGGCCTTGAGCTGCTGGACGAAGCTCCATGCGCCAGCGGCCTGCAGGGCCGCCACCAGCTCATCGTCGGTCGCGGCAGGCGCGCCCAGCAGCAGGTTCTCGCGCAGCGTGCCGTGGAACAGGCGCGCCTCCTGCGGCAGCAGCCCCACGTCGCGGCGCACGTCGGCCGGATCCAGGTGCGCCAGGGTCACCTCGTCGAGCAGGATGCTGCCCTGCACCGGCTCCATCATTCCCGACAGCGCGCGCAGCAGGGTGGACTTGCCCGCGCCATTGCGGCCCAGCACCGCGACGCGCTCGCCTGGCTGGATCTGCAGCGCCTGCACCTGCAGCGCCGGGGCCTGGCCGTCATGGCTGAACGTGGCCGCCTCGAGCCTGTACGCGCCGTGCAGCAGCGCTCTGTGGATGCGTTTCTCGTGCTCGGGGTCGTCCACCGGCGAGGCCAGCAGCTGGTCCAACGCCTCCTTGGCCACCTTCGCCTGCTGCCAGCGGTTGAGGATCTGGGTCAGGCTGCCCAGCGGCGCCAGCATGCGCGAGGACAGGATCGATGCGGCCACCAGCACGCCGGTGGTCATCTCGCCCTCCATCACCAGCGGCGCGCCGAAGAACACCACCAGCGCGAACACCGCCGCCTGCACCGTCTGCGACCAGTTGTTGAGCGTGCCGGTCAGGTCGCGCAGGCGCATGCCGCTGTCGGCGTTGACCGCGTTGTAGTGGTTCCAGTGGTTCTGGAAGCGCGACTCGGCCTGCAGCTGCTTGATGTCCTCGATGCCCTGCACCGATTCGACCAGCATCGCGCTGCGCAGCGACGACTCGCGCATGTTCTCCTGGGCCAGCGCGCGCAGCCGCTTCTGCGCGAGCAGGCCGGGCAGCACCATCGCCACCAGCGCCGCCAGCGGGATCCATACCAGGCCGCCGGCGATGTACCAGAACACCGCGCAGAACAGCAGGAAGAAGGGCAGGTCGGCGATCGCCGCGACCGTGGTCGAGGTGAGCATGTCGCGCACCGACTCGAGCTCGCGCAGCTGCGAGATGAAGGTGCCGGTGGCCCTGGGGCGCGCCGAGTTGCGCACGCGCAGCGCATGGCCGAACACACGGTCGGACACGCGCAGGTCGGCCCGCTTGCCGACCACGTCGATGATCCGCATCCGCGCCTGGCGCATCACGTGGGCGAACAGCGTGGCCAGCATCACTCCGCCGAACAGCACGTACAGCGTCGGCATCGACTGCGCCGGCACCACGCGGTCGTAGACCTGCATCGAGAACAGCACGCCCGCCATGCCCATCGCATTGGCCACCAGCGAGGCCAGCATGACGTGGCGGTACGGACGCAGGTCGGCCAGCACCACTTGGCGCAGCCAGCCGGCTTCGAACGGCTTGATGTACTCGTCCACGCGCCGGTCGGGCACCGAGCGCGCCGGCCGCAGCACGGCCATGCGCTGCAGCGAGCTGCGCAGCTCGGCGACGGCGATCGTGGTATCGAGGCCGCCATCGCCGCCGAGGCTCACGGTCAGGCCTTCGCGGGTCTCGGCGGTGACCACGCCGACCTGGCCGTCGCGCAACTGCACCACCAGCGGCAGGCGCCAGGAGGTGAGCTTCGATGCATCGGCGGCCACCCAGCGCATCGCCAGCCCGGCCTGGCGCGCGAGGCGCGGCACCAGTTGATCGAGCGGCAGCGCGCCCTCGCCGCGCGCGTTCCATTGCGCGGCCACGTGGATGGCCTCGCGCGAGCAGTCGATCCGGTAGTGGGCGGCGACATGCATGATCGCGTCGACCCAGCCGGCGACGTCCTGCGCCTGCGCCTGCGGCCGCGCAAGCCGGGCGGCGGCGACGTTCACGGACGCAGCTCCAGGCCAGCGACCTGCCGGCCTTCCAGGCCGAACGCCTCGCGCAGCCTGGCGGTGGCGTACAGGCAGTCCACTTCCAGCCGCGACAGGTCGTGGCCGTTGTTGGCCTGCTCCAGTCGCGACTGCTGGTATTCCTGCTCGGCGTTGAGCAGGTCCAGCAGTGAACGGGTGCCGAGGTCGAGGTATTGCTGGCGGTACAGGGTGCGGGTCTGTGCGAGGCTGTCGACTCGGTCGTCGAGCACGCCGCTGCGCTGCGCGTTGCCCATGGCCTGCGCGCGGGCGTCCTGCAGCAGCTGGCTGTTGGCCAGGCGCGCGTTGTCCACCGCCGCTTCGGCCGCGCCCAGCACGTGGCCGGCCGCGCGCTGGCGCGCGACGTTGCCACCGCCCTGGTAGAGCGGCGCCGAAACGTTGAGCATGATCGTGGCATCGTGCGCGTCGCCCATGCGCGAGTCGGCATCCAGCCCGCGGCCGATGCTGCCGTCGAGCGAGAGCGTGGGCCGGGTCTGCGCCCGCGCGTTGGCCACGTCGGCCTGGGCCGCGCGCGCCTCGGCCCGCGCCACCAGCACCGCCGGCGGTTCCGCCGCGCCCTCGCGCACGAAGCAGGCCTGCGCCATCGTCGGTGGCAGGTCGCCACCGGTGACCGGTACCGCGCCGAGGCCGGTGAGGTGGCGCAGCTGCGCGCGCCAGCGCTCCAGCTGGGCGCCGGCTTGCAGTTCGAAGGCGCGCGCAGCTTCCTCGCGCGCCTGTGCCTGCATCTCGTCCGACAACGGGCTGGCGCCCTTGCTGCGGCGCATGCGCACCAGGTCGGCGATGGCCTTGACCCCACGCGTCTGCTCGTGCGCGATCTGCTGCAGTTGCTCGTAGCGGCGCACCTCGATCCAGGCCTGGGCGGTGTCCTGCGCCAAGTCGTCGACCGCCAGCAGCACCCGCGCCTGCGCGGCGGTGCGATCAGCGCGCGCGCGGTCGACCGCACTGCCGGTCTTGCCGAAGTCGTACAGCATCTGCGAAGCCGACACCACGAAACGGTGCGCCTGGCGACTGTTGTAGCCGGGCACGTTGCGGTTGCCGTGCTCGGAGGTCAGGCCCGCACGCACCTGCGGCAGGTAGCCTGCGCGCGCCACGTCGATGTAATCCCCGGCCTCGAGCACATAGCCGGCGGCGGTGCGCACGCTCGGGTGCCAGGCCACGGCCGTGGCCACGGCGCGCGCCAGGTCCAGGGTCGCGGTGGTTGGCGCCAGGTCGGTGACGTGCTGCGCGTCGGGCGGGGATCCATCCTGCAGCGTGCCGCGCGCGGTGGATGCCATGCCCGCCAGCGCGACCCACAGGGCGCCCGCCAGCAGGGCCTTGCATGGCTCACTCACAAGTTCACTCCGGAAAGGGCTCGGACGGCGCGGGCGGGGCACCTGGCCCTGCCCGCGTCGCATGGCGTCATACCGCGCTCAGGGCCGGCTGCTCCAGCTCGTCCAGCGGGTTCACATGCGGCACCACGTAGGCGCCGCCGTGGCCATTCGCACCGCTGTCCACCGGCGACCAGTGCACCGCAGCGTCGGTGGCCGGGAACAGGCCATCCAGCGACTGCGCGCCCGCACCGGCGGGCAGCAGGTCGCCGAGTGCCGGCAGCGCCGGTGCTTCGGTGCTGGCCTCGGCCGATTTCTGCATCGCATCGAGCGCATCCAGGCCCAGCGACTCGCTGGCGAAGCTGGACGCATCAGGACCCACGGGCGTCAATACCACCCCAGGCGCCTGGAGGTCGGCCGGGTCGACGTTCTCCACCGTGATGGTCGCGAACGCGCCGCCGTCCTGGTCGGTGATCGTGACCAGGGTGCCTGTGCCCTCGCTGGCGTAGCCCACGGCGTAGTTGGATGGCAAGCCGCCGAGATCGATCCTGTCGCCGTCGGCGATGTTGAAGTCGCGGATCACGTCGTTGCCCATGTCGTCCACCTTCCAGACGAAGGTGTCGGCGCCGGCGCCGCCGTAGAGGATGTCGTCACCCTGCCCGCCGCGCAGGACGTCGTTGCCGCCCTGGCCGAAGAGGAGGTCATTGCCCAGGCCGCCATCGAGGATGTCGTTGCCGCCATGGCTTTCGCCCGGCGAGAACGCCGCGTGGTTGTGCCAGATGTAATCGTAGATGTCCTGCTGTTCCGCCGGCGCGCCCAGCTCCGCCTCCAGGTGGGTACGCAGCGTCTCCAGGCCCGTACCGGCGGGTACCGAACCATGGGCGAGCCACGACAGGGCATCGCCGAACAGGATGTCGTTGCCGGCGCCGCCGTCGATGGTGTCGTTGCCGAAGTTGCCGCGCAGGGCATCGGTCAGCTGCCCGGCGGTCATGATGATCTGCGGGTTGCCGGCCTGGCCGGCGCCGCTGGTCACGGTGTTGGTGCCGTCGGGATAGTTGTACCGGATGTTGTCGATCTGCACCTGGAAGTCGCCGCCTGGCGAGCGGTCCTCCACTCCGAACACATAGCGGTACGTGCCCTGGCCGACGATCGGCGACTTCATGTTGACGGCGGTGTTCTGGCCGGTATTGGTCTGGGCGTTCGTGCCCGAGCCTACCGTGGTCCAGGTGCCGCCCTCCAAACGCTGCAATTGCCAGCTGAACTCGTCGCCAGCGCTCCAGCCCGAGTGCCGGTAGTCGAACGACAGGTACGCATTGTCCTCGTCGACGGTGAACGAGGGCCCGTGGTAGGCGGCCGCGCTGCCGTTGTCGGCGTTGGCATCGACCAGCACCAGACGGCCGCCGGCGAGGGTCGCGGTGGCCGCCTCGGCGGACTGGCCTTCCCAGGCAGCAGGATCGCTGTTGCCGGTCTGACTCGAGAAGTCGGCGATCATCTGCGTCGCCGGATCGATATCGGCGGTGAAGCTGTCCGCGAGGCTGGGGGTATTGTCGAAGAACTGCAGGAACGAGGTGTTCACCGAGGGGCCGATACCCACGGCATGGACCTGGCTGATGTCGCCCAGTCCACCCGGCCCGTGGAAGGCGTCGACCGACTCCTGCAGCACCTGCTGGGTCGCGTTCGACCCGGAGCCGCCTTCACTGCCGTTGTTCTGCACGAAGCGCGTCGGATCGCCGTCGGTGATGAAGTAGGTCAGGTTCTCGTAGCCCGGATTGGCCTGCGGGCCGTTGAACCAGTCCACCGCCGCATTGAACCCCGCCTCATAGTTCGTGTATTGCGTTCCGGCCGGAATGGCCAGGCCACTGATCGCGGCCAGCAGCGCATCCATGGTGCCGGGGGAGTGGAGGTCCGCGAGATCGATACGGACGCTGGTGCTGGCCAGGTTGCCGAAGCCGATCAGCGCGATGTTGATCATGCCGTCGTGGTCGCCCAGGGTGGGAACGAAGTCCAGCAGCGCCTCGCGCATCAGGGCCAGGCGCGAGTTGGCGCCGGTCGAACCGCTGTCCACTTCCCAGGTCATGCTCGTCGACAGGTCCACCAGCAGCACGATGTTGTAATCCACGCCCGGTGCGGTCGGGGTCTGGCCGCCGCTGCTGCTGTCGTCGCCCAGCAGCAGGTCGTTGCCCGAGCCGCCGACCAGGCTGTTGTCGCCTTCACTGGGCGGCTCCACCAGCAGCGGCGTGGTGTCGATGATCGTGCCGGTGCCGGTGACGGGCGTGCCGTCGCCGATCCAGGCCTGGAGGTTGATGGTTTCGTTGGGCTCGATCTCGAGGTCTTCCAGCGTCTGGACCCGCACCTGCAGCGTCTGCGCGCCGACCGGGACCAGCACGCTGTAGCTGCCGCCCGCCGGAGTCACGGCAGTCCAGCTGGTTCCGCCGTCGAAACTCACCTCGACCGGGGTGCCGGTATCCACGCCCGGCGTGGCGGTTCCGCCGCCCAGGGTGAACTCGACGGTGTTCGCGCCGGTGGGCGTGACGTTCAGCCCGATGTCGAACACCAGATCCACGCCCTCGTACTCCCACGGGCTGCTGACGGTGGTCACGGCCACGGGCGTCACCGTGACGTTGACCGTGCCGGTCGTGGTGCTACCCATGCCATCGGACAGGGTGTAGGTGAACGTCGCCGGGCCCGCGTATCCGGGGGTCGGGACGAACACGACATCGTCGCCATCAAGCGTGACCGTGCCGCCGGTTCCGTTGGCGACGCCGGTGATCGTCAGCACAGCGCCAGCGTCCGGGTCGCTGTCGTTGGCGAGCAGCGTGGCCACGTCGACGGTGAGCGTGGTGTTCTGCTGCACCGAAAGGACATCGTCGACCGCTACCGGCGGGTCATTGACGTCCTGCTCGTTGAGCGTGACAACGACATCGGTCGCTCCGCCCTGACCGTCGGTGGCGCGGATCGCCAGGGAATGGGAGTTGCCCGCTGTCTCGAAGTCGTTGGCCAGCGACAGCACGCCTGCGGCTGTCAGCGTGATCTCACCGGTGGTCGCGTTGATCGCGAACCAGCCATCGGGGTCGCCCGAGATGATGGTGTAGGTGATCGGGTCGCCGTCCACATCGCTGGCCGCTACCGCGCCCAGCACCGTCGCTGTCGTGCTGTTCTCGTTGTAGTCGAAGCTGTAGCCAGCCGGGTCCACCGGATCTTTGTCCTCATCCTCGAACACCGGCGCGTCGTTGACCGCGCTGACGTCGTTGAACGACAGTTCGGCAGTGTCGGTCAGGCTGCCATCGGTGACGGTATAGGTGGCCGTCGGAACCGGCCCGTTGTAGTTCAGGGCCGGAGTGAAGGTGTAGCTGCCGTCGGCATTGATGAACAGCGTGCCGACACCGGTGATGGTCGCAGTCTGGCCGGCGGTGTAAACGGTCGTGTCGCCATCGACGGTGAACTGGGTAACGGTCAGGGTGTCGCCATCGACGTCGTTGTCATTGGTCAGCACGTTGCCGCTGACCGGAGTGTCCTCGGTGACCGCAACGGGGCCATCGTTGGTCGCCACCGGCGCGTCGTTGACCGGGCGGACGCTGGCGAACGAGAGTTCGGCAGTGTCGGTCAGGCTACCGTCGGTGATGGTGTAGGTAGCGGTCGGAACTGGCCCGTTGTAGTTCGGGGCCGGAGTGAAGGTGTAGCCGCCGTCGGCATCGATGAACAGCGTGCCGACACCGGTGATGGTGGCGGTCTGGCCGGCGGTGTACACGGTCGTGTCGCCGGCGACGGTGAACTGTGCAACGGTCAGGGTGTCGCCATCGACGTCGTTGTCATTGGTGAGCACGTTGCCGCTGACCGGGGTGTCCTCGGTGACCGTGACGGGGCCGTCGTTGCTGGCGACCGGCGCGTCATTGATCGGGCTGACGCTGGCGAACGAGAGTTCGGCAGTGTCGGTCAGGCTGCCGTCGGTGATGGTGTAGGTGGCGGTCGGAACCGGTCCGTTGTAGTTCGGGGCCGGAGTGAAGGTGTAGCTGCCGTCGGCATTGATGAACAGCGTGCCGACACCGGTGATGGTCGCAGTCTGGCCGGCGGTGTAAACGGTCGTGTCGCCATCGACGGTGAACTGGGTAACGGTCAGGGTGTCGCCATCGACGTCGTTGTCATTGGTCAGCACGTTGCCGCTGACCGGAGTGTCCTCGGTGACCGCAACGGGGCCATCGTTGGTCGCCACCGGCGCGTCGTTGACCGGGCTGACGCTGGCGAACGAGAGTTCGGCAGTGTCGGTCAAGCTACCGTCGGTGATGGTGTAGGTAGCGGTCGGAACTGGCCCGTTGTAGTTCAGGGCCGGAGTAAAGGTGTAGCTGCCGTCGGCATTGATGAACAGCGTGCCGACACCGGTGATGGTCGCAGTCTGGCCGGCGGTGTAAACGGTCGTGTCGCCGGCGACGGTGAACTGGGTAACGGTCAGGGTGTCGCCATCGACGTCGTTGTCATTGGTCAGCACGTTGCCGCTGACCGGGGTGTCCTCGGTGACCGTGACGGGGCCATCGTTGCTGGCGACCGGCGCGTCATTCACGGGGGTCACGGTGACCGGCACGTTGACGATGGTGCTGCCGCCATTGCCGTCGTCAACGGTGACGGTGAAGCTGTCCCCGCCGTTGAAATCGTCATTCGGCGTGTAGGTGTATGCGCCGGTGTCCGGATCCAGCACCAGGGCGCCGTTGGCCGGCGGCGTGGTGAGCGTGTAGGTCAACTCGTCGCCATCGACATCGTTGCCGACGATGGTGCCGCTGGCCGGCGTGTCCTCGTCGGTGACCAGCGGCGCGCCGCTCGCGGTCGGCGGATCGTTCACCGCCACCACGGTCACCGGCACGTTGACCGTGGTGCTGCCGCCATTGCCGTCGTCGACGGTGACGGTAAAGCTGTCCCCGCCGTTGAAATCGTCATTCGGCGTGTAGGTGTATGCGCCGGTCTCCGGGTCCAGCACCAGGCTGCCGTTGGCCGGCGGCGTGCTCACCGTGTAGGTCAGCTCGTCGCCATCGACGTCATTGCCGATGATGGTGCCGGTGGCTGGCGTGTCCTCGTTGGTGGTCAGCGGCCCGCCGGTCGCGGTCGGTGCATCGTTGACCGGCGTCACGGTGACGGTGATCGTGCTGGTGGTCGTGCCGCCACGGCCATCGCTGATGGTGACGCTGAAGCTGTCGGTGCCGTTGAAGTCGGGGTTGGGCGTGTAGGTGTAGGTGCCGTCGGCGTTCACCACGACGGTGCCGTTGGTCGGATCGCTGCCCCGAGCGTAGGTCAGTGCATCGCCATCGGCGTCGGTGCCGGCTACCCGACCTTCGAGCACGCTGTCTTCGGCGATGCTCTGCGCGTCGTCGCCGGCGGTGGGCGCACGGTTGGCCGGCGGCAGGGGCACTTCGGGACGCTCGTCCCCATCACCGAGCTGATGGAGAAGGGCACCGCCCCCCACCACGCCGAGCGCGACTGCGGCCCATGCTGGCAGGCCACCCTCGACGGGAGGCGCTGCGATGACGCCGGCGTCCAGCTGGATCTCGGTGAAGTGGAACTCGTTCCAGGGACTGGTGTACTGGCCCCACCAGGCAACGCCCTCGGCGTCCTCCAGCACCAGGTCATGGCGCTCGCCGTCCTCGTCGACGAGGAAGAAGTTCCGGATCGTGATCGTGCGACCGTCCTTGAGCACCAGCTGCAGGTCGTTGCCGGCGCGCTCGAAGCGCACCACTTGCTCCGGCCCGAGCTTGAGGCGGACGATGCCGGCCTTGTCGAGCGTGATGTCACCAGAGCCTGCGGAAACGATGTTGCCTGCGATCTTCTGCACGATGTCGGTCGACACGGATAGCTCCTTGACGATGTTGAAAAGGCCGATGCGGGCGCATTTATCCAGCCATGCCCATCCGGGCCCGGCTGCGTGGCGATCGGCGATTGATACAGGTTGAGGTGGTCTGTCCGGCCCGACCGGACACGACGGGCGCCAACGGCGTCGTCGGATGATCCCCTTACGTGCGCATTATGCAGCGCAAGTCACAAATCGCAAGATGCGTGCCGCGTCATGTCTTGACGGGGAGGGTCAGTTGTTGTTGGCAAACTCACCCGCGGTGAGAGTGCGTGAGCAGAGGCGTGGGTGCGGCCAGATCGCGGCAGGTTGCACCACATCCCGACCGTTTCGAAGACGCGAAGTCGACTGCAGGAGGAGTGTCGGTGAGTCGGCGCTGCCTGCGATCGAAATGACAATGCGGAACGAAGATGGCGATGCGGTCGGGTGACAGTCGAGGCCGGGCGACAATCGACAGCACATTGGGAGCCACTGCAAGGACAGCGCAACAGTTGCAGTGTCGCGTGTCGATGAGAGCGGCGCGATGCGCCCTGCAGACAGCGGGGTGATCGGCCTCGGCGTGGGCGATCGGGAAGCGCTGAGCGGGCCCGGCGTTCCCGGACGCAGCGTCAACCCTGCGCCGCAGGCGCCTCCGGCCTGATCGCCTCCGGACTCACCTTCTCGATCGTGTGCCGCAGTTCGCGGCCGAGGATGATCTTCGCGTCACGGGCCCAGGTTTCGAGTCGCTGCTCGAACACCAGCTTACTGTTCTGGTCGAGCTTGACCAGGCCCAGTTCGCGCAGCTTCTGGATGAAGCCGCGGAACAGGCTCTTGTCGAAGAACTCCGGCGCCGCAGGTGCGTACAGCAGGCTCAGTCGCTGCGCGGCGAGCTGGCACAGGCTCTCGAGTTCGCCGGCGCCGAGCGTGCCCGGGCCATTCTTGGCCAGCACCGAAATGGCGATGTAGTAGCGCTCGAACGCCTGCTGCAGCGGATGCCCGAGCGCGCGCAGGCGGAACACCTCGTCGGACTGGCCGGCGTTGCGCGCCAGGATGCCGCCGTCGTCGTCGCCCACGTGCTCGAGCAGGCCCTCGCGCACGAACACGTCGATCGTGCGATCGATGCGGTCGGCGAAGCCGTCCTGGTCCCAGGGCAGGAACAGCTCGCCCTGCAGGAACGGATACACCGCGCGGCCGATGCGCAGCAGGGTGTCGCGCGCCATCCGGCGGTTGTGCTGGAAGCAGCAGGCGATCCAGGCCGATGCGGTGAACAGGTGCAGCACGTTGTTGCGGAAGTAGCTCAGCAGTACCGCATCGTCCTCGCCCACGCTGAACACGTCGCCCAGCGGATGCGCGATCCGCCGCAGCACGCCGATCTCCTCGCCGTGCGCCACGATCTCGCGTGGCGAATGCGGCGTCACCGTCACCCGATCCGAGTACGGCACCTCCGCCAGCAGCGTCTTGGACAGCGCGATCTGCGCCAGCAGGTCGGCCTCGCCCATCGTGTGCTTGGGCGTGGACAGCAGCGCCAGCGCCAGCAGGTTGATCGGGTTCACGTCGGCGGCGCGGTTGATGTTGACCTGGATGCGCTGCGCGGCGGCGTCGACGGTGCGCGACAGCCAGTCTGGCTTGTCCTCGTCGTCGAGCGGCTTGCCGTCCCAGTTGGTGGCGTGCTCGGCCAGCAGTTCGGACAGCGGGATCGGCTCGCCGAAGTTCACCACCACCTGGCCGTAGTTCTGGCGCAGCACCTTGGGCACGCTCCACAGCAGCGCCCAGATCGATTCCTTTTCCTTGGGCTTGCCGGACAGCTCATCGAGGTAGCTGTTGCCTTCCATCAGCTTCTCGTAGCCGATGTACACCGGCTGGAACAGCACCGGGCGCGCGGGCTGGCGCAGGTAGGCGCGCAGGGTCATCGAAATCATGCCGCCCTTGGGTTGCAGCAGCCGGCCGGTGCGCGAGCGGCCGCCCTCGACGAAGTACTCGATCGAATAGCCGCCGGCGATCAGCTGCGCCACGTACTCGGCCAGCACCGTGGAGTACAGCGCCGAGCCGCGGATCGAGCGGCGGATGAAGAACGCGCCGCCGCGGCGCAGGATCGGCCCGATCACCGGCAGGTCGAGGTTGATGCCGGCGACGATGTGCGGCGGCACGATGCCCTTGGTGTAGAGCAGGTAGGACAGCAGCAGGTAGTCCATGTGGCTGCGGTGGCTGGGCACGTAGATGACCTCGTTGCCCGGCGCCACCGCCTTGAGGCTGTCGAGGTGGTGCACCAGCACGCCGCGGTAGATCCGGTTCCACACCGAGGTCAGCAGGAACGAGGCCGAGCGCACCACCGGGTGCGAGTAGTCGGCCGCGATCTCGTAGGCCATCGCGTGCGCCTTCTTCCACGCATCCTGCGGCGAACTGCTGTCGCGGCGGGCGTGGTCGGCGATCGCATCCTTGACCGGCTGCGAGGCCAGCACCTTGTCGACCAGCAGCCGTCGGGTCGACAGGTCCGGGCCGATCACCGCCTCGCGCAGGCGGTTGAAGTGGGTGCGCAGCACGCGCGAGAGCTTGCGCACGCTGCGTTCGGGCGGCAGGTCCTCGGCCAGCAGGTCGCGGATGCTCACCGGCGCGGCGAACTGCACCAGGGTGTCGCGGCCGTTGAGCAGGATCGCCAGCAGCCGGCGGAAGCGGCCGACGATCGCCCAGTTCTCGGAAAACAGCACCGAGAACCAGCCCGAGGCCTTGTCCGGCGAGCGGCCGACGAAGATCGACACCGGCACCAGCTGCACGTCCAGCGCGGGATCCTCGCGGTGCGCCTCGAGCAGCCGCGCCAGCGATTCGGAATGGGTCTTGGTGGGCGGCGCCTGGCCGGTGGCCAGGGCCAGCGCGGAACTGGCGTTGCGCCGCGACAGCGCCACGTAGGCGCGCTTGCGCCCGAGCGGATCGCCCGGCAGCGGTCGCAGCGGCCCCGGCATGCCCGTCTCGCGGCAGGCGCGGTCCAGGATCAGCGCGTTGGACAGGCCATAGTCTTCGAGCACGTAACAGACCAGGCGCGGGTCGAGCAGGTCCGACGGCGCCTGCGGTTCGATCTTCAGGCCGATCCACGGCTGCAGCACCCAGCCGGCCAGCTTCGCCCACCACGGCCGGCTGTTGCGCATCGCGGCCACGCGCGGCGGCAGCGGGCCGCGGTCCGGATCCGGGGACGGTCCATCGCTGCGCGGCGTGCCGCCCGCGCCGGAGGGCTGGCCGGGCTCGAAGAGGTTCGGTTGGGTCGGCATCCTGCGCATTATGCCCAAGCCCGCCGGCGTGCCCGGGTCGACCGTACCGGTCAGCGATGTCAAGGGAGGCTGAACGGATCGCGCGCCGACCGCCCCGAACTGTGACCGGATGCGGCAACGCGACACGACAGGCTTGCGCGTCTTTACGGATTGTTTACAAACGGGTCAACGCGCGAGGGGGCGCGCGGGGTGTGGATTTCCGCCGCATCACCACTCCAAGGAGAGACCGATGTTGCCCCTTCGCCATCGCCTGGGCGCTGCCGTGCGCCGTGGTCTGTTGCTGTCCGTCCTGTCCCCGGCCGCCTTCGCACAGCAGGCGCCGGCCCCCGAGCCCGACGCGGGGGCGCGCACCCTCGATACCGTCCAGGTCACCGGCTCGCGCATCCGTCGCGCCGAGCTTGAAACGCAGGTGCCGGTGCAGGTGCTGAGCCGCGAGGACATCGACCGCAGCGGTTTCAGCTCGGTGGCCGAAGTGGTGCAGAACCTCACCGCCAGCGGCGCCGCGCTCAATACCAAGTTCAATTCCTCGGGCAATTTCGGCTTCCCGCCCGATGGCGGCGGCGTGGGTGCGGGCGCGGCCACGGTCGACCTGCGCCACCTCGGCGCCAAGCGCGTGCTGGTGTTGGTCGACGGCATGCGCTGGGTCAACGAATCCTCGGCCTCGGGCGTGGGCTCGTCGGTCGATCTCAACACCATCCCGCTGTCGATCATCGAACGCATCGAGGTGCTCGAGGACGGTGCCTCGTCGATCTACGGATCGGACGCCATCGCCGGCGTGGTCAACATCATCACCCGCAAGGACGTCGAGGGCGCCAGCGTGCAGCTGCACTACGGCGACTACTTCGACCTGTCCGGCGGCGACACCTGGGGCGCTGACCTGGGCTGGGGCGGCAGCAGCGAGCGCGCGCGCTGGTTCGTCGGCGCCTCGTACTTCAAGCAGAAGGAAATCTCTTCGCTTGAATACACCCCCGCCAGCGTGCCGGTGCCGGGCACCGGCCTGTCCAACGGCAGTTCGGCCACGCCGCACGGGCGCTTCCTGTTCGAGGAGCCGGGCAGCGGCATCGTCTACGACATCACGCCCAACACCGGTGCGAGTGCGCCGGGCTACCTGCCCGGCCAGCAGGCCTGCCGCGACACCGACGGCAATCCGACCGGCGTGGTGCGCGCCGATGACTTCCACTGCTTCGGCACCGCCGACCGCTTCAACTTCGCGCCCTACAACCTGCTGCTCACGCCGTCCGAGCGCAAGTCGGTGTTCGGCCAGGTGCAGTTCGACTTCAGCCCGACCTTCGGCGGCTACGTGCGGGTGCTCTACAACGAGCGCGAGTCGGCCAACCAGGCCGCGCCCGAGCCGTTCTTCCTTGGCACCGATGCCGGCGTCTACAACGACTGGGCCGAAACCCGGCTGGTGATCTCGGCCACCAATCCCTACAACCCGTTCGGCTTCGACCTGACCACGATGGGCGCCAGCCCCAACCTGTTCCTGCTCGGGCGCCGTCCGGTCGAGGGCGGGCCGCGCCGCTTTGTGCAGGAGGTGGAAACCTGGTACGCCTCGGGCGGACTCAACGGCATGTTCGACGTCGGCGCGCGCACCTGGAACTGGGACGTCAACCTGATGCGCAGCGAAAGTACCGCGGAACAGTCCAACTACGGCAGCTACAACATCCGCCGCATCAACGAGGCGCTCAGCGGCGAGGCCGCGTGCGCGGCGATCACCGGCTGCGTTGACCTCGACGTGTTCGGCGGCCCCGGCACGATCACGCCGGCCATGCTGGCGTGGATCCAGCCGGTGGTGCGCGACCGCAGCAGCAACACCATCAGCCTGGCGTCGGCCAACGTGACCGGCGAGTGGTTCGACGGCTGGGCCGGCCCCGTGTCGTTCGCGGCAGGCCTGGAATACCGCGAGTACGAAGGCGAATACCAGCCCGACCCGCTGACCGTGGCCGGTGAGTACAACGGCGTGCCGTCGGGCCCGAGCCGTGGCGAGTACGACGTGCGCGAGGCCTACGCCGAGTTCCTGGTGCCGCTGATGAAGGACGGCTGGCTCGGCAAGAGCCTGGATCTGAGCCTGGCCGGACGCTGGTCGGACTACTCCAACTTCGGCAGTACCAACACCGGCAAGGTCGGGCTGCGCTGGCAGGTGGCCGACGAATTCCTGTTGCGTGGTTCGTTCGCCGAAGGCTTCCGCGCCCCGTCGATCGGCGAGCTCTACGGCACGCTCAGCCGCTTCGATGCGACCCTGGTCGATCCTTGCAACCGCCCGGCCGCAACCACGCCCGAATGCGTGGCCGAAGGCGTGCCTGCGGATTACGAGCAGTCCAACCCGCAGATCTCGGTGGTGACCTCGGGCAACGACCAGCTGGAGCCGGAAACCAGCCGCAGCCTGATGCTGGGCGGGGTGTGGAGCCCGTTGTTCGCCGAGGCGGCGCCGTGGTCGGACCGTCTCGACCTGGGCGTGACCTTCTATCGCCACACCATCGATGGCGCGATCCAGGCGCTGGACGCGCAGACCATCCTCAATCGCTGCATCGCCACGCGCGATCCGCTCTCGTGCGGCTTCTACGAGCGCAACGCGCGCGGCCAGATCGTCCGCTTCGACAACATCCTGGGCAACGTCGGCACGATCCGCACCGACGGCTGGGACTTCAGCGCCGACTGGCGCCTGCCCGAGCAGGCCTGGGGGCAGCTTGCGTTCGCGTGGAAGACCACCTGGGTCACCCGCTACGAGCTGGTCAACGAGGCCGGGCAGGCCGAACCGCGTGCGCCGGGCGTGCAGATCAACAACAGCGCGATCCCCAACCGCAGCTCGACCCTGTCCGCGGTCTGGCGTAGCGGCGGCTGGCAGGCGGCCTGGACGGCGCGCTACATCGACCGCCTGCGTGAATCCTGTGCCGGCGCGCGCGGCTTCGACATCTGCGACGACAGTGCGGGCGACCGCAACGATCTCGGCGCCACCACCTACCACGACGCGCAGCTGTCCTGGGGCACCGATGCGTGGGCGAAGGACCTGCGCTTGACGCTCGGGGTCAACAACGTGTTCGGCAAGGATCCGCCGATCTGCCTGAGCTGCTCGCTCAACGGCTACGACGCCTCGACCTACGACCTGCCGGGGCAGTTCTGGTACGCGCGGGTGGGCTTCGGGTTCTGAGGGAGCGGACGCACACCGGGGCCGGCTGGCCGGCTCCGGTATCCACCCCTCAGCGCAGCAAGGCCTCTTCCGGCACTTCCAGGTTGACCGACAGCGCAAGGTGGTCGGAGAACGCGGCAGGCACCGCGCGCATGCCTTCGCAGCGCAGGGTGTCGGTGACCAGGATGTGGTCGATCGCGCGCTGCGGTTTCCAGCTGGGGAAGGTGTGCACCGCGCACGCGGGCGGCTGCAGGCGGGTGACGCGGAACAGATTGCCCATTTCAGGGCAGTCGACCACGCAGTTGAAGTCGCCCATCAGCACCGCGTTGGGGAAGTCCTGCAGCAGTTCGGCAATGAAGTCGAGCTGCATCCTGCGCGACTGCGCCCCCAGCGACAGGTGCGCCACCGCCACGGTGAGCCCGCTGGGGCCGTTGCCGAAATGGCCCAGCAGCACGCCGCGGCCGCCGATGCGGCCGGGCAGGGGATGGTGCACCACCTCGACCGGCTCGAGCCGGCTGAGCAGGCCGTTGGCGCTGGAGGCGACATTGCCCACGCGCCGGTTGGGCTGGTGGGTCCAGTAGTCGAACCCGGCCTGTTCGGCCAGGTAGTGGGTCTGGTTGGTGAAGCCCGAGCGCCAGCTGCCCGGATCGCTTTCCTGCAGGCCGACAATGTCGTGCTCGCCGGCCAGGCGCGCGATCGCATCCAGCGAGGTGCGCTTGCCGACCGGCAGCACGTGCGACCAGCTGCGCGTGGCGTAGTCGCTGTAGCGCCGGGTGCTGGAGCCTGCCTGGATGTTGGCGCTGAGCAGCTTCAGCCGTTGCGTGGACATGCGTGTATGGACATCAGCCGCCGACACGCACCTGCGAGATCACGCGGTCGGTGTTCTGCAGCATTTCCTCGAAGTTGCGGCCCTTGATGCGGTAGCGGCCGTTGACGATCATCGTCGGCGTGGAGTTCGCGCCCTGCTGCGCGATGTACTGCTTGGCGCGGCCGAACTTGGCGTTCACGGTGAAGCTGGCCATGGTGCTGGCGAACTGCGCCGGATCGGCACCGAACTTCGCGTAGGCGCGGGCCAGGTCCTCGGCCGAATCGGTGCCGCGCTCGCCCTTGAGCGTGCGCTCGACGTGGATCGCCTGGAAGATGCCGTCGTGGGCCGCATCGCCGATGCCCATCGCTTCGGCCGCGTAGAAGGCGCGCACGTAGGGATCCCAGTTGCCGCCGAACGGGGCGGGCAGGTAGGTGAAGCGCACGTCGGCCGGCAGCTGCGCCTTCCAGTTGCTCACCAGCGGCTGGAACATGGCGCAGGCCGGGCACACGTAGTTGAACACCTCGACCACTTCGATCTTGCCCTCGAGCGGCTCGAACGGCTGGCCGCCGGGGATCAGGTCGTAGTGCTCGCCCTGGGTGGCAAAGGTTGCGGCCGGGGTCGCGGCGGGCTGCGGCGGTGCGGGGCTGTCGCCTTCGACCGGCACGGGCGCCTGGTCCTGGCCGGCGGCGTCTTCGCCGGTGGGGGCGGCGGACGGGTCGAGCGCGGGTTCATCGCCGACGATCTCCGCGGGCGCAGCAGTGACAGACGCGGCCGGCGCCGCAGCGGCCGCGGCGGGCTCGGACGGCTGGCAGGCGCCCAGCAGCAGCGCAAGGGCGGCAGGCGCCAGGGCAAGGCGTGTGAAGGCGCGGAAATTCATCGACGGATTCCTGGCTCGTGGTGGGGCGAAGCGTACAGCGGCGGCCGTGAGGCCGGCGGGGTCAGCGCGGAACTGCGCGTTCCATCGCGATCAGGGCATCGGTGATGCGCAGGGTGTCCTGCAGCGTCGGTCCCTGCACGCGGTACTTGCCATTGATGATGAGGGTCGGCGTCGCACGAATCCCGCCGCGGACCATGAATTCCCGTGCCGCATTCATCTTCGCGTCAGCGGCCGGCGACGTCATGGCCGCGCGCACCGCGGCCGGGTCGAGCCCCTCGGCGGCCAGGAACGACACCATTTCCTGCAGCGAGGCATCACGCGCGGGCAGGCTGCCCTGCCGGTGGATGGCGTCGAACAGGCGCGGATGCAGCTCGGCCACGCGGCCCAGTGCCTCCAGCGCGAAATGGCCGCGGGCGTAGGCATCCTGCGGCGACCAGATGGCCGGCAGGTAGTGCAGGCGCACATCCTTGCCGGCCGTGCGTTTCCAGGCGCTCAGCAGCGGCTGGAACTGGTCGCAGTGGCCGCAGCTGTAGGCGAACACCTCGACCACTTCGATCGTGCCCGGCTCCTCGCGCCAGCGCTGTCCGTCCTGGATCGGGATCCAGTACACGCCCATCCCCTCCGGCGGGGCCTGCGCGAACGCGGCCAGCGGCAGCAGCCACAGCAGGCACAGGGCAAGCAGGCGGGCGCGCATCGGGCGGCTGCGGACCGGCGCGTGGCCGGTCCCGGTGGCGGACATCAGCCCTGCGCGTCGGCGTCGGCCGCGGGCTCGACGGCCTCGGTGGGATCCGCGGCGGCAGGCTCGGCCGCCGGTGCGGGTGCGGGCGCCGGTGCCGGCGCAACCGGGCCGGCGGCCTCGATCGCGGCCAGGGTCGCGGCGTCGGGACGCTGGTGCAGGCCCTGCAGGTAGCTGGCCAGCGCCTGGATTTCCTGGTCGGTCAGCGGCGCGGCCACCTCGGCCATGATGTCGAACAGGTGGCGATCGCCCAGGCTGGTCTCGCCGGCGCGGTATTCCTGCAGGCGACGGTCCACATAGCCTGCTTCCTGCCCAGCCACCTCCGGATAGGCCGGACCGGGATTGCCGAGGCCGGCCGGGCCATGGCAAGCCATGCAGGCCGGGATGCCGCGGGCGGCGTCGCCGGACCGGTACAGCTTCTGGCCGATCTCATAGAACTTCATGCCCTCGTAGGCGCCGCCGGTGACCACGGAGTCGTCGGCGATGCCGGCGCCGGGCGACCTGGCGGCGAAGAACGCGCCCAGGTCACGCATGTCCTGCGGGCTCAGCGGAGTGGCGAACGGGATCATCACCACGGCCAGGCCGGAGTTGCGCTCACCGCTCTTGAACAGCGCCAGCTGCTGCGCGATGTAGCGCTCGCTCTGGCCGGCGATGCGCGGATAGGGCAGGCCTTCGGGCGGGTTGCCGTCCAGGCCGTGGCAGGCGGCGCAGGTGCCGGCCAGCGTGGCGCCGTTTTCCGCATCGCCGGCGTGGGTCTGCTTGAGCGCCGCCAGGGCGCTGGCGTCCAGCGAGGAGACTTCGACTGGCGGGCTTTCCTCCAGCGGCTCGACGGTGGACTGGGCGAACGCGACCGCGCCGGCCACGAGGGCGACGAGACCGGCGACACCGATGGCGCGGGCGTGGCGCATTGCAGAACTCCAGGATCATGGATCGCGACCGGGCTGCCCCGGTCGCAAGGTCCGCGATTATCGCGGTGCGCCGCGTGGACGGTCAAACCGCCGGTCGGCGGCGCCCGCGGGGCGGCGCCCGTGAGAAGCTATCCCGGCCCAGAGTTCCAGGATTCCGATGTCCAATCCATTCGCGCGCGCCAGCTACCTGCTCGCCGCTCACACCCCAGCCCAACTGCCCCCCGACGGCGGCGCCGAGGTCGCGTTCGCCGGCCGATCCAACGCCGGCAAGTCCAGCGCGCTCAACGCCCTGTGCCAGCAGAACGCGCTGGCGCGGGTGTCCAAGACCCCGGGCCGCACCCAGCAGCTGGTCTATTTCGGACTGCCGCCGCACGAGAACAAGTACCTGGTCGACCTGCCCGGCTACGGCTACGCCAAGGTGCCGCTGGCCCTGCGCGAGCACTGGCAGGCCTTCATCGACCAATGGTTCAAGGACCGGGTCGCGCTGCGCGGGCTGGTGGTGGTGATGGATATCCGCCACCCGCTCAAGGAATACGACCTGCAGATGCTCGGCTTTGCCATGCGCCGCGGGCTGCCGGCGCACGCGCTGCTGACCAAGGCTGACAAGCTCTCGCGCGGTGCTGCCGGCAATACCGTGCAGACCGTGCGCCGCCAGCTGTCGGCCAGCTATGGCGACAGCATCGGCGTGCAGGCGTTCTCGGGAGAGACCAAGGCCGGGGTCGACGAGGCGCGGGCGGTGGTCGCGGGCTGGCTGGAGCTGTAGCGCCGCAAACCTGGCACCCGCGGGCGCCGGAATACGGATGCATGGGGACGGAGGCCTGTCGCCGCCGCGGAGCAATCCCATGATCATCCGCACGACCATCGCGCTGGCAATCCTGCTCGCCGGCACGCCCGCATTGGCGGCGCCGCCGCCGGAACTGGAAGCCGAACAGGTCAACCTCGACGTCGCGGGCGGCTGGCTGGCCCTGGGCGGCTCGGTCCAGCAGCAACTGGCCCAGTCCTTCGAAGTGGTGCAGGCCGGCTACGTCAGCCACGTGATGGTGCCGATGAGCTGCCAGCCCAAGGCCGACGTGCGCGTCACCCTGGAAAAGACCACCGGCGGGATGCCCGACGGCTCGGTGCTGGCCTATGAAGAGCTGCCCGGCTACCTGTTCGACTCCGTGCCGACTCCCGCGATGGGAATGCGCATGATCGAGTTCAGCGCGCCGCCCCTGGTCGGTCCGGGGACGTATGCGGTGACGCTGCGGGTGAAGGGAAGGTACGACTGCGGGGTTGTGTCCGGTCCGCACGGCGATCCTTATCCGGCCGCCAAAGCCTGGTTCATCGCCCTGGGCAATCCGCCCGGATGGATCGAGTTGTTCGACACGGGCGGCACCCGCGACCTGGCCTTTCAGGTGTACCTGCGGCCGCTGTAGTCAGCCGGCCACGTTGAACAGCCGGCCGATCAGACCGGCCGCGACCATCGCCAGCACCCCCCAGAATGCGACCCGCAAGGCGCCGCGCAGCGCCGGGGCGCCGCCGATCCTGGCGGCGATGGTGCCCGAGATGAGCAGCCCGGCCAGGGTCGCGGTGGCGACCACCGGCTGCACCCTGGCGGGCGACGACAGCAGCGCGGCGAGCACGGGCAACGCGGCGCCGGCGCAGAACGCCAGCGCCGACGACCATGCGGCCTGCAGCGGACGTGCGCGCAGCGCTTCGGTGATCCCGAGTTCGTCGCGCGCGTGGGCGGCCAGCGCGTCGTGGCGGGTGAGCTGTTCGGCGACCGTGCGCGCCAGCGCGGGCTCGAGTCCGCGACGGCGATAGATCGCGGCGAGTTCCTCGAGTTCGGCGGCGGGTTCCTCGTGCAGTTCGCGCAATTCGACCGCGAGGTCGGCGGCTTCGGTGTCGGCCTGCGACTGCACCGAGACGTACTCGCCCGCCGCCATCGAGATCGCGCCGGCCACGGTGGCGGCCACGCCGGTGACCAGCACTGTTTCGTGCGGGGCGCCGGCAGCGGCGATGCCCACCACCACGCCCGACACCGACACGATGCCGTCGTTGGCGCCAAGCACCGCCGCGCGCAGCCAGCCGACGCGGTGGCTGCGGTGGCGTTCGGGATGGCGGCTGGTCATCGCGCTGCTCGCTCGTATCGTTGCCGGCATTGTGGAACACCGCGCCGGGCGAGGCCGGAATGCGAAGCGCATGCATCCGCATGCGCGTCGCTGCGCAGCTTCGGTCCAGCTCGATGATCAGTGGCGCCGAGCGAGCCGACGAAGCCGCGCATCGCGCGCACCGGTGGCGCCCCTGCGTTCCAGTGCCGGAATGCCATGCCGGCTCGCGCCGCTCCATAATGCCGCTCGCGAATGCCGGCACGCCCGGGCTCGCGCCCACAGCCAGAGCGATCCGCATGTCGAGTCCCAGCCACACCGGCGATACCCCGATCACCCATCGCGACCAGCTGGTCGCGGTGCTGGCATCCGGCGAAAAGCCGCTGGCCGACTGGCGCATCGGCACCGAACACGAAAAGTTCGGCTTCCGCCTGGATGACCTGCGCCCGCCGGAATTCGACGGCGAACGCGGCATCGAGGCGCTGCTGCGGGGGCTGACCCGCTTCGGCTGGGAACCCGTGGACGAGCACGGCAGGATCATCGCGCTGTACAAGGACCGCGCCTCGGTCTCGCTCGAACCTGCCGGCCAGCTGGAGCTGTCGGGCGCGCCGCTGGAGGACATCCACCAGACCTGCCGCGAGGTGCGCAGCCACCTGCACGAGGTCAAGACCGTGGCTGACGAACTGCGGCTGGGCTTCCTCGGCATGGGGTTCCAGCCCAAGTGGCGGCGCGATGACATGCCGTGGATGCCCAAGGGCCGCTACCGGATCATGCGCGACTACATGCCCAAGGTCGGCAACCTGGGCCTGGACATGATGACCCGCACCTGCACGGTCCAGGTCAACCTGGACTACGGCACCGAAGCGGACATGGTGAAGAAGTTCCGCGTCTCGCTGGCGCTGCAGCCGATCGCCACGGCGCTGTTCGCCGATTCGCCGTTCACCGAGGGCAAGCCCAACGGATTCCTGAGCTACCGCTCGCACATCTGGACCGATACCGATCCCGACCGCACCGGCATGCTCGACTTCGTGTTCGAGGATGGCTTCGGCTACGAGCGCTACGTCGACTACATGCTCGAAGTGCCGATGTACTTCTCTTACCGGGATGGCGTCTACGTCGATGCGGCCGGCAAGTCCTTCCGCGACTTCATGACCGGCAGGCTGGACGTGTTGCCGGGCGCGCTGCCGACCATGCGCGACTGGAACGACCACATGACCACCGCCTTCCCGGAAGTGCGGCTGAAGACATTCCTGGAGATGCGCGGCGCCGACGGCGGGCCATGGAACCGGCTGTGCGCGCTGCCGGCGTTCTGGGTCGGGCTGCTGTACGACGATGCCGCGCTCGACGCGGCCTGGGACCTGGTCAAGGACTTCACGCGCGAGGAGCGCCACGCGCTGCGCGACGGCGTGCCGCGCCACGCGCTGAACCTGCCGTTCCGCGGCGGCAGCGTGCGTGAGTTGGCGCGCCAGGCCTTGCGCATTGCCGTCGGCGGCCTGGCCCGTCGCGCGCGCCACAACGAGCGCGGCGAGGACGAGCGCGACTTCCTGTCGCCGCTGTTGGAATTGGTCGAGGCCGGGCAGACGCCGGCCGAGCACAAGCTGGCGCTGTTCCATGGTGAATGGAACGGCGATATCGACCGCGTGTTCCGCGACTTCGCGTACTGAGGGGCTGGCGGGTCGCGGTTTGGGTTGTTCTTCGGTTTGGCGGGCGGTCGCCGGGTGTCTTGGCAGGCCTGGACGTCGTGGGCGCGTCGTTGCCGTTCGCGGCTGAAGCCGCTCCTACGGGATGTTGGTCTGCGTAGGGCGGCTTGAGCCGCGATCGACCACAGGATGTCGGTCTGCGTAGCAGCGGCTTCAGCCGCGAACGGACCACAGGATGTCGCTCCCGTAGGAGCGGCTTCAGCCGCGATCGAACGCCACGCCGCCACGCCGCCCCAGAAGCACCCTTCGATCAATCACGCCGACACAGGCCACGCCGTCCCCACCGGCCCTCACGCAAGAAAGCCCCCGCAGCAAGGTCGCCCGCCGCCTCGCCTGTCGGTTGCCGTCGCAACGGTTGCTGCACTGCGGTACGCATTCCGTTAGTGTTTCGCCGATGAATATTCCAGACGGCCCGCTGCGCGACCAACTCGAGTTCGCCGAAACCGACGTCCTGCTGCGCGACGACGTGCGGCGGCTGGGTGCACTGGTCGGCGAAGTGCTGGCCGAGCAGGGCTCGCCAACGCTGCTGGCCGAGGTCGAAGGCATCCGCCGCGCCGCCATCGCGCGCCGCGAGCAGGGCCTGCCGGTCGATGCGCTGGCCGCGGAGATGGCCAAGGTGCTGCCGGCCGATGCCGAGGCCGTGGTGCGCGCGTTCTCCACCTATTTCGGCGCGATCAACCTGGCCGAGCGCGTGCACCGCATCCGCCGCCGCCGCGACTACGAGCGCATCAGCGAGCTGCCGCAGCCTGGTGGTTTCGAAGCGGTGCTGCGCGACCTGCGCGAGGACGGCGTGACCTTCGAGGAGCTCGAGGCGACGCTGCCGCGGCTGTGGGTCGAGCCTGTGTTCACCGCGCATCCCACCGAGGCGGTGCGGCGGGTGATGCTGGAGAAGGAGCGCGACATCGTCGAGCGCCTGGTCGAGGACATCGACCGCACGCGCACCCCGGTCGAGCGCAGCGCCGACATCGAACGCATCCGCGTCGCGCTCACCGCCGGCTGGCAGACCAGCGACACGCCCGCGCACAAGCCCACCGTGGCCGACGAGGTCGAGCACGTCGGCTACTACCTGGCGCACATGCTCTACCGCATCGTGCCGGTGTACTACGAGGCCTTCGCCGATGCGGTGGAGGCGGTGTACGGGCGGCGCATCTCGCTGCCGCAGGTGCTGCGCTTTGGCACCTGGGTCGGCGGCGACATGGACGGCAACCCCAACGTCAATGCCGACACCGTGCGCGCCGCGCTGGACGCGCAGCGCGCGCAGGCGATCGACCGCTACCGCTCGGACCTGCGCGGTTTGAGCAACCTGCTTACCCAGTCGCTGGGCCGCGTCGACGTCGATGCCGCGGTGACCGCGCGCGCAGACGAATACGTCGCGCTGCTGCCGCAGGCCGCGAAGAGGCTGCGCCCGCGCCTGGCCGACATGCCGTACCGGCGCCTGCTGGACCTGATGAAGGCGCGGCTGTCGATCACCGCCGAATCCAGCGCCAAGGGCTACGCGGGCGCGGACGAGTTCATCGCCGACCTCGAGCTGATCGACGCCAGCCTGCTGCGGCACGGCGGCGAATATGCCGGCCGCTTCACCCTGCAGCGCGTGCTGTGGCGCGCGCGCACCTTCGGTTTCCACCTGGCCGCGCTCGACCTGCGCCAGGATTCGGCCGTGCACGACGCCGCGCTCGCGGACCTGCTTGGCGACGAAGGCTGGGCCGCGCGCGAGGCCGACGACCGGACCTCGCGGCTGCAGGCGCTGCAGGCCGATCCACCGTCGGCGCCGGACGCGCCTGGCGACGTGCTCGCCTCGACCCTGGAAGTGTTCCGTACCGTGCTCGAGCTGCGTCGCACGCACGGCGTGGCCGCCATCGGCCTGTACATCATCAGCATGAGCCGCAGCGCCGCCGACGCACTCGCCGTGCTGGCGCTGGCGCGCGTGGCCGGCTGCGTCGAATCGGGCGCGGTGCCGCTGGACATCTCGCCGCTGTTTGAAACCGTCGACGACCTGCAGGCCGCGTCGGCGGTGATGCGCTCTCTGTTCGAGGACCCGGCCTACCGCGCCCACCTGGCCGCGCGCGGCAACGAGCAGACGGTGATGCTCGGCTATTCCGACAGCGCCAAGGATGGTGGCCTGTTCGCTTCGCGCTGGGCGCTGCAGCGCACCCAGGTGGAGCTGACCGAGCTGGCCAACCAGCATGGCGTGCGCATCATGTTCTTCCACGGCCGCGGCGGTTCGGTGAGCCGCGGCGGTGGCAAGACCGAGCGCGCGATCATGGCCGCGCCGCGCGGTTCGGTGAACGGATCGATGCGCGTCACCGAGCAGGGCGAGGTGATCCACCGCAAGTACGGCATCCGCGCGCTGGCGCTGCGCCACCTCGAGCAGACCACCGGCGCGGTGTTGCGCGCGACCCTGCGCCCGCGTCCGCGCGATCCGCGCGAGGACAGCTGGAAGGAGATCGCCAAGGTCCTGGCCGAGACCTCGCGCGCGCACTACCGCGCGCTGGTGCACGAGCATCCGGATTTCCCCGACTACTTCCGCGCCGCCACTCCGGTGGACGTGATCGAGCGCCTGCAGATCGGCTCGCGTCCCTCGCGCCGGCGCGAGGGCGGCATCGACAACCTGCGCGCGATCCCCTGGGTATTCGCCTGGTCGCAGAACCGCTCCGGCCTCACCGGCTGGTACGGCATCGGCCACGCCCTGCGCCACGGCGTGCAGCGCTACGGCCAGGACGCGATGACCGAGATGGCGCGCGACTGGCCGTTCTTCGCCGCCATGCTCGATGACGTCGAGATGCTGCTGGCCAAGTCCGACCTCGCCATCTTCGAGCGCTACTCGCAGCTCGCCGGCCCGCTGCATGAGGTGTTCCATCCGGGCATCGCCGAGGAGTTCCTGCGCACCTGCGACGCGATCCTGATGCTCAAGCAGCGCGACGCGATTCTTGCCGACGACTACCGCCTGCGCCTGTCGATCCGCCTGCGCAACCCATACGTCGATCCGCTGAGCCTGCTGCAGGTGGAACTGCTGCAGCGCTGGCGCGAAGGCGGCCGCGAGGACGAGGACCTGCTGCGCGGACTGGTGTCGACGGTGAACGGGATTTCGGCGGGGATCCAGAACACAGGTTGACGCTTGCCCGGGTGGCAAGCGGCTGGATCACGCCTGCGGCAGGGGTCGTCCCGGGCCGGGAGTTGCTCCCCGGCTCGGTAAGCCCGCTGCGCGGTCCGGCCCGGCGCAGCGCGCCGGGCGTTCGCACGGACGCGCGGCAGTGCCGCGCATGCGTCCGTGCTCACCCATGGCTGACTCGCCGCCGCAGCGCATCCATGCGCTGCTTTCCGCAACCCCCGGCCCGGAACGACTATCGCCCAGTCACCGATTTGGTTTCGAAACGGATGACCATCGAAGCATCTCGCCAGATCGATGCGGGGCGGCTGCAGGCACGTCGGCGCGCGGCGAGCGGCGAAGGGGCGTATCGTCGCCGGTCTGCCCGTCCGGATGCGCCGCCATGAGCACCAGCGAACTCGTGTTCCACACAAACCCGATGTCACGCGGCCGGATCGTGCGCTGGATGCTGGAAGAGCTCGGCGTCGAATACCGCACCGTGGTGCAGGAGTACGCCAAGAGCATGAAGTCGCCGGAGTACCTGGCCATCAACCCGATGGGCAAGGTGCCGGCGCTGCAGCATCGCGGCATGGTGGTCACCGAGGCGGCCGCGATCTGCGCCTACCTCGCCGACGCCTTCCCGCAGGCGGGGCTGGCGCCCGCTCTGGACGACCCGCTGCGCGGCACCTACTACCGCTGGCTGTTCTTCGCGGCCGGCCCGGTGGAGGCCGCGGTCACCGCCAAGGCCATGGGCATCCTGGCGCCGCCTGAGAAGGCTGCCATGGCCGGCTACGGCAGCTTCGAGCAGACCGTGGACACGCTGGAACAGGCCGCCGCCTCGGCCTCGCCCTGGCTGCTGGGCGAGCGCTTCAGCGCCGCTGACGTCTACGTCGGCAGCCAGGTCGATTTCGGCCTGGCCTTCAAGTCGATCCCGGAACGTCCCGCATTCACCGCCTGGGCCGAGCGCCTGCGCGCCCGAGAGGCATACCGGCGCGCCAAAGCGCTGGACGACGCGCTGCTGCCGGCGCGCGGCTGAGATTCGTCTGTCCCGGCGAAGCGTCGCCATGCCCGGGCTCGAGGCAACGCTGAAAAGGTCCGGAGCGCGCTCCCCGTGTCCGAGCCATTGGCTGGTCATCCATCTTGACCTGGTTGCCGCACCAGCTGCCGCCGCTAGAAAAACACGCCGATCGGCGCGGATGTTTGAAGCCTGATTCACAGCGCCCGCGCACGATCCACGTCCCCGACCCCGGAGACGCGCCATGAAACCTATCCTCGCGACGCTGCTGGTCCTTGCGGCCGCCGTCCCCCTGGCAGCCTCCGCGGCCCCCGCTGACAAGGTCCTCATCGTGGTCAGCGGCGAAGGCCGCGACGGCGGCAAGACCCGCCCCGGCTACGAGTTCGATGAACTGTCCCAGGCCTGGCTGGTGTTCAAGGCCAACGGACTCGACGTCGAGGTCGCCAGCCCGCGCGGCGGCGCCGTCGAAGCCGACAGGTACAACGCCGACGAACCGTTCAATGCCGCGCTGCTGGCCGACGACGCAGCCATGCGCACGCTGGCCGATACCCGCGCTACCGCCGACCTCGACGCAGGCGATTACGCCGCGGTCTACGTGGTCGGCGGCAAGGGCGCGATGTTCGACCTGCCGAAGGATCCTGCACTGCGCCAGCTGCTGGCCGATGCCTGGGAGGGTGGCGCGGTTGTCGCTGCGGTCTGCCATGGCCCGGCGGCATTGGCAGACGTGCGCCTCGCCGATGGCTCGCTGCTGGTGGACGGGCGCGCGATGACCGGCTTCAGCAACGAGGAAGAGACGGTTTTCGGCAAGAAGTGGGGAAAGGAGTTCCCGTGGCTGCTCGAGACCGCACTGCGCGAGCGCGGTGCGCGCTGGAGCAACGCGCCCCTGATGATGCCGCACCTGGTGGTCGACGGCCGCCTTGTGACCGGCCAGAACCCGTACTCCACCACCGCGGTGGCCGAAGCCGTGGTCCGCGGCACCGGGCGCACGCCGGTGCAGCGCGTGCCGTGGCGGGACGAGGCGACCATGGCGCTGGCCGAACGGCTGCATGCCGGCGATGCCGCCGGCGCGGCGCGGTCGCTCGCCGAGGCTCCAGGCGAATACAACGTCGAACTGCTCGGGGCGCTGGGCCACTACCAGGGCATGGTCGCCACGACCCCGCAGGCCCGGACCAGGGCCCTGCAGGTGATCGAGCTTGCGATGCCGTACTTCCAGAACCCGGAGATGCAGCTCTCCGCCGCCGCGCTGCACATGAAACTCGGACAGACCGCGCAGGCCCGGGCCCTGGTGCTGCAGGCACTGGAGGCCAAGCCGGGCATGGAGCAGGCTGAGGCCCTCCTGCGGCAGATTGATGGTTGAGCGATGAAAACGAAGGCCCTGCGTGTGCTGGTGGTCGAGGACAACCCCGCGCTGTGCGGGAACCTCGAGCACCTGTTTGTCCGCGCAGGCTTCGATGCCAGCTTCGCGGGAGACGGCCTGTGCGGCCTGGCGATGGCCCTGGCCGAACCCTTCGACGTGGTGGTGCTGGATGTCGGCCTGCCGGGCCTCGACGGGCTGCAGGTGTGCGGGCAATTGCGCGCCCGCGCCGACCGGCACGTGCCGATCCTGCTGCTGACCGCGCGCGATGCGCTGGAGGACAAACTGCACGGGTTCCAGTCGGGCGCGGACGACTACCTGGTCAAGCCGTTCGCAGGCGACGAACTGGTCGCCCGTTGCTTGGCGCTGTCGCATCGCCATCTGGCAGGGCGCTCGCACCTGGTCCGCATCGGCACCCTGCAGATCGATCGCCAGTCCGGCGAAGTCCAGCGCGCGGGACAGCGCATCGAACTGCACAGGACCAGCCAGCGCATCCTGCTGGCGCTGGCTGACGCCTGGCCACGGACGTTGACGCGCAGCGAGCTGACCCAGCGGGTGTGGGGCGACGACCCCCCCGACTCCGATCCGCTGCGCTCGCACCTCTACCTGCTGCGCCAGGCCCTGGACAAGCCCTTTGCCACGCCGATGCTCAGGACGGTGCACGGCGTCGGCTTCCGGCTGGAGGCCGATGCATGAGGGGCGCGGCGGCGTCGCCTCGGCATCGCCTGCGCAACCGGCTGATGCTCGCGTTCGCGGGATTCACCCTGGTGGTGACGGCGCTGTTCGGCCTGTATGCGGTGGTGTTCGCCTACACGGTCGAGGACATGTTCTTCAGCGGCATGCTGCAGCGCGAGGCCAGCGAGCAGTTGCAGCACCATGCCGGCGCGGGCCGCTGGGCCACGCCGCGCGAATCGTGGATGCGGGTGATCGAGGATGCCGATCGATTGCCGGCCGGAATCGGGGACATCCTGCAGGCCGAGCCCGGTCGCACCGAGTTCGCTGGCCCCGACGGCGCCCACTACCACCTGCGCGAGCTGGATGCGCCGGGCGCGCGGGCATGGCTGGTCGCCGAAGTCAGCGGGCTGCTGGTGGTGCGGCCGCAGCGCGCGGCATTGCTGCAGGTGCTGGCCTGGTCGGCGATTGCAATGGCGACACTGGCGCTGCTGCTGGGTTGGTGGCTGGCGCAGCGGACGACGGCACCGCTGTCGCGGCTGGCCCTGCTCATGGCAGGTACCGCGCCCGATCGTTTGCCCACCGCGTTCGCCTGCGGCTTCCGCGACGACGAGGTGGGACTGCTGGCGCGGCGGCTGGAAGAGCTGGTCGCGCGCATCGGCGCCTTCGTTGCGCGCGAGCGCGAGTTCACCCGCGACGCCAGCCATGAACTGCGCACGCCGCTGGCCGTGATCCGCAGCGCGACCGAACGCCTGGCGGCCGACCCGACGCTGTCATCCGAGGCGCGCGACAGCCTGGCCCATATCCGCCACTCCGCCTCCTGGCTGGAGCAGACCGTCAGCGCCCTGCTTTCGCTGGCGCGGGAAGAAGCGCCGCCGACAGGCGACGTGTCGACGCCCGTGCTGCCGCTGCTTGAACGGGTCGTCGTCGACCAGTCGCCGCTGCTGGGAGACAAGGACATCGTGGTCGATATCGACGTGCCGGCCGGGGCAAGCGCGGCGCTTCCGGCGCCGGCGCTGAACATCCTGCTGTCCAACCTCGTCGGCAACGCCTTCGCGCATACCCACGCGGGACGCATCCTGATCCGTGCCGACGCGGGACGCCTGCGCATCTGCAATCCCGGCGCGCGCATCCGCGACGCCGACCTGCTTCCCTTCATCAAGGCCGAGGCAAGTACCGGTTCCGGGCTGGGCCTGTCGATCGCCATGCGCCTGTGCGACCGCTACGGCATCGATCTGGCGATCGAGGAGGTCGAGCCGGGCCGCGTGGCGGTAAGTCTTCCGCTGCGTGCGGCCTGACTACATCGCGTCGCGGAACAGCCACAGCATCGCGCGACGGTAGGCTTCGCCGATGCTCGCGGCATGGGTGCCCTCGGGCAGCACGATCAGTTCAACGTCCCACGGTGCGTCGCTGCGCTCCCCCCATGTCGCGGCCCACTCCGCCGCGCCGCGCACCCGCGCCTCGGTATCGCGCGCGCCGCTGACGACCACCACGGCCAGGTCATCGCGCCGGTGCGCCGCGGGTGCCGCGAACAGCTGCTCGCGCGCCGGGGCGAACGCGGGGTTGCTGGCGATCCTGGCCTGGAACAGGTCCGGATCCTGCAGCGCCGACCACAGCACGAAGTAGCCGCCGCGCGACTGGCCCACCAGCACGCGACGCGTGGGGTCGGCGCGATAGCGGGTCTCCACTGCGGGCAGCAGCTGTTCGCGCAGGAAATCGTGGAACTGCCGGGCCCCGCCCTGGTCGGGCGCGGTGTCGGCGCCGGCGGCGGTGAAGTCGATGTGGCGCTTGTTGATGGACGGGTCGAAGCCGCCGTAGGCGATGCCGACGACGATCGCCTCGGGCAGGCCCTCGTCGTAGCCCAGGAACAGGTGCGTGGCGGCAAGCAGCGGGAACAGGCTGTCGCCGTCGAGCAGGTACACCACCGGCCAGCTGCGGGCCGTATCCGCCTCGTAGCCCTCCGGCAGGCGCACGTAGACGTGGTGGGTGCGGCCGGTCGCCTCGGCGACCAGCGGGAAGTAGCCGCCCCTGAGCGCGGGCAGGTGGTCGAGCGGGACGACGGTGGCTGCAGGCTGGTCCGCACCTGACCCGGCCTGCGTGTCCTGCGCGTGCGCGCACGACAGCCATGCCGCAAGCAGCAGGATCATCACGGCGGGCAAGAACTGGTTTCGGGTCATGCGCCGGAGTCTACCGCCGCTGCATGGGTCCGGCGGGCGTGTGCGCCGCGGGCTGAACATGCTTCCCGGGGGGCATGAGGCCCTGCGGCGAAGTCCTCTCACAGGCCGTTTAGCTGCTGACTGGTATACTGCCCCCCACTATATCGGCTGCCCCGCCCGTGCCGCACTCTCCCGAAGAAAAAAAGAAGGTCCTCGCCCGCGTGCGCCGCATCCGCGGCCAGTGCGATGCGCTCGATCGCGCGCTGGAAGCCGGGGCCGACTGCGCCCCGTTGCTGCAGCAGATCGCGGCGATCCGCGGCGCGGTCAACGGGCTGATGAGCGAGGTGCTGGAGTCGCACCTGCGCGAGCAGTTCGGGCAGGCGGCGCACGACGACGGGGAGCGTGCCGCGCGCGTCGCCGAGATGACGGGGCTGATCCGCTCGTACCTGAAGTGACCCAACCCACATTGGCCGCGGCCGCGCCGCGACCGTTCAACACAACACCGCATTGCAGGAGCAGACCATGAAAACCCGTGCCGCCGTCGCCTTCGAAGCCGGAAAGCCGCTGCAGATCGTCGAACTCGACCTCGAAGGCCCGAAGCAGGGCGAGGTGCTGGTGAAGATCACCCACACCGCGCTGTGCCATACCGATGCCTTCACCCTGTCGGGCGAAGATCCCGAAGGCGTGTTCCCGGCGGTGCTCGGCCATGAAGGCGCGGGTATCGTGGTGGAGGTGGGCGAGGGCGTCACCAGCGTCAAGCCCGGCGACCACGTGATCCCGCTGTACACCGCCGAATGCGGCGAGTGCCTGTTCTGCAAGAGCGGCAAGACCAACCTGTGCGTCGCGGTGCGCGCAACCCAGGGCAAGGGCGTGATGCCCGATGGCACCACGCGTTTTTCCTACAACGGCGAGCCGGTCTACCACTACATGGGCTGCTCGACCTTCAGCGAGTACACCGTGGTCGCCGAGGTGTCGCTGGCGAAGGTGCACCCGGACGCGAATCCCGAGCACGTCTGCCTGCTCGGCTGCGGCGTGACCACGGGCATCGGCGCGGTGCACAACACGGCGAAGGTGGCCGAGGGCGATACGGTCGCGGTGTTCGGCCTGGGTGCGATCGGTCTTGCGGTGATCCAGGGCGCGAAACAGGCGAAGGCCGGGCGGATCATCGCCATCGACACCAACCCGGACAAGTTCAAGCTCGCGACCGAAATGGGCGCCACCGACTGCGTGAACCCCCGGGACCATGAGCGCCCGATCCAGCAGGTGATCGTCGAGATGACCACCTGGGGCGTGGACCATTCGTTCGAGTGCATCGGCAACGTCCACGTGATGCGCGCCGCGCTCGAGTCCGCCCACCGCGGCTGGGGGCAGAGCGTGATCATCGGCGTGGCCGGCGCGGGGCAGGAGATCAGCACGCGTCCGTTCCAGCTGGTCACCGGACGCAAGTGGCTGGGCACCGCGTTCGGTGGGGTGAAGGGCCGCAGCCAGCTGCCGGGCATGGTCGAGGATGCGATGCGCGGCGACATCCAGCTCGCGCCATTTGTGACCCATACGCTGCCGCTGGAGCGCATCAACGAGGCCTTCGACCTGATGCACGAGGGCAAGTCGATCCGCACCGTCATCCATTACTGACGTGCCGGCCATGCGCACCGGCGAGGACATTGGCCAGGCCGCGGACGGACGCATCGCGCTCGTGGCCGGGGCGAGCGGACTGGTGGGGCGCGCGCTGGTGGCGCGCCTGTGCGCCGACCCCGGCGTGGCGCAGGTGCACGCACTGGTGCGCCGGCCGCTGGCGATGGACGCGCCGAAGCTGCAGGTGCATGTGGTCGCATTCGACCAGCTGCCCGTGCTGCCGCGCATGGACGAGGCCTACCTGGCGCTTGGCACCACGATCGCGGTGGCGGGTAGCCGCGAGGCGTTCCGCGCGGTCGACTTCGAGGCCAATCTCGCCGTTGCCCGCGCGGCGCTCGCCGCGGGGGCGCGGCGGATCGGTGTCGTCAGCGCGATGGGCGCGGATGCGGCCTCGCGCGTGTTCTACAACCGGGTCAAGGGCGAACTCGAGGACGCACTGTCGGCGCTGCCGCTCGACGCGCTGGTGATCGCGCGGCCGTCGCTGCTGCTTGGCGACCGCGACCGCCTCGGCCAGCCGCGGCGTCGCGGCGAGCACCTGGCCGCGAACCTCGACCGCTGGCTGCGGCCGCTGATTCCCGCGCGCCTGCGCGGCATCGCCGCGGACGACGTGGCGGCGGCATTGGCTGCCGCACTCACGCAGGCAAGTGGACGCGTGGTCCTCGACTCCGCCCGCATGCAGGGCGCCGCGCACGACTGAGTCGCCGCGCCGCCATCCCCTACACGAATCCATCTGGAGAAACGCCATGGAACGCATCGAACACCGCGCCTGTTTTGGAGGCTGGCAGGACGTCTACCGCCACCGCTCGCAAGTCCTGGGCTGCGACATGACCGTCGGCGTGTACCTCCCGCCGCAGGCTGAGCAGGGCCCCTGCCCGGTGCTGTACTGGCTCTCGGGCCTGACCTGCAATGAGCAGAACTTCATCACCAAGGCGGGCGCGCAGCGCTACGCCGCCGAGCACGGGATCATCCTGGTCGCGCCCGACACCAGCCCGCGCGGCGACGATGTCGCCGACGCCGATGGCTACGACCTGGGCAAGGGCGCCGGCTTCTACCTCAACGCCACCCGCGAGCCGTGGTCGAAGCACTACCGCATGTACGACTACATCGTGGACGAGCTGCCGGCCTGGGTGGAATCCGACCCGTCCGCCAGCGACGTGCGCGCGATCAGCGGCCATTCGATGGGCGGCCACGGTGCCCTCACCATCGCGCTGAAGAACCCCGGGCGCTACCGCAGCGTGTCGGCGTTCTCGCCAATCGTCGCGCCAAGCCAGGTGCCGTGGGGCGAAAAGGCCTTCGGCGCCTACCTCGGCGACGACCGCGAAGCCTGGAAGCAATACGACGCGGTGGAGCTGGTGAAGTCCGCCCCGGAGCGGCTGCCGCTGCTGGTCGACCAGGGCGGCGGCGACGAGTTCCTCGACGGCCAGCTGCGCCCGCAGCTGCTGCAGGCTGCCTGCGAAGCCGCCGGCCACCCGCTGAGCCTGCGCATCCGCCCCGGCTACGACCACAGCTACTACTTCATCGCCAGCTTCATCGGCGAGCACGTCGCGCATCACGCGAGGGCGCTGCAGGGCTGACCGGTCCAGTGCGATTCCTCCCCCGGGTGCCCTCAAGCGCGGCAGCAGCGGGCCGTTACCGAGCGTGCAACCTCGGGGAGGGAACATGCCCGCGTACGAAGACCCAAGTCTTGACTGCCTGCCGGCATTGCCCGACGCGCCGGTCGCCCTGATCCGGCTCGCGGGCGATGGTCGCGTGCAGGCGCTCAACCGCGCCGCCATCGACCTGCTCGACCTGGCCGGTGCCGACCCCGACGCGCTGTCGTGCAGCTGCATCTGGGGCCTGGCGAATGACGACCTCGCCGGCGACGAAGGCGTGTGGGTGGCGCCCGGCGCCGATCCCGCACGCCGGGTCTGCTACCAGCTCGATCGCGACAGCGGCGGCTGGCTGCTGTCCCTGCCCGATGCCGAAACCGCGGCGCTGTGGCGCGAACGCGCGGCGCCCGTGGTCGTCGCGGCCTCCAGCGACGGTGCCGACCGGGCCGCGCAGCTGCTGGCCCGGGTCGGTGACCGACTCGCCGCCTGCGAACTGGACCTGGCCCTGGACGCCGCGGACGCGCAACTGCCCGAAGCGCGCCGCCTGGCCGCAGGCTTCGGCAACCTCGCCGAGGCGATCCGCCAGGCCGTCGCGCTGTCGCTGCAGGTGGCGGCCGACGTGCCGCACGTGGTCGCCGAAAACGACGAGCTGGTGCGCCAGTCACAGGCCCAGGTCGACGCGCTGGACACCGTGGTGGCCTCGACCCGCGACCTGCTGGCCGGCCTCGACGGCCTCGGCGATGACCTGCGCACCGTCATCACGGTGGCGGCCAGCGCCGACGACAGCGCCCGCGAGGGCGCGGCCGCCGCACGCGCGCTGGCCGAGGCCATGGCGGCGGTGCAGAAGAGTTCGGCGCGCGCCAACGACGTCATCGAAGTCATCGACATGGTGGCGTTCCAGACCAACATCCTGTCGATCAACGCCAGCATCGAAGCCGCCCACGCCGGCCCCGCCGGGCGCGGTTTCGCGGTGGTCGCGACCGAGATCCGGCGGCTGGCCGAACGCGCCGCCGAAGCCGCGCGCGACGTGCGCCGAATCATCGGCGAGAACGGCGAGGCGCTGGGCGAAGGCGCCGCCTCCGCGCGCCGCACCGAGCAGGTGCTGGGCGGCATCGGCGGACTGCTGGCGCGCGCCAGTGCGGCCATCGACACCGTCGCCGGCGGCATCGCCCAGCAGGGCGAGGCGATCGCCGACATCGATCGCGCGGTCGGCAAGGTCGCCGAACTCGGCCGCAGCAACCTCGAGCACGCCGCCAAGGTCGCCGAGCGCAGCGAAGCGCTTGGCGCCGGCGCCGGCGCGCTGCACGACTGCGTCGGCCTGTTCCGGCTGCCGCCCGATCCGCTGCGCGAACCGCGTCATGCGCGCGTGCTGCAGCTGGCGCGCGAGACGTCCGAAGCCATCGGCGCGAGCTTCGAGGAGGCGCTCGCGCAGGCCTGGATCGAAGATGGAGAGCTGTTCTCGCGCGACTACACCGCGATCCCGGGCGTGGAGCCGGCCAAGTACGAAACCGCCTTCGATGCGCTCTGCGACGAACTGCTGCCGCCGCTGCAGGAGCCGGTGGCCAGCGCCCATCCGTGGATCGTGTTCGCGATCAGCGCCAACCCCGACGGCTACGTGCCCACCCACAACGACCGCTTCTGCCAGCCGCTGACCGGCGACCGCGCCCGCGACCTGGTCGGCAACCGCACCAAGCGCATTTTCTCCGACCGCGTGGGCAGCAGCGTCGGTGCGCATACCGATCCCTACCGGCTGCAGGTGTACCGCCGCGACACCGGCCAGATCGTGTTCGACATGTCGGTGCCGGTGTTCGTCAACGGCCGCCACTGGGGCGGGTTCCGCGTGGGTTACACCCTGGACTGACCACGGGATCCGTCCGCCGGGGGAGGTTGCCGGTCGCGCGCATGCCGCGTTCGACTACCTGCGCAGGCGCTGCGACGCGAGTGCGTCAACCGGGTTCTGAGCGGGCGGCAGTTGCGCCGGACAGCAGGAAATCGGTGACGGCGAAGCGCCCGTCGCGGAGCCAGGTCGCGCCGGGCGACAGCGCCAGCGGCGCGACGAACATGGGGCCGTCGTGGACGCAGGTGTGGAACTCGCCGTTCTCGCCGCAGGGGTCCACGCCGTCGGGCAGGGCGGCCAGCAGCGCGGCGTCGAACGGGCGCCCGGCAAAGCCGGCATCGAGCTGGTCCGTGTCCACGCAGCACAGCGACGCGCGCAGTCCGCCGCGCAGCATTTCGCGCGCCAGCGCTCCGGTCTCGCTGCCGAACAGCGGCGTCTCGATCCGCCAGCCGATCTGCGCCATCTGCGCTTCGCGCCAGGCGCGGATGTCGGCCAGCAGCAGGTCGCCGAAGGCGACGGTGTCCACGCCAGGCCAGCGCGCGGCCGCGCTCGCCAATGCCTGCGCCATCCGCGCCACGTACTCCGCGTTGCCGACCGGTTCGCGCAGGTCGACTTCGAACAGCGGCAACCCGGCCGCCAGCGCCTGCGCGCGCAACACCTCGCCGGCCACGCCCTGCATCGTGGCGCGGCCGTCTGCAGCCGACACCGTTGCCAGCAGGCCGACCACGTCCACGTCCGCGCGCTGGCGCAGGACGTGCAGCGTCCAGGCTGCGTCCTTGCCGCCGCTCCAGGCGAGAAGCATCTGTTGCCGCGACGCCATCAGCGGCCGCCGATCAGGCAGCGCCGCAGCGAAGCGCTGGCCGCGTTCAGGGCGTGCGCACGTCGCGCAGTTCCCAGGCGCTGCCGGCCAGCAGGCGCATGCGGTGCTTGAACACCGGGCCGGGGATCGCGGTGTCGGCGACCAGGTCGATATGCAGGTCGTGCGGCAGGCCTTGCACCACCGCCGACGCATCGGTGACGCCGAGTGCGGGGTCGATCGCATCGGGATCGTCCTGCGTGGCCCGCCAGCGCTGGAACAGCGCATCGCCGCGCAGGGCGTCCTGCAGCTCCTGCGCCATGCCTTCGGCGCCATGCGAGTGGAAAGCAAACTCCCCCGAGGCGCGCACGCGCTCGGGATCGGGCAGGCGGATCATGTAGCGGACGGACATGGGCGCTCCCGTGTGTAGGGGCAGGCCAGACTAGCAGCGTCGCGTCGAGGCTGCGTCGTGGTCAGGCGAACGCGTGCGGCTCGGCGGCAAGGCCGACGCAGACCGCGCCCTTGCCCACGTTGACCATGCCGGTCAGGCTCATCACGGCTTCGAACACCTCGATGCCGTGATCGGCGCAGGCGCTGCGCAGCGCCTCGTAGCCGGGCATCGCGCGCATCTCGTCGAGCTCGCCGCCGTAGCACAGGCACAGGGTGGGGGTGAGCAGGCCGGCCTCGACCCGGCGCGTGGCGAACTCGAACAGCGTGCGCACGGCCGGATCGAAGCCCTTGATCTTGGCCACCGGGCCGGTGTCGCCGCGCCAGCCGCGCAGCACCGGCTTGATGTCGAGCGCGGTGCCCAGCGCGGCGCTCAGCAGCCCGACGCTGCGGTCGCCCTTGTGCCGGGCGCGGTTGCGGATGTAGTACAGGTCGCGCGGCACCAGGTAGCCATAGGTATGCAGGGCCAGGTGCTCCAGGCGCCCGCGGATCCGGCCCGGTCCTTCGCCGGCGGCGCGTAGTCGCACCGCTTCGACCGGCAGCACGCCCTGCGCCGAAAACAGGTTCTGCGTGTCGATCACGCGCAGCGCGAACGGGGTTGCGTGCCCGGCCGCGGCGCGCACCGGCCTGTATTCGTTGAGGATCGCGTAGCTGGCCTGGCGCGCGTTCTCGAAGATCGGGCTGCGCGTGCTGGTGACGGTGATGCAGAACACGTGGTCGTAGTCGACCACCAGCCGCTGCAGGAACAGGTCGCGGATTTGCTCGACGCTGAAGGGGATGGTCTCGGCGCTCGCGCCGCGCTCGGCGATGTGCGCGTGCAGGAAGGCCAGGGTGTCGGCCTCGTCGCGGTAGTCGACCTGCAGGTCGTCACCGATGCGGACCGAGATCGGCAGGATCTCGACCTCGTGGGCCTTGAGGAAATCGACCGGCAGGTCGCAGGCCGAGTCGACGACGATTCCGATGCGCATGAAGCCTCCCGGGGGCCGTGCCCCGTCAGCGGTCGCACCGCATTGTGGCGCTTGCGGCGGCCTGAAGAGTGAAACAAGCGTCGCATCCAGCCCGCGGTCGTCGCCGGCGGGCTGTGCGGTGCCAGGACCCGCGCCGGATGCCCGGCGCAGACTCGGCTTGGCTCAGTCGATCCTGGCCGGATAGGCGCGCGGCAGGGCGCCGGACTCCGCATCAGGTTCGGCGCGCAGGTAGCGGTCGCGCAGTTCTGTCTGGCGCGAGCGCATCGGGATCGACCGTCCGCCCAGCCACACCTGCCGTGCGGTATGCGCCACGTCGAGCGGGTCGCCGGTCCACAGCACCAGGTCGGCGGTCTGCCCGACCGCGATCGTGCCCAACCGGTCGCCCGCGCCGAAGGCCTGCGCCGGCACTCGCGTCAGTCCGGCCAGGGCCGCGTCCCAGGGCAGACCGTTGGCCACCGCGTTGCCGGCCAGCTGGCGCACCTTGCGCGCGTTGTGCGAGGCATCGCCGGACTGGCTGAAGCCCACCCGCACGCCGGCTGCGTGCAGCCGCGCAGCGTTCTCCAGGGTCGCACCGAGGCGGTCGAAGTTGCCCGGCAGGTTGGCCAGGGTGTCCACGAACACCGGCACGTCGGCGGCGGCCAGCTGCGGACCCAGCTTCCAGGCCTCGGCCCCGCCGGAAATCGCGATGCGGACCCGGTGCTCCTGCGACCAGCGCAGCAGCTGGCGGATGTCGGCGGCGCGGTCGATCTCGACCACCACGCGCCCGCCGTTGCCCAGGTAGCGGCCAAGCGTGGCGCGGCCGGCCGGGGTGAGCAGGGCGAAGTTCGAATCAGCCGGAATGCGGCCGCGGGCTTCTTCGACCAGTTGGTCGAGCAGCATCCACTGCCCGGCGCGCGATGCGCCGCTGAGCCTGGAGGCATTGGCCCCGAGCGACACGAACAGCACCTTCGGGCCCGCGGGATCGGGGCTGCCGTCCAGCCGCACCAGTGCGCCCTGGCCGCCGATGATCGACCCGCCCGGCGTGGTGCCGGCGCTGAGCAGGGTGAAGCCGATGCCCTCCACGCGCGCAACCGGCAGCAGGATCGACTCGGGGTTGTAGGCCAGGGTGACGTCGAACTCGGGGCGAACGCGCATGTCCTTCGCGTTCTCGCCCAGCGCCAGCGAGGCGTCGCGGGTCGAAGCCTCGCCCGAGACCTCCTCGATGCCGATGCCGGTGATGCCGCCGAAGAACGCTGGCGTCAGCGGCTGGCCCTGTGCATCGACCACCTGCGCCGAACCGGCCGCCAGGCCGGTGCCGACCGCAGCGATGCGCCCGTTCTGCACCAGCACGTCGGCGCCCTGCAGCGTGCCGCGCTCGGTGGCGGTGTGCACGGTGGCATTGCGGATCAGTAGGTCCTGCGCAGCGACCGGGCCGACGATAGCGACCGCGAGCAGGGACACGAGCCCCGCCTTGGCCGTCATCCCAGCAAACGCTGGGATCCACCTTGACTTCAATGTCGACATGGCAGGCATAGGGGCTGAAGAGCAAATGGATGACCAGCCTTTCAGGCTGTTGCAAAGCGTTTCCAGCGTGCGCTGGGATGACGAGCGCAAGCGACGCCCGCTCATCGCACACCTCCCTGCGCCGTCGGCTGCCCCAGCATGAAGTCCGTCACCGGCTGCAGCGATCGATCGTTGCGGTCGTAGACGCGCGCGCCGTCGATCCAGACCTGTTCGGCCTGCGCGTACACGCTGAAGGGATTGCCGTTCCACAGCACCACGTCGCCCATCTTGCCGGCCTCCAGCGTGCCGGTGACGCCCTGCACGCCGAGTGACTTCGCCGCGTTCTGCGTGAGCCAGCGGATCGCATGCTCGGGCGCGATCTCGAGCCCTGCGCGGCGCGCGTTCGCCATCACCTTGGCCGCCTCCTGGTTGAGCCGCTGGATGCCCTCGTCCGAATCCGAATGCACGATCGCGCAGCCGCCCGGCGCGCGGTCGACGATCGCGATGTTCTCCTGGATGCCATCGAAGGCCTCCATCTTGAAGCCCCACCAGTCGGCCCACAGCGCGCCGCACACGCCTTCGGCGCCGAGCCGGTCGGCCAGCTTGTAGGCCTCCACGCCGTGGTGGAACGCGGCGATCCTGAAGTCGAACTCCCTGGCCAGGTCCAGCATCTGCGCCATCTCGTCGGCGCGGTAGCAGTGGATGTGCACCAGGATCTCGCCCGACATCGCGCCGGCCAGCGTTTCGAGCTTGAGGTCGCGTTTGGTGGCGCCGTCCTTCTCGCGCTTGCGCGCGTAGTCCTGCGCGTCGATGAAGGCCGCACGGTAGCCGGCCACGTTGCCCATGCGCGTGGACGGGCCGCCCTTCTGGCCGTAGACGCGCTTGGGGTTCTCGCCGCAGGCCATCTTCAGCCCGTGCGGCGCGTCCGGGAACTTCATCCCCTGGGCGGTGGTGGCCGCCACGTTCTTGAGCGTCACCCCGCGGCCGCCGACCAGGTTGGCCGAACCGGGCAGGATCTGCAGTGAGGTCACGCCGCCGGCCAGCGCCGCGCCGAAACCCGGATCCTGCGGCCACACCGAATGCTCGGCCCAGACCTGTGCGGTGACGGGCGCAGTGGCCTCGTTGCCATCGCTGTGCGCGCTGGCGCCGGGGCTGGGATACACGCCCAGGTGCGAGTGCACGTCGATCAGGCCGGGCGTCACCCACTTGCCGCTGCCGTCGACGCGGATCGCGTCGGCACCCGCCGACAGGCCGCTGCCGACCTGCGCCACCTTGCCGTCCTGCAGCAGCACGTCGGCGTTGTCGAGGCGGCGGCCGTCACCGGTGAGCACGGTCGCGCCGCTGATCAGCACCGGCGCCGAAGCGATCGCGCGATAGGTGCTGGCGTAGGCGTCGCCGCCAGGCTGCGCGCCGCTGGACTGTGGCGGCGGATCGCTGGTGGCGGTGCTTGCGCAGCCGGCGAGCAGGGCTGCGCACAGCGCGGCGGTCAGGGGACGGGTCATGGCGGCCTTTCATCGGATGAACCGGCCGACGGTACCCGCTCGCCGGGGCCCCGCCAAGCGGCCGAAAGTCATGCTGCGTGACACAATCGGCGCGAAACCTGCGCGGCAACCGGAGGCCATGCATGAAGGAAAAGGTGGACATCGTCCAGAACTGGCTGCCGCGCTACACCGGCGTGCCGCTTGCCGAGTTCGGCCAGCACATCCTGCTGACCAATTTCGGCGGCTACCTCGGCCACTTCAGTCGCATGACCGGCGCGTCGGTGGTTGGCCTCGACCGGCCGATGCCCAGCGCCACCGCCGACGGCATCACCATGATCAACTTCGGCATGGGCAGCCCCAACGCGGCCACCATGATGGACCTGCTGTCCGCAATCGCGCCCAAGGCGGCGCTGTTCCTGGGCAAGTGCGGCGGCCTGAAGCGCAAAAACCAGCTCGGCGACCTGGTGCTGCCGATCGCGGCGATCCGCGGCGAAGGCACCTCCGACGACTACCTGCCGGCGGAAGTCCCGGCGTTGCCCGCGTTTGCGCTGCAGCGCGCTGTTTCCACCATGATCCGCGACCTCGGGCACGACTACTGGACCGGCACGGTGTACACCACCAATCGCCGCGTCTGGGAACACGACGACGCCTTCAAGGAGCGGCTGCGCGCAATGCGCTGCATGGCCATCGACATGGAGACCGCGACGATCTTCGCCGCCGGCTTTGCCAACCGCATCCCCTCCGGCGCGCTGCTGCTGGTGAGCGACCAGCCGATGATCCCGGAAGGGGTCAAGACCGAGGCCTCGGATGCGAAGGTCAGCGCGGAATATGTCGAGCGCCACATCCAGATCGGGATCGAGGCCTTGCGCCTGATCCGCCGCCACGGAAAGTCGGTGCGGCACCTGAGGTTTGACGAGTAGCCCGGGCGGCCGGAAAGCGAACCAGGCGCCGCGAGCGCTAAGATGGCGGCATGGACGAACAACCCGACATCCAGCAGGTCACCGGCTTCTGGCGAGAGGCCGGATACGCGAAGTGGTTCAACGGCGGCGCGGCGTTCGATGCGCAATGCCGCGAACGCTTCACCGATGCGCATTTCGCCGCCGCGCGGCGCGAGTGCGAGGCCTGGATGGACAGCGCTGACGGCGCGCTGGCGCTGCTGATCCTGCTCGACCAGATCCCGCGCAACATCTTCCGCGGCAGCGGGCATTCCTTCGCAACCGATCCGCTGGCCCTGCACTACGCCACGCGCGCCGTTGACGCCGGCTTCGACCAGGAAGTGGACGCCGGGGCGCGCGCTTTCATGTACATGCCCTTCGAGCATTCCGAAGCGATGGAAGACCAGCATCGCGCAGTCGCCCTGTTCACGGCGATGGGCGAGCCGGGTTACATCGGCTATGCGCAAAGGCACCTGGACGTGATCGAACGCTTCGGCCGCTTCCCGCACCGCAACCGCGCGCTGGGCCGGATCAGCACACCCGACGAGCAGGCCTGGCTCGACGCCGGCGGCGGGTTCTGAGGGGCCGGCAACGCGCCGGCAGGCTCAGTACTTCGGGATCGACGGGTCCACCGTATCCGACCAGGCGCCGATGCCACCCGCCACGTTGTGCACATTGCGGAAGCCCATCAGGCGGAATTCCTCGGCATCGCGGCCGCTGCGACCGCCGCCGTGGCACATGAACGCGATCGCCGCGTCCTTGGGCAGCGCCTCGACCTCGGCGCGCCCCGCGTCGAAGGTCATGAACGCCACCGGCACCGACGCGATCGCACGCTCTTCCGGCGGACGCACGTCGACCAGGGTCATCTCGCCTGCGCGCACCCGCGCTTCGACCTCGCCCGGGCTGGTCTGCGACACCGGTGGTGGTGCGTTCGGGTTCTCGATCACCAGGCCCTTGCCGCGCATGTCGTCGGCAAAGTCGATGGTCAGGCCTTCGGCGCGGCGCGCGCCGGCCAGGTCGAACTGCACGCGCACGCCTTCGACCTCGGATAACACGGCGTCGGCGTCCGCAGGACCCAGGTTCAGGCGGGTGCGGAAGTTGCGGTCCACGTCCACCTGCAGCACCACCTCGCCGCCGGCATCGTCGATCGCCTGGCGGATCATCTTCAGCGCGGTGGGCGTGATCGTGATCGACGGCGGCGTGCGGTCCGGCGCGGGCAGGCCCAGCGCGGTATGCAGCTCGCCGCTGTTGACCATCTGCGCGATGATGTCGCTGCCGCCGACCAGCTCGCCGTTCACGTACAGCTGCGGGATCGTCGGCCAGTCGCCATAGGCCTTGATGCCTTCGCGGATCTCGGCGTCGGCCAGCACGTTCACGTGCGCATAGTCGGCGCCCAGCGCGTCCAGCGCCGATATCGCCTTGGCCGAGAATCCGCACTGTGGCGCGGCCGGCACGCCCTTCATGAACAGCACGGCGCGGTTGGCCTGCAGCAGCGAGTCGATGCGGGTGCGCAGGGCGGGGTCAAGGGACATGGCGGCGATCCTTGGAGCGGGCCTGCCATGGTACCGCGATCGTCCGTGGACGGCCCGCAACACGGCGTTGCGCGCGGCGCGCGGTGGCATCATCCACGCATGGAAATCCTGCACCGTCCCCCACGCCGGCCGCACGCCTGGCTGCCGCTGCTGCTGCTGTCGCAGCTGCTGGTGGCCTGGGCCTGGTGGCGCTGGGGCTGGGCCGTGGGGCTGCCGCTGATGCTGGCCACGCATGCGCTGGCCTGGTGGGGCGTGCTGGCGCCAAATTCGCCGCTGTACGGGCCGGTGCTGTCGCGGCTGCCGTCGCAGGTACGCGAGGTCTGGCTGACGATCGACGACGGCCCTTCCGACGACACGGTGGCGGTGCTCGACCTGCTTGATGCGCACGGTGCGAAGGCGACCTTCTTCCTGGTCGGCGACCGCGCCGCGGCGCGCCCGGAACTGGTGCGCGAGATCGCGCGGCGCGGGCACGACATCGGCAACCACAGCCGCTCGCATCCGCAGGCCTGGTTCTGGGCGCTGGGGCCGCGGCGGATGCGCGCGGAGATCTTCGACGCGCAGCGCCAGCTTGCCGAGGCGACCGGACAGACGCCGCGCTGGTTCCGCGCCGTGGTCGGGCATGCCAATCCGTTCGTATCGGCGCCGCTGCGCGATGCGGGGCTGGCGCGGGTGGCGTGGAGCGCGCGCGGCTTCGACGCGGTGCACAGCGACGTGGGGCGGGTGGTGTCCAGCATCGAACGCGACCTGGCGCCTGGCGCGATCGTGCTCCTGCACGAAGGCGCGCCGCATGGGCGCAGCGTCGAGATGATCGGCGGGCTGCTGCAGCGGCTGGATGCGCTGGGGTACCGGGCCGTGGTGCCGCGCGGCGTGTAGGGGCGCGTTGTCGACGTGGTGTCGCGCGGGGCGGATGGGTCACGGTTGCGCAGGCCGCGTTCGCGGCTTAAGCCGCTCCTACAGAAGCCACGCTTCACGCCCCTCCTTGCAGGAGCGGCTTCAGCCGCGATCACCGCGCTCAATAGGCACCGTTCCCGCTCTTTGTAGGAGCGGCTTCAGCCGCGATCACCGCGTCAGCCGCCGCACCCGCCCAGCTCAGCCCCGAGCCTCCGGCAACCTCGCCACCACCAGCCAGTTGTTGAACGGCGTGTTGCCGAACCACGGGCGGATGTCCACCGCCAGGCCGGCCACGTCGAACCGTGCGCGCAGTTCATCCACGGTCGGGTAGTGCTTGGGTCGGTCGGGCATCCAGCCGGTCAGCGCGGCAAAGCGGTCGCCGGCGCGGGTGCGGCGGATGCGGGCGCCGCCGTCGTCGAGCGCGGCGCGCATGACCAGGACCGCGCCCGGCGCGAGCATTGCGATCGCGGCATCGAGCAGGGTCGCCTGCTGCTCGCGGGTGAGGAACTGCAGCACGTCCAGGATCGCCACGCTGCCCGAATGCGGCGGATAGCCACTTGCCAGGTCGACCACGTCAAAGCGCGTGTCGGCCAGGCCGGACTGGCTGGCGATGCGGCGCGCGCGCTCGATCTTGGGCGCATCGATGTCCACGCCGACATAGGGCATCGCCTGTCCGTCCACGCGCAGCGCATGCGCGAGCAGGCCGAGTCCGCAGCCCAGGTCGAGCAGCGGCGCGCTGCAGCCGCGCAGCGCATCGAGCACGCCCGGGTACAGCGGGTCGGTGCGCAGCTTGATCAGGGTGTAGTAGTAGTCGTAGCGGTTGCCGAGGGCGTGCGCCGGCAGGAAGGCGCGCGCAATTCCCTTTGCGGTTGCGGCATCGAGCGGCCGCAGGGTCTGGTCAGTCATGCGCGGACAGTAACCGACGCGCCACGGGCAGCGCCAGACGCGTCCACTGCGCGTACATCGCCGCGGACGGATGCAGGCCATCGGCGGCCAGCATCATCGGCTCGGCGCCGCGTGCGCGGCTGACCGGCGTGATGTCGACGAAGGCGATGCCGCGCGCCTTGCACAGCGCCCGCGCGGCTGCGTTGTGGCCGTCGAGTTCACGCGCGATGGTCGCGCGGTCGCGCCCGGTGCCGGCCGCGAATGGCGTCACGCCCCAGTCTGGGATCGACAGCACCAGCACGCGGTCCGCGCGATCGCCGGCAAGGACGGTGGCGCGTGCGAGCAGGGCATCGAACTCCCCGCGATAGTTGGCCAGCGCGCGACCCCGGTACTGGTTGTTGACGCCGACCAGCAGGCTCACGAAACCGAAGCGACCCAGCGGCGCGGCCGCATCGATCGCCACCGACAGTTCGCCCGTGGTCCAGCCGGTGGTGGCGATGATCCGCGGATCGGCCAGCGCGATGCCCTCCTCGCGCAGCGCCGCGGCAAGCTGCAGCGGCCAGCGCCCGGCCTCGTCGATGCCTTCACCGATGGTGTAACTGTCGCCGAGGGCGAGCCAGGAAATCGCGTCCGTCATCGGTCCCTGGAAGAATCCTTTTTGCCACGGATTACGCGGATTACGCGGATCAACGCGAATCAAGCCAAGTACATATCCGCGTTCATCCGCGTAATCCGCGGCAAAAAAAGCCGTCCGCCCCTCAGCGTCGCCACCTTCACGCCGCCGGCTGTGCCTTCTTCTTCAGCGGCACGACTTTGCGGTTGGCCACGGCGCGGCGCTCCAGCACGCGGTCGATGCGCGCGAACACCTCGACCAGCATCTCCGGCTGCGGCAGCAGGGTGACGCGGAAATGGTTGCGGTAGGGCACGTTGAAGCTGGTGCCCGGCACGATCAGCAGGTCCTCGGTTTCCATCAGCTCCAGCGCGAAGCCGTGGTCATCGAAGCCCTGCGCGGCGTCGCCGACCACGCCCGGGAACGCGTACAGCGCGCCTGCCGGTGCAACCAGCTCGAGGTGCTCGCTGGCCGCGCAGGCCTCCATCACCGCGCGTCGCGCTTCGTACAGGCGTCCGCCCGGCGAGCACAGCGGGGTGATGGTGTCGGCGCCGGTCAGCGCGGCCTCGATCGCGAACTGCCCCGGCACGTTGGCGCACAGGCGCAGCGCGCCGAGCAGGTCCATGGCGTTGCGGAACGCGGTGCTGCGCGCCGGATCGCCCGACAGCACCGCCCAGCCCACGCGCCAGCCGCAGGCGCGATGCACCTTGCTCAGGCCGCCGAAGGACAGGCAGGGCACGTCGCCGGCCAGCGGCGCGACCGGCACGAAGGTGTTGCCGTCGTAGAGGATGCTGTCGTAGATCTCGTCGCACAGCAGCAGCAGGTTGTGCTTCGCGGCGATCGCGACGATGCGTTCGAGCAGCTCGCGCGGATAGCTGGCGCCAGTCGGGTTGTTCGGGTTGATCAGCACGATCGCGCGGGTGCGCGCGGACACCAGCGCCTCCATCTCCACCGGGTCGGGCAGGAAGCCGTTGCCTTCCGCACACTGGTAGAAGACCGGGCGCCCGTCGTTGAGGATGGTGGCCGCCGACCACAGCGGATAGTCGGGCGAGGGCACCAGCACCTCGTCGCCGGGATTGAGCAGGGCGCGCAGCGAGATATCGATCAGCTCGCTCACGCCGTTGCCGATGAACACGCGCTCGGCCGAGGCCCAGGGTGTGCCGCGCGCGACGTGGTGCGCGGCGATCGCCTCGCGCGCTTCCGGCAGGCCCTGCTGGTGGGTGTAGGGGTCGGTATGGTGGATGTGGTCGGCGATCGCGCGCTGCAGGTGCTCGGGCGCGCGGAAGCCGAAAGCGCCCGGATTGCCGATGTTGAGCTTGATCAGACTGTGGCCCTGGCCCTCGAGCTCGCGGGCACGCCGGGCGAGTTCTCCGCGGATTTCGTAGCGGACTTCGGACAGGCGTTCGCGGGTGGGCAGGCTGGGGGCGGACATCGGAGCGGCACGAAGGCGGCGGGAGGCCGCGCGAAACGTCGGATCATACGCCGCTGCGGCGGTAGAATCGCGCCATGCACACCATGCCCGCACGCGTTTGAACCCCGTCACCAGCGCGCTGCGTGCCATCGGCTGGCCCTTTGCCGGCAGGCCGGGGCCGGGACCGTGGGCGGAGCTGATGGACGCCCACCCGCAGGCGCAGCCGGCGCGGGTGATCGAACAGCACCGCAGCGGCTACGTGGTTGCCGATGCAACCGACCGCGCCTTCACCGTCGAATCCCCGCCCGAGTGGCAGCGCCCACCCGGCTACCGCAAGGGCAAGGTCGCGCCCGAGTCGCGCGCTGTGGTCGGCGACTGGGTGCTGGTCGAGGACGGCAGCATCGTCGCCATGTTGCCCAGGCACAGCGCGATCAAGCGCGGCGCCGCCGGCGAGCATTACCGCCAGCAGCTGATCGCCGCCAACATCGACGTGGTGCTGGTGGTGTGCGGGCTGGACGGGGATTTCAATCCGCGCCGCATCGAGCGCTACCTGCTGCTGGTCCAGGCCGACGGCGTGACGCCGGTGGTGGTGCTGACCAAGGCCGACTGTCCCGGCGCCGACGCCGATGCCGCGCTGGCGGCGCTGTCGGTCGTGGCGGGGCAGGGCGTGGCCGTGCTCGCGGTCAACGCGCGCGACCCGGACAGCGTTCGCGCGCTTGATCCATACCTGCCGGCGGGCGCGACCGCGGTGCTGGTGGGATCGTCGGGTGCCGGCAAGTCGACGCTGACCAATTCCCTGCTCGGCGTGGAGAAGATGAAGACCGCCGCGGTGCGCGAGTCCGACGCGCGCGGCCGCCACACCACCACCTATCGTGCCCTGATCCCGCTGCCGTCCGGCGCCTGCCTGATCGACACGCCGGGCATGCGCGAGCTCAAGCCGACCGGCGAGGAAGGTCTGGCCGACGGCGGCTTCGGCGAGATCGAGGCGCTGGCCGAGCAGTGCCGCTTCCGCGATTGCAGCCACGAACGCGAGCCCGGCTGCGCGCTGCAGGCGGCGCTGGCGGCCGGCACGCTCGATCGCGGCCGGCTGGGCAACTACCTCAAGCTGCGCGACGAGGTGGCGGTGGCGGCGGAGCGGCTGGCCTCGCGGCTGGCGCAAAAGGCCGAGGTGCGCCCGGGCAAGCCGCCGACGCGGCGTGACGGGAAGCCGCGCAGGCCCTGAGCGCGTCCACGGCGCTGTTCCGGCCTGCGCCAGCATTTTCCGCTAGCGTGTGCCCACCCTTCCCGGGATCACGCAAATGCCCGACTCCATCGCCCACCACGCCGCCCTCGACGCGCGCATGGTCCGCGCCGCGCGCGGCCTGCGCGTGCTGGCGCTGGCCAGCTGGCCGGCCGCGGTGCAGCGGACGTTCCTGGCCGACCTGGCGCGCGGCGTGGAGTGCATGCCCCGGTTCGAGTACGCGGCCCACGATTTCAGCGACGTCCGGCGCGAGCTGGACGCGATCGTCGCGGCCGCGGACCCGGGCCACCCGCTGGGCGCCTACCTGATCGATTCGGCGCGGCACTGGCAGCTGGGGGCGCGCATGCTCGAAGCGCTGGGAACGCGGGAAGCCGGCGCGCTGTCGGTGATGCTCTACGGGCATCCCGGCGACCCGCTGCCGGGCGGCACCATCACCACGCGCGAGGCGGCGCGCCACTTCATCGGCATCGCCGACGAACTGGACCGCGAACTGCTCGCGCCCGAAGAGCAGGTGACCATCTCGGCCACCGCCCTGCAGCTGCAGCTGCAGAACCAGCTGGACGCCTTCTTCGGCGGCCGCGTGGTGACGGTGGAACTGGATCCGGAGCTGATCGCCAAGGCGGCCGCCGGCGCCTACCGCATCCGCCTGCGCGATGGCGCCGCGTTCAGCGACTACGACCGCGCGCAGCTGCTGCACCACGAGGCGCTGGTGCATTCGCTGACCGCGCTCAACGGCCGCGAACAGACCGTGTTGCCGAGCCTGGCGATGTCCTCACCGCGGATCACCGCCACCCAGGAAGGCCTGGCGGTGCTCGCCGAACAGATCACCGGCAGCATCGACATCGAGCGCATGAAACGTGTGAGCCTGCGCACCGAGGCGATCGCGATGGCGCTGGACGGCGCCGATTTCCTGCAGGTGTTCGGCTGGTTCCGCGACGCGGGGCAGGATGCGGCGGAAAGCTTCGCCTCGGCCCAGCGTGTGTTCCGCGGCGTGCCGCTGGGCGGCGGTGCCGCCTTCGCCAAGGACACCGTCTACCTGCGCGGCCTCGTCGAGGTGCACACCTTCTTCCGCCAGGCGCTGCGCGAAGGCCGCTTGCGCCAGTGCCGGCGCCTGTTCGCCGGCAAGATGACCCTGGACGATGTGACGCGCCTGGACCCCTTGTTCGAAGCCGGCGTGCTCGCCCCGCCGCGCTGGCTGCCCGACTGGGTCGCACGCGCCAACGGCCTGGCCGGGCAACTGGCGTTCTCGCTGTTCGCCAACCGGATCAGGCTGGATCGGCTGCCAGATCACAGCTGAGCCGGGCCGGCCTGCGCTGCCGCCGCTGCGAGCCTGGGGGCGCCTCGCGGCCGGGTTCCGCAGCCCCGCCGCGGCGATCAGCCAAGATCGGTCGCGAGCGTGGGGCTAGAATCAAGCTTCAGTCCACGGCCTGCCCATGATGTCCGACGAAAAGCCCAGCAACTCCGAAAACGCCCAGGCCTTCCGCCAATCCGCCCTCGACTACCACCGCGTGGAGCCGCGCGGCAAGATCAAGGTGGTGGCGACCAAGCCGATGCTGACCCAGCGCGACCTGGCGTTGGCGTACTCGCCGGGCGTGGCCTATGCCTGCGAGGAGATCGCGGCCGATCCGTCCAAGGCCAGCGACTACACCGCGCGCGGCAACCTGGTGGCGGTGATCTCCAACGGCACCGCGGTGCTGGGCCTGGGCGACATCGGCCCGCTCGCCGGCAAGCCGGTGATGGAGGGCAAGGGCGTGCTGTTCCAGAAATTCGCCGGCATCGACGTGTTCGACATCGAGATCGACGAGAAGGACCCCGACAAGCTGGTCGAGATCATCGCCAGCCTCGAGCCCACGTTCGGCGGCATCAACCTCGAGGACATCAAGGCGCCCGAGTGCTTCATCGTCGAGCGCAAGCTGCGCGAGCGGCTGAAGATCCCGGTGTTCCACGACGACCAGCACGGCACCGCGATCATCGTCGGCGCGGCGGTGGTCAATGCGCTGGAGATCGCGGGCAAGAAGATCGAGGACGTGAAACTCGCCACCACCGGCGCGGGCGCGGCCGGCATCGCCTGCCTGGACATGCTGGTGGCGCTGGGACTGAAGCCCGAGAACATCACCGCCTTTGATCGCGGCGGCGTGATCCACACCAGCCGCGACGACCTGGATGAGGCCAAGCGCCGTTACGCGCGCGACACCCCGCACCGCACCCTGGCGCAGATGGTCGAGGGCGCGGACGTCTTCCTGGGCCTGTCGGCCGGCGGCATCCTCAAGCCGGAGATGGTCGCGACGATGGCGGACAACCCGATCATCCTCGCCCTGGCCAATCCCTATCCGGAGATCCTGCCGGACGAAGCGCGCGCGATCCGCTCGGACGCGATCATCGCCACCGGCCGCTCCGACTTCCCCAACCAGGTCAACAACGCGCTCTGCTTCCCCTACATCTTCCGTGGCGCGCTGGACGTGGGCGCCACCGGCATCAACGAGGCGATGAAACTGGCCTGCGTGCACGCGATCGCGGCGCTGGCCAAGAGCGAGGCCAGTGATCTGGGCGCGGCGTATGGCGAGGAGATTCCCTGCTTCGGCCGCGACTACATCATCCCGCGCCCGTTCGACCCGCGCCTGCTGACCATCGTGGCCATCGCGGTGGCGCAGGCGGCGATGGACACCGGCGTGGCCACGCGTCCGATCGAGGACATGGCGGCGTATCGCGAGAAGCTCGCGCAGTTCCACCACCGCACCGCGCTGGTGATGCGCCCGCTGTACGACCGTGCGCGCGCCGACCGCCAGCGCGTGGTCTATGCCGAAGGCGAGAACGAGACCGTGCTGCGCGGCGTGCAGACGGTGGTCGACGAAGGCCTGGCCCATCCGATCCTGATCGGGCGCCCGGACGTGATCCAATCGCGCATCGAGCGCCTGGGCCTGCGCCTGCGCGCGGGCGTGGACTTCGAGATCACCAACCAGGACGACGACCCGCGCTTCCACGAATACTGGACCCACTACCACCAGCTCACCGAGCGCCGTGGCGTGACGCCCGAAGCGGCCAAGAGCCTGCTGCGCTCGCGCACCACGCTGATCGCGGCGGTGATGGTCGATCGCGGCGAAGCCGATGCGATGATCACCGGGCTGGTGGGCCGCTTCCACAAGAAGCTGGGCTACATCCGCAGCGTGTTCGAACTCGATCCTGGCGTGCAGAGCACCTCGGCCATGACCGGCGTGATCAACGACCGCGGGCTGTGGTTCTTCCTCGACACGCACGTGCAGAACGATCCCACGCCAGAGCAGATCGCCGAGAGCACCATCCAGGCGGCCTACCGGCTCAAGCTGTTCGGGATCGAGCCCAAGATCGCGCTGCTCTCGCACTCCAACTTCGGCAGCCACGACGACTGCAGCGCGCGCAAGATGCGCCAGGCGCTGCAGATCCTGCGCAAGCGCGCACCCAAGCTGGAAGTGGACGGCGAGATGATGGCCGACACGGCGTGGGACGAGGACTTCCGCCGCCGCATCTTCCCCAACAGCACGCTGGAAGGGCGCGCCAACCTGTTCGTGATGCCCAACCTGGACGCGGCCAACATCACCTACAACATGGTGCGGGTGATGACCGACGGCGTGGCGCTTGGCCCGATCCTGATGGGCGTGAGCAAGCCCGCGCACGTGCTGACCACCGCCTCGCGCCCGCGCCGCGTGGTCAACATGACCGCGATTGCCGCGGTCGAATCGCAGATCCGCAAGCAGCGACTGGCCGAACGAGGCAGTTGAGGCCGTCGCTCTCCTGGCCGTCTTTCCCGCGAAGTGCCTTGCAACAGCCGCAGGCTGGTCAAGCGGGAATCCAGCGTCTTGACGAGGGCCTCTGTAGGAGCGCCTTCAGGCGCGATCGCCAACGACGTGGCGATGATCCGTCGGATGTGCGGGGTCGCGCCTGAAGGCGCTCCTACAGGGATCGCCCGGAGGTCAGCAACTGGCGCAGCAACGCCGGCAGCGCGTCCAGGTCGTCCTTGAGCAGCAGGCCGTCCGCAGGCGGCGGGTTGTCACCCGGCGCCGTGCCGCCGGTCACGAAGACGAAGGGCAGGGCCGGATCGTGGGCGCGGGCCAGCGCAAATGCTTCCGCGCCCGAATAGCCCGGCAGGTTGACGTCCGACACCACCACCTGCGGCGCGAACTCCCGCAGCGCCTGCTCCACCCCCGCTGCGGTACACGCGCGCCTGCACTCGACGACCAGCCCACCCTTGCGCAACGCGTACTCGGCAAGCTCCGCGTCATCGGCCGAGTCGTCGACCAGCAGCACGCGCCACGCCATGCCCGATCCTGCATCCTGCACGGACCATCTGGCCACGCCGGTCAGTCCAGCGCTGGCGGTTCGTTGAGCACGGCCCAGAAACGGCCAAGCGTGCGCACCGCATCGAAGAACTGGGCCACGTCCACCGGCTTGACCACGTAGGCGTTGACCCCGAGGTCCCAGCTCACCGCCAGGTCGTTTTCCTCGCGCGAGGACGAGAGCACCACGATCGGCAGGGCCTTGAAGCGGTCATCCCCGCGCAGCTCGGTCAGCACTTCCAGCCCGTCCATGCGCGGCATCTTGATGTCCAGCAGCAGCACCGCCGGATCGCCTTCGGCGCGGTCGGCCCACTTGCCGCGCCGGTGCAGGTAGTCCAGCACTTCCACCCCGTCCTCGACATGGACGATCGGGTTGGCCAGGTGCGCCTCGCGCAGCGCGTCGATCGCCATCTCGGCGTCGTGCGGACTGTCTTCGGCCAGCAGGATGGTGCGCAGTTCGGTCATGGCTTGTTCTCGTTGGATGCGGGGATGTCGCCTGCGCCTGGCAGCGTGACATGGAAGGTAGCGCCCTGGCCCGGCGCGGATTCGGCGCTGATGCGGCCGCCGTGCCGCGTCAGCACCCGGCGCACGCTGGCCAGGCCGATGCCCGTGCCCGGGAACTCGCTGGGCGCGTGCAGGCGCTGGAATACGCCAAACAGCTTGTTCGCGTACTTCATGTCGAAGCCGGCGCCGTTGTCGCGCACGGTGAAGTGGTGCGCATCGTCGTCGCCGCGGCGATAGGCGACCTCGATCTGCGCCGGCTCGCTGCCGCGGCTGTACTTGACCGCGTTGCCCAGCAGGTTCAGCCACACCTGGCGCAGCATGTTCTCGTCACCCACCACTACCGGCAGCGGGGCGACGTGCCATTCGATCGCGTGGCCGGGCGAGTCGGTCGCGTTGTTGGCGTCGAGCATGGCCAGGGTCTCGGAGGCCAGCGACTGCATGTCCACCGTCTGCAGGCGCAGCGCGCTGCGGCCCAGCCGCGAATACACCAGCAGGTCGTCGATCAGCGCCGACATGCGCTGCGCCGAGGACACCATCACCTCGATGTAGTGGCGGGTCTTCTCGTCCGCGCCCTCGCCCAGGTGGCGGCCGAGCTTGTCCCCGAAGCCGGCAATATGGCGCAGCGGCGCGCGCAGGTCGTGCGAGACCGAATAGCTGAAGGCCTCCAGCTCGCGGTTGACGTCCGAGACCTGCTCGACCTTGCCCTCGAGCTGGCGGTTGAGCTCGCGGATCTGGCGGTCGCTGGCCTTCTGCACGCTGATGTCGCTGGCCGTCACCAGCGCAACCGACTCTTCGCTGTCGGGCAGCGGCATGCGGCGGGCGTTGATCATCATCGTGCGCTCGAGGCCGTCGGCCGTCTCCTGCACCTGCTCGAAGTCCCACAGTTCGCGGCCCCGGCCGAGCACGTCGGCCAGGCGGCGCAGCATGCGCTCGTCCCGCCAGGCGCCGCCGCCGATCTCGGCCAGCGGCCTGCCGCGCGCATCGTCCTCGACGCCGAACAGTTCGGCGAAGGCAGCGTTGTGCATCACCACCCGTTGCTGGTGGTCGATCGCCACGATCGGCTCGCGCACCGTGTCGAGCACCACGCCGGCGCGCGCGCTGGCGCGCATCGCGTCGGTCTCGGCGCGCAGGCGGTGGGCGATCTGGCGTCCGGAATAGACGAGCACCCCCCCCAGCAGCAGCAGCTGGCAGCTCATCGCCACCCAGGCCGCGGTGCGCGCGCGCTCGACCACGCGGTCCGCGCGCGCCTGGCGCTCGGCCAGCAGCGTCTGTTCGGCCTGGACGATCCCGGCGATGAGCGCCTGGATCGGATAGCGCGCCACCATCTCATCGATATCGGCGATGGTGGTGTCCGTGCCCTGGTCGATGATGTGGTCGGCCTGGGCCTTGCGCAGCAGCACATGGGTCTGCAGGCCGCCGATGCGCAGCTGCTGTTCGGGATTGTCGCGCGTCATCTCCTGCAACTGCTGCAGCAGCGGCAGGATCTGCCCCCGGCTGTCGGCGACACGCCTGCGCAGGGCCTCGTTGTCCACGCCGCCGGCCAGCGACAGCGCGCCCGCCTCCAGGTTGCGCATGTGCGAGGCTAGGGTCTGCACCGTGATCTCGACCCGCTGGGTGTGCGCCACTGCCTGCCATGCGTCGTCGGCGTTCTGCGTGGCCTGCCGCAGCAGCACGAACGGCGAGACGATGATCAGCGCGACCAGCAGGCCGAGCGCGATCAGGCGCCAGTTCGACAGCGGGGTTGGAAGGGCAGGGTTCGGCATCGCTCGGGGACAGGTGGGCCGGTCGGGACGCAGGGAACCCCGGCGCCGAGCGGCCCCCGAATCCCCTGCACACCCGGCGATCATTGCCGACCCGGTGGAAAGAGGGCAAGCGGGACGCCGGGAGTTCAACAACCGCCCATCCTTTCGCAGCGGATGTGTACGGGATGCGAAGGAGTCCCGCAGCCCGTCTGGCGGAGCCGGCTTCCCGGTGGCCTCCCGTGTCGGTCCGGACAGCCCTTGCCGCAGCGCGAACCCCGGCCCCGCGCGCCCCGAAGGTTGCTTTCGCAACTGCTTCCGCGCCGCGCTCCGCCGCCTGCCCGCGTCCCGGGCCGCGCCGCCGCCCCTGCTAGAATCGGCGGTCCTACCCCACGACTATTGCGCGGCCAGGGGCCGCGGCGGAGCAAGGCGATGAACTGGCTGACCGACGTGCTGCAGAACGACCCCGATCCCACCGAAACCCGGGAGTGGATCGAATCGCTCAAGGCGGTCATCGACCACGGCGGGCCCGAGCGCGCCCACCAGCTGCTGCAGGACATGGTCGAACTGACCCGCCGCGCCGGCGCCCACCTGCCGTTCGCGCCGACCACCGAGTACATCAACACCATCCCGACCCATCTGGAGCCCAAGATCCCGGGCGACCAGACCCTGGAGTGGCGGATCCGCTCGATCATCCGCTGGAACGCGATGGCGATGGTGGTGCGCGCCAACCGCAAGCCCGGCGACCTGGGCGGCCACATCGCCAGTTTCGCCAGCTCTGCCACGCTCTACGACGTGGGCTTCAACCACTTCTTCCGCGGCCCCGAAGGCGACCACCCGGGTGATCTCATCGCCCCGCAGGGCCACAGCTCGCCGGGCATCTACGCGCGCGCCTTCCTCGAAGGCCGGCTCAGCGAATCGCAGATCGACAACTTCCGCATGGAGGTCGACGGCCGCGGCATCTCCTCGTATCCGCACCCCTGGCTGATGCCCGATTTCTGGCAGGTGCCCACCGTGTCGATGGGCCTGGGCCCGATCGCCGCGATCTACCAGGCGCGCAACTGGAAGTACCTCGAATCGCGCGGCCTGCTGCCCAAGTCCGACCGCAAGGTGTGGTGCTTCCTGGGTGACGGCGAAACCGACGAGCCCGAGAGCCTGGGCGCGCTGTCGATCGCCGGCCGCGAAGGCCTGGACAACCTGGTGTTCGTCGTCAACTGCAACCTGCAGCGCCTGGACGGCCCGGTGCGCGGCAACGGCAAGATCATCCAGGAGCTGGAGAGCCAGTTCCGCGGCGCCGGCTGGAACGTGGTCAAGACCATCTGGGGCAGCTACTGGGATCCGCTGCTGGCCAAGGATCCGCAGGGCCTGCTCAAGAAGCTGATGATGGAAACCGTCGACGGCGAGTACCAGAACTGCAAGGCCTTCGGCGGCGCCTACACGCGCGAGAACTTCTTCGGCAAGTACCCGGAGACTGCGGCGATGGTTGCCAGCCTCTCCGACGAGGACATCTGGCGCCTCAACCGCGGCGGCCACGACCCGCACAAGGTCTATGCGGCCTACACCAACGCCATGCAAACCAAGGGCCAGCCCACGGTCATCCTGGCCAAGACGGTGAAGGGCTACGGCCTGGGCAGCGCCGGCGAAGCGCTCAACCCCACCCACAACACCAAGAAGCTCGACGACGATGCGGTGCGCGCATTCCGCGACCGCTTCAAGATCCCGGTCGACGACGAGCAGCTCAAGGACGGCAACATCCCGTTCTACCACCCGGGCGAGAAGTCCGACGAAGTGCAGTACCTGCTCGAGCGCCGCCGCGCGCTGGGCGGCTTCGTGCCGCAGCGTCGGCGCAAGGCCGACGAGTCGCTCACCGCGCCCAAGCTCGAGGTGTTCGACCGCCTGCTCAAGAGCACCGGCGAGCGCGAGATGAGCACCACGATGGCGTTCGTGCAATCGCTCAACATCATCCTGCGCGACAAGCAGGTCGGCCCGCGCGTGGTGCCCATCGTCGCAGACGAGGCGCGCACCTTCGGCATGGAAGGCCTGTTCCGCCAGATCGGCATCTACGCGCCGGAAGGCCAGAAGTACAAGCCGGTCGACCGCGACCAGCTGATGTACTACCGCGAAGACAGCACCGGCCAGGTGCTGCAGGAAGGCATCACCGAGGCCGGCGCCTTCGCCTCGTGGATGGCCAGCGCCACCAGCTACTCCACCAACAACCTGCAGCTGCTGCCGTTCTACATCTACTACTCGATGTTCGGCTTCCAGCGCGTGGGCGACGCCGCCTGGCAGGCGGCCGACATGCGCGCGCGCGGCTTCCTGCTCGGCGGCACCGCTGGCCGCACCACGCTCAACGGCGAGGGCCTGCAGCACGAGGACGGCCACAGCCACCTGCTGTCGGGCGCCATCCCCAACTGCCGCAGCTACGACCCCAGCTTTGCCGGTGAGGTCGCGGTGATCCTGCAGCACGGCATGCTGCGCATGATCGAAGAGCAGCGCGACGAGTACTACTACATCACCCTGATGAACGAGAACTACAGCCACCCCGAGCTGCCCGAAGGCGCGGCCGAGGGTGTCATCAAGGGCATGTACCTGCTCAAGGACGCTGGCGCCAAGCCCAAGAAGGGCGAGCTGCGCGTGCAGCTGATGGGCAGCGGCACCATCCTGCGCGAGGCCATCGCCGCGGCCGAGCTGCTGGACAAGGACTTCGGCGTGACCAGCGATATCTGGTCCTGCCCCAGCTTCACCGAACTGCGCCGCGACGGCTACGACGCCGAACGCTGGAACCGCCTGCACCCAGAGGACAAGCCGCGCAAGGCCCACGTCACCCAGTGCATCGAGTCCCGCCCCGCCGGACCGGTGATCGCCGCCACCGACTACGTGCGCAACTTCACCGACCAGATCCGCGGCTTCATCCCGCGCACCTACACCGTACTCGGCACCGACGGCTTCGGCCGCTCGGATACCCGTGCCAACCTGCGCCGCCATTTCGAGGTGGACCGCTACTACATCGCCCACGCCGCGATCGACGCGCTGGCGAAGGACGGGAAGATGACGGCGAAGGACGCGGCCAGGGCGATCAAGCTTTACAAGATCGACCAGGAGAAGCCGAATCCGTTGGGGGTTTGAGAGAGGTTTGACATGATCCAGCCGCGCGGTATCAGCACGGGCTCTTGTTTATCCTACGGAACGGCTAACGATAAAGGGAGCTGGAAGGCAGGGCTCACACTTACAGTTGGGACGATTGTTAATCACAAGGGTGAGGAGGTTGAGTCGCTGCTGCTTGAGCCGCAAGGCATAGCGCACTTAATTTCGGAAGAATGCATTGAGTTGCCAGACAAAATATGCGCCTTAGCGCACGTGCTGACCCGTATGTGTAACGAGGGTCTGCTAACTCTAAATATCGGTGTGATTGATCCCAGTTGGAAGAACAACTTGTCTTCGCCGGTGCTGAATTTCAGCTCGGAACGAAGGCTGCTTAAGAAAGGCGACAAATTTATCCGGCTTACATTTCACTCGATTGAGCCTTTGGAAAATCTTGAGGGGCTGGAGCGATTCCGTAATACCAATGAAGCAGAGTATGTCAGTGGTATAAGAAGCAGGGCTGTAGCTAACTTCGGAAAGAATTTTCTAGACATCAAATCTTTGGTTGGTAAGGCGTCGAAGAAGGAGAACGCGCGGTTCAGGGATGCGATGCTGAAATATTTACCGATTGGCGCGTTCTCCTTGGCATTCTTCGCATTGCTTGTGACTACCGGCATTGCCACCGTCAGTCGCCTTGCACTGGACAGCAAGCAGGATGCGATTCTCAGAAGGCTCGATAAATTGGAAGTCAGCCGGGGTGCGATCTCATCGGATGAGATGCCTTTGCGCAATAGTAGCGACAGAGTCCCGTCCGAAGGAGGCGGAGAGTGAACGCGCCCTTGATAGTTAGTTCGTCGAACGAGCTCCAAGCGAAACTTTGCCGCCACATTGGTGAGTGGGGAAAAGAGGTGAGTCCGCGAGGATTGGGCACCTCCGAGGTTCTGGGGCTAGGGTTTGAACTGACTGATCCCAGAAATCGCTTGACGACGCTTTCGGCTAGGCGCTGGAGTCCAGCGCTCGCAGTTGCGGAGCTGGCGTGGCACTTACGGGGTGATAGCCAGGTTGATGCTTTGGCGTTCTACACGCCAAAGTGGCGCGAATTTGCCGACGATCATGGGGTGGTTAGAGGCAGTTGTTATGGTGCCAGGATATTTGGCGCTTGTCCGGATGGATCATCGCAATGGCTCAATGTAATTGGCTTGTTGTCCGCAGACCCTTGCTCGCGCAGAGCCGTCCTGAACTTCCGTATTCAGGAAGATGTTTCAAGGCAGTCAGTCGATGTGTCGTGCACAAATACCCTCCAGTTCCTGCTTCGAGACGGAAAGCTCCATGCTTTTGTGAACATGCGCAGCAATGATGCGATCTGGGGCGTGCCCTACGATCTATTTCTATTTACTTGTCTGCAGGAACTCATGGCAGTCGAACTTGGCGTAGAGCTAGGCCATTACTACCATTACGCAGCGTCCATGCACATTTACGAGCGGCATCGCGACGTGGCTTCTCGTATCGCAGTGGAGGGGTACAGTGGGAACAAAGGCAAAATGCCAGCAATGAGTAGCGCTGCGAGCGTTTATGCTATGGCTAGAGCAGAGGCAAGCCTGAGGATGACGGGTGTTTGCGCTCCGATGTCGGACCGATTTTCTGAGTGTTGTATCGATCTGTTACGCAGACACAAGAAGGTTTCGCTTGCCGCGTAAGGTGCGCTGCGCATGACAGACGACGTGCTCGCCTTGATCGCGATTTTCGGGCTGCTGATTGCTGGCCTCAAGCTGCTTAGGGAAACGTTGATTGGATCACTGAAGCGTGTGCACAAAGAATACGAAGATCGGTCACTTGTCGCTTTGCTTGTCCTTGGGGCTCTGGGAATATTGCTGGTGTTGACCGCTTGTTGCTTGGTTCACCGTTTTGTATCGGTGGTGCTGAGCGGTAGTGTTGGGGGTGCTTCTTAAGCCGGCGTCTCCGGCTCTGGGTAGCGGGCCGGTTTATAGTTCAATCCATGAGGTTGGGCGTGAGAAGCTTTTCCGAAGACAGCTTCTCGGTTTCCTAGGGGCAAAGGCGGGACTGCAGATCAAGGAATTCTCCCGCCGGCACGCCTGCGACGCTTCGTGACGCAGCAAATTCGGCGGCATGAACGGATCTGAGGCCAAGCGCCTGGATGAGCTGGGGATGGAAAACGCCAGCCTGAAAAAGTTGTTGACCGAGGTGCTCGATCGCGCGCTGATCAATTTCGGAACTCGTGTGATCCCTTCCGCTGTAGGGCCAATGCATTACGACGAAGCCGGCCTTGTGCTGGCTGTCTCGTAAGTGCGGAATGAGTGCGGCGCTTGAGCTGCAGGGGCGATCCTAGAACGATGTTCTTGTTTTTCGACATCGGATGATGTACAAAAAGCGGAACCCTTCGGAGGCGCCATGGAACCGTTGCCCGTTGCCAGCATCATCAAGAACCCGATCCAAGTCGAAATCGCGCTTGCGCAATTGTTTGGCCTGACCTTGGCAGAGATAGAAGAAGTACCCAAGGCCTGCCTTGGCGCTTTTAGCAATGTGTCCGCCCTTCACCCAAAGGGATACAACGGAACAGCGGCTTGGGCAGATGGTTCGGCGATGATGCGAACCCTGCAAATTCCAAAGGGCTGGAAGCCTGAGGATCCGAGTAACCAACCTCGCGTCGTTTCCGGTGATGGCCGCGTGGCCATAACTGTCAGCAGCGGTGACCCGCATACCGGCATAGAAACGAGGGACCCCCAGACGCGCAATGACAAAGGTGCCCAGACAGCACTGAGCGTTGCCATTAATCCTAGGCAGACGACGATCTCGTTTCCCGATGACGAGACCCATGAGCCGAGCAAGGTAGTGCCCTTTAGGAGGAGAGACGAGTCGTTGTGGGTTCTGCTCTATTACATCGACCTCGACTTTCAGGAGGTGCGCTATGAACTTTCGTTGCCTTTTGCAATGGCTGAGAACGACAAGATAAGTAAGTGGACTCAGCGGCTCATCATGCCTGCCTACAGGTTTGGGCCAAATTCAGACCACAGCGATTCGGACGATCTTTCGGACATCGAGATCACTGTGTCGCCCAAGCAGTCATGACCGTATGACCGCAGCATTTAACCCGACACGACTTAAGATTGCTCGCGATCGCAAGATGATGAGCATGAAGAAACTGGCGGATCTCGCAGGACTTACGACGAAGAGTATTTCGAACTATGAGTCGGGCGAGACCGCGCCAACAGAACTTAGCATGGCGCGGATCTGTGAAGTCCTGGGCTACCCGCTCGAGTTCTTCTTTGGAGGCGACCTAGGACCTCCAGACGCCGCGAATGCCAGTTTCCGCTCTTTCTCCCGAATGACGGCCATTCAGCGTGACTCTGCTCTTGCGGCTGGTGGATTTGTATTTGCGGTCGCAGCTTGGATCGAAGAGCGTTTTAACCTTCCGGCTGTTAGCGTGCCAGACTTGGCTGGAATGGAGCCAGAGCTCGCTGCTGAGATGGTTCGGAGCGAGTGGCAGCTTGGTGTGCTTCCTATCAAGAATATGGTGCACCTTTTGGAGTCAAAAGGTGTTCGCGTGTTTTCTTTATCTGAGAATACGCGCCAAGTTAATGCGTTCTCGGCGTGGAGGAATGGAAATACGCCGTTTGTCTTTCTCAATACAATGAAAAGCTCGGAATCGAGCAGATTTGATGCCGCGCATGAGCTGGGTCATCTTGTGCTTCATCGTCATGGGGAAAACAAAGGCAAAGCGGTTGAGCGTGAGGCTGATGGCTTCGCTTCTGCTTTATTGATGCCGAAGACAGAGATGATGGCTTATGCAGGTCGTTGCAGGAGCGTAGAAGATATCGTGCGCTATAAGAAGCGCTTCAACGTCTCTGCGATGGCGTTTGCCTTCAATTTGCACAAGGCGGGCGCCATTTCTGAGTTCACCTACAGATCGCTCTGCATAGAAATGAGTAAGAGGGGGATGCGTACCAACGAGGTTGATAGTTCCGAGCGCGAGACGTCGCAAGTTCTCAAGAAAGTGTTCGACGCTTTGAACGGTCAAGGGCAGGGGTTGCGCGCAATTGCCGATAATCTTTCAATTCCTGTAGAGGAACTGCACAGCTTGGTCTTTGGTCTGACCTCTGTCTCGCTCGGCTCATATAACCCCTCGCCTCAAGCTACCGCAAGGAAGACGGGGCATCTGCGTGTGGTCTGATGAAGATCGTTCTTTGGGCGGACGCCAGCGGTTTCTGGAGGATTTAGGTGCCGCTGAAGTGTGCAAGTTGCTGCTGGTTCAGCCTGATCGCTTCGATGCCATAAGAGTGGTTGGGGAGGCCATGGAGAGCTCCTGAATTCTCGGCTGGGAGACACGCCACAGTTAACACTGACGTGAAAGTACAGAGGTCGTAAACCATCGCACATTCCGCAACCACCCGCGCTGATCAACCGTATACGTTTCGTGGAGTGCCTTGGGCAGCACCAGCTGCACGCCTTGGCTCTGCATCTCGTCTGTCTGATTCACGCTGATCCCGGCCTCCATCGTCAACAGATGCTTGAGGCTGACCCTGTCCGCTTCCGGCAGGATCTGCCGCCAGCGGTCCTTGCAGGTGCTTTTGACGCCCAGCATGGTCAGGCGGAGCGGATCGAAGGCGGGGTCGTGGTACTCGGCGACGCCGGGAAACAGGAAGTCGGGTTTCGAACGGCGCTCGGTGACGGCAGCCCGACTGCACCGGATGCCAAGGGAACCGAACAGGTGCGCCAGGTGGTTCTCCAGCGCAAGGCCCACGCGGCTCTTGCGGCGGTTCTGTACCGACAGCGAGAAGCCCATGAACCCGTCGATATCGATTCCTTCCAGGCCGCCGAACCCTTGTGACAGCCGTTCGCCGATCAGGTGGCGTTCGAGCGTGCGGAACAGGATCTCCTCGCGCTCCATCCACGCCATCAGCGCAGCGTCCGGATCTTCGCGTGGATCCACGTCTTCCAGCGTACCGCGGGCGAAACCGGAGAACTCCAGCGTCTTCGGGAACCTGCCCCCGAAGCGGGACAGCATCACGTCGAGCCAGGTTTCCTCGCTCTGCTCGACGACCACGCCGATGCTCTCGAGGATGAAGGTGGCGGCGAAGCCGATGCGGTCCTGGTCGTTCTCGAGTTCGGCGCGCACCGAGAAGCCCGGCAGCATGTCTGCCGAGAGGCCGAACAGCCATTCGATCTGGTTGGCCGCGCTCGAGCCGTACTCGGCGATGACGACCAGCATTCCGCCGTCACGCCGCCTGGCGATCACCAGAAGGTCGTTCTCCCCGGCCAGCTGCGAAACCTGGGTGGTCGGAAAGTAGAAGCGGTATTCGGAACGCGTCGGGTGCCGTTCACGGCTGTCGTAGAGCGTGAGGAACGCATCCTCGAACACGGGCTCGTCGTCTTCGTCGCACATGTAGACGAATCTGGTTGGCAGACGTTCCTTCTCTGCCGGCCGGCCCATGAAGCCGAGCATCGCCCTGGTGGCGTTGTACTCGTGCTGGTTCGAACGCGTCTCGTCGGCCTCCACCGCCGACAGGCGCTTCGCCGCCACGCCTTCGAAATACTCCGACAGGTATCCCCGCTTCATCCCCTGATCTCCAGCGTCGCCTGATCCCCGCGGATCCACGCGGCCAGCGTATCGGCCACCGCTCCCGCGTCGTGGCCGGCGCCGCGCAGCGCGCATTCCCACACATTGGCTACCCGCCAGCCGGCCTGCCGCAATGATGCGTGGTTTTTCGCGTCGTTGCTGCGGTTGCGGGTGATCTTGCCTTCCCAGAAGTCGGTACGCGAGCCCGGCAGCCGGAAGTACCGGCAGCCTTCGTGGCCGTGCCAGAAGCAGCCGTGTACGAACACCACGGCCTGATGGCGCGGGAACACAAGATCGGGATGGCCTGCCAGGCGGCGGTCATGCAGCCGATAGCGGAACCCGCGCGCGTGCAACGCCCGTCGCACCAGCCACTCGGGCTTCGTGTCTTTCCCGCGGATGCCGGACATCATCCGGCTCCGCACTTCGGGGCTGACCGTATCGGCCACGGCGGCCGGTGTCAGGCGGCCTTCAACCGCGGCTGCATCGTGCCGCCGGCCTCGCGCGCTTTCAGCTCGATCACGCGCGGCGCCATGATCTTCGCCACGGCCTCCATCACCGGTACCACCACGCTGTTGCCGAACTGGCGGTACGCCTGGGTGTCGCTGACCACGATCCTGAAATCCTCGGGGAAGCCCATCAGCCTCGCGCATTCACGCGGGGTGAGGCGACGTGGCCGCTTGCCCTTGCCGCGGTGGAGCAGGATCTCGCTGCCGTCCTTGTAGTAGCGGGCAGACAGCGTGCGGGTATGGCGGTCGGTGCCCGGCTTCACCAGTCCGTAGCCGAACCCGTTGCCTGCTGCCTTGTGCTTGGCTGCGTACGCGCGCAGGTAGTCCCAAAGGTTTTTCGTCAGCACGTAGCGCGGGCTGATCTCTGCCAGCGCTCCGGTGGTGTAGTGGCGCTCGGGCTCCTCGCTGCCGTCCTCCGGGTGCAGGATGGAAGTGATGTCCGGTCCTTCCGCAGGCAGCTGCAGGTCGTCCCAGGTGAAATCGGTGTCCTCGCGGAAGCCCACGATCAGGATCCGCTCACGGTGCTGCGGGACGTAGTGCTTCCCATTCACGACTTTCCAGTGGAGCGTGTAGCCCAGTCCTTCCAACACCTCGCGGATGATCCGGAAGGTGTTGCCGCGGTCGTGGCCGACGAGGTTCTTCACGTTCTCCAGCAGGAAAGCCTTGGGCCGTTTGGCTGCGATGATCCTCTTGATGTCGAAGAAGAGCGTGCCCTGTGTGGTGCACTCGAAGCCGTGGGGACGGCCGAGCGCGTTCTTCTTGCTCACGCCGGCAATCGAGAACGGCTGGCACGGGAATCCCGCCAGCAGTACGTCGTGGTCAGGCACGTCTTCCGCTTCGATCTTGGTGATGTCGCCTTCGAAGCGGTGGTCGTCGCCGAAATTCTCGAGGTACGTCTTCTTGGACCAGTCGTTCCACTCGCTGGTGAACACGCATCGACCACCGGCGCGCTCGAACCCGAGGCGGATGCCGCCAATGCCCGCGAAGAGGTCAATGAAGGTGAAGTCGGCCGGTGAGTCGGGGGAGGCGGAGCGGTTCATGCGGAGGATTTCCTGAAGTGCGGGGGCCACCAGCGGCGGGCAGCGGGACAGGCCGCGCTCCCATCGGTAGATGGTCTTCTTGTTCGTGTGGAGGCGATCGGCCAGCGCCTGTTGCGTCAGCCGCAGGCGAGCCTGCCTGAGCAGCGGCAGGGGGTCAGCCAAGTCGGTCATGGTCTGGTCCGCTGGGAAATTATGTGGACATTCTGTCTGGCGATAGCCCCCGACGTCAACCTGGCAGGAGATGCCTCCGCGTCCTGACACCGGCGCAGGAGCGGAGGTCTGCAAGACACACAATGTTCCGCCGGCACCGTCGTTGGCCCGATGTCACTGGGAAACTACGGGCAGCCCAACGACAGCCGGCCTATCCTGATCGAACGCGATCTCACGCTTCGCGACGTGGGCTGGTGGGGTACTGCGGTCTGGAATCGGCCGGCGACAAATGCCTCGAACGACGGCTGGGTTCTTGCTCGGGGTACTGAGTTGCTGCCTCCGGAGCCGCATGGAGCGACCAAGGCAAGGTTCAGGTGTGACGGGCCGGAGGTGAGAAGTGTTGGATGGATTCGGCGAAGGAGGCGAGTCCGAGAGGCGGGACTTGTGACGACAATAAAAATGAGTTATTTTCCTTAAAACGACAACGGAGTTCTGCCTTGCTCGACAGTCCGAAGGAAAAGATTGCCGAATTGTTGACGTCGTCGGTCCGCAAGGATGTCTTAGTGGACTACGACCATTTCGCCCAAGAGGCGCTCGCCTCTGCGAAGAAGGTCGGCGCCATGCACGCGGCTGGCCACCGCTCCAGCGGCGTCGGCTACAACCTGCACCTGTTCCTCAATGATGCGCTCGCTCAAGCGTTCGGGAACGCGTCGGTGCCACATCCGCCCTTGCGTGGCAACGCCATAGTCTCTGGCACCACGGGTGTGGTGACCTTGATGCGCATCCACAAGAGCCAAGTGCAGTGGGACAACGCCGGCAGGAGCAAGGGCAAGAGGAAGCTCTGCCTGCGCAACGAGGCGGTCACCGGATGGTTCCAGCCTGACTTGCTGCGGGAGGGATCCTCCGTTGTCGAGGAGCCGGAATTCACGGCGTCGTTAGTGACCCAAGGCTCGGCAGCGAGCGACAGGCTGGAGATCTATGTGGTCGTCACCAACGACCAGATGGATCTGCGCAATCCGTTGTTCCAAGAGCCACTCTCGCAGTTCATCCAGCGTTATGAGCGGATGCCGGGCATTGTGGACAAGGCGCACGCAAAGCTTCGCAAGGCTGCAAAGAAAGCGGACAATTCGGGCGGTACCGAAGGACCAGACACGCCAGAAACCGCATGACCACGCCTACCACGAAGACTCTAGTTCCCGAGCGGCTCAACCAAGCGTTGGCCGCTCGTGGCTTTTCAGCGACCGAGCTCGCTGCAAGGCTAGAGGTGACCACCACCACACTCAGCCGTTGGCGCAACAGGGCCCAGATCCCGTCCGCTGCAGCCATGGAACTGCTGGCCAAGGAGTTGCGCGTCACTTCGGAGTGGCTGACACGCCCCATGCGTGCGGCTATCAGCAAGCCCAATTTCCGTGGCAGCGTGGCCCAGTTGAAACAGGATCGCGGGTTGTTGCAGACCCGCGCCGAGTGGTTGGAAGAGGTGGCTGCCCACTTCGAGGAACACGTCGAATACCCCGATGTCGCGTTGCCCTGCGTGCAAGCCCGCAACCTGTCCGAGATCACCACCGCGATGATTGAGGCGGCGGCCGATGCCTGCCGCAAAGAATGGCGGATGGGCGATGCGCCAGCCGGCGACATCCTGCTGCTGCTGGAGAACTCTGGCGTCATTGTGGCGCGCGAGGAAACGGGTGTTGCCCGCATTGAGGGTCTCTCCATGTGGAGCCACACTGGGCGGCCCTACGTCCTGCTGTGCGCCGACAAGGGCAATGCCTATCGCAGCCGCTTCGATGCCGCCCACGAACTGGGTCATCTGATCCTGCATCGCTACATCGAAACGCCGACCGACCCCCGGGCCTACAAGCTCATGGAGACGCAGGCGCATCTGTTCGCGGGAGCCTTCCTGTTGCCGGCGCGTGGTTTCGTGCCAGAGGTCGGGCTGCCGCCGTCGCTGCATGGTCTGCTGCAGCTCAAGCCGCGCTGGGGCGTATCCGTCGGTGCGATGATCCTTCGGCTGCGTGCTTTGGGCGTGATAGGCGAAGAGGGCTATCTACGGCTTATCAAGTACCGCTCCGCTAAATGGGGACAGAAGCGGGAACCGAATGATGATGACCGTGAACCCGAGCAGCCCCGCTTGCTGCGGCGCACCCTGGAACTGCTCGCCAGCGAAGGCGTGATCCACACGGAGGCGCTGCCCGCCTACATGGGTCTGTCAGCGCATGACTTGGAGAGCCTGCTGTCGCTTCCAATGGGCTATTTGTCGCGCAAGAACGCTGACATTGTGGAGCTGCCGATCAAGCGGCGAGAACCTGTTGATGGTCCCGTTACTACCATGGCGGAGTCGATGCAGAACGTGGTGAAGCTCGACAGATTCCGGAGGTAGGCGATCGGCCCGAAAGTATCGGGGCTGGTCGGATTTCAATCTGGTAAATAGATGGCTCATTCACAGGGGGCTGGGGCATGACCACGCATTCCGTATCCGCTTTCGAGATCACCGTTCGAAGCAAGGACATCAGGGGGAAGGACAAGCGCTCGCAGTTGGACGCCATTGTCATCGGCAAGAAGCAGCATGATTTCTTCGATGTCTTGAGCGATTTCGCGGCAACGAAGTCCAACTTTGAGACCGTGATGATCAACAACTTGAACCGCCTTGTGAGGATCCATGATATCCAAGCGGCTGGCAGTTCGCGGGATACCAGCTTCTATGTTCGGCAAGGTACCTATGGCATGCCTGGCGAGATTGTCGACTCTGACAGCAAGACTACGGCTTACAAAAAGCGTTCGAAAGACAGCGATGTATTTGAGTACTTCGTGCAGATCAGGATCCCGAAGGGCTCCAAGATGGGCTTTGCGTTGCTCCACTCGATCGGCAATGTAGGAATCAAATCCTGGTTGTCAGACGAGCTTGGTCTATACGTCAACAACAAACTGAAGGGTTGCGGCTTCTATTTGCGCCCCTTGTGTTCAAGGATTGCGTTGCAGACCTACCTCAAGGATGCGAACGTGCGCTCAATCCGCGTGGCGAACTTTCAGCCGGCGAGTTCGGGAGACATCGCCAATTTCTTGGATGATCCGAGGATCGAGAAAGACCTGATCCTCAAGAAAGAAGGAGGCTTTGGAAAACTGCCTGCTTTCCTGCGTAGTGGTCCGAAGCGCGACCGTCTGATTGCCATTTCAGACGAAAATTGTTCCGATGTGAAAGCCGACGTGACGTTCGGGGATGGTCGCAGCCGCACCATTTCGCTTGAGGGGTCCAAGATCCCGAAAGCCAAGTTTTATCTCACCGGAGAGGACGTTACGTTCAAGGACGGGCTGCCAATCAGGCAGTCGGTCGCAGACTTTGCGACCTCGTTGCTGGACGATCTCCTGGCGGAGGCTGGATCAGGGGGATGAGATGAGCGACAAGATCAATGTCTTTAGCATTGTTCGGGCGCATCTCCAGACCCTGCGCCATCACGGGCGCGATGAGTTGAGTACGATCGATGTCACGGTGTTCGTGATCTGTCCGCTGCTTTTAGCGGCCGTTGTGTTTGTGGCTGGGAATTCGCTCGGCGAGAATCTCGTGAATGTCATGATCAACGCCGCCGCGATCCTGCTCGGTCTGTTGCTGAACCTGTTAGTGCTGATGTTCGATCAGAGGAATCGCGCCTTGGAGTCGCTTCAGAAGTTCAAGCCGGTCGAGCAGGGCGGTGGCGGGATGCCAGATGCCGAGGGGGAGCGCGGCAAGCTGACCTTGCGCGTCGAGGTCATCAAGCAGACGGTGGCCAATATTTCGTTCACCGTCTTGTTGTGCATTGCTTCATTGGTCTCGCTTCTGGTGTATTCCATGGGGCAAGTAAGTGCCGGGGCCGCCGGCTATTTCGAACGCGTGATCTATGCGCTTAATGCGTTCATCTGGGTTAGCGTGTTCTTGATCATCTTAATGGTGGTGAAGCGGGTGTTTGCTCTCTTCGTTCAGACGGCTTAGTTGGGCTGCGCACTAGGCAAGCGTATAGATGCTTTGGCCTGGGCCCTATTGCCGAGATTGGCGGTCCCGACCAGCACGGTGTTGATCCATGAGCGTCGCCACTGGCTGCTTGGTTTACACCTGATCGCCAAACAGCGGTTCTCAGGGGCTTGCACGTACCGTTGAGCGACCGGAAGGTCAGCCGATTCAACATGGCGCAACTCATAGCGATGGAATAACTGACAAGCTGCGCGGCGAATCGTGAAAAGCACCGCGTGTCTTCACCTCAACGGCCGCTTCTGGCGGAAAGTGGCAACTAGCCATCTACATCGAATGCCCGAGCATTGAGCGTTCGATAAGGCGATGCAATGCCAATCCGCAGGTAACAGGTCAGTAGCAGCTGGCGGTCGAAAAGAACCTCACTCAACGGCGAGCTTGCTCGAGTGTTTCTCGCCACGTCCCTCGTGAGCAGAGAGAAGCTCTTCGCGTAGGACAGTGACGCTGGGCGGTGCGTCGATTCCGATCCGCACCTTGTCATTTGTGACCGAGCTGACGAGCAGTCGGATGCTGTCGCCGATATGGATCGCTTCGCCGTCTCGACGCATCAGAATAAGCATGACCGCTCCATGGTCCGCGAGGCTTGTTGCGTGTAGCGATACGGTGAGGAAAATCCAGACAGTAGAAAAAGCTGCTGGTTTGAGCCGACTTCCCAGCTATCAGGACGGAGATGGAGACACCTGGCTTTCCGTATAGATGAAGAAGACGCCCCGGCCCAGCTTTGCCGCTTGCTCAAGGCGGCGGCCTTTCTTACTGCTGAGCGGCATCCGTTGCCGGTGCGAAGGCCGTGCTGCCGAGGCAGTTTCACTATGACGATTGGGCGCGTCCACGTAAGTCGGCGCGTTCCCTACCTCTTCGTAGGAATAGTCCTAATCGGGGGCTGAAGTAGCTCAATGATGTCCACGTCTAGAGCTTCTGCTAGTCGCTCAAGGCCCTCGATCGAGATATTGGTTACCGATCGCTCGAGCTGTGATACGTACGTGCGGTGAAACTCCGCTACCTCGGCTAGCTGTTCCTGACTCAGCTCCCGAGCCTTGCGCAGCCGGCGAACATTAGCGGCAACCCGCTCGCGGGCGGTAGGCAGTTGCGACCGGGAAGGCTTGGAAGGCATGCCTTCCAGCCTGATCGTCTACCGGGTAAGGTTCTACAGATTATAAGTCTACTGTTTATAACTCTACCAATATCGTTTGTAGCTGAGCTAGTGAGCCAAAAGTGAGGGCAGGAGTGCTTCGTCCTGCACGAACAACGAAAGGATCGCCTCAGCCCTCCGCCGATGGGGCCACGACGAACAGCTCGGCGACATCCACCCCGAAGATCTGAGCGAATCGATCGAGTCGATCGATGGAGATGTTGGTTCTGCCGCGCTCCAGCTGGGACACGTAGGTCCGGTGGCACTCCGCCATCTCTCCAAGTTTCTCTTGGCTCACTCCGCCCTCCATCGCTTCTCGTAGGCGGCGAACGTTGCCGCCGACTCGGATGCGGACTTCGGAAGGGGGCGGTGGCGAGGGCTCGGCCATACGCCCAGCCTGTGCCTCTACCGGCTTGCAATCTACAGCATATAAGTCTACTGTTTATTACTCTCGCTCTGGGCGATGAGCAGACGCGGGGAGGTTGTGACGCCCGCAAGTTGGAGGGATGAGGCCCTTAGGTCGGCGGGGAAACGTCGGCGGCTGTCCGGAGATGCATGGTGGAGAACGAACATCTAGCAGTATCGGCCTGCGTGGCCATGGTGCATTGTGGTGCGGGGCGTGCCGAACCGGCGCCAGCGGCTCTCGTGCGTGGGGGCGCAAGGGCTCAAAGACCTTCGAGCGTCGAACTTGAGCGCCTTCGACCCGGAAGCTCCAGCCTGAGAGTAGTGGCGACAGCGGTCTTCGCCGCAACTGTTGTCTTGCTTGTCCCGTACAGCGGGATGGCGCAAGACGCCCACGCGCTAGAACAGGCTGAGACCTACAAGCGTCCTGCCGGACTCCTGGCTGCGTCTCTTGATGCACTCTCTCGGCAGGCCGGGGTGCGAACCGATGCGTCTTCCGAGCTGGTCGATCCGCCGGACACGGGGGCCGAGCAGGGCGATCCGCCCGTGCCAACCAGCCAGTGGGCCGCGCCTTCGAGCGAATCCTCTACCACGGACCTCGAGCAGGTCACCGTCACCGGCACCCGCATCCGCGGCGGCACCTCGCCCTCGCCGGTGATCACCATCGGCGCCGAGCACATCCGCGAGGAAGGCTTCACCGACCTGGGCGATGTGATCCGCAGCGTGCCGCAGAACTTCTCGGGCGGCCAGAATCCGGGAGTCACTCCGTTCTCGGTCTCAGGGGCGGGGGTCCAGAACACCAATCTGACCGGGGGCTCGGCACTGAACCTGCGGGGCTTGGGGCCCGATGCATCGCTGACCCTGCTCAACGGGCGGCGCATGGCATACGGGGGCATCTCGCAGGCTATCGACATCAGCGCGATCCCGGTGGAAGCGGTCCAGCGGATCGAGATCGTTGCCGATGGCGCGTCGGCCATCTACGGGTCCGATGCGGTCGGCGGGGTCGCCAACGTCATCCTGCGCCCCGACTTCGACGGGGTCTCGCTGGGTGCGCGCGCCGGGACGGCCACCGGCGGGGGCATGGGCGCGCGCGAATACAACGCCGTGGCCGGCGGCAACTGGTCGGGTGGCGGGCTGATGGTCGCCTACAAGGACGTGTCGACGGACCCGATCCACGCGCGCCAGCGGGACTACACCGGCTTCCTGCACGAGGCCTGGACGCTCTATCCGCAAAGCGACCTGCGCAGCGGCCTGGTCAGTGTGCGCCAGTCGTTGGGCGATTCCGTCGAGCTGCACCTGGAGGCGCTGGGCACCAGGCGTTCGCAGATGTACAGCGCCCACAACAGCCTGGGCAACCAGAGGATCGTAGCGACCCCCGAGTCGACGACATCCCTCGTGGCGCCCGGCATGAACCTGTTCCTGCCGAACGACTGGGAGCTGTCCTTCTCGGCGGCACGGACCCGCGACAGCCTGGAGCACGCCCAGTCGATCGGGCTGCTTGCAACGGGCGACGTGTTTCCGATCCGATTCTGTTACTGCAACGAAGGCCGGGTGTACGAAGCCGGGGCGGAGGGGCCGGTGTTCTCCTTGCCCGGGGGGCAGGCACGGTTGGCGGTAGGCGCCGGCCACAGGGAGACGAGCTTCCGCGAGTACGACCACCTTGCGAACCAGCCCGTCATCGACGGCCGGGAACGGAGCCGCTTCGCCTATGCGGAGATGCACCTGCCGTTGCTGGGACCGGCGCCCGACATCGACAGTGCACGTCGGCTGGAGCTGACCCTCGCTGCACGCGCCGAAGACTACGACAGCTTCGGTGATGTCACGACGCCCAAGGTCGGCCTGATCTACACCCCTGGCCGGAACGTCACCCTGTCGACGTCCTGGGGAAGGTCCTTCAAGGCGCCAACGCTGTTCCAACTGTTCCGGAGCGAGTTCGTCCTCTACGAGTCCGCGGTCGGGGCGGGCGGCTCGGGGTTTCCGGACGACGCGACGGTACTGAGCCTTGCTGGAGGCAACCCCGCCCTGGCGCCGGAGCGTGCCCGGACATGGACCGCCTCCCTTGCATTCCACCCCGCGGACATGCCCGGACTGGAGGCGGGCGTGACCTGGTGGGCCATCGACTATGACAGCCGGGTTGTCGAGCCCATTCCCTACCCGGCGCAGGCATTGAGCGACCCCGCGAACGCCGAGTTCGTCCGCTACTTTCCGACCGAGGCGGAGCAGGCCGCGCTCATTGCGCGCGACAGCGACGGTCTGCTCACGAACCTGGTCGGCACACCGTACGACCCGAGTACGGTCGTGGCGATCGTGCGGTCCCACTTCCACAACGCGGCCGGGCAACGGATCAGGGGGCTTGACCTGTCCGGGTCGTATCGCTTCGACGTGGCGGGCGGGCAGCTGGGCCTGCGCGGGTCGGCAACCTGGCTGGACAGCACGCAACGGATCACCACCACCGAAACCGACCTCGCTGGAACCCTGTTCCATCCGCCTAAGGTCACGGGACGCATCGGCGCGGTGTGGGAGAGGGGGCGCCTCGTCGCCTCGGCGTTCGCGAACTACAAGGGCGGTGTGCTGAACGTGGTTGCAGGCGAGAAGACGTCGTCGTTCACCACCTTCGACACCACCTTGCGCTACGCCATTCCGTCGGGGGAGGCACGGGACCGCCCGCGGTGGGACTTCTCGCTGTCGGTGCAGAACGCGCTGGACCGCCCGCCGCCTCTGCACGACACCGGCGCCGTGACGGCATTTGCCGTGCCGCCTTACGACGCGACGAACTACTCCGCAATCGGTCGCTACATCGACCTGTCGATATCGAAGCACTGGTGATGTGCGCATCGAGTCATGTAGCAGGTGGTCCCGCCGGCTGGGCCGGCCCCAAGAGACAGATCCCCATGAGACGGTTCTTCCGCAGTTCGCTCGCGACTCTAGTAATGATGGCCGCATCCTGTGGCGCCAGCGCGGCGCTTCCCGAAGGAAAGCGGTTGCTCTCGCTTGACGACATGCTCCAGCGTTCCGAGGTCGAGGGCGCGGTTCTCGCGCCCGATGGGTCGGGAATGGCGGTCCAGGTGACCCGACCCCTCTCCGCTCCCGGCGTCCACGCGGGTGCGGCACGATCAGGCGTGCAGCCCAGGGGCGACATCTGGCTGTTCGACGAGGATCTTGCGGCGCCCACGAAGCTGCCGGCCGATGACCTGTGGGTCTGGGCGCCCGCCTTTTCGCCGTCAGGCAGCCGGCTGGCCGCGCTGTACGCGGATGCCGATGGCAGGGTAGGGGTGATGGTCTGGGATCTCGCGGCCCGCCGGCCGGTGAAGTGGGGGAGCATCGACGTTGATGTGAACGTCTTGCTCAGAACGCACGGCGCACCGGACATGAAGCCTTCGGGATGGGCGCTGCGGACGCGCGCCTTCGTATGGATCGACGACCAGACCGTGCTGCTCGTCGACCGCAACGGAGTGCCGCAGCAATACGGGCTCGCGCCCGCGACGGCCGCCACGACGTACGCGGCGCTCCGGGGGCGGACCAAGGCTGGTCAGCCGTCCATTCGAGTATGGAACGACCAGTCTCCGACGGAGGGAGTATCGAACAGGCTGCTGTCGCTCGACGTCAGGACGGGGAAGACAGCCGTGCACTACGAGGGCGATGTGCGTGGTGTGTCCCTGTCCCCGGACGGCGCGCGGGCCGCACTGCTGGTGGCAACACGTCACCTGAAACCCGCGCCCGGCGCGATGGAGCCGCCGCTTCGCTCTTGGCACCTCTACGACGATGCCGTGGAACTGAAGCTAATCGTGCAGCCGCTCGCGAACCGCGACCCGGGGATGCACGTCCAAGGCATCCGCATGGCTGGGCCCGCGTCGGACAGCCGGCTGCCGTTGTGGTCTGACGATGGAAGGCGAATTGGCTTGGCGGGTAGGGCGTCCTACACGAGTCGAACCGCCAGCGGTGATGATGTGGCCTGGGAGATTGATGCCGACACGCAGCACGCCAGGGAATTGCCGGCACGCTCGGCGCTGGACGCCGAACTGATTGCAAGCCTGCTGGCGGGCAGTGGCGAGTGTGTCGATCGTCTGATCGATACGCGGCCGTCGCTCGTCTCCAACAACGACCTCATGCCGCTGGGACAGGTGTCTGGGAAAGTCTGGCGGTTCGCCGATGGCCGGCATCTCGTCTGGTCAGAGAACACGGTGCAGGTTGTCGACTGCGATGGTACGACGCGTCTGCCCGGAGAGTTCGACTTCGTCTACGCTGCCGACGTTGCCGGACGTGCGCCACGCTTCATCCTGTTCCGCCAGGACCAGCACTTCGGTCTCGGCTTTGCCGACGGAAAGCATGTCCTCAAGCGCATCCCGAGGCCCCCGTATGCTCAATTGCTGGTGGCCGGGGCCGGCGGTAGCACGCTGTACCTGAGTAATGATGCGGCAGGTACCTCGCTCCATTTGCTCGGGCGAGGTCCCGGGGCCATGACCGTCACCCCATTCAACCGGCACATGGGCGCGATCGCTGTTCCCGAGGCGCGAGAGATATCGCATGAGCTTGATGGCAAGACGCTGACGGGCATTCTGCGCCTGCCTCCCGGTCGACGGGACGGAGATCGACACCCCGTGGTGCTGACAGCGTATCCGGGGTATGTGCCGGGCATGGAGGACGGCTCACACCGCGGCGTCAACTCTAACGATCTGGTCTATGGGCCGTTCCAGCATCTGCTCTCGAAGGGATTCGCCGTGTTCGTGGTGCCGTTCCCGGTTGACTACTATGCGCTGCCGGAAGCCGGGCCGCTGCAGATGGCTGTCGACACCGTGACGCCTTGGCTTGCGGTGCTTGAGCGGCAGCCGGAAATCCTCAGCGGCGAATATGCTTTTTGGGGGCATTCGAACGCCGGATATGTCGGTCTCGCGCTTGCAGCGAGGACGGACACGTTCAAGGCGATTGCCGTCTCCTCGACATTCCCGGACCTGCACTGGACGTTGGACGCGGGCCTCGAGTTCACCGCGCTGCAAAGCGGCGGTAACGTGATGCAGGTGCGTCGCATGGTGTACGAGCACGAATCCCAGCCCTACGCCATAGGCGCGCCGCCTTGGCAAGCGCAGGACCAGTGGATCAGCAACAGCCCCGTCTACAATCTGGAACACGCCACCACACCGATGCTGCTGCTCGTGGGGGAGTTCGATTTCGGCACGTCGCGGCCCATGGAACGTGTCTACTCCATCCTGTACGGCAAGGGTGTGCCCGCGGAGCTGGCCATGTACTGGGGCGAGGCGCATGTCATCGCCAGCCCCGGCAATGTCACCGACGCTTGGACGCGGACGGAGCAGTTCTTCTCGAGGTATCTGCGCAAGCAGTGAGGGAGGCTAGGATATTGGAAGGATTGCGCGCGGGCTCGAAGCAGAGCGATGGCGGATCCAGTTTTCGATCATGCACAGTTCGAAAATTCTGGTGAAAGAATCGTCGCGTGGAAGCGGGGGTGTCGCGAAGAACCGGACCAGGGCGTCGCCATCCAGCAGGCCGCGCGCCTGCAGTTCACCAGACAGCAGGTAGTCGCGCATCTGGTCCTTGCTTCTGCGGTAGACGCCTCCCAGATAGGCGATAAAAGTGCCTTTGCTTCGCCGGTTCAGGACATCAGCGGGCAGGAGGTCTTGAAACGCCGACCGGGCGATGGCCCGGTTGCATCCACCGGCGATCCACATCCAACTGGGTACCTTGAGACAGGCCTCTACCACCGGCTGGCTCAGCAAAGGCATCCGCAGACGGCGTCCAGCTCCGCGTGGCACGGATTCCCTGAATAGTTGATTGGTGGCAAGGCCAAATATTCTCTCCCGGTCGCCTGGCAATGCGTCTGCGGGCGCGTCGAGCCAGGGGTGGGGCTCGATGGTCGGGGCGCTGAACGCCGGGCCGAGGAAAGAGAGGTCCTCCTTGAGGGGCGGTGCCGGTGCTCGGCGCATCTTTGATAGGGCCAGGCGGCCCGCCTTCCAGAAGGTGCACCCGTGCAGCGCGGCAAGATCGTGCACTGCGGCAATCCCCGCGCCCATGCCAAGTTCCCTGAATGCGTCGACAGCGGGCGCAGCGGTACTGAAGTTGTCGAAGACGGCGTCGCCGCCGCCACCCGAAAAGCACGCTGCAATGTCACTGCGGTCGCATACCGCCGCCACCCGGTCTGCTATGGCGTTCTGCAGCGCCCCGAGCCTGGGTGTCAGCAAGTGGGAAGGCGGATCGAACTGAAATCGCACGTCCTCGAACTGCAGGTGCTCGGCTGTCAGCTCGCTACCAAGCGCTTGGGCGATCTGCACGGCATAGGATCGTTCGTCTGCGCCACGCACGGGGGTGACAAGCGTGCAGCAAGAAACGCGCGCAGCTGAGCCCCGCAGGCAGACTCCGACGATAGAGGAGTCCAGCCCCCCAGAGACCTCCAGGAGAATGGCCTCCTCCATGCTGGCCAGTGACCGGACCGAGACGCACACAGCGCCGCGGACCTCTGCAGCCGCCTCGGCCGCACGGGAATGCCGTTGAGCTGCATCGACAAACTTCCATGGCGACCATGCGGTTTCCACCGCGACATGCTTCCCAACGACGATTCTGGAGCCGGGCAGGAGCTCGCGGACTCCGGAAAGGCCGGTACGCGCCATCTTCTCGTGCGGATAGGCGAGGCAAAGCTCGATGAATGTCCAGTCGACCTGCTCGGAGTAGAGACCAAGCTGGGTCGGGAACGAGATATCTGAAGTGATGAAGCCTGCGCCATCATTGAGCGCGTAGAAGCACGGCAGGTCGCCCGAGGGAGAAGGGCTGCGCATGACGCTGAGCCCACCATCTGCCTTGGCATCGGGCTGAAGGAGCAGGTAATGTCCCCACAGGTTGTCGATGACGTCTCGCCGGATATCGAAGTCCATGGTCATGGCGGACCACCTGTTGTTGTCCGTGACCAGAGTTCCGTCCCGCGCAAACACGTGCCCGATGAGCGTGCCACCGTCCGGTAATTCGATGACGGGCATCTGCCTGCTCACGTAGAGCCGGACGCGCCTGGGCGCCGCGACTGCACGCATCTCCATCGCAGCGAGCCGTTCTTCGGAGATCGACCACGCCGCGCTGCTGTAGCACCCGACCCCATCGATCAGTGCCAGGTAGTGGAGATCCATCAGATCACCAGAATCGGCGTGTAAGTCGACACATTCCCGATCGTGTCGTTCAAGAGCGTTTGGCCGAACTGGGCCCAGCAGTGTGCCGCGAAGGGATCGGTGGTCACGCCGAAGACGATGTCGGCATGCAGGCCTCGCACCGCGAGGAACTTCACCAGCGCGATCGAGTCGAGAAGACAGCGCGTTTCCAGTGGTACGTACTTTCTCGCTCTGCGAAATATGCGGGCCGCATCGAACACCTCTAGCGCCTGATCGTCTATCGACCCGGCGGACATGGGCGGCTCGGGCTGCCGGTTTGCTGCGAGCGTTTGTAACGTCTGCTTCAGGCCAATCATCTTCAGCTGCAGTTTTGTCCACAGCACGATCGCTGGCACCTCCAGGTTCACAAATAACGACCTTGGTGCCGGGGGAGCGTGCATTTCCAACACACTTTGCGTTGGTGGCGAGATCGCCAGGGATGAGGCGTGGCTGCTGATGGCTGGAGTGATGACAAGAAGGCCGGCCTTGATCAGCCGTTCCATCTCGGCTCTTGAGCACTGACGCTGACTCAGGCTCGCGATGAATGCCTGTTCCAGTTCAGGCTGGAGCCGGAAGTAGCGATCCTTGCCGATGTCCAAGAAGATGAGACGTCCGTCGACATCACAGAACGACAAATCTTGGTGCGGTTGGAGCGGCATCTTGAACCCCCCACAAGAAAAGAGCGCACCCCTCGGGGTGCGCTCCAACTGCTCACTCTTCGGAGATGCCGACGGGCGTATTGCTCCCGACGGGTTCGAAGCCGGGACGAGGTCCGTGCGTCTCGACGCTGGCCACGCCGAGGTCAATCACGCCTTCCGGCGCATCCTTTGGTGCGTTCGTGTTGTTCGTCTTGTTCATGTCGATCTCCTGCGATTGCGCCATGGCCATCCCATGGCCGGTGCAGCGTAGAGACCGGAGTTCTTGATTCTCAAATGATTATTGCTTGATCACCTGATAATTAAGGATAACTGTGACGCAGCTCATCGATGCGATGGCGCACGGATGCATCTGTACCCCCCGAAGCGGTCAATGCGGGCGTGATGCGCAGCCCGATGCGTCAGCTTCGTTGCAGTTCCTGTGACTTGCGGTTCAACAATGCAACGATGCAGGGCACCAGCTGCTTGCGCCGTTCGTGATACCTGGTCAGCGCCGGCCGCAGGGCGTCGATGTCGCGATGCTGCCAGTGCCGGATCAGCTCTGACAGCTCTTCGAACGCGTTCGACAGCAAGGTTTGCTTATGGCGCCGGACCGGCGCGAGGCAGTCGTTGACGCGCCGGACGGTCCTATGCAGCGGGCCGTGCCCAGTCGCGCAGGCGACCGCGTCGAACAGGTGCCAGGTGCGTTTCACCACGTCGTCGCCGGGCGCGATATCCACGTCCCGAACGTCCTCGTGCGTCCGCTGCGGGAAGCCGACCTCGCATGCCATCAGCAGCAGCCGCTGCATCCAATCGTAGAGTTCGTGCAGCGAAACTTCGGTGGGCAGCGGTACGTGCAGCCCGTCGCGCCCGTGGTCGGCGATCAGGTCTTCACCGACCAGGCGGTAAAGCGCGTAGCGCACGGGTGTGGGGCTGGTGTTGAACTCGGCGGCGATGGTCGTCGGATCGATCCGCTGTCCGGGCATGTAACGCCCGGCCTGCAGTGCCCGCCGTATCTGGCGGTACAGGAATGCACTCTTGGAAGAGTATGCAGCGCTCATGGCGGACTCCATGTCTGCGTTGGGCTTCGTCCTTGGTGGCGATATTACATGCTGCGGGGCCGCGGAGGTAACTCCCCCATTTTTAGCAGTCGCCAAAAGTGGAGCTATGCGGCAAGGGTCAATTGACCAGCCGTTCGCCTGTTGAGAGCCTGCATCGGTGTAATGCCGCCGAGCGCCATGTTCGGGCGCTCATGGTTGTCAGTCCATAGCCAGCGTGTGGCCTTGTCCTGCACCTGCTCAATGGTTTCGAACAGGGTGCGGGCCAGCCAGCCGTAGCGCACAGTGCGGTTGTAGCAGGGCTTCCTTCAGCAAGTCGGCGCTGAGCTGGGCGTCGGCGTACATCTTCTTCAGCCGCCGGTTCTCCTCCTCCAGCTCCTTCATCCGGGCCACCATGGACACCTCCATGCCGCCGAACTTGCTGCGCCACTTGTAGAACGTCGCCGAGCTGATGCCGTGTTCCCGGCACAGCTCCGGCACGGGCGTACCGGCCTCGGTCTGCTTGAGCACGGCAATGATCTGGCTATCGGTGAAACGGGACTTCTTCATGGAACCTCCTCGGGAAAGGGTACGAGAAAATTCCACTTCTGGGGTCAGCTAACCTGTGGGGGGGGTACCCCGGGGTGAAGAGTCATGCGGTTTGATGGTGCGAGTCACGACCCGACCTTCTCCGCGGCTTTCCCGACGCGATCGCCAACCCCAAGAGGCTCGGCGCCTGTCCTTGTTTGCGCACTGCACGGATCTTGTAGGGGCCCGGCGCGGCCATCTGATCGGCCTTGTCTTCGTCCTCAACGTAGATCGCGTGCGCGGCGAGGTGCGTCTTGGCGCCGCGAGGGGCCAGGGTGAACCGGCCCAAATATAACCATAGGCGTTCAATCGTTGAACGGGTGCGCTTCCTCGAAAGGCGTATCGCCAACACTTGGTTTTCCTTCCCATGCGCCGAGCGAATCGTATTGCGTCCAATTGGCTCGCAGAGTTCTCTGTATTCGCACAGGTTCACACTCTCCAGGCCAATCCAGCGGGCTTTTCATCTCGACGACCACGTCTAGCGAGGCTTCCATGGCATCCACCTCTACTGACAGGACCTCAATGCTCCCCGTGATGGCAGCTCCATAACAGCCTTTCTTGCCCGCGAACGCGCTGGAACCGTTGCTGTAGAACACGCTTGCGGTATCACCCGGAAGGCTGAAAACGTCACCAGAGCTCACGTCTTTCGGTAGCACGATCGTGATCTTTGAGAACCTGCTGCCATCCACCTTTCGTGATGGAGTGAACTCACGAATGGCAATCGCGGTCATCTCACCGGGGCGAAGTCGATGGCAAGCAAACTGGAGCTGTCGGCTATCGACATCCAAGCAACTGTCTGCGTCCGTTGAAACATCTTTGACAGCCAAGAACGTTGTCTGACCCGCCGCTGCGCACGACACCGCGAACAGTGCAGGTGCAAATGCAAGCATGGCAGTTCTGATGCGTTTACTTGTTGCATCCACAGGGACCGTCCTTAATAGAAGAAGCTTGATTGGAAGTGCGTCGCTCGGCCTCTTTCCAGACCTCGGAATGCCGCCCAGAGTGCCTGTCTCCGCGACCGGACGTCACGCCCCACGTACGGTGCAAGACTTCATGGACAATCGTGTCGTACAAGTCAACTCTCTGTGCGTGCGTGAGTGGCTCCAAATACTGGCTGTCGAGATACAGCGTTCTCGTGAAGGCGTTATACATGCCGGAAGCGCCCCCAAGATCTTTGACTACCGGATCACGATTTGGAAATTTAAGGTCCGTCTCTGTCGCTTTGGCGTGTGAATAAAGGCAATCAATATCTTGTTGCGTCAATCCAAACGGATCAATACGTGATATCGGATTCCCCCCGACATAGGCATACGTATTTAGACCGCCGTCAATCCCGATCGGATCACTCTCTAGATACCTTCCCGTCCGCGGGTTGTATGTTCTGTGATAGTTGTACCAGAGCCCTGTCTCGCCGTCGTAGAACTGCCCTGGGAATCCCAGGTTCAGACCTCCGATGCTATCTAAGGTCACAGTTCGATCGAACGCAAAATTACTTGCCCTCCAGACAACAGCTTTCGCGCTGTTCGTTACGACCTCCGGCCTTCCTAGGTGGTCAGCATGAATCATAAGTAGTGTTGAGCCTCTGACACGTGCTATCGGAGTGCCACCAAGCCAGATGTAGTGAGACCATCCGCCTTGGTGCTCGCCTAGCATCTGCCCGGTTGGACCATACGTGAAAAAGTGGTTTCCCCCTGTACCGACTTTCTTGTAGACCCGCTGACCGAGTCCGTTAACTGAATATGTCGTGGTCGTGCCCGACTTCGTCGCCGTCGTCAGTCGGCCGAACGGGGTGTAGGTGAAAGTAGCGCCCTCGCCGGTCCGTGTATTGCCGTTCAGATCATACGTGTAGCTTGCCGCACGCGAGCCCGTAATGGCAGTGAGCCGATTGTTGGTTGACGCCGTTGTGTATGTGTCGGTAGCACCGGCCCAGGTGTGGGTAGTTCTGTTGTTATTAGGATCCCAGGTGAAACCTTGGTTCGCTCCGCTCGCTGTCACTGTTGTCAGCCGTGACAGCGCATCGAAAGAGTAAGCCTGGGTGAGCGCTGTGTTCGTGTGATTGGTGATCTTGCCGATCTCGTCTCTGAGCGTGTACTCGTAGGTCAAGCGATGCAGGAAGCCGCTTCCATTCTTGGTGTTCAGTTCCGTGGCGCGGCCGTCCAGGTCGTAGGCTGCGCTGTGCACCAGACCATTACCCCAATCCCAGCCATTCGTTGGCCCGTGGGGGTGATACTTCACGTTCGTTGCCACATTGCGAGCGACTCCATCGATGGTGACCGTCACCGCCGCCAGCTTGCCGGCGGTGTAGCCGTAACCCACACCGACACTGCCCGGATAGCCCATTCCTGTGAGTCGGCCGATGGTATCGTACGTATAGGCATACGCAGCAGAACCTCCTGCCGGCAGGGCGCTTGCCTGACTGGCAAGCTGACCAGATGGTCCGTAGGTGTAGCTGACACTTCCTGACGGATCCAAGACTTGGCAGAGCTTTCCCTTGCCATTTGTGCAGGTGTCATACACCCACGTCAAAGTCTGTGCGCCTGCAACTGCCGTCTTCCTTCGGCCGGTACCATCGTACGTGTAGGAGACCCTACTGCCGTCGTTTCGAGTGGTTTCGGTCAGCAGTCCGCTGGCGACGTAGACGTTTGAGGTCGTTCCTGTGTCAGGGCTGACCTGGCTCCACGCTTGTCCCAGGCCGTCCTTGATAAAGCTAGTAGTTCTGCCCCGTGGATCAGTCACACTCACCAAATGATCAGCTGAGTCATACGCATACCTCGTAACGCCACCCATAGGGTCCTTGATCTCAATCGGCCGATCATAGATGTCGTAGGTATGCTCTGTGACCTTGTTCAACGCGTCGGTGATTGTTTTAACCTTTCCGTTCGGCGTATAGGAGTACCTGAGGTTCTGGCCATTGTTGCCTCTGACAGCTCTTATTCGACCAAGCTCGTCGTAGTCAAAGTACGATCTACGCGTCACACCACTCGTGGTCCCGAGAGTCGGGGGTGTCGACGACACACCAACGCGCTCCTGCGTGATGTTGGAAGCAAGGTCCCGAGAAAGCAGTCGATAGATGTATTGGCCTGAGACATCGACTTCATACTCACCCATGAGGCGGCGCGCATTGTCGTAGATATACTTGGTCTGTATGCCATCTGGACGTGTAACGGAGTCCAGCAGCCCGGAGGTCGCGTAGACGTAAGTTGTGTCCGCAGCAGCAGTTCCGTTCGGGTATGTACGCACCCGCGTAGTCCGCCCACGAGCGTCGTAAGAGTAGTCGGAAATTTCGCCGTTGGCTCCGATCACACGACCTGGCTGCCCAAGCCCGTTAAAACTTTGATAGGCAACGGTATGGCCCAGTCGATTGCTTACTCCCTGCAGTTCACCCTTCACTGTATAAGTGTATGTGAGTCGGTCGATCGGACCGTCCACAACCATCGTCTTAACCAATCCATTTGAGTGGAGCGTGTAAGTGTAGGTCGTAGTTCTAGTCTGGTTTGCGGCGCCGTTGGCGCTTAGGTTCTTGACGGACGCTGACTCGATTCGTCCATTGGCTGTGTACGTATACGAGCGCTCCCACTGATTCGGCAGCGTTTCCTTCATTAGACGAGCGCCACTCCAAGTATTCGACGTTACGCGAAGCATCGAAGTCCCAATGCCTTCAGTAACGCTTAGCACCTTACGGGCACTGTTAAAGCTGATATTGGAGCGCATTCCACCATTATCAACGGTCTGCAATGCCTGGCGGGCAGGGTCAACAAAGCTTTGCGAGCTCAACGTTGCGCCACAATGTGTGCTGGCATGCCCCTCCACCTTGGTAACCATGCCGGAGTTGACGGTGTAAGTAGTTAGCTTTCCTAACGGATTGGTCTCAACAACCTTAGAAATACTTAGCGAAGTGCCGGTGTCGATCTTGGTATACACGTATGTGTGCTTATCCACTCCACCCGCGTGTTCCCCGCTCAAGGTGTCACCTACTCCGTTATACGTAAACGTCGAGTATCTTACGCCGTTGTACGATAAGCCATCCAGGACGCGACCCCCAACGCCCTTGGGCGAAAAGTGGTATGTCACCACGGTCGCGGGGGTTTCCGGATAGGTCAAATTAAGACCGGTCGAAGATTCCGCCGCTCGATAGACATTGCCTGCGGGGTCAGTCATCGTCGAGAGACGACCCGTGGACCAAGCAAATTGAACTGTTCGGCCGTTGCTATGGGTGACACGCTGTAAATACGTGCCGGTGCCGTCGTACGCATACACCCAGCGGATACCCTGTGGATTTGTCTCCTCCGTAACAAACCCGTTCACGGAGTATTTTTCTACGGATTCATTAGTTTTTAGCGTCCATCCGCCGCTAAAGCTCCCTTCCAAAACGCCTATTCCGGCGGCTGGGAATACTACCCACGCGGCGCCGTCAGGCCGAAATGCAATGACCCGTTTTAGGGTCTTGCCGGCGCTCTGGCAAGTGCTTCCTGGTTCGGCCGCACATCTTGTTCCGTTCGTGAACTCGAAGAATAGTTTCTTATCGAAACTGCTGACAAGGTTTTGGCCGAATATGCCGCGCTGGAGAGATTTTCCATTCCAAGCCAATCGTCCATAAAGCCCCATCTCTTCGGGTGTTTCAAATAGTTCGACCGCTTCAATCTTGTTTCCGGTCGAAACTCTGACTGGGTTACCTGTACTCTCGTTACAGTTCTCACCGGAGCCTAAGGCATCTGTGTTGGCGGTGGGATACTGTGCGTAATTGGATGGATATGTTGGCCCGTTTTGGGGAACACCCATAGATGGGCGATATGTGAAGTTCCCATGGACGTCCTCGCTAGTCGGAGGGCGCTCTCCCCTCACCACGACTGGATCGAGAGTACGTGGACCAGTAACCGATACTCGGCCTAGATCCGTTGGTGATTGAGCCCAGCTGGCGGTGGGGGAGAGGAGCACCAGTGATGCAAGGGCGGTGGTCGCCGCCTTAGGTAGACCGCTACCAATCGTGATCTGCATGAGAACAATCCCTGTAGTTGTTGAATATACGGCTTGTACTGAGGGCCCAGCGCGATGGGTCGCGGTCAGGCGACGGACCAGTCCTACAGTTCGTAAAACAGATCGGGCAACAGGCAAGAGCTGCTTTTGAACCCTTGGCGATCAAAGAACTAGGCGACAGTCTTTCCGGTGAACCGAATGCTGCTGTCATCGAACAAGGTCACAAGCTCGGGACTCGGCGTCGACCATGTTCGAAGTTGTGCGCATGCCAAAGAACGCTACGGCAAGATGTCGCGGCGCATTGCTCTGCATGGAGAGTGATCAATCGCCAATCAACTGGCGGGCGCGAGGAAGCGCAGAGGGCCTGCCTCGAGTCGTGTTCATATCTTTGTCCCCCGGTCGTCCGTGACTTTCCCCAATCGTTACTTACTGCCCAAGTAGGCACGTGTCAAGGGGGGTAATCCCCCCCCACAGGTTAGCTGGCCCCAGAAGTGGAATTTTCTCCTACCCTTTCCCGAGGAGGTTCCATGAAGAAGTCCCGCTTCACCGACAGCCAGATCATCGCCGTACTCAAGCAGGCCGAGGCCGGTACGCCCGTGCCGGAGCTGCGCCGGGAACAGGCATCAGCTCGGCGACGTTCTACAAGTGGCGCAGCAAGTTCGGCGGCATGGAGGTGTCCATGGTGGCCCGGATGAAGGAGCTGGAGGAGGAGGGCCGGCGGCTGAAGAAGATGTACGCCGACACCCAGCTCAGCGCTGACCTGTTGAAGGAAGCGCTGTCAAAAAATGGGTGGGGCCATCTCAACGCCGGGAGATGGCCAGAACAGCAGTGGAAGGCGGACGCACGAGCAGCCGGCATCCCTGCCAGACCTTCGCGCTCAGTGAGACCTGCTAGCGATACCAGGCCAAAGTCTGGCCAACTGCCCTGAGTCACTTTGACACAAGATGCTCGGCTATCGCCTGGAACGCTGGAATCGAAGTGGGATCGATCAGGGGGTTCTGTGCCTTGGGGAAGGATGCGAAGCGCACGATCACCATCTGTGCCGTGAAATCCACATAGATCGTTTGCCCGTGAACACCCCTGGCTGCGATGACTTCGTGATCGCCCGGGTACACCCACCACTGGCTGGTGTAACTGCCGCCTGTCAGCGCGGGATAGTTGGTTCCGAACTTGGCCGGGTCGCCGCCTGCGCGGATCTGACGCACGGTTTCTGCGGGGAACAGCCGCTTGCCGTTGATGACGCCCTCGTTGAGCATCAATAGCCCGAGCCGGCCGAGGTCGCGGAGGCCCGCACTGAGGCCACCGCCGGCGTAAGGCGTGCCTTTGGAGCGTAACGGGGCCAGGTTTACTTCCCGTGGAAAAGGCGCGGAAAAGGTGCTAAGGACATCGTCTGCAAGCGGGGCCGAATGGACTACTTGACTGGCGACTACCGCCTGGCGGGCGGAAGCGGAGCGACACGTCCGCTGTCCCTTCTCCCGCCCGTTGGAGAGGGCGCCGAAGGCGAATGAGGGAAAAGCAGAAGGCGCGGCCATTGGCCCCTTCTGCTACTGCGAGTCTCATTGTGAGGCCAGCCATTCGCGGAATCGGGATGGCCTGACCCGATAGCGCGCGATGTTGCCTTCATGCAACTGGTTCAATTCGTTGACGACCAGCGCGACGACGTCATCGATATCGTCCGGGTCGGCCAATGTTTCCACACGCTCGCGGATTCCTGCGATGTCGCTGCGTGCAATGTCGGCATCGATGATGTCCGCCACCAGCAACTGCAACAGATCTCGATGCTTCAGCCTCAGCGGGTCCGGCGTCGGCAGGGAATCGCGGAGGATCGTATAGCGCTGGCACGAGCGTTCGTACGCCCATGCAAAAACGTCGCGCAGCAGGTCCACGCGATTGAGCTCGTAGACGCCTAGCGTGCCCTCCACATAGAGCGCTTCCGGCACATCGACGAAGGACAGCGGCGCCAGGTTGTGGCGGATCAGCGGGATGTTCGCAGCCAGGCGCGATGTGCGCTTGTTGACGTCATCGAATGGTTGCAGATACGGGAGCTGCACCATCGCGAAGAATGCCTGCTCGAACGGATCGTCGATCGCGCTGGCCTTGGCAAGCAGTGTGTCGAAGTGTTCGGAGATCACCTGTGGGATTGCCAGCGGCAGGTAGACAGATCCCGAGATCGCCACTTCGATTTGCCGCAGGCGACCACCGGCGCCCGGATCGGGCAGCAGGTTGTCCGCCAGCAAGGCATGCAGGTTCTGCAGCGTATAGCGGTTGAAGCCGATCTCCGCGGCTTGGTCCACCAGCATTTCGATGGCGGCCTTGTGGTTGAGGATCATCTGCGCCTCCAGCTGATCCTTGCCTGCGGCGGCCACACCGAACTGGATCAGGTTCTGGGTGTCGAGCCGGCTGTAGGTATTACCCTCCAGGCGGCTGGAGGCCCAGGACAGATCGATCAGCAAACGGTCGAGTACCTGACGGGCATAGGTGCCTGCAGGCCGACCTTCCACGGCAGGGCGGCCGAGCTTGTGCAGGTGTGCACGCAAGGCTGGCGACAGGTAAGCCGTTTCGTTGGGCTGGTAGCGCGCCAGGAGTTCCGGGCGGTAGCCAACGGGGGTGCGCCGTGTCAAAGGCTGACGAACATGGTCGCGAACCTGCACGGCCCCACTGCTGAGGGGGATGCCGTGATCGTGAGCCTCTGCTTCCCGTAGCGGCCGATCCGTCGAACTGGCGTAGTACTTGCGCGCCCGCGCGTTTCCTTCGGCTCGCAGTTGCCCTTGGTCCACCAGTGCAGCGACGTGCCGCTGAAGATTCCGGCGCGGCACCAGGGGAAATGCGGCCTGCAATGCCTCCATGCCCATGCCGTCCGACCTGGCGGCAATTGCTTCGAGCAGTCTGGTCCTGTTGACGGAAGGATTTCGCGCCATTGCTGACTCCCGGGAATCGCGCCATATGTGGCGCGATTTAACCGAATTATGGCGCGATATGCAAAAGTTTGGCGCGATTCAGGCGGTGAACTGGCGTGATCCTGTCGTCGAGGCGCGATCGGCCATCAAGGAGGCAAGCTGCCGGGACCTCAGGATTTCGTTGTGTTCGCCGGCATCTGGTCCCGGATCAGGAGAGGCCGGACTGACTTATCAGGCATTCAAGTGCGCGAGGTAGTTCGTAGGATCCAGCCGACACCAAGTTGGAATGGCACCCGGCAGGTTGAATACGCGAGGACGCTCGCGGAAATCGAACACGCGATAGAGCTGGTAGCGCTCCGCATCGGTGGTCGAGCGCGCCAGTTCACCGCGCGAGACGAAGAACGGCGTCAGTTCACCGAAGGCTGTCGTCTTGACCTCGATCAGGCGCTCGCGGTCCTGCTGGACGCCGCGCGACGTTACGCCGCGGATCCCGATGAGGGGCTGCATGGTGCTGGAGGGCCTTGGCTGTGCCGATGCCCGCTGCGCCGCAGGCTCGCATTACATGGCGGCGGAGGATGCCATCCGACAGTTTGTCGCGCGCCGCCATCCCGGGCATGCCGATCGCCTGACAGACCTGGTCAGCACGACAATGGCAGGACTCTCCGCGCAGGCGTGGCAGGGCGTCAGTGCGCAGCGTCTGATGGCCGTTGCCCAGCTTTGCGGGGGATGCGATTGCGCACACGCTCGAAGATCCGGCCCGGTCTTGACGGCGACAAAGGGACGGCGGGAATCGAAAGAGAACGCGATGATCTGTTGCCCCCGCTCGACGCTGCTGGCACTCGCCACCGTTGCGTTGCTCGCGGCCTGCGCGTCCGCCACCGTGCGCGCGAAGGCCATTGCCGGTTCCCGCCGGATACGGTGGTGACCGCGCTGGATGCACTGCGACTTCGCCGGGTCCGGGTACCGGTGACGTCGACTGCAACCGACGACGCCTCAGCCGCATCCGCTTCCACTGACTCCTCCAGAGCTGCCGCCATGCCCCGTGCCTTCGCCCTGCTCATCGCCTGTTGCCTGCCGCTGACTCTGCTGGCGCAATCGCCCCCTGCGCCGACGGCCAATGCCGCGCCGCCATCCGAATCGGCCGTTGATCCCGCACGGCTGGCGCTGGATGCCTGGCTGGCGGCGTTCAACACCGGCGAACGCGGGCCGCTGGACGCCTATCGCGACCGTTGGAATCCGGAGATGGACGTGGACCGGATGCTGGAGTTCCACGCCGAGACGGGTGGGTTCCGGCTGGTGCGCCACGAGCCGTCGGAACCGGGCAAGGCCCGCGCGTTGCTGCAGGAGATGGAATCCGACACGGTCGCGCACATGGAGATGGCGGTGACGCCGGGCGAGCCGGCACGACTCGAGATCCGCACGATCGATCCGCCCGAGGACCTGCGCGTGGCACGCATGACGGCGTCCGCTGCCATCGATGCTCTCGTGGCGAAGGCCGATGCACAGGCGGCGAAGAACGCGTTCTCCGGTGCACTGCTGATCGCCAATGGCGATGACGTCCTGCTGCACCGTGCCTGGAGCCGGGCCGGCGCCCCCGCGAACGCATCGATCACGCTGGACACGAAGTTCCGCATCGGCTCGATGAACAAGATGTTCACCGCCGTCGCCACGCTGCAACTGGTGCAGGTCGGCAAGTTGTCGCTGGATGGCACGGTGGGCGAGTACCTGCCCGATTATCCGAACGCGGAGATCGCGAAGGTGACGATCCGGCAGTTGCTGACGCACTCGGGCGGGACCGGGGATTTCTTCGGGCCCGAGTTCGACGCGCAACGCCTGTCGCTCAGGACGCACGACGACTACGTGCGCCTGTTCGGTGCGCGCGCACCGACGCATCCGCCCGGTGCGGAGCAGCGCTATTCGAACTATGGCTTCCTGTTGCTCGGCGCGATCATCGAGCAGGCCAGCGGACAGTCGTACTACGACTACATCGACACGCACGTGTTCGCGCCCGCCGGCATGCAGGGCAGCGGGTCATTGCCCGAGGACGTGGCCGTGCCGGGCCGCGCGACCGCCTACATGCGCAAGGACGGCGCCTGGACCGATGCGGCCGACACCTTGCCGTATCGTGGCACGGCCGCTGGCGGCGGCTACAGCACGGCCGGCGATCTGCTGAAGTTCGCGCGCGCCCTGCTTGCGGGCAAGTTGCTGTCGCCGGCACTGCTGGCCGAAGCCACGCGCAACCAGACCCCGTGGTACGGGTACGGATTCATGTCGCGAGAACAGGACGGCGTGCGCATGTTCGGTCACGGCGGTGGCGCGCCGGGCATGAACGGCGACCTCCGCATCTATCCGGCGCAAGGCTTCGTGGTAGTGGGATTGGCGAACATGGATCCGCCTGCCGCCAATCGCCTTGTCGATTACTACCTGCTGCGCAGGCCACTGCCGGCGACGCCTGCACAGTAGCCAGAGAATGGGCCATTGGGGGCAGGCGAGCCCTCGTGTTCTGCACGGAAAGCAGGGTCAGGTGCATTTCCTCAGGGCAACAGTGCGGCAACCTCATCCATTGATGTGGCAGTAGAGATCGTAACTCTCGATGCGGCCCACTGCATTGATGGCCTCGAGGATATCGGCGCGGGCGAGGAAGGCCTGCTTCGACGCGCGCTCGCGGACCTGGACCGGCAACGGTTCCGGCAGTCGGCAGTCCTGGGCCCACTCCAGCGCCTGCGAGCGCTTCTCGTCCGATGCGAGCAGGTCGCGGATCAGCGTCGACGCATTGTCCTGCTGTCCGGCCCAGAGCAGGCTTTCCAGGTAGCGGATCGGGGCGTCCTCGACAAGCGCGGACAACTCCTCCAATGCGGCCGCGGCTGCGGCATGGTCGCCGAGCTGGAGCGCGGCGCAGTGGCGGATGCCGGCACGCACCGCCCGGCCGTATCCGCTCATGCCGTGCTCTCCGGCCAGAGCCGCCGCGGCGAGTGCCGCTTCGGCGCGGCCACGGTCGCATTCCAGGCTGCCGAGGTTGAGTGCCTGGCTGACGTTGGCCTGACCGTTCTCACCCAACCGGCTCGCGCGGCGCAGTTCGTCGACAGCTTCCTCGATGTGGCCCATCCGCCACAGCGCCAGGGATTTTTGGTTCATCTGCGGCAAGGATGTCAGGGACAATTTCCACCCACGCGGCGATCGACACGCTGGCGAAGAACGGGAAGATGACGGCGCGCGCGGTCGTTACCTGAGCGGAGCATCACCGTCATGTCATGGATGGGTGACGCGATGAATCCGTGCTTGAGGTAGAACGCTTTTGCCGGGTCATCGATCGCATGGCAGAGCAGCGCCCGGGCGCCGACCTGCTCGCAGGCCTGCAGTGCCGTAGCACCGCGTCCTTGAGCAGGCCCCGGCCGATCCCCTGGCCAGCCCTGTCCATGTGCACGGGGGTGAACCCCCCGCGCTTCGCCGTTCCGTCGCCGGGAATGGGGGCCCGCGAACCGCGCGCCATGCTAACAGGCCGCAGGGAGGGCCTCGACCGTTTCCGCTGTGACCGAGGCGCGCTCGAGGCGCGCGCGCGGCCACTCAATACCGGTACATCACGCCCATGCGGATGCCGCTGTTGCGGAAGTCCAGGCGGCCGCTGAAGGAGTCCCGGTCGGCATGCGCATCGATGTTGCTCAGGGTGTAGTCCAGCATCACGCCCACGCGCTCCCAGGGGTGCCATTCGGCACCCAGCCGCGCATAGGTCACGTCGCCGTCGATGCCGTTGATCTCGGTGGAGAACCAGCCGGCATCGGCGGAGATGCGCCAGTCCTCGGCCGGCGTCCAGCGCCAACTGGCGCCCAGCGTCGGTGCCGGCAGGTCTGCGCGCACGGTTTCCTCGAACGAGTTGCTGCCGACCGGCTGCCCGTCCGCGCCCAGTTCCAGTGCCACGCCCAGCTCCATCCGGTACCAGGTCAGGCCCAGGCGAGGTCCCAGTGCCCAGTTCTCGCTCGACATGCCCCACCAGGTGTAATACGCCTCGAGGCGGTCCACTTCGTAGTTTCCGCGGATCGTGGCCGAGGCCTGGTACACCGTGTCGTCGAACACGATGTCGCGATCGAGCCGGTGACTGGCCTCGGCGTCGGTGGTGTAGTACGACAGGCCGATTTCGTGGCGGTCGAAAGGACGCCACGACAGGCCGGCGAAGGCGATCGTGTTGTCCTTGTCCATGCCCAGATCGCGGCCCAGGTCGATGCTCGTGCCGTCCAGCAGGTCGCCGTCGGCGCGCACTTCTGTGTCGAAGCGCGAGACATAGCCGCCGATGGTGATATTGAAGGTGTCCAGCGGCTCGACCGCCGCGGCGGTGGCCGGCAACCCGCCCAGCACGGCCAGCAGCAGCACCGATTTCCTGCAACGCAATGCGTGCGGCATGGGAGTCTCGTGATCAATGAGGAGCCGCGGCGCCGGCCGGCAAGATCTACGGATCGGAATTGCAGGGCGACTATACGCCCGATCCGGAGCCGCAGACGGCCGGCGCTCCCGCTCCCGGTACGCGCGGCCGGCGACCGTGCGAACGTGCCTGACGGGGGCGGCTACCTGCCCCGTTCGCATCACGCCGAGAACGGGGTCAGGTTCTAAGGTATCCCCACGTTCTCAAGCCGGCGCGACCATCTGGTTGAGCACTGCCGGTGGCAATGATCGCAGCCGATCCAGCCATTGGGATACGGGCTCCATGGGCCAGCGTCTGACCATGCGGCAAGGGTGTCTGGGTCGAAAAGGTGCCAGGGCCAATTTCCTTGCTCTGGGGAAATTGGCCGCTAGATTGCCTGCTACTCAAAACTGGGGAGACGTTGCCGCCAGCCCACAGTCTTCGCCGACAGCATCAGGCGCCAAACGCGCCGTCGATGGTGTGCATCGCCCAGCCGAAGCGCTGCAGCAGGCGGACAAGGCCCTTTACGAAGCCAAGGCGAAAGGGCGCAACGCGACGGTGCTGAATCAGGGCGATGGACAGGCAGCTGCCGCGCCGCAGTCGACGGCGTGCGTGGGGAGCAGTACGGACGATGCGGCGCCGGCTTCTGGACTCACGCAGCCGGGCTTGGCCACGCAGTTGGTGCATGCGTCCATGCCAGTTGCCGAAACAGGCCTGGCTAGGTTGCGACCTCTGCCGGCGGTGCCGACGGCAACCGCATGGTGAAGCTGGTGCTGTCGCTGATGGAACGCACGGTGACTTCGCCGCCGTGCGCCTTGACCACCTCGCTGACGACAAACAGGCCCAGCCCCAGGCCGGAATGGTCGCCGGGGATGTCTGCCGAGGCGCCCCGCCGCAGTGGATCGAACATCGTGGCCAGCAGGGCGGGCGGAATCGCAGCGCCGTGGTTTTCCACGGTCAGCAGCGTGTTGTCTCCTTCCTGCGCCAGCACAACCGAAACGCTGCCGGGCGCCGTGCCGTGCTTGATTGCGTTGTTCACGAGGTTGGCGAGGGATTCGCGGACGCGCGATGCGTCGACGCAGGCGCGCGCGCTGTCGGGCGCCTGGAAGTCGATGCTGGCCTCGGGCCATGCCAGACGCAGCATCTCGATCTCGTCGCGAAGCTCTGCGGCAACATCGGTGTCCGCGCGGCTGATGCGGACGCCGGAGCCGAGCGTGGTGTGGCTGAAATCCAACAGATCGTCCAGCAGCCGGGCCAGCCGCTCGCCACTCATGGCCAGCAGCGAGGCGAGGCGGGTCGTGGACGGGTTCTCGGTCGCCTTCGTCAGCAGGCCGGAGGCCAGCAGGATGGTCGTCACCGGCCCGCGCAGGTCATGGCCAAGGACACCGAGGAAGATGTTGCGCCAGGTTTCCACCTCCGCGGCGTAGTGGGCCACCGATTCGGCGATGGCCTGGTCGATCGCCTGGTTGAATCGCTGCATGTCCTCGAACGCTTCCGCACTCACTCCCTCGCGTGAACTCCACAGGCGCAGCACGGCCGCGCGCAGCACGCGGTATTCGGCCATCAGGTGCTCGATGCTGAAGCCCGACCTCGCCCGCAGCTGCCCATGCCACTGGGCGGGTGACTTGGGCGAAGACTCCGACGTGTCGCTGAGGCCTTCGGCCTTCTCGCGCTCTTCCTGCGCGGTCTGGCTGCTCCGCAGGTCGGCCACGATGATCTCGAGGATCTGCGGGATATGGTCGCGCAAGGTTGCGCTGTCGAGCGTGACCCGGCCCGTGAGCTGGGAGCCGGCAAAGGCCTCGGCCTCATCGACGATGGCTTCCGAGTTGCGTTCTATGTAATCGGCCAGCCGCATCATTCGCTCCCTGGTCCCCGTGGCACGGGCCCATTCCGGACAACAGTAATCCAACGCCAAAAGTTTGCGTGACTCACCGCCGCTGCGCCAGCACCCCGTCGAGCGCCAGCCGGGTGTGGAAGCCGGCCTTTTCCAGCCGCCTGGAGACCTCGCGCGGGACGTCGCGCCCGCTGGTGAGCTTGTTCGGGCTGCCGGTGTAGTGGAACAGCTTGCCGCCCTTGCGCAACACGCGCGTGAGCTGGTCGTAGAAGGCCTGCGAATACAGCTCGCCCGCAATGCCGAAGCGGGGCGGATCGTGCAGGATCGCGTCGAAGCTGGCGTCGGGCAGGCGCTCGATCTCCTGCGCCACGTCGCCATGCTGCAAACGCAGCCGTCCAGCGTGCGCAGGCGCACCCGGATCCGGCGACCAGGGGTTGAGCGTGCGCAGCCACAGCACGTCCTCGCTCTTCTCGAACGAGACGATCTCCGCCGCGCCGGCCTCCAGGCAGCAGGCCGCGAAATAACCGAGCCCGCCGCAGGTATCCAGCACGCGGCGCCCGCACGGTTCGATCAGCGCGACCTTGGCTCGTGCGTCCTCGAACGGCGACACCTTCGCGGTCGGCAGCATCTTGATGCCGTCGATCTCGAACGTCGGCGCGCCCCAGCCGGTGGGCACCAGCTTGTACAGCGCCCGTCCGTAGCGCGACGCGGCGACGAAGGCCTCGCCATCCCAGTAGTGGATGCTGCGGTCCTTGAGCCGTTCCGGATAGGGGAAGTCGCGGTCCTGCCAGCGCCAGTGCGTCGGCGCGAGGGCGGCCTGCGTGGTGCTGCGCCCCAGGTCCAGCGAACCGGTCCATGCGCCTGCGCCTGCATCGCGCGCTGCGCACAGCGCGTCGGCAACGTCTCGGGTCAGCAGGGGTCCGGTGGCGTGCGGCACGGGCGGGGCATCGACGGGGCGTGTCATCGTAACCGCTGCCGAGCCACGCGGGACGCGCATGTCGAATTCCGCGCGCGCCGACCGTCGTCCCGATGCCATCACCCGCAATGGAGCCGCCCATGGGCGCAGCCGCGAAAGTCACCGGTCCCGCTTCGTACTTCCCCGCCATCGAGAAGGCCTACGGGCAGCCGGTCGCGCACTGGCTTGGGTTGCTCGACCAGGCTGTGGGCCTCAAGCACATGGAGCAGGTCGCCCTGCTCAGGAACGCGCATGGCCTGGGCCACGGCCATGCCAATGCGCTGGTCGCCTGGCACCGTGGCCGGAGTGGCGGGGCATGAAACTGCTGTACAGCCGCAATCCAAACTTCCGCATGTCATTCGCGCTCGCCCGACCGTGTGCGCTGATGCAGGTGCCGCATCGCCTGGTCGCAGGCGGCATTGATCTCCGCGGTTCGCTCGCTGACCAGCATGCGGATCTCTTCGGCCATCATTGCCACGCGATCGGGATGGTATTCGGCGATGCGACGCCGGTGCGCGGCAGTGATCTGCGCCTCGTCGGCGTCCATGGCCAGCCCGAGCACCTCCGTCCAGTGCCGGGCGCCAATGTCGACGACATACGGCGCCTCCGACTCAGGGATGTCGCCCGGTTCCGCGTCGGACGAGGGCTTCGGCGTTGACAGGAACGCGCTGACCAGCCAGTAGCCGAGCGCCAGCCCGCTTGCGGCGACGAGGATCTCGAGCATCACCGCAGCAGCCCGGCGACGCGCGCGCGGGCGCTGGCCAGCGCGGCGCCGCGGTCGCCAGCGGTTTCGTCGGCCAGGGCGAACAGGTCCAGTCGTGCATCGATCGAGGCCTGCAGGCGCTGGCGCTCGCGATCAGGCAGCTGTGATGCCGCAAAGGCAACCGGATCGCCACGGAAGCCGCGCATCGAGCACAGCTGGCGATAGAGATTGATCGCGTGCGGCGGGCACAGCAGCGCTTCCATCGCAAGCCCGCCGAGCTGGCGTCGCGAGATCTGCACTGTCACGCGGCGTAGCGCGAGATAGGCCAGCATGCCGATGATCAGCAGCCAGGTCGCTGCCAATGCGGCCAGCAGCTGCAGCGGATCGCGCGGGCCCAGCAACAGCCAGGGGATGACGCCCAGCAGCACCACGCCGGTCAGCGTGCACCCGAGCCGGACCGGCCACAGCATGCGTGCGTAGCGTGCGAGTTCGGCAGGAGTTTCCGCCGCGAGCACGCCCGTATGCAGCCAGCTTGCCCGCAACCGCGTGCGCATCGGCAGCAGCGGATTCGGAATCGAAAGAAAACGCCCGCGCAGTTCGAGCCCGGTGCCCGTCGACACGCGCCAGCCACGGTCGTCGCCTTCCACCAGCACCTCGTCGAAGTGCAGCAGCAGCGCCGAGTCCTGCAGGTACAGCGCGACCAGCGCGACGGCCAGCAGGACCTCGGCCTCCAGCAGGTTCACTTGCGCGAGCTGTCCTTGCCGCCAAACAGCTTGCGGATCGCGACGCCAACGCCGAGCACGCCCACGATCAGCAGCTTCCAGAACTTGGCCAGGGCGATGCCGATCGCCGCCAGCCAGCCCTTCTTCGAGGCAACCGCCGCCGCGCCACCGGTGATGAGGGCGGCGAGGCCGATCTCGGCCACATGATCGCCCGGCCGGAACTCGCCGTAGCCTTCGCCTGCGACATAGGTGTAGCCCGGCACCAGCGCCTTGAAGTCCGCGATCGCGGGCTGCAGGTCTTCCGGATCCGCAGCGACGGTCACCTCCATCACGCCGCGGCGACCCAGCAGCCGCGTGTTGTAGTTGACCACCTTCGAACCTGACGATTCGCTCTCGAGCAGGATCGCCCATGCAAGCGCCCGGATCTGCTGGTCGTACTGCGGCTTGGCCGACCAGCCCACGAGCTTCAGCGTGTCCCAGCCGCGACTGCGACGCTCCTCGTTGCCGTGTTCGAGTCCCGTGCGGATGCTCGACAGGACGTCATCCGGGTCCAGGGTCTCGTCGTCGTTGACGTAGCCGATGTCGCTGAAGCTGAAGAACGCGATCCAATCAAAATCGTCCGGCGCCAGCACGTACTCATCGACTTGGGTCGGCGGGTTCTCGAGGATCTCGTTGAAGCGCCGCGTCGCGGCCGCGTCGAGGAAGGCATAGCCCTCGGGCACCTTGATCGTCGCGCGATCGCCGATCTTCCCGAGGGTGGGCCCGTGCTGCCAGGGCAGCTGTGCAACGGGATCGTCCCCTTCCTGTGCGACGGCCGACGCCATCGGCAACAGGCAGGCAGCAACGACCATGCAGACCGCAAGCATGAGGCGCGTCATTCCGGTGTCCTTGGATTCAAGTGGCGACCCCGACTCCCCGATGGGCCGCGTGCATCCCCCTGCGGCCGTAGCAGCCCGGGCCGGAATCCTACCGGGCGCGGCTCGATCATAATGGGTCTCGCGGGCCGGGCAAGTGCTGGGCGCGGGGAAATCGAAATCACTCACCGGCTCCCAGGCACAGCCCGGGTTGGCGGCAGTCGATGGACGGTTTGGCTTCGCCAAGGACAGGGTCGTTTGCTACAAGTCCTGAGCGGATGTCCGCCCCGGTCGCGGCGCCGCGTTGATTCGGGCACAGGGATTCACCGGAGTCGCGATCATGACGCCGTCCGATCTGCAGCGCCTCCTGGCCGCCGCTGGCTATTACACCGGTGCCATCGACGGCGATATCGGTCTCAAAAGCCTGGCCGCCATCGAGGCGATCCTGACCACGCACGCAGCCGACTGCGTCTCCAACCCGTCGGCGTGGTCGGCCAGGCGCAGGATGATCGGCGCCGGCCAACTGGTGCTCAGCCACGCGGGGCACGCGCCCGGTGTCATCGACGGCTACGCCGGCAATCAGACGGCCGGCGCCTTGCTGGAGTGGAACCACCGCCAGACCTATGGCCACGACCTGGTGCTGGACGCGACGCCCACCGGGACGGCCACCGACAGCGACTTCCCGAAGCAGTTGGGGTGCAACGGCTACTACGGCAAGCCGGGACCGGCGGTCGAGCGGCAGCTGGTGATGGTCGATCTGCCTTTCACCATGCGCCTGGACTGGAACCTGCCCAGGCAGGTCACGCGTGTGCAGCTGCACGCACGTTGCGCCGACAGTGCCCGGGCGGCGATGAAGGAGATCCTGCGCAAGTACGGTGCGGAGGAGCTGCGGCGGCTGGGTCTGGACCGGCACGCGGGCACCTACAACCATCGCCGCATGCGCGGAGGCACGGCGTGGTCGATGCATGCCTACGGCTGCGCGTGGGACTTTCATGCGGGGCCGAACGGATTGACCACGCGTTGTCCGCAGGCGCTGTTCTGCGGACGCGAGTACCGCAAGTTCTTCGACATCTGGGAGGCGCACGGCTGGATCTCGCTTGGCCGCGCCATCGGCCGCGACTGGATGCACGTGCAGGCGGCGAGGCTCTGATCGCGGGCGGCGGCTTGCGCCATGCGGTCGGGAGCAAGCACGCGCGCGTCGCGGGGCGGGTTCTAGAATGGCCCACCCCCACTTCCGGTTGCCACCATGTCCACCTATCTGATCACGGGCGCCAATCGCGGCATTGGCCTGTCCCTGGCGCAGCAGCTCACCGCGCGTGGCGACGATGTCGTTGCCGTATGCCGCCAGACCAGCGCGGCGCTGGCCGCGATCAATGCACAGGTCATCGACGGCGTGGATGTGTCTGACGCACGCGCGGTGGCTGCATTGCCGGGCAGGCTGGGGGAACGCCGCATCGATGGGCTCGTGCTCAATGCCGGCATCTTCACCAACGAGAAGCTCGACGCGCTGGACGAGGATGCGTTCGCACGCATGCAGCGCCAGTTCGAAGTGAACACGCTCGGCCCATTGCGTGTGGCCGCGGCACTGCAAGACCATCTGGCGCAGGGCGCGAAGATCGGCATCATCACCAGCCGCATGGGCTCGGTGGCCGACAACGGCTCGGGCGCGTACTACGGCTATCGCGCATCCAAGGCGGCGGTGAACGCCATCGGCAAGTCGCTGGCGATGGACCTCGCGCCGCGCGGCATCTCCGTAGTCCTGCTGCACCCGGGCCGCGTGGCCACCGACATGCTGGGCGGGGAGGGCGACATCGGCCCGGACGAAGCCGCCGCCAACCTCCTCGCGCGCATGGACACACTGACGCTCGCGGACACGGGCAGTTTCTGGCATGCCGATGGGACGCTGCTGCCCTGGTAGTTGGGACAAGGGTCGAGGCTGGAAGCCGCGCCCCGGACACGAATCGCGTCGAAGGGCCGCGGGTGAGCGGCTGTCATCGCGGTTCTTCCACGCAACGGCTGCGATCTGCCGCGGCACGGCTTCTTGACTTGGGCCTGTTGACGGGTTTTCATCGTCGAACGCTAGGAAAAGGATGCCCTCGCGATGACCAGCGCTCTGACGCTCATCCCCCGTTCCGGCCGGATTGTCCTCGCCGCCGCGCTCGCACTTGCTGCGCTGACGGGTGCCTGCGGTGAACTGCCGTCGGCGCCCCCTGCCAATCAGGCACCGCCCTCGTCCGGCGATACGCCTCCGCAGGCGGCGCGTGATCCGGCGCCAGCAGACGCTTCCGCTTACTTCGCGATCGAGGAGGCGCTAGGCGCGGAATGCGACGACAAGTGGATCAGTGAGCCGCCCCTGCAGGATGCCGCCTGTTACGGGATGCTGCCAGAACACGTCGCTTCCTTCATTCGCGCGATTCCGGACGGTCACCCGTACCTCAGTGCGGAGCAGCGGGAGGAGGCGGCACAGAAGAAGCAGCGTTTCCGTGCGATTGAAGGGTACGGCGATCGGCCCGATATTCTTGCAATCATCGACCATTACGGCACGTTCTGGATCCGCTCGTTGGAAGGGCCGGATCCCGAAGTGACGGTCTACGCCGTCTATGGCCCCAGTTGTAACGATGATCCGTACCTCAAACAGAGGTTTGTGGGCGACGGCTGCTTGCCAGGTGCGCCGTACGTGATGCGTGAGCTGAAGATCTATCGCGTTCGGAGTGGAGGAGAACCCGAGGACGTCACGAACGAATTGGCGCCTGAACCGCCCGGCCTGACGCAGGCAGAGCGCGGCCGCTACGGCATCTACCTTCGGCCCGAGGAGGAAGGCACCGCGGTTGACACGGATATCGGGCTGGACGTGACCCGGCTGGCCCGTGTTCCTGTCATGCGCTGGGTACTTCGGCCGGTGCAGGAGGGGGAGCACGAAGCGCCCGCCATGCCGACGTCCGACCCGCGGGCGTTCCTGGACTACGACTGGCGTGAGCATGCTGCCCACTTCGGATTTCTCGTGTGGACCGGGGAACAGTTCGAACTGCGCGAAACGGTATCGCCCGATCTCTGGCCGTGTCGGTCCGTCCAATCCGCGCGCCACGTTTGCGGCGCGGGCAGCGACGGCATTGTTGATCGCTACCTTGTACCTGTTGGGGGGAAGGAAATCGGGCAGCCGAGACTATGACCAACCCCCATCCCGTGACCCCTACAGACATCGACATCCGGGCCAGTGCGGACCTGGTGATGGCGCAGGTTCGTCAGGGAGAGCATGCCGAAGCGATTCGGCTTCTTGAAGTCGCACGGACGAACGAGCGGCCCGTGGTGCAGGAGGCCATTGACCGATATGTCGCAGTTGGAGCGGGCACCGAGATCACGCGGCTGGGTTTACTCGGGACGGTAACCGCAGAAAATCTTTCGGTTATTCAGCGGCTGCAATCCGCAACTGCAGCGCCGCGTATACCCGCGCATGGCAGGGCAGACGGTGAGCCGGATGAGTTCGTTGGACTGACCCGCGCACAAACCTACGACGTTTACGCCAGCATGGCGGAAGTGCGGGGCAGCCAGGTTGCCAGAGACGCCTTGGGAATTGATAACCATAGCGTCCTGCTCGGGCTGCGGCGCGAGAACCCGACTTGGGCGTCCGGCGACGGACGAGGTCGGGCTGGTACCGGTCTGTACGACGATCGCATCGTCGTGCTCACGAGAGCAGCCGACGGCCAACGCAGCGTTTTTGTCGCCGGCCGAGCCACCACCGACCCGACCGCGCAGTACTCCCACCACGCCGGCAGCAACGGCAGACGCGCATTTTCAGGGCCGGCCGGTGGTGAGGAGACGCGGGTGCTGGCCCCGAGTTTGGGCTACGAGGCGGTGACGCGGCCGCGCCGGATTGAAGGTGAAGACGTCGACGGCAACACCATGCGCGACCTGGGGCGGCTCGCCGAGGGGACGGTGGAAATGATGACTGCCGAACACCGGAATCCGCGGGCAGCGGGGACGAGCAGCGCCTTCCGGCCCTCAGAGGAGTTCATTGACTCCGGTCAGGGCACCGGAATGGTGCAACGTGACACCAACGCAGACGGGTACTTCACCGCAGCTGACCCGCACGGCACCCAAGACCTGAATTCCACCTTCAAGATCCACAGCGGCTCTCGCCACAACACTGATTCCGCTGGTTGCCAGACCATCCATCCAGATGACTATCGGGCTTTCATTGACGCGGCACAGAGCAACCCACGGCAGACACGTTGGCAGTACGTGCTGACTTCCACGGAGGGCGGCCTGTTCCACAACGTGGAAGTCGGAGGCGATGCGCAGCGGCCCGCTGCGCGACCGCAGACGCCTGCGCCTGTTGAGCGACATGCGGACTATCAGGGCAGCGCCACGCAGCCATCCGGTCCTTTCGATGACCCCGGCCTCAACCGCTACTACGCCGCGGTACTGGCCGGAGATGGCGCGACGGCGGACAGAATTGCCTTGGGGTTCTCCTTTCGCGCGCCGGAGCTTGCTGTGCAGTCACAGGACCACCCCGCGAGGCTTGCGGCACCGAATGAGGCGCACGCGGCATCGGCACAGCGGGAGGCGCCGGGCCTACAGATGTAGGTCGTGGCCAAGCGACGACTAGCCCGAAATCGCCCGGACGAAGCTGCGGCCAACCTCATAGCGCGCATGGTCACGCTGACGCTCGCGGACTCTCCTTGACTTGAAGCGCAGCGCGGGTTTTCATCGCCCAACGCTAGGAAAAGGATGCCCTCGCGATGGCTCGCACACTGACTTACGTTCCCCAGCGCGGCCGGGCTGGCCTCGCTGCCCTGCTCACGGCTGCCTCACTGGCAGCTGCCTGCCAGGAAATGCCGCGGGAAGCCCTCGTGTATAAGACGCCGCCTCAGCAAGTGGAGGCGACGTCTGCTTCGACCCCGCCGAGCAATTCAGCACCAGCAGAAGATCCCGGTCGCTTCGCGATAGAGGAGGCGTTGGGCGCGAAGTGTGGCGACTGGACCGTTGGCGACCCTCCGATGCAATCGCCCGCGTGCTCTGGCCCTCTGCCAGAGCATATGGCCTGGCTCCTTCGCAACATCCCCGAAGGCCATCCCTTCCTCGACGCAGAACAACGCGAAGAGGCGGCAGCGAGCGACCAGCGCTATCGAGCGGTCAGGGGGTATGGCAGTCGGCCAGATTTCGTGGCAGCAATACACCACTTCAGCCAGTTCTGGGTCCGGTCATTTGAAGGTCTTGATCCGGAGACAACGATCTACGTGGTCTATGGCCCGGACTGCATCCCCGATAGAGCGGCCCCGCGAGACGTGGAATGCCTGTCGGGGGAGGGCAGGACAATTCGGCAACTGAAGTTGTACCGGGTGCGTGGCCGTAGCCTGCCGGAAGATGTGACCAGTGAGCTGGCCCCGCCAGCGCCGAATTTGACGCCAATCGAGCGCCAACGGTACGGCGTCTATCTGCGCCCGCCGGAGGAGGGCGGTGCGGTGGACACGGATATCGGGTTGGATGTCCGCCGGCTTGCGACCACTCCGGTCATGCGTTGGGTCATTGATCCGCCCGAAGAGGGTGACTACGAGCGGCCACGTATACCGGACTCCGATCCTCGCGGGTTTCTGCAGCAGGCGCACTTCGGCTTCCTGGTCTGGACCGGCGAGCGTTTTGAACTGCGCGACAAGATCCCACTCGCCCTCTGGGCCTGTGGAGTCGATGGTGCGGGCGACGACAGTTGCAGGAAGCAATTCGAGGGCGGCATCGACCCCTATCTGATCGAGGACGGCGAGGCAGACCTTCCAGTTGAGTCTGTGCCGTGACCAATCCCCATCCCACGACGCCAACTGCAATCGACATCCGTACCAGCGCTGAGCGCGTGATTGCGGAAGTACGGCAGGGTCGCCTTGCTCAGGCGGTCGAGTCGCTTGAGCAGGCCAGGGAGGGGCAGCGTACTGTCGTCCAGGAAGCATTGGATCGCTACGTGGCCGCCGGAGTGCGTGCCGAGCTTCCGGGGATGGGACGGGACCGCGGTCATCATGCAAGACATGCACAGTCTGTCGATCGCCTGGCACAGGCGCTCGGACCTCCACGGATTCCCGACTACAGCCACATCGCGGATTCACCCAATGAACTGGTGGGCCTGACCGAAGCCCAGAAACACGCCATCTACGCCGGCATCGTGGAGGTGCGCGGCAACGATGTCGCGCGCGACGACCTGCGTCGTGACGGGCACAGCGTATTGCTGGCGCTACGCCGCGAGACATCCACCCTCGCCTCCCCCGGACAGGGTCGGACGGGCACAGGACTTTACGACGACCAGGTCGTGGTTCTGACGCGAACCGCAAATGGCGAAGGCAGGATCTTCCTCACGGGACGCGCCAGCACCGAGCCGACCGCCCAGTACTCGCATCAGGCTGGAAGCGACGGCACCCGACCTTTTGGCGACCGCGACTTCGAGCGGCGCCAGATCGCGCCCGCCGCTGGATACGAAGACGTGGCTTGGCGTCGGATCCAGGGCGATGATGTGAATGGAGACACGATGCGTGACCTTGGGCGCCTGGCCGAGGGCACCATCGAGATGCAGATCGCCAGGCACGACAATCCCGCGGCTGCACGGACGGATACTGCATTCCGGCCTTCGCCCGAACAGCTTCGACCGGAGCGCATCGGCGGCAGGGTGCAGCGGGACACCAACGGTGATGGTCTGTTTACCGTGGCCGATCTGGAAGGTGTCCAGGGATTGAACAACACCTTCAAGATCCACAGCGGCTCCCGCAACAACACCGATTCCGCCGGTTGCCAGACCATCCACCCCAATGACTACAGCGCATTCATCGACGCTGCGCAGAGCAATCCGCGCCAGACGCGGTGGCAGTACGTGTTGACGTCAACGCAGGGCGGGCTGTTCCACAACGTGGAGGTTGGTGGCGATCGGCCGCAGCCTGCTGCGCGGCCTGAAGCGCCGGCGCCGGTTGAGCGCCCGGCGGGGCGGCAGGGCAGCGCGCCGCAGCCGTCCGGTCCTTTCGATGACCCCGGCCTCAACCGCTACTACGCCGCGGTACTGGCCGGAGATGGCGCGACGGCGGACAGAATTGCCTTGGGGTTCTCCTTTCGCGCGCCGGAGCTTGCTGTGCAGTCACAGGACCACCTCGCGAGGCTTGCGGCACCGAATGAGGCGCACGTGGCATCGGCACAGCGGGAGGCGCCGGGCCTACAGATGTAGGTTTCGTGTCCAGGCGACGACCCGCTCGAACTTCCCTGGAGCGTTGGCCCGGCCGCTACCAGTTCAGCGTCGCAGGATGGAGCCACGACCCTCCGCAGGTACCCAGCCGCCCGGGTTGCGAAGCCGCAGCATCGTCGTCTGCGCCACCAGCACGATGGCCACCAGCACGGCGATCCACGCCGAGGTATCCGCACCGGCAAGTTCATGCCCGGACTGGCGCAGGTACACCGCGACCAGCGCCCACAGCGCGGCGGCCGCATAGACCAGGTTGCCGCGCATGCGGTGGTTCAGCGCCAGCAGCACGACTGCGGCTACCGCATACAGCCCGAGCGACCACGGCAGCTGGCGGTCGACAGGCAGCAGCTCGTAGGCAACGATCACCTGCGCCAGGTTGAGGAACGCCGCGAGCGTCAGCCAGCCGGCGTGCAGCGACAGCGGCAGCCATGCCCAGGCCCACTGCCCATTGGTCGGCGCAGGGTCACGCGACAGCTGCACGGCGCAGTACGCCAGGCACGCGAGCGCGCCGAAGATCACCGCCAGGCACAGCCAGAACAGCTCCTGCGAGAACAACGGCATCCAGATCGTGGTGAGGAAGAATCCGGCCGCTGCCCAGGGCGCGATCCGTTTCACCGTGACGTCGCCCTTGCGCTCCCTGGTCATCTGCCAGCCGGCGTAGGCGAGGTCGAACAGGAAGATCAGGCCCCAGATCGAGAATGCGTAGCCCGCCGCGACCAGCAGGGTTGGATAGCGGCCGGAAATCTCGCCCTGGTCCGGCCCGAACGCACCGGTGTTGGACAGCCACGCCACGATGGGCATGGCGAGCGCGGTAAGCAGGACAAGCAGCCGCATGGCGGGCTCCGTTCTCACTCTTCGCCGAAGCTGCGGCTTGCGTGCGCGGCGGGGCGCACCGGTTCGGAAATGTCGATCTGTTCGCCGACCAGGATCGGGTCGCCATGCGGGGCGGTGCGCGAGCCCTCGTCACGCTGCGGGTAGACGGCGGAGGTTTGCTGATGACGCTGCCAGGCGCGGTAGGCGATGAAGCCGATGGTGCCGATGGCGATGAGTTTGGTGAGGGACATGGCGACCTCTGTTGCGTGCGGTGGGAGGGGGCGACAGGTTGTCCGAGCGGCGGTGATCCGGGTGTGACTGCAGCACGGTGCACCAGCTGCTTTTGCTGAATTCTTTGCGAGTCCACGCAGCACCAATGAAAAGGCCCCCGAATGGGGGCCTCCTCTTGCCGCGTGTAGGACAGGCTCAGCGGCCGTCGCGGTCCGCATCGCCCGGCAGGCGATGCTCGACGCGGTGCCAGGCATCCTTCACCGCTTCCTTGGCGTCCTGCCACGACAGGCGCGACTCGCCCTTGGCACGCTCCCAGCCCTGCTCGAGCCGCGATTCGGTGTCCGGATCCCAGTTCGACGCGGCCGACAGGCTGCGCGCCTGCGTGCCATAGCGGTAGGCGGGGCGGTAGTCCTGGTAGTCGAAGTCCTGGCTGTAGTACGACGCCTTGTTGTAGTTCTCGCCGAAGTGCTGGTCGGTGGCCTCGTAGGCGCCAAAGGTGCGGTCGGTGCGGTCCCACGCATCGCGGACGGCCGGCTGCGCCTGCTCCCAGTCCAGCGTCGATTGGCCGCGGGTCTGGTCCCAGCGCGACTTCAGCTCGGTTTCCGCATCGTTCCAGTTGCGCTGGCCGCTCTCGTTGCGCTGCTCGGTGCCGAGGCGATAGGCCGGGGCGTAGTCGCGGTCGAAGTCCGCGTCGGCGCGGTAGTACTCGCGCCCGGTCGCATCCTGGCGCCAGTATTCGACCTCGGCTGTGGGATCGACGCGTTCGGCGATCGCCTTGCCGCCCGAGGCGCCGCCGACGGCGCCGATGCCACCGCCGATCAGGGTGCCGAGGGGACCGAAGAAGCTGCCGATCGCTGCGCCGGCGATGGCACCGGCGGTGCCGCCCGTGGCCACGCCGACGGGGTGGGAGCCGGGTGCTCCGGTGATTGGATCGGGGTTCTGGTCATGCTTGTTCATTGCGCGGCTCCGGGGGTGGGGGTGGTGTCCCGGGATCATGCGTGGCGGCGCGTAGTCGGCCCGTGGAGGCGGCGTCGCGGCGGGCTTAACGAGGCCGTGATGGGTGGGTGATCTAGGATGGGAACCCGTGCGGACAGTCAGGAGGACGGCATGGCTGCGACGATTGCAGTGTGGTCTGGCACATATGCCGATGGCGGATACGGGCCTTGCGCCATCGATACGCGCCACGCTCGCGGATGTGCGCGACGCGCCTGCTGCCGGAGGGCAGGATCATGACCGACTTCCACATCACGTTGCGCCGTGAGGCCGGCGAACTGCAGGCGCACGTCGCCGGGCCCAATACGCGCGAGAACACCTTCGGCTACTGGCGGGCGATCACCGATGCGCTGCAGGCGCAGCCGGCGGGCTTGCTGCTGCTGGTCGATGAACTCGAAGGTCCGTCGCTGGAGGCGGACGACTGGCGCGCGCTGGTGCTGGAGTTCGGACCACGCCTCGGCCGGCTGCGGGTGGCCCACGTCAAGCCGCACGGGCTGGGGACGGTGGAGCACTGCATGCTCTCGGCGATCGGTTCGGGCCTGGAAGCGCAGGTCTTCGCCGACGTGCACGCTGCTGGTCTATGGCTGCGCTACGGCCACTCCGCAGGCGCGGTGAACGACCCGGGCTGAGCGCGCCGCCGATGCATTGGCGGCGCCTCGGGTGGTTGCCCTGGTTCCTCAGCCGCCGCGCGTGAGCGGCGCGGAGCCGTTGCGTCGGGCGGGGATGTTGCCCGACTGGGTCTGTTTCCAATGCCGCATCAGCTCGCGCAGCGCCTCGGGCTTGGCCTGGGAAGGCGCGCTGCCGGCCTGGTTCCTGGCGTTCTCGCCGTGGCAGCCGCTGCAGGTGCGGATCTCGCCTGGCTGCAGGGTCACCCAGACACGCTCGCGCACGATCGCTTCGCCTGCGGCGTCGGTGGTCTGCCAGGTCAGCGCGCGGCTGGCCGGCACGAATGCCGCCGACGATCCGTCGCGCGCGATCGTGACGCTGCCGGCAGGCCCCGAGGCATTCGCGGGATTGCCGCGCAGCGCAGCTGGCTGGGCCAGCACCCGGCGTCCCTGCTTGAAGCTGTCGTAGGCGCGCACCTGGTTGCCCTGGAACACCTGGAAATGCGAGATGTCGTACAGGCGGCCATTGCCATTGACCGTCTTCGCGCCGCCCGGCACCTGCAGGTTGTAGGGCTGCTGCCGGTCAGCCTGGTCGCGGCTGGTCTGGTTGCGCACGACGATGAGCGCCAGGCCCTGCGCGCGCAGCCACAGGCGCAGGCTGGTTTCGTCCACCTGCTCCTCGGCCAGCACCGCGCGCTCGGGCGCGGTCAGCGCCAACGTGGGCGCAGGCGGCGGCGTGCGTGCCACCACTTCGGCCGGATCAACCTCCCACAGCGGGCCGCTGTAGGACGCCTGCGAGCCGGGCGTCCACCACGACACCGCCTTGCTGATGCCACCGGTGAGCGCGGTGCCGGGCGTCAGCAGCCCGCTGGCGTTGGAGTCCAGCGTGCGCAGGCGCAACTCGATCCCCGACGAGAACGTCGAGCTCGGCGTGTGGCTGGCGACGACGGCACCGTTGCTGGTCGGCAGCGGATTGCGGTAGCGGCCGCCGCTGGCCGATGCCACGGTGATGGTCATCTGGTTGGCGGCCAGATTCGGCGCGCCGGACACGCGCATGATCCGGCCCGAGCTGCCTTCGGCGAACTCGTTGGCGTGGATGCCGAACAGCGTGCCCGGCGCACGCGGGTCCTCGCGCAGGTGGAACAGCCCCGAGTCGATGTCGATCTCGGTGCGGTTGGCCCGCAGCGTGGTGCCCACGGTGTCGATCAAGGCGTTGTCTGCGGCGAACGAACGCAGGATGTAGTTGAACGAAAGCTCGTGCCGGCCGATGTGGTTGAGCGTGAGCTCGTCGGTGCCGTCCTGGTTGATCTGCCAGGGCGTGAACAGGTTGTAGGTAAAGGCGTTGACGCGCCCGTAGTTGGCGGTGGCCATGCCCTCGAGCGTTTCGGGGAAGCTTTCGCTGCGGTTGGACAGCTTGGCGGCGTTGGCCGCTTCGCTCGCGAAGTTGACCGCGCCGAAGACATCCAGGCCCTGCTGGTCGCGCTGCAGGTGGTCCCAGCGGGTGAAGATCACGCGGCCATAGCTGTCGATGGTGGGGCTGAAGACACCGCTGGGCGAGTGGTTGAGGATGCGCAGCGCGCCCGATGCGGGCTCCAGGCTGTAGATGCCGGTGATCGTCGGCGTGCTCTCGTACTCGTCCAGCTGCGGATACAGGTGCGCCTCGCCGCCGCGCGGGCGATCGGAGGTGAACAGGATGCGGTCATCGCTGGCATACAGCGGCGAGACGTTGTTGTAGGCGGGCTGGTTGGCGATCTTCGTGACGCGCGCGGTCTGGCCGCGGGCCAGGCCGGTGACTTCATAGAGCTGCCACCTGGCATTGGTGTTCACGTGCTGGCGCGGCGGAGCGCCCACGACCATGCTGAAGACCGCCCTGGTGCCGCTCCAGTGCACGGTCGGTTCGCGCACGGCGATGGCGTTCGCGCCCTGCAGCCCATCCATGCCGTAGCCGCCTTCGCGGGTGAGGTTGCGCAAGGTGCCGTCGGGATAGCGGATCATCAGGTCGCCGCCACGCGGCACCGCGTTGATGTCGGGCAGGTGGTTGGCGAAGGTCGACATGCGGCTGGCGAAGGGGTCGCTGCTGCCGTTGCCGCTGATCGGCACCTGGGTGACGAACAGGATCGGGTTCTGCACGGTTGCGGCTTTGGCGACAGCCGAGGCGGTGCTGCGGGCCACGGGCGCTGCCACCTGCGTGGTGGCGCTGCTGGCTGTCTTGGCCAGCGGGTCGGAGTCGTCTTGGGGAACCTGCACGCCGCAGCCTGCGAGCAACGTGGATGCCGCCAGCGCGAGGCCGATCCGGATTCCGTTCCGGTGGGAGGAGGGGAACCGCTTGCTCATGTAAGGTCTGCCGGAGATCAGGAAAGGCGGGCAGCGTCGACCAGTGGCCCTGGCGCGGGGACAAGTGTCCCCGCCGACCTTGGCCGAACGGGCGCTGCGTTTACGTTTTGGATCCCCTTGGGCAAGGATTCTTGGGTTTTGCCGCCTAACTGCAGGCTGAACAGCTGAAATACGGCGGTTTTTTGCTCTGCTTTGGTGACGTTTCTCACAGATTCGGGCTTGCATTGCGCGAATGTCGGGCCGTGGCGGTCTCACCGTTGCTCGCGGGTTCAGCCCTGACGGTGCAGCGGGCGATCAAAGCCGCAGCACCGCCACCGTGGCGAGCCAGCCCACCCCCCGCGCTCATCCCCGGAACCGCGTCGCGCCCTCGTAGCTGATCATCCACTGAACCTCGAAGCGGTCGCTGACAATGCCGTACAGCTCGGCCCACTCCGTCGCTTGCAGCGGCATGGTGACCTGGCCCCCGGCAGAAAGACCGTCGAACAGCCGCCTGGCCTCCGCCGCATCGTCCGGCGCCAGCGTGATGTAGCTGTTGTTGCCGATGCGCAGGGTGCTGCTGCCACCGCAGCCTGCATCGGTGCCCATCAGCATGGCCGGTCCGATCGGCAACGCGATATGGGCGATGCCGCCGGCGGCGTCGGCGGGCAGCCCCATGTTGTCGGGGAAGTCGCTGTAGCGCAGCACCATCGCGAACTCGCCACCAAACACGGAGCGATAGAACTCGAAGGCCTCGAGCGTGTTGCCGGGGAAGTTGAGATACGGATTGACGGCCTGGACCATGTGGGTCTCCTTGAGCGGGACATGCGTGCGAAGCTGCACGCTACAGCGACGAACGACGCCGCCGCGGATCGACATGGCATCGTCGCGTCGCCGGACGTGCGGTCCATGACCGCCGTGCGGTGCAGGATCCAGCCGGGCGGCGGCGCGGACAGTCGCGCAACCGGCATCTTCGAAGCGGCACCCGGATGGCAGGAATGGTGCAACCGGGATTGTGTATCCTCGGCCGGCGCGACGCCGCAGGGGGCTGTGGAGCGTCGCGCCTCCGACGGAATGCCGCACGCCGCGGAGCAGGAGCAATCAAGCGCAACGTGCCCGGCCTCCCGGCGCACGCGGGGATCTCATGGACACGATGGTCATGCCGGCGACCGCCACCACGCAGTCGCCCACGGGATTGATGCACGCGCTGGCGCCCGGATCGGTGCCGCGACCGGCGCGCCGCCCGCTGTACACGCTGCTGCTGTGGCTGGTGGCGCTGCTGTCGTGCCTGCTGCCGTTGGTGTACTTCGGCTTCGTCGCGGCGCTGGCGTGGCTGGGCTATGTCTACTACGCCGAGTGGGCGCCGCGCGAGATCAGCGGCTGGGCGATGCTGGCCTGGTCGGTGCCCGGCTTCGTGCTGGGGGTGCTGATCCTGTTCCTGCTCAAGCCGCTGTTCGCGCCGCGTGCGAGCGAGCCGGATCCGCTCAGGCTGCCGGCGCAGGAATCGGCATTCCGCGACGCCGTGCTGGCGCTGTGCCGCGCGGTTGGCGTGGCGCCGCCGCGCGAAATCCATCTCAGCCACAGCGTCAATGCCTGGGTGCAGTTCAGCCCCGGCCCCGGCGGGCTGGTGGGCGGGGCGAGGACGTTGACCATTGGCCTGCCGCTGGTCGCCGGCATGACCGCGCGCCAGCTGGTGGGCGTGCTTGCCCACGAGTTCGGCCACTTCGCGCAGCGTGGCGGCATGCGCGCCGCGCACGTGATCAACCACGTCAACCGCTGGCTCGAATCGCGCGCCTACCATCGCGACGAGTGGGACGAGCGCCTGCAGCGCTGGCTCGACGGCGACGCGGACGACGAGGGCGATGGTGGCAACCTGTTCCAGCTCATGTGCGCCGTTACCCAGTTCTGCCTCGGGCTGACGCGCGTGTTCCTGCGCGGCCTGTTCCAGGTCAGCTTCCGGATGAGTCGCTGGCTGTCGCAGGAGATGGAGTTCGACGCCGACCGCTACGAGGTCGCGGTGGCCGGCAGCGACACCTTCGCCACCACCGCGCTGCGCCTGCGCGCGCTGTCGCAAGCGATGCACGAGGTGGAGGCGATCAACCGCAAGGCCTGGCGCGAAGGCAGCCTGGTGGCAGACCTGCCGGCCGCCGCCGCGCTGCGGTTGGGGCAGTGGCGCGCGGAGGACTGGCAGGCGATCGAATGCATGCTCGACAACGACGACGAGACCCGCTTCTGGGATTCGCACCCGGCCGATCAGGCGCGCATCGCCAATGCGATGGCGCAGCCGGTGGCGGGCATGTTCGTCGACGAGCGCCCCGCGTCCGCGCTGTTCGCCGATTTCCCGGCGCTCAGCCGACAGGTGACCGAGCACTACTACCGCGAGATGGGGCTGGAGTTCGGCGCGCGCAGCCTGGTCGAGCCTGCGCAGCTGCTCGGCATGGGCCAGCTGCCCGATGCACTGGCGCAGGGCTGGAAGCGCTTCGCCAACGGCATGCTCGGCACGGTGCCGCTGCTGGACCCGGGCGAGGGCGCGCTGCTGCCGGCGGCCGGCTTCGACTGGCAGGGCTGCGTGGACGAACTGCGCAGGCTGGGGCCGGACGCGGCCGACCTGTGGCCGCGCCTGGACCGTGTCCGTTCGCGCGCGGACGAGCTCGAGCTGTGGGTGCGGCTGGTCGACCTGGGCGTCGATTTCACGATGCCGGATGGGTCCGATCCCGATCCGGGCGCGCTGCGCGAGCAGCTGGGTCAGTGCCGCAACGGTGGCTCGGCCGACCGCAAGCTGGCCACGCGCATCCTCGCGCTGTTTGCGCGACGCTACCAGTTGGCCGTCGCCGCGCTGACCGGGGCAGCGCAAACGCAGGCGCAGGCCAGGCTGGCGCTGCTGCAGGCGCTGCACGAGGCATGGCCGAAGCTCGAGCGCCTGCTGTCGGGGGGTCGCGTCTGCCTGCGCCTGCAGGGCGGCATGGGACGGGACGCCGACGATCTGCGCGTGCGCGTCTATGCGATGGCCGAGCAGTACCGGCAGGAGTTCGACACGCTGATGGCAAAGCTCGATGGCATCGCGCTGGCCGATGGCGCCGCGCTGGGACGGCATCTGCGCAGCCGTTGTGGCCGCATGTCGTCGGCCGGCGGCGATCCGTTCGCCTTCATCCACGTCACCGGTCCGGTGGAGGACGCCTTCCTCGAGCTGTACCAGCGTGAGCTCGCGGAGCTCGCGCTGCTGGCCGACGCCGCCGAGCGTGAACACGGGATCCGGCCGATCAGGTTGTTCCAGGCACGGTGAGCGGACGGGAATCGCAGTGCGCAGTGAGTCCCTGCGCGTTGCATTCCGCGTTCGGGGTGACAGTCCGCAGGTACCGGATGAGCCCGGGACCGGCCGGTATGGCGGGGCCCCCGAATCCTGTCATCTCGAACGCAGTGAGAGATCCCGTCTTCGGATTCCAGATCCCTCACTGCGTTCGGGATGACAATCTGCAGGTGTCGGATGAAGCCCGCGATCATCGTGTGGCGCGGGCCCTCCGGATCCTGTCATCTCGAACGCAGTGAGAGATCTCCGTCGCGGAAGGCCGGCCCCTGCGACCTTCGCAAACCGTCACTCCCCGCGCGCCAGCCGCTCCTCCACCGCGCTGAAGGCCGAACGCGTGCCGTCGCGGCCATCCGCGATGCCCGTGGCGAAATAGACCACGCCGGTGCCAGCCTCGCGATCGATCCACAGTCCCGAGCGCAGACCATAGGCGGAGCCGCTGTGGCCGACGCGTTCAACGCCATCGCCGAAGGGGTCGTCGCCGCATCCCGGCTGCGGCGTGGCCAGCGTCTGCGTGGCCATGCCATAGCGGCAGAAGAACGCCAGTCCCTGCCCGTCGCCGGTGTCCTCCTCATGGCCGATGCCGTTGCCGGGCGCGTACTGCCACAGCGGCGAGAGCAGGCTGCGCACCGAACCGGGCGACAGCAGTCGCACCCCATCGACCTCGCCTTCGCCAAGCAGCAACCGGCCGATCTTCGCCAGCTCGCGCGCGGAGATGCGCAGCCCGCCCTGCGGCGAGAACAGCGCGCCGTTGGCGCCCGCGCGCCACTGCGACAGGTCGCAGCTGGCGCCTTCCGCGGTGATCACCGCGCACCCGGGTGTGCTGCCGCGATGGTCGTCGCGCAGCGGCGTTCGAGCCTCGTCGTACAGCACCACCGCACGCGCAGCCGTTGCTTCGTCACAGGCCGCCCAGTTGTAGCAGCTTGCGATGCCGAGCGGCTGCAGCACCAGCCGCTGCATCAGCAGGTCGAAGCGTTCGCCCGTCGCGCGTTCCATGACCATCGCGACCAGCGGAAAGCCGAGGTTGGCATAGCGGAAGAAACTGCCCGGTGCGTGTTCGGCATCCCAGGCGCGCGGATCGTCGAGCAATGTGCGCAGCTCGCCGCCAAGCGGCACCTGCCAGTAGCCGGCGGCATCGGTGAGTCCGGCCCGGTGCGAGAGCAGCATGCGCAGGGTGACCGGCACATCGGGCCATTGCGGATGGCGCAGGCTCCAGCCAAGCGCGTCGGACACATCGGCATCGAGGTCCAGGCGTCCTTGTTCGACCAGTCGCAGCACGCCGACGGCCACCACCAGCTTGGAGATCGAGGCCACGCGCACCGGATCATCCGCGGTGATGGCGCGGTTCGCCGCAATGTCGGCAAGACCCTCGGCACGGGATTGGGTGACGCCCTCGCGGTCGAACGCCACGCGCACGCTGGCGACCGGTCCGGCGGCGCAGGCAAGGCCCGCGCAGAGATTCAGGAGCAGCAGCCATGGTGCCAGGCGCATTTGATCGGTCCTCCCGTCGAAACGATGCGGCTCGCCCGCGTTGCCGCTCAGGCGGCGGCCGGGCGCGATGCGGCCCCGACCCGCTGCCTGACCGCGTCGACATCGCGCACCGGGCGCACCTCGATGCAGCCGGTCTGCGCCCAGGGCAGTTCCTCGGCCATGCGGATCGCGTCCTCCAGGCTGTTGGCCTCGACCAGGTTGAAGCCGGCCAGCAGCTCCTTGGTTTCGGCGAAGGGGCCGTCGACCACACTCACCTTGCCGCCGCGACGACGCACCGACTTCGCGGTGCGTGCGGGTTCGAGCTGCTGGAAACCAAGCAGCGTGCCTTCGTCCTGCAGCGCGTCGGCGCGCTCCAGGCAGTGGCGCATGCGCCGGTCGAACTCGCCCTCGGGCAGCGCCTCGAGCAAAGTTTCATCGACGTAGACCAGCAGCAGGTACTGCATCGGATCCTCCGGTGCGTGGATGGTCAGGCGGCGGGGGGCGCCTCGTTGTCGCCGCGGCCCAGCGGGTCGGGCAGCGGCGTGCTTTCGTCCACGAAGCCCAGCGACGCCGAATTGATGCAGTGGCGCTCGTGCGTGGGCGGCGGGCCGTCGGGGAACACGTGGCCAAGATGGCTGCCGCAGCGCGCGCAGACCTCTTCGACGCGGACCATGCCGTGGCTGGCGTCGCGCACGTAGCGGATGTGCGCCGGTGCATAGGGCGCGAAGAAGCTCGGCCAGCCCGTGCCCGAATCGAACTTGGCGCCGGAGCGGAACAGCGGCAGCCCGCACAGGCGGCAGGCGTAGACCCCTTCGCGCTTGTTGTCCAGGAACACGCCGCAGAACGGCGCCTCGGTGCCATGCGACAGCAGCACGCGGCGTTCGGACTCGTCCAGGCCGGCTTCCAGCGTGGCGCGCTGCGCGGGGTCGGGCGGGGTCAGGTCGAATCCGGACACGGGCGGACTCCTTGCGAGTCTGGGGTTCTGGAGTTTGCCAGCTTGCCGTCGCGGCCGCGCGCGCGATCGTCAGCCTGCGCTCACGCCCACAGTGCGCGAAACGACATGCGCGAGCGATGCGGGCATGCAGGGTGGGACGGCGTGGGTTATTCGGCTTGCGGCAACTGGTACCAGGCTTCGACTTCGCCCTTGAGCTTGATCGTCAGCGGCTGGCCGCGGCGGTCCAGGGCCTTGCCGGCGGCGACGCGGATCCAGCCTTCGCTGATGCAGTACTCCTCCACGTCGCGCCGCTCCACGCCCTTGAAGCGGATGCCGATGCCGCGGCCAAGCGAGGCTTCGTCGTAGTGCGGGCTGCGCGGATCGTTGCAGAGGCGGTCGGGAGGCGTTTCGGACATGGCGAGGTGCGGCTGATCGGGTGTGGCCAGCGATTGTAGCGGACCGGTCACGGCGCCTCGCCCCGGCCTTGCGCCCTGGCGCGTGCGATCACCGCCCGTACCAGGGCGCGGTCGTGGTGCCGCGAGATCGGTTGCGCCCCCAGCGCGATTGCCAGCTCGCGCAGTTCAGCGGTGACGTCGTAGTGGGCGCCGCTGGTCCTGTTTTGGAAAGCGTGGCGCGGCATGCCCAGGCGTGCGGCGAAGGCGTGCAGCTCGTCGAGCGTGTCGGCCATCAGGTGCGCCCAGCGCCTGCCGCGCCACAGGGTCACCGCGTCGTCGACGTAGACGGTCATCCGGCGGCGGCTCCTGGGCGTGTCGACAGCGCATCTTCGCGCCATACGGCGTGTCGCCACCGGTGCAGTGTCGATGCCCCACGCGCGGCGTGTGGCCCGCTCAGTGGATCGCGACCTCGGACCTGCGCAGTTCGTCGCGCACCCAGCCGTCGATCATGCGCTTCTCGTAGTACAGGTTGTCGTGACTGGCCGCGTTGCCGCCGCCCATCAGGAAGCCGGTATCGCGCATCTCGCGGCTGCCCTCGGCGATCAGCTGCCCGTCGGCTCCGTAGTGCTTGAATTGCAGCGCCATCGACGGCGGATAGTGGTCGCGCACGAAGCGCACGTCCTGCATGTTCATGCCGCGCCAGGGCTCATAGCGGCCGGCGCGATTGAGGTCGGTGATCGTCACCTCCAGCCGCTCGCCTTCGGGCAGGCGCTTTTCGGCGGAGTCGCGCATGTGTTCGGCCAGCTGTTCGACCCAGCTGCCTTGGGCGGCGCGCCAGCGGTTGCCGCTGAACTTGAGGTCGGTGAAGTTGGACGGGTCGGTCCATTGCACCTGTACCGGGCCTTCGGCCGGCAGGCTGCGCGGGGCCTCGGGGTCGGTGACGTTGCGGGATTTGGCGGTGACGGTGGCGGTCGCCAGCAGGACGACGACCAGCAAGAGCAGGCGTGCGAAACGACTCATGGCTAGGCTCCGGTTTGAACGCTACGAGTCTGCGCTCGCCGGGCTTAACCGTGCGCGACCCCGGGCGGCCGCGCATGCGTTCACGTCACGCAGTCAGGCGGCCACGCAATGATGCGGCCCGACTTCCTGCTGCCTGGACCTCTCCGCATGAGCCCACTGCTTTCACCCTTCGTCGCCCTGGCGCTGTGCCTGGCCGCCACCTGCGCCCATGCCGCCGACGATGCCGCTGCCGGCCATACCCCCGAGGCGGTCAACGCCGCCACCGGCGCCGGCCAGGCCGCGCTGCTGCGCGCGCAGGTGCTGCTGGAGCGCGCGCGCTTTTCTCCCGGCGAGATCGACGGTGGCGCCGGCACCAACACCAGCCGCGCGATCGCGGCCTTCCAGCGCGCCAAGGATCTCGAACCCAGCGGCGAACTGGACGAGGCGACCTGGCAGGCGCTGGCCGCGGATGCGGCACCCGCGCTGGTCACCTACACGCTTACGGCCGAGGACGTGGCCGGTCCGTTCCCGAAGATTCCCGACGACACCATGGAGAAGGCCGATCTTGACGCACTGGGCTACACCTCGGTGGAGGAGGCGCTGGGCGAGAAGTTCCACGCTGCCCCGCAGCTGATCGCGCAGCTCAATCCCGGCAAGCCGCTGAAGGCCGGGACCGGGCTGGTCGTGCCCAACCTCGCCGACCTGGCGCCGCTGGCGCCGGCCGCAACCGTGGTGGTCGACAAGTCCGACTCGGTGCTGCGCCTGCAGGACGATGCCGGCAAGGTCTATGCGCAGTTCCCCGCCTCCACCGGCAGCGAACACGATCCGCTGCCGATCGGCGAATGGACCGTCAAGTCCGTCGCCGAAGATCCGACCTTCCACTACAACCCCGAGCTGTTCTGGGATGCCGACCCCTCGCACGCCAAGGCGACCCTGGCTGCGGGGCCGAACAACCCCGTTGGCAGCGTCTGGATCGACTTGTCCAAACCGCACTACGGCATCCACGGCACGCCCGAGCCGGCCCAGGTGGGCAAGACCCAGTCGCACGGCTGCATCCGCCTGACCAACTGGGCCGCGCGCACGCTCGCGGGCGCGGTCAAGGCCGGCACGCGCGTGCTGCTGGAAGAGTGAGGCGCAATCCGTGCGCTGGCTGACGGTCGGTGTGCTGCTGTTGCTGCTGGCGAATGTCGGCTGGTGGCTGCTTGGCGGCGATGGCGGAGCGTCGTGGCAGCGCAGCGCGACGCCGGTGGCGACGACGGCGGATCCGGCCCCGACGGCGGATCCGGCCCCGACAGCGGAGCCGGCAGACGCGCCACCCGCGGCACACCATGCCGCGCTGCCGCCTCCGCTTGCCGGAACCAGTGAACCCGCAGCGCTACCCGTTCCAATTGCCCCTGCAACCGACCCGGCCGGCCTGCTCGTGCCCGTGCAGGGCATGCAGGCGGACGATCTGTACGACACCTTCGGCGACGCCCGCGGCAGCGAGCGCAGCCACGAGGCGCTGGACATCATGGCCCCGGCCGGCACGCCGGTGCTGGCGGTGGCGGACGGCCACGTCGAAAAGCTGTTCGACAGCGATCGCGGTGGTCTGACCATCTACCAGTTCGAACCCTCCGGCCGCTGGTGCTACTACTACGCCCACCTGCAGTCCTACGCCCCCGGCCTGGCGGAGGGCGCGCTGCTGAAGCGCGGCCAGGTGATCGGCTACGTCGGCAGCACCGGCAACGCCGACCCGGCCGCCCCGCACCTGCACTTCGCCGTGTTCGCGCTTACGCCCGAGCGGCAGTGGTGGACTGGCACACCGCTCAATCCCTATCCATTGCTGACCGGAAAGTCCGCGGACTGAAGCCGGCCCACGCCGCGTGGCCCGCCGCGGTCGATTGGGCTAACCTGCGGCCGTCACCCGACGGTATACGACGCCATGGAAGGAGTCCCAGGGATGGAAATCCGCGCCCCGATCCGGCCGACCGCAGGTCTGCCGCGCCCCGGCATCCACCTGCCGCTTTACTGGCTGGTATTGGCCTGTCTGCTGCTGTCGGCCTGCAATCCCGACCTGTTGGCCGCCGCGCGCCAGTCGCAACAGCAGGCCGCACTGGAAGAAGCCTTTCCCGATCCGAAGGCGCAGGCGCTGGCAATCGCCGCCGAGCACGGGGATGCGGCCCGGATCAGTCGGCTGATGCGCGACGACAGGGTTGATCCCGACACCATTTTCAGCAGCCCCAAGGGGCGCATCCCGCTGCTGGCCTGGCCGATCATCACCGGCAGTCCGGAAGGTTTGCGCGCGATGCTCGAAGCCGGCGCGGATCCGAACGTGAAAAGGCCCTTCCCCAGCGATCGCGGCGAACGCTACTACCCGAACGCCATGGTCTGGGCCGCCCAGCACAATGACCCCGTTTACCTCGAGATCCTGCTCGATCACGGCGGCGATCCCAACACCCGCAACACCAACGACGAGGCGCTGCTGTTCCACGCCTACATCCACCAGAACCAGTGGCGCAACGTGCAGCTGCTGGTGGAGCGGGGGGCGGATGTGAATGCGCAGGCCTCTGTGAGTACGATCACCAGCAGCTACGCATCCCGCGGCGGCTTCATGATGGTGCATTGGCTGCTGGAGCACGGCGCAGACCCCAGCCTCGACTATGCGTATGACAAGCCGGTGGTGGAGCCCGATTCGCACACGATCGAGGCAATCTTCTGGCATCCGGGAGACCCTGAAGACCCGAGCTGGCAGCGCAAATGCCAGCAGTGGCTGTTGGCATCGGGCTACTCGCGTCCGTCGATGCCGGAACACTACCGCCTCATGCGTGAGCGGCTGGGATTTCAGCACGAAGAATCGGAGATCCCGCTTCTGTGATCCTATCGAATGACAGGGACCGTCATGACAACTCGATATCAGCAGTCCGAGCTCCTTGAAAGGCTCCGCGACAGCGGTGATTCCGCCCTGCAGGAGCGTGCAGACCGTCTCCAGGAGCTGTACCAGGCACGCCAGTACGCCGCCTTGGCGGCTGATGTGTACGACGCGGCCCGTGAGCGTGGGAAAGCACCACATGGCTGGATGCGGGCGAGCGAGAACCCGGAGCTGCTGCGCGCTGCCCTGCCGGCACTTGGTATTTCCGAGAACAGGTTGCGCGGCTTGCTCAAACCGGCAGAGTCAGGATTCCGGGCGGAACTCTATCTTCCCGATCCCGCAGTCCTCCGGCCTGATTGCAAGGCGACCTTGGTATTCAAAGGGTCGACCGGGTCGGTCGTGGACGCCAGTGGCGATCTGAGGGACACCGGGACCGAGGACTTTCTGGGAAACAATTTCCCGCAATCCCTGGGACTCCAAACCGATTACTACGACCGGGCGATGGACCTGGCCTTGGAGCTCAAGCGCGCCGGCCTCGATTTTGGAATCGTTGGCCACAGTCTGGGCGGAGGCCTGGCGTCGGCTGCCTCCGCAGTCACCGGCATGCGTGCGGCGACCTACAACCCGGCTGGCCTCCATCAGGAGACTGTTGCCCGCTTCGCACGCCAGAACGGAGGCATGCCGGCGTACGACACCAACCAGACCGTCACCGCATGGCAAGTCAAAGGCGACCTGCTCAACGATGGCATCCAGGGAGACCTCGCCAACCTCGGCGTGCTGGAGCGCCACCGGTTGGCGGGGCTGCTCTCTGACACGGCTGCGGTGATGCGCAAGGTGCCCGAAGCGAGGCAGATGCTGAACACGCAGCTGATGGCCGGGATCCCGGAATCCTCGCATCCGGCGATCCAGAGCTTCCTCGACCGGCTCGAGAAAGGCGACGGCGCCGCACTGCTGCGCGACCTGCCGCAGGCGGCCGGCGTGCGCAAGCCGCCGCTGGTCGCGATGCAGGCCGGTGAGGCCGGTCCCGTCCCGCGCGACTACGCGGCATCGGTGGGCGAACTGCATCGCCTCGCGGGTCCGCTGCTGAACGTGGTGGCGAGCGCGGCGCGCGGCGCCGACGCCGGAAGCACCGCTGGCCAGGTGGCAGCGTTTGGTGGCCGCATCGCCAACACCGGCCTGGACCTGGCCGGAGACGGCACGGCGTCGGCGCTGGGCCATGCCGGAACCTTTGCCGCGCAGGGCTACCGGCTGGCCGGCGTGACGGTGGAGCACGGCACGCGTGCGATGGGCGAAGTGGCCGCACGCTGGCGCGAGACTGCCGCGGCCACCGAAGCCGGTGCGCATCGCGCGCACGGCTGGCTGCAGGAGCAGTACGCCGGCGCGACGGCATCGGGTTCGCGCGTGCTGGGCGCCGTGGCCGGCCTAGTGTCGCCCCAGTTGCAGCGTGATCTGGAAACCCGGGCCGAGCAGCAGGAAGCACAGGGCCGCGAACTGCTGGCGCAGTCCCGCGCGGAGGCGGCGCAGGCGCTGCAGCAGGGACGCGGCTCCGCTGGCGCGATCCGGCTCGGGGCAGGGTCCATCGGCGCGGCCCTGCATGACGACATCGCGCGCGTCGGTGAGCGCGCACGCGAGCGAGTGGGCGCGGCCGCCACGGGAGTGGACGCGACGCTCGACGGAGTGGGCGACCGCGTAGCGGGCGTCACGTCGCGTGCACCGCTTGCAGGCGCCACGGTGGGCGGAACGACGGGGCTGCTGGTTGGCGCGGCAGTGTCGTATCAACCGGGCACGCCGTGGACCGCGTACAGCGTGCAGGGCACGGTGGAACTCGCCAGGCAGGCAGGGCCGGCGATGCACGAATCGCTGCAGCGCCACGGCATGGCCAGCGCGGTGATCCCGAGCCTGGACGGCGAGATCGCGCGCCAGGAGGAGGCCGCTCGGGCCCTGCTGCGTGCGCAGGAACGCGAGCGCTCCGCCGACGACCGGCAGCTCGCGCCCGCACAGGCCGATCGGCCCTTGCTGTACATGGGCGAGTCGGGGCGCGCGCTGGACCGGTTCATGGACGCAGTGCAGTCGGGCGATGGGGCGCGTATCTCCGCGGCATCCGCGGCGCTGCTGGATACGAAGCAGGCGCAGGACTGGCTGGAGGCGGGGCGGACGCAGCTGGAGGAGCAGCCCTGGGGGCTTGCGCCGGTTGCGGGGCAGGTGGCGGAAGGGAGCCCGGTGGTGGACGCGGCGCTTGCGCGGTAAGCCACCGGTGGGTTGGTTTCTCGATCGCGGCTGAAGCCGCTCCTACAGGGGGGGCGGCGGGAGTGGTGTCAGGCAAGGTGGCGCACTTGGTCCTCAGCGCAGCAATGGTTCCAGTGCCGGCCACACGTGTTCAAGCAGCTTGTGCTGCGCTTCGACGGTGGGATGCAGGTTGTCGTCCTGGTAGGCGCTGCGGTCGAGCGCGATCGGGTCGAGCAGGAATGGCAGCAGGGCGGTATCGAACAGGTCGGCCAGTTCGCGGTAGTTGCGCTCGAAGCCGCGCGTGTAGTCCGCGCCGAGGTTCGGCGGCATGCGCATGCCGACCAGCAGTACCCTGGCCCCGACGTGCTGCGAGGCGCCGATCATGCGCGCCAGGTTGCGCCGTGCCTCGCGCAGCGGCAGGCCGCGCAGGCCGTCGTTTGCGCCCAGCGCGATGACGACCACGTCCGGCTGGTGGCGCAGCACTTCGCCGACGATGCGCGACGAGCCGCCGGCCGTGGTCTCACCGCTGATGCTGGCGTTCACCACGCGCCAGCCGGGCCGCTCGCGCGCCAGCCGCTCGCCCAGCAGTGACACCCAGCCTTCGTGCGCGGCCATGCCGTAGCCGGCCGAGAGCGAATCGCCCATCACCAGCACCGTGCGCGGCTGTTGTGCGCTGTCCGGCGCCTTCGGCTGCGCGAACGCCGGCAGCAGCGCGAGCAGCAGCAGTAAACCGATGGCCCATTGCATCGAACGACGTCCGACCGCATAAGGAGTGCTGGTGCGAGCCGGCATCGAGTCGTGCCGGGACGCCCGCGTCATCGCCCGGAACCTGGCAGGAATGCCGGCCGACCCGCGCTGCGGGCTGTCGAAGGGCAACCCCCGCGCTCGCGGGAAGGATGGCCTGGCCGGTACCGCGAACTGTTGCATCGAAACTCCCTGGCCGTCGTGCGCATCGCGCCTGCGGTCCACGATAACCAAACCGGAATGAACATGGCCGACGCTCCAGCGCCCCACGCCGCCGCCGACCTCGCCGCCCACGCGCTCGCGCCCGCCCTGCGCGTGCAGGACCTGGGCAAGCGCGTGGCGCTGCCTTCCGGCCCGCTGACCATCCTCGACGAGGTCGCCTTTGAAATCGCGCGCGGCGAAGTGGTGGCCATCGTCGGCGCCTCGGGTTCGGGCAAGAGCACCCTGCTGTCGCTGCTGGCCGGGCTGGACACGCCTTCGGCCGGCAGCGTCTCGCTGGACGGCGAGGCGATCTCCGCGCTGGACGAGGATGGGCGCGCGCGGGTACGCGGCGAGAAGGTCGGCTTCGTGTTCCAGAACTTCCAGCTGCTGCCCTCGCTGACCGCGCTGGAGAACGTGATGCTGCCGCTGGAGCTGCGCGGCGATGCCGATGCCGAGGCGCCGGCGCGCGCGATGCTGGGCAAGGTCGGGCTGGGCGAGCGCCTGGACCACTACCCCAGGCAGCTGTCGGGCGGCGAGCAGCAGCGCGTGGCACTGGCGCGCGCGTTCGTGACGAAGCCCTCGCTGCTGTTCGCCGACGAGCCCACCGGCAACCTCGACACGCATACCGGGCAGGCGATCATCGAGCTGCTGTTCGCGATGAATGGCGACGCCGGCACCACCTTGGTGCTGGTGACGCACGACGACCACCTGGCCGCGCGCTGCCACCGCACGCTGCGGCTCGACAGCGGTCGGCTCGTCGCCGACGAACGCGGCTGAGCGGGCGCATGAGGACCCTCACGCTCGCCTGGCGCCAGCTGCGCCGCGACATCAAGGCCGGCGACATCCGCATCCTGTTCGCCGCGCTGGTGCTGGCGGTGGTGGCGGTCACATCGGTGGGTTTCGTCACCGACCGCGCCGGGCGCGCGCTGGCGATGGAGGCCAACCGCCTGCTCGGCGGCGACGCGCTGGTGCGCGGCGATGCGCCGATCACCGGCGCGATCGACGAGGCCGCCAATGCGCCCGGCCTGCAGCGCACGCAGACGGTCGAACTCGACAGCATGATCCGCGTCGGCAGCGGCGCCGACGCGCAGCTGCGGCTGGGCGACCTGCGTGCGCTGGGCGAAGGCTTCCCGCTGCGCGGCAGCTTCCGCATCGCCGATGCCGATGGCACGGAGCGCGATGCCGCCGCGGTGCCAGATTCCGGCACGCTGTGGCTCAGTCGCGCCGGCGCGGACACGCTGGGCGCACGCATCGGCGACAGCGTCGGCATCGGCACGCGCGAGTTGCGTTTGGCCGCGCTGGTGATGCAGGAGCCCGACGCCTCGATCGACTACTTCAACGTCGCGCCCAAGGCCTTCCTCAACCTCGCCGACCTCGCCTCGACCGGACTGGTGCAGGAAGGCAGCCGCATCCGCTACCGGCTGGTGGTGGCCGGCGACGCCGCCGCGGTGGAGCGCTTCACCGCCACGGCAAACACCAACCTGGCCCGCGGCCAGCGCATCGAGACGATCACCGATGCGCGTCCGGAAGTGCGCTCGGCGCTCGATCGTGCCGGCCGCTTCCTGGGCCTCGCCGCGCTGGTTTCGGTGGTGCTGGCGGCCGTTGCGGTCGCGATGGCCGCGCGCCGGCACAGCGAGCGGCATCTGTCGGGCGTGGCTGTGATGCGTTGCCTGGGCGCGCAGCAGCGCACCCTGGTCGGGATTCATGTCGGCGAGCTGCTGCTGCTCGGGCTGATCGCCTGCACCGTCGGAGTGGTGATTTCGTTCGCGCTGCAGTGGTCGGTGGCGGGCTGGCTGGGGCAGACGCTCAAGGTCGATATCCCGCCAGCCAGCGTGTGGCCGGCGCTGCACGGCTACGGCGTGGGCCTGGTGGTGCTGCTGGCCTTCGGTGCGCCGCCGGTGCTGGCGCTGCGGCGCGTGCCGGCGCTGCGGGTGCTGCGTCGCGATCTCGACGGCGCCGAACCTTCGGCATGGATCGTCGCGCTGGCCGGGCTGGGCGGGCTGGCCGCATTGCTGTGGTGGCAGGCCGGATCGGCCACGCTGGCCACCGCGATGCTGGTCGGCATCGCGGCGACGCTGGCGGTGCTGGCGCTGATGGCCTGGGCATTGATCCTCGCGGTACGACGCCTGCGCGGGCGGCTGCGCGGCGCGCTGCGCTACGGGCTGGCCAACGTCAGCCGCCGTGCCGGCACCTCGATCGCGCAGGTCAGCGCGCTGGGGCTGGGCTTGATGGCGCTGCTGCTGCTTACCTTCGTGCGCACCGACCTGCTCGACCGCTGGCAGCTGGCGCTGGCGCAGGATGCGCCCAACCGCTTCGTCATCAACGTGCAGTCCGACCAGATCGGGCCGGTGCGCGAGTTTGTCGCCGCGCGCGGCGTGGCCGAACCGGTGCTGTTCCCGATGGTGCGCGCACGCCTTGTGCAGCACAACGGCAGCGCCGTGAGCGGCGCCGACTACGCCGATCGGACCGGCGATGCCGAAGAAGACCGGCAGTCGCAGCGGCGCGCCGAGCGCGAGTTCAACCTGTCGATGGCCGATGCCCTGCGCGACGACAACAAGGTCACCGCCGGCACGTTCTGGAAGGCCACGCCGGCAACGCCCGAGCTGTCGGTGGAGGAGAACTTCGCCAACGGGCTGGGCTGGAAGATCGGCGACCGCATCGCCTTCGACATCGCCGGCCAGCGCTTCGAAGCGCCGGTCACCAGCCTGCGCAGCGTGGAGTGGGAGAGCTTCCAGCCCAACTTCTTCGTGCTCGCCTCGCCCGGTGCGCTCGACGGTTATCCGGCCAGCCACATCACCGCGCTGCAGGTGCCGCCCGAACAGGCACGCTTCACCGCCGAACTGGTGCAGGCATTCCCCAACCTGTCGGTGATCGACGTCGATGCGGTGCTGGCGCAGGTGCGCTCGACCGCCGACCAGGTCTCGACGGTGGTGCAGGTGGTGTTCTGGTTCTCGCTGCTGGCCGGCGTGCTGGTGCTGCTGGCGGCGGTGAGCGCCAGCCAGGACGAGCGCCTGCTCGAAGGCGGCGTGATGCGCGCGCTGGGCGGCCGCCGCGGCCAGCTGCGCATGGCGCAGGTCTCGGAGTTCGCGGCGATCGGGCTGCTGTCGGGGCTGGTGGCGGCGATCGCGGCATCGATACTGTCGGGCGTGATCGCGGTGCAGGTGTTCGACCTGCCGTGGCGCATGAACTGGATGCTGGCGGTGGTGGGCGGCGCGCTGGGCGTGCTGGTCACCCTGCTGGCGGGGCTGTTCGCCACGCGGCGGGTGCTCGATGCGCCGCCGTCGGCGACACTGCGGGAACTGCAGGGCTAGGCCGGGGAACGATCGATGGATGAAGAGACATTCGAACTCGAAGGCGAATTCGTCGAGCTCAATCAGTTGCTCAAGCTGTGCGGCGTGGTCGACAGCGGCGGCGCGGGCAAGGCGATGGTCGCCAGCGGCGCGGTGCGTGTCGATGGTGCGGTGGAACTGCGCAAGACCTGCAAGATCCGCGCGGGGCAGGTGGTGGAGACCGACGGCCTGCGGATCGTGGTGAGGGACGCCGGCTCGTGACGGTCGGGCGGCTGCGGCGAGCCGCCAGCGCGATCAGGCGTGGGCAGCGGGCGCGATCGGGCTAGGTTGTCATCCCGAGCGCAGCGAGGGATCTGCTCGCGCTGCGTTGCCATGAAGGCAGACCCCTCGCTGCGCTCGGGATGACAGGACACGCGGCAGCCGGGCGCTGCCATCGCGTCCCCGGCCGCTCAGCCTTCCCAGCGGCGCAGCACCAGGCTGGCGTTGGTGCCGCCGAAGCCAAAGCTGTTGGACAGCACCGTCCGCAGCTCGGCGTCGCGGCTTTCGCGTACCAGCGGCAGGTCGGCCGCTTCCGGGTCGACGTTGTCGACGTTGATCGAGCCGGCGATGAAGCCCTGCTGCAGCATCAGCAGGCAGAAGATCGCCTCGTGCACGCTGGTCGCGCCCAGCGAATGGCCGGTGAGCGACTTGGTCGACGAGAACGGTGGCACGGCGTCGCCGAACACCGCGCGCATCGCCCGCAGCTCGGCGACATCGCCGACCGGGGTCGAGGTGCCGTGCGTGTTGACGTAGTCGATGCCGCCATCCAGGCCTTCGATCGCCAGGCGCATGCAGGCGATGGCGCCCTCGCCCGAGGGCGCGACCATGTCCTCGCCGTCGGAGCTGGCGCCAAAGCCCACCAGTTCGCCCAGAATCGTGGCGCCGCGTGCCTGCGCGTGCTCCAGGCTCTCGAGTACCAGCGCGCCGCCGCCGCCGGCGATGACGAAGCCGTCGCGGTCGGCGTCGTAGGCGCGCGATGCGCGCTCAGGGGTGTCGTTGAACCTGGTCGACAGCGCGCCCATGCCGTCGAACAGCATGGCCATGCCCCAGCTGGACTCCTCGCCGCCGCCGGCGAACACCACGTCCTGCAGGCCGGCCTGGATCTGCTGCGCGGCCACGCCGATGCAATGCGCCGAGGTCGCGCAGGCCGACGAAATCGAGTAGTTCAGGCCCTTGATGCCGAACGCCGTGGCCAGGCAGGCCGAGACGGTCGAACTCATCGTGCGGGTCACCTGATACGGGCCGACGCGGCGAATGCCGCGCTCGCGCAGGGTGTCGGCCGATTCGATCTGGTTGGTCGGCGAACCGCCGCCCGAACCCATGATCAGGCCGCTGCGCGGATGCGACACCTGCGCCTCGTCCAGCCCGGACTGCGCGATCGCGTCGCGCAGCGCCAGGTAGGCATAGGCCGCCGCGTCGCCCATGAAGCGGCGCAGCTTGCGGTCGATCAGCGCCTCCAGGTCGACCTGCGGCATGCCAGAGACTTGGCTGCGCAGGCCCTTGTCGGCGAACCCCTGGTCGAAACGGATGCCCGATCGCCCCCCGCGCAGCGCGCTGGTGACGGTATCCAGGTCATTGCCCAGGCACGAGACGATGCCCGCCCCGGTGATCACCACGCGACGTGGGCCCAGCGCCATGCTCATGCCTCGACCTTCCTCTGGAACAGGCCCACGCGCAGGTCGTTGGCCGTGTAGATTTCGGTGCCGTCGCAGTACATGCGCGCGTCGGCGATCGCCAGGATCAGCTTGCGGCGGATCACCCGCTTGATGTCGATCTCGTAGCGCACCAGCTTTGCGTCCGGCCCGACTTCACCCGTGAACTTCACCTCGCCGGCGCCCAGCGCGCGGCCGCGGCCGGGCAGCTTCTGCCAGGTGAGGTAGAAGCCGATCAGCTGCCACATGGCATCCAGGCCGAGGCAGCCGGGCATCACCGGGTCGCCGCTGAAGTGGCACTGGAAGAACCACAGGTCCGGGCGAACGTCGAGTTCGGCCTCGATCCGGCCGAGCCCGTGGGCGCCGCCGTCGTCGTCGATATGGGTGATGCGGTCGAACATCAGCATCGGCGGCAGCGGCAGGCGGCCGCTGCCGGGGCCAAAGAGCGTGCCCTCGCCGGAGGCGATCAGCTGGTCGTAGTTGAAAGAGTCCTTCATCGGGCGGGGTATCGCTCACGCTGCGCGGGACGGTGAAGTATCGCGGAAATGCGCTGCGAACGGCACCCGCAGGGCGGGTCGGATTGTCCGGGGGCCAGGCCTGCGCCCTGCGTGGAGGCGGGGCAATCGCCGCCGGTGCCCGCCGCAGGGGGCTCCGGCGGTGGTCGTCGGCTACTTCGCCCGCCGCGCCAGGTAGTAGGCCGCCAGGTTGCCGGCGCCGGTCGCCGCCAGCAGGATCGCGAACAGGCCGGGCGAGGCGTCTTCCCAGGAGAAGGCCTCGAGCAGGCCGAACCCGACCGCCAGTGCGACCAGGATCACGCCCCAGCGCAGGGAGGCCTGGCGGCGGCGCGTTTCCTCGCCGTCGATGATTGTGCGCAGCATCTCTTCCGAGCCGTTGGACTGGACCATCTGCTTGCGCGCCCGGGCATCGACCACGGCCTTGATCGCCAGGTAGATGCAGATGAACAGGGTGATGGGGATGAAGACTTCGATTTCCATGACGGGGATCCTGTGGTTGGGTGGCGCACGTGTGGTCTCGGCAACAGGGATACGGGCTGCCCCGCCGCGGTTGCAGGCCGCGTGTGCACCCCGCCTTTCCGGCCTTGCAACCGTCCGGGCGGCGGGCGTATCCCTGTTGTCGATGCTCGACTCCCCCCACACCACCGATCCGCTCGCCGCCGACCGGGCCCTGGCCGCGGCCGTGCTCGCCGGCGCGCCCGGCGCGTTCGAACGGCTGGTGCGCGACTACCAGGGCCTGTGCTGGCACGTGATCGACCGCATGGTCCGTCACCCCGACGACACCCGCGAGCTGTGCCAGGAGGCCTTCCTGCGGGTGCACCAGGCGCTGCACCAGTACCGCGGCGAGAGCGCGCTGAAATCGTGGATCGCGCAGGTCGCCTATTCGGTGGCCAGGCGGCACCTGGAGAAAAAGCGCATCCCGATCGCCGAGTCGCCGGCCGGCGATGACGGCCCGTCGCTGGTCGAAAGCGTCGGCGACGGCTTCGATCTGGAGGGCGCGACCGCCGACGAGGAGGTTGTGGGTCTGCTGCACGCGGCGATTGGCCAGCTGCCGCCGCTGCAGCGCACCCTGCTGACGCTGTATCACCTGGAAGAGATGCCGATCGGCGAGATTTCACAGGTGACAGGGATCGCCGAAGGCACGATCAAGAGCCATCTGTTCCGCAGCCGCAGGCAACTGCGCGGCCTGCTGGAGTCGACCATGGGAGTTTTCGCCGCATGAACAAGCATCCATCCCGCCCCGCCGATCCGGCACCTGTCGACGAGCGCGAGTGGCTTGCCCAGGAGCAGGCCCTGTCGATGCCGTCGGGCCGGCGCGCCGATGCCCTGCTGGCGCGCGCCCTGCGCAGCCTGCCGGCGTCGCGGCCACCGCCCGGCTTTGCCGCGGAGGTGGCGCGGCTGGCGGCGGCCGGCCGGCATCAGGCGAGCGCAGTTGATGCGCGGCTGGAGCGGCTTGTGCTCAACGTCCTGCTGGGCCTGCTCGCGCTGGCTTCGATCGGCGCGGCGGCCTGGTACGGCAATCAGTGGTGGGCGCTGGCCAGCCAGGCGCTGGGCGCAGGCGCCGCGCAATGGGCGCTGCTGGGCGCGGCTTGCCTGCTGCTGTCCTGGCTGCCCGAGGCCGCGCGGCGCCTGCACGGCGACCGGCCACCCGAGACCGCCTAGGACCAGCGGGACCCGGTGCGGTTTGTCATTTCGAACGCAGTGAGAAGCGCTTTACAACGGCGAAGCCGGTCAATCTCTGAAAAATCAAGATCATAAGATTTTCTCGCTACGCTCGAAATGACAGTTCTTGTAAGCGTTAGCCCAAATGGCGGCGGCAGTCAGCCGCGCGGGGGCTGTCCCGCCTTCAGTCCACGGTCTGCAATTCCACCTCGAAGCGTCGCGCGTAGTCGCGTTCCTCGCTGACCCGCATCACCTCGGCACGATCGAAATCCGGCGCGCCGTAGACCGCGCACGCCACGCCCGCATCGTTGCGTCCCACTGCCTGCAGCCGGTAGCGGGACTGGCCACTGCCGGTCTCGGGCGGGTAGTGCATCGGCGGCTCGCTGCCGTCGATGTCGAGCTCGCCATTGTCGATAACCCCGCCAACGAACAGTGCACGCATGGCGCCTCCTCCTGTCATGTGCCTGCCCGCAGACTGCGGGCAGGGATGTTCCCGTGCGGTCAAGACCGCGTGTGGCGGGCGTTCCCGCTTGCCCTGCGGTCGGCCCGCTAGAATCGTGCCCCGTCCCGCACCCTGACCGCAATGACCGATCCCGCCCTCGATGCCCTGATGCTGCCCTTTGCCGGCGGACTATTGCCCTGGCCCGGGGACAGCGCGCTGTTCCTGCGTGCCCGTAGCGGGCCGGCCCTGCATGCGCATGCGCCGCGCAGCCTGGTGTGCGAGCAGTCGTTCCGGCCCGAACACGACGCGCTGGAGCGCGCGGGCTTTCCCACCAGGGCGGCGGGAGAGGACAGCTTCCCCCTGGTCCTGCTGCTGCCCCCGCGCCAGCGCGAGGAGGCACGCGCGCTGTTGGCCCACGCGCTGGCCCGCACCGCGCCCGGCGGCAGCATCGTCGCGGCTATGCCCAACGATGCCGGCGCCCGCTCGGGCCAGGCCGACTTCGAGGCCCTGCTGGGCAGCGCCTCGGTGCAGAGCAAGCACAAATGCCGGGTGTTCTGGGCGAAGGTCGACCGGGCCGATTCCGCACTGGCCGCTGCCTGGCGTGGGCTGGACGCGCCGCGGCCGATTCTGGGCGGCCCCCATCTCAGCCGTCCGGGCGTCTTCGCCTGGGACCGGGTCGATCGGGCATCGGCCCTGTTGGCGCGGCACCTGCCGCCGACGCTTGCCGGCCACGGTGCCGACCTGGGTGCGGGCTGGGGCTACCTGTCGGCACAGGTGCTCGAGCGCTGCACGGGCGTGACCGCGCTCGACGTGATCGAGGCCGAGCTGCGTGCGCTGGACTGCGCGAAGGCCAACCTGGCCGCGCATGCGCCGCGTGTCGCGCTGGACTACCTGTGGCGCGACGTCACCGCCGGACTGCCGCACCGCTACGACTTCGTGGTCAGCAATCCACCGTTCCATGCCCTGCGCGGCGAGCCGCGGCCCTCGATCGGCCGGGCCTTCATCGACGCGGCCGCCGACGCCCTGCGGCCCGGCGGCGCGCTGTGGCTGGTGGCCAACCGGCAGCTGCCCTACGAGGAGATCCTCGCGTCCCGGTTCACGCAAGCCCGCGAGGTCGCGCAGGAAGGCGGCTTCAAGGTGATCACGGCGGTGAGGGGGCGATGAGCACAAGCGCGGTGAAGCTGCTCCGGTACCTTGCCAACCTCGGCTACGGCAGTCGCCGCGAGGTGCAGTGGATGTTCGGAGAGGGGCGCGTCACCGACCCCGCCGGCGAGGTGCTGTACGCCGACGACCGGGTCCCGCACGACAGCGTCCGCATCGACGGCGAGCCGCTCGATCCTGCCCCGGGCATGGTGCTGATGCTGCACAAGCCGGTCGGCTGCACCTGCTCGGCGAAGGGCCCCGGCCGCCTGGTCTATGACCTGCTGCCGCCGCGCTTGCGCCTGCGCGACCCGACGCTCTCCACCGTCGGCCGGCTCGACCGCGACACCAGCGGCCTGCTGCTGATGACCGACGACGGCAAGCTGCTGCACCGGATCATTTCGCCGAAGTCGAACCTGGCCAAGACCTACGAGGCCAGGCTGGCCGCGCCGCTGCGCGGCGACGAGGCGGCGCTGTTCGCCAGCGGCACGCTGATGCTGGAGGGGGAAAAGACGCCGCTGCGGCCGGCCATGCTTGAGGTCGTCGACGCCAGCCACGCACGGCTGACGATCACCGAGGGTCGCTACCACCAGGTGCGGCGCATGTTCGCGGCGGTGGGCAACCACGTCGACGCGCTGCACCGCTCGCGCGTCGGCGGGCTGGAGCTTGGCGATCTGGCGGAAGGACAGTGGCGATTGCTCGATGCCGTCGACCTCGCGCGGCTGTTCGGCACGCAGGCATCGTGAGCGCGGTCGAACCGCTGCCGTTCTGGCCCGACGCGGTGGTGTTCGACATGGACGGGCTGATGCTCGACAGCGAGCGCGCGATCACCGACTGCATGGCGCGCGCCGCAGCCGAGGCCGGGCACGTTCTTCCGCAGTCACTGTGGCTAGGGCTGGTGGGCACCGGCGAGGCGGCGTGCCGGGAAATCCTGAGGCAGCGACTGGGCGCCGCTGCGGCCGACGCGATGCTCGCGCATGCCGACACGCTGTACGACGTGGTGGTCGATGCCGGCATGCCGCATCGCCCGGGCATCGTGGAGCTGCTGGACTGGCTGGAGCAGCGCGACGTGCCGCGCGCGGTCGCGACCTCCACCGCGCGGCCGCTGGCCCTGCGCAAGCTGCGACGGGCCGGCCTGCTCGACCGCTTCCACGCGATCTGCACCAGCAGCGACGTCGCCCGGCCCAAGCCGGCGCCGGATGTCTACCTTCTGGCGGCAGCCCAACTTGAGGTCGATCCCGCGCGCTGTCTCGTGCTCGAGGACTCGCCCACCGGCGTGCGTGCCGCGCTGGCGGCAGGGATGATCCCGGTGCAGGTGCCGGACATGGTCGAGCCCGACGATGCCGTGCGCGCGCTGGGCCACCGCATCGTCGCGTCGCTGGCCGACGCGCAGCGCCTGCTGGAAGAAGCCAGTTCACTGATACCCACGCCGGACCGGTAGCGGGCGCGCCTGGCGACCGTGCGGCGAGCGGTCGCGGCTGAAGCCGCGCCTACGGGGTGCCGGGAGGCGCGGCGTTTTCGGGGTCTTCCAGCAGCGCACGCCAGCCTTCGAAGCCCAGCGCGCGCACGCTGGCGATGTTGCGTTCGATGATCGCGTCCGGATCGGGGTAGGCCTCCACCGCGCGGTCCACGCTGGCCTCGCGCAGCAGGTGCAGGATCGGGTACGGCGCGCGGTTGGTCAGGTTCTCGACGTCGTCCGGCGCGCTGTCGGCGAACTGGTAGTCGGGGTGGAAGCTGGCCACCTGCAGCACGCCGTCGAGCTTCAGCGCCTCGACCAGCGCGTCGGCATCGCCGAGGAACTCGTTGTAGGCCAGGAAATCGCCCAGCACCTGTGGATGCACCAGCAGGGTGGTGTCGGTGGCTTCGGCCGGCGTGTCGCGCAGCAGGGCCAGCTCCTCGCCCAGTTGCTCGAGCAGGGCGCGCTCGGTGCTGGCGTCGCTGACCACGATGCGCACCTGGTCCCTGGCGTACACCGCCTTGGCGAAGGGGCACAGGTTCAGGCCGATCACCGCGCGCTCGAGCCAGCGGCGGACCTCGCGCTCGACCTGCGCGGCGTCGGGCGCGGCCTCAGTCACGGAAGTTGTCGAACTGCAGCGGAAGCTCGAAGTCCTCGCCGCGCAGCAGCGCCATCGCGGCCTGCAGGTCGTCGCGCTTCTTGCCGATGACGCGCAGCTTGTCGCCGTTGATCTGGCTGTCGACCTTGAGCTTGGCGTCCTTGAGCTTGCCCTGGATCTTCTTGGCCAGCTCGCGCTCGATGCCCTGGCGCACGGTCACCTTCTGGCGCGCGCCGGCGACGTTGGTGTCGATGTCGCCGAACTCCAGGCAGCGCGCGTCGATCTTCCGCGCGACCAGGCGCGCGCGCAGGATGTCGGTCATCTGCTGCAGCTGGAATTCGCTGGGCGCGGACTGGGTGATCACCGCGTCCTCGCGCTCGAACTTCGCCTCCACGCCCTTGAAGTCGAAGCGGGTGGAGAGCTCGCGGTTGGCCTGGTCGACGGCGTTGATCAGCTCGTGGGTGTCGACTTCGGAAACGATATCGAAGGAGGGCATGGCAATCCGGAATGTGTTGGGGAGTCGGGCATGACCCTTGCTGTCATCCCGAGCGCAGCGAGGGATCTGCTTCGACATGCGACCGGTGCAGATCCCTCGCTGCGCTCGGGATGACACCACGTGGTTGCGTGCCGCGGACGCTAGGTTACCCCACGGTTGCGCCAGCAACGGATGCGCGCGCGCCTGCCAGCCCGTAACGTGTCGCGCTTCCGGCACTGACACCCCTCGACGCGTGACCCCATCCCCCACCATCGCCATCGTCGGCAGCGCCGGCACCTACGGCCGCTGGCTGCGCGGCTTCTTCGAACGGCGCATGGGCCTGCGCGTGCTGGGCCACGACCCCGGCGACCCGGGCAGCGATGCGCCCGAAGTGCTGGTCGAACAGGCCGACGTGCTGCTGTTCGCCACGCCGATCCGGGTGACCGCGGCGGTGATCGACGATTACGTGCGCCGCTCGGCGGGACGCGAGGCCGGCCGCCTGTGGCTGGACGTCACCTCGATCAAGCAGGGCGCGGTCGAGGCGATGTTGCGCTCGCGCGCCGAAGTGGCAGGGCTGCACCCGATGACCGCGCCGCCCAAGGCGCCGACGCTCAAGGGCCGGGTGGTGGTGGTGTGCGAGGCGCGCGTGGAGCGCTGGCGGCCGTGGCTGCAGGGCATGCTGGACGCGCTGGAAGGCGAATGCGTGCGGGCCAGCGCCGAGGGTCACGACCGGATGATGGCGCTGGTGCAGGCGATGGTGCATGCCTCGCACCTGGCACAGGCCGGCGTGCTGGGCGAGTACGCGCAGGAGCTGGGCGGGCTGCAGGCGATCATGCCGTTCCGCTCCGCCTCGTTCGAGCTCGATGCCGCCATCGCCGCGCGGATCCTGTCGCTCAACCCGGCGATCTACGAAGAGATCCAGTTCGGCAACCGGCACGCGGCCGAGATGCTGGACCGGCTGCTGGCGCAGCTGGCGGAACTGCGCGACCTGGTGCGCCAGGGCGACGATGCGGCGCGGGCACGCTTCCGCGAACGCTTCCTGCACAGTCGCGACGTGTTTGGCGAACAGGCCCTGGCCGATGGCAACTACGCCTACGAACGGGTCGGCTACCTGCTGGCCGACCTGGTGACCAGGCGCTACGCCAGCGTGCACCTGCCGCAGGACCGGCCGGGCTCGCTGCGCAGCCTGCTGCACGTGTTCGAGCGCCACGGGGTCAGCCTGGAGTCGATCCATTCCTCGCGCACCCCGGGCGGCGAAGTGCACTTCCGGATCGGCTTCGTCCGCGATACCGATCCGGCCGCCCTGATCGCGGCGGTGGCCGAGATCGACGCCGATGGGCTCGGTCACGTGCTCGAGGCCGGCTGAAAGACACACGGATGCGGCATCATCACGGTTTCCGCCGATAGCGAGACCCCCATGATCCCCGCCTATGCTGCCCAGGCCGCCGGTTCGCCGCTGGCGCCCTTCGCGATCGAGCGCCGCGCGCCCGGCCCGCGCGACGTGCAGATCGACATCCTCTACTGCGGCGTCTGCCATACCGATATCCACCAGGCGCGCGACGAGTGGGGCGGCGCGATCTTCCCGATGGTGCCGGGCCACGAGATCATCGGCCGCGTGTCGGCGGTTGGCGCGCAGGCCGACCGGTACCAGGTCGGCGACGCGGTCGGCGTGGGCTGTTTCATCGACTCCTGCCGCGCCTGCCCGCAGTGCCGCGGCGGCCAGGAGCAGTACTGCGACGAAGGCATGACCGCCACCTACAACTCGCACGAGCGCAGCAGCGGCGCGCCGACCTACGGCGGCTATTCCACCCGCATCGTGGTCGACCAGGACTACGTGCTGCGCATTCCCGATGGCATCCCGCTCGACCGCGCCGCGCCGCTGCTGTGCGCGGGCGTGACCACGTGGTCGCCGCTGCGTCACTTCGGCGTGGTCGCCGGGCACCGGGTGGCGGTGATGGGACTTGGCGGGCTGGGCCACATGGCGGTGAAGCTGGCGGTGGCGATGGGCGCCGAGGTCACCGTGCTGTCCACCAGCGAGTCCAAGCGCGCCGATGCGCTGGCGCTGGGCGCGCAGGATTTCGCCACCACCGGCGATGGCCGCGCGTTCAAGAGCCATGCGCGCCAGTTCGACCTGATCATCGACACGGTCTCGGCGCCGCACGACTACAACGCCTGCCTGAGCCTGCTCAGGGTCGACGGCACCCTGGTGCTGCTGGGCATCCCCGAGCCCTCGCTGGTGTCGGCGTTCCCGCTTGTGTCCAAGCGCCGCCGCATCGCCGGCTCGATGATCGGCAGCATCGCCGAGACCCAGCAGATGCTGGAGTTCTGCGCCGTGCACGGCATCGCGGCGGACATCGAGCTGATCGCCGTGGACCAGGTCAACGAGGCCTACGAGCGCATGCTGCGCGGCGACGTGCGCTACCGCTTCGTGATCGACACGGCCACGCTGCGCGGCTGATGCCGGGGTCCCCCGGCCTGCATCCAGGCAAGGCGGCGGCGTGGATGCTCGCCGCCGGGGTGCTGTTCGCCTTCATGGACGCGGGCATGAAGTGGCTGGCTGCCGACTATCCGCCGTTCCAGGTGGCGGTCCTGCGCAGCATCTCGGCGCTGCCGCTGGTGGTGCTGTGGATCCTGGCGCGCGGCCGTGCCCATACCCTGCTGCGCGTGCACTGGCCGCTGCACCTGCTGCGTGGCGTGATGGGTCTGGTCATGATCGCCGGCTTCGTCTACGGACTGGCGCGGATGCCGCTTTCGACCGCGTACACGATCGTGTTCGTGGCGCCGCTGATGATCACCGCGCTGGCGGTGCCGCTGCTGGGCGAAAAGGTCGGCCCACGCCGCTGGGCCGCGATCGCGGTCGGACTGGCCGGCGTGCTGGTGGTGCTGCGCCCGACCGGTGCGGGAGTTGCCACCACCGCCGGCCTGGTCGTGGTGCTGGCGGCGCTCTGCTATTCGGTCGCCGCGGTCACCGTGCGCAAGCTGGCCTTGCGCGACAGCCCCGAGGCGATGGTGTTCTGGTTCCTGGTGCTGATGGCGGTGTTCGCCGGTGCGATCGCGGCCTTCGACTGGCGGCCGGTGCAGGCCGGCCACCTGTGGGTGATCGCGCTGATCGGGCTGACCGGCGCGCTCGGCCAGGTCGCGCTGACCCATGCCTTCCGCTTCGGCGAGGCCAGCCAGATCGCGCCGCTCGAATATGCCGCGCTGATCTGGGTGGTGCTGATCGACCTGGCCGTGTGGGGGACCCTGCCCGACGCGATGACCTGGCTGGGCGCGGCGATCATCGTTGCCAGCGGCCTGTACCTGATCCGCCGCGAGCGCGTGGTGGGCGCCGCGCACGATCCCGGCACCGCGCAGACCCCGCCGCCCTGATGCCGCGTCCATGCCCCTGCTGCTGATCCCCGCGCTGCTGCTGTGCTTCCTGGCCTTGGTGCTGCTGCTGTGGCCGCTGGGGCTGTGGCAGCGCTATCGCGCCGGCCGTTCGCGCAGGCGGGCGCGGCCGGCCTGGGTGACGTTCAACGCGGCCGGGCTGATGCTGTCGTCGGCGCTGTTGCTGGCGGGCGCGGCGTTTGCCGGGATCTGGATCGAGGGCGCCGCCTGGAACGCCGGCGCCGGCCTGCTGGCGGGGCTGGTGACCGGTGCGGCGGGGCTGTGGCTGGCGCGGTTCGAGGCCGGCAACGGGCAACTGCACTACACCGCCAATGCCTGGCTCGTGCTTGGGTTGACGCTGCTGGTCGCGGCGCGCGTGGCGCTGGCGGCGTGGCAGGCCTGGCATCGCGCCTTTGAAGGCATGCCTGCGCCGGTTCCGTGGCCATGGCTGGCGCAGCCGGCCAGCCTGTGGGCGATGGGCGGGCTGCTGCTCGGCTACCACCTGGCGTTCGCGCTGGGGCTGCGGCGCAAGCTGCGCAGGCTGGGGATGCTGCGGCGGGGCTGAACTTTGCCCGATCCGGTGGTGGTGGAGGGGGCGTTTGCCCGGCCACGTCCGCGGCGGCAACGCCGCACGCCGGAAACGACAACGGACCCTTTCGGGTCCGTTGCCTTGGTGCTGTCACAGGGTTCGCGGGATCAGAAGCGGGCGCCGATACCGAAGCCGACGGTCCACGGGTCGAAGCTGACGTCGCGCTCGACGGTCTGGCCGGCGACCTTCACGTCCGCATCGCCGTCCAGGTAGCGCGCGTCGAGGCGGGCGAACCAGGTCGGGTTGATGTTGATGTCCACGCCGGCGGTGCCGATCGCGCCCTTGGGCGTGGTCATGCTGACGTGTTCACCGCTGCCGATCGACTCGTTGCTGATGTTGGTCTGGTGGTAGCCCAGGCCCAGGAACGGGCGGAAGGTGTTGTCGGCCGCGCCGAAGTGGTACTGGCCGCTCAGCGCGAGCGGCTGCGACTCGACCGTGCCGAGGTTGCCGGCATCGCTGCGCACGCGATGGTTGAACTTGTCGGCCGCGCCCCAGAGCTCGACGCCGATGTTGTCGTTGACGTGCCAGGTGGCGCTCAGGGTCGGGGCGACGTCGCCGCGGACCTCGGCGCCCAGGGGATCGGCATCGGGCTCCAGGATGGTGGCGCTGCCGACCACGGAAAAACGCTTGCCGGATGCGGTGTCGCCATCCTGCGCAAAGGCGGTCGGGGCGACCAGGAGGGCGGTGATGGCGGCGGCAAGGCCGTAAAGACGCATGGACTGCATGGGGGAACTCCTCAGTGGTTGTTGTAAGTGCGCGCCCTTGAGGTGGGCGGCGCCTACCGTAGGCAGCCGGGGATGAACACGCGCCGTTGCACGGGGTGGACGCGCGGGCGTCGTCTGGCTGCTGTTCATCGCGGTGATCGACGCGTCCGCGATGCGCTTCGAAGCCGGATTCCACCGGAAGCGCGCAGCCATGCGCCGCGTGCGCTGCGCTTGCCGGTGCAGGCGCCGCGATGCACAGGCCGGATGTGAACGCCTGAGGCTGCGGCGGCTGTCGACCGGATGAGGGGTGATGCGCACGTTGCAGGCGAAACCATGCGCGGGGGCGTGACGCCGGGGTGACCGTGCGCAGGCGTATCGTGGCCGCGCCAGAACCGCGCTAACTCCGATACACGCTGCAAACGCCGCTGTTTCCCGCGCGCCGCTCGCGTTGCCGCAGGCCCGGCCGGACTTCGGGACTGCGCAACGATTGGCGGTCGGCGAGCCATGCCGCCACAATAGGAATCCCCTTGCGCCTGGAGAGGGCCGGATGGCCGACCTCAAAGAATCACGCGTCCCCGATATCGGCGGCTACGACGATGTCCCCGTCATCGAAGTGCTGGTCGCGGTGGGCGACACGGTCGCGAAGGACCAGGGCCTGGTCACGCTGGAGTCCGACAAGGCGACGATGGAAGTGCCGTCCGTCCACGCCGGCGTGGTGAAGGAGCTGAGGGTCAAGGTCGGCGACACCATCTCCGAAGGAGGCGTCGTTGCAGTGATCGAAGCCGCAAGTGCTGGCGACGACGCTGCGCAGCCTGCGCCGAAGCCCGCCGCCCCGGCCGCCGAAGTGCCGGTGCCTGCGCGCGCGAAGGAGCCCGATCCGGTGGTCGAACCGGTTGCCGTCGGCGGTCGTCCGGACCGCATTGCCCAGGCCTCGATCGACGCCCAGGCAAGCCACGGGCCTGCGCCCGGCCAGCCGCCGGTCCGGTTCGATGCCGACGCGCTGATTCCCGGCAAGGTGCCCTACGCCAGTCCCGCAGTGCGCCTGTTCGCGCGCGAGCTGGGCGTGGACCTGTTCCAGATCACCGGGACGGAGAAGGGCGGGCGGATCACCAGGGATGACGTGCAGAAGTACGTCAAGGGCGCGTTGGCGGGCGGTAAGACTGCACCCGGCGTGGCTGCCGGAGGTGGCACGGGCCTGAATCTGCTGGCCTGGCCGAAGGTGGACTTCTCGAAGTTTGGCGAGATCGAGGAAAAGCCGCTGTCGCGGATCCAGAAGATCTCCGGCGCCAACCTCGCGCGCAACTGGGCGATGATTCCGCACGTCACCCAGCACGACGATGCCGACGTCACCGGGCTCGAGGCGCTGCGCGTCGCACTGAACAAGGAAAACGAGAAGGCGGGCATCAAGCTCACCATGCTCGCCTTCCTGATCAAGGCCAGCGCCAACGCGCTGCAGAAGTTCCCCGACTTCAATGCCTCGCTCGACGCCAGCGGCGAGACGCTCACGCTCAAGAAGTATTTCCACATCGGCTTCGCCGCCGATACGCCCAACGGCCTGGTGGTGCCGGTGGTCCGCGACGTCGACAAGAAGGGCGTGATCGAGATCGCGCAGGAAACCGGCGAACTGGCCAGGAAGGCCCGTGACGGCAAGCTCGGCCCGGCCCAGATGTCCGGCGGCTGTTTCTCGATCAGCTCGCTGGGCGGGATCGGCGGCACCGCGTTCACGCCGATCGTCAACGCGCCGGAGGTGGCCATCCTCGGCGTCTCCAAGTCGGAGATGAAGCCGGTCTGGGACGGCGCGCAGTTCCAGCCGCGGCTGATCCTGCCGCTGTCGCTGAGCTACGACCACCGCGTGATCGATGGCGCTGCCGCAGCCCGCTTCACCGCATACCTCGCGCAGCTGCTCGCGGACATGCGCCGGGTGCTGCTGTAGCACCGGCGCGGGCGCGGCCGGGCGCAGTCGACCCGGCCTGCGGCATCCACATTGCGCGATGAGGCGGGCCACGACCCGCCCGACCAGAGGAACAGAGCATGGCGAACACGGTTGAAGTGAAGGTGCCCGACATCGGCGGCTACGACGATGTGCCGGTGATCGAGGTGCTGGTCGCGGTCGGCGACACGGTGGCGAAGGGCCAGGGCCTGGTGACGCTGGAGTCGGACAAGGCCTCGATGGAAGTGCCGTCCTCGCACGCCGGCGTGGTGAAGGAGCTGAAGGTCAAGCTCGGCGACAACGTGTCGGAAGGCAGCGTGGTTGTGGTGCTGGATGTTGATGACGCCGCAGCTGCACCTCCCCCGCCTGCGGGGGAGGTCGGCGCGCGCAGCGCGCCGGGTGGGGGCAAGGCCGTCGCCGCGTCGCCCCCAGCCCAGCCCGCCCCCGCAAGCGGGGGCGGGAGCAATGAAGCGGGCAGCGCTGGCGGCTCCGGCTCTGGCTCCGGCGCGGTGGTCGAAGCCACCGTCCCCGACATCGGCGGCTACGACGACGTGCCGGTGATCGAGGTGCTGGTCGCCGTGGGCGACACCGTGGCCCGCGACCAGGGCCTGGTGACGCTGGAATCGGACAAGGCGACGATGGAAGTGCCGGCCTCGCACGCCGGCGTGATCAAGGAGCTCCGGGTCAAGGTGGGCGACACGCTCTCCGAAGGCGCGGTGGTCGCGCTGATCCAGACCGATACCGCGGCGCCGGGCAGCCAGAAAGTGGCGCCGGGCAGCCGTCCGCCGGTTGCGACCTCGCATCGCGCGCCGGTCGAGCCGGCGCTGCCGGCGGCCGCGCCGAGCGGACGCAAGGCTGACGTCGAATGCGCCGTGGTGGTGCTGGGCGCGGGCCCGGGCGGCTACACGGCCGCGTTCCGCGCCGCCGACCTCGGGCTCGACGCGGTGCTGATCGAGCGCTATCCCGCGCTTGGCGGCGTCTGCCTCAACGTCGGCTGCATCCCGTCCAAGGCGCTGCTGCACGCCGCCGACGTGATCGACCAGGCCAGCCACGCCGGCGAGTTCGGCGTCGAGTTCGGCAAGCCGAAGATCAACATCGACGGCCTGCGCGGCTACAAGGACAAGGTCGTCGGCCAGCTCACCAAGGGCCTGGCCGGCATGGCCAAGCAGCGCAAGGTGCGGGTGCTGCAGGGCGTCGGGAAATTCGTTTCGGCCAACGAGCTGGAGATCACCGGCGACGACGGCAAGACCCAGCTGCTGCGCTTCGAGCAGTGCATCATCGCCGCCGGTTCGCAGGCGCTGAAGCTGCCGGGCTTCCCCTGGGACGATCCGCGGATCATGGATTCCACCGATGCGCTCGACCTTGCAGACGTACCGAAGAGGCTGCTCGTGGTCGGCGGCGGCATCATCGGGCTGGAGATGGCGACGGTGTATCGCGGCCTCGGCAGCGAGGTCACCGTGGTCGAGCTGGCCGACCAGCTGATGCCGGGCGCCGACAAGGACCTGGTCAAGCCGCTGGCGGACCGGCTGAAGAAGCAGGGCGTCTCCACCCACCTCAAGACCAGGGTGGTGGATGCCAAGGCCGGCAAGAAGGGCATCGAGGTCAGCTTCGACGGCGAAAACATTCCCGAGGGCAAGCTCTTCGATCGCGTGCTGGTCGCGGTCGGTCGCGCGCCCAACGGCGGCAGGATCGACGCGGACAAGGCCGGCGTGCGCGTCACCGATCGCGGCTTCATCGACGTCGACGTGCAGATGCGCACCAACGTGCCGCACATCTTCGCCATCGGCGACATCGTTGGCCAGCCGATGCTGGCGCACAAGGCGACGCACGAGGGCAAGCTGGCGGCGGAAGTCGCCTCGGGCGCGAAGAAGGAGTGGGTGGCGCGGGTGATCCCGTCGGTGGCCTACACCGATCCGGAAATCGCCTGGGTCGGCGTGACCGAAACCGAGGCCCGGGCCAAAGGGCTGAAGGTTGGCGTGGGCAAGTTCCCGTGGGCGGCCAGCGGCCGCGCGATCGGGCTGGGGCGCACCGAAGGCTTCACCAAGCTGGTGTTCGACGAAGCCACGCACCGCGTGATCGGCGCGGGCATTGTCGGCGTGCACGCAGGCGAGCTGATCGCCGAGGCTGCGCTCGCGATCGAGATGGGCTGCGAGGTCGAGGACATCGGCCACACCATCCATCCGCATCCGACCCTGAGCGAATCGGTGGCAATGGCGGCCGAGGTCTACGACGGCACCATTACCGACCTGTACCTGCCGAAAAAGAAGTAGCGCACCCCGCTCGGGTCCATCGCGGCAAGGATCTGCGCGGCGCAGGCCGCGACACCGAGGCGCCTGCGTGCGGCCGCCGCCTGGTCGTTGCTGGCCCAGCCGCGTCGCTCAAAGCAAGGCTCTCTCCCGTGCAAGGGAAAGGTGGACACGGTTGTCGGAGTTCCGCGGCTTCGACTGGACGCCGCGCCCTGTCGACCGGGGGTCGCTTTTCGCTCGGTCAGGGCATCCTGCCCTGACTCACGCGCAAAACATCCATGTTTTGCTTTCCGCGACCCCCGGTCGCCAGAGCACGGCTCACTGCGACTGGTGCTGCGATGCTTCGATAGCCAGCTTTTTCGAAGCCACGCCAAGTGACTGGGCGATGGTCGTTCCGGGGCGGGGGTTGCGGAAAGCAGCGCATGGATGCGCTGCGGCGGCGAGTCAGCCATGGATGGCTGACCGAGCCGAGGAGCAGCCCCCGGCCCGGGACGACTCCTGCCGCAGGCCTGATCCCAGTAGCTTGCAACTGGCCGCCCCTCGAATGGGAGAGGCCAATAGAAAGCCCCGGCAGGGCCGGGGCTTGGGGGCCCGGAGGATCGACGAGGTGATCACGGGCCTGCAGGGATGGACCCGGCCAGTCCGGACAAGTTCCCCGGGGGAGCGTCACCTGGGATGCCGGTCACCATCCGGTGGGTCGGGGGCCCCGCAAAGGCACACCGTGGACCCGTCTTCAGGTTGTGCGCTGCAACACGTTGCCGTTCAAATGCTGCCCTTGCTATAATTTTGCGGCTTTGCCGGGCCGATTCACTTTTCGGCCGACCCTCCGACGACCAGAGGCACGGGCTTTGCGCGATCCCATCTCCGCTCACCGGCGCGCACTCGCGCAGGCAGTGGTGCCCCAGGTGATCGCGACGGCCCTGGCTGCGGTCGCCGCCCTGCTGCTGCGGGGCGGGGCGTGGTCGCTGGGGGTGCTGGCAGGTGGGGTCGCGATCATCGCCGGCGGCTGGCTGTCCACGCGCCTGGCGCTGGGCGGCGGTGTCGGCCCCGGGACCACCGCGCTGCTGCGGATCCTGGCTGGCGTGGTGGTGAAGTGGATGGTGGTGTTCGCCGTGCTGTTGGCGGCGGTGGCATGGGCCGGCTGGCCGCCGGTGGCGGTGTTGGCGGGAACCCTTGTCGCGTTGGTCGCCCAGATCGTGGCGCTGGCGCGGCGTTGATCCAGAGCAGTGTCATCAACAGGATGAGTCGAGACATGGCGGGCGAGTCGGAAATGACCCCAACCAGCTACATCCAGCACCACCTGCAGAACCTCACCTCGCCGGTCGGCGAGGGTGGCGGCTTCTTCACGATCCACGTGGACACGCTGGTGGGCTCGGTGACGATGGGCCTGTTCATGGTGTTCATCTTCTGGCTGGCCACGCGCAAGGCCACGGCCGGCGTGCCCGGCAAGTGGCAGGCGCTGGTCGAGATGATGCTCGAGTTCGTCGACCGCCAGGCGCGCGACACCTACCACGGGACCAGCAAGCTGGTGACGCCGATCGCGATCACCCTGTTCTTCTGGATCCTGATGATGAACATGCTCAAGTTCATCCCGGCCGATTTCATCGCCAAGCCGCTCGAGCTGCTGGGCGTGCCCTACTGGAAGCCGGTGCCGACCGCCGACGTGAACGCCACGCTCGGCATGTCGATCAGCGTGTTCTTCCTGATGCTGTTCTTCGCGCTGCGCGCCAAGGGCCTGGGCGGCTTCACCAAGGAGTTCCTGGTCGCGCCGTTCGGCAAGTGGATGATGCCGTTCAACCTCATCCTCAATATCGTCGAATGGGTGAGCAAGCCGATTTCGCTGGCGATGCGACTGTTCGGCAACATGTTCGGCGGCGAGATCGTGTTCCTGCTGATCTGGGTGCTCGGTGGCGCCGGCCTGCTCGGCCTGCTCGGCAGCGCCGTGTTCGGCCTGGGCTGGATGATCTTCCACCTGCTGGTGGTCCCGCTGCAGGCCTTCATCTTCATGATGCTGTCGATCGTCTACCTGAGCCTGTCGGAAGACGCGCACTAGAGTTCCGCTTTTCGCCCCACTTGAATCCTTCACCCTTACCAAGCTCGTTGTTTCGGAGAAAACCATGGAAACCGCACTGACCGCCCTCGCTTCCGTCCAGGCTTCGACCGTCCTGGCCATCGGCATCATGATCGGCCTGGCCGCGCTCGGCGCCGGTCTGGGCCTGGCCATCATGGCCGGCAAGTTCCTCGAATCGGCCGCGCGCCAGCCCGAACTGATCCCCGTCCTGCAGGTCCGCATGTTCATCACCGCCGGCCTGATCGACGCCGCGTTCATCATCTCGGTGGCGGTCGGCCTGCTGTTCGCCTTCGCCAGCCCGTTCCTGGTGGGCGGCCTGGCCCCGTAACTGTCGGTTTTCCGAACCGATGGCGCCTCCGGACGGGCTTCGCGGCCCGCCTGGCGGCATTTGGGTAGCCCCGGTCATACGACCGGCGGCGCCCTGAGTACAGGCAGAGCGCATCAATGAACCTCAATCTGACCCTAGTCGCCCAGGCACTGGCTTTCGCAGGCCTGATCTGGCTGATTGCCAGCAAGATCTGGCCGCCGCTGCTTGCGGCAATCGAAGAGCGCCAGAAGAAGATCGCCGAAGGCCTCGCGGCTGCCGACCACGCGCAGAAGAATCTTGCGCAGGCCGACGAACAGGTCGCCGCTGAGCTCAAGGTGGCCCGCGCCAAGGCCAACGAGATCATCGAGCACGCACACCAGCGCGCCAACCAGATCGTCGATGCGGCCAAGGCCGAAGCGCTGGTCGAAGCGGCGCGCCTGAAGGCGGCGACCGATGGCGAGATCCAGGCGGCCACCACCCGTGCCCGCGAGGATCTGCGCCGGCAAGTCTCGTCGCTGGCCGTTGCCGGTGCCGAGAAGCTGCTGCGCCGCGAGATCGACGCCAGCGCCCACAAGGCGCTGCTGGACGAACTGGCCATGCAGCTGACGGACGAGGCGGCCTGACCCCATGAGCAAGGCCCTCACGCTTGCCCGGCCCTACGCACGTGCGGCCTTCATGCTCGCGCGTGACGCCGGCGCGCTTGCGGCATGGTCGCAGGCACTCGGCTTCGCCGCGCGCGTGGCGGTCGATCCGCAGGCCTCGGCGCTGCTCGCCCATCCGGCGCTGTTGCGCGCGCAGGCGGTTGGCCTGCTGGCGCCCGACGGCGTTGCACCGGTGTTCGGCGACTACCTGGCGCTGCTGGCGGACAATCGTCGGCTGGGCCTGCTGCCGGAGATCGCGGGACTGTTCGAGGAGCAGCGCGCCGAGGCCGAGCACATCGTCAAAGCCAAGGTGACATCGGCGACGGCGCTGCCGGCGGCGGAGCTCGAAGGCATCCGGGCGGCGTTGCGCAAGCGCTTCGGCCGCGAGGTCGAGATCGAGCAAGCGGTCGACGAGGACCTGATCGGCGGCGCGGTGATCGCAGCCGGCGACGTGGTCATCGACGGATCGCTGCGCGGCAAGCTGGCGCGCCTGCAGTCGGCGTTGGCGCATTGAATCGGTGATCGGCGATTGCTGATGCGTGACCGGGGCGGGCGTCGATCGCTCCGTCCCGACCACCAGTCGACAGCCACCGATCACGAACAAACATAGAAATCCGAATGCCGCAGGCGGCGGCAGACGACCAGGAACCGAACAATGGCAACCACCACGCTCAACCCGTCCGAAATCAGCGAGCTCATCAAGAGCCGCATCGAGAACGTCAAGCTGTCCGCGGAAGCGCGCAACGAAGGCACGGTGACGTCCGTGGCCGACGGCATCGTGCGCATCTACGGCCTGGCCGATGCGATGCAGGGCGAGATGATCGAGCTGCCCGCCGCCGAGGGTGGCACGCCCACCTACGCGCTGGCGCTGAACCTGGAGCGCGATTCGGTCGGCGCGGTGGTGCTGGGCGACTACGAGCACCTGCGCGAAGGCGACGTGGCCAAGACCACCGGCCAGATCCTGTCGGTGCCGATCGGGCCGGAGCTGCTCGGCCGCGTGGTCAACGCGCTGGGCGAGCCGATCGACGGCAAGGGCCCGATCGACGCCCAGCTGACCGCACCGGTCGAGCGCGTGGCGCCGGGCGTGATCTGGCGCAAGTCGGTCGACCAGCCGGTGCAGACGGGCTACAAGTCGGTCGACGCGATGATCCCGATCGGCCGTGGCCAGCGCGAGTTGATCATCGGCGACCGCCAGACCGGCAAGACCGCGATGGCCATCGACGCGGTGATCAACCAGAAGTCCACCGGCATCAAGTGCGTGTATGTCGCGATCGGCCAGAAGGCCTCGACCGTGGCCAACATCGTGCGCAAGCTCGAAGAGAACGGCGCGCTGGCGCATACCATCGTGGTCGCCGCGACCGCGTCCGAATCGGCCGCGATGCAGTACGTCTCGGCGTACTCGGGCTGCACCATGGGCGAGTACTTCATGGACCGCGGCCAGGACGCGCTGATCGTCTATGACGACCTGTCCAAGCAGGCCGTCGCCTACCGCCAGATCTCGCTGCTGCTCAAGCGCCCGCCGGGCCGCGAAGCCTATCCCGGCGACGTGTTCTACCTGCACAGCCGCCTGCTCGAGCGCGCCGCGCGCGTGTCGGTCGACTACGTCGAGAAGTTCACCAATGGCGAGGTCAAGGGCAAGACCGGCTCGCTGACCGCGCTGCCGATCATCGAGACCCAGGCCGGCGACGTGTCCGCGTTCGTGCCCACCAACGTGATCTCGATCACCGACGGCCAGATCTTCCTCGAGACCGACCTGTTCAACGCCGGCATCCGCCCGGCCGTGAACGCCGGCATCTCGGTGTCGCGCGTGGGTGGCGCGGCGCAGACCAAGATCATCAAGAAGCTCTCCGGCGGCATCCGTATCGCGCTGGCGCAGTACCGCGAGCTGGCGGCATTCGCCCAGTTCGCCTCGGACCTGGACGATGCGACCCGCAAGCAGCTCGAGCGCGGCCAGCGCGTCACCGAGCTGATGAAGCAGAAGCAGTACCAGCCGATGTCGATCGCCTACCAGGCGCTGTCGATCTACGCGGTCGACAAGGGCTACATGGACGATGTGCCGGTCGGCAAGATCCTGGCGTTCGAAGAGGCGCTGCATGCGCACTTCGCCAACACCCAGGGCGAGCTGATCGGGCAGGTCGATGCCAGCGGCAACTGGAACGACGAAATCGAAGCGGCCTACAAGGGCGGCGTCGAGGAATTCAAGAAGACCGGCAGCTGGTAAGACCGATGCTGCAGGCGGGCCGCTGGCCCGCGGTGGCGTGAACCCAAACGTGGCGAAAGGCGGGCAATGGCCCGCCCTACCGGGAAGATGAGATGGCAGGCGGCAGGGAAATCAAGACCAAGATCAAGAGCGTGCAGAACACCCGCAAGGTGACGCGCGCGCTGGAGATGGTCTCGGCCTCGAAGATCCGCAAGGCGCAGGAACGCATGCGCGCCTCGCGTCCGTATGCGCGGGCGATGAAGCAGATCATCGGCCACCTCGCGCAGGCGAACACCGAGTTCCAGCATCCCTATCTGATCGAGCGCGGTCAGGTCAGGCGCGTGGGCTACGTTATCGTCTCGTCCGATCGCGGCCTGGCCGGCGGCCTGAACAACAACCTGTTCCGCAAGCTGCTGGTCGAGATCCGGCAGTGGCAGGACAAGGGCGTCGAGGTCGACGTGGTGACCATCGGCCAGAAGGCGGCGGTGTTCTTCCGCCGGCTGAAGGTGAACATGCTGGCCAGCGTCGCGCACCTGGGCGACCAGCCCGAGCTCGAGCAGCTGGTTGGCGTGGTCCAGGTCATGCTGGAAGCGTATGACGCGGGCAAGGTCGACAAGGTGTTCCTGGCCTACAACGACTTCGTCAACACCATGACCCAGCGCGCGGCGTTCGATCAGCTGGTGCCGCTGCCGGCGGCGGAAGCTTCGGTTGCCAAGCACGACTGGGACTACATCTACGAACCCGACGCCGAGGGCGTGCTGAGCCACGTGCTGTCGCGCTACGTCGAATCGCTGGTGTATCAGGCGGTGATGGAGAACGTGGCGTCCGAGCACGCGGCGCGCATGGTCGCGATGAAGTCGGCCAGCGACAACGCCACCAAGATGATCGACACGCTGAACCTGGTCTACAACAAGGCCCGGCAGGCGGCGATCACCCAGGAAATTTCCGAGATCGTCGGCGGTGCGGCCGCGGTGTGATCCGTTAACCGCGACGGCACCGATTCGCGGCTGAAGCCGCTCCTACAAAAAGCATTCGAGAGTTCAGAGGAAACGAACATGAGTCAGGGCAAGATCGTTCAGATCATCGGCGCCGTCGTCGACGTGGAGTTCCCGCGCGGCGAAGTGCCGAAGATATACGACGCGCTGAAGGTGCAGAACACCGAGATCACGCTCGAGGTGCAGCAGCAGCTCGGCGACGGCGTCGTGCGCACGATCGCGCTCGGCTCCACCGACGGCCTCAAGCGCAACCTGGTGGCCGAGAACACCGGCCGCGCGATCTCGGTGCCGGTAGGCCTGGGCACGCTGGGCCGGATCATGGACGTGCTGGGCCGCCCGATCGACGAGGCCGGCCCGGTCAAGGCCGACACGACGTGGGAAATCCACCGCGCCGCGCCGTCCTACGAGGACCAGTCCTCGACCACCGAGCTGCTGGAAACCGGCATCAAGGTCATCGACCTGATGTGTCCGTTCGCCAAGGGCGGCAAGGTCGGCCTGTTCGGCGGCGCCGGCGTGGGCAAGACGGTCAACATGATGGAACTGATCAACAACATCGCGACCGAGCATTCGGGCCTGTCGGTGTTCGCCGGCGTGGGCGAGCGGACCCGCGAAGGCAACGACTTCTACCACGAGATGCAGGAGTCGGGCGTCGTCAACGTCGAAGAGCCCGAGAAGTCGAAGGTGGCGATGGTCTACGGCCAGATGAACGAGCCGCCGGGCAACCGCCTGCGCGTCGCGCTGACCGGCCTGACCATGGCCGAGTACTTCCGCGACGACGGCCGCGACGTGCTGCTGTTCATCGACAACATCTACCGCTACACGCTGGCCGGTACCGAAGTGTCGGCGCTGCTGGGCCGCATGCCGTCGGCGGTGGGCTACCAGCCCACCCTGGCCGAGGAAATGGGCGTGCTGCAGGAGCGCATCACCTCGACCAAGGCCGGCTCGATCACCTCGATCCAGGCCGTGTACGTGCCGGCGGACGACCTGACCGACCCGTCACCGGCGACCACCTTCGCCCATCTCGACGCCACCGTCGTGCTGTCGCGAAACATCGCTTCGCTGGGTATCTACCCGGCGGTCGATCCGCTCGACTCGACCTCGCGCCAGCTCGACCCGAACGTGATCGGCCACGAGCACTACGACACCGCGCGCCGGGTGCAGTCGACGCTGCAGAAGTACAAGGAGCTCAAGGACATCATCGCGATTCTGGGCATGGACGAGCTGTCGGAAGAGGACAAGCAGGCCGTGTCGCGCGCGCGCAAGATCGAGCGCTTCTTCTCGCAGCCGTTCCACGTGGCCGAGGTGTTCACCGGTTCGCCGGGCAAGTACGTCTCGCTGAAGGAAACGATCCGCGGCTTCAAGGGCATCGTCGACGGCGAGTTCGACCATCTGCCGGAGCAGGCTTTCTACATGGTCGGCACCATCGACGAGGCGGTCGAGAAGGCGAAGAAGATCTCCGCGTAAGCGGAAATCCTCTGAGACTCCCGGGTTAAAGCGAGCGAAACCATGAGCACCATCCGTTGTGACATCGTCAGCGCCGAGGCAGAGATCTTCCAGGGTGAGGCCACGCTCGTGGTCGCCACCGGCGAGATGGGAGAGCTCGGCATCGCGCCGCGCCATGCGCCGCTGATCACGCGGCTCAAGCCCGGCAAGGTCGTGGTGACCCAGGCCGACGGCACCCAGCTGGACTTCGCCATCGGTGGCGGCATCCTCGAGGTGCAGCCGCAGGTGGTGACGATCCTGGCCGACACCGCGATCCGCGCCGACGAGATCAACGAGGCCAAGGTGCGCGCGGCCAAGGAAGAGGCCGAGCGCGTGCTCGCCGGTCGCGGCGAGGCGATGGAAGTGGCCGAGGCGCAGCAGAAGCTGGCCGAGGTGATGGCCCAGCTCTCGGCGCTCGAGCGCCTGCGCAAGAACCTCAAGCACTGACGTCGGCGTACGCCACGCATGACTGGAATGCCGGCCTCGCGCCGGCGTTTTTACGGGTGCAACGCGTGGCGACGACGGCCAAGCGGCCGCCGCTGCGTCAGCGCCGATAGATCCAGTGCCGCGAGATCACGAAGCCGACCAGCCCCAGGACGACTTCCACCACGGGCTTGGCCAGCCACGCCCACTTGAGGCCGAGCATGTCGTCGATCATGCCAACGGCCAGGGTGCTGGCCGCGGTGGTGCACAGCCACATCACGGCGAAGCGCTGGAGCTGCACGCGGCCCAGCGTGCTGCCGTCGCCGGCAAAGGTGAACTTGCCGTTGAGCCAGAAGCCGAGCATGGCGCCGCTGATGCGGCCGGTGATGTTGGCCGGTTCGATCAGCATGCCCATGTGCGACAGCCACACCGTCACGCCCCAGTCGAGCAGCCACTGCAGGCCGCCGATCACGAGGTAGTGGCTGCCCTGGCGGCGCAGGCTCACGCTCCGGGCTCCGGTTGCGGCGATGTCGTGGGGGCGGTCATCGTCGCCAAGCGTAGCGGCTCCACGGTCGAGAGGACATCCTGCGGCCCGCGTGGCAGCCGACATCCGCGGAGGGGTCACGTTCCCGCAGGCCACGGCTCGTTCTCCGCGCCGGCGCCAACCGCCTTAGAATTCCCGGTCCGGATCTGATGGAAGTCCCATGACCAGCCCCCTTCACGTCGTCATCCTCGCTGCCGGCGAGGGCAAGCGCATGAAGTCGTCCCTGCCCAAGGTGCTGCAGCAGATCGCGGGCCGGCCGATGCTCGGCCACGTGATCGCGACCGCGCGCGCGCTCCAGCCCGCAGGCATCCACGTGGTCCATGGCCACGGCGGCGACCAGGTGCAGGCCGCGTTCGCCGAACACTCCGACCTGCTCTGGGCCGAGCAGGCGCAGCAGCTTGGCACGGGCCACGCCGTGCAGCAGGCGATGCCCGAAGTGCCCGACGATGCGCGCGTGCTGGTGATGTATGGCGATGCGCCGCTGTTCACCAACGATACGCTGCGCCGGCTGCTGTCCGCCAAGGGCCGCCTGGCGCTGCTGGCCACCGAACTCGAGGATCCGACCGGATACGGCCGCATCGTGCGCGATGCGCAGGGCCACGTGGCCGCCGTGGTCGAGGAAAAGGACGCCAGCGACGAACAGCGCACGATCGGCTTGGTCAACACTGGCGTGATCGCCGCCGACGCCACTGCGCTCAAGGAGTGGCTGGGGCGCCTGTCCAACGACAATGCGCAGGGCGAGTACTACCTCACCGACGTGGCTGGCATGGCCGCGGCGGACTTCACCGCGGCCGAGCTGGTGATCGTCGCCGATCCGCGCGAGACCGAGGGGGCGAATGATCCCTGGCAGCTGGCGCAGCTCGAGCGCGCCTTCCAGCTGCGCGCCGTGCGTGCGCTGTGCCTGCAGGGCGCGCGGGTGGCTGATCCGGCGCGCATCGACATCCGCGGCGAGGTGATCGTCGGCCGCGACGTGGTGATCGACGTGGACGTGGTGTTCGAGGGCCGCGTGGAGCTGGGCGACGGCGTGCGCATCGGCCCGTTTGCGCGGCTCAAGGACGTGGTGCTCGGTGCCGGCTCCGAGGTGCGCGCGCACTGCGACCTGGAGGGCGCGCGTGCGGAAGGCGCGGTAACCATCGGTCCGTTCGCGCGCCTGCGCCCGGGCACCGTGCTCGCCGATGGCGTGCATGTGGGCAACTTCGTCGAGACCAAGAACACGCAGCTGGGCGTGGGCAGCAAGGCCAACCACCTGGCCTATCTCGGCGACGCGGTGGTCGGTGCGAAGGTGAACATCGGCGCGGGCACGATCACCTGCAACTACGACGGCGCGAACAAGTCGACCACGACCATCGGCGATGGGGCATTCATCGGTTCCAACGCATCGCTGGTCGCGCCGGTGACGATCGGCGAAGGCGCGACCATCGGCGCGGGCTCCGTGATCGGCATGGACGCCGCGCCCGGCAAGCTCACGGTGGCGCGGGCGAGGCAGGTGACGATCGAGGGTTGGGTGCGGCCGGTGAAGAAGTCTTAGCGGCGCCGCGCGTGATGCAGGGCGCACTTCATGCGACTGCGTCGTTTGTGCGGGACGGCTTCAGCCGCGAACAGGGTCGCCGCCCGATGATTGGGGTCCGTTGCGGCTCCAGTGCGTCGCGCGTGGGGACGCGTTCTTCCCGCAAGCTGCTCAGGGTTGCGTTTGGCCCGGCAATACCATCGACACGCACAGTCCTCCGCCGTCGCGGTTGAGCAGGGCGATGCGGCCGCCGTGGGCCTCGGCGATCTCGCGCGCCAGTGCCAGGCCCAGGCCGGTGCCGCTGCGCTTGGTCGAGTAGAACGGCAGCAGGGCGTTGGCCAGCACCGCCTCGTTCATGCCGCTGCCGCGGTCGAGCACGTCGATGCGCCAGCCCTCGGCAGTGCGGCGCACCGCCAGCGCGACATCGTCGTGCCCGGTGCCCGATTCATGCGCGTTCTTGAGCAGGTTGAGCAGCGCCTGTTCCATCTGCGCCGGATCGAAGCGCAGGATCTCTTCCGGGATCGCCCCCTCGATCGCGAACCCGATCTGGGTGCGAAGCTTCTCCACGAAGCGGGCCAGCTGCACCGGTTCGCCGCGCGGCGCCGGCAGCTTGGCGAAGCGCGCATAGTCGCGCAGGAAGTCTTCGAGATGGCGCGCGCGTTCCTCGATCGTGGCGAGCGCGATCGGCAGCTTTTCGTACTGGCCGCGACGCAGCAGCTCGGCGCCCGAATGCGCCAGCGAGGCGATCGGCGCCAGCGAATTGTTGAGTTCGTGGCTGATCACCCGGATCACCTTCTTCCAGGTCTGCACTTCCTGGCGTCGCAGCTCGGCCGTCATCTGGCGCAGCAGGATCAGCTCGTGGCGACGCCCGTTGAGGCGGAACATGCGCCGCGCCAGGTGGTAGATGTCCTCCTGGTCCTCGTCGCCCACGGTGAACATGCCATCGCCGCCGCGGGCAAAGGCTTCGCCCACCGCAGCCGGGGCCTGTTCGAGCAGCGCGTCGAGCGAATGGCCCTCGAGCTTGCGCCCGTCGCCCAGCAACCGCCGGGCGGCGAGGTTGCCCAGCACGACGCGTCGCGCCGGATCCAGCAGCAGCATCGCCACGGGCGTGTTCTGCACCATCGTGTCGAGCAGCAGTTCGCGCTGCACCAGCGCATGGCGCTGCTCGCGCAGGACGTCGCCAAGCTCGTTGTGCGAACGCACCAGCTCGATCAGGTCGGCATGCCGGTCCCAGTGGATGCCGAAGCTGAAATCGCCGTCGCGGTAGGCGGCCACAGTGCCAGTGAGCGCGCGCAGCAGGGCGCGGATCGGGGCGAAGGTGCGCCAGACGATGAGCGCGGTGATGCCGCCGATGAGCGCGGCTGCGATCGTGGCCGCAGCCCAGGGCGGTAGCCACTGGCCCAGCCAGGCGGTGGACGCGGCAACGGCGGTGATCGACGCCAGGATCAGCGCCAGCAGCTTCAGCGACAGGGGCAGGGCGCGAGGGCGGCGCATGTCCGGTCGCGGCTCAGCCGCGTGGGATGCCGTAGCGGTCCAGGCGCCGGTACAGCGCCTGGCGCGACAGCCCCAGCTCGGCTGCCGCCTGCGCCAGCACACCGCGACTGCGCGCCAGCGCCGCCTCGATGCTGGCCCGGTCCGGCTCGTCGCCGTGCACCGGGTTGATGGCCGACGGGGCCAGACCCAGCGCCTCGGCCTCGATCCGCTCGCCCGACAGCAGCGCCGCGCGCTGGACCGCATTGCGCAGCTCGCGCACATTGCCCGGCCAGGCGTGCTGCAGCAGGGCGCGCTCGGCGCGCTCGGCGAACTGTTTGCCGTCCGGCAGGAAATGCCGGGCCAGCGGTAGGATGTCGCGCGGCCGCCGTGCCAGCGCAGCCAGCCGCACTTCAATGCCGTTGAGCCGGTAGTAGAGGTCTTCGCGGAACTGGCCCTGCGCGATCAGCGCGGGCAGGTCGGCATTGGTCGCGCTGACCACGCGCACCTTGACCTGGCGTTCCTGGTGCCCGCCCAGGCGCTGGAAGCGCCCGGTCTCCAGCACGCGCAGCAGCTTGACCTGGCCGGCCGGCGGCAGCGTGCCGATCTCGTCGAGAAACAGCGTGCCGCCATCGGCCGCTTCGAACTTGCCCGCGCGCGCCTTGTTGCCCGCGCCGGTGTAGGCGCCGGCTTCGGCGCCAAACAGTTCGGCTTCGATCAGATCATGCGGCAGCGCACCGCAGTTCACTGCGATGAAGGGGCCGGGCCGCGCCCTGGAGTTGTAGTGGATGATCTCCGCGATCTTCTCCTTGCCGCTGCCGTTGGGGCCGGTGACCAGCACCGGCAGCTCGGAGCGCGCGACCTGCAGCGCCAGTCGCAGCGTGGCCTCGCTGCTGCTGTCGGCGTAGACCAGGCCGCGCAGATCGTGCTCGTGCTCCAGCGCGCTGCGCCGGCGGCGTTCGTCGGCATTGCGCTGGAACAGCTCGCGACGCGTCTCGGCCAGCTCCAGCAGGTTGTTCACGCTGGCGATCAGCTTGTGGTCGTCCCAGGGCTTGCCGATGTAGTCGGCGGCGCCGGCCTTGACCAGGTCCACCGCCGACTCCAGCCGCGTCCACGCAGTGAGCAGGATCACCGGCATGTCCGGATGCTGCGCGCGGATCTGCCGGAACAGCGCCACGCCCTCGTCGCCGGAGGTGGTGTCGGCGTGGAAGTTCATGTCCTGGACCACCAGGTCGATGCCGCCACGCTGCAACAGCGCCAGGCCAGCGTCCGGGGTTTCGGCGCGCAGCACGTCGATCTCGTGCAGCGAGAACAGCAGCTCCAGTGCGGTGCCGACGGACGGGTTGTCGTCAATGACCAGGACGGTGGGCATGGGGCAGGGCGTCGGAAGTTCGTATCGTCAGCAAAGCGTAACCGGTTCTCCCGTCATCCCCGCTTGTGCGGGGATGACGGGATCCGCAGGCCTGCGGTGGATTTCCACATTGCGAGGGCGACGGGTCGGGACGGAGTCGGGAAGGCCTGCTCACACGCTTCTGGTGGCGATGGCCGGCGGCACCGCGGCCGCACGGCGCGCCGGCCCCAGCACCGACACCTGGCCCAGCAGCCACAGCGCCAGCGCGCCCAGCGGCAGGTAATACAGCGGCAAGCGGGCCAGCTCGTATTGGCTCATCAGCAGCTGGTTGATGCCGTAGGCGGCGACCATGCCCAGCACGATGCCGATGGTCGCTAGCAGGAAGTTCTCGGTCTGGAAATAGCGCAGGATCTGCCCTCTGGTCGCGCCCAGCGCGCGGCGCACGCCGATCTGCTTGGTCCGCTGTTGCACCCAGAAACTGGCCAGGCCCACGATGCCCAGCGAGGTGATGAACAGCAGCCCCAGGCAGACGATGCCCAGCAGCCAGGCCATCGCCTTGGGCGCCTGGTAGAACTCCTCGCGCAAGGCCTGCATGGTCTTGGTGTTCTCCTCCAGCACGATGCGCTGGGGGCCGCTGGCGCGCAGGGTCTTGATGGCGGCGTCCAGGATCTCGTCGCGCCGTTCGGGCGAGGTGCGGATGACGTAGTTGCCACCGACCGCGTAGGTCGGCCGGATCGGAAAGACCATGCTGTACTCGCGGGCCTCGGGGCCGCCCTGCAGGCTGGGCCGCACCAGGTGTTCGACCAGGCCGACGATGCGGATCGGCTCGTCGCCCCAGCTGTAGATCGTCTTGCCGACCGCGTCCTCGCCCGGGAACAGCCGCTCGGCCATCGTACGGGTGATGACTGCGCCGGGAATGCTTACCGGCCCCTCGGCACGGTCCACGGCTTCGAACTCCAGGTACTCGTCGGGCTGGAACCAGCGTCCGGCCACCAGGCGCAGGCCCAGCGTGTCCAGGAACTGATCGTCGGCCATGTACACCGTGGCGGCGAGGTTGGCCTGCGCCTGGTCCGGACTCAGTCGCACGCCGCTGTTCCAGGACGAGTTCGTGAAAGGCACCTGGTTGAGCACGGTGGCGGCGGTGACGCCGGGCATGCCGCGCAGCGCGGCCAGGTCGGTGCGGGTCTGCGCGGCAGCGTTGTCGTCGTTGCCGATGCCGGTGATCTGCACGCGCACCAGTTCGTCCTCGGCCAGTCCACTGGGTTCGTTCACGAAGGTAATGCGCTCGCCGATCATGAAAAGGGCGTTGCAGATGATCGCGCAGGTGAGCGCGATCTCCAGCACGATCAGGGTCGCGGCGGTCTTGTGCCGCATCAGCGTGGAGAGGATGGGGCGGATTTCCATGACGGTCTCCAGGAAAGCGGCGGGCGCTACTGCGACTTGAGCTGCAGCGCGGGGGTGATCTGCATCGCGCGCCAGGCGGGCAGGACCCCGGCGAACAGGCTGGCGACGATGGCGAGAAGGAACGTGGTCAGGAGCATGCCCAGGTCCAGGTGCGCGAGCTCCGCGTAACTGTCCGGCTGCTGGCGCACGGCCCACAGTCCGAGCAGCGCCAACCCCAGGCCCAGGACCCCGCCGGCCAGGCCGATGGTGCCCGCCTCGACCAGGCACTGTTTGAAGATTTCCGCGCGCGATGCACCCAGCGCGCGGCGCACGCCGATCTCGCTGCTGCGGCGCAGGAACTTGGCCAGCAGCAGCCCGACAGTATTGAGCAGGCACACCAGCAGGAAGCCGAAGCCCAGCCACAGCTGCAACACCACGTCGTTGGGCACCACACGGTTGAAGTCCAGCCACTCCATCACGCTGCGCAGGCGCACGTTGGTCGGACGCTCGTAGCGACCCGCCGTGCGCTGTTGCTCGGAGTAGCTGGTCAGGTAGTCGTGGTAGGCCTTGCGCTTGTCGTCCGACCCCAGCTCCACCCAGTACTGGATCCAGGCGCAGGGCACGTTGAGCGCGGTGCTGTCGCCACGCGAATCGCCCCAGCAGTTCATGTTGCCGTTGCGGCCCATCTCCAGGTCGCGCGAAGTCGAGAACGGCAGGAACACATCCTCCAGTTCACCGTAGCGATCGCTGTTCAGGTCGTAGAAGCGCGGGGTGGGGCGCCAGTCGTCGATCACGCCGATCACGGTGAAATCGGTCTGGTCCAGGCGCAGGTGCTTGCCGACGCTGTTGGCGCTGCCGAACACGCGTTCGTTGAGGTCGCTCGAGATCACCACCACCCGCGCACGCGACTCGTCATCGGCCTGCGACCAGCCGTTGCCGTGCAGGAACGGGACCTGGAACATGGGGAAGAAGTCGGTGCTGGCGTAGCGCGCATCGGAGAGGAAGGGGGTCAGGTCGGCGCGGTCGGGCGTCACCGACACGCCGCCGCCGGTCATCATCGCCTGGCGGTCTCCGCGCTTCTCGCGCAGCAGGGTTTCCGCGTCGGTACGGGTGACCTGCTCGTTGGGCTCGCCGCCGGGGGTGTAGCCCTGCATGCCCTCCGGATCGAGCTGCACGTAATGCAGCTGGCCGCTCTTGCCGGGAATGGGATCTCCCGACAGCACGCGGAACACGGTCAGCGTGGTCATGCACGCGCCGATGCCCAGCGCGATCGCCAGCACCATCAGCGCGGTGAGCACGCGATTGCGGCGAAAGCTGCGCAGCGCGAGGGTGAAGTAGTAGCTGAACATGGGAGCCTCCGGAGGCGGGCGTCGGTCGTGCTGTGTTTGCTGGAGGAGGCTTACGCCGTCTGGATTTCGCCGCGGGCCGCGTTCGCGGCGCGGGCCAGCCCCGGTTCGATCGACAGGTCGGTCGCCATGCCGTCGACGATGTGCACGTTGCGCTGCGCGCGCGCCGCCAGCTCCGGGTCGTGGGTCACCATCACGATGGTCGTGCCGCGCGAGTTGATGTCCTCCAGCAGCTCCAGCACGCTGCGCGCCATCTGCGAGTCCAGGTTGCCGGTGGGTTCGTCGGCCAGCAGCAGCCGCGGCGAACCGGCCAGGGCGCGCGCGATCGCGGCGCGCTGCTGCTGTCCGCCGGACAGTTCGGCCGGGTAGTGCTTCATGCGCGAGCCCAGCCCGACCTGCGACAGCGCCTCCTCGATGCGCAGCCGGCGCTCGTTGCCGGGCATGCCGCGGTAGCGCAGCGGCACCTCGCAATTGTCGAACAGGTTCAGGTCGGGGATCAGGTTGAAGCTCTGGAAGATGAAGCCGATCTTTTCGTTGCGCAGGCGCGAGCGCTGGTTGTCGTTGAGCCCTTTCACGTCGACGCCATCGAGGTGGTACTCGCCGCCGGTGAAGGTTTCCAGCAGGCCGGCGATGTTGAGGAAGGTGGTCTTGCCCGACCCCGACGGCCCGGTGACGGCGACGAACTCGCCGTCGCCCACATGCAGGTCGAGCGAACGCAGGGCATGGGTTTCGACGAGTTCGGTGCGGTAGACCTTGGTGACCTGGCGCATGTCGAGCATGACGGGTTCCTTCGAAGCGCGGCTGGGAGGATGGAGAAGGTCATCCCGCCGCGTTGCGCCCGGAGAGAGAGTCGGGCGCGCCGGGGCGGGATGGAAAACGGGTGCGCTCAGCGGATGCCAAAACGGGCGGGAAGCGCCGAGCGTGCCGCGTAGGCGTGCGCTGCCGGCCTGCGACGGCGTTCGCCGTTGGCGGCGGTGCAGCTCGCGGTATCGCGCGCTGCGTCGAAGGCGTACAGCTCATGCAGGCGCAGCGGCACGGCGTCGGCCAACTGCTGCGCGGTCCAGTGCAGGCGGGAAGGGAAGTAGGCGAAGGTGTCCATGTCATTGTCCCGAGATGCGGACGCGGTCCGCGTTGGCGAACTGGTCGGTGCCGGAGACGACGATGCGCTCGCCCTCCCGCAGGCCCGACACGATTTCCACTGCATTGAGGCTGCTGGTGCCGGCCTGGATCGGGCGGCGCACGGCGCTGCTGCCGTCGACCACCCAGGCGGCGCGGCCGCCATCCTGCTCCAGGAACGGTCCACGCTCCACCATCAGCACGTTCTCGCGCGTGTCCAGCACGATGCGTGCGGACAGGCGCTGGTTCTGGCGCAGGTTGGGCGGCTGCTGGCCATCGTCGAAGCGCAGGCGCGCGGTGACCTCGCCGCTGACCACTTCCGGCGAGACCGCCGAGACCAGCGCTGCGTAACGATTGCCTGTACTGGTGACCTGCGCCGGCACGCCGATGGCGAGGTCGCGGGCGAAGCTCTCCGGCACGCGGATCTCGACCTCGAACACGCTCAGGTCGATCACGCCCAGCACCGGCGCGTTGATCGCCACGTTGGTGCCCTGCGCAACCTGCACCTGGCCGACCTGGCCGTCGAATGGCGCGCGCAGGGTCAGCGCGTCGACCTGGCGCTGCAGTTCGGCCACCACCGCCTGCTGGCGGTCGGCCAGCAGGCGCTTGTTGCGTGCGTCGATGCCGGCGCCCTGGCCCTGCAGCGAGAAATCCCGGTGCGAGGCGGCCAGGCCGAGCTCGGCCTTCTTCAGCCCGTCGAGCGCGCGGTCGTACTCGTTCTTCGATACCGCGCCGCCCTCGAAGGCGCGCTGGTAGCGCTCGACGTCGCGCTGCGCGGCGGTGTGGTCGATCTGGGCCTGGTCGAGCAGCTTCTGCGCCTCCGAGCGGGTCAGCTGCGCGTCGAGCACGGCGCGGTTGGCTTCGCCTTCCAGGCTGGCCAGGGTCGATTCCTCCTGCACCAGGCGGCTGCGCAGTTCCGGGCTGTCGATGACGGCAAGCTCCTGGCCGGCCTTGACCACGTCGCCGGCCACGACCTTGAGCGACACGGTGCCACCGGCGATCGCGTAGAGGGTGGGGCTGTTGGCGGTGATCACGCGCCCGTCCGCCGACAGGTCGCGCACCAGATCGCCGCGCGTCACCTCGGCGATGCGAATCCGCGAAGCGTCGTAGGACGAGGCGCCCGAAGCCCAGCCGCTGGCCACCCACGCCACCAGCGCGGCAACCGCCAGCGCGACGCCGCCGGCCAGCAGCCAGCGACGCGGCAGGCGGCGCAGGCCGGCGGGCCGGGCCAGGGCCTGATCCTGTGCGGAGGTGTCGCGGATGCGGGCTTGCGTGTCCATGTCTGGATCTGGATGCGGAGAGGTCTGCCGTGGTTGCACGCAATCTGCGTGCCAACATCCAAGTGGCTGATTTGGAAACGGAATGCAGGCGCGCGAAGTGTCCGGACGGACACCGCGCGTGTCCGGCCGGACGCTGCTTTCCCGTACACTTGCCGGACACACGCGAGGAGAAACGGATACATGTGCGGCATCGTTGGCGCGATCGCGGATCGCGATGTGGTACCGGTCCTGATCGAAGGGCTCAAGCGTCTGGAATACCGCGGCTACGACTCCGCCGGCATCGCCCTGGTCTCCGAGGGAGAGGTGCGTCGCGTGCGCCGGACCGGTCGGGTCGTGGAGATGGAGGCGGCCGCGCAGGACGAGGATGTGCAGGCCATGCTCGGCATCGGCCACACACGCTGGGCCACCCACGGCGGGGTCACCGAATCCAACGCCCATCCGCACATCAGCCACGGCGTGGCGCTGGTGCACAACGGCATCATCGAGAACCACGAGCAGCAGCGCGAACGCCTGCAGCAGCTGGGCTACACCTTCGAATCGCAGACCGATACCGAGGTCATCGCGCACCTGATCCACCACTACATCAAGGCCGGCGACGACCTGCTCGGCGCACTGCAGCGTGCGGTCAAGGAGCTGCATGGCGCCTATGCGCTGGCCGTGGTCAGCCGCAAGGAGCCCGAGCGCATGGTGGTCGCGCGCATGGGCTGCCCGCTGCTGGTGGGCCTGGGCGAGGGCGAGAACTTCGTGGCGTCGGACGTCTCGGCGATCCTGCAGGCCACGCGCCGCGTCATTTTCCTTGAGGAAGGCGACACCGCCGAGATCACCCGCGATGCGGTGCGCGTGTTCGATGCGCAGGACGCCCAGGTCGAGCGCGACGTGCACCTGTCGGATGTCTCGTTGGCCTCGCTGGAGCTGGGCCCGTACCGCCACTTCATGCAGAAGGAGATCCACGAGCAGCCGCGTGCCATCGGCGACACGCTCGAGGCAATCATCGATGCCAACGGCTTCGAGCCCGAGCTGTTCGGCAAGGATGCGCAGGACGTGCTGCGCGGGGTCGAGGGCGTGCAGATCCTCGCCTGCGGCACCAGCTTCTACGCCGGCTCGGTGGCGCGCTACTGGATCGAGGCGATCAGCGGCCTGCCCTGCAGCGTCGAGATCGCCAGCGAATACCGCTACCGCAAGGCGGTGGCCAATCCCGCGTACCTGATCGTCACCATCTCCCAGTCGGGCGAAACACTCGACACGATGGAGGCGCTCAAGTACGCCAAATCACTGGGCCACGAGCGCACGCTGTCGATCTGCAACGTGCCCGAGAGCGCGATCCCGCGCGCCAGCCGGCTGGTGTTCTACACCCGCGCCGGCGCCGAGATCGGCGTGGCATCGACCAAGGCCTTCACCACCCAGCTGGTGGGCCTGTTCGCGCTTGCCGCGACGCTGGCCAAGTTGAATGGGCGGCTGGAGGCAGACCAGGAAGCCGAGTACGTCGAGGCGTTGCGCCACCTGCCCGGCAGCATCCAGCACGCGCTCAACCTCGAACCGCAGATCGCCTTGTGGGCCGAACGTTTCGCGCCCAGGAACCACGCGCTGTTCCTCGGCCGCGGCGTGCACTACCCGATCGCGCTGGAAGGCGCGCTCAAGCTCAAGGAAATCTCCTACATCCACGCCGAGGCCTATCCGGCGGGCGAGCTCAAGCACGGCCCGCTGGCGCTGGTGGACGCGGCCATGCCGGTGGTGGTGATCGCGCCGAAGGACTCGCTGCTGGAAAAGGTGAAGTCGAACATGCAGGAAGTGCGCGCGCGCGGCGGCGAGCTGTTCGTGTTCACCGATGCCGACAGCAACTTCAGCGAGTCCGAGGGCGTGCACGTGATCCGCACCCCGCGCCACGTCGGCGTGCTCAGCCCGATCGTGCACACCATCCCGGTGCAGCTGCTGGCGTACCACACCGCGCTGGCGCGCGGCACGGACGTGGACAAGCCGCGCAACCTGGCCAAGTCGGTGACGGTGGAGTAGGCGGCCCGACTGCGATGCAGTGGCAGCCGGCGGTTTTCGCTCCCAAGCAGGGCGAGCCAGCCGTCCATGACAGCCGGCGACTGTCATTTCGACCGCAGGGAGAAATCTCCCCGACCGGGCTGCTGAACGCCCAGCAGCCCGTTACAGCGAACCGCGAAGCACCCTGCCGCTAGCCGCCGCAGCCACCGCAACAGGTCGACGGCTGCCGCTCGATCGCGCTTTCCGGCACGGCGATGCCTGCGCGCGCCAGGCCTGCGGCGATGTCGCCTTCTTCCAGCGCCGTGGAGATGCGCAGCTTGCGGCTGAGCACGTCGAAGTCGGCGATGGCTGCCGGATCCTGCGACTGAAGCTGCTGCTCGAGTGCGGCCAGGTCGATGCGGCCGGTGTCCAGCTGTACGTCGAATTGCATGGTGGTCTCCTAGGGATACGGGCGGTATCGCGCCGCCGGGCCGCAACCGGCAATGCCGACCGCTGCGCCAGCATGCGCGCACGCGCGGTTCCGTGCCTTGACCTGCATCAGCCTGCTCGCACTGCGCACGCGGGGCCTGACGCAGGTCAAGACGCTCCGGGATCCGGACATTTTGTCCATTCCCGCGCGTACGGAATGGCGCTGCAATGGCGCCATGAACGGAGGATCGGGAATGAGAAGCAAGCTGTTGTACCTGGGCGTGGCGGCGGTACTTGCACAGCTCGCCGCAGGCGCCGCATGGGCGGCGAACGATGCGGCGGCGCCTGTCGACGAACGCGTGGTCAACCTCGACGCGCTGGTGGTCGTGGGCGTGGCCCCGGTGGCCTCGCTGACATGGGTGACCGATCCGCGCGTGCCGCGCCAGCCGGTGCCGGCCAGCGATGGCGCCGACTACCTCAAGACCGTGCCGGGGTTCGCCACGCTGCGCAGCGGTGGCACCAACGGCGATCCGGTGCTGCGCGGGCAGTTCGGTTCGCGCCTGAACCTGCTGGCCGGCGACGGCGCGCTGATGGGTGCATGCCCTTCGCGCATGGACAACGCGATGTCCTACGTCTCGCCGGAAACCTATGACCGGCTGACCATCGTCAAGGGTCCGCAGACGGTGCTGTGGGGCGGTGGCGCGTCGGCGGGCACGGTGCGCTTCGAGCGCGAAATCCCCTATTTCGACGAGGCCGGCCTGCGCCTGGACGGCAGCGCGATGTTCGGCAGCCACGGCCGCAACGACCAGGTGGTCAACGCCCTGGCCGGCAATCCGCAGATGTATGCGCGGCTCACCGCCAACCGCTCGGAGTCCGATGACTACGCCGATGGCGCGGGCCGGCGCGTGCCCTCGGCCTGGGACAAGTGGAATGCGGACGCGGCCATCGGCTGGACACCGGATCCCGACACCGTGCTGGAGGCCAGCGTCGGCACCGGCGACGGACAGGCGCGCTACGCCGGGCGCGGCATGGACGGTTCGCAGTTCGACCGCACCAGCTACGGCCTGCGCTTCGAGAAGAAGAACATGGAAGGCACGCTGCGCGAGGTCACGGCCAACGTCTATTACAACGATGTCGACCACGTGATGGACAACTACACGCTGCGCGATCCCGACCCCGACAGCTCGATGCCCATGCCGATGGCGAGCAACGTTGCACACCGCACAAGCGGTGGGCGCGCCGCGTTCGGCTTCGGTGGCGAACACTGGGAGCTCACCGCGGGCATGGACGCACGCGGCAGCCGCCATGCGCGCCGCAGCGCGATGGGACGCGACCAGTACCTGGCGCAGCCGTGGACGGTGGACGCACGCTTCCGCCAGACTGGCGCCTTCGCCGAACTGCACTGGCACCTGGACGGGCGCAACCACCTGATCGCCGGCGCGCGCGTTGATCGTGCCGAAGCCGAGGACCGGCGCGCGGTCACGAGCGGCATGATGCCGATGCCCAACCCGACCGCGGGGCAAACGCGCGCAGAGACGCTGCCCTCGGCCTTCGTGCGTTTCGAACAGGACATCGACGGCAAGCCGCTGCGCTGGTACGCCGGCGTCGGCCACACCCAGCGCATGCCCGACTACTGGGAGCTGTTCTCCCCCAACCGCGGTCCCGATGGTGCAGTCAACGCCTTCGCCGGCCTGCAACCCGAGCGCACCACCCAGCTCGATGTCGGCATGCGCTACGCAGGCAAGCGCGTCGATGCCTGGGTTTCGGCCTATGCCGGGCGCATGCAGGACTACATCGCGTTCGACTACATGACCGGCGCGATGGGGGCGAGCACGCGCGCGCGCAACGCCGACGCCGACATCCGTGGCGGCGAGGCGGGCATCGAGTGGCGCGCGATGGAGCACTGGAAGCTCGGCGGCACGCTGGCCTATTCCCGGGGTGAGCTGTCGGACAGCGGCCAGGCCCTGCCGCAGATGCCGCCGTTGGAGGCGCGACTGAACGCGGGCTACGACAACGGCACATGGTCGGCCGGGGCGCTGCTGCGCGCGGTGGCCGCGCAGGACCGGGTCAGCCCCTCGCTGGGCAACGTGGTCGGCCGCGACCTCGGGCCGAGCAGCGGATTCAGCGTGTTCTCGCTCAACGGCGCCTATCGCTTCAGCGACCGGGTGCGCCTGGCGGCCGGCATCGACAACCTGTTCGACCGCGACTACGCCGAGCACCTCAACCTCGCCGGCAACAGCGCCTTCGGCTATCCCGCCGATCCCACCCGGATCCACGAGCCGGGTCGCACGGCGTGGGTGAAGCTCAACGTCGAGTTCTGATCCGCCGTCGGGACGGCCCATGCTCCCTCCCCCGCCTGCGGGGGAGGGGGTCGGGGTGGGGGCAAACCGCAGCGTCGATGCGTCCGCGCCTCCGGCGCGCCTTTCACCTCGAAGCGCATGAGCCGCGCAGACGGGGAAAGGAAAGTCCGCGCCAATCCATCGCGGCTGAAGCCGCTCCTACGGGGGCATGGGTTGGTCGAGGTTGCGGGCGATTTCCCGCGGCAGCGCCAGCTCCTGCCAGCCTTGCGCCTGCACGTGCTGCAGGATCGCGACGACATCGCTGCAGGCGCGTCGCACGGCATCGGCCAGCGGCAGACCGGACAGCGCGCGGCCCGCGAGGAGTGCGGCAAACAGGTCGCCGCCGCCCTTGACCGCGTGCGGCACCTGCGCGTGTTCGACGGTTTCGTGTCCTTGCGCGGTCACCACCAGCACCTGCATCCGCCCCGGTGCGCAGGCGCGTGGCGCGGCGCTGGTCACCGCCACCCAGCGCGTGCATCCGCCCAGCAGGCCTGCGGCGGCGTCCGCGCAGTGCGCAAGCGTGGGCAGCGTGCGGCCGCACAGCTGTTCGAGTTCGAAATGATTCGGCGTCAGCCCGTCCGCGCAGGGCAGCAGGTGCTCGCGCCAGACCGGCAGCAGGGCAGGATCGGTGTAGCTGCCGGTGTCGTGGTCGCCGATCACCGGATCGATCTGCACCACGAGCGCGGGATTGATCTCGCGCATGCGTCGCAGCCAGCGCGCCAGCGCAAGGCCCTGCTGCGGCGAGCCCATGTAGCCGACCAGCACGCAGCGCGCACGCGTCGCGACCTCGCGTGCCTCCAGGTCATCGAGCAGGCCTTCGAACCAGTCCTGCGGCAGCGGCCCGCCGTGCATCGTCGGGTAGTGGGGTGTATTGCCCAGCACCACGGTCGGCACCGGCGCCACGTGGAGGCCCAGTGCCTGCAGCACTGGCACGGCGATCGAGTTGCCGACCGCGCCGTAGGCGACCTGCGACTGCACCGATACCACGTCGACCAGGCGCGCACCCGCAGTGGGTGAGAACAGGGCGTCGCCGCTCATCGAGTGTCGCCCGCCCCGCCTGGATTGCCCGCGAAACCAGGCCAGTAGGCGCTGTCGGGCGTGGGCCGGCCGCCGAAGATCGCGGTGCCCACGCGCACCGTGGTCGCGCCTTCGGCAATGGCGAGTTCGAAGTCGCCGGACATGCCCATCGACAGTTCGTCCATCGCGATGCCCTCTGGCGCATCCTGGCGTAGGCGATCGCGCAGCTCGCGCAGGCGCACGAAGCAGGGGCGCACCCGCGCCTGGTCCTCGGAGAACAGCGCCAGCGTCATCAGCCCGCGCACGCGCAGCGATGAAAATGCCGGCAGCTGTTTCACGAAGGCGTCGACCTCCTCCGGCGCCAGCCCGAACTTGGTCGCCTCGCCGGAGGTGTTGACCTGCACCAGCACGTCCAGCGCGCGCCCCTGCTTCTGCAGCTGCGCATCCAGCGCCTCGGCCACGCGCAGGCTGTCGAGCGCCTGGAATTCGCTGGCGAAACGCGCTGCGTACTTGGCCTTGTTGGTCTGCAGGTGGCCGATCAGCACCCAGCGCAGGTCGGCCAGGTCGGACATCGCCTCCCACTTTCCCATCGCCTCCTGCACCTTGTTCTCGCCCAGTTCACGCAGGCCGATGCCATGGGCCAGGCGCAGCCGCGCCGCGTCGACGGTCTTGCTGACCGGCAGCAGGCGCACCTCGCCCGGATCGCGCCCCGCGGCGCGGCAGGCCGCGTCGATGCGTGTACGGATGGTGTCGAGGTTGGCCTGCAGCTGCGCGGCGGAAGCGTCCATGGCGACCTCAGGTCCCCGCCAGCCAGTCGCGTGGCACCAGATAGTCGTGCAGGCGCGCTTCGATGCTGCCGGGTTCGGGCGCGTAGCCGTACTCCCAGCGCACCAGCGGCGGCAGGCTCATCAGGATCGATTCGGCGCGGCCACCGCTCTGCAGGCCGAAGTGGGTGCCGCGGTCGTAGACCAGGTTGAATTCGACGTAGCGGCCGCGCCGGTAGAGCTGGAACTCGCGCTCGCGTTCCCCGTAAGGAGTGTCCTTGCGGCGTTCGACGATCGGCAGGTAGGCGTCGAGAAAACCGTCGCCGACCGCGCGCAGGTAGCCGAAATCCTGCTCCATGTCGTCCTGCAGGTCGTCGAAGAACAGCCCGCCCACGCCGCGCGTCTCATTGCGATGCTTGAGAAAGAAGTACTCGTCGCACCAGCGCTTGTGCGCCTCATAGCGGGCTTGCGCGCCGAACGGCTCGCACAGCGCGCGCGCGGTGCGATGCCAGTGCTGCACGTCCTCGTCAACGGGATAGAACGGGGTCAGGTCGAAGCCGCCGCCAAACCACCAGGCCACGGTTTGGCCATCGCGCTGCGCCCGGAAGTGGCGCACGTTGGCATGCGTGGTCGGCAGGTGCGGATTGCGCGGATGGAACACCAGCGACACGCCCACCGCGCGCCAGGAAGCGCCGACGAGTTCCGGGCGGGCGGCCGTGGCCGACGGCGGCAGGGTGCTGCCGGACACGTCGGAAAAGCCGATGCCGGCCTGCTCGAACACCGCGCCATCGCGCAGCACGCGGGTGCGGCCGCCGCCGCGCAGGGTGGTGCTGGCGTCGTCGGGATCGCGCTGCCAGGCGTCCTCGAAGAAGCGTGCGCTGCCGTCGGCGGTTTCGATCGCGGCGCAGATGCGGTCCTGCAGGCCGGTGAGGTAGTCGCGGATGTCGTCGAATCGGTCCATGCCGCCATTCTAGGCGGCGCCGGTGTGCGCGGCGTTGCGCTGGATCAGGCGCCCGGTGTCGCGGGCGCGCGCCAGGCCTGCAGGCGAATGTCCAGGCGGCGGGCCAGCTCGCCGGCGTCGAGGCGGTAGGTGTCGGGCAACGCGCCGTGGAAACCGCTGACACGGCGGTTGATCCGGTGCAGCCGCTCGCCACCGCGCTCGCATTCGACGAAGTCGAATCCCACGAGGCGCTGCATCCCGACCCGGGTTTCGCCAAAGCGCGCCACCTCGGCCCAGCGGATCCGCGAGCGGCGCAGTAGCGACACCATCTCGAAACCGTCCGCGTCCAGCAGCAGCCGGCTGCCGCCTGGCAGCAGGTTGAGCAAGGCGACCGCTGCACACAGCCCGAAGAACACGATGCAGCCCCAGGCCAGCACCGGATGCGTGGGCATGATGATGCCGCCGATCCACACCAGGCCGGCCGAGGCCGCGCCCATCGCCAGCCACTTCAGCGGCGAAGGGCGCAGGATCTCCGTGCCTGGTGACGGCGCGCTCATGTCGCTGGCAGTTGCTGCTGCCTCCGTTGCCGCGAGGCGCTCACTTCAGCGTGCGCTCGAACAGCTCCAGGATCCGCCGGTACTGGTCGTACCACGAGTCGGCATGCACGTAGCCGTGCCGCTCCATCGGGTAACTCGCCAGCTCCCATTTGTCCTTGCGCAGCTCGATCAGGCGCTGCGCCAGCACCACCGAGTCGCGGTAGAACACGTTGTCGTCGATCATGCCGTGCGCGATCAGCAGGTGGCCCTGCAGGCCTTCGGCGTACTCGATCGGCGAGGACACGCGGTAGGCCTCGGGGTCGATGTCGGGCGTGTTGAGGATGTTGGCGGTGTAGTCGTGGTTGTACTGGGTCCAGTCGGTGACCGGACGCAGCGCGGCGCCGGCCTTGAACTTGTCCGGCTCGCGGAACAGCGCCATGAAGCTCATGAAGCCGCCGTAGCTGCCGCCGTAGATGCCGACGCGTTCGCGGTCGGCCTGCTGGTGCTCGACCAGCCAGTCGATGCCGTCCAGGTAGTCCTCGAGTTCCGGCTGGCCCATGTTGCGGTAGATCGCGGTGCGCCAGTCGCGGCCGTAGCCTTCGGATGCGCGGAAGTCCAGGTCCAGCACGATGTAGCCGCGCTGCACCAGCAGGTTGTGGAACATCTGTTCGCGGAAGTAGTTCGGATACCGGTCGCTGACGTTCTGCAGGTAGCCCGCGCCGTGCACGAACAGCGCCACCGGGTATTTGCGCCCGGGCTCCATCGTCGCCGGGCCGTAGTACTTGCCCCAGATCGTGCCGGCGCCGTGCTTCGACGGCACCTGCACGTACTGCGGCTGCAGGAACTCGTAGGCGCGGTATTCGGCGCTGCGCGTGTCGGTGAGCGTGCGCAGGTTGCCGCCGTCGGCATCGACCACCGCCAGCTGCGGCGGCACGTAGCTCGACGAATGGCGCAGCAGCAGGCGCGCGCCATCGGGCGAGGCTACGAAATCCTCGACGCCGCCGAGCTGGGTCAGCTCCGCCACATCGCCGCCGGCCGCGGGCACGGTGCACAGCTCGTAGTCGCCCGGGCGGGCGCGGTTGCAGGTGAAGTGGAAGCGTGCGCCGTCCGGCGCCAGCACCGGCTGCGAGACTTCCCAGCGGCCCGAGGTCAGCGCGCTCGCGCGGCCACGACCGGCATCGACCGTGTACAGGTGCGCATGCCCGCTTTCCTCGGACACGAACCACAGCCTGCGCTGGTCGGGCAGCCAGCCGAACTCGTTGAAGCTCCAGTTGATCCAGGCCGGGTCGGTGAGGCGGTGGCGCGACTGCGGCTCGCCGCCTTCCGGCTGCAGCGTTGCCAGCCAGCGGTCCTTGTTGTCGATCGAATGCAGCATCAGCGCGAGGAAGCGCGAGTCCGCGCTCCACAGCAGCCCGTCCTCGTCGTCCTCCAGCCGCAGCGCGCGCGCGCCCTTGAGCGGCTCCTTGCCGGCGGCCTTACGCAGCGTCGCCAGCGGATCGTCGCCGATGCCCGGAAGCGCGCCGGTCGAAAGTTCGCGACGCGAGCCGTCGCGCATGTCGACCAGCCAGAAGGTCTGCGCGCGCGGCAGGTTGCGGCCGACGCGGGTGCGTACGTCCTCGAACTCCTCGTAGCCCGATTCGGTGACGTACTTCGGCATCTTGCCGGCCTGTCCGCGCTCGTCGGACTTGCGCTCGGCCGCCACCGCCAGCCAGCGCCCGTCGGGCGAAAGCGAGGTCGCGGCGATTTCCACGTCCTTGCCCAGGAACACAGGCGCGGGCGCGCGGGTGGGGTCTGCGCGACGCAGTTCGGCATCGCGGTTGCGCTGGGTCTCGCGTCGCTCGCGCTCGGTGCGCAGCGTCTCGACCAGGCGCAGCTGGTTCTCGCGCAGCAGGTCGGGCTTGGGCGCCGCCGCAGGGTCGTCCTCGGCCTTGGGCGAGGCGGCGTGGGTGGTGGCGCCGTCGGCCGCGCTCCAGCGGAACCAGTCGTGGCCGCTGCGCCAGAGCAGGGCACCGTCGCTTGACCAGCGCGGGTTGGCTTCGGTCGCTTCGCTGCGGGTGAGCTGGGTCAGCGCGCCATTGCGCAGGTCGCGCACGAACACGTCGCCGTTGCGCACGAAGGCCATGCGCGTGCGCTGCGCATCGAGTACCGGCCGCGCGGCGTCGATGCCGGCGCGCGAGGGGCCGTCGACGATGCGCGCCTGTCCGCCGGCGATGTCCTGCAGGTAGACGTCGCGGATGCCGTTGCCTTCGCGCTTGAGCGGGTAGTAGGCGTGGCGGCCGTCCCACGACCACCAGGCCTGTTCGACCGTCGGCCCGATCCAGTCCGGATCGGCCATGATCCGGTCCAGCGTGAGCGGCGGCGCAGGCTGCGCCTGGGCGAGTGCGGCGGCGCTGGCGAGCAGCAGGCAGGACAGCAATGGCGCGGATCGATGCATTTGCACGTGCACGGGAAGCGGGAATTGCGACAGCCTAGCAGTCGCTTCCGGCGTGGCATCTGCCGACGGTCATGCTCCGCGGGCGGGCGCGGGCCGCACGCGCATCGCCGCCTGAACACCGCGACGTTCCCCGCAGGGCCGATTTACCGCACAATTCCGCGACCTGTGACACCGCGCGGACATGCACGCCTACGTCTACAAAAGCCAGCGCCGGGCCGATACCTTTGTCTACCTGGCCGCCCACGATGATTTCGACCGTCTGCCCGAACCGCTGCGTGCCCGGCTGGGTGCGCTGCAGTTCGTGCTGGACGTGGCGCTGGTGCCCGGCCGCCGGCTGGCGCGTGGCAATGCGGACGAAGTGCGCGACAACCTGGCGCTGCATGGCTTCCACCTGCAGTTCCCGGCCGACGCGCACGCCGACCCGATGAGCGAGGACTGGGGCACCGATGCCTGAGGCCCCGCGGATCCCACCCCTGCGACAACGACGCGTCCCCGCGGCTGCCGCCGCCTTTGGCCTGGCCCTGGTGCTGGCCACCGGCTTTGGCGGCATCGTCGCGCTGCTGGCCGCACTGCTGGCCCAGCCCGCGCTGGCGCTGGCGGTGCGCGGCTGGCGCATGGACCTGCCCGCCGGGCGCGACGCCCTGCTGCGCGATGCGCGGGCGCTGCTGTCGCTGTGGACGGGTGGCCTGCTGGCGGCCGTGGTGCTGGTCGGCTGGCCGCTGGTGGAACTGCTGCGCAGCAACGGCCTGGGCGTTGTGCTGGCGCTGAGCGCGATGGCCGGCCTGTGTGTGCTCGGCCTGTGGCGCACCTGGCCGCTGTGGCACGGGCTGGAGCGCGAGGGCGGCAGCGTCGTCCGCCACTGGCAGGCGCTGGCAAAGCGCGACGCCTCGGGCTGGCACGGCGCCGCCGCCGCCGCCTGCGTGGCCGCGATCCTGGCCTGCATCGTGCTCCTGGCCTGGCCACAGCTGCTGACCGACACGGCGCGCTGGTCGCTGGCTCTGGTTTCGGCGCTGGCATGGCCGCTGCTGCACCTGCTGCTGCAGCGCCTGCCGGCCCCGATCGAAGCGGCGCGCCCGATTCCGGTGGTGGAAATGGACGGCGAGGCTACAAGCCTGCCGTCGTCGGTGCTGGACGGCGACCTCGACCGCGCGCTGTATGCCGCCGCGCGCGCTGGCCGCGTCGACCAGGCCCTGGCGCTGGTCGAGGCCGGTGCCGACGTGCGCGCGCTGCCGCTGGACGAGGATCGCGACCAGCGCGGCCTGCCGGTGCTGGCCGCGGTGCTGCCCGACCTGCGCCTGCTGCGCCTGCTGATCGCCCGCGGCGTCGACCTCAACGCCGCGCATGCGGGCCTGACTCCCCTGCTGGCCGCCACCCGCGACAGCTGGCACGGTCGCCCCGAGGCGGTGATGACCCTGCTGGCCAACGGCGCCGATCCGCGCAATGCCGACCGCGACGGCAACACCCCGCTGCACCACGCCGCGCGCAGCTCCGATCCAGGCGTCGCGGCGCTGCTGCGCGATGCCGGCTGTGCGCTGGACGTGGCCAACCACGAGGGCATGACCCCGCTGGGTGTGGCCTGCGCCGCAGGCAACTGGCGGCTTGCGCGGTTCCTGCTCGAACGCGGCGCCAGCCCGGCGATCGAGGACGGCACCCCGGCGCTGGTGGCGGCGGCCGGTGGCGACGAGGATGATCCGGCGGCCGTGCAGCTGCTGCTCCGGCACAAGGCGCGGGTCGACGCGCGCGACCGCGACGCCCGCACCGCGCTGCACGTCGCCGCTTTCCAGGGCCATGCCGGAATCGTCGCCGCGCTGCTGGACGCGGGGGCGGACGTGCATGCGCACGACGCCGCCGGCGCCACGCCGCTGCTGGAAGCGGCGCGCGGTGGCGCCGCCAGCGTCTTCGAGGCCCTGCTCGGCGCCAAGGCCGATCCAATGGCGGTCGACGCGCAGGACCGCAGCGCACTGCTGCTGGCCTGCCTGGCTGATGCGCCGTCCTCGGCCCTGGTGGGGCGCCTGCTCGAACTCGGCCTCGACCCGCAGGCCACGGCACGCGACGGCAGGCGCGCAACCGAAGTCGCGGCCGAGGCGGGCCGCTGGCGCCTGGTCGCAATGCTCGATCCGGACTACGCGCTGCCGGCCAGCGTGCGGCCCGATGCCGGCGAGGCGCCGCCCGAGCAGCGCTCGCCGCTGCTGCTGCTGCGGGAAGGCCTGGACGCGGGCCGCCACGATGACCTGGAGCGCGTCGCCGCGCTGGTGCCGCCGGCCGAGCTCGGCGGCCTGCTGACCTGCGTCGACGATCTCCCGACGCCGGCCCGCATCGACTGGCTCGCCGCCCAGGGCGCCGACCTCGAGGTCCGCGACGCGTCGGGCGAAACCGCTGTCTTCCGCCTGCTCACACGCGGCCCGGCCGCGTTGCCCGCGCTGCAGGCCCTGCTCGGCCACGGCGCCTCGCCGGCCGGCCGCGGCGGGCTGGCCCGGTTCCTTGCCGCCTGCGTCGCCGGCGACCAGGCCGGCCGCGCGCTGGAGCAGTGCGCGCTGGACCTGCTCGAGCGCGGCGCCGACCCGTTCGCGGCCTCGCCAGCCGGCGATCCGCCGCTGTCGCTGGCCGTGCACCTGGGCTGGGACCGGCTGATCGAGCGCCTGCTGGTGATCGGCGTCGACGCCGACGCCCGTGATGCGCGCGGCATGACCGCACTGCACCTGGCCGCGGCGCTGGCGCGGGAGGACGTGCTCAAGACCCTGGTGCGCCATGGCGCGGCAGTCGACGTGCGCGCACAGGACGGGCAAACGCCGCTGGGCGTGGCCCTGGCCAGCGGGCGGCGCGACTTGGCCGACTGGCTGGACTGGCGCGACTGGCCCTTGCCGCGGCGCGTGCTGCAGCCGTCCGACCTGCCCGCCGCCGCCATGGCCGGCGATGCCGATGCGGTCCGCCGCCTGATCGAACTTGGCCTGCCGGTCGACGCCGTCGACGCGCAGGGCTGCACCGGCCTGCTGCGCGCCTGCGGCGGCGGCCATCGCGCCGTGGTCGAGCTGCTGCTGTCGCGTGGCGCCAATCCGCAGCACGTCGCCCACACCGGCGCCACGCCGCTGTCGGCGACGGTCAGCATGCGCCACGGCGAGCTGGTCGACCGCCTGCTCGCCGCCAACGCCAGGCTCGAACAGCGCCTGCCCGGCGAAGTCACCGTGCTGATGCTGGCCGCCGCGCTCGGCCTGCCGGACCTGTGCGCCAAGCTGATGACCGCCGGCGCCAACGTCCACGCCACCGACGCCCAGGGCCTGACCCCGCTGCACTGTGCGGCGCTGTACGGCTTCACCGCGCGCGACCGCACCCGCCTGGTGGCCCTGTTCGACACCCTGCTGCTGGCCGGCGCCGAGGTCGACGCCTTGGCCGCCGGTGGCGTCACCCCGCTGCTGCTGCTGCTCGGCGCCCGCGCCGAACCCGGCACCGCCTGCGACGAGGATGTGCTGCTGGCGGTGCTCGAACACTTGCTCGACGAAGGCGCCATGCTCGACGCGCGCGACCCGCGCGGCTTCGGCCCACTGCACCTCGCCGCCCTGCACGGTCTGCTGCTGCTCACCCGGCGCCTGCTGCGCGCCGGCGCCGACCCCGAAGCGCGCGACGCGCTCAATCGGACCCCGCGCGAGATCGCGGTGATGCGCGGCTTCGTCGACGTCGCCCACGAATACGTCCCATCCCCGGCCGGCGTGTCGATGGCCCGGTTCCTGCGCGACCGCGGCTGAAGGCACCGCCCGGACCTCTCCACTTGCGGGCGTGCGGGGGCGGGATCTACAGTCCGCCGGCAGTGCCCGAGCGGCCCGGGTAACTGCGCCGGGGCCGCGCTGCGGCGATCCGGCCTCGACGCCGCACCAGGGAGCGGGAACATGCGGATGAGACGCCATTTGTGCGGGTGCGTGCTGATGCTGTGGTTCGTGGCGGGTGCGGTGCACGCTGCCGGCGCGGCCGAGGCGCGCAGGCAGGTCGAGGCGAGCATGCTGGTGACCGGACGGGTCACCATCACGCTCGAGGGCACCGTCAGCGACTGGACCATCGACCAGCGGAACAAGCTGCCGCCGGCGGTCGCGAACGTGATCGATGCCGCCGCGCCAGGTTGGCGTTTCGAGCCGATCCTGGTCGACGGCAAGCCGGCACACGGCAGCGCCAGGATGAGCCTGCTGATGCTGGCCGAACGGGTCGACGCCCGGCGGTTCCGGGTGACGATCCGCAGCGGCTACTTCGGGCGCGAGGCGGTCCTGATGGCCGCACGCCATTCCGCGGAGCGTTCGGGCGCGGCGACGCGGGACGAGAGCGATCAACTGTCGTCGATTGAGATGAAGCCACCGGAGTATCCGGTGCAGGCGCGCTATGCCGGTGCGCATGGCGTGGTCTACGTCGTTGTCCGGGTGGACCGGACCGGCCGGGTGCAGGACGCCGTGGCGGAGATGGTGAACCTGCGGGTGCTGGGCACCGAGCGGGAGATGGTGCAGATGCGCGAGCTGCTGGCGAAGTCGGCCCTGGTGGCCGCGCGCAAATGGACCTTCCAGCCGCCCACCCGGGGCGAGTGGGCCGACCAGGAGAACTGGTCGGCGCGGGTTCCGGTCGACTACAGGTTTGCCGACGACGGCGAGCCCGGCTACGGGCAGTGGCAGTCCTACGTGGCCGGCCCGCGCAATCCGATCCCCTGGGAAATGGAGGGCCTGGAAGGTTTCGATATCGCACCGGATGCGCTGGTGTCGGGTGTGGTGCACCAGGTCGGGACGGGGTTGAAGCTGCTGGTTCCGCTGGAAGGCGGCTGAGCCACGTCACGCACCGGGCTTTGTCGCCCCGCCAGCATCTGCAGCTGACGCGCGCCGCGCTTGGGCCCCCGCGCCGACGAGTGCAATGGCCGGGAGCGGCGGACGGCCCGATGGTCGCGCATCGACGGACATCCATCCCGCGTGCCTGTCCGACTGAAGGGCGCCAGTGAAACGCGGGGCGGGTTTGCGGGCGCGGCATCGCGTGCAGGACCCGAAAAAACGAAAAGCCCGCAGGGCGGGCTCTTCGTCATCGCGGTCCGGTGCGGGCCTCAGCGCTTCATCGAGGCGAAGAACTCGTCGTTGGACTTGGTGCTCTTCATCTTGTCGAGCAGGAATTCCATCGCCGCGATCTCGTCCATCGGATGCAGCAGCTTGCGCAGGATCCAGATGCGCTGGAGCATGTCGGGCTCGATCAGATAGTCCTCGCGGCGGGTGCCGGAGAGGTTGACCGCGATCGCCGGGTACACGCGCTTTTCGGCGATGCGGCGGTCCAGGTGCACTTCCGAGTTGCCGGTGCCCTTGAACTCCTCGTAGATCACCTTGTCCATCGCGCTGCCGGTGTCGACCAGTGCGGTGGCGATGATGGTCAGCGAACCACCTTCCTCGACGTTGCGCGCCGCGCCGAAGAAACGCTTCGGGCGATGCAGCGCATTGGCGTCGACGCCGCCGGTCAGCACCTTGCCCGACGACGGCACGACGTTGTTGTAGGCACGCGCCAGTCGGGTGATCGAGTCGAGCAGGATCACCACGTCCTTCTTGTGCTCGACCAGGCGCTTGGCGCGCTCGATCACCATTTCGGCGACCTGCACGTGGCGCGCGGCCGGCTCGTCGAAGGTGGAGCTGACCACTTCGCCGCGCACGGTGCGCTGCATCTCGGTCACTTCCTCGGGCCGCTCGTCCACCAGCAGCACGATCATGTGCACGTCCGGGTGGTTGCTGGTGATCGCGGTGGCGATCTGCTGCATCAGCATGGTCTTGCCGGCCTTGGGCGGCGAGACGATCAGGGCGCGCTGGCCCTTGCCCTGCGGCGCCATCAGGTCGAGGATGCGGCCCGCGATGTCCTCGGTGGACCCGTCGCCGCGCTCGAGCTTGAAGCGCTTGCGCGGGAACAGCGGGGTCAGGTTCTCGAACAGCACCTTGCCCTTGCTGGCCTCCGGCGGCTCGCCGTTGATCGTGTCGACCACGTTGAGCGCGAAGTAGCGCTCGCCGTCCTTCGGCCAGCGGATGCGGCCGGACAGGTGGTCGCCGGTGCGCAGGTTGAAGCGGCGGATCTGGCTGGGCGAGATGTAGGTGTCGTCCGGGCCGGCGAGGTAGCTCGCCTCGGCGCCGCGCAGGAAGCCGAAGCCGTCGGGCAGGATTTCCAGCACGCCGTCGGCCTGCACGCCCTCGTTGGTGCGGGTGAGCACCTTGAGCAGGGCGAAGATCACGTCCTGCTTGCGCGCGCGGGCCACGCCTTCATGGATGTTGAGCAGTTCGGCGATGTCGAACAACTTGTGCGCGGGCATCCGCTTGAGCTCGCCCAGCGAATACTGGGGGAAGCCTTCGGGGATGTTCGGCGGCGGCATGCGGTTGGCCTGCTCGTGGCCGTTGCCGCCGTCGTCCTGCGGCAGGCCGCCGTCGCGTGGGCGGTCACCGCGCGGGCGATCGTCACCGCGCTGGCGATCGCGGCGATTGCGGAAGCGGTCGCGCTTGCTGGTGCCCTGTGCATTGGCCTGGTTGCCGCCGTTGCCGCCGCGGTTGTCCTGCTGGGGCTGGCGCTGGCCTTGGCCGGAATCCGAGGACTGGCTCTCGCCGCCGCTCTGCGTGGGCTGGGCGCCACCGCCCTGTGCGGGCTGGCTGGACTGGCTGGGCTGCGAGGGCTGGGAGGGCTGGGAGGGCTGGGAGGGCTGACTCGGCTGGCCTTCCGGGGTCTCGCTTCGCGCAGGCTGCCTGGCCGCAGCCGGTTCCGGCGCAGCGGGCCTGGGCTCGGCGGGCCTGGGCTCGGCGGGCGCCGGGCTCGACTCGAACAGCGTCGGCGCGTCGGCGTCGGCGGATTTTGCGGGCTTCTTGGTGGCGCGCGAAGCGGTCTTGCGCACGCGCTTGACGGCGGTATCGCCGGCGTCGGGGGTTTGGTCGGACAAGTGAGAGTTCCTCGCTCGGTGCGAGCGCCCTGAAGCGGGCGGGATGGTGAGGGGAGTCGTGCAGACGGGGTGCGGCGCCCAATTCAACGCCGGATGCGGCCAAACTAACACCAGACGGCGGACGTCGGCAAGCGGTCTGGCAGGACCTCGTTCATGCGCGCCGGTTGGCAACGCATCGGGTGATGGGCGGAGGGTGGGTCCACCGGGCAGGCCAGAGGGGCGCACAGCCCAGGGGCAACGGCCAGGCTCCTGCATGCGGAGCGGGCCCGCGGCCGCCAGTGGGCAGACGCGGACGCGGGCCGATTCAGACGGTCCTGGTCAGACCGCCTTGTCGATCATCTGCGCCAGCTGCGGCTTGCCGACGGCGCCGATCTGGGTCGCCTGCACCTGGCCGTCCTTGAACAGCAGCAGCATCGGGATCGAGCGGACGTGGTACTTCAGGGCGGTGGCGCGGTTCTCGTCCACGTTGACCTTGGCGATCTTCACCTTGCCGGCGTACTCGCTGGCCAGCTCGTCCAGGGCGGGGGCGATCATCTTGCACGGCCCGCACCAGGGCGCCCAGAAATCGACCAGCACCGGCTCGGCGGACTGCAGCACGGTGGCATCGAAATCGGCGTCGGTGGCATGGATGACGTGTTCGCTCACGGAAAGGCTCCTGGGGTAGGGGGCGGGCCAGCAGGGCGGCCGCGGATGGATGCTAAACTTGGGCGATTCGCGGCCCGAATCAAGGCCACCGTACGGAAAACCCCGGTCGCCCCACGCGGCCATGGTCCGCGAGTCTCCGGGAACCGCGCCTGACGGCGTCATCCCGTTTCCCAGGCAGTCTGCGATGCGGGCGCCGCCCACGCAAGCACCAGAGCGTGTCATGCAGCTTGAACGTATTCCCTGCCCGTTTGGGTCGCCGCAAAGCGGCGAATCGCCCCGCATTGCGGCGACCCAAGCGGACCGGGAGTCCTTCGGAGCACACGGCATGCGCTGGCGCGGCACACAAGATCCCATATATGAGCGATAAGCCACTTACCGACATCACCTTCTCCTCCTTCGATCTCCATCCGCGGCTGCAGGCCGGGCTCGAGACCGCAGGCTTCACGCGCCTCACGCCGATCCAGGCGCTGACCCTCCCGGTCGCACTGCCCGGGGGCGATGTCGCTGGCCAGGCCCAGACCGGCACGGGCAAGACGCTGGCCTTCCTGGTAGCGGTGATGAACCGCCTGCTGACGCGCCCGGCGCTGGCCGACCGCAAGCCCGAGGACCCGCGCGCGCTGATCCTGGCGCCCACCCGCGAACTTGCGATCCAGATCCACAAGGACGCGGTGAAGTTCGGCCCCGAGCTGGGCCTGCGCTTCGCCCTGGTCTACGGCGGCGTCGACTACGACAAGCAGCGCCAGCTGCTGCAGGAGGGCGTGGACGTCATCATCGCCACCCCGGGCCGGCTGATCGACTACGTCAAGCAGCACAAGGTGGTCAGCCTCCACGCCTGCGAGATCTGCGTGCTGGACGAGGCCGACCGCATGTTCGACCTCGGCTTCATCAAGGACATCCGCTTCCTGCTGCGCCGCATGCCGGTGCGCACCGAGCGCCAGACGCTGCTGTTCTCGGCCACGCTGAGCCATCGCGTGCTCGAGCTCGCCTACGAGCACATGAACGAGCCACAGAAAATGGTGGTCGAGACCGAGACCATCACCGCCGCGCTGGTGCGCCAGAAGCTCTACTACCCCTCCGACGAAGAGAAGCTGCCGCTGCTGCTGGGCCTGCTCTCGCGCGGCGAGGGTGCCCGCACGATGGTGTTCGTGAACACCAAGGTGTTCGTCGAGCGCGTGGCCCGTGCGCTGGAACGCGCCGGCTACCGCGTGGGCGTGCTCTCGGGCGACGTCCCGCAGAAGAAGCGCGAGTCGCTGCTGAAGAAGTTCCAGGGCGGCCAGCTCGAGATCCTGGTCGCCACCGACGTCGCCGCCCGCGGCCTGCACATCGACGGCGTCAAGTACATCTATAACTACGACTTACCCTTCGACGCCGAAGACTACGTGCACCGCATCGGCCGCACCGCGCGCCTGGGCGAGGAGGGCGACGCGATCAGCTTCGCCTGCGAGCGCTACGCGATCGGCCTGCCGGACATCGAGGCCTTTATCGAGCAGAGGATCCCGTCCGAGCCGGTGACGCCGGAACTGCTGGTGCCGCAGCCGCGCACGCCGCGGGCCGGTGCCACTGTCGAGGCGGCTGACAACGAGGACGGCGACAGCATCAACGAGATCTACCGCGAGGTGCGCGAGGCGCGGGCGGCCGAGGATGCCAAGCGTGGCGGTGGCCGTGGTGGTCCGGGTGGCGGTCGTGGGTCGCGTGCCGGCGCCGCTGGCGGCGAGCGCGCCCGGCCTCCCCGCCAGCCGCGGGTGAAGCCCGAGGGCGAACCGGTTGCCGTTGCCGGACCAGCGTCGGTGAGTGAGTCCGCGCCGGTCGTGGCTGCTGCGCCGGATGAGGCGGTGGCCAAGCCGGTGATCGATGTCGCCGCCACGGTGGCCGCGGCCATGCCGGATGAGTCGCGTCCCCCGCGCAAGCGCCGTCGGCGTCGTGGCGGCAAGCGCCTCGCCGGTGCCGAAGACACGGCGACCAATGGCAATGGGCAGGACAACCCCGGCCAGCCCAAGGCGCGCGAAGCCAGGCCGGCGCCTGCGGCGCGTCCGCAGTCCGGCTCGCGACAGGCCGACGCATCGACCGCGCAGGAACCATCGCTGTTCTCGCGCATCGGCACGCGGCTGCGCAAGCTCGTCACCCGCGCACCGCACAACCAGCATTGAGTGACGCGGCCTGCCGGCGCGTGCGCGCCGGCAGGCTCTCGCGCGCCGGATGACGGAGCGCGCGGTCCCGCTTCGGCGGCAGCCCTTCGGCTTCGATTGCAAAGGCCGCAGTGGGTCCGATTCGGCCCGTGCGAGTTCTGCGATACTCCCTCGCCATGGTCGTCCTGCGTTTTGACAGCGTCAGCAAGCAGTACTCCGGTGGGCGCGTTGCGCTTGCCGAGGTCAGTTTCGACGTGGCCGCCGGCGAGATGCTGTTCCTCACCGGGCACTCGGGCGCCGGCAAGAGCACCCTGCTCAAGCTGATCCACCTCGCCGAGCGGCCCAGCCGCGGCGCGGTGCTGTTCAACGACCGCAACCTGCTCAAGATGCGCGGGCGGCGCGTGGCGCTGCACCGGCGCGAGGTCGGCGTGGTGTTCCAGGATCACCGCCTGCTCACCGACCGCAGCGTGTTCGACAACATCGCGCTGCCGCTGATCCTGCGTGGCCTGCGCCGCGGCGAGATCGGCAAGCGCGTGCGCAACGTGCTTGAACGGCTGGGCCTGGGCGACCGCGAGCGCGCGCTGCCCACGCAGCTGTCGGCCGGCGAGCAGCAGCGCGTGGGCATCGCCCGCGCCGTCGTGGCCGAGCCGCGGCTGCTGGTTGCCGACGAACCCACCGGCAACCTCGACCCGACCCTGTCGTCGGAGATCATGGCGCTGTTCGCCTCGCTGCCCGAGCGCGGCACCAGCGTGCTGGTGGCCAGCCACGACCTCGGCCTGGTCAAGCGCATGCGCAAGCGCGTGCTGGTGCTCGACCACGGGCGCCTGGTCGACGACATCGCGCCCGAGGACCTGGCCGATGAGTGAGGCCAACGTGCGCGGCGCCGGCTCCGCGTCGCAGGTCGGGACCTGGTTCGACCATCATTCCTACAGCCTTGTCGCCAGCCTGGGGCGCGTGTTCCGCAAGCCGTGGGCGGCGCTGCTGACCGTGTCGGTGATGGCGCTGGCGCTGGCCCTGCCGCTGGGACTGTGGCTGGTGCTGGGCAATGTCGAACGGCTGGCGGGCAACGTCGAACGCTCGCGCGAAATCAGCGTGTTCCTCAAGCAGGATGTCGATGCCGCGCGCGCTGGCGCGCTGGCGGATGAGCTGCGTGCGCGTGCCAACATCGGCGGCGTGGTCCATGTCACCCCGGGCCAGGGGCTTGCCTCGCTGCGCGAAGGTGGCGCGCTGGCGGGCATCGTCGACGCGGTGGGCGAGGACAATCCGCTGCCGCACGTGCTGGTGGTGACGCCGGCGGGCGACGAGCTGATGGTGGCCACGTCGCTGGAGCAGCTGCCCGAGGCCGAGCTGGTGCAGCACGACGTGCAGTGGCGCGAGCGCCTCGACACCTGGCTGCGCTTCGGCACGCGCGTGTCGTGGGTGCTGGCGGCGTTGCTGGGGCTGGGCGCGCTGCTGGTGGTGGGCAATACGGTGCGCCTGGACATCCAGTCGCGGCGCGAGGAGATCGGCGTGCTGCAGCTGCTCGGCGCCACCGACGGCTTCATCCGGCGGCCGTTCCTGTACCTGGGCGCGTGGTACGGCGTGGCGTCCGGCGGGCTGGCGCTTGTGCTGCTGGCTGTGGCCGGACTGGCGCTGCGCGAACCCCTGGCCGGGCTGGCCGCCAGCTACGGCAGCAGCTTCGCGCTGTCCGCGATCAACCCGCCGTGGGCGCTCGCCGTGATCGGCGGTTCGACCCTGCTCGGCTGGCTCGGCGCGGGTCTCGTGGCCGGCCATTTCCTGCGCCAGACGCGCCCCACCGGAATCTGAGCGCATGATCCAGCACGACCTCCGACACCTCGAATCCGACAGCCCGCGTGTACTGGTCGTCGACGGCTCCAGGCTGGTACGCAAGCTGATCCATGCGGTGCTGGTGAAGGAGCTGCCGGGCGTGCAGGTGGTCGAGGGCGGCAGCCTGGCCGATGCGCGCGCGCTGCTGGCCGGCGAGCCGATCGACCTGGTCACCACCGCGCTGGTGCTGCCCGATGGCGACGGCCTGCAGGTCGCGCGCGCGGTACGCGAGGCCGACAGCCAGCGCTACGTGCCGGTGATCGTGATCTCCGGCGACGTGCAGTCGCACCTGGAGGACCGGCGCTTCACCGAGGACGTCACCGACTATTTCGACAAGAGCCTGGGCCACAACGCGCTGGCCGCCTTCATCCGCGGCTACGTGCAGCCGCAGCCGATCCCCGACGCGCACGTGCTCTACATCGAGGACAGCCGCACGGTGGCGGTGGCGATCCGGCGCATGCTCGAGGCGCACCAGATGCGCGTTACCCACGTCACCACCGCCGAGGATGCGATCGCCTACCTCGAAGCCTATGCCGGCACCGAGGGTGCGCCCGGCGCCGACCTGGTGTTGACCGACCTCTACCTCAAGGGCGAGCTCGACGGCCGCGACGTGTTGAACAAGGTGCGCAACGGCCTGGGCTACGGCAAGCGGCGGCTGCCGGTGCTGGTGATGACCGGCGACGACAACCGCGCCAACCAGGCCACGTTGCTGCGCCACGGCGCCAACGACCTGGTGCTCAAGCCGATCGAGGAACGCCTGCTGGCGACCAAGGCGCTGTTCCAGCTGCGGCTGTCGCGCCTGCCGACGTCGCCCGCGCAGCAGCCATGAGCGAAGCCGAAGTGCAGCTGGAGCCTTCCTGGAAGGTGCGCGTGGGCGACTGGTTCGCGCGCGAGGACATGCAGTCGCTGTCGGCCTTCCTGCGCCAGCGCAAGGCGGCCGGCGTGCGCATCTATCCGCCTGGGCCGCGGATCTTCGCGGCGTTCGAGGCCACGCCGTTCGATGCGGTGAAGGTGGTCGTGCTTGGCCAGGATCCCTACCACGGCCATGGCCAGGCGCATGGGCTGTGCTTCGCGGTGCCGCCGGGCGTGCCGGTGCCGCCGTCGCTGCGAAACATGTACAAGGAGCTGGAGCGTGACCTGGGCATCGCGCCGCCCGACCACGGCTGGCTGATGCCGTGGGCGCGCCAGGGCGTGCTGCTGCTCAACGCGGTGCTGACCGTCGAGGAAGGCCGCGCCGGCTCTCACCAGGGCAAGGGCTGGGAAGGTTTCACCGACCATGTGGTCGACGTGCTCAACCGCGAGCGCGAAGGCCTGGTGTTCATGCTCTGGGGCAGCTACGCGCAGGCCAAGGGCAAGGTCATCGACACGCAGCGCCACCGCGTGCTGCGCACGACGCACCCGTCGCCGCTGTCGGCGCATCGCGGCTTTCTGGGCTGCGGGCATTTCTCGGCCGCCAATCAATACCTCACGCGCCGCGGCGTGACCCCGATCGACTGGGCGCTGCCGCCGCTCGCAGCGCTGGGGAACTGACGGCGCGATGTGGCGACTGCAACCCGGCCGGTCCCGCACGACCTGCACGGCGAGACAGGCAGGAAAGTGTGTCATTTCGACCGAAGGGAGAAATCCGCTTTCCGGCACTTCGAATGAGATTCTCCCTTCGGTCGAAATGACAATGTGTGGCGTCATTCGCCACGTGGGGGAAGGGCGTCCCCTGGCACCGGCCTCAGAACCAGAACCGCACGCCCGCCACCAGCCGCGTATCGCGCGCGGCCTCGCCGGCATCTTCGTGATACCGCGCGGTGCGACCGAAGCTGCGCTCGTGCGCGATGCCGAGGTAGGGCGCGAACCTGCGCGTGAGCTCGTAGCGCAGGCGCAAGCCGGCCTCCGCTTTCGACAGGCCGCTGCCGGTGAGTCGCGCCGGGTCGTCACTGGAATGCAGCTCCAGCTCCAGCAGCGGCTGCAGGACCAGCCGGTTGCTGAAGCGCATGTCGTACTCGGCCTCGAGCTTGGCGGCGACACCGCCGCCGTCGCCGACATACGCCAGCGCCGAGACCTCGAACATGTACGGCGCGATCCCCTGCACGCCAAACGCCGCGCGTGTACGAGACGTCCCCGGATCGAAGTCATGGCGCACGCCGGCAACGGCGTCCCACCAGCGTGCGACCGCGCGTGACCAGCGAAGCTCGGCATTCGCCGAGCTGGTCCTGCCGGCGCTGCGGCTGCCGCTGCTGCGCAGCCAGACGCGATGGATGTCGCCTCCGGTCGATGCGCTGCCTTCCCAGGCCTGGCCGCTGGCATCGTCGCCATCCCAGGCTTCGAAGCGGTTGAAGGTCACGCGCGTGTAGGTCGCAGGGCCGTGTGCCATGTGGTCCTGCGACAGCATGGGGAACGCGGCGGCGCGGTTGGCATCGGTCAGCGCGGGGATGGGATCGCGCGGTGCCTGCTCACCGGGGGCGCCAGGCGTGCAGTGGCCCATCGCCGCGTGTTCGGGCGTGCAGCCGTGCGCGGCATGTGCCTGTGGTGCAGACGTATTCGCTGGCGATCGGCAATGCCCCATCGCAGCGTGTTCCGGCGAGCATGTGGAAGCGGCTTCCGCCGCCTGCGGACGCACATGTTGCTGCGGCGGATGCGCGTGCTGCGCGAGTGCGCTGCAGGGCAGGCCGAGCGCCAGCAGCAGGCCTGCCGTGCGGTAGTGATGCCGGCTCATGCGCCTTCCTCCACGCGCACTTCGCGCATCATCCCCGCGTCCATGTGATAGAGCAGGTGGCAGTGGTAGGCCCAGCGGCCGAGCGCGTCGGCACGCACGCGGTAGCTGCGCCTGGTGCCGGGCGGCATGTCGATGGTGTGCTTGCGCACCATGAAGTTGCCGTCGGCATCCTCGAGGTCGCTCCACATCCCGTGCAGGTGGATCGGGTGCTGCATCATCGTGTCGTTGACCAGCACGATGCGCATGCGCTCGCCGTAGTTCAGGCGCAGCGGTTCGGCGCTGGCGAAGGGGATGCCGTCGAAGGACCAGGCAAACTTCTCCATGTGGCCGGTCAGGTGCAGCTCGACGGTGCGGCCCGGGTCGCGGCCGTCGGGATCATCGAACACGCTCTTCAGGTCGGCGTAGGTCAGCACCCGGCGACCGTTGTCGCGCAGGCCGATGCCCGGATCGTCGAGCTTGGGCGCCGGCGCCATGGTCTGCATGTCGACCAGCGGGTTGCCCGACTCGCTGGCCGGATGCGACTGCATGCCGCCGCCGTCGCCATGGCCGGCGTGCGCGTCATGCGCGGATGGCGCGTGCATGGTGGCGCCGCAGCCGCCCTCGGCCGCCATCTTCGCGCCGCAGCCGCCTTCCATGCCCTTGTGCGCGCCGTGTCCGCCGTGGCCCATGTCGTCCATCGTCAGCCGCGGTCGCGGATCGAGCGCAGGCACAGGTGCCTGCAGCCCCGCGCGCAGCGCCAGCGTGCCGCGCGCGTGGCCGGTGCGGCCCATGTCCTGGGCGAAGATGGTCCAGGCGTCCTGGCCGGACGGCTCGACGATCACGTCGTAGGTTTCGGCAGCGCCCATGCGCAGCTCGTCCACGCTCACCGGGTGCACGTACTGGCCGTCGGCGGCGACCACGGTCATCTTCAAACCCGGGATGCGCACGTCGAAATGCGTCATCGCCGAGGCGTTGATCAGGCGCAGCAGCACCTTTTCGCCGGGACGGAATTCGCCGGTCCAGTTGCCGGCCGGGGTAACGCCGTTCATCAGGTAGGTGTAGGTGTGCGCGTTGACGTCGGACAGGTCGCTGGGCGTCATCCGCATCGCGCCCCAGGCCCTGCGGTCGGCGAGCGTGGCGGCCAGTCCGTCGCGGCGCGCGTCGCGGAAGAAGTCGGCGACGGTGGGCTTGTACCAGTTGTCGTGGTGCGGTGCCTTCTTCAGGCGTGCGAACAGGGCTTCCGGGGCGAGGTCGGTCCAGTCCGACAGCAGCACCACGTGCTCGCGGTCCCAGTGGTAGGGCGCCGGCTCGCGCGGATCGACGATGATCGCGCCGTACAGCCCGGCCTGCTCCTGGTGCAGGGAATGGCTGTGGTACCAGTAGCTGCCGGACTGCTTCAGCGTGAAGCGATACAGGTACGACTCGCCGGGCATGATGCCGTCGAAGCTCATGCCCGGTACGCCATCCATGTTCGAGGGCAGCAGGATGCCGTGCCAGTGGATCGAGGTCGGCACGCCGCGCAGGTGGTTGCTCACGCGCAGGGTCACGGTGTCGCCCTCGCGCCAGCGCAGCAGCGGCGCGGGCAGGCTGCCGTTGACGGTGATCGCGGGTCGCGCGCGGCCGGTGAAGTCGACCACCGAGGTGCCGATGTCGAGCTGGAAGCCGGTGCCGGACAGGACGTTGCCGGGCTGCGCATAGAGGCTGTCGCGTGCATGCGCGGGCACGCGTAGCGCGCCCGTGGCCAGCGCCGCGCCGCCCAGCAGCAGGCCCTGCACGAATCGCCTGCGGGCAGGCGAGGGCTTCGTCGCCGCGTCGAGGTGGGGACTGGTATGGATCATGGTGTGCTCCACGGCGGACACGCTGCAGCGTCCGCACGTTGATCGAATCGGGAAGGCTTGGGCGTGCGGCCGGGTGCCGGCGCGCGCATGTTCCGGGCCGCCATGGCGGCGGCGATCAGGGCGATCAGGCGATGGGTGGACGCAGCAGCGGCGCGGCGTGCACGGCGTCGACCTGGGCGTCTGCGACCAGGGCAGGCAGCCAGGCGATGCGGCAATCGGCCAGCAGTGGCGCGGCCGGGACCACGGCGATGCCGTGCTGCAGGCACAGGTCGAGGCAACGTTCGAGACAATCCTCGTCAGGCGTCGGCGCAACCGGCTCGGGCGCCATGTCGGCCGCGTTGCGCATGGTGTGGCAGTCGGCGTCGGCGGGGCGAGGTGTCGCCCCGTCTCCGCCGGCCACCGCGGCCTGCGCACCGGCTTGCGTCATCGCCAGGTGCGTCGCCGCGACCGCCGGGCCGAGGGTGTCGACCAGCAGGCAGAGGCACAGCAGCAGACGGAGCAGGGGTCGCAGCACGGTGGCGTGGCGGGGGCGCCTGGAAACGGTCGCAGCAGGATAGCGCAGCGTGCCGCACGGCTCCGCGCGGCGGGGACAGCGGAGCCGCGTGCGCTGCCGGCGCGGTGCATTCGCCGACCGGCCTCAGCCGATCGACAGCGCCTTGTCCTTGCGCTCGGCCAGGCGTTTTTCGAGGTAGTGGATGTTCTGGCCACCGGCCTGGAAACCGGCGTCGGCCATGATCCGCTGCTGCAGCGGGATGTTGGTGCGGATGCCGTCCACCACCATCTCGCTCAGCGCCACGCGCATGCGCGCGATCGCCTGCTCGCGGTCGGCGCCGTGCACGATCAGCTTGCCGATCATCGAGTCGTAGTTCGGCGGGACCGTGTAACCCTCGTAGATGTGCGAGTCCACGCGCACGCCAGGGCCGCCGGGCGAGTGGAAGTGCTGGATCAGGCCGGGCGAGGGCAGGAAGGTGTCCGGGTCCTCGGCGTTGATGCGGCACTCGATCGAATGACCGCGCAGCACCACGTCCTCCTGGCGGATCGAGAGCTTCTCCCCGGAGGCGATCTTGAGCTGCTCGCGGATCAGGTCGATGCCGGTGACCATCTCGGTGACGGGATGCTCGACCTGGATGCGGGTGTTCATCTCGATGAAGTAGAAGCGGCCGTCCTCGTACAGGAACTCGAACGTGCCCGCGCCGCGGTAGCCGATGCGGATGCAGGCTTCCACGCAGACGCGGCCGATCTCCACGCGCTGCGCCTCGCTGATGCCCGGTGCCGGCGCTTCCTCGACCACCTTCTGGTGGCGTCGCTGCATCGAGCAGTCGCGCTCGCCGAGGTGGATGGCGCCGCCCTGGCCGTCGGCCAGCACCTGGATCTCCACGTGGCGCGGGTTTTCCAGGAACTTCTCCATGTAGACCATGTCGTTGCCGAACGCGGCCTTGGCCTCGGTCTTGGTCGTGGTCACGGCATTGGCGAGCGCGGCTTCGGTATGCACCACGCGCATGCCGCGGCCGCCGCCGCCGCCGGCGGCCTTGACGATGACCGGGTAGCCGATCTCCGCGGCGATCTTCTGGTTGGTCGGGACGTCGTCGCCCAGCGGGCCGCCGCTGCCGGGCACGCAGGGCACGCCCGCCTCCTTCATCGCGCGGATCGCCTCGACCTTGTCGCCCATCAGGCGGATGGTCTCGGGCCTGGGGCCGATGAAGATGAAGCCCGACTGCTCCACGCGTTCGGCGAAGTCGGCGTTCTCGCTGAGGAAGCCGTAGCCGGGATGGATCGCCTGCGCGTCGGTGACTTCGGCCGCGGAGATGATCGCGGGCATGTCGAGGTAGCTGCGGTTGGACGGCGCCGGACCGATGCAGACCGATTCGTCGGCCATCGCCACGTGCTTGAGGTTGCGGTCGACGGTGGAATGCACCGCGACCGTGCGGATGCCCAGCGCGTGGCAGGCGCGCAGGATGCGCAGCGCGATCTCGCCGCGGTTGGCGATGACTACTTTATCGAGCATGTTCTGGTCTCAGTCGTTCGACGCACGGCCCGCCGGCCTGCAGGCCGGCGGGCGTTCGCGGGCTCGTGCCTGCGGCACTCGAAATCCCCGCTCACCTCAACCGATCACGAACAGCGGCTGGTCGAACTCGACCGGCTGTCCGCTCTCGCAGACGATGGCGAGCACGGTGCCCGAGGTGTCGGCTTCGATCGGGTTGAACATCTTCATCGCCTCGATGATGCCCAGCGTCTCGCCGGCCTTGACCGCCTGGCCGACGGTGACGAAGGCCGGCTTGTCCGGCGCCGGCGAGGCATAGTAGGTGCCGACCATCGGCGACTTCACCACGTGGCCGTCGGGCAGCCCGCTGCCGGCCGGTTCGGGCACGGGGCGGCCGCCGGTGGAGGCGTCGACCGGCGACAGCATCGGCATCACCGGCTCGCGGTAGCCGGCCTGCGCGACGGGCGCCTGGGCGTAGACCATCGGCGGGCCGGCGCTGCTGCCGCGCGACAGGCGAACGGATTCCTCGCCTTCCTTGATCTCGATTTCGGCGAGGTTCGACTCTTCGAGCAACTCGATGAGCTTCTTGAGCTTGCGCAGGTCCATGGATGGCCTCTGGTGGAATACCGGTGTTGCGGAAAGTGGCTCAGGCGGCCGGCGCCAGGCGGCGCAGCGCGGCATCGAGCGCGTAACGGTAGCTGTCGGCACCGAAGCCGCAGACCACGCCCACCGCCTTGTCGCTGAGGTAGCTGTGCTGGCGGAAGGGCTCGCGGGCGTGGGGATTGGACAGGTGGATCTCGATGAACGGGATCGCCACCGCCGCCAGCGCGTCGCGGATCGCCACGCTGGTGTGGGTGAAGGCGGCCGGGTTGATCAGGATGAAGACGGTCCCGTCGCCGCGCGCGGCCTGGATGCGATCGACCAACACGTGCTCGGCGTTGGACTGCAGGCTTTCCAGCGCGTGGCCCGCCTCGGTCGCACGGGCCTGCAGGTCGGCGTCGATATCGGCCAGGGTGGCGTGGCCATAGACCTCCGGCTCGCGGCTGCCGAGCAGGTTGAGGTTGGGGCCGTGCAGGAGCAGCAGCTGGGCCATCGGTCGAACGGATCGGGACAAGGCGCGCAGTCTGGGGGATGTCGCGGATGCTGTCCAGTTCGCCGAAGTTTGCCGGACTTAAGCGGTTGTTGGAGTAGGCACTCCAGATTCGTGCCGCCTGCGGGAGGCGTCCGCAGCCTTGCCTGCGCGATGTCTTTTTGGATCACGCGCGTTCGCGCAGGCCTCAGGGCGCTGCCCAGCGGTCGATCTCGCCATCCTCGAACGGCCCGATCCTTTGCTTGAGCAGGCGCCCGTCGGCCGAGACCAGGATCGAATAGGGCAGCACACCCTTGGGATTGCCCAGGCGCACGCCCGCGTCGGACGGTCCCGGTGCGTCGATTGCCTGCGGGTAGCCGACCGGAATCTGCTGCAGGAACTCGCGCACCGCCTGCGGGTCGTCCAGCGCCAGGCCGAGGACCTGCACGCCGCTGTCGCCCTGGGCGCGGGCATAGCGGTCGAGCTCGGGCATTTCCTTGATGCAGGGGCCGCACCAGCTGGCCCAGATGTTGACCAGCAGCGGGCGGCCGCTGAAGTCGTCGGGCAGCTGGAACGCGGGGCCATCGAGGCCGGCGACCTGCACGGCCGGCAGCGCCGCGCCGCGACGGGCGACGGTGACGCCCTCCGGTGCGGGCGTATTGGCGGTGAGCGCGTCGTTGAGCACGCGCTGGCCGAACTCGCTGCCCAGCAACGGGCCCGGCCCGGTGGCGAACATGCCGACCACCACGCCCAGCGCACCGGCTGCGGCGGCGACCAGCACGATCTTCATCGGCGTGAGCTTCATGGCGCCGCGCGCCGCAGTGCCGCGGTCACGATGTCATCGCTCAGCAGCGCAGGCAGGACCTCGCCTTCGCCGCCGCCGCGTGGATAGACCACGTACAGCGGCACGCCCACGGCCTTGTGCCGGTCGAGGAAGGCGGCGATGGCCGGATCGGCGTTGGTGTAGTCGCCAAGCAGGTAGGCGGCATCGGCCTGCGCCAGCGCGTCGCGGAACACGGGCTGCGACAGCACCCGGCGTTCGTTGGCCTTGCAGGTCACGCACCAGTCGGCGGTCATGTTGACGAAGACGACGCGGCCTTCGGCGCGCAGCGCCTGCAGGCGTTCGGGCGTCCACGCTTCGCGTCCCTCGGATGCGGCCTGCGCCGCGCGCTGCGGCGGCGGGAGTGAGCCCACCTTCCACACCGGCAGCAGCGCGGCCGCCGCCAGCGCCAGCGCCAGCACGCGCCCGGCCATGCCGCCGGTCCAGCGCCTGCGCTCATGCCACCACAGCGCCAGCGCCAGCACGGCCAGGCCGACGGCCACCAGCGCCATCGCGTCCACGCCGCGCTGCTTGCCCAGCACCCACAGCAGCCAGATCGCAGTCAGGTACATCGGGAAGGCCAGCACCTGCTTGAGCGTTTCCATCCACGCGCCCGGCCTGGGCAGGCGGTCGGCCAGCGCCGGGATGAAGCCGATCAGCAGGAACGGCAGCGCCAGGCCCAGGCCCAGCATCAGGAACACCGCCAGCGCCATCCACGGCGATGCGGTGAAGGCGAACGCCAGCGCGCCGCCCATGAACGGCGCGATGCAGGGGCTGGCGACCACGCAGGCCAGCACGCCGGTGAAGAAGTCGCCGGCCGGCCCGGTGCGGGAGGCGAGCGCCTGACCCACGTTGCCGATCCCGCCGCCAAGCGTGAATACGCCCGAGAGGCTCAGCCCGACCGCGAACATCAGGTACACCAGCGCGGCGACGAACCACGGCTGCTGCAGCTGGAAGCCCCAGCCCAGCGCCTGTCCGCCCGCGCGCAGGGCCAGCACCAGCGCGCCGATCGCGGCGAACGCGACCAGCACGCCGGCGGTGTACCAGAGCGCGTGGCTGCGCGCATGGGCGCGGCTCTCGCCGCTCTGCGCCACGCCCAGCACCTTGAGCGACAGGATCGGCAGCACGCAGGGCATCAGGTTGAGCACCAGCCCGCCGAGCAGGGCCAGCAGCAGCGCGCCCAGCGCACCACCGGCCGGCAGGGCGCTTGCGGGAAGCGCGGTGCGCGCGGCGTTGTCGGCGGAAGCATCGGGGGTGGGGTCAGAGTCACTTTCCCCACCGGGCACGTTGGGCGCCTCGATCCCCTCCGGGGAAAGTGACTCTGACCCCGGGGTCACGCCGATCCTCTCGGGGGAAAGTGACTCTGACCCCAGCGCGGCTTTTTCGATTTCGCCCGTCGGCAGCGCCACCTCGACCGTGCGCGTCATCGGCGGATAGCAGATGCCCTCGTCCTGGCAGCCCTGGAAGGTCGCGGTGAGCTGCACGGTCGCGGCATCGGCGACCGTGCGCCGCAGCGGCAACGGCACGTCGACCTGGTCGAAATAGACCACCACCTCGCCGAAGTGCTCGTCGCGATGCGCCACGCCCGGCGGCCAGCGCGGCGTGCCGGCGGCGATACCGTCATGCCCGTCGAGGCGGAAGCTGCTGCGGTCGCGATACAGGTAATAGCCGCGCGCGGGCGTGAAGCGCAGCAGCAGGGTGTTGCCGTCGCCGGCAATGGCCTCGAAGCCGAACGCCTGCTCGGGCGGCAGCGGCAGCGGTTGCGCCGCGCCGCTGCCATCGACCCCGAGCTGTGCTGCGCCGGCGCCAGGCGCGCCCGCCAGGCTGCGCCCGAGTGCGGCGAACCCGGAGTCGCCCGCTGCATCCGCCGTGCCAACGGCGGCATCTGCGGGCAGGGCGACCTTCAGCGTGCGCGTCTGCGGCGGATAGCAGATGCCCAGGTCCGCGCAGCCCTGGTACTTGACCTGCAGGCTCACGTCCCGGGCGCCGTCGGCGGCGGCACCGGTGAGCACCGCGACAAGCTGGCCCCGATACGTTTCGACCTCGCCGAAGAACTCGTCGGTATGCCGCTTGCCCGGCGGCAGCTGCAGTGGATTGGCCTCGAAGCCACCTTCGACCACCTGCACCGCGGTGCGGTGGCGATACAGGTAGTAGCCCTCGGCGATCGCCCAGTCGATCTCGATTCGGCCCGGCGCGGTCGCGCGTGCCTGCAGCGCGAAGGCCTGGTCGACCGGCAGCAGCTGGCTCTGGTCGATGGCGGCGTTGGCGGGCAGCGCGACGGCCAGCAGCGCGAGCGCAGCGACGCGGACCAGCAGCCCGGTCAGTCGGTTCACTCTTCGGCTCCAGGGCGGGTCGCGTCTGCGATCCAGGCCAGGTAGCCCGGCAGTCCGCCGGCGATATCGACCGCGATCAGTTCGGGAAGTTCGTAGGGGTGAAGTTCGACCACGCGGGCGGTGAGCGCCTGCAGGCGGTCCCGGGTGGACTTGATGATCAGCAGCACCTCGCTGGCGCGCTCCACGCGGCCTTGCCAACGGTAGACCGAGTCCACGCCCGGCAGCACGTTCACGCAGGCAGCGAGCCGTTCGTCGACCAGCGTCTCGGCGATGCGCGCGGCGGTCGCGGCATCGGGGCAGGTACACAGGCAGGCGAGCGCGGTCACGGTGGCGACGGTCCGGAATCGGGGGCAGATAGGGTATCCGAGGTGCCGGCGTGGTGCCGGAGACGGGTGAGGAGTGAGGTCGGAGCGGCAGGCGATCCGCCGCGTCGGTGGCGCAACGCAGCGTGTCGACTGGCGCATCGCTTGTTCATGCCGTCGGTTTTATCCTTGCCCGCCCCACAGGGTCCTCCCTTCCCAATGTCGCGATTGTCGCGTGTCGTGCTGTGCCGGTTCGCTGTCCTGCTGCTGCCCATCCTCTGCGGCATGAGCGCCGCGGCTGCCGCCCAGGTTGAAGTTGGCGCCGGTATGTCGTTCACCCGTGGCAACGAGGACACGCCGGTCGCGGCGGTGGCCTGGCTGCCCGAATGGCGCGAGTTCCGTGGCGGCACCCTGCACTGGGAAGTTGGCGCGATGCACCTGCGCGGCCGCAGCGACTCGGCCTACGACAACGGCGACGACGTCACCATCGTCCACGGCGGCCTGCGCTACGAGCGGCCCAGCGGGCTGGTCGCCGGTGTCGGGGTGGGCGTGCAGGAGGGGTGGACCGAGGCGCTGTCTGGCGATCCCCAGTTCATCAGCACGCTGGGCTGGCGCTGGGGCCGTTTCTCGCTGCTGGCCCGGCACATCTCCAACGCCAGCCTGCACGAGCCCAACGACGGCGAGACGATGCTGCAGGGGGCCTGGCGGTTCTAGGGCGCTGGGCGTCCCATCATCTCGACAAACATTTCTGTCACCCCGCATTCCTGTCATCTCGACCGAAGGGAGAGATCTTGCGTGGGCCTGCGTTGGCGTCGGCTTGTGCGGCGGCGCGGAGTGGATTTCTCCCTCCGGTCGAAATGACAGACAGTGCCGCGTCACGCGTCATCCCGCGGCGTCTTCGGGCGGGCGCTCCTGTTGCGGTCCGACGTAACGCCGCGGCACGCGCTTGAGCCCGGTCAGCAGGCGGTAGGGGCTGTTGCCGCTGCGCGCGGCGACCTCGGCGACCGGCAGCCGGGGTCCCCACAGTTCGACGATGCTGCCCAGGCCGGCCTGCGGGTGGTCGGTCAGATCGATGGTGAGCATGTCCATCGACACGCGGCCGATCAGTTCGCCGGGCCGGCCGTCGATCACCACCGGCGTGCCCGAGGTGGCGTACTGCGGATAGCCGTCGGCGTAACCGGCGGCAACCACGCCCACGCGCGTGGGCCGGGTGGTGATGAAGGTGCCGGCGTAGCCGATCGGCTCGCCGGCGGCCAGTTCGCGCACCGCGATCACCTTTGATTCGAGCGTCATCACCGCGCGCAGCGCCACGGCTTCGGCGCGCGGCGCGTCGAGCATGTGCGAGCCGTAGAGCATCAGGCCCGGCCGCACCCAGCCGCCGCGCGTTGCGGGCCAGGCCATCAGCGCAGCCGAATTGGCCAGGCTGACGGGCGTACCCGCCGGCAATTGCGCGAGCGCTGCGTCGAAGCTGGCAAGTTGCTGGCCAGTGCTGGCGTGCGAAAGTTCGTCGGCGCGCGAGAAGTGGCTCATCGCGATCATCGTGTCGATCCAGGGCAGGGCGCGCAGCCGCCGCCATGCATCCACGTATTCGCCTGGCGCGAGCCCCAGCCGGTGCATGCCCGAGTCGAGCTTCAGCCACACCTGCCAGGGCCGGGATGCGCGATGCGTTTGGAGCAGGTCGACCTGCCAGGGCGAGGCCACCACCGTCCACAGCTCGTGCCGTTCGATCAACGCCAGTTCGGCCGCGTCGAAGAAACCTTCCAGCAGCAGGATCGGTGTGCGGATGCCGGACTCGCGCAGCTCCAGCGCCTCTTCGATGCAGGCCACGCCGAAGGCGTCGGCCTCGCCCTCGAGCGCGCGCGCGCAGGCGACGGCGCCATGGCCGTAGGCGTCCGCCTTGACCACCGCCAGCGCCCTGCCGCCGCCGAGCGCACGCGCGTGGCGATAGTTGTGGCGCAGCGCGTCCAGGTCGATGGTGGCGCGCGAGGGGCGCATCAGCGCAGGCCCTTCGGGTTGGGCCAGGGGCGGTCGTAGCGCGAGATGTCCAGGCCCTCGGTATCGATTGCCGGCGCGTGGCCGTCGATCAGGTCGGCGAGGTAGCGCGCCGAGCCGCAGGCCATGGTCCAGCCCAGGGTGCCGTGGCCGGTGTTGAGCCAGAGGTTGCGGTATTTCGTCGCGCCCACCACCGGCGGGCCGTCGGGCGTGGACGGGCGCAGGCCGCTCCAGAAGTCCGCGCGCGACAGGTCACCGCCGTGCGGGTACAGGCTGCGCACCACCATTTCGAGCGTCTCGCGCCGGCGCTGCGGCAGCGACAGGTCGTAGCCCGACACCTCGGCCATGCCGCCCACGCGGATGCGGTCGTCGAAGCGGGTGATCGCCACCTTGTAGCTCTCGTCGAGCACGGTCGAATGCGGCGCCATTTCCGGCCGCGTGATCGGGATGGTCAGCGAGTAGCCCTTGAGCGGGTAGACCGGCAGGCGGACGCCGACCGGCGCCAGCAGCCGTGGCGACCAGCTGCCCAGGGCCAGAACGTAGCGGTCGCCGGTCTCGACGCGGCCGTCGATGCGCACGCCCGACAGCCGATCGCCATCGGCCAGCAGCGCCTCCACGTCGCTGCCGTGGCGAAACTCCACGCCCGCGTCGACGGCAAGCGCCGCCAGCCGGGTGGTGAACAGATGGCAGTCGCCGGTCTCGTCGCCGGGCAATCGCAACGCGCCTGCCAGCGTGTCGCGGACCTGTGCGAGCGCAGGCTCGGCGCGCACGATGCCGTCGCGGTCGAGCAGCTCGTAGCGCACTCCGTATTCGCGCAGCACCGCGATATCGCGCGCCGCGGCGTCGAGCTGGGCGTGGGTGCGGAACAGCTGGGTGGTGCCGAGCGTGCGCTGTTCGTACTCGATGCCGGTGGCCACGCGCAGTTCGGCCAGGCAGTTGCGGCTGTATTCAGCCAGCCGCACCATCCGCGCCTTGCTCACCGCGTAGCGCGGATGGGTGCAGTTGCGCAGCATCGCCCACAGCCAGCGGTACTGTGCCGGGTCGCTGGTGGGTTTGATCGCCAGCGGCGCGTGGCGCGACAGCAGCCACTTCACCGCCTTGAGCGGGATGCCAGGCGCCGGCCACGGCGAGGCATAGCCCGGCGAGACCTGGCCGGCATTGGCGAAGCTGGCTTCCATCGCCGGCCCGTCGCTGCGGTCGACCACCACCACCTCGTGGCCCTGCTGGCGCAGGTACCAGGCGCTGGTTACGCCAATCACGCCGGAACCCAGGATCAGGATGCGCATCGCCTTGCTCGCTCGCGGCAGGCCGGAAGGAGTCGGGTCCATCCGGGGGGGGGTCGAAGGTGGTCACGGGGCGGAATTCCACCAGTATAAGAGCGGGAAGGCAGCGGAATTTTCCAAGATTCAGTCGGATGGCAGTTAATATTCCTGCAAAGACCGCCCCCGACAGTGCCAATGAAACGCAGGGAACTCGACCGCGTCGACCGCCGCATCCTGCGCATCCTGCAGCAGGAGGGGCGCATCGCCTTCACCGAACTCGGCGAGCGCGTGGGCCTGTCGACCACGCCCTGCACCGAGCGCGTGCGCCGGCTCGAGCGCGACGGCGTGATCACCGGCTACCACGCCCGTGTAGCGCCCGCCGCGGTCCAGGCCAGCCTGCTGGTGTTCGTCGAGATCAGCCTGGCCTACAAGTCCGGCGACATCTTCGAGGAATTCCGCCGCGCCGCGCTCAAGCTGCCGAACGTGCTGGAATGCCACCTGGTGTCGGGGGATTTCGACTACCTGATCAAGGCGCGGATCTCGGAAATGGCGTCCTACCGCAAGCTGCTCGGCAGCACCCTGCTGACCCTGCCGCACGTACGCGAATCCAAGAGCTACATCGTCATGGAAGAGGTGAAGGAGACGCTGGAGCTGCCGGTCGGGGACTGAGTTTGCGTGGCTCCGGCGGCCCCCATCCCAACCCTTCCCCCGCGAGCAGGGGAGGGTTGGGATGGGGGCAAGCCGAAACCGCGAAAAGAAATCCACACCCTGCCCCTTGAAAGCGCCGGCTACCCCCCTCATCTTCCGATCACCTCCCGGCCCGTCCGGGATTTTCGCGCCCGCGTTGCTGGCAGTCGCCCTTGGCGAGTGCTAACATCGCCGCCCCTTTACCTGTCCAATCAATCACTTGCGAGGGTTGAAAATGAGCAACATCAAGCCGCTGTACGACCGCGTGGTCATCAAGCGTATGGAAGAAGAGAAGCTGTCGGCCGGCGGCATCGTGATCCCGGACTCGGCCACCGAAAAGCCGATCAAGGGTGAAGTCGTCGCCGTCGGCGAGGGCAAGGTGCTCGACAACGGCAGCGTGCGCGCGCCCAAGGTCAAGGCCGGCGACAAGGTGCTGTTCGGCAAGTACAGCGGCACCGAGGTCAAGCTCGACGGCACCGAATACCTCGTGGTGAAGGAAGACGACATCTTCGCGATCCTCGGCTGATCGCGGCGTCTTTCGCCAGCCCTTTCCACATTCCCACTATCCAGACATCGAGGTAATCAGCCATGGCTGCCAAGGAAATCCGTTTCGGTGAAGACGCGCGCGCCAAGATGGTGCGCGGCGTCAACATTCTCGCCAATGCCGTCAAGGCAACCCTCGGCCCGAAGGGCCGCAACGTCGTGCTCGAGAAGAGCTACGGCGCGCCGACCATCACCAAGGACGGCGTCTCCGTCGCCAAGGAAATCGAACTGGCCGACAAGTTCGAGAACATGGGCGCGCAGATGCTGAAGGAAGTCGCGTCCAAGACCTCCGACAACGCCGGTGACGGCACCACCACCGCCACCGTGCTGGCGCAGGCGCTGATCCGCGAAGGTGCCAAGGCCGTCGCCGCCGGCATGAACCCGATGGACCTCAAGCGCGGCATCGACCAGGCCGTCAAGGCCGCGGTGCAGGAGCTGAAGAACATCTCCAAGCCCACCGCCGACGACAAGGCGATCGCCCAGGTCGGCACGATCTCGGCCAACTCCGACGAGTCGATCGGTACCATCATCGCCGACGCGATGAAGAAGGTCGGCAAGGAAGGCGTGATCACCGTTGAAGAGGGCTCGGGCCTGGACAACGAGCTCGACGTCGTCGAGGGCATGCAGTTCGACCGCGGCTACCTGTCGCCGTACTTCATCAACAACCAGCAGTCGATGTCGGCCGACCTGGATGACCCGTTCATCCTCCTGCACGACAAGAAGATCTCCAACGTGCGTGACCTGCTGCCCGTGCTCGAAGGCGTGGCCAAGGCCGGCAAGCCGCTGCTGATCGTGGCCGAGGAAGTCGAAGGCGAAGCGCTGGCGACCCTGGTGGTCAACACCATCCGCGGCATCGTCAAGGTCGTGGCCGTCAAGGCCCCGGGCTTCGGCGACCGTCGCAAGGCGATGCTCGAAGACATGGCCGTGCTGACCGGCGGCACCGTGATCTCCGAGGAAGTCGGCCTGCAGCTCGAGAAGGCGACCATCGCCGACCTCGGCCGTGCCAAGAAGGTGCAGGTCTCCAAGGAGAACACCACCATCATCGACGGCGCCGGCGAGACCGGTGGCATCGAGGCGCGCATCAAGCAGATCAAGGCGCAGATCGAAGAGACCTCTTCGGACTACGACCGCGAGAAGCTGCAGGAGCGTGTTGCCAAGCTGGCCGGCGGCGTTGCGGTGATCAAGGTCGGTGCTTCGACCGAGATCGAGATGAAGGAAAAGAAGGCCCGCGTCGAAGACGCCCTGCACGCCACGCGCGCTGCGGTGGAAGAAGGCGTGGTCCCGGGCGGCGGCGTGGCCCTGGTGCGCGCGCTGCAGGCCATCGGCGAGCTCAAGGGTGCCAACGAAGACCAGAACCACGGCATCGTGATCGCCCTGCGTGCAATGGAAGCCCCGCTGCGCGAGATCGTCACCAACTGCGGTGAAGAGCCGAGCGTGGTGCTGAACAAGGTCAAGGACGGCACCGGCAACTACGGCTACAACGCGCAGACCGGCGAGTACGGCGACATGATCGCGTTCGGCATCCTGGATCCGACCAAGGTCACCCGTTCGGCGCTGCAGAACGCAGCCTCGATCGCCGGCCTGATGATCACCACCGAAGCGATGGTGGCGGAGCTTCCCAAGAAGGAAGAGCCGGCCATGGGCGGCGGCGGTGGCATGGGCGGCATGGGCGGCATGGATTTCTGATCCAGCGCCAACCGTTCCACTGCGACACGAAAAACCCCGCCGCGAGGCGGGGTTTTTCTTTGCGCGACGTGGACTCACGCAACCCTGGCCGCGTTCGTGCTCAGGCCAGCCGGTTGTAGCGCAGCACGATCTCGTAGCGGCTTTCCTCGTCGTCGCTGACGTACTCGCGCAGTTCGCGGTATTGCTGGGCGACCTTCTCCAGCGGTGTCACCTTCACCTTGATGCCGCCGGCCGTCGTGTACTGGCGCGGCGGCGGCAGCGGGAAGTTGAGGCTGGTCAGGGCCACCAGCTCGCCGATGGTCGGGCCGATCGCGTCCTCGATGATCAGGTCGGCCGGCGCCCACAACGCGACGAACAGGATGATGGCCAGTGCGATGGCGACCGCGATCGCGGCGGCGATTGCGCCGGCCACGCCCATGGCGACCAGCTTTGTCGCGATCGCCCCGGCTTCCTTGAGATGGTCCTTGATGAAGTCAATCACGTCCTTCATGACCTCGATGAAGGCCTCGGTGAAGCTGTCGATCTGTTTCTCGAACGCCTCCTCGCCGTCCACCTCGAAACCCAGGATCGAGACCGCGCCGCCGAGGATCGGTTGCGAGTGCGAGAACAGCAGATGCTCCATCGCGCGCGACTCGCCGCTGTCGACGTCGCCGAAGCGGATCGGGTTGCCGCCATTGGGCGACTGCGGAGCGCTCGCGCTGAGATCGGGGAACAGCGCCGCGGCCAGGATCTTGATGCCGACTTCGTCCGAACCCCACGAGGCCGGTGCGGTTTCCCTGCGCGCATGCAGGGTCTCGCTGCTGATCTGGAAGCGCGCGGTTGCTGGCGGTACCACCATGACGCGCTGGCCGTTGGAGAACAGCGTCTGCCCCCATCCCGGGTCGCCGCCGTCGTTAGGCACCATCACCTGGAAATCGTACAGGCCGGGCGGCAGGTCGTCGGGCAGGCGGAAGCTGAGGCGGTCGTGCACCCGACAGTCGATGATCGGCACCTCGACCCCGTCGATGGTCTCGGCCAGTGGGGTTTGTTCGTCGCCGCGCACGTGCGCATCGACATCGCGCACGATGCTGAAGGTCGCCACGTCGGTGAGGCGTACCTTCGTCTCGACGCTGGAGAAGTTCACGCCTTCCAGCATCACCGCGCGCCCGGCCTCGATCTCCTGCACGCGCAGGCACACCTCGCCATTGGAGCTGCCCGGGCAGTCGGTGGTCTGCACTTCGCAGACCTGGACGGGCTGGCCGCCCTCGAGGATCACATGGCAGCGCTGCTGCACTTCCTCCGGGGTGTAGTCGCCGGTGCCCAGCGTGGGCAGGAATTCGCCGGTGCGCAGGGCGTTGACGCGGCACACGCGAACCTGGGTGGGCGGGAATTCGCCGCCCGGGAACGGTTGCGTGCGGCGCAGTCCGGGACGCTCTTCGAGTGCGCCGTCCGGGTCGCCGAACAGCTGCAGGCCGACGTTGGCCACCAGTTCCGTGGCCACGGCCTGGGCCAGGACGTCGACGGTGAGCGGCTGGTCGGGATCGCGCGGCACCTCGCTGGAGAACAGGCGGTCGCGCTCACCGGGCGCAAGCGTGTCGAAGGACGCCAGCGAACAGGACAGGACGCGGCGCAGGTCCGGGGTCAGCCGGCCGAGGGTGGCGAAGGCGCGTTGCTCGAGGACATTGGTGGCAGGCTTGCCGGCCAGCTGGCGGCGCGCGAGATGGAAGAAGGTCGCGCCGAGTGCGCTGGGCACGCGGGTGTTGCCCAGCAGCGTGTCCAGCTTGCGGCGACGGCTCTGCTTGGGCTTGCCGCCAAGCGAGGCCGGGACACAGGCGCCGGGCGCGGTGGGTGGGCAGGTGTGGTCAGCGGCGGGAGGAGAGGACTCGCCGCAATCGCAGGGCGCCGAGCAGTTGTAGATGTTGACGTCGCCGCGGCTGTCGATGTGGATATCGATCCTGCAGTCGGAACTGGCGGGCTGGGGGGCTGGGGTAGGGTTGGTGGGTTTGCGGTGCGCGTCCATGGGGGTCCTGTGTGAATCCTGGAGGGGTCGGGCACGGCCGTGGACGTCGTTCCACGAGGCCCTCGCAGCCGTGCAATACACAAGAGCGTCGCGGCGGACCGGATTGCGACATTGCCGTCGTGGCCCCGCGCCGCAGCCCGCGCGCGATGCGCGGAGATGCGGTCTAGAGCAGCCGCCGTGCCTGCTTCCGCCACGGGTGGCGCCCGGGCAGCCACCCGTCCATGGCCTGCAGCGCAGCGCCGGCATGGCGGCGCGCCTCGGCGCTGCGGCGGGCACCGTGCTCGAGTTCGGCCAGCGTCAGCAGCAGTTGCGCGCGCAGGTAATGCCTCGGCGGCAGATGCATGCGCTCGGCCAGGGCCAGGCCTGCGTGCAGGGCCTGGCGTGCACCGTCGGTGTCCCCCCGCTGCAGCCTGACCCGGGCGAGCGTGGCGAACCAGCCGGCGGCGTCATGGCGCAGCCCGGCCGGTCCGTGCAGGCCGCTGGTGGCCGCCACGAGTTCGCGTTCGGCCACGGCCCAATCGGATCCAGCCGCCAGGGCCAGTCCCAGCAGGTGGCGCGCGCTGGCCTGCAGCGGCACGTCGTCCACGGGTACACGCTGGAGCAGGCGCTCGACCCGGGCGTGGATCGCCTGGACGGTCGCGACGGCGTCAGGCGGCGCGTCCGCGGGTATGTCGGCGGCGTTTGGCAGCATCAGTCGCGCCAGCTGCAGTTCCGCTTCGATCCGGCGGGCGTGTCCCTCGGGCAGCGTTGCGGACAAAACCTGCGTGGCCTGGCGCGCCGTCGCCAGCGCCTGTTCGCGATCCCCCCGCAGTTCCTGCAGGCGCGCCAGCTGGTGCAGGGTGTAGCCATGGCCGGGTGCCTGGCCCAGCCCGAGCACGTCGCCCAGCGCCAGCGCGGCGCGCAGCGAGCGCTCGCCCTGGTCGAGCTGGCCCAGCCGCAGTTGCAGCGTACCGAGGTTGTGCAGGCGCGGTGCGGCACCGGCGTTGGGGGCGGAGAACACGCGCCGGTCGATGGCTACGGCTTCGTCGAACAGGCGTCCGGCTTCGGCGTGCTGGCCCAGGTCGAACAGGGTGACGCCCAGGTTGCTCAGCCGGCGTGCGGTTTCTTCATGCACGTTGCCATGGATGCGCCGCGCCATTGCCAGTGCGCGTCGCTGCCAGTGCTCGGCTTCCTGCAGCCGGTGCGCCCGCGAGTAGGCGGTGCCGAGCGCGCCATAGCTGGCAACCAGCAGTTCGTGCTCGGCCGGCAGGCGCGCCGTGCGCAGCGCCAGGGCCGCGCGATAGTCGGCCAGCGCCTGCGCGTGGCGGGCGGTTTCGCTGTAGGCCAGGGCACGGCGGTGCAGGGTCATGGCGGTGTCGAGTCCGTGCGGCTCGCGTGCCTGCTGGATCGCGAGCGCTTCTTCGAACAGACGCAGCGCCGCGGCATGATGCTTGAGGCTGAGTTCGAGCTGGCCGAGCTGGCTCAGCGCCGTGCCCAGCGTGGCGTGCTGCTTGGCCGGCAGTTGGCGCGCGGCGTCGACGGCTTCGGTCAGCAGGCTGCGTGCCTGCGCGTACTGCGACAGCCGGTCGTGGATGCGGCCGATCACCACCAGCATGTCGACCCGCACCGCCGGCGCATGGTGCATGCCGTCGCGGCTGCGTTCGGCGGCGCGCCGCAACAGCGTCGCCGTGTCGGGCAAGGCGCTGCGCGCCATGCCGGGCTGTTCGTTCTCGAACAGCTGCACCAGCAGGTCGCGCACCGCCACCGCGCGCTGCGTCTGCTCTTCGGCCGCTTGCGCCTGCAGCCGCGCTTCGCGTGCCTGCCACAGCGCGGCACCGGTACTGGCGAGCAGGCCGAGTGCGAAGACGACGGCCAGGGTCACGGCGCTGCGGTGGCGCCGCACGAACTTGCGCGCGCGGTACCCGGGCGAGGGCGGATGCGCTGCCACCGGCAGGGCGTCGAGGTGACGGCTGATGTCATCGGCCAGTGCGCCGGCTGAGGGGTAGCGACGCGCGGGTTCGGGCGCCAGTGCGCGCAGCAGGATGTTGTCCAGGTCGCCGCGCAGCGCGTGGTGCAGCGCGGCGCGCGGCAGCGGCAGGTGCGCCGGGTCCACGCCGGTGTCGTACGCCAGGCAGGACGGCCGCCTCGACGCGTCGCCGTCGGGTCGCCTGCACAGCAGCAGTTCGTGCAGCAGCACGCCGAGCGCGTACACGTCGGTGGCGGTGGAGACCGGGCCGCCGGCGTACTGCTCGGGCGCGGCGTAGCCCGGCGTGAGCGCTGCCGCGCCGGCGATGGTGGCGCCATCGTCCTCGTCGAGCAGCTTGGCGATGCCGAAGTCGAGCAGCTTCACCTCACCCTCGGCGGTGACGAGGATGTTGGAGGGCTTGATATCGCGATGCACGATGAGCTGCCTGTGCGCGGCGGCGACCGCGCCGCAGACCACGACGAACAGCCGCAGGCGCGCGCGCAGGTCGAGCCGTTGCTCGAAGGCATGGCGGGTGATCGGCACGCCGTCGACACATTCCATCACCAGGAAGGGAATGCCGGCCGCGGTGACGCCGCCGTCGACCAGGCGCGCGATGTTGGGGTGGGACAGCAGGGAGAGGGTGCGCCGCTCGCGGCGGAACAGGCGCTGCTCCACGTCCGAGTACAGGCCGCGACGCAGCAGTTTGACGGCCACCTGCTGGGCGAAGTCGGCGCCCTCCCGCTCGGCCAGGAAGACCGTGGCCATGCCGCCCTGGCCCAGCAGCCGGACCAGGCGGAACTGGCCGATGCGCTGTCCGACCATGCCTGTCACGGCGGCATCGGCATCGCTGCCTGCGCAGGTGCCCAGGCGCGCGGCGCGCTCGGTGACCGGCAGGTCGAGGGCGCCGTCGACGCCCGCGTCGGCGGCCAGCAGGCGCTGCAGCGCGGCGCGTTCGCCTGCGTCGGCCGCGTGCCGGTCCAGCCAGGCCGCACGCGCGTCGTCGGGCACCTCCAGCGCGGCTTCGAACAAGCGCCGCAGGCGCATGCCGCCCGCAGGCGTCTCGTGGCTGTGCACGGGCGTCATGCGAGGGCACTCCCGCTCAGGCCAGCAGGTCGTGCAGGAAGGCGCGGGCGAAGCGCCAATCGCGATCGACCGTGCGCCGCGCGAGCCCCAGCGTCTCCGCCACCTGTTCCAGCGTCAGTCCGGCGAAATAACGCAGTTCCACCGTGTGCGCGGCGCGCGGGTCGATCTCGGCCAGGCGGTTCAGCGCTGCGTCCAGCGACATCATCTCCTCGGCGCTGGCGATCGCCAGCTGCGACTGGCCATCCGACGTCACCAGGGTGGTCCAGCCCGCGCCGTTGGCCTGTCGCCGCAGCCGCGCGCGGGCACGGTCGCAGAGCAGATGGCGGATGGCGCAGGCGGCGTAGGCGAAGAATTGCCCGGGGCGGGTGAACTCCAGGGCCGGGTTCGCGCTGACCCGCAGATACAGCTCGTGCACCAGCGCAGTCGTGTTGAGCGTGGCACCATCGGACGGAAGGCGTTGGCGATGTGCCAGGGCGCAAAGCTGTCCGTAGACCTCACCGAACAAGGCGTCGATGGGTAGGGGCGGGGCGGTGGATATTTCAGCGAGTTGGGCGGGCATGACGGGTCTCGACGCGAAGACGGCCGGATTCCCCTGCTGCATGTGCTGTCAACGGCAGGAAGGGCGCGGCCCGGCCGCTTGATCGTGAGTGCCGCCCGTCCCGATCGCGTGGGAGAGAGCGCATCAGCGGCGCAGCAATCCACGCAGCACGCTCTTGGCCGCGCCCCTGGCGGTTTCCTTGGTGGTGGGCTTGGTCGCGTCGCGCACGGCGTCGTTGCCGATCGCGCCCAGTCCGGCCATCGGCATCGCGGTGGACTTGTTGCGCACGCGCACCGTCCAGGCCGGCTGCCACCCGCGCGGGGCATGGGCGGCATGGATTTCTGATCGCGCCGCGATGCAATGAAGGTGCGGGTTGATCCCGCGCGCCGCAGCGCGCCGGGACAACGACCTGGCCAGGCCTTGGCCGCACCAGACACGAAGAACCCCGCCGCGAGGCGGGGTTTTCTTGGTTCTTCGCCCATTCGAGGGGAGTCGGCCGGATTGCAAGCGAATGGATCTGGCCTGCGGTCGGGTCGCGACACGCAAAAACATGGATATTTTGCGCGCGATCCTGGCGTTCAGCTGTGGGAGCGCGCTTGCGCGCGAAGGCGTTCGCGACCAAGGTCGCTCCCACAGAGGGAAGGGGGACGACGCAACGACCCTGACCGGGCGAAAAGCGATCCCCGGTCGACAGGGCGCGGCGTCCAATCGAAGCCGCGTGGACTTGCAGCAACCTTGCCCGCCTTCTCCCTCTATTGGGAGAAGAACCTTTTTCTTTCTTGCGGCGGCGGCTTGCGGGGCGCGATCGACGCTGGTGGCACAGGCGGGCTGGCCTTGCGGTCGCTACGACGCTCGAACCAGCTGACGCAGCCTCAGTCCACCACGTCGAAATGCCAGTCCACCGTGATCGTGCCGAGGTTGTCCTCGCCCAGGTTGCGGGAGACGCCGTCGTCCTCGCTCACCCAATTGGTTTTCTGGCGACTGTTGTCTTCGATCTGGCTGCGCGACAGCACCGGGAACGTCCCGGAGCCCTGGATCGAACTGTTCGAGGTCACCACGCCCTCGCCCCAGACGGAGTTGATCCACATGTGGCCCTGGTACGACTCCGATCCCTTGATCCAGTTCCAGCGCTCGCCCGAACCCTTGGTCTGCCCCTGCAGGTGGAACTCGTAGCTGCAGTCGTTGGTGTCGAGGGTCAAGGTGAGTGACGAGCCGTCCTCGGTCATGCGCGGCTCCTGGCGCTGCATGGGCCCGGTGCCGTTGAAGGTGTTGATGCCGAGCAGGTTGCCTTTCGAATCGTACCCACGCGACGACAGACTGAGGTTGGCGGACCCTTGCGGCAACGGACTGTAGTACTGCACCAGATGATCGGCACCCCGCCATTGGCGCCGCGTGCGTTCGTGCATGTCCGCGCCGAGGCGGACGTCCATGCTGTACTTGATGTGGGAGGTCCCGGACTCATTCCAGGCGTCGCGCTTCTGGTTGTAGGACACGGTGCCGGTCCATGTCTTGTGCTTGAGCAGGTCTTCGTCGCAGGTGCCTGGTTCGGCGACCGACACAGGTGCGGTCTTGGTGTCCCTGGCGTTGCCGTCGATGAGTGTCAGCATCGGCACGAAACTGCCACGGCGTTCGAAGCGATGCTCGGCTTGCGTCGTTGCGAGGCAATCGTCGAAGGTCTGTTTTTCCGAGCCGTCGCCGGGATCGAGTTCACAGGCCGGTGCCTCGCGGTCCGATGGCCACGGGATGTGCCAGGTGAACCATGCATCCAGCGGCGCGTTGCCGGTCGCCGGCTCGCCACGGAACGTCCATTCGGTGGTGACCTCGGTCTTGCCTTCGGCCTTGTTGCCATCGAGGCGGATCGTCGGCTCGTAGGAGCCGGCGGTGTCGGCTTCCAGTCGCGACGTGTACAGGTAGGTGTGTTCGAAGGTGTTGATCTCGGTGCAGTCGGCAATGCGTTCGGGCTGCGAGCCGTCGCCGAAGTCCAGCGTGCACGGGATCGGCTCGCCGTCCTCCTTGGCCAGCAGCCGCCATGTGAACTCGACATCCAGGGGCGGATGGCCCTGCCGGGGGGATGCCTTGAACTCGATGTCCACGGCGATCTTCTTCGAGCTCTCCGGCATGTCTTCGCCGAAGGCGCCGCCGCTCCACGCGCAGCCCCAGCACAGGGTGTTGTCCAGCAGCATCTTGCTGCGGTCGCCGGGTCCGCGCGGCATGACGCGCACCGTAGCCTGCCCGGCCCGCTCGCCACGCCATTCCAGTTCCGGTTCCTGAGTGGACAACACCTGTTCGTCGTAGCTGAACAGACTCAGTAGATCGTCGCTGGCCACTTCGACCGGGCCCCACTTCATGGCCGGCATGGTGAACACACCGGGATTGAGCGCGTTCTCGACCCCCGGCATGGCCCCGCCGAACTCGCGCAACACCGCCAGGTAGATGTCGACGGCGTAATCGAAGACCTGGAACACCTTGTTCTGGAAGAGCTGGTCGATCTTGGGCAGGCCGATGATGGATTTGACCAGGTCGACAAGGTCATTGAGCGTGATCGTCTGCGGATGGTTGCGGGCTTCCACCATCAGCCGCGTGCGGGTGGTTTCGTGGGTCCGGATGAGTGGCGTGGCGACTTCCAGCTCGAACCGGCTCAGGCTGGCCGGCAACAGCGAAGGCGCGATCTTCTCGATCACGAGGTTGGCCACGCTCAGCAGGGCGCTGATCACCTTGTGCACGGGAACGGACTTGCCGGCAATCTTCACCACGTCGCTGTTCAGGCCATAGGCGCCCATGGACAGCCCGACGCCGGTGGCATAGGTATCGGCGGTCGGTTTCACGAACTCCTGCGAGAAAAGGGTGAGCAGGCCGTGGACCTGCATCAGGCAGGCGATCTCGACGTCCTTCCCGGTTTCCCTGCACTTGGGAACGCCGGGATCCGGGGGAAGCCAGCCTTGCATGGACAGCAACATCGGGAATGCGGCGCCCGCGGGAATTGTGGTGCCGCCCGCCGCCGCGGCTGGCGGCGCTTCGAATACCGCGGCGCGTGCCTGCAGATAGGCGGCCGCGCCACTGGCCGCAAGCAGGGCGTCGGTCAGTTCGAGATCGACGGGCCCGCCTTCGAGCAGCGGCGAGGTGCCGGCCAGCACCGCGGCAAGCGAATGGTCGCCTTCACTCACCAGTGCACGCAGCATCGCGATGACCGCGCGGCGGTGCGCGGTTTCGGATTCGTCCTGCACCGGCAGCGCTTCGAAGATGCGCGCATAGGCCGCCGTGATCGTCTCCAGCGACTGCTGCACCTGCACCGTGGTGCCCGGCGCGCGCGGGAGTTCGGTGACCCGGAGTCCGCTTCCGCTGGTGGCGATCGGCCGGCCGTTGCGACGTACTTCCACCACCTGCGCCTGCGCCAGCGCGACCGGCCAGCCATCGGGCCCCAGTTGCAGCGGCACCAAGGCCTGCAGGCGTCCATCGGGCAAGCGTTCGGCGATGGCTGGCTGGTCGCCGATCCATACCTCGAAGGTGTCGTTTGCGGCAACGGCCAGGCCGTCCAGAAGCACCGGCGCCCCAGGTGACGCTTCGGCCGGCGACAGCGTCAACCGCACCGGTTCGGCGGGCGTGCCCGATACGTCCGCGCTGGCGATGGCAGCGCCGGGCGCCGTTTCTGTTCCCATGTCGCCAGGCGTGCGCCACATCAACACCGCGATCGCGATCGCGACGACAGCCGCGATGCCCCCGACCACGGCGCGCCGATGCGGCAACCACAGGTACAGCCGCCGCAATGCCGGGAAGGCCGTGTCGCGCAGCCAACGCCAAAGTGCGGGAATCGCACGCAGGAAGACGAACCGCGCGATGGCCGCCAGCAGCGCGAGCAGGTGCTTGCCCAGCCACAGCAGGCCCTTGCCCGTCTGAATCGCGATGCGCCTGAAGGTGTGTTTCCAGTCCGTGGTCATGTCGAGGGTTCGCAAGAAATAAGGAGGGGCGCCAGGCGCGCAGGGCAGCTCAGCGGGTTTCGTAGGACAGTTGGCCTGCGAGGCCTTCGACCTCGCCCTGCGGGTGGAAGACGAGGTGGAAGTCCCGGTTGCGCAGGCCCAGGTGCAGGGTGCTGTCCAGGGTGGCCGGCGCGTCGGGGCCGACGACGATCTCCGCGACCGTGCCGGTCCTGTTGCGCTGAGCGATCCGCGCCGTGCCCCGTGTGACAGTGAAGCGCCCCTGCACCACGACATCGCGCCGCTTTGTGTCGAGCTGGAAGCGGGCCGAGGTTTGCTGGTCGAACTTCGCGATGGCGACCGTGCAGTCCTTCTTCGCGGCAATGTTGCCGAACTTCGCGCCCGAGCAACTGGTCACTGCGGCATGAGCGGGTGCCTCGCAGGCGGAGGTTGCAAGGGCCAGCGACGCCGAGCCGAACACGGCCAGCCACCGGCGCCTGGTTGCCGCGCGGATGTCGTTGCGCATCATCTGGAGGTGACCTTGAGGCGCTCGACCTTGCCGGAGGCTGGAACGTCGCAGCTGTCCTGGTTGGAGAAACCGGACACGGGCATGTTCTCGTTCCCGGCGTTGGTGCCGGCGGCCATCTCGTGGCAGGCAGCACCGACCATCTCGCCGCCGTTCCCGCAGCCGATGACCAGGTCCCAACAGGCCTGGAAGCTGCCGTTGCCGCCGGTGCGCTGGATCCGGCAGTCGACGCCGTGGGGGCCGGGCGTGGCGCAGTCCACGCGGGCCGCATCGAGGTCGGTGACGGTGCATGCGGCCAGCAACAGGCCCGCGGCAGCCAGGGCGCTGGCCCGGGCGATCGAGTGCGGTTTCATGTGTGTTTTCCCCTGCTGGGTGTGGTCATGTGCAAATTCATTGGCCAATGACGATGGATGCCGAGATCCTGATGGTGCTGTTGGACTTGGGCAGGAAATCCAGTTGGAACGCCGACTCGAAATCGCCTTTCGTATGCCAGTTCTGGATCTTCAGCGGGCGCGGGCCGTCGTCGCCTTCCAGCGTTGCGGTCACCACATAGCGACCGATCGGGACGTCTTCGATCTGGTAGTGATCCACCCAGTAGTGGTCGCCCATCCGCAGTCGAAGCGTCTTTCCCGGCGAACCGTCGATCAGCGGACCGTTGGGCGTCAGGGTCAGTTCGATGGTTTCCATGTCCTCGTAGAAGCCGATGTCCGTGCTCAGCTGGATGAAGCCGCCGTAATAGCCGTACTCGTTGTCGGGCGTGCGCCCCTCCAGCTTCCAGGTGAAGTTGCGGACAACGCCTTCCTCATTGAAGGAATCGTTGTGGTCCGGATCCAGTTCCAGGGCGTAGGTCTTTCCGTTGTACGTCTTCCTGAAAGTGGCGTCCGCCTTCCACGCGCCGGGCTGTACCTTGATTCGGTAGCTGCCGTCGTCGCGGGTCGTGCCGTCGATGTAGGAGGCGTAGAAGACGGCGTTGTCCAGCAGGACCTTCGCTCCTGCGATCGGCTCGCCATGGGTGTCCACGACGCGTCCCGTGGCATAGCCTCTTTCCGTCGCCGGGCGGTCGCTTGCGTCGCAGGCGGTCATGCCCGACAGCAGCAAGCCCGACAGGAACAAACCTGCCAGGGCCATCGTTGCTTTTGTCTTGTTGTGCATGATTCGGGTGTGGGAAACCATTTGGATGAGTGAATGGGCCGCGACATCCGGTTTCGCGCCCGATGTCCGGCAGTCTTCGACGGTCGCGCGGTGTCTCGTGGCGATGACGGGCGTGTCAGCGACCGAGCAGACCGCGCAGCAGTCCTTTCGCCGCGTCCTTGGCCGTCGGTTTCACGGCGTCCGTGGCGGTGCCGGGCGCGGAGGCACCCAGCCCGGGCATCAGCATCGCGGTGGACTTGGTGCGCACGCGCACGCTTCCGTCGGGCCGCGCGAGGGTGCGGTCGTTGCCGTAGGCGATCATCTGCAGCATCGGCGTGCCGTTGCCGTTGCCGGCGAACACGCCCGGCGGGATCCGGCAGCTGCGCGCGTCGGCGCCCATCAGGGTGCGCTTGCCGGTCCACTGCGAGATCAGGTTCTCGGGCAGGAAGTCCATCAGCTCCTGTCCTGCGTAGCCGTCCTCCGAGCTGCTCCACATCACGATCGTCTCGCCGTCCGCGGCGGTGCCGTGAATGAAATAGGCGCGGGCGCCGTCGACCGCGTCCCAGCTCAGGGTTTGACCCCGGGCCGCGTCGCCCTCGCTGCGCAGCTTGAGCTCGGGCAGGAAGTCGTGGTCGCGATCGAGTTCGAATTGCAGCGATGCCGGCAGCGCCTCGCTGGTCACGGTGTGGCTGCCGACCAGCGAGGCCTTGCCGCCGACAGCCTTGCGCGCGGAGGGGTTGGGCCAGAGCGCGAAGCGCGGAGCGGACGCGATGCCCGCCTGCGGCACCTGACGCGGGACCATCGCACGGCCTGCCGTCACCGGTTTGCCGTTGCGCACGGTGACGGTGAATTCGGACGGCTGCCCGGCGCGCACCTGTTCGCCGCAACCCCAGTAATAGCGAATGCGGAACGTGCCGTCGCCGGCCTGGCCGACGGCGGTGTGCGCGGTCGCGTCGCTGGTCGCGGAGGATGCGTTGCCGGGAGGCAGCAGGTCGATGCTGTCGCCCAGTTGCAGGCCCTTGGGCACGGCTTGGCGCGCAGGCGTGCCGGGCGCGGCACGATTGTGCAGCGCGACGTCCATGTAGCGACCGGGCATGCCGGGGTACCGGGCCATGCCGTAGCTGGCGTTGGCGCCGCCCATGGCGCCAGACAGGCGCCCGAGCGCGCCGAGCCCCGGCATGCCGGGCATGGTGTGGGTGGCGACGTCGATATGGAGTTCGGTCTGTGCCGCCTGCGCGGAAGCAGGCAGAGCGGCGACGGACAGCGCAAGCGCCAAGGCCGACGCGGCGGGAAGATGGGAAACATGCATGATCGTGCCCTTGCAGGAGAACAGGCCTGACGGCGACCCGGCCGGCCCGGTGCGTCCGGGCATGTCATCCACGAGAAAGCGGGGCGTCGACTGACAGGTGCGCGGCAAGGCAACGCTGCTGCCCGTGGCGAGCGGGCATGCGGGGAGGGCGCAGGCTCAGCGTGGCGTGTGTGGCGGAGCGGGCCGGCCGTGGTCGGTGTCAGGGCGCGGGCTGCGGGGTGTGGCGCAGCGTGGCGGTGCCCTTGTCCTGGAAGGTGTGCGCCTCGGACACCTGCTTCTGGCCCGTCCATTCGGCCGTGGCGAAGATTTCGCCGCCTTGCGTGGTCCAGCCGTCGATTTTCATGCTGCGGCTGTTGCCGTCGCCATGGAGGAGAAGATAGTTGGAGACTGCATTTGTCGTGGGCCCCGCATATTGGTTGGGTTTCCCATGGCAAGAACCGCCGGATTGATTGTTCAACGGTTCGGCGGGCAGTTCGATTTCCATTCCGGTCACCTCGAAGCTGCCGCCACCCTCGTCGAGGGAGGCCGGTTCCACGACGACGTCCATCTTGAGAAACAGGCCGGCGCCGTTCCAGCCCGAAACCACGGCGGGAGTGCAGTTCCCGACGGCGCGAACCTCGGTGTCCCGGGATGTCATCGGCCCGCTGGAAGGAGCGAACGGAAGGTCGTGGTGCTCGCCAAGCAGCCGGTCGAGCTCGAGGGCAACCTCGGCGGTGAAGTCGGCCCCGTCCATGAACACCATCCCATCCCCTTCGGTGACATGGGTGAGCGTCGAATCGATTTTCAGGTCCAGGTCGAAGTGCAGGCATCCCTCGACCTGCTTCCTCATTTTTTCGAGAACCGGTGAATTGTCGATGCCAAACAACATGAGCTGCCTATCGAACCCCAGATAGGCCGGGGCGATGCGGTGGACGATGTGCTCGTTCACGCACATCTGGTATTCCTCGTCCATGCACTTGGGGGCGACGGTGTTCTCAAGCAGCTCGGCGGCCTGGTTGAGTGCTCCTCCTTCCTCTTCGTATCCGAGCAGTTCGCGCTGACGTGCATAGTCGAGCACGGTCATGATGGCCGAGCGCCCGGCCGCGCAGCTCTGGCCCGCGGCCTCCAGACGCGGGATGACGACTTCCTGGTCCATCTGCTCGAAGTACGGATCGAGCAGCGCATTGAGATTCACGGGTTCGCCGCGCAATTCGGCCTGCTGGGCCTCTTGCAGGACGGCTCGCATTTCGCTGGCGATCCGTTCTTCCGCCGAACCGCCGATCCGTTTGCGCGCCTCTTCCACATCGCCCATTAATCCCTTGGCTGCGCCATAGCCACTGAAGTGCGGCACCACGATCGCGATGCCTTCCGCCTTGAGCACCGGCTCGGCGAACACCAGCCGGGAATCCGAATAGGCATAGAGGATCTGCTCGTCGGCGGGGATGGGCACGGCCGGCTTGATGGCGAGCGTGGCCGGCACATCGAACACCAGGCCGGAAGGTTGCAGGTCCACGGTGACGTCGGTGCCCTTGCCGAATGGCAGCCCATCCAGCTTGATGACTGGCGTCATGGTGATCTGCGTGACCTGACGCAGGGAGTTGGCCGGAACGGTCAGGGTGAAGACGGTGCCGTCGGCAGTGGTCGCGCTGATGCTGCCGCCGGCGTAGCCGATGGTCTCGGTGATGGCGTGCGCTTCGTCCAGCGTCGGGGTGACCCGGATCGCATCCTCGTAGCCGCCGAGTTGGACCGGGCCGCCACCGCCACCCTTGCCAGGCGTGCAGCCGGCCAGCAGGCCCGCGACGCAGAGCACCGTGGCGATGACCGGCATGGCCCGGCAGGCCGCGGCGTGGAACAGGAGGCGGATCTGCATGGTCGTGCCCTTGCGCGTTGAATGGCCGGGCGGCGGCCCGCCCGGACCCGGTGCATCCGGGTACATCATCAACGTGATCAGGCGGCGGGAACTGACACTAGGGCAAGGCCAGGCAGAGGTCTGGCGCTGGGGACGCCAGGCAGGAGGCGAGGGGTTGGTCGTCGGCGTGGTCGCCGAGCGTGGCGACCAGTGCCGTCGGATCGGCGCCATCCAGGTGCGTGGCCAGCACCGACAACATCCACGGGCGCATCCAGTGGTTCAAGATGCCATCGGGCCGGTGCTGTTCGCGCAGTTCCGCTGCAATCTTCGATGCGCCCGCGTGGTCGCCGCGCAGCAGCAGGATCTCGGCGCCGGCGAGCGTATGTTCCATCGGCGGCGACATGCCGTCGGGCAGCGGGCATCGTGAGAGTTCGTGCGCGGCGACATCTATGTCGCCGGCGCGCAGATGGATCGAGGCGGCCAGCCCGCAGGCGGCGATGGCATCGGGGTGGGTCTCGCGCTTCCCGAGGGCGAACAGCGCGTTCGCGCGTTGGAGGTCTTCGAGCGCGCCGCGATGTTGACCCAGCGCTGCGCGCACGTAGGCGCGGCCGCGTATGCAGCGCTCCGTACCAATGCCCTTGTTGCCGCTGTCGATCAGGAGCGCGTTGCCGGTGTCGAACAGCGGCAGGGCCTCCTCGAAGCGTCCACGCTGCTGCAGGTACAAGGCCAGGTTGCAGCGGGTCATCGCCTTGAGTTCGACCGGGCGCTGGCGCGTTCGGTCGGCAACGGCAACAGCCTCCCTGGCCAGTGCTTCGGCACGCTCGAACATGCCGAGGCTGCGGAAGGTATGGGTGACGTCGGTCAGGGTGAAGGCGTAGCCGCCGCTGTCGTCGTCATAGATCTTGCGTGCGATGCGCAGGCGCTCTTCCTGGATCGGCAGCCGGACCCCGGGGTCGTGGCCCGGCGTGGCGAGTGCAATCGAAAGGCCGTTCAGCGCGTTGAGGTGGCGCAGCGAGTCTTCGAGTTCGGTGCCCTTGATTTCGTCGATGACGGCGCGGAACAGCGTCGCGGCCTGGGTCGGTTCCTCGGTCAGCAGGGTTTCCCCCAGCGAGATCCGGGCGCGAATGCGTTCGTTGGGCGGCGCGTCCCACCGTGCGTTGAGCGCCACGGTGCGCTCGATGTGTTCGCGCGCGGCCTTGCGGTCGCCCCGCTGCCGGGCGATGCGGCCCAGTTCCCAGTGCGCGCGCGAAAGCTCGCTCGCGGCGTTCCGTTCGTGCGGGGCAAGCAGGCGCAGCGCTTCCTTCAGGTCGGCTTCGGCGTCGTCGATGGCATCGAGGTTCGCGCGCACCGTGCCGGTCAGCAGCAGCACGTCGGCGGCGGCCAGTGGATCGCTGGAGGCAAGCGTTTCGCGCGCGTCGCGTGCGCTGGCGTCGACGATCTCCAGCGCATCGGGAACGCGGCCTTGCGCCGGGCGCGTGGAAATGAAGGCGTTGCCGAGAAAGTCGCGGACTGCTTCGGCACGCTGCGCCCGGTCGTGCGCATGTCCGGCTTCGCGTCGCGCGACGTCGGCCTGCCAGAGTGTCGCCCCCGCGCCCGCGCCGAGGGTGACGGCCAGCAGGCCCGCAGCCGCAACCCCGACCCTGTTGCGCAGCATGAACTTGCGCAGCCGGTAACCCGGCTTCGGCTTCTGCGCCAGCACCGGGTGGCCGTCGAGCCAGCGGTGCAGGTCGTCGGCCAGCGCCCCGGCGGACGGGTAGCGCTGCTCCGGCTCCTCGGCCAGGGCCTTGAGCAGGACCCGGTCGAGATCGTTCTTCAGCGGGACGTAGTGGCGGTGGTAGGTATCGTCGGCATTGCGTACCAGCAGCGAGGGTCGGGTGGTGTCGGTGCCGTCCGTCGCTGCCTGCGGCGTGCGGCCGGTCAGCAGCCGGTGCAGCAGCGCGCCCAGTCCGTAGACATCGACCGCCGTGCTCGGCGGATCGCCGCGCAACTGTTCGGGCGCGGCATAGCCGGGCGTGAGCGCGCGCCACAGGGTCTGCGTGCGTTCGCCCTCGACGTCGGTGAACTGGCCGATGCCGAAGTCGAGCAGGCGCACGTGTCCGCCCGCTTCCACCAGCACGTTGGACGGCTTGAGGTCGCGATGGACCACCAGGCTGCGGTGCGCCCAGGCCACCGCGCTGCAGACCTGCAGCGAGAGCTGCACGATCGCGCGCGCATCCAGCGCATGCGTATCGCACCAGCGGTCGATGCGCTCGCCCTCCACCAGCGGCATCGCCAGCCAGCAGGTGCCGTCCTCGGCCACGCCCGAATCGACCAGGGCGGTGATGTGGGGATGGTTGAGCCGGGCGAGGATCTCGGCCTCGCGCCGGAAACGTTCGCGCCCGTGCGCGCCGAGTGCCCCGAGGGTCAGGACCTTGAGCGCGGCCTGCTGTCGCGCCATGCCCTGGGTGCGCCAGCCGCGGTAGACCACGGCCATGCCGCCACGCCCGAGTTCGTCGTCCAGGGTCCAGTCGCCGAGGCGGCAACCGGCCAGGTTGCCCGCGCCCGGATCGAGCGAGGCCTTGGGATGACGATGCGCGGCGATCAACTTCTCGAGTCGTCGCCGCACCGGCGGTTCGGGCTGCTGCGCGGCAAGCCAGGCGTCGCGCTGGTCGTCGGGCAGGTCCAGCCAGTGGTCGAACAGCGCATCGGCCGCCTGCCAGTGCGCCAGTTGCTCAGGCTCCATCGCGATCCTCGTCCAGCATCGCCTGCAGGAAAGCACGCGCGCGTTCCCATTCGCGATAGACGGTGCGTTCCGAGCATTCGAGCACGCGGGCGATCTCGGCGAATTCGAGCCCGGCAAACCAGCGCAGCTCGACGATCTGGCGACGCTGCGGACTGATCGCCTCCAGCGCGTCCAGGCCCTGGTCCAGCGCAAGGACGTCGGTCGGCACCGGTGGCGCGCCGGGAATCGCATCGTCCAGGCTCACCAGGAGGTGCTCGCCGCCGCGCTTGACGGTGGCGTGCTGGCGCACGTGTTCGACCAGGATCCAGCGCATCGCGCGCGCCGAGGCAGCGAAAAAATGCTGGCGGTCGGCCAGCGGGAGCGCGGCGCCCTGGCTGATGCGCAGGTACAGCTCATGCACCAGCATGGTCGGGGTGAACGTGGATTCGCGGCCAGAAATGCGCGAATTGGCCAGTCGCCGGAGCTCGGGATACAGGGCCTCGAACACGGCACCGATCAGCGCGGGTTCGCCACTGCGTGCGCGCACCAGCAATTGCGTGATTTCGCTGTCCGCCACAGCCCGCCCCGATGGATCCACGGCCGACGCTAGCACCCGCTCCGGGGATGCGCAAACCGGCGCGCGCTTCGGGCCGGACAAGGCGCGATGTGCGCAGGGGCGCCGGCAAGCGCCGCCACTGCAAGCCGGCATGGTGCTGGCGCAGTGGCGGTGGCATCGGGTTTTTCCTGCATCGCGGTGCGCCGTGGCGCCTGCCGCTGCGCAGCGACGCCCGCTTCGGGCATCCTTTGCGCATGGATACGTCCCCTTCCGGCTGGGCTCGCCTGCGACGCTACACGTTGGCGCTCGCGGTGGCGTTGCTTGCCGTGTACGCGCTGTACCTCGTCGCGGGCAATGTGTTCCTGCGCTCGGACCTGGCGCGCGAGCTGGTCGGTCGCAAGCCCGGGACCTTCCGCATGGACTGGTCTTCGGCGCATACGCTGTGGCCCGGACGCGTCACCCTGGGCGATGTGCGGATGCAGGGGCAGGCCCGGCGCACGCAGTGGAGCGCGCAGGCAGGTCAGGTGCGCGGACGGATCGCGCTGTGGCCGCTGCTGCGCCGGGAAGTCCGCGTGCCCTGGCTAGAGGCCGAAGCGGTCACCGGTACGGTCGCCCGCGTCGACGAGGAGCTGCCACGACCGACCGGTGCGGTCTCTCGCGTCGACGTCGAACTGCCGCGACCGGTCGATGCGGTCGCTCCCGTCGACGTGGAGCTTCCACGGCCGACAGGTGCGGTGGCTCGCGCCGGCGTGGAATTGGCGCGGGCGGAGCCGCATGCCAGCGGCTGGACCTTGCGCATGGACCGTATCGCCAGCGACAGCGTGACAGGCGCCGACCTGTTCGGTTGGCACATCACCGGGAAGGGACGCGCCGAGGTGGGTTTCTCCAAGCAGTTCCGCGGTGGTTCGCTCGAGCTGTTCCCGTCCATGGCGCATTTCGAAAGCGCCAGCGTGCAGCGCGATGGCGGACAGTGGCTGGGCGATGCGCGCATCGACGCAGGGTTCGCCCTGGCCCCGCACCTGTCCAGCGCGCATCCCGGGCTGGGCAAGCTGCCCCTGCTTAGTGCCACGCTCGATCTGCAGGCAAGCACGGTCGCGCTGCAGGCGGTGCTTGGCGAGGACGGTCACTACCGGTTCGACGCAGTGCCCGGCATCGGCCGCCTCGAGGCGAAGCTGGCCCTGGACGACGGCGCGCTGCGCGAGGGCGATCGCCTGCGCGTGCATGCACCGCTGCGCTTCGTGGATGCGCAGGGCACCGCGCACGACAGCGCGCTGGACTTGACGCTCGATGTCGATCAATCCCTGCACCTGCGCGCGCAGGTGCCGCAGCAGCCCGGCCACGACACCTGGCTGGCAGCCGACCTGCGCATGCCCGGCACTGCGCTGCCGCTGCAGGACGCGCGCCAGCGACTGATGCAGTCAACCAGCACCGCGCGCGGACGCTGGCACGTGCCGTCGCTGGGCGGCCTGCTGGCGCTGTTCACCCAGGCCGACTGGCTGGCGCTGGATGGCAGTGGCACGGTCGAGGCGGACCTGCAGCTGGCCGATGGCCGCCTCGCCACCGGCAGCCGCCTGCACGTGCGCGAGGTGGAGGCGCGCGCCGATGTGCTCGGCAACCGCTTCAGCGGGCGCGCCCGCGCCGATGCCGTGATCGAGGCGGGCGAGGATGGAGTGCCGCGCTCGCGCGTGTCGCTGGCGATGGAGCGCTTCGACGCTGCGCCCGGCAGCACGCCGCAGCGGCCCTGGGTGTACGGCAACGACCTGCGCGTGGACGTGGAGTCCGACGCGCAGCTCGATCGCATGCGCGAGTCCCTGCAGGCGCGCGTGCGTTTCCAGAACGCGAGCGTCCCGGAGCTGGCGATGTTCAATCCCTACCTGCCCAATGATCGCGTCCGCTTTGCCGGTGGCAGCGGTCGCCTCAGCGGCGACCTGCGCGTGAATGGCGAGGGCGAGGTCGGCGAGGGCACGTTGCGCGTCGATGCGCGCAAGGCGCGGCTGTCGGTGGCGGGCCTGGCGCTCGACGGCGATGTGGTGATCGACGGGCGACTGCGTCGCGGCAGCCTGCAGCAGGGCAATTTCCACCTCGGCGGCACGCAGCTGCGCCTGCGCAACGTCGGCTTCCGCGAACGCGGCGGCCATGCGCGCCGCGGCTGGTGGGCCACGGTCGACCTGCAGGACGGACACGTGGCCTGGAGGCAGCCAGCCACCGCCGGGGGCAAGCTGCGCGCGCGCATGAAGGACCTGGATTTCCTGCTGGCAATGTTCGCCGACCGTGCCGACTATCCGGCCTGGATCGGTCGCGTCGTCGATGCCGGCGAGGTCAGCCTCGACGGTCGCTGGCTGTGGCAGGGCGACAAGCTGGTGCTCGACCGCATGCATGCGGCCAACCAGCGTTTCCAGGTCGACGCGCGGATGCGCCTGCAGGGCCAGCGGCGGCAGGGGGATCTTTACGCCAGGTGGGGCGTGCTGGGCGTGGGCGTCGAACTGACGGGCGAGCGCCCGAAGCTGCACCTGCGCAACGCGCGCGAGTGGTACGACGGCCGCCCGCATCTGCTGCCATGAGTGCGTGGGCGAACACCTGGTGGCTGTACCTGCTCGAATGCGGCGACGGCAGCTGGTACGCCGGCATCAGCAACGATCTCGACGCACGCCTGCGCGCGCATGCGGCGGGCAAGGGCGCGCGCTACACACGGGGCCGCGCGCCGCTGCGCCTGATCGCCAGTCGCGTTTATCCGGACCGGGCGACGGCGTCGCGTGCGGAGTGGCAACTGAAGCAGCTGCCGAAGGCGCGCAAGCTGGCGTTTTTCGAAGTGGAAGCCGATGTCGAAGCCGATGTGGAGGTCGACGTCGGTGTCGAAGCGGGGACCATCCCGAATTGCTGAGCCCAGAATCCCGTCATCCCGGCGAAAGCCGGGATCCATCTGCTCCTGACGTTTGACGCCCACTTCGGAAAATGGATGACCAGCCTTTCAGGCTGTTGTAAAGCGCTTCCGGCTTTCGCCGGGATGACGGCACTCGAAATGCCGCGGTGATTCACATGCCGCGTCGGCGCAGATGCCTCGTCGGCGCAAACGCCGCGTCAGCGCGGATGCCGCAATCAGCGGCCCTCCGCGGCAGTCCCCGGCTCGGCCTTCGCTCCGCGCGCGAACTTCGCGCGCATCCGCGCCAGCACCAGGAACGCTGCCGGCGTGGTGTACAGCGTCAGCCACTGGCTCACCAGCAGGCCGCCGACGATGGCCAGGCCCAGCGGGCGGCGCATTTCCCAGCCTTCGCCGCTCGACAGCACCAGCGGCAGCATGCCGAGCAGGGCGGCGAGCGAGGTCATCAGGATCGGGCGGAAGCGCAGCCTGGCCGCTTCCAGCATCGCAGCGTCCGCGGACAGGCCCCGTTCGCGCTGCGCGGCGAGCGCGAAGTCGACCATCAGGATGGTGTTCTTCATCACCACGCCGACCAGCAGGAACAGGCCCAGCAGCGAGATCAGGTCGAGCGCGCCGCCGAACAGCAGCAGCGCCAGCAGCGCGCCGATACCGGCTGATGGCAGGATCGACAGGATCGCCAGCGGCTGGATGTAGCTCTCGTACAGCACGCCCAGCACCAGGTAGACCGCCAGCACCGCGCCCAGAATCATCCACAGCTGGCGCTCGCGCATCTCCTGCAGGCTGCCGGCCTCCTCGCCCAGCCGCGCCTGCACCTCGTTGGGCAGCATGATCTGCGCCATCGCCTGGTCGATCGCCTCGACCGCCTCGCCCAGGGTGACCTCCGGCGCCAGCGCGAAGCTGACCCGGGTCGAGACGAACTGCTCGCGATGCTGGATGCGGTCGGGCGCCATGCCGTACTCCCAGCGGGCGAAGGCCGACAGCGGCACGCGTTGCCCGTCGCCGCCGATCGCGAACACCTGGTCGAGCGTCTCGGGCGTCTGCGTGTGGCGCGGATCGAGTTCCATCACCACGCGGTACTGGTTGAGGCTGTCGTAGAGCGTGGCCACCTGGCGCTGGCTGAAGGAGTTGTTGAGCACGGTGCCGATGGTGCGCATGTCCACGCCCAGCTGCGCGGCGGCGCTGCGGTCGATCTCCAGCGCGACCTGGCGCATGCCCTCGTCGCCGCCCGACTCCACGTCCACCAGCTGCGGCAGCGCCTCGAGCGCGTCGCGGATGCGCGGCGTCCACGCGCGCAGCGGCGCGCTGTCGTCGGCGAGCAGCTGCAGCTCGTAGTTGCCCTCGCCGCTGCCGCCACCGCCGCCGATGCGGATGTCCTGGTCCACCCACAGCCAAAGGTTGCCGCCGGGCAGCCTGGGCAGGTCCTCGCGCAGCCGGTCGATCACCTCGCGGCTGGACACGCCGCGCTCGGACAGCGGCTTCATCTGGATCATCACGTAGCCGTTGTTCACGCCGGTGCCACCGCCGAGGTAACCGGAGATCTCCTCGATCGCCGGGTCCGCCAGCAGGTACTCGCGATAGGTCTGGATCTTGGGCTGCATCACCTGGAACGACAGGCCGTCGTCGCCGCGCGCGAAGCCGCGCAGCTGGCCGGTGTCCTGCTCGGGCACGGTGCCCTTGGGCACCTTGGCGAACAGGAAGGCGTTGAACACGATGGCGCCGAGCAGGATCAGCAGCGCCACCGTGGTGTGCCGCAGCGTGCCGCGGAGTGAGCGCAGGTACAGGTCGCGCAGGCGATCGGAGACATGCGTGCCCAGGCGCTGCCACTTGGGCACGTCGGCGGTGCGGCGGTGGCCACCGAGCAGGCGCGCGCACAGCGTCGGCGTCAGGCTCAGCGACACCAGCAGCGAGACCGTCATCGCCGCGACCAGGGTCAGCGAGAACTCGCGGAACAGGCGCTCGACGAAGTCGTCCAGGAACAGGATCGAGACGAACACCACGCCCAGCGCGATGTTCATCGACAGCAGGGTGACGCCGACCTCGCCGGCGCCGCGCATCGCCGCGTCCCAGGGCTTGAGCCCGTTGTCGATATGGCGCGAGATGTTCTCCAGCACCACGATCGCATCGTCCACCACCAGCACCGCGGCCACGATCAGCGCCATCAGCGACATGGTGTTGAGCGAGAAGCCGGCCAGCCAGATGATCGCCAGCGCGCCGCACAGCGAGACCGGGATGGCCAGCGTCGGCACCAGCGCCGCGCGCCAGCTGCCCAGGAACGCCAGCACCACCAGCACCACCAGCGCGATGGCGAGCAACAGGGTGGTCTCGGCCTCTCCCAGGGTGGCGCGGATCACCGGCGAGCGGTCCATCACCAGCGTCATGTCGATGCCGGCCGGCAGCAGCGCCTGCAGCGCGTCCATCTGCGCGTGGATCGCGTCGACCGTGCGGATGATGTTGGCCCCGGGCTGGCGGCTGACCACCAGCAGCACCGCGTCGCGGTCGTTGTGGAAGCCGGCGGCATAGCGGTTCTCGGTGCCTTCGTTGACCTCGGCCACGTCGCGCAGGTGCACCGGGCGGCCGTTGCGCCAGGCGACGATCAGGCCGCGGTACTGGTCGGCGCTGCGCAGCTGCAGGCTGGCCTCGATCTGCCACTGGCGCTCGCCGCGCACCACGTGGCCGAGCGGACGCAGCGCGTTGGCGCTGCGGATCGCGCCGGCCACTTCGTCCAGGGCGATGCCGTACTGGTTGAGCGCATTCGGGTTGAGCGACACGCGCACCGCCGGCAGCGAACTGCCGCCGGCCTCGACCTGGCCGACGCCGGGGATCTGCGCGATCTTCTGCGCGATGATCGTCGAGGCGACGTCGTAGACCTGGCCCGGCGTGTGCGTGGCCGAACTCAGCGCCAGCGCCAGGATCGGCGCCTGCGAGGGATTGATCTTGCGGTACTGCGGCATGCCCGGCATGCCCGCCGGCAGCTGCGCGCGCGCGGCATTGAGCGCGGCCTGCACTTCGCGCGCGGCCTCGTCGACGTTGCGGTCGAGGCTGAACTGCAGGTCGATGCGGGTAGTGCCCTGGCCGCTGCTCGAGCTGATCCGGGTGATGCCGGGGATGGTGCCGAGCGCGCGCTCCAGCGGCGTGGCCACGGTGGCGGCCATCGACTCGGGGCTGGCGCCGGGCAGCGAGGCGCTGACCTGGATCGCCGGATAGTCGATCTGCGGCAGCGGCGCCACCGGCAGCATCCGGTAGGCGAGCATGCCCGCCAGCACCACCGCGACCGCCAGCAGGATCGTCGCGACCGGCCGCTCGATGAAGATGCGCGAAAGGTTGAGGCGCTGCGTGTCCATCAGCCCGCGGCCGGTTCGCCCGCGATCCCGGCAGATGCCTTGCCGTGCACCAGCCGGTCGAAGAACAGGTAGATCACCGGCGTCGTGAACAGGGTCAGCACCTGGCTCACCAGCAGCCCGCCGACCATCACCAGGCCCAGCGGCTGGCGCAGCTCGGCGCCCGAGCCGCTGGCCAGCATCATCGGGATGGCGGCGAACAGCGCCGCCAGCGTGGTCATCAGGATCGGCCGGAAGCGAAGCAGCGCGGCGCGGTGGATCGCCTGCTGCGGCGACAGGCCCTGTTCGCGCTCGGCCTCAAGCGCGAAGTCGACCATCATGATGCCGTTCTTCTTCACCAGCCCGATCAGCAGGATGATGCCGATCACCGCGATCAGGTCCAGGCTGCGCCCGGTCAGCAGCAGCGCGGCCAGCGCACCGACCGTGGCCGAGGGCAGGGTGGACAGGATCGTCACCGGGTGGATGAAGCTCTCGTAGAGCACCCCCAGCACGATGTACATCACCAGCACCGCGGCCAGCACCAGCCACAGCGTGCTCGAGAGCGAGTTGCGGAACGCCTGCGCGCCGCCCTGCAGCCGCAACTCGACCGATGTCGGCAAGCCGATCGCATCGCGCGCAGCCTCGATCTGCTCCACCGCCTCGCCCAGCGACGCGCCCGGCGCGAGGTTGAACGACACCATCGCCGCCGGAAACTGGCCGATATGGCTCACCAGCAGCGGCGCGGTGCGCGTGGACACGCGCGCGATACCCGACAGCGGCGTCTGTCCGCCGTCGGCCGTGGCCACGTAGATGCGTTCGATCGCCTCCGGCCCCAGCTGGAACTGCGCGTCGGCCTCGAGCACCACGCGGTACTGGTTGGACTGGGTGAAGATGGTCGAGATCTGGCGCTGGCCGAAGGCGTCGTACAGCGCGTCGGCGACATCTGAGGCCTGCACGCCCAGGCGCGCGGCGGCGTCGCGGTCGATGTCCACCCAGGCCTGCAGGCCGTCGTCCTGCAGGTCGCCGGCCACGTCGGCGAGCGCGCCGGTGCCGCGCAGGTGCTCGATCATGCGCGGCGCCCACGCAGACAGCGCGGCCTGGTCGGGGCTGGTCAACGCGAACTGGTATTGGCCGCGGCTCACCCGGTCCTCGATGCCCAGCTCCTGCACCGGCTGCAGGAACAGCGCGATGCCCGGCACCTGCGTCGCGCGCGCCTGCATCCGCTCGATGATCGCGTGCGCGCCGGCATCGCGCTGCGCATGCGGCTTGAGCTCGATCAGCAGGCGTCCGGTGTTGAGGGTGGGATTGTTGCCGTCCACGCCGATGAACGAGGACAGCGAGGCCACGTCCGGATCCTCGAGGATCGCATCGGCCAGCGCCTGCTGACGCTGCGCCATCGCCTGGAACGAAATCGAAGCCGGCGCCTGGCTGATGCCCTGGATCAGGCCCGCGTCCTGCGAGGGGAAGAAGCCCTTGGGCACGGCCAGGTACAGCAGCGCGGTCAGCACCAGGGTGGCGACGGTGATGCCGAGCATCAGCGGCTGCCGCGCCAGGGTCCAGTGCAGGGCGCGGTCGTAGGCGGCGATCACGCGGTCGAACATGTCGCCTTCCGCGCCGGCGGCCTGGGCATCGTCGCCCTCGGCGACGCCGTGGTCGCGGCCGGCCTTGAGGAAGCGCGCGCACAGCATCGGCGTGAGCGTGAGCGAGACCACCAGCGAGATCGCGATGGCGACCGCCAGCGTGATCGCGAACTCGTGGAACAGCCGGCCGACCACGTCGCCCATGAACAGCAGCGGGATCAGCACCGCGATCAGCGAAACGGTGAGCGAGATCAGGGTGAAGCCGATCTGGCGCGCGCCGTCGAGTGCAGCCTGCAGCCGGCTCTTGCCCTGCTCCATGTGGCGCGCGACGTTCTCCAGCATCACGATCGCGTCGTCGACCACGAAGCCGGTGGCGATGGTCAGCGCCATCAGGGTGAGGTTGTTGAGCGAGAAGCCGGCCAGCAGCATGAAGCCGAAGGTCGACACCAGCGACAGCGGCACCGCCAGGCTGGGGATGATCGTGGCCGGGATGGTGCGCAGGAACACGAACGTCACCAGCACCACCAGGCCGATCGCCATCAGCAGCTCGTGCTGCACGCCCTTGATCGAGGCGCGGATCGATTCGGTGCGGTCGCTGAGCACGGTCACCTCGACCGCGGCCGGCATCGCCGCGCGCAGCCGTGGCAGCAGCTCGTGGATGCCGTCGACCACCTCGATCACGTTGGCGCCCGGCTGGCGCTGGATGTTGACCAGGATCGCCGGCGTATCACCCGACCAGGCGGCGAGCTGACGGTTCTCGGCCCCCTGTTCGACGCTGGCCACGTCGCCCAGGCGCAGCGGCGCGCCATCGCGGAAGCTGATGACCAGGTCGCGGTATTCCTGCGCCGAACGCATCTGGTCGTTGGCGTCGAGCATGATCGCGCGGGTCGGGCCGTCGAAGCTGCCCTTGGGCATGTTGACGTTGGCCGCGGTGATCGCGGCGCGGATCTCGTCCATGCCCACGCCGGCCGAGGCCAGCGCCGACGGGTTGACCTGGATGCGCACCGCGGGGCGCTGGCCGCCGGCGATGCTCACCAGGCCCACGCCCGACAGCTGCGACAGGCGCTGCGCCATGCGCGTATCGACCAGATCGTAGACCTCGGGCAGGGCCATCGTCGGCGAGGTGATCGCCAGGGTGAGGATCGGCGTGTCGGCCGGGTTGACCTTGCGGTACACCGGCGGCATCGGCAGGTCATTGGGCAGGAAGCTGCTTGCGCTGTTGATCGCCGCCTGCACCTCCTGCTCGGCCACGCCCAGGTCGACTTCGAGCGCGAACTGCAGCGTGATCACCGATGCGCCGCCGGAGCTGGTCGACGACATCTGGTTGAGGCCGGGGATCTGGCCCAGCCGCCGCTCCAGCGGCGCGGTCACCGCGCTGGTGGTGACGGTGGGGCTGGCGCCGGGATACAGCGTGAGCACCTGGATGATCGGGTAGTCGACCTGCGGCAGCGCCGCGACCGGCAGCAGACGGTAGGCGAACAGGCCCGACAGCAGCAGCGCCAGCATCAGCAGCGTGGTCGCCACCGGCCGCAGGATGAACGGGCGCGAGAGGTTCATGCGGCGGGCCCGGCGTCCTGCGAGGGTGTGGTTTCATCGCCTGAGACGTCGGTCTCGACGACCTCGACCTTGGCGCCTTCGCTCAGGCGATCGATGCCTTCGAGCACCACGCGATCGCCGGCCTCGAGCCCCTCGAGCACGGCCACGCGGCCTTCGCTGCCCGCGCCCAGCACCACCGGCCGCACGCTGGCGGTGTCGTCGTCGTTGACCAGGTAGACATAGGTGCCCTGGTTGCCGAACTGCACCGCGGCGTCCGGGATCACCAGCGTCTCGTCGTCGTCCAGTTGCAGGCGCGCATTGACGAACTGGTTGGGGAACAGCGCGCCGTCGGCGTTGTCGAACAGGGCGCGCAGGCGCAGCGTGCCGGTCTCGGTGTCGATGCGGTTGTCGATGCTCGACAGCCGGCCGCTGGCGAGCACGTGGCGCTCGCTGCGGTCCCAGGCCTGCACCGGCAGCGCCGGGTTGCTGCGCGCGGCCTCGATCACCGAAGGCAGCACGTTTTCCGGCACCGAGAACAGCACGCTGATCGGACGCATCTGCGCGATGCTCGCGATGCCATCTTCGTCGCCGCTGCCCACCAGGTTGCCGGCGTCCACCGTGCGCAGGCCGACGCGGCCCGCCACCGGCGCCACGATGCGGGTGTACTGCAGCTGCAGCCTGGCCTCGTCGACCGCTGCCTGGTCGATCTCGCGGCGGCCCTCGAACTGGCGCACCTGCGCCTGCAGGTTGGCCACGTCCTGCGCCGACACGTACGCGCCTTGTGCCAGGTCGCGATAGCGCTGCAGCTGGATGCGCGCATTTTCCAGCTCGGCCAGGTTCTGCTTCTGCTGGCCCTGCGCCTGCGCAAGCTGGATGCGGAAGGATGCGGGGTCGATCTCGGCCAGCAGCGCGCCGGCTTCGACGTGCTGGCCTTCCTCGAACACCACGCGCAGCAGTTCGCCGTCCACGCGCGGGCGCACGGTCACCGACTTCAGCGGCGTCACCGTGCCCAACGCCTTGAGCTGGACGGCGAGCTGCTCGCGCGCGGCCACCACCACGCGCACCGGCGTCGGCGGGCGCTCGCCGTCGCGCCAGCCGCCGCGCCCGCCCTGGGGCGCGGGTTCGTCGCTGCCGAAGCCGCGCCACAGCAGCAGACCGGCAACGAGTACGGCAACGACGATGAGGACGGGTCTGGCGAGGCCTTTGAGGTTCATCCGGTATTCCGAAGGGCAGCGAAGCGACCGGCCGCCGGGGCGGTCGGGGGCAAAGGGGGAGGTAACGCATGCGCGGGCGAATGGATGACAGCGGCGCGATGCGAGGGCCGTCATGGTACAGACCGGACCGTGGCGGCCCCATGTCGAAAGTCATGGGGTGGCGCCGGATTCCGGTAGCAATCGACTTGGCCGCAGGCGCTCGCGTGGATGTGCTGCGCGGCTGTTGCAAATGACAGCAACGCGCGAGCGCCGCCGACGGCGCATGTGGGCGATGTCATCCGGACGTCATCAAGCGACCGGCAAGCGTCGCACGCCGGCTCTGCGCGGTATGGCGCAATGCACGATCCCTCTATAGTGCGCCGTTGCGCAGGTCACACCGATCGCCGATGCCTTCTTCCAAACCCGCCCGATCCACCATCGCCCTTGCCGCCGGCGGCACCGGCGGCCACCTGTTTCCGGCCGAAGCGCTGGCGCGAGAACTCATGGCGCGCGGGCACGACGTGGTGATCCATACCGAGCGTCGCGGCGCGCAGTACGCACAGGCGCTGGCCGGGATCCCGCACGTGGTGTTGCCGGCCAGCTCGCTCGAGGGCGGCGTCGCGGCAAAGGCCAGCGCGGCGCTGAGCATCCTGCGCGGCGTGCTGGCCTCGCGCACGGACCTGAAGCGGCGTGGCGCCGCGCTGATGGTCGGCTTTGGCGGCTATCCCAGCTTTGCGCCGGCGCTCGCAGCCCGGAGCCTGGGGCTGCCGCTGCTGCTGCACGAACAGGCCACGCGGCTGAGCAAGGCCAATGCGCAGCTGCTGCGCTTCGCCGCGGGACTGGCGACCTCGTTCCCGGTCGTGGCCGGCGCCGAGCGCTTCGATGCTTCGAAGATCGTCGAGACAGGCAATCCGGTGCGGCAGGCGATCCTGGCGGCGCGCGGCGACTATCCGGCCTTCGATGCGCAGGGGCCGCTGCGGCTGCTGGTGGTTGGCGGCAGCCAGAGTGCGGCGGTGTTCGGTCGGGTGGTGCCGCCGGCGCTGGCACTGCTGCCCGAACCCTTGCGCGCGCGCCTGCAGCTGTCGCTGCAGTACCGCGGCGAGGATGCCGACACGCTGGTCGCGCAGCTGCGCGACATCGGCATCGACGCCAGCGTGCGCCCGTTCTTCGACGACATGGGCGAGCGTCTGCGCGACGCGCATCTGGTCGTGACCCGCGCCGGCGCCACCACCGCGGCCGACCTGCTCACCATCGGCCGTCCCGCGATCTTCGTGCCCCTGCCGCACGGTGGCGCGCGCGAAGAGCAGCGGCGCAACGCGCAGACCCTGGCCGAAGCCGGCGTTGGCTGGCACATCCCGGAGGCCGAGCTGAGTCCGGACGTATTGGCCACGGCGCTGCGCGAGGCCTTCGAATCGCCCACGCGCCTGCCCGACGCCGCACGCGCGGCCGCGGCGCTCGGTCGCCCGGACGCGGCCAAGCGCCTGGCCGACGCGGTCGAACGCCTGCTGCGGTAGAAGTCCGGCCGCAACCGTTGTCATCTCGACCGGAGGGAGAGATGACAGCTGCAGCACCCTACGCCCGCAGCGCGCACTCGTAGAATGGTGACGGCAGGCAACCTGGGGAAGGCAGTGCAGCAGGCAACGGACGTCCTGATCATCGGCGGCGGCCACAACGGCCTGGTGTGCGCGGCCTACCTGGCCGCGGCCGGATTGAAGGTCACGGTGCTCGAACGACGTGGCGTGGTCGGTGGCGCGGCGGTGACCGAGGAATTCCACCCGGGCTTCCGCAACTCCACCGCCAGCTACACCGTCAGCCTGCTCAACCCGAAGGTGATCCGCGAACTGCGCCTGGCGCAGCACGGCCTGCGGGTGGTGGAGCGCCCGTTCGCCAACTTCCTGCCGCTGCCCGGCGGCCGCGCGTTCCGCCTGGGCGACGGCCACACCGCCGCATCGCTGCGGGCCTCGTCGGCGCGCGACATCGAGCGGCTCGTCGATTACGGCGCGATGCTCGATCGGATCGTGGTCGTGCTGCGCGAACTCATGCAGCGTACGCCGCCCAACGTCGGCGACCGGCTCTCGCTGGGCGACTGGCTGGCCTCGTACGACGTGGCCAGGCGCCTCGGGCACCTGGACCTGCGCGGCCGCCGCGACCTGCTCGACCTGTTCACCAAATCCGCCGGCGAACTGCTCGACCACTGGTTCGAATCCGAACCACTGAAGGCCGCGCTGGGCTGGGATTCGGTGGTCGGCAACTTCGCCAGCCCGTATACGCCCGGCAGCGCATACGTGCTGCTGCACCACGTGTTCGGCGAAACCAACGGCAAGCCCGGCGTGTGGGGGCATGCGATCGGCGGCATGGGCGCGATCACGCAGGCGATCGCGGCCGAGTGCGCGGCGCGTGGCGTGCAGGTGCACAGCGGCCAGGCCGTGGAGCGCGTGCTGGTGGAGCGCGGCCGCGCGGTCGGCGTGGCGCTGGCCGACGGCCGCGAACTGCGCGCCGGCACGGTGGTGTCCAACCTCAACCCGAAGCTGCTGTACACGCGGCTGGTCGCGCGCGAGCACCTCGACGACGACACCGCGCAGCGCATCGCCCGCTATCGCTGCGGTTCGGGCACGTTCCGCATGAACGTCGCGCTGTCGGAGCTGCCCGACTTTATCGCTGCGCCCGGCACGCAGCTGCAGCCGCACCACCAGAGCGGGATCCTGGTCGGCCCATCGCTGCAGTATTTCGAGAACGCCTATTTCGACGCGAAATCGAAGTCGCACAACCCGGGCTGGGCGCGCGCGCCGATCGTCGAACTGGTGATCTCGTCCACGCTCGACGACACGCTGGCGCCACCCGGGCAGCACGTCGCGAGCCTGTTCTGCCAGCACGTGCATCCCGAGGTCGACGGCGGCTGGGACGCGCACCGCGACACCGTGGCCAGGCTGATGATCGACACCGTCGACGCAGTTGCCCCCAACTTCGCCCGCAGCGTGCTGGGCTGGCACGCGCTGTCGCCGCTGGACCTGGAGCGTGAGTTCGGCCTGGTCGGCGGCGACATCTTCCATGGCGCGCTCGGGCTGGACCAGATGTTCAGCGCCCGCCCGCTGCTGGGGCAGGGCAACTATCGCGGCGCGTTGCCGGGCCTGTACCTGTGCGGCTCGGGCACGCATCCAGGCGGCGGCGTCACCGGCCTGCCAGGGCGCAATGCCGCACGCGAAATCCTGCGCGACCTGCGGCGCGGACCGCGTCCGGAGTGAAATTTCCGCCGTTGCCGCCACCGTCCGGGCGCGCGCGCCGCTTGGGGGACAGGGGCGACAGAGCGGCAATACCGCATGGTTGCGCGGTTGTAAACGTTACCAGCGCGCTTCGCCTGTGGTGCACCCGCGCACCGCGTTACTAAACCCGGCGGTATCGTTTTGCGGTGCAGCGTGCAAGCGTCCTAACGAATCGTTCACGATGGCCCCGCACCCGACGTGGGGGAGGGAGCAAAGCCCGCTGGCAGGCAACTGCCAGCGGGCTTTTTATTTGTTCTTCTCCCATTTGAGGGGAGTCGGCCGCATTGCAGGCGACTGGATCAGGCCTGCGGCCGGGGCCGTTCCGGGCCGGGGGTTGCTTCTCGGCTCGGTCAGCCATTCATGGCTGACTCGCCGCCGCAACCCAGCCCGAAACGACCATCGCCCAGTCGACAGGGCGCGGCGTCTACTCGAGCCCGCGCGAGGGGTCCAGCAACCGTGACCGCCTTCCCCCTCGATTGGGAGAAGAATCCTTTTTAATTGTTCTGAGCTTCAACTGCCGTCGTTCCTGCGAACGCATTGAATCCATGCTTCGTCCGGCAACGTCAAAACGGATGACCAGCCTTTCAGGCTGTTGTAAAGCGCTTCCGGCTTGCGCCGGGATGACGAACTTGTCGTCCGCGGGATGATGGCTTTGTCCGCCGGAGTGACGAGCTTCCTTGGCAGGATGCCGGGCTGCTCCGCAGGCCTGCGGCAGGGACTGCTTCCCCCACGTCCCTGGCGATGACATGCCGACGATGGCGACGCCGCTATGTCCAGTTCGCCGAACAGGATCAAAACGACAGGGCGCCTCATCGCGGTCCTCCTGCCACAATCGCCGCATGGATGACGCACGCTCCCAGTCCGATGCGATAGCCGACCGCGCGCTTGCGCGCTTCCCTGCGCTGGCCGATGACGGCACGCTGCGTGAACGCCTGTGGCGCGTTGCGATGGCCAGCGACTTCGCGGTCGACGTGCTGGTGCAGCAGCCGGCGCTGCTGGCGCAGCTGGCCCAGGACGACGGCGCGCAGCCGCTGCCGCAGCCGGTGCTCGAAGCGGAGCGTCGCGACGACTGGCCGCGGCTGCTGCGGCGCTATCGCCGTGCCGAATCCACGCGCCTGGTCTGGCGCGACGTGCTCGGATTGGACGATGTCGACACCACCCTCGTCGGCACCACGCGCCTGGCCGAAGACTGCCTGGCCCTTGCCCTGGAGGCGCTCGAGCGCGACTTCGCCAGCCGCCATGGCGTGGTCCGCGATAGCGAGGCCCAGCTTGTGCGCTTGGTCGTGTTCGGCATGGGCAAGCTGGGCGGCAGCGAGCTCAACTTCAGCTCCGACATCGATCTGGTTTACGCCTACGAACACGGCGGCGAGAGCGATGGCGGCCGCCCGCTGGCCGCCGAGGATTATTTCGCGCGCCTCGGCCAGCAGCTGGGCAGGCTGCTCGACGAGGTCACCGTCGACGGCTTCTGCCACCGCGTCGACCTGCGGCTGCGTCCTTTCGGCAACGCGGGCCGGGTTGCGATGAGCTTTGCGGCGCTGGAGATGTACTTCCAGCGCGAGGGCCGTGACTGGGAACGCTACGCCTGGCAGAAGGCGCGTCCGGTGGCCGGCGATCTGGAGGCGGGACACCGGTTCCTGGACACGCTGCGTCCCTTCGTCTACCGGCGCTACCTCGACTTCGGCGCGCTCGACGGCCTGCGCGGGATGAAGTCGATGATTGCGGCCGAGGTCGCGCGCAAGGAGCTGGCCGACGACGTCAAGCGCGGCCCGGGCGGCATCCGCGAGATCGAGTTCCTCGCCCAGGCCCTGCAGCTGATCCGCGGTGGTCGCGAGCCTTCGCTGCAGCAGCCGCGGCTGTTGCCGGCGCTGGCGGCGCTGCGCGAGGCTGGCCAGGTCAGCGAGGACACCGCCGCCTGCCTCGCCGACGACTACCGCTTCCTGCGCCGGCTGGAGAACCGGCTGCAGATGCTGCGCGATGAGCAGACCCATGTGCTGCCGGCCGCCGCGGTCGATCGCGACCGGCTTGCGCGCGGTCTCGGCCACGCGCACTGGGACGAACTGTTCGTGGAGATCGAGCGACGCCGCGAACGCGTCTCCAACGAGTTCGACGCGCTGCTCTCCCAGCGCGGCCGACAGCCGGCCGTGGATCACGACATCGCCGCGTACTGGCGTGCGCTGCCCGAGGCCAGCGACTCGGCGGTGCTGGCGCAGGCCGGGTTCGGCGATGCCGCGAACGTGGACGCGGCCCTGCGCGATTTCGCGCGCTCGCCCAGCGTGCGCGAGCTGTCCGACGCCACGCGTGCGCGGCTCGATCGGGTGATGCCGGTGCTGCTGCAGGCGTCGGTGCCGGCCACGCAGCCGCTGCAGGCGATCCGGCGCCTGCTCGCCCTGCTGCACAACATCCTGCGGCGCGCCAGCTACCTCGCCCTGCTCGACGAGCATCCGCCGGCGCTGGCGCGGGTGGTGGACCTGGTCACGCGCAGCGCGTTGCTGGCCGAGCGGCTGGCCGCGCATCCGCTGCTGCTCGACGAACTGCTCGATGCCCGCGCTGAAGGCCCGCTTCCGAGGCGCGAGCTGTTCGCCGAAGCCTGTGGCCCGGCGCAGGAGGACGACACCGAATCGGCGCTGTTCGCGCTCAACGAAATCCGCCAGCAGCTCAGCTTCCGCATCGCGCTGGCCACGCTCGACCGGCGCCAGCCCGCGCAGGACAGCACCCGCCAGCTGGCCTGGCTGGCCGACGGCCTGGTCGAGGCCGTGCTGGCGCTTGCGCGGCGCGAGCTCGAGACCGCGCATGGCGGCGTCGCGGGCGGCGGCTTCGCCGTGCTCGGCTACGGCAGCCTCGGCGGTGAGGAGCTGGGCTTCGGCTCCGACCTCGACCTGGTGTTCCTGTATGACGCACCCGCCGATGCGCAGTCCGATGGGCCGCGTCCGCTGGATGCGCCGCGCTGGTTCGCGCGGCTGGCGCAGAAGATCGTGGCCCTGCTCGGTGCGGTCACCGGCGCCGGGCGGCTGTACGACATCGACGTGCGCCTGCGCCCGGACGGCGGCAAGGGCCTGCTGGTCTCGACCCTGTCCAGCTATGGCGACTACCAGCGCGAACGCGCGTGGACCTGGGAGCACCAGGCACTGGTGCGCGCACGCTGCGTGGCCGGTGATCCCGAACTTGCGGCGGCGTTCGAAAGCGTGCGTGCCGCCACCCTGGCGCGGGTGCGCGAGCAGGAGGTTCTGCGTGCGGACGTGGTTTCGATGCGCGCGCGCATGCGCGCCGAACTCGACCGCGGCGGCGATGGCCTGTTCGACCTCAAGCAGGGCGAAGGCGGGCTGGTCGACCTGGAATTCCTGCTGCAGTACCTGGTGCTGCGCGAGGCCCACGCCCATCCGGCCCTGCTGGCACCGCGTGCGACGCCGCTGCTGGTGGACGCGCTGGCGCAGGCCGGCGTGCTGGACGCGCAGGGCGCAGCGGCGCTGTGCGATGCGCACGCGCTGTTCGTGGCAGCCGGACTGGACTGCACGCTCGACCGGCGCACCCGGATCGTGCCGGTGGATGCCGCACTCGAGGCTGCGCGCGACGCCATCCGCGTGGCCTGGCGGCAACATGGCTTGGAAGAGCAATCGGGCGCGGAAGGCTGAGTCCGCAGCTTGGAGTCGAGGACCAACCAGCTTCGTCGTCCTGAGGCAACGCTAAAAAACTGCGGTTTGTCGTTCCGAACGCAGTGAGAAGCGCTTTACAACGGCGAAGCCGGTCAATCCCCAAAAATCAGAAGCCTAGATTTCTCGCTACGCTCGAAATGACAATTTTTCAGCGTCGCCTTGAAGCGACTCTCCTGCGCTCGAGTGACCGACGGACACGCCACGCTGGCCGCGCGACCGGCGCGGTATAGTGCGCCGCTGCATCGACGGGGACGAACACGATGGCCGAAGGCGGGCTGCAGTTGCTGGATACGATCGAGCGCGAAACCGGCGCCGATCCCGCGTGGAGCGTGCTGTGGCTGCACGGTCTTGGCGCCGACGGCAACGACTTCGTGTCGATCCTGCCGGAGCTGGTGCGAGGCGACTGGCCGGCGATGCGCTTCGTGTTCCCGCATGCGCCGGTGCGCGCGGTGACGATCAACAACGGCGCGCGCATGCGCGCCTGGTACGACATCCGCGACTTCGACCTGGCCAACCGCGCCGACGAAACCGGCGTGACCGAGTCCATCGCCCAGGTCACGGCGCTGATCGACCGCGAGATCGCGCGCGGCATTCCTGCCTCACGCATCTTCCTGGCGGGTTTCTCGCAGGGTGGCGCGATCACCCTCGCCGCGGGCCTGCGCCGCAGCGAGCCGCTGGCCGGGCTGGTTGGCCTGTCGACCTACCTGCCCGGCGCCGCCAGCGCCGCTGCGGCCCTGGTCGAAGCGGCGAAGGCGCAGCCGCTGTTCATGGCCCACGGCACCGCCGATCCGGTCGTGCCCTTTGCCGCAGGCGAGCAGAGCGCGGCGTGGATGCGCCAGCACGGCTTCGAGGTCGCCTTCCATCGCTACCCGATGCCGCACTCGGTGTGCATCGAAGAGATCCGCGACCTCGGCGACTGGATCGGCAACAGGCTCGCGGCCGGCTGAGCCACGGGTTTGGCCGTTGGCTGGGCTGCGGCTACCATGCGGTGACACGTTCCCAGGACTGGATGCCCCGGTGAAAATCGTGATTGCCGACGACGAACCCCTCGCCCGCGAGCGCCTGCGCATGCTGCTGGCCGCACTGGCCGACGTCGAGGTGGTGGCCGAAGTCGGTGACGGGCACCAGACCCTGCACGCCTGCGCCGCGCACGATCCGGACCTGGTCCTGCTCGATATCGCCATGCCCGGCATCGACGGGCTCGAGGTGGCGCGACACCTGCAGGCGTTCGAGCCACGCCCGGTGGTGGTGTTCTGCACCGCCTACGATGCGCACGCGCTGTCGGCCTTCGATGCCGAAGCGGCCGACTACCTGGTCAAGCCGGTGCGCGCCGAACGCCTGGCGTCGGCGCTGCAGCGCGCGCGCATGCTCACCGCCGGGCGCCACGGCACGAACGGCGCCGACATCGACACAGTCGGTGCGCGTCGCACCCACCTGTGCGCGCGGCTGCGCGGCAGCCTGCGGCTGATCCCGGTGGAGGACGTGCGTTACCTGCAGGCCGAAGAGAAATACGTCGTGGTCCACCACGCGCGCGGCGAGGACCTGATCGAGGAATCGCTGAAGTCGCTGGAGGACGAGTTCGGCGACCGCTTCGTGCGCATCCACCGCAACTGCCTGGTGGCGCGCCATGAGCTGGTCGAGCTGCGGCGCGGGCTGGACGGTCACGTCCATGCCATCCTGCGCCACGGCGACCGACCGCTCGAGGTCAGCCGGCGCTGCGTGGCGCAGCTGCGCGACACGATCCGCAACCTGTAGGCGTTCCGGCGGCGCCAGGACACGGCTCGCCGCTGTGTGGTGCGACGGGGGATAATGCGCGCCATGGACCTGCTCCGCATCGCCACCCGCAAGAGCCCGCTTGCCCTGTGGCAGACCGAACACGTGGCCGCGCGCCTGCGCCAGGCGCATCCGGGCCTGGAGGTCGCGCTGGTGCCGCTGAGCACCCGCGGCGACGAAGTGCTCGACCGTTCGCTGGCCGCGATCGGCGGCAAGGGCCTGTTCCTCAAGGAGCTGGAAGTGGCGATGCAGCGCGGCGAAGCCGACTGCGCGGTGCATTCGCTCAAGGACGTGCCGATGGAGCTCGAACCGGGTTTCGTCCTGCCGGCGATCCTGGAGCGCGCCGATCCCTCCGATGCCTTCGTCAGCAACCGCTACCACGGCATCGACGACCTGCCCGAAGGCGCCTGCGTCGGCACCTCGTCGCTGCGGCGCCAGGCCCAGCTGCGCGCGCGCCGCCCCGACCTGCGCCTGCGCGACCTGCGCGGCAACGTCAACACGCGCCTGGGCCGGCTGGATGCGGACGAATACGACGCGATCGTGCTGGCCTGCGCCGGCCTGCTGCGGCTCGGCCTGGACGCGCGCATCCGCTCCCGCCTGCTCGCGCCGCAGTGGCTGCCCGCGCCCGCGCAGGGCGCGATCGCGGTCGAGGGCCGCGACGACGACCCCGTCGTGCAGCGACTGCTGTCCGTCCTCGATGACGCGCCGACGCGGCGCTGCGTCGAAGCCGAGCGCGCCATGAACCGGGCCCTGCACGGCAGCTGCCACGTCCCGGTAGCGGCGTTTGCCGAGAAGATCGACGGAGACCGGCTGCAGCTGCAGGGCATGGTCGGCGACGCCGCGACCGGCCGCATCCTGCGCGCGCAGGCCAGTGGCGACGATCCCGGCGCGCTGGGCGAGCAAGTCGCCCGCCGCCTGCTCGCCGACGGCGCCGGCGCCCTGCTGGCGCCACACACCTGATTTATTCAATCCTGGCTGAAGCCTCCGCTCCAGTAGGAGCGGCTTCAGCCGCGACCGCCAACAAAGCGCCCGGATCCCCCCGGCACCGCCCCAGCCCTAGAACGCGTACCGAAACCGCACCGACCCCTCCCGGTCGGTATGCCCCTGGCCGCCATTGCCCGCGGTGTCGTGGCGCAGCTCGAAATCGCCCAGCAGCGACCACTGCGGGGCCAGGTCCAGGTCCACGCCGATGGTCTGGCGCAGGTAGGCGTTCTCGCGTCCGCGCTCGACCCGGACCTGCTGGTTCAATGAACCGAACTCCCCCAGCCGCTGCGACAGACGCAGTTGCCCCATCGCCACCGGTCCCTGCGCGGCGGTGCCGTAGTTGGCGTAGGGCTGCAGGCGGTAGCCCGTGCCGAGCTCCAGCTGCACGCGGGTCTGCGAATTGCGCACCGCTTCCATCCCGTAGCGCGCATCGACCAGGGCCGCGCCGCCGCTGGAATCGAACCAGTCGCGGCGCGAAGCAGGCGAGTGCAGGCCGATGAAGCGGCGCGTGGCCAGGCGCGGCAGCCGCTGCGGCCTGATCGCCTCGAATGCGCCGGGCGCCTGCGCCCGCTCCAGCGTACGAGCGGGGCGGCTCGCCTGCTGCCACTCGGCGTCGGGACAGACCAGGCGCAGGCAGGGTTGGCGCAGCGACACCCGCCCGGAGGCGACCGCCAGCGCCGCCGGCTGGCCTGGCGCTTCGGGCAGGGGTTGCATGAACACGGGCAGGCCGACCACGGCCAGCCACCAGCTGGCGAGCATCCAGGTTCTCCACGGATGGAAACGATTACCCGCCCATTGTCCGCAAGCTGCGCCTCATATTCCTGAATAAAGCGTCACCCGCGCCGCGTGGAGACGCTCAGAACGGGAAAAAGCGCGGAATCAGCAGGATCGCCGCGGTGCAGAACACGATGTTCAGCGGCAGGCCCATGCGCACGAAATCCGAGAACCGGTATCCGCCGGCGGTGAAGACCATGGTGTTGGTCTGGTAGCTGATCGGCGTGGCGAAGCTGGTCGAGGCGGCGAAGGCCACGGCCACCAGCAGCGGCTTGGGGTCGATGCCCATCGACTCGGCGGCGGCCAGCGCGATCGGCACCACCAGCACGGCCGAGGCGTTGTTGCTCATGAACTCGGTGGCGATCGAGGTCATCAGGTAGATCGCGGCCAGCGCCGCCAGCGGCCCGAAGCCGCCCAGGCTGCTGATCATGAAGTCGGCCGCCAGGGTGGCGCCGCCGGACTTCTGCAGGGCGATGCCCAGCGGCAGGATCCCGGCCAGCAGCAAGATCACCCGCCAGTCGATCGCGCGGTAGGCCTCGTCGGGTTCGATCAGGCCCGACACCAGCAGCGTCGCGCAGCCCAGCAGCGCCGCTTCCACGATCGACATCCAGCCCAGCGCCGCGACCAGGATCGTGGACACCATCACCAGCACCGACAGCGTCGCGCGCAGCACGTCGACCTTGGCCTGCTTGCGCGCGCCGAGCACGATCATGCCCTTGTCGGCGCGCAGGTCGTCGATCGCCTTTTCCGGGGCGTCCAGCAACAGCACGTCGCCGAGGTTGAGCTGCACCTGGTCGAGCGGCCTGCGCACATCCAGCAGGCGCCGGTGGATGCCGTGCACCCGCGCCCGGTACATGTGGCCGAAGCGCATGCCCGCCAGCGTATGCCCGATCAGGTGCGAGCCCGGCGACACCATGACCTCGACCTGAACCCGCTCGGCGTTGATGTCGCCGTCCAGGTCACGCGCGACGTGGTCGAACTTCAGTTTGCGCGCCTTGCGCACCGCGCCGATGCGCTTCCACTCGCCACGCAGCAGCAGCCGGTCGCCGGCCCGCACCTCGGCCTCGCCGCCATAGACCGGACGGCCGTTGCGCAGGATCTCCAGCACCACCACGTCATCGATGCTCTCCGGCACCACCTGGCTGCGGCGCAATCCGATCGCGCTCGACTCTTCGGGCACCAGCAGCTCGGCGACGTAACGGCCGACGTGCTCGTGCTCTTCGGTGCCGGGCACGCCGCGGTCGGGCAGCAGCCAGCGTCCGACCGTCATCAGGTACAGCATGCAGATGCCGACGAAGACGATGCCCAGCGGCGCGAACTCGAACAGGGTGAAGCCCACGCCGATCGCGTCGCGCGCCATCGCGTCGACCAACAGGTTGGTCGACGTGCCGATCAGGGTGCAGACGCCCGCGGCCTGCGACATGTACGACAGCGGGATCAGGAACTTCGAGGGTGCCCAGCGGTTGGCGGTGCTGGCCGCCAGCACCAGTGGCAGGAACACCGCCACGGTGGCGGTGTTGTTGACGAACGCCGCCACGCACGAGACCAGCACCAGCATCACCAGCAGGAACAGCCACTGCGAGCGGATCCGCGACAGCACCTCGCCGATCGCCGCCACCGCGCCGTTGCGCTGCAGCGCCGCGCTCAGCACGAACATCGCCGCGACCATGATCGTGGCCTGGCTGCTGAAGCCCGACAGGCCCTCGGGAACCGTGAGTACCCCGGTCACCACCAGCGCGGTCATCACCAGCAGCGCGACCACGTCCACGCGCAGCCGTTCGGTGACGAACAGGTAGATCGCGCCGACCAGGATCGCCAGCGTCAGCCACAGGGCCATGCGCTCTCCCTGTGGACGCGCGCAAGGACCGCACGGATGCCCGTGCGCGTCGTGTGCGCCAGTGGTGGTCTGGTTGTCCTGCAGGCCATGTCCGGCCGCGTTCCCCGCAAAATTCGCCGCACATGGTGCGGCCCGTGCCCCGATGCTGCAAATCCGGGTTGGCCCCCGGACGGGTCCCGGCCCGGCGCCAAGCGGCGTCGGACAGCGCATAATCGCCCGCATGGACCGATACGAACGCATCCTGTCCCTGCACCGCATCCTCAAGACATCGCGCTATCCGGTGACGGTTGCGCGCCTGCAGGAGGAGCTCGAATGCTCCCGCGCCACCGTCTACCGCGACCTCGCCTTCCTGCGTGACGCGCTGATGGCCCCGGTGGCCGGCGACGGCGAGGCCGGCTTCCGCTACGACAGCGAGGAAGGCGGCCGCTTCGAGCTGCCGGGCCTGTGGCTCAATTCCGACGAGCTGCACGCGCTGCTGGCTGCCCAGCAGCTGCTCTCGCGCAGCAGCGGCGGCATCCTGTCCAGCGCGCTGGCGCCGCTGCAGTCCCGCATCGACAAGCTGCTCGACGAGCATTCGACCGGCAAGCACTGGCCGGTCGAGCGCGTACGCGTGATCCCGCACCGCGGGCGGCGCATGGACGAGCACGTGTTCCGCAACGTCTGTTCGGCGGTGCTGCAGCGCAGGCAGCTGTCGTTCGACTACCGCGCGCGCTCCACCGACGAGAAGACCCGGCGCACCGTCTCGCCGCAGCGCATCACCCACTACCGCGACAACTGGTACATGGATGCCTGGGACCAGGAGCGCGAGGCGCTGCGCAGCTTTTCGGTCGACCGCATCGCCACCGCGCGCGTGCTCGACGCCGAGGCCCGCGACATCGACGAGGCCGCGCTCGACACCCACCTGGCCGGCAGCTACGGCATCTTCTCCGGCCCGGCCAAGGGCGTGGCGACGATCATGTTCAGCGCCAAGGCCGCGCGCTGGGTGGCCGACGAACACTGGCATTCGCAGCAGCAGGGGCGCCTGCTGCCGGACGGGCGCTACGAGCTCAAGCTGCCCTACAGCGCCTCGCGCGAACTGCTGATGGACGTGCTGCACTACGGCGCCGACGCCGAGATCATGGCGCCGCCGGCATTGCGCGAACAGGCCAAGTCGCTGCTGCAGCTGGCGCTGTCGAATTACGAACGGTGATGTCGGCAGTCCCTGCAGCTGGCGCGCCCGCGCAGGCCGGGCGCGAGCGCATCGCGCTGGCGCTGGGCGCGGGCGGCGCGCGCGGGCTGGCGCAGATCGGCGTGATCGAGGTGCTGGAGGAGCGCGGCTTGGTCATCGACGCGGTGTCCGGCTCGTCCAGCGGCGCGCTGGTGGGCGGCATCTTCGCGGCCGGCAGGCTGCGTGCATTCGACGAGCGCCTGCGCAGCATGTCGCGCATCGATTTCCTGCGTCTGCTCGACCCGGGCTGGCGCCGTTCGGGCGTGCTGCGCGGTCAGCGCCTGGTCGACACCATGCGCCAGGTGGTGGGCGACCCGCTGATCGAGACGCTGCCGGTGGAGTTCACCGCGGTCGCGGTCGACCTGGAACGCCAGCGCGAGGTGTGGATTCGCGAGGGCCGGCTGTGGGACGCGCTGCGCGCCTCGTTCGCGATCCCGGGACTGTTCACGCCGCACCGGATCAACGGCCGCGCCCTGGTCGACGGCGGCCTGCTGGCGCCGCTGCCGATCACGGCGACCCGGCTGTCGGATGCGCACCGGCTGGTCGCGGTCGACATGCACGGCTGGCCCAAGCGCCCGCCGGGCGAGCCGGCGCAGCCGCAGGCCGGAGCCGATGGTTCGACCATCACCGCGCGCGTTGGCGATTGGCTGGAGCGCGCGGTCTCGGGTGACACCTCGGGCGACGCACTGCGCATGGGCCTGCCGGAGATCATGGCGCGCTCGCTGGATACGATGCAGGCGCAGATCGCGCGCGTGCAGCTGGCGCTGGATCCACCGGAGCTGCTGATCCGCATCCCGCGCGATGTCTGCCAGTTCTACGAGTTCTGGCGCGCGGGCGAAGTGATCGACGTGGGCCGCGCGGTGGCGACCCGGGCGCTGGACGCGGCCGGCTACTGAGGCCCGGTCCCGGCGGCGGCCGCATCCACCCCGGCACGGTCGCAGCCCCTGAGATGTGCCCGCGGGAAGCTGCGCTCCACCCCTGGAGCCACCGCCATGACCGCATCCCCAATGCCGCGCAGGACCACCGCCGATCCGCTGCGCAGCGTCGAAGCGGCGCTGCTGGGCACGCTGTTCCTCGGCCTGGTCGCCATGCTGTCGCTGCCCGCTGCCATCGCAGGTCCAGGCTGGATACCGCTATGGCTGGTGGCCGCGCCGGCCGCGGCGCTGGTCACCTCCTTCGCGCTGCGTCTGCGGCGGCGCGATGGCGCCCATGCCCACATCGCGCCAACCGTCGTGCCGCGACGCCGCTCTGCCATGGCGGTGGCCACGCGGCGGCGTGGCGTCCATCCGCGGCGTGCGGGGCGACTGCTGGCGGCCTTCGTGCTGCGCTGAGCAACTTCGTGCGGATGGGACCAGGAACGTCCCCCGCCTCAGCGCAGGACCAGCGGCGCCTCCCCGCCGACGATCACGACGTCAGCGCCGCGTCGCGCGAACAGGCCGACGCAGACCACGCCCGGGATCTGGTTGAGCTCGCGCTCGAGCGCGACCGGATCGGTGATGCGCAGGTTGTGGATGTCGAGCACGGCGTTGCCGTTGTCGGTGACCACGCCCTCGCGCCACACCGGCTGGCCGCCGGTCTGCGCCAGGATCTCGCGCGCCACCAGGCTGCGCGCCATCGGGATCACCTCGACCGGCAGCGGGAAGCGGCCGAGCACGTCGACCTGCTTGGCCGCATCGATGATGCAGACGAAGCGCGCGCTGGCCTCGGCGATGATCTTCTCGCGCGTGAGCGCCGCGCCGCCGCCCTTGATCAGCCGCCCCTGCGGGTCGCATTCGTCGGCGCCGTCGACGTACAACTGCAGCGGCCCGGTGGTGTTGAGCTCGAGCACCTCGATGCCGAGGCCACGCAGCTGCCGCGTGCTCTGCTCCGAGCTCGACACCGCGCCGGCAATGCGGTGGCGGATCCTGCCCAGCGCATCGATGAAGCAGGCCACGGTCGAGCCGGTGCCGACGCCGACGATCATGCCGTCCTCGACGAATTCAATGGCCTTTTCGCCGGCCAGGCGCTTGTGTTCGGACATGTGTTTGCTGAACCGTGAATAGGAAATCAGGAATCGGAAGTGTGCGTCGGGAATGAAACTGTCATCCCGACCGCAGGGATAGATCTGCGTCCGGATCGCGCCGCAATCCGCGCCAGCGATCCAAGTGGCAATGAGCGTCGGCGGGCCCTACTCCAGCGACAGCAGCAGCTTCCACTGCGCCGCCGTCACCGGCAGCACCGACAGTCGCGAACCCTTGCGGATCAGCGCGAACTCCTCGCCAAGCCCTTCGGCGTGCGCGCGGATCTCGTCAAGCGCGATCCCGCGCTCCAGTTTGCGCACGAAGCCCACGTCCACCAGGTCCCAGCGCGGCTGTTCGCGCGTGGCCTTTTCATCGAAGTACTTCGACTTCTTCTGGAACTGGGTCGGATCCGGATACGCCGTGCTCACCACTTCGGCAATGCCGTAGATGCCGGGCACGGCGGTATTGGAGTGGTAGAACAGCACGCCGTCGCCAAGCTGCATCTGGCGCATGAAGTTGCGCGCCTGGTAGTTGCGCACTCCGGTCCAGGGTTCGGTGCGCACGCGCTGGAGGTCGTCGATCGAGAAGTCCGAAGGCTCGGATTTCATCAGCCAGTAGCGTTTGCGGGGACTCATGGGCTCACCAGGAACGTATCGGATTCGGTGCAGACCGCGTCGAGCGGGATATCCCAGGCCGCGGCCATGATCGCGTCGGCCTGCTGCACGGAAAACGCGGCGCCGACCAGATGGGGCGGCGCAGGCTGGTCCACGCGCGCCGCGAAACTGCGATCGTACCAGCCACCGCCCATGCCCAGCCGGTGCCCGGCCGCGTCGAACGCGACCACCGGCGCGACCACGAGATCGAGCTGGTCCGGACGCAGCAATTCGGTGCCGGGCACGTCGGGTTCGGGGATGCCGTAGCGATTGGTCGACAGCGGCGCGCCTGGCTTCCAGGGCGCGAAACGCAGGGTGTCGTCGGCGTGCAGCACGGGCAGGCAGTACCGCACGGCGCGCGGCAGGCGCAGCTGCCAGGCGTGCAGCGCAATCTCGCCGTCCATCGCCCAGTAGCCGGCCACCGAGCCGGCCTGCGGCGCAAACGGCAGCGACAGCAGGCGCGCGGCAAGCGCGTCGGCTGCGGCAATGCGCGTCGTGGCGGGCAGGGTGCGTCGACGCGCGCGCATCTCGCGGCGCAGCGCGCCGCGGTCATCGTTCATGGGTGGGATCCGCGCAAGAGCATGCGCGCTATTGTGACCGCCGCTGCCGGGTCACTGGAAGCGGCGCCGCGACGGAGTCCGTGGCGGCGCGCGACCGGAATGAATACGTCCTCCGCCATGCCGATGCCTGCGAAACGACCTTGAACCCGGGGTTCAAGTGGGAGCGTTCGGTTTCCATCGGGCTTCCCGCTGCAAGGCGGACCTGCACTCCCGGATTCCTCGCGCCCCCGTGGTCGTAATTAAGGGACAAGGCGAATGTTGCGCATGCCGTCGATCACAGCAGAGGACGCAGACGCAGTATAGCCCGAGGGAAAAAGCTGCCAAGTCCGTTCGTCGGCAGGTGGGTCTCGCGGTTCATTTCGCGCATGCACAACGACGCAAGCGCATCCCGCGCTCAGCGCGCGTCGATCAGGTCGTCGAGCTTGCGCTGCAGGCCTTCGAGCAGCTCGGCCATCTCGCGGTCGCGCTGCGCGTTGTCCTCGTGGATCTGGTGCAGCTCATGCGCCAGGTTCAGCGCCGCGAGCACCGCGACGCGGTCGACCCCGGCCATGCGGTTGTTGCCGCGCACCTCGCGCATGCGCTCGTCGAGCACCTTTGCCGCGGCCACCAGGCTCTCGCGGCCGTCGGGCGGCACCCCCACCGTGTACTCGCGGTCGAGCAGGCGGACGTTGACCGCTTCGCTGGCGCCGCTCATGCGCGCGCGCTCACGTGTGCTGCTCCAGTGACTTGAGCCGGGCGATCATCGCCTCCACGCGCGAGCGTGCCTGCTCGTTCTTGGCCAGCAGCTGGGAGCGCTCGCCGGCGATCTGCTCGTGCTGCTGGCGCAGCGAACGGTTCTCCTCGGACAGCTTCTGCGCACGATCGACCAGCGCGTCGATGCGCGCGGTCAGGGCGCGAAGCTGGGCGATCACGTCCGGGCGGTCCATGGCCCGCACGATAGCAGGCCGCGCGGGGCGGTCAAGGCGTGGCCAGCGAGGTCGTGGCGACCTGCGTCCGGGCCGGGCGCCAGTTGCGGATGAAGGCCAGGCAGGCATGTGCTTCCAGCGGCGGCGACAGCCAGTAGCCCTGGATCTCGTTGCAGCGCTGGTCGCGCAGGAAGCGGACCTGGGCATCGGTTTCCACGCCCTCGGCCACCACGTTCAGGCCCAGCGAATGGGCCATGGTGATGACGGTGCTGGTGATCGCGGCGTCTTCCGGGTCGTGGGTGAGATCGCCGATGAAAGCCTTGTCGATCTTGATCGTGGTGATCGGCAGGCGCTTGAGGTAGGCCAGCGAAGAATAGCCGGTGCCGAAATCATCGATCGCCAGCGACACGCCGAGTTCGCGGAACGACTGCAGCTTGGCCGCGGCGTGTTCGGCGTTGGCCATCAGCACGCTCTCGGTCAGCTCCAGCTCCAGCGCGCTGGGGGGCAGGCCGATGTCGGCCAGCACCGCGCTCACCACCTCGGGGAAATCGCCGCGCAGCAGCTGCAAGACCGAGACGTTGACCGAGACGGTCAGTTCGGTCAGGCCGTGCTGGCGCCAGCGCTGCAGGGTCAGGCAGGCCTCGCGCAGCACCCACTCGCCGATTTCCAGGATCAGGCCGCTTTCCTCGGCCATCGGGATGAAATCGCTGGGCGGAATGTCGCCGTGCTCGTCGCTGTGCCAGCGGAGCAGCGCCTCGACGCCGGTGATCCGATCCTCCGCCAGCGCCAGCTGCGGCTGGAACACCAGGCGCAGTTCGGCGCGGTCGAGCACCTTGCGCAAGGCACCGGAAATGGTTGCGCGCTGGCGCACCACCACGTCCATGGCGTCGTCGTAACGCATGAAGGTGCGGCGGCCGGCGGCCTTGGCCTGGTACATGGCGGTGTCGGCCTGCTTGAGCAGCTCGGTCGGCACGTGCGCGTGGTCGGGGTAGAGGCTGATGCCGATCGAGGGCGAGATCGCGATTTCGCGGCGGTCCTCGAGCAGCAGCGGCGCCTCGAAGGCGGTGATGATCTCGCGCGCCACGTGGTCGGCCTCTTCAGGCGAAGCCAGGTTTTCCAGCACCACGGTGAACTCGTCGCCGCCCAGGCGCGCGACGGTGTGGTGCATGCCCACGGTCTGCTGCAGGCGCGCCGCGGCCGCGCGCAGGATGCGGTCGCCGGCGGCGTGGCCGAGCGAATCGTTGACATCCTTGAACCGGTCCAGGTCCAGGAACAGCACCGCGATGCGGTTGTCTTCGCGGTGCGCGCGCACGATCGCGCGCGACAGCCGCTCCGACAGCAGCGAGCGGTTGGGCAGGTTGGTAAGCGTGTCGAAATTGGCCAGGTAGCGCAGCTCCTGCTCGGCGCGCTTCTGCTGGGTGATGTCGTTGAGCACGATCACGTACAGGATCAGCTGGCCGTTCTTGTCGTAGACCGTGCTCGACTCGATATGGCACAGGAACTCCTCGCCGTCCTTGCGGCGCTGCCAGATCTCGCCGTTCCAGCGGCCCTTGCGGCGGATCTGTTCGCGGATGTGCTGATAGAACGCGCCGTCGTGCTGGAGGCTGTCGAGGATCCTGGAGTTGCGCCCGGTCACGTCCCCCTCGTCGTAGCCGGTCATGCGCAGGAAGGCCGGGTTGACCGAGACGAAGTCGAAGTTGCGGTCGACCACCACCACCGCCTCGTTCATGCTGCGCAGCACTTCGCTGGAAATGCGCAGCTCGCGCTCGGCGGCGCGGGTGCCGGTGATGTTCAGCGCGGTGCCGGCGATGCGCAGGATCCTGCCCTGGGCGTCACGCGCCACCACCCGCCCGCGCGCGCGCATCCACACCCAATCCCCTTCGCGCTGGACGCGCAGCTCGGCCAGGAAGCTCTCGTCCTCGCCGGCGAGGTAGGCGGCGATGCGCTGGCGCGCCATCGGCAGGTCGTCGGGATGGATGATGTCGCTGATGTCGACGATGTCCTCGCCGATCCGGCCGTCGGGGTCCTCGTGCGAGTCCAGGGCCAGGCGGTTGATCTTGCCGCTGGCCACGTCGTAGTCCCAGTAGCGCTCGCCGGTGGCCCACAGTGCGAGCTTGAGGCGCTCCTCGCGGTCGCGCAGGCGTGCAAGGTGGGATCGCTCGCTCTGGCGGCGGCGCAGGGTGATGACCACCAGCGCGACCAGCAGCACCGCCACGGCGACGGCCGCGACGATGAGCTGGAGGTCCCCCGGATTGGTCGTCACGCGGCGAACCCCTGCGCGATGCGTTCATGAATGTGCCCGAGTGTAGGCGCCAGCGCAGGCCGGCAACAAGCGCACGCGGGCGCGCCGCCGCTGCGCGCAGCGACATGCAGCAGCGCCGTCGACGTTCTAGACTTGTCCGCCCGCGTCCGGAAATCGCCCGTGCCTCCAGCATTGCCGTCCCTGCAGGAAGTTGAAACCGCAAGCCGCGAGCGCGAGTTGGGCGCCAGCGCGAGCGAGCTGCACGGCGGCCTGTGCGGCTGGCTGGCCGGCGGCGGCAGCGACGGCCCGGACTGGCTGGCGCGGGTGCTGGTCGATGCCGACATCGATCCGGTAGCGCCTGGCGAGGCCTTCGACCGCCTGCGCGAGGCCAGCGTGTCGCAGCTGGAGGACCGCGAATTCGGCTTCGAGCTGCTGCTGCCGGACGTGGAGGCGACGCTGTACGAGCGCAGCGGCGCGCTGTTCGACTGGTGCCGGGGCTTCGTCGGCGCCTTCGGGCTGGCCGCCGGTGCAGCGCCGCCGCTGTCCGACGAGGGCCAGGAGGCGCTGGCCGACCTCGTCCGCCTGGCGGGGGCGGCGCCGGAAGAAGGCGGTGACGAGGAGGATGAGGACGCCCTGGCTGAGATCGAGGAGTACGTCCGCGTCGCGGTGCTGCTGTTGCACGGCGATTGCGCGCTGGGTCCGCGCCACCGCGGGCGACTGAACTAGGGCGCTGCATGAAGATGATGCCTGTTCGTGGCCCGCGGATGTCTGCTGCGGCGATGCGGTGCCTGCCCCGGACACGGCGGGACACGATCGGGGCGGCGCCGTGATGCGCCCGGTCAGCGGAATCTCCGCCCAGGGCTATGCCCGGCGCCGCCGGCAGCTGATGCGGATGGCTGGCGATGACGCCATCCTGGTGCTGCCGGCCGCGCCCGAGCGCATCCGCAGCCGCGACACCCTGTATCCCTATCGGCAGGATTCGGACCTGTGGTACCTGGCCGGCTTCCCCGAACCCGAGGCGGTGCTGGTGATGGTGCCGGGGCGCCGCCACGGCGAGACGCTCCTGTTCTGCCGCGAGCGCGACCCGGAGCGTGAAGGCTGGGACGGCCCGCGCGCCGGGCCCGAGGGCGCGGTCGAGGCCTACGGCATGGATGATTCCTATCCGATCGACGACCTCGACGAGATCCTGCCCGGGCTGCTCGAGGGCCGCACCCGCGTCTACTACCACTTCGGCCGCGACACCGAGTTCGACCTCAAACTGATCGGCTGGCTCAACCGCGTGCGCGCGCAGGTGCGCCTGGGCGCGCAGCCGCCGCACGAGTTCCTCGAGCTGGGCCACCTGCTCGACGAGATGCGCCTGTTCAAGTCACGCGACGAGCTCAAGCTGATGCGCCGCGCGGCGAAGATCAGCGTGCGCGCACACGAAGCGGCGATGCGCGCCGCCGCGCCCGGCATCCACGAGTACGAACTGCAGGCCGAACTCGAGCGCGAGTTCCGTCGTGCCGGTGCGCAGCCTGCCTATGGCAGCATCGTCGGCGCGGGCCTGAACGCCTGCGTGCTGCATTACCACGCCAATTGCGCGCAGGCGCAGGATGGCGAACTGGTGCTGATCGACGCGGGTGCCGAGTACCGCGGCTATGCCGCCGACATCACCCGCACCTTCCCGGTCAATGGCCGCTTCAGCGCCGCGCAGCGGGCGCTGCACGACCTGGTCGACGCCGCCTACGCCGCGGCGCTGGCGCAGGCGCGGCCAGGCGTTCCCTACGAGGCCGGCCACAACGCCGCCGTGGAAACGCTGACCGAAGGGCTGCTGCGCCTCGGCCTGCTCAAGGGCAAGCTCGAGAAGAACGTCGCCGACGGCAACTACCGGCGCTACTACCGGCACAAGACCGGGCACTGGCTGGGCCTGGACGTGCATGACGTGGGCGATTACCGCATCGACGGGCAGTCGCGCCTGCTCGAACCGGGCATGGTGTTCACCATCGAACCGGGCCTCTACATCCCCGCCGACGACACCAGCGTGGCAGCGAAGTGGCGGGGCATCGGCATCCGCACGGAGGACGATGTGGCGATCACCAAGGATGGCCACGAGGTGCTGACCGGAGGCCTCGCACGCAGTGCGGACGAGATCGAGGCGTTCATGGCGGCGCGCTGAGCGCGCACATCAACCTGGCGACTGCGCCTCCCGCCTTGCTCCCTCCCCGCCTGCGGGGGAGGGCCGGGGTGGGGACCACCGCCGCGACGGCCTTCCCGAAGGCTTCCAGCCCGTGTCTCAGCCTTCCAGTAGCGCCCTCAGCGCCCCGTAATCCGCGGGCATCGCCTCCGCGTGCGCCGGCTTCGCCAGGCACTCGGCCAGCGCGGGCGGCGGTTCGACCACGTGTCCCACCAGCGGCTCGACGATGCTCTCGAACTTGGCCGGATGCGCGGTCGCCACGACCGCCCAGGGACGCGTGTCGCCCGACGCGCGCAGGTCCTGCAGCAGCCTGAGCGCGGTGGCGGTATGCGGACAGGCGACGATGCCGTGGCGCGCCGGCGCCTCGCGGACCACCGCGCGGATCGTCGCGTCATCCACCGGCGCCGCGACGAAGGCCGCGCGCAACGCGTCGTCGCTTGCGTGCCAGTGGCGCAGCCGCTCGAAGTTGCTCGGCGCGCCGACGTCCATGGCGTTGGCGAGCGTGGCGCGGGTGGGCTGCGCGGCATAGGCGGCGCCGGCGAAATAGCGCGGCAGGGTGTCGTTGGCATTGCAGGCCAGGCGGATCTCGCCGACCGGCGCGCCCATCGACCGCGCGAGGAAGGCCGCGCTCGCATTGCCGAGGTTCCCGGTCGGGACGATGAAGTTCAGCGGCTGTCCGTGCCCGGCGCGGAAGTGCGACGCGGCGTGCGCGTAGTACGCCGCCTGCGGCAGCAGCCGGCCGAGGCTGATGCTGTTGGCCGAACCCAGCGCAACGCGCGCGCGCAGCGCCTCGTCCGACAGCGCCTGCTTGGCCAGCCGCTGGCAGTCGTCGAAGCTGCCGTCGACGCGGTAGGCGGCGACGTTGTCGCCCCAGCAGCCCAGCCCGTGCGCCTGTCGGGGCGACACCTTGCCGTCGGGGTACAGGATTACGACCCGGAAACCCGGCCGCCGATGGAACGCCGCCGCCACCGCGGCGCCGGTGTCGCCCGAGGTCGCGACCAGGATCGTCGTGGGCGGTGCATCGGGCGCGCGCAGGCCCTCGAGCGCGCGCGCCAGGAAACGCGCGGCGTAGTCCTTGAAGGCGGCCGTGGGCCCATGGAACAGCTCCAGCACGTGGTCGCCGGGACCGGTCAGCGGCCGCAGCGGCGCATCGAACGAGAACGCGTCGCTGCAGATCGCCTCGAGCCGCCCGCGCAGCGCCGAGTCGGCGAAGAACGGTGCCAGGGTGCGCAAGGCCGTTGCCGGCAGGGTCGGCAAGGGCGCGGAAAAATCCACCGACGGAATGGATTCAGGCACGTACAGGCCGCCGTCGGGCGCAAGGCCGGCGACCAGGGCGGCATCGATGGAGGTGGGCGCAACCTGCCCGCGGGTGCTGATGAACTGCATGGGACTCTCGGGGAAGCGGTGGCGGTGAAAGGGTGTGGCTTCGCCGGGATGACGATGTTTTGTCGGGATGGCGGTGTTTCGCGGGGATGACGGTGTTTTGCCGGGATGACGGTGTGTGCGGCTAGCTGGCGATGATCTCGGCACGCGGCGCATCGACCGGCGTGACGTAGGCGCGCGCATCGAATCCCGCGTCGACAAAGCCCTGGCGCATGGCCGGCGCCGCGTTGGCGGCGGCCGCCTGCGAATCGAACCAGGCGAACACGCTGGGACCGCCGCCGGAAATGCTGGCACCCAGTGCGCCGTGCCGGAGCGCGGCGGACTTGACCGCGTCGAACCCCGGGATCAGCGGCGCGCGCCTCGGCTCTACCAGCACATCGTGCAGGCCGTCGCGGATCAGCCCGGCGTCGCCGCGCTGCAGACCCAGCAGAAATTGGGCCAAGTGGGCGGTCTGCTCGACCAGCGCGTGCAGCGGATACGGTTCGGCCAGCGCCGCGCGCGAGCGGCGCGTCTCCAGCACCTGGTCGGGATGGACCACGACCGCATGCAGCCAGGCCGGCACCTCCAGCCGCAGCGCGCGGCTCGCGGTGGCCAGCGCCACGCCGCCCAGCAGCATCGGCGCGACGTTGTCGCCGTGGCGGCTGCCGCTGGAGATCGCCTCGCCTTCCAGCGCAAATCCGTACAGCGCCTCGCGCGGCAGTGGCGCGTCGAGCAGCGCGTTCGCGGCGACCAGGGCTGCCACGCACGATGCCGCCGAGCCGCCAAGCCCGGAGCCGAGCGGGATGCCCTTGTGCAGCGACAGGGCGAAGCCGAACGGCAGCGCCAGCGCTTCACGCAGCGCGATCAGTGCGCCACCGGCGGTATTGTGCGCGGCCTCCAGCGGCAGCTTCTCGATGCCCGCGATGTCGCCTTCGATGGCCTCGATGCGCACCACCGGCTCGTCGATGCGGCGCACCGTGGCCATGTCGCGCGGGCCGTCGATGGCATGGCCGAGCAGGTCAAAGCCGACGCCGATGTTGCCGACGCTGGCCGGTGCGAACGCACGAACGGATGCACTCATGCCTGCACGCCGACGCCGCTGTTGAGGGAGTGCGCGATCGCCAGCACGTCGCCGAACACGCCGGCCGCCGTCACCTGCGGTCCCGCGCCCGGCCCCTGCACGACCAGCGGGTTGCTGGCGTAGCGCTCGGTGGTGAACTGCACCAGGTTGTCGGTCAGCCGCGTGTGGCAGCAGGCGTGCGAGGCGGGCAGGGCGACCACGCCGACGCGCGCGCCGCCTTCGCTGGACAGGTGCGCAATGTGTCGCAGCGACTCGCCCTGCGCCTGCGCCGCTTCGAGCCGCTGCTGCATCGGCGCATCGAGTTCCTCGAGCCTGGCGAGGAACTCGTCGCGCGGCACGCCGCGCAGGGCTTCAGGCACCAGGCTTTCGATCTGCACGTCGTCCAGCGACAGCTCGCGTCCGGACTCGCGCGCCAGGATCACCAGCTTGCGCGCCACGTCCAGGCCTGAGAGGTCGTCGCGCGGATCGGGTTCGGTGTAGCCAAGCTCGCGCGCCTCGCGCACCAACGCCGAGAACGGACGGCTGCCGTCGAAGCTGTTGAACAGCCACGCCAGCGTGCCCGAGAGCATGCCGTCGATTGCCAGCACGATGTCGCCGGTGTCGAGCAGGTTGCGCAGGGTGCTGATCACGGGCAGGCCGGCGCCGACCGTCGCCTCGTACATGAAGCGGCTGCCGCCGCGCCGCGCCTCGCCAATCGCCACATAGCGCTCCCAGTCGCCGCTGCCGGCGTGCTTGCTGGGAGTGACGATGTGGATGCCGGCGGCGAGCCATTCGGGATAGTGCTGCGCGATCGCATCGCTGCCGCTGCAGTCCACGATCAGCGCATGCGGGATGTGCTCGGCGCGGATGTGCGCGGCGAAGGCGCAGGCATCGAAGGCCTGCGTGGTCATCCCGGTCAGGCGCGTCGTTGCCTCGTCGGGATGGATGGCGAAGTGGTCGAGCGCCATGTAGCCGCTGTTGGCGATGCCGCGTAGGCGCAGGTCGACCTGCGAGGTGGCGCGCAGCCGCGGCAGCACCGCCGACATCTGCGACAGCAGCGCACGCCCGACCTGGCCGGGACCGATCAGGCCCACCGACACCGTTTGCGGCGACAGCCAGAACGCCGAATGCGTGGCGCGCAGCGCGCGCGTGGCATCGGCATCGGCGATCGCCACCGAGATGTTGCGCTCGCTGGCGCCCTGCGCGATCGCGCGGATGTTGACGCGAGCTTGCGCCAGCGCCGAGAACAGGCGCGCGGCCACGCCGGGGATGCCGACCATGCCGTCGCCGACCGCGGCCAGGATCGCGATGCTGCGGGTCAGGTGCACCGTCTGCGTCTGGGTGTCGGCGATGGCATCGGCGAATGCCGCCTCGACCGCGGCGCGGGCGCGCTCGACCTGGCTGTCGCGGACCACGCAGCAGATCGAATGCTCGGACGATCCCTGCGAGATCATCACCACCGACACGCCGGCGCGATGCAGCGCGGCGAAGAGTTTTTCCGCGGTGCCGGGCACGCCGACCATGCCGTTGCCGGCCAGCTCCAGCACCGCCATGTCGCGGACGATGGTCAGGCCCTTGACCGGCGACAGCGCTGCGTCGCCTGCCGGATTCTCGGCAAGGATCCAGGTGCCCGGCGCGCCGGGGTTGAGCGTGTTGCGGATGCACAGCGGGATGCTGCGCGACTGCACCGGCGCCATGGTCTGCGGATGCAGCACCTTGGCGCCGAAGTAGGCCAGTTCGCAGGCCTCGGCGTAGGACATCGTCGGCAGCACGATCGCGTCGGGGACCAAGCGCGGATCGGCCGACAGCACGCCGTCCACGTCGGTCCAGATCAGCAGTTCGCTGGCGTCGAACAGGTTGGCGAAGATCGCGGCGGAATAGTCGCTGCCGTTGCGGCCGAGGGTGGTGCACTGGCCGGCTGCGTTGCAGGCGATGAAGCCGGTGACGACCACGCGCTGCGGCAGGTTGCGCGCGCGCCAGTCGGCGAAGCGTTCGCGCGAGGCCTCCCAGTCCACGCCCACGCCCATGTCGCCCGGATGCACGACCAGCACTTCGCGCGCGTCCAAGCGCTGCCAGCCGCCGGATTCGCCGCCGAGCGCCGTCTGCACCAGGCGCGAGGACACCAGTTCGCCAAGCCCGTGCACCTGCGCGATGACCGGCGCGGTGTCGCCGGTCGTCGAGGCGAGGGCAAGCAGGTCGTCGCGCAGGCCGTCGAAGTCGCGCGCGACCGCATCGCGCAGCCCATGGCGGCCGTCGGGATCGAGTTCGTCGGCGGTGGACAGGTGGCGCTCGCGCAGCGACGACCAGTCGCCGCTCCAGTCCTGCCCGGAGGCGGCCTGCGTGGCCATCGCCACCAGCGCATTGGTGGTGCCCGCCATCGCCGAGACCACGACCACGCGTACATCCGCGCCGTCGTCGACCAGCGGTGCCAGCCCCGTGATGCGCGCGGAATCGGCCACGCTGCTGCCGCCGAACTTGTGGACGCGCGTGGTGGACGCGGGCTGCAGCGCCGAAAGCACGGACGAGGCGGCGGAGGCGACGGCGTCACCGAGGATTTGTGATGCGGACGACATGCTCTGGAAGCTCCGGTTGGGCTCCGCGTCCGGTCGAGGTGGAGGCCGTGCGGCCCGCACCCGGATCGGGTGCGGAGCGGCGTGGTCGATCAATCCTGCACGCGCGTCCGCACCCCGGCCCGAATGGTGCCGGTGGTGGTAATGACCGTCGCAATCGCAACCGCCTGCGCGCAGGGCGCAGCGTTGCGGGGCGTGACGATGGTGTGGACGTGCGACATGGCCGCCATGAATACCGGACGATGATGCAGCGCGTCAAGGCGCAGTTTGATTGCATCGGGAACCATCAAGCTGGGCGAGAAGACAGTGCCGCGTGTGGAGGACACATTCGTTTCGGCAGCCGCCATCGGCTGCTGTTCAACTATTTCCGCTACGCCGAGGATCGCGGCTACGCCCTGGGCGAGGACATCGACCTGGGTGACACCACGATTGCGGCCGGGACCACCGCGTCCCTCGATACCGAGTTCGACATGGGCGGCGCGGTCTACGATTTCGCGGTGGTCGAAAAGCCCGACCACCAGCATCGGCCTGCAGATCTGCGTGCAGCGCGCACGCCTGGCCGCGGAACTGCGTGCCGACAGCGACGGCGAACGCTACACCGCGCGCGAGTCCGAGAGCGGCACCGCGCCCGTGGTCGGCGTACGCCTCGGCTTCAATACCCAGGACCAGCGCTGGCGCTTCGTCCTCCAGGGCCAGTACCTGGGCGCAGACTGGGGCGATTTCGACGACTAAGAGGGCGACCTGAGCCGCGCCAATGCGCTGGTCGAATATCGCTTCACCGACAACTTCGGCCTGTACGCCGGCTACGACTGGCGCAAGCTCAACCTGCGCCAGCAAGGTGCCGACGGCTCCATCGGGATCGACCAGCGCTTCCGCGGATCGATGGCCGGCGCGACCCTGGCGTTCTGAGGTTCGGCGATCGCCACGGCTGGCGCCCGCGCGGCGCCCGCGGTCTAATGGCCACGAAGCGGGGGTATCCGCGGGCGCCTGGCGCCCAGTGGATTGAGACAGTCCCTTCGAACCTGATCCGGTTGATACCGGCGTAGGGAAGCTTCGCGGCGACGTCCCATGCGGGGCGTCCGCGTCTTCGCTTCGTTCCGTGCCGCGAATTCCTCGCGGCCGCCCAAGGACGACGCCGATGAACGCCATTCCCGAAGCCGCTTCGCTGGTCCAGCAGGCCGGAGACCTCTCCGCATCCGTCACCCGGCCGATCCCGGGGTCGCGCAAGGTCTTCGTCCACGGTGCGAACCCGGACGTGCGCGTTCCCATGCGCGAGATCGCGCAGACGCGCACGCCGAGCCTGTTCGGTGGCGAGGACAATCCGCCGATCACGGTCTACGACACCTCCGGCCCGTACACCGATCCGGAGGCCCGCATCGACCTGTCCGCCGGGTTGTCACCGCTGCGCGCGCGCTGGATCGAGGCACGTGGGGATACGTCGCTGCTGCCGGCGCCGAGTTCGGACTTCGGACGTGCCCGCGGGGAAGGCGCGAAGCTGGACGCGGTGCGCTTTCCCAACCGCGTGCTGCCCAGGCGCGCCAGGCCCGGCGCCAACGTCACCCAGATGCACTACGCCCGCCGCGGCATCGTCACCGCGGAGATGGAGTTCGTGGCGATCCGCGAGAACCAGCGCCTCGAAGCGGTGCGCGACGCGGGCCTGCTTGCCCAGCACGCGGGGCAGTCGTTCGGCGCCAGCATCCCGGCCACCGTCACCCCGGAGTTCGTACGCGATGAGATCGCCCGTGGCCGCGCGATCCTGCCCTGCAACATCAACCATCCCGAAAGCGAGCCGATGATCATCGGCCGCAACTTCCTGACCAAGATCAACGCCAACATCGGCAACTCGGCCGTGTCCTCCGGCATTGCCGAAGAAGTGGAAAAGCTGGTCTGGGCGATCCGCTGGGGCGCGGACAACGTGATGGACCTGTCCACCGGCAAGCACATCCACGAGACCCGCGAGTGGATCATCCGCAACTCGCCCGTCCCCATCGGCACGGTGCCGATCTACCAGGCGCTGGAGAAGGTCGACGGCCGCGCCGAGGAGCTGACCTGGGAGATCTTCCGCGACACGCTCATCGAACAGGCCGAGCAGGGCGTGGACTACTTCACCATCCACGCCGGCGTGCTGCTGCGCTACGTGCCGCTGACCGCCAAGCGCGTGACCGGCATCGTCAGCCGCGGCGGCTCGATCATGGCCAAGTGGTGCCTGGCCCACCATCGCGAGAGCTTCCTCTACGAGCACTTCGAGGACATCTGCGAGATCATGAAGGCCTACGACGTGGCCTTCTCGCTGGGCGACGGCCTGCGCCCGGGCTGCATCGCCGATGCCAACGACGCGGCCCAGTTCGGCGAGCTGGAGACGCTGGGCGAGCTGACGAAGATCGCCTGGAAGCACGACGTGCAGACCATGGTCGAAGGCCCCGGCCACGTGCCGATGCAGCTGATCAAGGAGAACATGGACAAGCAGCTGGCCGAGTGCGGCGAGGCGCCTTTCTACACACTGGGGCCGCTGACCACCGACATTGCGCCCGGCTACGACCACATCACCAGCGCGATCGGTGCAGCCATGATCGGCTGGTACGGCTGCGCGATGCTCTGCTACGTCACGCCCAAGGAGCACCTGGGCCTGCCCAATCGCCAGGACGTGCGCGACGGCATCATGGCCTACCGGATCGCGGCCCATGCCGCCGACCTGGCCAAGGGCCACCCCGGCGCGCAGCTGCGCGACAACGCGCTGTCGAAGGCACGCTTCGAGTTCCGCTGGGAGGACCAGTTCCACCTGGGGCTGGATCCGGAGAAGGCGAAGGAGTTCCACGACGAGACCCTGCCCAAGGACGCGCACAAGCTGGCCCACTTCTGCTCGATGTGCGGCCCGCACTTCTGCTCGATGAAGATCACCCAGGACGTACGCGACTACGCGGCCGCGGAAGGCCTGGCGGCCACGCAGGCGCTGGAGGCCGGCATGGCGGCCAAGTCGGCGGAGTTCCGCGAACAGGGCGCGGAGGTATACGGGCCCGGCTGACGGCGGTGCAGCGCACGACCCGGCCGCAGGCCTGATCCAGCCGCTTGCACTACGGCCCGCCTCCCGAATGGGAGACGACCCGAAAAAAAGGCGCCGGGACCGGCGCCTCAAACAGCTATCGGAGAGAGAGTCGCCCCGGTCGAGTGGCCGGGCTGGTGATGCAAGCCTGGCGCATCGCGGGTCATGGCGATGTGCACGCCATCGGTTGGCCGCGAAGGCCGGGGTATGCCCGCGCCGATTTGTTCACTCGGCGTAGCAGGAGGCATGCTAGCGTCAGCCGGACCAACAGGAGGCCTTGCCCATGAGTACCTTTCGCGTTGCTGCACGCGTGCTGGGGCTGGCCGCCCTGGTCCTGCTTGCCGCCTGCGCCACCGGCCCGCGCATCACGACCGAGGCCGATCCGGAAGCCGATTTCAGCCGCTACCGCACCTTCGGCTTCTATTCGCCGCTGGCGATCGAACCGCATGGCTACAGCTCCGCCGCAACCGAGCGCATGAAGGACGCGGCGCGCGCGCAGATGGAGTCGCTTGGCTACGTGTTCACGACCGAGCGGCCGGACCTGTGGCTGAACATCAACGCCCACACCCAGCAGCGCACCGACGTGACCTCGATGCCCACGGTCGACTACGCCTACTACTACAGCTATCGCGCCCGCGGCTATTACGTCGTGCCCTACTGGCGCGACCGCACCGACGTGCATCGCTACACCGAGGGCACGCTCAACGTGGACCTGATCGACGTCGAGCGCAACCGGCTGGTGTGGGAAGGCATCGCGGTCGGCCGCGTCGGCCGGACCAAGGATCCGGCCGCACGGGCCGCGCGCATCGACAGCACGATGGCGGAGATCTTCGCGCAGTATCCGTATCGCGCCGGCTTGGTGCCCGCGCCGAGGTGATCGACGCGGATCCCGGTCTGCCCGCGATTCCACGGGCAGGGCGGGGTCAGCGGCTGCGGTTGAGCCGCGCCTGGCGCTCGTAGGCGGTCGCGTCGATGAGATCGACCGAGTGCACGTCGCAGCTACGGTTGGCCGCATGCACCGAGGAGCCTGTGGGGCACAGGAGGTTGGCCTGCCCGTTGGTCTGCACCTGCACCTTCGAGCTTCGCGCCATCGCCTGGCAGCTGCCGTTGAAAGCAACGCGGTAGTGCTCGTCGCCATCCTTGAGCAGCAGTTGCTTGGCTTCGGCGCCGCGCGTGCCTTGGTGGGCGCTGGACAGTGAAACGCAGTCCGGGAGCGTTCCGGCCTCTTTTGCCGCTGCGGGAAGCACGGAGCAGACGGCCAGGATGGTGCCGAACGTGATTGCGATGGTCTTCATGGCGTGGCCTCTTGGGGTGGGGAACACCTGCAGGCTAGGCCGCCGCTGGCCAGCGCGAATCTGCAGGAAGTGCCCGTGACCAGCGGCAGAGGTTGCGGCCGGAAGCTGCAAACGTTGCGTGCTAGCAGCGCAAATCCGCTGCATCGGGATCCGTACCCGCAGGAGAAGTGTTGCCCCTGAAACCTGCTTGCCGCGCAGGCGCAGGCCCCACCAATGACACATGCAGTGCGCCGTGTGCGGTGACAGTCTGCAATTCCTGTTCCCACGGGCCGCGCCGCGAACGCATGCGCCGTCAGGTCACCACTTTTACTCGTCCCGATGTGCCGGCGCCGACCGGCGCGGTCGGCGACGCATGATCCGCCCGTCCGCCTTGCGGTTGCGCGTGCTGGACTGCGAGGTCGACACGATCCGGCGCGTGGTGACACGCACCGATGGCGGCGAGGGGCGCAGGCTCACCCACAAGGCGCTGCAGGTGCTGGTGGTGCTGGTGGAACGGCAGGGCGGCGTCGTCACCCGCGATGCCATGTTCGAACAGGTCTGGCCAGACACGATGCCGACCGACGATGTGCTGACCCAGGCCATCACCCAGTTGCGCAAGGCGTTTGGCGACGACCGCGACGCGCCGCGCTACATCGAGACCATCTCCAAGACCGGCTACCGCCTGCTGGCGCCTGCGCAGTGGCTGGACTGTGAGGTCAGCGCGGATCCCGGCGATGCGGCAGGGCAGGCGCCGACCCTGCCAGCCCATGACGCGACCCTGGCGCCCGACCCGGGTCCGTCCGGACCATCGCCCTCCGACCGAGCGCTTCCCGCGCAAGCCTCGCCGCGGCGGCGGTACAGGCTGGCTGCATCCGCGCTCGTCGCCGGCTTCGTGCTGTTGCTGTCTGGCGTCGCCATGGCGCTGTGGGCGCTGTCCACGGGCGACCCTGCGGCCGCAGTGCCGGCGGAGGACGTGCATCCGGTGCTTGAGCTCGGCTACCGCGCGATCACCTCCACCCCGGGCCAGGAGCGCCTGCCCGCGCTGTCGCCGGACGGCACGACTGTCGCGTTCGCCCAGGCCGGCGCCCAGGGCGGCAGCGCACTCATGCTGCAGCCCGTGGCGCAGTCCCCGGCCCGCGCGCTCACCCTGCCAGCGTCTGGAGAGGCCGACACCATGCCGGTGTGGTCGCGCGACGGCACGCGCATCGCCTTCGTGCGCGTATCGCCCGGCGCGTGCCGGTTCATGCTGGTGGCCGCCAGCGGCGGCGCGCCGCGCGAAGCCGGGCCATGCCTGCATGGCAGCTGGTCGCAGTTCGACTGGACGCCGGACGGCCGCGGCCTGGTGATGGGTGGTCCGCGCGCGGCCGGCGAGGCCAGTGCGCCGCTGCAGCAGCTCGACTTCGCAAGCGGGCAATGGCGGGCACTGGCGTATGCGATCGGCGATGGCGATGTCGACCAGCTGCCGCGCTACTCGCCCGACGGGCGCTGGCTGGTGTTCCGTCGCAACGTGTCGCTGGCCGACCTGTGGATCATGCCGGCCGAGGGCGGCACGCCGCGCCCGCTGACGCAACTGCGCGGCGACATCCGCGGCTGGGACTGGCTGCCCGATGGCAGCGGCCTGGTGCTCAGCCACGTGGCCGGCGACGCCGCGCTGTGGCTGCTGCGCCTGTCCGACGCCGCCATGCTGCCGCTGTCGCGGTTGCCGATGGGCAATGCGGTGCATCCGGACATCGCCGCGGATGCCTGGTCGATGGTGTTCGAGATCGACCAGTCGCGCAGCGGCCTGTTCCGCGCGCGCATCGATGGCCATGGCGATCCGGCGCCCGAGCCGGTGTTCGCGTCCAGCGGGGTGGACATGCTGCCGGCGCTTTCGCCCGACGGCCAGACGCTGGCCTTCCTGTCGGATCGCTCGATGTCGGTGCAGCTGTGGCTGGGCGATGTCGACCAGCCCGCCACGCTGCGCGCGGTCGAGGGCCTGCAGCCGCTGCCGCGGCATCCGCCGGTGTGGTCGGACGATGGCCGCCGCCTGCTGGTGCTGGGCCGCACCGCCGACGGCGATCGCCTGTTCGAGGTGGAAGCGGCCACCGGTCGCGTGCAGCTGCTGCCGGTGCCGGCGGCGCGTCCGGTGTTTGCCGCGTATGCCGACCAGCCGGGCCGGCTGCTGGTGGGCGTGGACGGTGGCCAGGGCCGCGTACGCCTGGTGTTGTACGCGCGCCACGGCTGGCGCGAACTGGCCGGCGAGGACGACGTTGGTCTCGCCCGCTACGACGCCGGCACCGGCGCAGTACTGTTCACCCGCCCATCGACACCCGGCCTGTGGCGCGCGGATGCATCGCTGCGCGGCAGTGCCCGGATCGCCGACACCCTGCCCGAACCACAGCATTACCGGCACTGGGGCATGCACGGCGGTCGCGCATATTCAATCGGCCCCGACAGCGACTGCGCCACGCCCTGGCGGCCGCTGCTGCCGGGTGTCGGCGATGCCGGGCGAGGCAGCTGCATCTCGCGCGACGGCATCGCGGTCGGTGGATCGCCCGCGGTGGATGCGCAAGGAGGCAGGGTGTACCTGGGCCTGCCGATGTCGCAGAACATCGACATCGGCTGGGCCGAGCTGCCGCAGGGCGTGGACGCAGCGGCGCTCGGGACGCCCGGACCCGCCGCAGCCGTGGCGGAAGTCATGGGGCGCAGGGCACGGAGCATGACTTTCGGATGCGCCGCGGCGCAATGTCGGCACGATTTCGTGCTGGTTTCCTGAGTTTCGGATCCGCTCGCGTCAAACAGGTGGCTGGATTCCGCACAGGAGACAGCCATGCAGATGCAGACGATCTGGAGCGATCGCGGCGGCGCACATGCCGCAGGCGGACAGTTGCCAGGCGATGATCTTCCCGTATTGATGATGGCCAGCCGCGGCGGCAGCCTCGCCATCGCGGACGCCGCGGCCAGCGCCTGGATGGTGCTGCGCGGCAGCGCCGGGATCGACTGCCGCGAAGGCCGCTTCGTGCTCTCGCGCGGCCAGTGGATCGTGCTCGAGCGCGACTCGCGGCCGCTGCTGCACACGGCGGTCGATGGGCTGGTTGTCGGCGTTGCGCTGTCGCCACGGATGCAGGCTATGGCTGCGGTGGAAGGCGGGCTGTTCCCGGGCCTGGGCACGATGGCCGCGGGCGCCCGCCACGCCGCGTTGCGCCTGTGGCGCCGCTGCGCGCAGTTCATGCGCAACAGGACCGGACAACACGAGGTCGAGCGCCTGCGGATCGAGCCGCTGCTGCGCCTGCTGGCCTCGCAGCAGACGGGCTTCCGCGAACTGGTCGACCGCTGCCCGGGCCGCTCGCTGCGGCGCCGGCGGCAGGTGTTCGCGCGCATGCAGCGCGCCTGGCTGTACATGGCCGGCAACCTCGACCGTCCGGTACGGATTCCCGAACTCGCCGGGCTGGGCAGCGTCTCGGTCTGGTACTTCACCAAGACCTTCCAGACGCTCTACGGCGAAGGGCCCCAGGCTGCATCGACCCGACTGCGCCTGGTGCACGCGGCGCGGCTGCTGCGCGGCACGCGGCTGTCCGTGGGCGAAGCGGGTGCGGCCTGCGGTTTCGAGAACAACTGCAGCTTCTCGCGTGCCTTCCGCGCGCGCTTCGGCATGCCGCCCTCGCGCTACCGGCTGCACGGAGCCGGGACGCCACACGCGGCAAACCGGGCCGGCATGTGGGGCCAAGCGACGCAGGCATGGGGTCCGTAACGTCGTCGATGCGTTTAACGCACACATAACGAGATCCGGAGAAACCACATGACATCCCCGTTCCGATCGCGCGGCCGCAGGCTCGCGGCGCTGCCGATCGCCATTGCCTGTGCGCTGCCCGCGCTTCCCGCCATCGCCCAGGACGCCGCCCCCGCCGAAGCGCAGACCCTGGACCGCATCCAGGTCACCGGCTCGCGCATCCGCCGTGCCGACATCGAGGGCGCGGTGCCGCTGACCGTGATCGATCGCGCCGCGATCGACGCCAGCGGCGACGTGTCCGTGGCCGACGTGCTGCGCGACACCACCTTCTCGTCGTTCGGCAACTTCCGCCCGCGCTCTGGCAGCACCGCTCAGGCCACCGCCGACATCGACCTGCGCGGCATCGGCTCCGACCGCACCCTGGTGCTGGTGGACGGGCGTCGCGTGCCGTATGCGCCGTCGACGGGCACCAACGCCGACCTCAACACCATCCCGCTGGCAGCGGTGGAGCGCATCGAGATCCTGTCCGACGGCGCGTCGGCGCTGTATGGCTCGGACGCCATCGGCGGGGTGGTCAACATCATCCTGCGCAAGGACTACGACGGCGCCGAGTTCCGCTACGGCATCGGCACCCCGGCCGTGCGCGGCGGCGATACCGAAGAGGCCTCGCTGGTGTTCGGCACCTCGTCCGATCGCGGCAGCGTGCTGTTCGGCGCGTCGGCCAACTCGCGCGAGATGGTGTACACCCGCGACCAGATCGGTGGCGACGTGCGCGGCGGCTCGTTCTATGGCAACAACTTCTACTTTGAAAGCGCGACCGATCCCGGCGAGGAGGGCGAGTTCGGCGGGGCGCTGCCGGGCTATGCCTGCGACGACCCCAACTTCTGGCGCAACGGCGAGAACTGCGTGTTCGACTTCAACGCAGTGGCCGCCAACGAAGCCTCGGTGAAGAACAAGTCGCTGTTCGCGCGAGGCAGCTGGCAGATCAACGAGGACTGGTCGATCTACGCCTCGGGCAGCTACAGCGGGACCGACAGCTTTGGCCGCTATGCGCCCACGCCGGGCGCGCTGTACGTGCCGGAAGGATCGCCCAACGATCCGCTGCTTGGCGACGGCCTGGGCGCATTCGTGTACCACCGCTACGCGGCGGCCGGCAACCGGGACACCTTCGTCGACAACAACGTCGTCGACATCAACGTGGGCTTCAACTGGCAGGCCACCGAGAAGCTCTACGTCGACCTCGGCATGCGTCGCAGCAAGGCCAGGTTCAAGGAGCTCGGACGCGGCTTCATCGTCACCCCGCTGGCCGAGGCCGCTGTCGCAAACGGTTCCTACAACCTGTTCGATCCGTTCGGCAACTCCGAGGAGGTGATCAAGGGCTTCACCGCCACCACCTCGCGCGACGGCGTCTTCGACATCGAGGAGCTGTACGCCAACGCCACGCTCGACCTGTTCGAGCTGGGCGGCGGCACCTCGGTGGTGGCGTTTGGCGCGGAATACCGGCAGGAAGATTACGCCGACATCTTCGACTCGCTGTCGGAGGCGGGGGTGATCGCCGGTTCTTCGGGCAATTCGGCGGCAGGCTCGCGCGAGATCTACGCGGCCTACGCCGAATGGCTGTTCCCGATCGTGGACAGCTTCGACGTCACCGTGGCCGCGCGCTACGACCGTTACAGCGACTACGGAAGCGACGTCTCGCCCAAGGTGTCGCTGCGCTGGCAGCCGCTGGACAACCTGACCCTGCGTGCCTCGGCCGGCCAGGGCTTCCGCGCGCCGCCGCTGCCTTACGTGCACGGCAAGCGCGCGTTCTCGGCCGAGCAGGTGGGCGACTTCCGCACCTGCGTGGTGCTCGGCTACAGCCCGGCCGACTGCGGCGGCGACGCCAACGGCGACAACATCGCCGACGGGCCGCAGAGCGACGACGTGAGCTACCAGGTCGACACCTGGTCCAGCGGCAACCTCGACCTGGAATCGGAGACCTCGCGCCAGTCCAGCGTCGGCCTGGCCTGGGACGCGGCCAGCTGGCTCAACCTGACCCTGGACTACTACCGGATCGAGGTCGAGGACCGCATCCGCCAGATCGAATTCCAGGAGCTGGTCAACTTCGACAACGCCGGCGTCGCGCTGCCCACCGGCACCTCGGTCGTGCGGCGCTCGAACGGCTCGATCAGCGAGGTCAACACCGCCTATGCCAACGAGGGCGACCTGGAAACGAGCGGCCTCGACCTTAACCTGCGCACCCGCTACACGCTGGGCGACGCCGGCCGGCTGGAGAACTGGCTGCAGGTGGCCAAGGTCCTCGACTTCACCGTCACCGACGGCGACACGGTCAAGGACCGCCTGGGCTGGATCTCGTCGCCCGACCTGCGCGCCACCCTGCGCAACAGCTGGACGCTGGGCGAGCTGACCGCGAATTGGAACATCAACCACATCGACTCGCAGGAAAATCCGGCCAGCACGCCCGCGTTCGGCTTCATCGGCGGTGGTCCGAACTCGCGCCTGGGCAGCTACACCACCCACGACCTGTCGGTGACCTACCGGGCGCCGTGGGAGGGCAGCATCACTGTCGGCGTGAACAATGCCGGCGACCGCTACCCGGATCTGATGGAAGTCCGCGGCCGGCCCTGGAACTTCGAGCTCTACGACGCCTATGGCCGGACCCTGTACTTCCGCTACGCGCAGTCGTTTTGACCTGCTGGAGTGTGCTGCTGGTGGGGCAGGCTTTTGCCACGGATTTGGCGGATCAACGCGGATTGGGCCGGCCAGGAGCAAGCCTGAACGGGTTAGTCAGGGATGTCCAAGCGCAGATCGTTGATTTGCAACCGGCGTTCGGGCGCGATGGGGCGGTTCACCGCCCCGTCGCGGTGTTCGGGCGAGACTTGCCTTCCCGTTCCAGCAGCGCAACGCTAGGGAACTTCCCGAGGTCTTAGCAGTCATATATGCCGACTGCTAAACTCCCCCCATGAACATGCCCATGTCCCAAGCGCTCGTTGCCAACAACCTGCCGGTTACCGCGTTCAACGGTCTGACTCCGCTCGGGTCGCTGGAAGCCTACATCGGCGCGGTCCACCAGATCGCCGTCCTGTCGACCGAGGATGAGCAGGCGCTCGCGCGCCGCTACCGGGACGACGAGGACCTGGATGCCGCCCGTGAGCTGGTGCACTCGCACCTGCGCTTCGTGGTGCACGTCGCGCGTGGCTACAGCGGCTACGGCCTGCAGCTGGCCGACCTGATCCAGGAAGGCAACATCGGCCTGATGAAGGCGGTGAAGCGCTTCGATCCGGACGTCGGCGTGCGCCTGGTGAGCTTCGCGGTGCACTGGATCCGCGCCGAGATGCACGAGTTCATCCTCAAGAACTGGCGCATCGTCAAGGTCGCCACGACCAAGGCGCAGCGCAAGCTGTTCTTCAACCTGCGCAAGAGCAAGACCCGCTTGGGCTGGCTCAATGCCGCCGAGGTCAGGGCGGTTGCCAAGGACCTGAACGTGTCCGAGCGCGAAGTGCTGGAGATGGAGTCGCGACTGTCGGGCCGCGACATCGGCTTCGATGCGCCGTCCGACGAGGACGACGAGCGCGCACCGCCGGCGCCTGCGGCCTACCTGGTCGCGCGCGAAGAGGATCCGGCCCAGGCCTACGAGCGCAGCAGCAGCCGGGACAACAAGCTCGGCCTGCTGCGCGAAGGCATGGCCCGCCTGGATGCGCGCTCGCGCGACATCATCATGCGTCGCTGGCTCGATGACGAGAGCAAGGTCACGCTGCAGGAACTGGCCGACGAATACGGCGTCTCCGCCGAGCGCATCCGCCAGGTCGAGGCCAACGCGCTGAAGAAGATGAAGACGCTGTTCGCGGCCTGAGCCGCGGCGGTGGCCCACAGGAAAGCCCGGCTCCGGCCGGGCTTTTTCGTGGCCGCTCAGTTGACCTGGCCGCCCTTGCCGAACGTGGCCGGACGCTCAGGCGTTGCTGCGCCCGATCCGGCGACTCACCACTTGAACAGCACCAGGCTGATCGCCAGCGCGCCCATGCCGGTCACCAGGCCGTACACCGTCTCGTGGCCCTTGGCGTAGCGCTTGGCCGCCGGCAGCAGCTCGTCCAGCGCCAGGAACACCATGACCCCGGCGATCACCCCGAACACCGCCCCGAACACCGCGTCCGACAGGTACTGGCGCAACAGCACGTAGCCGATGATCGCGCCGATCGGCTCGGCCAGCCCTGAGAGCAGGCAGGCGAAGAAGGCGTAGGCCTTGTTGTTGGTCGCGAAATACACCGGCACCGCGATGGCGATGCCCTCCGGGATGTTGTGGATCGCGATCGCAAAGGCCAGCGGCATGCCCACGCGGGGATCCTCGAGCGTGGCGAAGAACGTCGCCAACCCTTCGGGAAAATTGTGCGCGGTGATCGCGATGGCGGTCAGCAGGCCGACGCGCTTGATGTAATCGCGGTTGTGCTCGCGGAAGTAGGGGTCATCGACCTCGAGTCGCTCGTGCGGATTGGGCACCAGCCGATCGATCGTCACGATCAGCAGCACGCCGGCCAGGAAGGACAGCGTGCCCCAGGTGAATCCGAGCCTGTCGCCGAACTGTGCGGTGAACGAAGCGATCGACTTGGCTAGGATCTCGCCGAGCGACACGTACACCATCGCGCCGCCGGCAAAGGCCAGGCCGAATGCGAGCAGGCGTGCGTTGGGTGTTTTCGAGGCGAAGACCAGCAGGCCGCCGAAGCCGGTCGCAAGGCCCGCCACGGTCGTGACCGCGAGCGCGACCAGCACGTTCTGCATCGGGACGTCGATCATGCGTGGACTGCTCTGGGAGACGCGCCATCCTAGCCCAGCGGCGCGTGATGCGGCGGCCACGCGATGGGCCTGGTCGATCGTTACCCTGTATCGCTTCGATCATCGCCGCCGAGGATGATCCGCGCCGCACGCTGGTAGGTCCAGTACGCCACCGACCAGTTGAGCAGCACCACCGAGCGGTTGCGGAAACCGACCAGGAAGAACAGGTGCGCGAGCAGCCAGAACCACCAGGCCAGGATGCCGGAGAAGCGCACCGCGCCCAGGTCGACGACCGCGGCCATGCGGCCGATGGTCGCGAGGTTGCCGGCGTCGCGATAGCGGAACGGCACGGACTGCCCGTGCTGCAGCCGGGCACGGATCATCTTCGCCACGTGCCGGCCCATCTGCTTGGCGGCCGGCGCCACGCCCGGCACCGGCCTGCCGTCGGCGCGCTCGAGGCTGGCCAGGTCGCCGGCAGCGAAGATGTCGGGGTGACCGGGAATGGAGAGGTCGGGCTCGACATGGACCCTGCCGGCGCGATCCAGCGGCACGCCGAGGCATCGGGCAAGCGGCGAGGCCGCAACACCGGCGGCCCACACCACCGTCCTGGCCGGCACGAACCGGCCGCCGACGCGATAGCCCTCGGCCGTGATCTCCTCCACGGGATCGCCGGTGAGCACTTCCACGCCGAGCCGCTCGAGCTGTTCGCGTGCACGCTGCGAAAGATCTTCGGGGAAGGACGACAGCACGCGTGGCCCGGCTTCGACCAGGCGCACCCGCGCGCGCGCAGGGTCGATGTTGCGGAACTCGCCCTGCAGGGTGTGGCGTGCGATCTCGGCCAGGGTGCCGGCCAGCTCGACGCCGGTCGGGCCGCCGCCGACGATGGCGAAACTCAACCAGGCGTCGCGCTCCGCGGGATCGGTCGCCGATTCGGCGCGTTCGAAGGCCAGCAGCAGCTTGCGGCGCAGGTCGAGCGCGTCGTCGAGCGTCTTCAGCCCGGGCGCGTGCTCGGCCCAGTGGTCGTTGCCGAAATAGGCATGGGTGGCGCCGCTGGCGAGCAGCAGGTAGTCGAAACCGATGTCGCTGCCGTCGGCCAGGCCGACGCGCTTGCCATCGGCATCCACGCCCACCACGGTGGCCATGCGCACGACCACGTTCTTCTGCCGGCGCAGGATCTGGCGCAGCGGCGCGGCGATGTCCGGCGCCGACAGGCCGGCGGTGGCGACCTGGTAGAGCAGCGGCTGGAACAGGTGATGGTTGCCGCGATCGACCAGGGTGATGCAGACCGGCGCGGCCTTGAGTGCGCGCGCGGCCCACAGCCCGGCAAAACCGCCGCCGACGATGACCACATGGGGCAGCGTCGGGGTCATGCGTCGCGGCCGAGGAGCTGCGTCAGCCGATCTTCGCCGCCAGCTGCGCTTCGAGCTTGCGCTGGTCGGCGGCGAAGTTGCGGATGCCTTCGGCCAGCTTCATGGTCGCCATCGGGTCCTCGTTGTGCTGCCAGCGGAACGACCCCTCGTCGAGCGCTGCGGGCGGTTGGCCGCGGTCGCCCGCATCGACCAGGGCGCGCTCCACCGTGGCATCGGATTCCTCCAGCGCCGCCAGCAGGTCGGGTGAGATCGTCAGCCGGTCGCAGCCGGCCAGCGCCAGCACCTGCCCGGTGTTGCGGAAGCTCGCGCCCATCACCACCGTGTCGTAGCCGTGCTGCTTGTAGTACTGCCAGATGCCGGTGACCGACTGCACGCCCGGGTCGTCCTGCGGCGTGGCCGGCTTGTCCATGCCGTTGGCCACGTGCCAGTCGAGGATGCGGCCGACGAAGGGCGAGATCAGGAACACGCCGGCCTCGGCGCAGGCCACGGCCTGGGCGAACGAGAACAGCAGGGTCAGGTTGCAGTGGATGCCTTCGCGCTCGAGCCGCTCGGCGGCGCGGATGCCTTCCCAGGTCGAGGCCATCTTGATCAGCAGGCGATCGCGGCCGATGCCGGCCTGGTCGTACAGCTCCACCAGGCGATGCGCCTTGGCCACGGTGGCCTCGGTATCGAAGCTCAGGCGCGCGTCGACCTCGGTGGACACGCGCCCGGGGATCAGCTTGAGGATCTCGCCGCCGATCGCGACCGACAGCCGGTCGCCCGCGTCGGCCACCCTGGCCTCGCCGCTGCCGCTGGCGGCGGACACGGCCTGCTCCAGGTGCGATGCGTAGGCCGGCAGCGAGGCGGCCTTGAACAGCAGCGACGGATTGGTGGTCGCGTCCATCGGCTTGAAGCGGGCGATGGCTTCGATGTCGCCGGTGTCGGCGACGACGGTGGACAGGGAGCGGAGCTGTTCGAGCTGGGTCGGCATGTCGGATCGGCGCCTGGCGATGCGGGGAAGCGCATATTGTCGCGCATCCCCCGTGGCCTTGCCGTGTTGGTTGCAGCCCGTACGATCGCAGCGGGCCCGCGCTACCCTGAGGCCTGCAATCGCAGGAAGACACGCACATGGCCGAAAGTGAAAAACGCATCGCCCTGCTGATCGACGCAGACAACGCACCCGCATCGAAGATCGACGCGATCCTCAACGAGGTCGCGCGCCACGGCGTGGTCAACGTGCGCCGCGCCTACGGCAACTGGAAGAGCCAGAGTCTGGCGGGCTGGGAAAAGGTGCTGCACGAGTACGCGATCCGGCCGATCCAGCAGTTCGCCTACTCGCCCGGCAAGAACGCCTCGGACATGGCGATGGTGATCGACGCGATGGACCTGATGTTCGCGCGCACCCTGGACGGGTTCGCGGTGGTGTCCAGCGACGCCGACTTCACCCCGCTGGTGATGCGCCTGCGCAACGACGGCTACGCGGTCTACGGCTTCGGCCAGAAGCAGACGCCGCTGCCGTTCGTGAAGGCCTGCTCGACCTTCCTGTACCTGGAGAAGCTGGGCGACGACGGCGACGTGGCGGATGACCAAGTGCGGCCGCAGACTTCGGGCGAACTCAAGGGCGACGCAGGCCTGGCGCACCAGTTGCGCGGCGCGGTGGCAGCCGTCGCCGACGACGAAGGCTGGGCACACCTGGGCGGGGTAGGCAGCCATCTGAACAACCAGGGCTCGTTCGATCCGCGCAACTACGGCTACCGCAGCCTGAGCGCACTGATCGAGGCGGTGGACCTGTTCGAAGTGCGCAGGGAAGGCCAGAAGGTGCTGGTGCGCGAACGGCCACACGCCGACGCGCGACGTCGCCGCCGGCCTGGCAAGGCAGCGCCGGCCAAGGCTGCTCCGGGTGCGACCGGCGCTCAGTAGAGATCGATCGGGTCCACGTCCAGCGACCAGCGCACCTTGCGCGCCTCGGGAAGCGCATGGATCGCGGGAATGGCGCCGTGCAGCGCGGCATGCAGGCCGCGTCGCGACGACGCCACCAGCAGCAGCTGGGCGCGATGCATGCCCGCGCGCTTGGGCATGGGTGCCGGCATCGGCCCGCTGAGCGAGAGCGGCTCGGCCTGAATCCCGTGCGGCTCGGTGGAGCCGGCGCGCCTGCCCCGCGCGGGAGATGCGGGCTCCAGCAGCCGTCGCGCGGCCTGCAGGAACGCCAGCGGCGGCTCGGCGTGCTTGGACTCGGCGCGCAGCAGCGCCAGGTGCGCGTACGGCGGGAATCCGGCGTCCTCGCGCTGGGCCATCTCGTCGCCGGCAAAGGCCGGGTAGCCGCCGGCGATCAGCACCGCCAGCAGCGGATGGCCGGGATGGTGGGTCTGCAGCAGCACCTCGCCGGCACGGCGCGCGCGGCCGGCGCGCCCGGCCACCTGGATCAGCAGCTGGGCCAGCTTCTCGTGCGCGCGGAAGTCAGCCGAGAACAGGCCCTCGTCGACGCCGACCACGCACACCAGGCTCAGGTCCGGCAGGTCGTGGCCCTTGGCCAGCATCTGCGTGCCGATGAGGATGCCGGGGCGGTCGCCGAGTTCGCCCAGCAGTTGCTCCAGCGCGTCGCGACGCTGGGTGCTGCCGCGATCGATGCGCAGCACAGGCACGTCGGCGAACTTCGCCGCCAGCACTTCCTCGATGCGCTCGGTGCCCGCGCCCTGCGGCTGCAGCCCCAGGCTGGCGCAGTCCGGGCAGGCAGGTGGCGACGGCCTGCGGTGGCCGCAGTGGTGGCACTGCAGGCGCCGGCCATGCGCGTGCACGGTCATCGGCCGGCCCTGGTCGGCGGTGCCGCAGCGCGGGCACTGCGCGCTCCAGCCGCAGTCGTGGCACAGCAGCACCGGCGCGTAGCCGCGACGGTTGCGGAACACCAGCACCTGCCCGCCGCCGTCCAGCGCGGCACGGATCGCGTCGAGCATCTGCGTCGACAGGCCGGCCTCGAGCGCGCGCTTGCGCACGTCGACCACGCGTACCGCCGGCGGCTGTGCGTCGCCCGCACGCCGCGACAGGCGCAGGTAGCCGTAGCGGCCGGCGCCGGCGTTGTGCAGCGTCTCCAGCGAGGGGGTGGCGCTGCCCAGCAGCACCGGCACGCCCAGCGCCTTGCCGCGCACCAGGGCGAAGTCGCGGGCGTGGTATCGGATCCCGTCCTGCTGCTTGTAGCTGCCGTCGTGCTCCTCGTCGATCACGATCAGGCCGGCGTCGGGCAGCGGCGTGAATACGGCCGAGCGGGTGCCGACGATCACCCGCGCCTCGCCGCGCCAGGCGGCGGCCCAGGTGCGTGCGCGCTCGCCGTCGTTGAGGCCCGAGTGAGTGGCGTGCACGGGCACGCCCAGGCGGGCGCGGAAGCGCCCCAGCAGCTGCGGGGTCAGCCCGATCTCCGGCACCAGCACCAGCGCCTGGCGGCCCCGCGCAAGACAGTCGGCGATGGCGTGCAGGTAGACCTCGGTCTTGCCGCTGCCGGTGACGCCGTCGAGCAGCATCGGAGCGAAGCCGGACGCGTCGTGCAGCGCATCGATCGCCGTGCGCTGCTCGTCATTGGGGGTCGGACCCGGCTGTGGAGCGGGTGCGAGCTGGGAGGCGGGCACGGCGACGCGCTCGGCATGGCCGCGCCGGGCGAGCGCACGGGCCGCGCTGCGCCACTCGTCGATCGAATCGGCCAGCGCGTCTTCGCCGCGGGCGCTCTCGCGCAACAGTTCGGCCAGCCGCCTCGGCCGGCTGCCTGCGCGCAGGCCGGGCAGGGCGGTGAGGCCGGACTCGGTCAGGCGCCAGGCCCAGGCGTGGGTGTCGGGCAGCGGCTCGCCGCGGCGCAGCGACGCCGGCAGGGCGGTGGCCAGGATCTCGCCCAACGGGGCGTGGGTGTAGCGGCTGAGCCAGTGCAGCGATTCGAGCAGTTCGCCGTGCAGCAGCGGGGCCTCGTCGAGCAGGCCATGCACCGGGCGCAGGCGACCTTCCGGCGCCGGCGCGGCCACTCCGACGCCGGCGATCACGCCGACCAGTTCGCGCGGACCGAAAGGCACGCGCACGCGGCGGCCGATGTCGTGCGCGGCGGGGGCGTGGCCTGGGGGGGCGGCATAGTCGAACAGCCGCAGCGGCGGCAGCGGCAGGGCGACCTGGAACACGGGCGTGAGGGCGTCGGGCACCGCCGAAGTCTAGCGACTGCGTGCGCCTTCCCGCGGCGCGGGATACAAGCCCCGACTTGCGGGCCCAAGTTGTCCCCGGGTGGACGTACATCGTGCAAGTCGATGGCAGGGAAGGGATTTTCCCTTATCCACAATTTGTGTGGATAAGTCTGTGCACGAAGCCCTTTGCAGGCTCGTTTTGGCCGCGCCATCTACGTGAAGAGCTGCCTTGGCCAAAAAATCGCCAGTCCAATATTCACCATGAAAAACAATGGTTTGTCCGTGAAACAAAGCCTTCACATAGACCAAGGCGCTTCACGGCATGGCCGATGTGACATTTTGGCGACGCATGTGCACAACGTGTTGCGCCGCAACCTGAGCGGGATCAGCGAATGAGACTGCCGTCAAGTCCAGGGCCGGCGCGGCGCGGCGCCGTATGATGGCGCGCATCGGGCCGCCCCCGGGCCCGGAAACCGGTCTTCCGTCCTTGAATGATCCCGTCGCGGCGCGTGCCGCCCTGACCGCTTTCCTGCGCGGCGTCGAACGTCGCGGCGTGGTGTTCGCGCAATGGCAGGGCGGGGACGCCGCCGCCGGCGATGCCGCCCTTGCCGCCACCCTGCGTGCCTTTGCGGGGGGCGCGCAGGCGATGCCCTTCGCCGAGTGGCCGCGCCGGTTCTGGGCGATGCTGCTGGCTGCGCCGCAACTGCGTGGCACCACGCCCGCAGCCGGCGACGTGCCGGTCGTGGTGGCGAGCCTGGGAAGCGGCCCGCGCGCCGCCCTGCTGCTGCGGGTGGTGGCCGGCCTGGCCGAATCCGAGGCGGCGGCGGTGCTCGGCATCGCTGGCCCCACCTACCGGCTTGCGCTGCAGCGTGCGCTGCCCCGTGGCCAGGACGGCAGCGCCGATCCCGGTGCCTGGCGTGAGCTGTCGCAGGCAGCGCAACTGGCGGTGCGTGCGGTGCCGGCGGAGCGGCTGGAGACGATCGCGATGCTGCGCGACGGGGTGCGTCCCCGACCGGTGCGCGCGATCACGCCGCCCCAGCCCGGCCGGCCGGGCTGGCTCTGGCCGGCGACCGTGGCGGTCGTGGCGTTGACCGCCGGCGCGCTGGCAGCTACCTGGTGGGGTCCGTGGATTGCCGGTGCGGAGCCAGACGGCGATGCGCGCATCCGTATTGAAACCCTGCCGCCAGCGGCGGCGCCGGCCGCGCGCTTCGACCCGGCCAGTGCGCTGGCCAGCCATCGCGACCTCGACCTGCTTGTCGCGCAGGTGAGCGGCGCCTTCGCCGACGATGCCGATCCGGCATTCGACGCCTGGCTGGTGGACGCGTTGTCGCAGGAAGGTGCCACCCTGGCACCGCCCGAAACCACCGCGGTCGATGCCGATGCCGCATCGCAGGAGCAGGTGGATGCGCCGCAGTAGGCCACGCCGGTCGGCGGCCGCCGCGCTGGCGCTGCTGCTGGCCGCGGCCAGTGCGGGCGCGCAGCCCGCTGGAGATGCCGCGGCGCGGCTGGCCGCGCTCACGACCGAGCAGCGGCAGGCGCTGCAGCGGCGCGTCGAGGCCTGGGAGGCGCTTCCCGAGCCGATGCGTCGCGAGCGTCGCGAGGCGTGGCTGGCCTGGCGCGTCCTGCCCGACGGCGAACGCCAGCGCATGCGCGCCGCCCGCGAGGCCTGGCTGGCGCTGCCGGTCGCCGAGCAGCAGGCGTTGCGTGCGCGCTTCGACGCGCTGGATGCCGGCATCGCCCGCGGCTGGCTGCTCGGCCCGGTGCTTGGCGCGGACTGGTCGCGGCTGCACGCGCTGTTCGCGCAGGTGCCGCCGGAGGGCCGCGATGCGCTGCTGCAGGCACTGCATGCACTGCCGGCGCAGGCGCGCGACGACCTCGCGGTGCTGGCCCAGCGTACGCCGCCGCAGGAGAGGGAGGCATTGAGGGCCGAACTGCTGGCGCAGCCGCAGGCGCAGCGTGCGCAGTGGCTGCGACGTCGCGTCGACCCCTGACGGGGGCGGCGGGGCGGCATGGCGTCCACCCGCGTTGCGCGTGAGACATCACTCCCGATGTGATCCCGAGCGCAGCGAGGGATCTTCGACCAGGTGGCGGCAGATCCTCCCGGCGCAGCCCCGCCTGGATTGACCGGCTTCGCCGTTGTGAGGCTCTTCTCCCTGCGGTCGAAATGACAGGCCGGCGCCGCGTGGCTTCAGCCGCCCAGTGGCCGCAGGATCCTCCGCGACGCGCGCACGCGGTCGCCGAACAGTTCCGCGCTTTCGGCGCGCATCCTCGCGGCGTGGTCGCGAAGGTAGGCGTCCAGCGCGGCGCCATCGCGCAGGCGGTAGTGCATGCACAGCAGCAGATGACCGGCATCGGGCGGCTGTTCCACCACCTCGAATGCATCGGCTGCCTCGAACCCCGGCAGCGCCAGGATGCGCTGCAAGTGGCCGGGCAGCCAGGCCAGGAGCGCCTCGGCGCTCCCGCGTTCGACCCGCAGGCTCACTTCGTAGAGCAGCATCGCGTCCTCCTGCCTACATCCAGACCAGGCTGGTGATCGTGGTGAATACTGCGCCAAAACTCAGCAACACCGAATAGCACAGGCCGATCGCGCCAAACTTGAGCAGGGTCATCGGCCAGCCCTGCGCGTACACGCGTTTTTGCATCAACAGCAGGTACACCGGCATCCAGATCCAGATGGCGGCCTCGACCAGGTCGAACGCGATCTGCAGCCCGACGTTGCGTGGCGCCAACCAGTGCTCCAGGCCCATCGCCAGGAACATCAGCAGCAGCGCCAGGCACACGAAGGCATGGCTGTGCAGGGCCACGATCAGGTGCTCCATGTACAGGCGCCGCCTGAACACGTAGGCGATCTTGAGCATCAGCGCGAACAGCGGCAGCAGCACGAACAGGGTCGAGGGAATCGCGCCGAGCACGGCGTCCTTGAACAGGTCCGGATCCTCCTGCAGGCGCGGGATGTTCTTCTGCAGGCGCCCGATCTGATGGTTGATCCAGTCGTTGGCGAAGCCGGGCAGGGAGGCGATGTGGACCGGGTTGGTGTCCGCATCCCAGGGCTCGCTGCCGCTGAACTGCAGCCGGTTCAGGCGCGGCACTGGCGGCGGACCATTGGTCTGCTCGGCATGGCGGAAGGCGGCGATGCGCTCCTCCGCCTGGGCGCGGATCGCCGCTTCGCTGGCGGTCATGGCGGCCGCGGCCGTGCGCTGGCCCACGCGAGCGCCGACGCCGTCGCCGGCTTCGGCTGCATCGGCCCCGGCTTCGAGTTCGGCGCGCGAGGTGGCGATCCTGGACAGCGCCCGGTCGCGCGCCTGTTCGACCTGGGCGATGTCGAGCGCGGTCTCGATGCCGTTGTCACCGCCCAGCTGCACCGGGTTCTCGTTGCCGAAGCTGAGGGTGAGCTTGCCGATGAAAAAGGTCAGCACCGCGAGGAAGAAGAACAGGCGGAACGGGCTGACGTAGCGGATGCGGCGCCCGGCGAAGTATTCCAGGGTGAGATGGCCCGGACGCGCGAGCAGCGGCCCCAGCGTGCGCGGTGTGCGCGAGTCCCAGTCGAACACGCTGTCGAGCACGTCCCCCACCAGGCTCGAGAAGTGGCGCACCAGGCCCTTCACCGGCTGCCCGCATGCATGGCAGTGTTCGCCCAGCAGCGCGGCGCCGCAGTTGGCGCAATCGGGCTGGGCGGCGTCGGGTACGGCGATTGCCGCCGGCTGCTCGTGCGATGTGCTCATCGGCGTCGTGGCTCCCGTGCTTCGGCGTGTCGAACGCGTCCTTCCGAAACCCGCGCGGCAGGTGGGAAATCCGTCGCGCCAGCTCGTGCCGGCGCCCCGGGACCCCGCGCCTGCCGCCCGGGACGGCGGGGCCGGCACCATGCGGTCGCCATCAATGGCGGCCACTGGCATCGGCGGGTAAGATACCGGCCGCCGCCGACCCGGCGCCAGCGCAGCGATAGTGGATCGCTGCCGGCCGCAGTCGCGCCCTCCCAGACCCCCATGCCTCCGCCCGCCCCGCCGGCGCGCTTCCGCGGTGAAGTGCGCACCACCGCCGTGCTTGCCGCGCCGCTGGTCGCGGGCCATCTGGCCACCGGCCTGATCGGCTTCGTCGACAACGTCATTGCCGGCCGCCACGGCACCAATACGCTGGCCGGCGTGGCGGTCGGGACGGCGCTGTTCTGGCTGCCGATGCTGGTGCCCATGGGCACGCTGATGGCGCTGCCGCCGTCGGTGTCGCAGCTCGATGGCGCCGGCCGCCAGGCGGAGGTCGGGCCGCTGTTCCGGCAGGCGCTGTGGCTGTCGCTGATGCTGGGGCTGCTGCTGTTCGCCTGCCTCAGCCTGTCGGTGCATGCGCTTGAGCCGATGGGCATCGCGGCCGAGGTTCGGCCCACGGCGACCGCCTTCCTGCACGGCATCCGCTGGGGCATTCCCGCGCTCACGCTCTACTTCTGCATGCGCTACCTGTGCGACGGCATGCACTGGACGTTGCCGACCATGGTCTTCGGCTTCGGCGGGCTGCTGGTGCTGCTGCCGCTGGGCTATGCGATGGCCTTCGGCGCGTTCGGCTTCGCGGAGATGGGCGCGGGCGGCCTGGGCCTGGCCTCGGCGACGATGATGTGGCTGCAGGTGGCCGGCTTCCTGGTCTACCTGGCGCGGGCGCGCAGGTTCGAGGCGCTGCGGCTGTTCGAGCGCTTCGACCCGCCGCGCTGGCGCGAGATCTCCGGTCTGCTGCGCACCGGCCTGCCGATCGGCGTGACCGTGGCGATGGAGGGCGGCCTGTTCGTCGCCACCGCGCTGCTGATCGGGCGCCTTGGTGAGCTCGAGGTTGCCGCGCACCAGATCGCGATCAACGTCGCCTCGCTGTGTTTCATGATTCCCTTCGGCCTGGCCGAAGCGACCACGGTGCGCGTGGGCCACGCGGTGGGCGCAGGCCGCGGGTCGGCGGGCGTGCGGCGCGCGGCCTTCGCCGGCATAGTGCTGGTGCTGGCCACCCAGGCGGCGTCTGCAACGGTGCTGCTGGGCTGGCACGATGCGATCGCCGCGATCTACACGCGCGACCTGGCGGTGGCGTCGCTGGCCGGGACGCTGCTGCTGTACGCCGCCGCTTTCCAGTTTCCCGACGGCGTGCAGGTGCTGTCGGCCGGCGCCCTGCGCGGGCTCAAGGACACGCGCGTGCCGATGTTCATCGCCGCCATCGCGTACTGGGGCGTGGGCATGCCGCTGGGAGCCGGGCTGGGCCTCGGGCTGGGCTGGGGGCCGAAAGGCATGTGGCTGGGCCTGATCGCCGGCCTGCTGGTCGCCTCGGTGCTGATGGCATGGCGCTTCATGCGCAGCAGCAGGCCCGCCGCCCTGCCAACCGGCCTGGTGACCAAAGACGCATGAAAACCCGGCACTCGCCGGGTACCCTGAGCATCCGCAACAGCGAGCATCTGCCCAAATGAGTCAAGCCTCTTCGCGCGGCCCCGTCGCGCGCGCCATCGTCGGCGTCTGGGACGGGATGAACTTCGTCCGCCGGCTGATCCTCAACCTGCTGTTCTTCTTCCTGCTGCTGCTGGTGCTGGTGGCCATCGTCGGCAGTGGCAGGGGCGTGGCGCCGCTGGACAAGCGCACCACCCTGGTCTTCGCGCCCGAGGCGCAGCTGGTGGAGCAGTACACCACCGATGCGATGAGCCGCTCGCTGCAGGCCAGCTTCGGCCAGGGGCCGGGGGAAGTGCAGTTGCGCGACGTGCTCAAGGTGCTGGAGGCCGCGCGCACCGACGACAACATCGAGCGCGTGCTGCTGCGCGTGGACCGCATGGGCTTCTCGGGGTTTGCCGCGATCCGCGAGGTCGGCGCCGCGATCCAGGCCCTGCGCGACTCGGGCAAGCAGGTCATCGCCTTCGGCGAGCGCTTCAGCCAGGGGCAATACCTGCTGGCCGCGCATGCCGACGAGGTCTATCTCGATCCACAGGGCGAGGTGCTGCTGCTGGGCCTGAGCGGCTACCGCCAGTTCTATCGCGAAGGGCTGCAGGACAAGCTCGGCATCGACATGCACCTGTTCAAGGTGGGCGAGTACAAGTCGGCTGCCGAACCCTTCATCCGCGACGACGCCTCGCCCGAGGCCAAGGAAGCGGACCTGTTCTGGCGCGGCGACGTCTGGCAGCGCTACCTGGCCGATGTCGCGCGCCTGCGCGGCACCACCGCCGCGACGCTCGCGGCCAGCATCGACACCCTGCCCGAGGGCATCGCCGCGGCCAATGGCGACACCGCGCAGTACGCGCTGCAGCAGAAGCTGGTCGACGGGCTGAAGACGCAGGAGCAGGTCGAGAACCTGCTGGCCGAGCGCGGCGAGGTCGACGAGGATGCCGACGGCGGTTTCCGCCAGGCCGGTTTCCTCGACTACCTGCGCCACGCCGAGGGCCCGCCGCGTCCGGCCGATTCGCGGCCGCAGGTGGCGGTGGTGGTGGCCGAGGGCGAGATCGTCGACGGCCGCCAGCCGCCGGGCAGGATCGGCGGCGAGTCGACTGCGGAGCTGCTGCGCGAGGCGCGCGACGACGACGACGTCAAGGCGGTGGTGCTGCGGGTGAACTCGCCGGGCGGTTCGGCCTACGCCTCGGAAGTGATCCGCCGCGAGATCCTCGGCCTGAAGGCGGCGGACAAGCCGGTGGTGGTGTCGTTCGGTGATGTCGCCGCGTCCGGCGGCTACTGGATCAGCATGGACGCCGAGCGGATCTATGCCGACCCGTCGACGATCACCGGTTCGATCGGCATCTTCGGCCTGGTGCCCACCTTTCCGCGCGCGCTGGAGAAGATCGGCGTGCACACCGATGGCGTGGCGACCACGCGCATGGCGGGCGCTTTCGACCTGAGCCGGCCGCTGTCGCCCGAAGTGGGGCAGGTGATCCAGTCCTACATCGACAAGGGCTACCGCGATTTCATCACCCGCGCGGCGCAGGGTCGCAAGCGTACGCCCGAGCAGATCGACGAGGTCGCGCGTGGCCGTGTCTGGACCGGCGACCAGGCGCGCGAGCGTGGGCTGGTGGATGAGTTCGGCGGCATCCAGGCGGCGGTGGCCGACGCCGCCGCGCGCGCGAAGCTGGGTGAAACCGGGACATGGCGCGTGCGCTATGTCGAGCGCGCGGCGACGCCGTTCGAGAAGTGGTTCACCGGCTTTGTGCAGGGTCGCATCGGCCAGGCCTGGCTCAAGGATTCGGAGTTCGCGCAGACGCTGCTGTCGCGCGCCGTGCCGCAGGCCGAGCGCGACCTGCGCGTGCTGGAGCAGGTGCTGCAGACCCGCGACGGCGCGCCGGTCTCGGTGCTGGCGCACTGCTTCTGCGGGATCTGACGGCAACGGCGCATCGCGATTGCCTTTTCGCAGGGCTGGCGATTGCGCCAGGTGTCATGCCTCCATGACTGGGCGGTCAAGCCTCTTGGAGATCCGTCGCTGCGCTCGAGATGACATCGGGATTGATGTCTGACGCGGCGGATTGTCATTTCGACCGCAGGGAGAAATCTCCGGGGCGCCCGAACGCAGATCCCTCGCGGCCCCGGGATGACAGTGCGCAGCCGGCATGCCGGCGTTGCTGTCCGACCGCTGGGGATCTCTGCGGGCGCCGCAACGCGCCCGCCATTGCGGCATCCTCAGCGCTTCACGTCCAGGCGCTCGCCGCGCACCAGCGCCATCACGTCATCCGCATCGCAGAGGTTGAAATCGCCTGGTACCGCATGCTTCAGGCAGCCGGCGGCATGGCCGAAGCGCAGGCTGTCCAGGTCGTCCCAGCCCGACGCCAGGCCATGCAGCACGCCGGCGGCGAATGCGTCGCCACCGCCGATGCGGTCGACGATGCCGTGCAGCTCGCGCGGCTCGACCTGGTGCAGCGCGCCGTCGCGCGTGGCCATCAGCGCACCCAGCGCGTGCTGTTCGACGCTGGCCTGGGCACGGGTGGTGCACGCCAGCCGCTGCAGGCGCGGGAACGCCTCGAAGGCACGGCTTGCGGCACGCGTGAAGCGCTGCGCGTGCGGGACCTCGCCGTCGCCGTCGTGCGCGCCCAGCACCACGTCGATGTCGCGATGATCGGCAAACGCGATGTCCGCCGCCTCCAGCAGCGGGCGCAGGATGCGCGCCGGCTCGCCGTCCCAGGCGGCCCACAGCTTGGGGCGGAAGTTGCCGTCGAACGACACCCGTACCCCCAGGTCCACCGCGGCGCGCACTGCTGCGGTGGCGGCGGTCGCAGTCGCGGCGCCCAGTGCCGGGGTCACGCCCGACACGTGCAGCCAGCCGGCGCCGCGCAGCAGCGCAGGCCAGTCGTAGTCGCCAGCCGGGGCCAGCGCGAACGCCGAGCCGGCGCGGTCGTACAGCACCTCGCTGGGCCGGTGCCCGGCACCGGTCGCCAGGAAGTACAGCCCCATGCGCCCTTCCGCCAGGCGCACGGCGCGGGTGTCGACGCCGTGGCGGCGCAGTTCCCCCAGCGCCGCCTGCCCCAGCGCGTTGTCGGCGACAGTGCCCAGCATGGCGACCTCGTGGCCGAAGCGGGCCAGCGAGACCCCGACGTTGGCCTCCGCGCCGCCAATCCGCACCTCGAGCCGGGGAGACTGCAGCAGCAGCTCCCGCCCGGGCGCCGCCAGGCGCAGCAACAGTTCACCGAAACACGCGATACGACCGCCCATGGGGCCTCCTGTCAGGAATTCTGCATCTTGGGACACGCCGGCCCGGAGCGATTTTTTGCACCGCAGCATGCTTGCCGGGAAAGGTTTTGTTAGGGTTTTGGCCAGCGGTGTCATTTGGCCCGCCGGGGCATGGTCATCGCACCATACAACTGTCAGCCGTCGCAACGCGCACGTCTGACCTCACGGGAGGGGAATTATGCAAGCTGCTTCGAAGAGAAAAAAGACACCGGTTACCTTGCTAGCGGTTTCAATCGGTCTCGCACTCCAGGTGCAGGTGATGACGGCGGTGGCGCAGGAGGCGCAGGAGGCCGCGCCCGCGGCGCAGACTGATCCGCAGACCCTGGACACGATGGTGGTGACCGGATACCGCGCCAGCCTCGAGCGTGCGATCGACATCAAGCGCGGTGAGGCGGGCATGGTCGACTCGATCGTCGCAGAAGACATTGCCGACTTCCCCGACCTCAACCTCGCCGAATCGCTGCAGCGCATTCCCGGCGTATCGATCACCCGCGAGGGCGGCGAGGGCCGCAACATCTCCGTCCGCGGGCTGGGCCCACAGTTCACCCGGGTGCGCATCAACGGCATCGAGGGACTCGCCACCGGTGGCGGCACCGACACCTCCGGCGGCGTGAACCGCGCGCGCAACTTCGACTTCAACACCTTCGCGTCCGACCTGTTCACCCAGCTGGTGGTGCGCAAGACTTCGGCGGCGGAGATCGAGGAAGGCTCGCTTGGCGCGACGGTCGACCTGCGCACCGCGCGTCCGTTCGACTACGACGGCTTCACCATGGCCGTCGGCGGGCAGATGGGCTACAACACGCTGGCCGAAGAATACGATCCGCGCGGCACCTTCCTGGTCAGCAACACCTTCGCCGATGGCCACGCCGGTGCATTGCTGTCGATCGCCTACACCGACCGCACCGTGGTCGAGGAAGGCTCCGACTCCGTGCGCTGGTGGACAGCGCAGAACAGCACGACCAACTTCTTCGACCAGAGCTCGCCGTTCCAGGCCGCGCTGGATCCGAACGTCTACCACCCGCGCATTCCGCGCTACAACCTCTACCGCCACGAGCAGGAGCGCCTGGGCATCACCGGCGCGCTGCAGTTCAAGCTCGGCGATCGCACCGAGCTGGTGTTCGACGGCCTGTACGCGCGCTTCGACGCCAACCGCTGGCAGGACAACATCAACGCGGTCTCGTTCAGTCGCACCAACGCGTCGGGCAAGCAGGAAACCAGCGTCCGCGACGGCGCGGTCGACGGTCGCGGCAACCTGGTCTACGGCGTGTTCGACAACGTCGACATCCGCTCGGAAGGCCGCTACGACGAGCAGTCAACCGAGTTCACCCAGCTCACCGCGGCGCTCGAACACGGCTTCAGCGACAGCGTGCAGATGAACCTGCTGCTGGGCATGTCGCAGTCCGAGTACGACAACCCGATCCAGACCACCGTCATCGCCGACAAGTTCAACGTCCAGGGCTACAGCTGGGACTACCGTGGCAATGACCGCTTGCCGGCCTTCAGCTACGGCGACCTCGATCCGACCGACCCCACCGGCTGGACCCTGGCGGAGATCCGCCTGCGCCCGCAGTACGTCGAAAATACCTTCGACACCGCGACGATGGACCTGTCCTGGGCGGCGTCGCCCTACTTCACCCTCAAGGGTGGCGTGAACTGGAAGAGCTACGAGTACAAGAGCCGTGAATGGGGCCGCGGCACGCCGGGCAGCGGTCGTGTCGAGACCGTGGGCGGAATCAGCATCGACGATGCCGCGCTGGCCTCCATGATGCGCGAATTCAACATCCGCGCTGGCAACGCCGGCCGCGCGGTCGTGCCGGACGTGCACGCCTTCGCCGAAATGATGGGCATCCACAACAACACCGGACCCTACGCGGTCCACACGGACCTGACCAACACCATCGCCAACAACCGCGCGATCCAGGAGGAGAGCCTGGGCTTCTTCCTGCAGGGCGACTTCAACTTCGACATCGGCGCGATCCCGGTGCGCGGCAACGTCGGCGTGCGGCGGGTCGAGACCGAGCTGACCAGCAACGGCTGGGTCGACATCAACACGCCCGGGCAGGTGGTGCACACGTACACCGACACCCTGCCGTCGTTCAACCTGGTCGCCGAGCTGGCCCCCGACCTGCTGCTGCGTGTGGCCGGTGCCGAGGTCATGACGCGTCCCAACCTCGGCTTCCTCGGCATCGGCACCAGCTTCAGCGTTGCCGGCGGCGCGCGTACGGTGACCACCGGCAACCCGCGTGTCGAGCCGTTCCGCGCCAAGACCTTCGACCTGGGGCTGGAGTGGTACTTCGGCGATGGCGCCCTGGTCTCGGTCGGCGCGTTCTACAAGGACATCGACAGCTACATCCAGACCTCGCGCGAGAGCCGTCCGTTCCACACCTCCGGACTGCCTGCGTCGCTGCTGCTGCCCGAATGGGGCGTGACGCCGGATGACGAGTTCGTCTTCCAGCAGCCACTCAACACCCCCGGCGGCGACCTGACCGGCGTCGAGATCGGCTACCAGCAGCCCTTCACCTTCCTGCCGGGGATCTGGAGCGACTTCGGCGTGCAGCTCAACTACACCTACGTCGAATCGGACATCCAGTACCTGTCCTCGTCCGGTGCGCCCAGTGCCACGGGGCCGATGGTCGGCCTGTCGAACAACGCCTGGAACGCGACGCTGTACTACGACAACACGAAGTTCTCCGCACGCGTGTCGGCGGCCCATCGCGACGAGTACATGAACCAGGTCCCGGGTCGCGAGGGCACGGACATGGAAGGCACGGCGGCGACGACCACCATCGATGCCTCGCTGTCGTACAACTTCAACGACAACTTCTCGATCTCGCTCGAGGGCCTGAACCTGACCGACGAGTGGTCGGACATGTGGCTCGACAGCGAGCGCAACATGCCGATCGCCTACACCCACACCGGCCGCCAGTACATGGTGGGGTTCCGCTACAAGTTCTGATGCACCTGCCGGTCCCGCTGCGGCGGGACCGGCGCAGGTGCGCTTCCACCGCGCTGGTGTCGCGATGGCAGAACAACGATTCGCCAAGCTCTTGCCCGACTGTAGGAGCGGCTTCAGCCGCGATCGCGGTCCCCCGCAGCCCTGCAGCCGGATGCATCCATCGCGGCTGAAGCCGCTCCTACAGTGGACGGGACGTGGCCGTGCATCGGCCGACGCACGAGAGTTCAACGCCGGCCGGACCCCCACCCGGCACGCGTGCCCTCAGAACGTCCCGCGCTGGATAAAGGGGGCGCGCCGGTAGAGCCGGCGTTCGCCGCCGCGCGGGTCGTCCTGCATGCGTGGCGACGCGCCAAACACCATCGTTTCGCGGCGATCGAGCGACCAGGGCGACCAGTCGCCGGTTGCGCCCGTCCGCGGATCGCCGCTGCGGGCGAAGGCAAGCAGGGAACCCGCCATGGCGTCCGCGACCCGTTGCGCCTGCGCCGAGGTGCCTGTCTTCGAGCCCGGCTGCGCGATGTTGTCGAACACCAGCGGGATGTCGAGCGTGTGGAAGGCGCGCAGGCGCTCGCCTTCCTCCCCGGGCGGGTGCCAGTCGAGCTGGTAGGCCCAGGTATTGCCGCGGCCGTTACGTGTGCGCGCTTCGAGCTCCTCGATCGCGCCACGCCATGAGCGGCCCGCGGTGGTCGCGGCGAAGAAGATCTCCGAGGGTGTGTAGCGTGGATACAGGCGGCGGTACTCCGCGATGACGACGTCCGGGGCGATGTCCACGTACTGTTGGCTGCGCAGCTTGGCGGGCAGGGTGGCCCAGTCAAGGGCGAAGTTCGCCGGATCGTTGCCGAGGAAGGCGCGCGTCTCGTCGCGGGTGTTGCCGATGACCATCGGGATCGATGCCGATTGCGCGGGCGCGTCCGGCCAGAACGGATGGCGCGGCAGCGCCGCGCCGTCCATCACCGGGCCCAGGTACAGCGCGGTGTCCTCGACCCGCGAGGGATCGCGCGTGGCCTGCGCCTGCAGCAGCGCCTCCATGGGTACCGTGGCCAGCGAGCGGGCATCGCCGTGCGCGATGCCCAGCGCGTCGAGCAGGATGCGTGCACGCGCGTCGGCCGCGCGCGGCCCGGCGGCGGTAACCTGCTGGCCGCTCATCGTCCAAGCGCGATGGAACAGGCCGCGTGCCGCCGGCATCGCCATCAGCGTGGCGATCTTCGCGCCTCCGCCGGACTGGCCGAATACGGTGATGTTGTCCGCATCGCCGCCGAACTCCGCCGCATGCGCGCGCACCCACTGCAGTGCGTGCACCAGGTCGAGCTGGCCGGCATTGCCGGACGCGGCGTAGTCCGGTCCCAGCAGGTCCTTCAGGTGCAGGTAGCCGAAGGCGTTGAGCCGATGATTGAGCGTGACCACCACCACGTCGCCGCGCCGGCACAGCCGCGTGCCGTCGTACAGCGGATCGCTGCCCGATCCGGTGCTGAAGCCGCCGCCGTGGATGTAGACCAGCACTGGACGCCGCGCGCCGTCACGCAGCGCCGGGCTCCACAGGTTGAGGAACAGGCAGTCCTCGCTGCCCGGGCCGTCGCCGCCGCGCTGCGGGGCCGAGGCGCCGAACATGGACGCGTCGCGCACGCCGCGCCACGCCGCCTCGCGCGCTGGCGGCAGGAAGCGGCGCGGGCCGGTGTCGGCGCCATAGCGCAGCCCGCGGAACACGTGCAGGCCGCCTTCGTGCGTGCCCGCCACGCGGCCACCGCGTACGCGCGCGTGGCTGGCCGCAGGCGAGGGCGCGGCGAACAGCGCTGGCGGCGCGAGCGCAGCCGCGGCGGCCCCGGTCGCCTGCTGCAGGAACCGCCGCCGTGCATGCTGCATGGCGTCCCCTCAGCGCAGCGGTTCGCCGCGCGCGTAGCCGGCGAGCGGCTCCATGGTGTCGAGGTTCCACTTGGATTCGACGAAGGGACGCCGCGTTTCCGCGTATTGCGGATAGCCGCCCACCTGATCCTGGCTGTCGATGATCGCGCCGCGACCCTCGACCACGTCGGCAACGATGCGCCGGTCGATCGGGTCGCGGTTCCAGGGCGTGGCGCCCGCCTTCTCGATCACCGAATCCTGCACCTGTGCAGAGGGCAGCAGGCGCACGCCGAACGGCAGCGCCGGCGCGCTGCGCAGCCGGTTCACCTTGACCGGCGCGGTGGTGTAGCGGCCGACCTCGGGAATGGTCGCCTCGCCGATCACGTCCACGGCGAGGTTGTCCTCGAGGAACAGGTCGACGTCGCCCGAACCGCCGATCATGAACAGCGCCAGCTTGCGCGTGTCCGGGCCGGCGCGCAGCACGTTGCCGCGCAGGACCATGGTGCCGGTCGCGTAGTCGTGGCCGAGCCACTCTTCGGCGATCAGGTTGTAGTGCGCGGCGCGCGCGCCGGGGTTGTAGATCAGGTTGTTGAGCACCTGCCCGGACACGCCGCCCTTGAACAGCGGGTTGCGCTCGTAGTTGTGCGCGTACAGGTTGCCGGTGATCAGGATGTCCTGCACGTGGTCGTGGACCAGGCTGCCCTTGGAATGCTCGCCCTTGCCGTGGCTGGAGTAGGCCAGGCCCTCGGCGATGAGGTTGTTGCTGAAGGTGATGCGGCGCGAGGTGCCCTTGCGGAAATCCTCGAGCGTGCGGCCGCCCTCGATGAAGCGCGTGCCGGAGGACGACAGGCCCTCGTCGGTGCCCCAGGTCAGCGAGCAGTGGTCGACGATCACGTTCTCGGCGCCGACGGTGGAGATCGCGTCGAAGTCCACGCCGCTGCGCAGCGGCTTTCCGGCATCGCCCGGCCGCACGCGGATGTGGCGAACGATCACGTCATGGGTGGCGATGTCGATGCCGCCGCGGATCAGGGTGATGCCCGGTGCCGGCGCGGTCTGGCCGGCGATGGTGAGATAGGGCTCGGTGATGCGCAGCGTCTGCACGTCCAGGTCGATCACGCCGCCGACTTCGAACACGACGATGCGGGGGCCACTGGCCTCCACCGCAGCGCGCAGCGAGCCCGGCCCGTCGGTGGCAAGCGTGGTCACCCGCAGGATCTGGCCGCCGCGGCCGCCCGGGGTATGCGCGGCCCAGCCCTGCGCACTGGGGAAGGCCAGCGGCCCCTGTTCGGGGGTCGCGGCAACCGCGGACAGGGTGGCGGGCAGCAAGCAGGCGAGGACGGTCAACCAGGCGGAAAATCGGCGGATCAGAGGCATTCTGGTGGCTCCATGACGTTCGGATTCGGGCGGCCGGGGCAGAAATGTCCACCGGTTTGCCGCACTGCACATTGAAGATGACACCGGTTTACCTTACAAGGACGACCGGCCTGCGGCGATCTGCACCGCAACATCATTCGGAGGGGGCTTGAGCAGCGATATCGAGACAACCAATCAATTGGTGGCCATCGCCGAGGCATTCGTCGATGCACGCTTGCGTGGCGCCAGTGTTCCCGGCTTCCCCGGCGCCATCCCCGAGGATCTTGTGGCGGCCTACCGCGTCCAGGACCTGGCGATCGCGCGCTGGCCGGACCGGGTGGTCGGCTGGAAAGTCGGCTACATCGCGCCCGAGCGGCGCGACGGATCCGGCGACGAGCGACTGCTCGGGCCGATCTACGCGCGCCAGCTCTCGGCCCGGGCCGAGGATGCGGCGGTGCCGGTGTTCGTTGGCGGCTTCGGCGCGATCGAGGCCGAGTACGTGCTGCGCCTGGAAGCCGACGCGCCACCGGACGTCGTCGACTGGACGCCCGCCGCCACCGCCGCCGTTGCCGCCACGCTGCATGTCGGCCTGGAAATCGCGAGCAGCCCGCTGGCCACGGTCAACCAGCTCGGGCCGCAGGTGGTGGTGTCGGATTTCGGCAACAACAACGGCCTGGTGATGGGTGCGGAGATCGCCGGCTGGCGTTCGATTCCGGAGTCCGAGCTCACCGCGACAAGCTGGATCGACGGTGAATGCGTCGGTCGCGGCGGCGCCACGACCCTGCCCGGCGGGCTGCTGGCCGCGTATGCGTTCGCGCTGTCGCGCTCGGCCCGGCGCGGCCGGCCGCTCAGGGCGGGCGACCTGATCGCGACCGGCAACGCCACCGGCATCCACGACGTGCGCGTGGGCCAGCAGGTGCGCGTGGACTTCGGCGCGTACGGACAGATCAGCGGGCAGGTGGTGGCCGCCGCGCCGCGGGCAGACGCGCCGTGAGGCGCCGGCAACTGCTCGCCGCGGGCGCCGGCGTCGCCGCGCTGGCCGGACTCGGCCTGCCGGCATGGGCCAGCCCGCCGCGCGGCGGGCTGCTCACCGCCACCGACGTGCACGTGAGCGACTACCCGACCGTGCTGGCCATGCGCTGGATCGGGGAGACGCTTGAACGCGAGACCGGCGGCCGGCTGCGCATCCGCCTCTATCACTCCGGCCAGCTCGGCCGCGAGGCCGAGGCCATCGGCATGGCCCGCTTCGGCGCGATCGATTTCGCCCGCGTCTACAGCGGCGCGCTCAACAACGCCTTCCCGCTGACGCGCGCGCTGTGCCTGCCCTATGTGTTCGACTCGGTCGCGCACATGCGCCGGGCGATGGATGGCGACGTCGGCCAGACCGTGCTCGACGGATTCGGCGAGCGCGGGCTGGTAGGGCTCGCCATCTATGACTCGGGCGCGCGCTGCTTCTACAACGCGCGCCAGCCGATCCACCGGCCCGAGGACCTGGCCGGCATGAAGATCCGCGTGCCGGTGTCGGACATCTTCATCCGCATGCTGCGCCTGTTCGGGGCCAACGCCACGCCGCTGTCGCTGGGCGAGGTGTACTCGGGCATGGAGACGCACATGATCGACGGCGCGGAAAACAACATCCGCAGCTTCCATTCCAGCCGCCACTTCGAGGCCGCGCGCTACTGGTCGCAGAGCGAGCATTCCTACGCGCCGGACGTGCTGCTGCTCTCGCGCCATACCTGGGACGCGCTCAGCCCGACCGACCGCGAACTGCTGCGCGAGACCGCGCGCCAGTCGGTCACGGTGATGCGCGAGGCCTGGGATGCGTCCGAGGCCAGCGCCCGCGAACAGATACTCGCCGCCGGCGTCGAGGCCAACGACGTCGACGTGGAGGCTTTCCGCCGCGCCGCCGCACCGCTGCTCGCCGAATACCGCAAGGATCCGCGGATCGACGCGCTGCACGCCCGCATCCGCGCCACCGCATGAGGACACCGATGACTGCAGCTCCTGGCAACGACCTGCCCGAGACCGACGACAGCGGGCTTCCCGAACTGGATTCGCCGCGCGGTCCGCTCGATCGCCTCAGCGATCTGTCCATCGGCATCGCCGCCGTCTCGCTGGCCGGCCTGGTGCTGGTGCAGGGCTGGCAGGTGATTGCCCGCTACGTGCTCAACAACTCGCCGAGCTGGACCGAGCCGGTGACGCTGCTGCTGCTCAGCACCGCGATGAGCCTCGGCGCGGCGGCGGGCGTGCACACGCAGCGACACTTCAGCTTCAGCCTGCTGGCCGAGGCGATGCGGCCCGGCGTGCGCCGGGTGGTGGACACCTGCAACATCCTGGTGGTGGTCGGTATTGGCGGGGTGCTGGCGGGCTGGGGCGGGGTGCTGCTGTTTGATGGCCTCGACGTGCGTCTGGCCGGCGCACCGATGCCGCAGAGCATCAACTTCCTGCCGCTCTCGCTGGGCGGCGCGCTGATGTGCGTGTTCGCACTGGCGCGGCTGCCCAAGCTGCTGCGCAGCGACGGGGAGGGCTGAGCCATGGGCATCGCAATCCTGTTCTTCGTATTCATCGCGCTGCTGGTGATGGGCGTGCCGGTGGCGTTCGCGCTGGCCGCGGGCTCGTTGGCGGCGCTGCTTTACCTCGACCTGCCGGCGGTGGTGCTGGTGCAGCAGGTGGGTGCCGGCATCGGCACCGCTTCGTTGATCGCGATCCCGCTCTTCATCTTCGCCGGCGAGATCATGATGCGCGGCGGGATTTCCGAACGCCTGATCGCGCTGGCCGCCGGCCTGGTCGGCCGCGTGCGCGGCGGCCTGGGGCAGGTGTCGGTGCTGTCGTCGCTGTTCTTCGGCGGCGTGTCGGGCTCGGCAATCGCCGACGTCTCGGCGGTCGGCGGCACGATGATCCCGCAGATGATCAAGCGCGGCTACGACCGCGACTTCGCCGTCAACGTCAGCATCACCGCTGCGCTGGTGGCGCTGCTGGTGCCGCCCTCGCACAACCTGATCCTGTATTCGGCCGCGGCCGGCGGCGGCATCTCGATCGCCGACCTGTTCGCCGGCGGCATCGTGCCGGCGCTGCTGATGACCGCGGTGCTGATGCTCACCGGCTACATCGTTGCGCGCCGCCGCGGTTACGGCACCGAACCCTTCCCGGGCAAGCGCGCGGTGCTGCTGCGATTTGTGTCGGCACTGCCCGGGCTGGGCCTGGTCGCGCTGATCTTCATCGGCATCCGTGCCGGCGTGTTCACCGCGGTCGAGAGCGCGGCGGTGGCGGTGGTGTACGCGCTGCTGGTGACGGTGGTGCTGTACCGGCAGCTGCCGTGGCGCGTGTTCGTCCAGACCATCGTGCATGCCTCGCGCACCACCGGCGTGATCCTGTTCGTGATCGCATGCGCGGCCGCGTTCGGCTGGCTGCTGGCCTACCTGCAGGTGCCGGTGACGGCGGTTGAGGCGCTGCAGTCCATCGCCGACAGCAAGTACACGGCGCTGCTGCTGATCGTGCTGATCCTGCTGCTGCTGGGCACCTTCATGGACCTGGCGCCGATGATCCTCATCTGCACGCCGATCTTCCTGCCGGTGGCCAAGGCCTACGGCGTCCACCCGGTGCACTTTGGCATGGTGCTGGTGCTGACCGGCGGCCTGGGCCTGGTGACGCCGCCGGTGGGCTCGGTGCTGTTCGTCGGCACCGCGATCGGCAAGATCACCATTGCCGAGAGCCTGCGCTCGATCTGGCCGTTCTGGCTGGCCGGGCTGGGGGTGCTGCTGGCGGTGGTGCTGTTCCCGCAGATGTCGCTGTGGCTGCCGGCGCTGCTGCGTTCCTGACTGGACGGCGGCAGGGCGCCGGCTGAGCGGCGCGCCCGTGCCCCGGGGGCGCTCCGCAATTCCGGCCGCCCCGCGCTAGACTGCTTGGACACCGGTATCAGGCCGGGCAGGACCCGTATGTCGCGCAATCCCAAGGAAGACAAAGCCTGGCTGGCACCGGGCAAGGCCGCCACCATCAACGACATCGCCCGGCTGGCCGGGGTGTCGAAGAAGACCGTGTCGCGCATCATCAACCGCTCGCCGCTGGTGCGCGCCGATACGCGCGAGAAGGTCGAGGCGCTGATGCGCGAGGTCAGCTACGTGCCCGACCCGATGGCGCGGGGGCTGGCGTTCCGCCGCTCGTTCCTGATCGGGATGATCTACGACAACCCGACCGCGCAGTACATCGTCGACATCCAGTACGGCGCGCTCGATGCGCTGCGCGACTCGGGTTTCGAGCTGGTGGTGCATCCCTGCGACAGCCGCAGCCCGGATTACGTGACCGGGGTGCGACGCTTCGTGCAGCTGCAGAAACTGCACGGCGTGATGCTGGTGCCGCGCGTGTCGGAAGACCAGTCGCTGTGCGACATGCTCAACGAAATCGGCTGCCGCTACGCGCGCATCGCGGCGGTGTCGCTGGACGGCCCGGAGAAGATGGTGGTCACCCACGACCGCGACGGCGCGGCCGAGGTGGCGGACTACCTGCAGAGCCTGGGCCATCGCGACATGGCGATGATCACCGGTCCGGTCGCCTACCGCTCGGCGATCGAGCGCACCGAAGGGTTCGTCGGCGCGCTGCAGCGCCGCGGCATCGAGCTGCCCAAGGCGCGGCTGGTGGAAGCCGGCTACACCTTCGAGTCCGGCCTGGCCGCTGCCGAAAAGCTGCTTGGCGCGAAGAAGCGCCCGACCGCGATCTTCTGCGGCAATGACGAGATGGCCGCGGGCGTCTACCGGGTCGCGCTGCGTACCGGCATCCAGATCCCGCAGCAGCTGTCGGTGGTGGGCTACGACGACAGCCCGCTGGCCTCGCGGCTGTGGCCGCCGCTGACCTCGGTGCGCCGCGACACGCGCGATACCGGCCGCATGGCCGCGGCGATGCTGCTGCAGAGCGAACCCGGCGCGCGTCCGCTCTCGAGCGTGCGCCCGCACCTGGTGATCCGCGACTCCTGCCAGCCGCCGGCGTAGCGGCCAGCGCCCGCCCTCTGCGGCCTATCGGCAGGTAGCCGCTTGCCCGGGCCAAAGCTGTAGCGACTGTCATTTCGACCGAAGGGAGAAGGGCATTTCAACGGCGAAGCCGGTCAATCCCGCGCCAGCCGCGCATGCCGGCGCGGCGCCGGCCAAGCCCGTGGGCGCGCGCATGCCTGCAGGCAAGCCCCAGGCAGCGAACTGGCGGTCAAGGCACGCGCGATGCGGGCCGGATGCCAACGGAAACGCCAGAACAGACCGTGCCGCAGTGCGGTATGACACCGGTTACCAGAATGGGTAGACTCATCCCCGTTCGATTCATCTGGCCGGCCACGCCGGCCTCCGCACCACGGAGCCCTGCCATGTTCAGCAAGACCTATCACGCCACCCATCCCGACATGATGGATGGCGCCAGCAACGACCAACTGCGCGACCGCTACCTGGTCGGCGACCTGTTCGTCGCGGACACGGTGCAGCTCAATTATTCGCACAACGAGCGCTTCGTGATCGGCGGTGCCGCGCCAGTATCGAAGGCGGTCGAGCTGCCGCGCCAGACCGAGCCCGAGTCCGCCAAGGGCCACCCCTTCCTCGAGCGCCGCGAGCTGGGCGTGATCAACGTCGGCGCCGGTGCGGGCAAGGTCACCGTCGACGGCACCGAGTACGTGCTTGGCCCGAAGGACGGGCTGTACGTGGCGATGGGCAGCACCGATGTGTCGTTCGCTTCCGACGATGCAGCAAACCCCGCCAAGTTCTACCTCACCTCGACGCCCGCGCATGCGCGCTTCGAGACCAAGGCGCTGTCGATCAAGGACGCCGTCGCGCTCGACCGCGGCGCGCTGGAAACCAGCAACGAACGCACCATCTACCAGTACATCGTGCCCGCCACCTGCCAATCCTCGCAGCTGCTGCTGGGCCTGACCGTGCTCAAGTCCGGCAGCGTCTGGAACACCATGCCGCCGCACCTGCACGACCGCCGCAGCGAAATCTATTTCTACTTCGACCTCGGCGAGAACGACCGCGTCTACCACTTCATGGGTGAGCCCGATGCGCAGCGCCACATCGTGATGGGCAACGACGAGGCGGTGATCTCGCCGCCGTGGTCGATCCACATGGGTTCGGGCACGTCCAACTACGCCTTCATCTGGGCAATGGGCGGCGAAAACCTCGACTACACCGACATGCACGTGCTGGACATCTGCCAGCTCAAGTAAGACGACCCAGGAGGCTACAACGTGGCAGGCAATCCCTTCAGTCTGGAAGGCAAGGTCGCGCTGGTCACCGGCGCCAACACCGGTCTCGGCCAGGGCATCGCCCTGGCGCTGGCCGAAGCGGGCGCCGACATCGCCGGCGCCGGCATCGTGGAAGCGACCGAAACCGGTGAAAAGGTGCGCGCACTCGGGCGTCGTTTCCTCAACCTCGACGCCAACCTGATCTCGATCGAGCCGGTGGAGCGGCTGGTGCAGGAAACCATCGCCCAGCTCGGCGGGCTCGACATCCTGGTCAACAACGCGGGCCTGATCCGCCGCGCCGACGCGGTGGACTTCAGCGAGAAGGACTGGGACGACGTGATGAACGTCAACATCAAGTCCGCGTTCTTCATGTCGCAGGCGGCGGGGCGCCACTTCATCGCCCAGGGCAGCGGCAAGATCATCAACATCGCCTCGATGCTGTCGTTCCAGGGCGGAATCCGCGTGCCCTCGTACACCGCGTCCAAGAGCGGCATCGCCGGCATCACCCGGCTGCTGGCCAACGAGTGGGGCGCGAAGGGCGTGAACATCAACGCGATCGCGCCGGGCTACATGGCCACCGACAACACCGCGCAGCTGCGCGCGGATGCCGATCGCAACAGGGCCATCCTCGACCGCATCCCCGCCGCGCGCTGGGGCGAGCCGTCCGACCTCGGCGGCACCGCGGTGTTCCTGGCCAGCCGCGCCTCGGACTATGTCAACGGCGCGGTGATCCCCGTGGACGGCGGCTGGCTGGCGCGCTGAGTGTTGTCCGGAACGGGCGGAGGGATCGACGTCCTCCCCGATGTGGCCATCCGCCCGTTCCACTTTTTCTTTCCTGCCGCGTGTACGGCACGCCGCCGTTCGTTCCGACGTCCGCTGATGCATTGAACGTCGGCGCAGCCTTCAAGGGGCCGTGATGCTGCCTGACCTGAAAGCCCTGGCTGCGTGCGGCGTCCTGTGCTTCGCAGGTATCGCCAGCGCCCACGCCGCGCCGCCGCGGGTGTTCATCGCCGGCGACTCCACCGCCAGCGCCTACCCGCCCGAACGCGCGCCGCGCGAAGGCTGGGGCATGCAGCTGCACCACTACCTGGCCGATGGCGTGGAGGTGCGCAACCACGCGCAGAGCGGGCGCAGTGCGCGCAGCTTCATCGAGCAGGGCTGGCTCGACGCGATCGCCGCCGAGCTCGGCGAAGGCGACGTGCTGCTGATCCAGTTCGGACACAACGACGCCAAACTCGAGGACCCGACACGCTACAGCGAACCGCTGGTCGAGTACCCGCGCTGGCTGATGCGCCATGTCGAGCTGGCCCGCGACCGTGGCGCCACGCCGGTGCTGGTCACGCCGGTGGCGCGCCGCAAGTTCGACGGCAACCAGTTGCTCGACACGCACGGACCGTATCCGCAGGCGGTGCGCGAGCTGGCCCGGCGCGAACACGTCGCGCTGGTCGACCTCAATGCCCTGAGCATGGACTGGCTGCGAGACGCCGGTGACGCGGGATCGAAGCCCTACTTCATGCACGTGCCGGCGCAGAAGCAGGCCGACGACACCCATTTCAGCGCCGCCGGCGCGCAGCTCGTGGCCTGCCTGGTCGCCGCCGGATGGCGCGCGGCCGATGCCCGTGCGCCCGTGCGCGAGGTGACGCCGGAGGACTGCCGCCGCGTTGAAGCGCCCGCATCTGCGCAGGTGTCACCCTCGGTCGTGGTCAACGAGCGCGACATCGCCTCGCAGCAGCCCGGACCCCACGAAGGCGAGGGGACGACCACCGCGTATCCCTTCTTCGCCAATGCGACCGGCTTCGACCTGATGTTCCGCAAGCGCGCCCTGCATGCCGGCGCGACCATCGGCGCACACGTCAACGACAAGGACGAGATCTACTACGTACTCTCGGGCCGCGGCGAACTGACGCTCAACGGCGCGACGCGCGAAGTCGGGCAGGGCGATGCCATCCTCACCCGCAACGGCGACAGCCACGCGCTGCGCCAGCTGGGCGACGATGACCTGGTGATCTTCATCGTCTTCGACGAGGCCTCGCGCAGCCCCTGAGCGCCCTCGCCGCACCACAGGTCAGGGCGCGGCGCGGCGAGCCACTGCCGCAACCACGGTCCCACCGCCCGAGCATGCGCGTACCGGCAGGTCGCTGCGTGCCTGCCTGGCGCGGAACCTCAGCCCTTGCCTGCATCCCGTGCCGCAGCCGCCTGCGGTGCTGGCGGCGTCTCATCAGTCGGGTCGGGCGGTGGCGCGCAGGCTGCGCACCCGAGCAGCGCGGCGAGCATGGCCAGTCGGCGGATGGCGTGCATGGCGGCCTCCAGTGTGTATCCCGGCGCTATGCTACGCCGGTCACATCAAGGGGAATGCACATGGATCCGCATCGCTGGCGCCTGGATGGGCAGCTTGCGCTGGTGACCGGCGGCAGCGCCGGCATCGGTCGCGCGATCGCGCGCGAACTGCTGGGCTTCGGCGCGACCGTGCTGATCGTCGCGCGCAACGGCGATGCGCTGGAGGCCGCGCGCGACGAACTGGCCGAGGAGCGTCCCGACGGCGACATCCGCGCCTTCATCGGCGACGTCGTCGACGAGGAACAGCGGCGCGAGGTGCTGGACTGGGTCGAGGACCAGGGCGATGGCCTCAACATCCTGGTCAACAACGCCGGTGGCAACCTCACCCGCGCCGCCAACGACTACACCGAGGACCAGTGGCGCGAGATCTTCGAGGTCAACGTGTTCAGCGCCTTCGAACTCTCGCGCTACGCGCATCCGCTGCTCACCCGGCACGCGGTCTCGTCCATCGTCAACGTGGGCAGTGTGTCGGGGCTGACCCATGTGCGCAGCGGCGCGCCCTACGGCATGAGCAAGGCGGCGATGCACCAGATGACGCGCAACCTCGCGGTCGAATGGGCCGAGGACGGTGTGCGCGTGAACGCGGTGGCGCCGTGGTACATCCGCACGCGCCGCACCTCCGACAAGCTGTCCGATCCCGACTACCTGGACGAGGTGCTGCTGCGCACGCCGATGGGACGCATAGGCGAGCCCGAGGAGGTGGCCGCCGCGGTCGCGTTCCTGTGCCTGCCAGCGGCCGCCTACATCACCGGTGAATGCATCGCCGTGGACGGGGGCTTCCTGCGGCATGGGTTCTGACATCGCGCCTGCGGGCGCAACGCGCAGCGATGCACCCTGGCTGGTGCGCTCGACCTCGCCGCTGCACTGCGTGCTGGCCTTTGCCGCCGGTGCGGTGCTGCAGACCACGATGGGCCTGCCGGTGCCGCAGGGCGCGCTGCGCGATGGGCTGGAAGTGGCGGGCACGTTGCTGGCCAATGGCGGGCTGCTGCTGGTGCTGTGGAGCTTCGCGCTGTTCGCACGCCGACGCACCACGATCATGCCGGGCGGCGCGCCCAGCGGCCTGGTGCGGGCCGGTCCGTTCCGGCGCACGCGCAACCCGGTCTACATCGGCCTGCTGGCCAGCTATGTCGGCCTGGCGCTGATGTACGACCTGCACTGGGCGCTGGCGACGTTGCCGCTGCCGCTGTGGGTCCTGAGACGCGCGATCATTCCATGGGAAGAGGCGGCGCTGCATTCGCGGTTCGGCCGCGACTACCTCGACTACCGTGAGGCGGTGCCGCGCTGGCTGTAGCGCGTGTCGTGGCGTGGAAGGGCCGAGCCCGCAGATCAGGGCGGCAGGGCGCAGCTGGAATCGGTGAGGATGCGGGTGACCCGCGCGAAGTCTTCCTGCAGGCGCGGCTTGTCCTGCCCGCGGGCGTGACGCCAGGAGGACTCGATCTCGCGCTGGCGGCGCTTCCACGCGCCGCACTCGGCCTTCTGGCCGACGCGGGCGCACACGTCGTAGCGGTTCTCGCAGGCCTCGCCCACGCCGCCGGTGTCCAGGCGCACGCAGCGCGGGCCGGGCGAGTGATCCTCGCTGACGTAGCTGTCGTTGTCCCAGCTCTCGCACTGGTAGATCGGCGGAGGAGGCAGGCGGGCGTCCTCGGCAATCCGCGCGGGGCGCGGCAGGTCGGGGCGCGGTGGCCCGGTGATCGGCTCGTCCTGCGGTCCGGCAACCTGCTCGAAGTCGGACAGCGGCGGGGGCGCCCAGGCCGGCGGCTCCTCGGCGACCACGAGGGCGGCGGGCGGCGGCGCGGGACGGGTCGGCAGGGCTTGGACCTTGCGGATCTCCTGCTTGCTCCCGGCCGGGCAGGGCGTGCCGTTCTGGATCGTGACCTCGCCGCTGGCGGCGGTGCAGCGGTAGATGGTGCTGGCGTCCTGCGCGGGCGCGATCGACGCGCACAGCAGCAGGACGGCGGCCAGGCAGGCGGACCGGCGCATCAGTGGTTCGCGCAGTCGGCGGCGAACCGTGCGTTGATGCCGCGTTCCTCGACGCGCAGCGTGTCGCGCTCGCGCTCCTGGGCGTTGAAGAAGCGCTGCCGGATCTGCCCGCGACGATCGACCAGGCGCGAGCACACCTCGCCCTGGGGCAGGGCATGGCAGGTGTCGCGCACCCAGGTACCCGCCCCGCCGTAGCCGCCGAAGCCGCCGTCGCCGGGACGATGCGGGTGCCCGGGCCGGCCCGGGCGTCCGCTGCCGGGAGGAGGTGGATCGGGCTTGGGCGTCGGCGCGCCCACCCGACCGCCGAGCGGCCGATTGGCGTAGTAGTCGCCCAATGCGCTGCTGCCGGCGCGGGGCGTCGGGTCGCCCGGACGCCAGTCGCTGCGGTATCCCAGCGTCCACAGCGGCACCCAGCGCGGATTGCCTTCGCCGGTTTCGCTGGTATAGCGCTCACCGTCGGGGGTCACGCATTCGTACATCGGCTGCGGCGTGCGTGCGGTCACTGCCAGCGCTGGCGGAGGTGGCGGTGGCGCCGTCCTCGGCGACGCCCGGTTCAGCGGCTCGCCATCGGTGGGCCGCTGCATCTCCAGCGTCTGCCCGGTGCTGCCGTCGGCGCAGGGCACGTCGCCCAGGGTCACGTGGCCGCGTGCGTCGACGCAGCGATGGACCATGACCGGATCGGCCCCGCGGGCGGGGCCCGCAACTGCGAACAGCACGCACAGCAGACAGCAGGACAGGAGCGGGCGCATGCGGCCATCTTGCAGCTGCGTGGCGGCCCGTGCAAACGCGGCGCCGGTGCGTGCGTCAGCGGCGATGCGGTCCGCCGCTCAGGCCGCGTCGAGCGCGGCGGCCGGCTGTGCCTGGCTGCGCAGCAGGCGTGCGATGGCCGCCGCAGCATCGCGGCCTTCCTTCACCGCGGTCACCACCAGGTCGGCGCCGCGCACGCAGTCGCCGCCGGCGAACAGGCGCGGATGCGAGGTCTGGTAGGGCAGGCGGTCGTCGCCACCGACGATGAGGCGGCCGTTCTCGCGCGCCTTCACCCCCAGCGACGCCAGCCATTCCGGCGGCCGCGGCGAGAAGCCGAAGGCAATGATCACCACGTCCGCGTCCAGCAGCGACTCGCTGCCGGCAATGGCGACCGCATTGCGGCGGCCATTGGCATCGGGCTCGCCCAGCCGGGTCTCGACCACGCGCACGCCGTCGAGGCGCTGGCCGTCCGCGCTCTCGACCGCCAGCGGCTGGCGATTGAACAGGAAGCGCACGCCTTCCTCGCGCGCGTTGGCCACCTCGCGCGCCGAGCCGGGCATGTTGGCCTCGTCGCGGCGGTAGGCGCAGGTGACGCTGGCCGCGCCCAGGCGGATCGCCGAACGCACGCAGTCCATGCCGGTGTCGCCGCCGCCCAGCACGACCACGCGCTTGCCGGACAGGTCGGGCAGCGCCAGGCTGTCCTCCCAGCCGGCGATCGGCCGGCCCTGCGGCTCGCGGCCGGTGACGATGCGCCCGTGCTGCACCAGGAACGGCAGCGCCGGCAGCACGCCGGGCAGGTCCTGCCCCGGCAGGCCGCCGTCGGTATAGCGGTAGGCGCCCAGGCCGAGGAACACCGCGTCGTACTCCGACAGCAGCGTGCCGATGGCCACGTCGCGGCCCACCTCCACGCCCAGCCTGAAGCGCACGCCCATCTCCTCCAGCACGTCGCGGCGCGTCGCGATCACCGACTTGTCGAGCTTGAAGCTGGGGATGCCGAACTGCATCAGCCCGCCGATCTGCTCATAGCGGTCGAACACGGTCGCGGCGATGCCGGCGCGCGCGAGCCGGTCGGCGCAGGCCAGGCCGGCGGGACCCGCGCCGATCACCGCCACGCGATTGCCGGTGGCGACCACCTTGGACAGGTCCGGTCGCCAGCCCTGCTCGAAGGCGGTGTCGACGATGTACTTCTCGACCGCGCCGATCGTCACCGCGCCGAAGCCGGCGTTGAGGGTGCAGGCGCCTTCGCACAGCCGGTCCTGCGGGCACACGCGTCCGCACATCTCGGGCAGCGGATTGGTTTCGTGGCACAGGGCCGCCGCCTCCAGGATGCGGCCTTCCTCCACCAGCGCCAGCCAGTTGGGGATGTAGTTGTGCACCGGGCACTTGACCTCGCAGTACGGGTTGCCGCAGTCCAGGCAGCGGCCGGCCTGGTGCACCGCCTCGGCCTGGCCGAACTGGCCGTACAGTTCGTTCCAGTCGCCGTCGGTGCGCAGCTGCAGCGGCACCTTGCGCGGCATGTCGCGCGGAACATCAAGGAACTGGAAAACCTGCTTCTTGCTCATGGCGGGGCCGTGATTCTTGTATTCGTGACGGGTGGTCGGGAACAGCGCGTGCGAAACCGCCGCACGCGGGAGGCGTGCCGGCGACGTGCCGGGTCGCCATGCCCTTGCTGGTTCCGAACACCCACAACGAATCACGAATCACGATTTCCATCACGCCGCCCTGCGCAACTCGTGCGCCAGCGCCTCGAGGCTTGCCGCCTTGGGCTTGACCAGCCAGAACTTGCCGACGAAGTCGCGGAACTCGTCGAGGATGCGCGCGCTCCAGGCGCTGCCGGTGAGGCTTGCATGTTCCTGCACCAGCTCGGTCAGGTGCTGGCGGTGGTTGTCGAAGCTCTCGGGCGAGATGCGCACGATGTCGATCAGCTCATGGTTGTAGCGGTCGACGAAATCGCGGTCCAGGTCGAGCACGTAGGCCAGGCCGCCGGTGAGGCCGGCGCCGAAGTTCAGGCCGGTGCGGCCCAGCACGACCACCGTGCCGCCGGTCATGTACTCGCAGCAGTGGTCGCCCGCGCCCTCGACCACCGCCACCGCGCCGGAGTTGCGCACCGCGAAGCGTTCGCCGGCGCGTCCGGCCGCGTACAGCTCGCCGCCGGTGGCACCGTACAGGCAGGTGTTGCCCAGGATCGGCGTATGCCGAGACTCGAATGCGCTGCCACGCGGCGGCGAGAGCACGATGCGGCCGCCGGCCATGCCCTTGCCGACGTAGTCGTTGGCTTCGCCCTCCAGCTGCAGGCGCAGGCCGCCGGCGTTGAACGCGCCGAAGCTCTGTCCGGCGCTGCCGGTCAGGCGCAGCGTGAGCGGACGCGCCGCCATGCCGGCGTTGCCATGGTGGCGTGCGATCAGCCCGGACAAGCGTGTGCCGATGCTGCGGTCGGTGTTGCGGATGGTGTCGACGTGTTCGCCGCCTTCTGCGCGCTCGATCGCGCCCGACAGCGCCGCGTCCAGGCGCGCGGCCAGTCCGTCCGGCGGCGCCTGCAGTGCGGGCGCGCCGCAATACGCGGCCGGCTGCGCGGCATCGCGCGCCAGCATCCGCGACAGGTCGATGTCGACGTCCTCGCGCGTATGCCGCAGGTGCTGCTCGAGCAGGTCGGTGCGGCCGATGATCTCGTCCAGCGAACGCGCGCCCAGCGCCGCCAGCAGTTCGCGCACGTCCTGGGCGACGTTGCGGAAGAAGTTCTCGACGCGCTCCGGCAGCCCGGTGAAGTGGGCCGAGCGCAGGCGCTCGTCCTGGGTGGCGATGCCGGTGGCACAGTTGTTGAGGTGGCAGATGCGCAGGTACTTGCAGCCCAGCGCGATCATCGGCGCGGTGCCGAAGCCGAAGCTGTCGGCGCCCAGCATCGCCGCCTTGACCACGTCCAGCCCGGTCTTGAGCCCGCCGTCGGTCTGCAGCAGCACGCGCTCACGCAGCTCGTTGGCCTGCAGCGCCTGGCGCGCCTCCGACAGGCCCAGCTCCCAGGGCGCGCCGGCATAGCGGATCGAACCGAGCGGGCTGGCACCGGTGCCGCCGTCGTGGCCGGAGATGGTGATCAGGTCGGCGCCGGCCTTGACCACGCCCGCCGCGATGGTGCCCACGCCCGCGTGTGAGACCAGCTTCACCGAGATCAGCGCGGTCGGATTGACCTGGCGCAGGTCGAAGATCAGCTGCGCCAGATCCTCGATCGAATAGATGTCGTGGTGCGGCGGCGGCGAGATCAGGCCGATGCCGGGCCGCGCATAGCGCAGCCGCGCGATCAGCGGATTGACCTTGCTGCCCGGCAGCTGCCCGCCCTCGCCGGGCTTGGCGCCCTGCGCGACCTTGATCTGCAGCACCTCGGCGTTGATCAGGTACTCGGGCGTGACGCCGAAGCGGCCCGAGGCGATCTGCTTGATCTTGCTGCGCTTGTCCGTGCCGTGGCGGGCGGGATCCTCGCCGCCCTCGCCGGAGTTGCTGCGCCCGCCGAGCCGGTTCATGGCGATCGCCAGCGCCTCGTGCGCCTCGGGCGACAGCGCGCCCAGGCTCATCGCCGCGGAGTCGAAGCGCTTCAGGATCGAGGCGATGGATTCGACCTCGTCCAGCGGCACCGGCGTGCCCAGCGCGCGCGGGCGCAGCAGGTCGCGCAGCGCCGCGGGCGGGCGCTTGTCGACGTGGTCGGCGTAGGCCTTCCAGTCCTCGCGCGTGCCGGTGAGCACCGCGCGCTGCAGGGTCTGCACCACGTCGGGGTTGTACTGGTGGTATTCGCCGCCGTGCACGTAGCGCATCAGCCCGCCTGGCTCGGGCAGGGCGTTGTCGTCCCAGCCGTGCGCGGCAAGCGCCCAGGCGTCGGCTTCCAGCCGGGCGAAGCCGGCGCCGCTGATGCGCGAAGGCGTGCCTTCGAAGCACAGCGAGACGACCGCCTCATCCAGCCCGACGATCTCGAACAGCTGCGCGCCGCGATAGCTGGCGATGCTGCCGATGCCCATCTTCGACAGGATCTTGAGCAGGCCCTTCTTGATGCCGCGGCGGTAGCTGCGGCCGAACTGTGTCGGCTCGTTGCTGGTCTTGCCGCCCAGCAGGCCGCGGCGCGCGAGCGCGGCCAGGGTCTGGTAGGCGAGATAGGGATAGACCGCGGTCGCGCCGAACCCGATCAGGCAGGCGAAGTGGTGCGGGTCGCGCGCAGTGCCGGTCTCGACGATCAGGTTGGTGTCGCAGCGCAGTCCCTGCCGCACCAGATGCAGGTGCACCGCGCCGGTGGCCAGCAGCGCGTGCACCGCGGCGTGGCCGTGGCGCGGCCGGCGGTCGCTGAGGATCAGCAGTTCCACGCCCGCGCGCACCGCGGCCTCGGCTTCGGCGCAGATGCGCGCGAGCGCCGTGCGCAGTCCGCTGCGCCGCTCGAAGTACAGGTCGATGTAGCGATGCCGCGACTCGAACCGCGGCAGCGCCAGCAGCTGGTGCAGCTTGCGCTGCGACAGCACCGGCGAGTTGAGCATCACGTGATCGACATTCCCCGCCTGGTCGAGGAACAGGTTGCCCTCGCGCCCGATCTGGGTGGAGAGCGTCATCACGCAGGCCTCGCGCAATGGATCGATCGGCGGATTGGTGACCTGTGCGAACGCCTGGCGGAAGCAGTCGTACAGTGGCCGCACGCGCTGGCTGATCGCGGCCATCGGCACGTCGTCGCCCATCGAGCCGATGCCTTCCTGCTCGGTCTCGGCCAGCGGCCGCAGCACCGCCTCCTGCTCCTCGCGCGAGAGCTGGAACAGCTTCTGGAACGCCAGCAACATTTCCGGCGTGAACGGCGCATCGGTCAGTGCCGGGTCGATGAGCTCGGTGTGCAGCCAGCGCATGCCGCGCTTGAGCCACTGCTTGTACGGCGCGCGCATGCGGTTGAGATCGTCGATCGCATCGCTGTCGAGCAGGCGCCCGGCCTCGAGGTCGACCGCGATCATCTCGCCGGGACCCAGCTTGCCCTTGGCCTGCACCTGCTCGGGCGGCAGGTCCCACACGCCGGCCTCGGAGGCGATCAGGAACACGCCGTCGCGCGAGAGCGTCCAGCGCGCCGGGCGCAGGCCGTTGCGATCGAGCGTGCAGGCGGCGAAGCGGCCGTCGCACATCACCACGCCGGCCGGGCCATCCCAGGGCTCGGAGTTGATCGAGTAGTACTCGTAGAACGCGGCGAGGTCGGCGTCCTTGTACTCCAGCGATTGCGTCGCCGGCGGGATCAGGATGCGCATCGCCTGCGGGAGGTCCATGCCGCCGAGCAGCAGCCATTCGAGCATGTTGTCGAGCGACTGCGAGTCCGAGCCGTGCAGGGTCACGGTCGATTCGAATTCCGACACGTCCAGCAGCGGCGAGCGCCATACGTGCTTGCGGGCCTGCGCCCAGCGCCGGTTGCCCTCGATGCTGTTGATCTCGCCGTTGTGGGCGAGCCTGCGGAACGGATGCGCCAGCGGCCAGCGCGGCAGGGTGTTGGTGGAGAAGCGCTGGTGGAACACGACCGCGCGCGCGGCCAGCTGCGGGTGCGACAGGTCCGGGAACAGCTGGCGCAGGTGGCTGGGCAGGACCATGCCCTTGTAGCCGAGCAGCCGCGGCGACAGCCCGACCACGTAAAAGTCGGCCAGCGCGGCCAGCGCTTCCTCACTGCGCCGGCGCGCGAGGTACAGCGCGCGTTCGAGCTTGGCGGTGTCGGGTTCGTCGGTCTCGACGAAGACCTGCTCGATGCGCGGCACGGTGGCGCGCGCCAGCTTGCCGCAGGCGGCCAGGTCGATCGGCACCTCGCGCCAGCCGGCCACGCGCACGCCTTCGCGCCGCAGCTGCGCGGCCAGCGTGTCGCGGCATATCAAAGCATCGCCATCGTCGTGCGGCAGGAACACCATGCCGGCGGCAACGGCCCCCTCGTGCAGTGGGAAACCGGATTCGTGCGCCAGCGTGCGGACGAAGGATTGCGCGCCGTGGATCAGCACGCCGCAGCCATCGCCAGACAGGCCGTCGGCGGCCACGCCGCCGCGGTGCGCCATGCGCGATAGCGCTTCGAGCGCGATGTCGACGATGGCGCGCTCGGGCTCGCCCTGGATCTTGGCGATCAGGCCGAAACCACAGCTGTCGTGTTCGCTTGCGGGGTCGTGGAGGCCCCGATCCGGGTGTGCCCGCATCGTCATGTCGTCGTGGTGGTGGTCGGGTGGCGTGGGCATCGGAGCCGGGGACCCAGGGCGCGATTACCCGACGGCGCTTCCACGTGGCCCGAATAAAACACAATTTGTGCGACGCGGCAATTGCCCCGGTTCGAACTGGTTTCCGATGCAACGGGGCGCTGAAAAAAACCCTTGTTTTTCAGCGGATCACGCGACCGCTGCGGGCGTCCCGGATCGGGGTGGCCTGCGCCAGCCCTGAGGTTTCTCCGGCAACAATCACCTCCACTCCGGCGCGGACATCCGCCGCGAGTTCTTCGTGCGTGCGCGGTGCGGGCAGGCCGCCGATGTTGGCGCTGGTCGAGACGAGCGCGCTGCCGTATCCGCTGCACAACGCGGCGACGACCGGATGCGCGCTCACGCGCACGGCGACGCCCTGGTGGGCGCCGGTGATCCAGCGCGGCACGCGCGCGGTGACCGGCACGATCCAGGTATGCGGGCCAGGCCAGGAGGCAATGACCTCGTCGCGCGTGGCAGGCTCCAGGCGGTCCCAGTCGACCAGGTCATCGAACTGCGCGGTCGATGCGGCGACCAGGATCAGGCCCTTGTCCAGCGACCGCTGCTTGAGCGCCAGCAGGCGCAGCACCGCCGCCTCGTCGAAGGGATCGCAGCCCAGGCCCCACACGCCCTCGGTGGGATAGGCGATCAGGCCGCTGCCACGCAGGGCGGCGACGGCTTCGGCGATCCGGGGCGAGGCAGGCATGGCGCCAGCTTAGGGACTGGCGCGGTGGATGTCAGTGGGCGGCGCGACGGCCCCGCAGGCGGGGGGCGTGATGCAACGGTCGCGGCTGAAGCCGCTCCTGCAGAAAAGCGCGACGCACGGCACTCCCGTAGGAGCGGCTTCAGCCGCGATTGCCGTCCCCCAACGCGCCTAGAACGGCGCGTCCTCGCTCTTCTTGATCACGCGCTTGCGGCCGGGCTCGAACTTCGCCGCCGTGACCAGCGGCCGCGCCGGCTCGAATTCGCTCGACAGCGGGTGCAAGGCCTTGGCCGCCTTCTTTGTCGTCGCCTTCTTCGCGGTCTTCTTCGCAGCGCTCTTGGCGGGCGCCTTCCTGGCCGGCACCTTCTTCGCGGCCGCCTTCTTGGCGACCGCCTTCTTCGCCCCGAAGCCGCGCCGCGCAGGCTTGCCGGTTTCCTCGAGCAACCGGACCACTTCCTCCAGCGTGAGCGAGGCCGGCTCACGATCCTTCGGGATCTTGCCGTTGAGGCGGCCGTCGCTGATGTAGGGGCCGAAGCGGCCGTTGAGCACCTGGATGTCGCTGCCGTCGAACTGCTTGATCACGCGGTTGCGCGCGATCTCTTCCTTCTCGTCGATCAGGAACACCGCGCGGGCCAGGTCGATCTTGTAGGGGTCGTCTTCCTTGGTCAGCGAGGCGTAGACGCTGCCGCGCTTGGCGAAGGGGCCGAAGCGGCCGATACCCACGCTCACGTCCTCGTCCTTGTTCTGGCCCAGCACGCGCGGCAGCTGGAACAGCTCCAACGCTTCCTCAAGGCTGATCGAATAGATGCTCTGACCCGGCCGCAATGAGGCGAAACGTGGCTTGTCCTCGTCCTCGACCTTGCCGATCTGCACCAGCGGCCCGAACTTGCCGATGCGCGCGCTCAGCTGGCGCCCGCTCGCCGGGTCTTCGCCCAGCACGCGAATGCTGCCCGAATCGGCCTTGTCCAGGGTGGCCTTCTTGTCGTCCACCTGCTCCTTGAACGGGCCCCAGAAGCGTTCCATCAGTGGCACCCACGCCTCCTCGCCGCGGCTCACCGCATCGAGCTCGTCCTCGAGGTTGGCGGTGAAGTCGTAGTCGACGTACTTGGCGAAGTGGTTGCTCAGGAACTTGCTGACCGCGCGGCCCACGTCGGTGGGCTTGAACGCGCGCCCTTCCAGCAGCGCGTACTGCTTGCCGGTGAGGGTCTGGATGATCGAGGCATAGGTGGAGGGACGGCCGATGCCGTACTCCTCGAGCGTCTTGACCAGCGAGGCCTCGGTGAAGCGCGGCGGCGGCTGGGTGAAGTGCTGGTCGGTGTGGACGCGGTCGAGCGGGATGCGGTCGCCAAGCTTCATCGCCGGCAGCTTGCGGCCCTCGTCCTCGTCTTCCTTGCCCTTGCTGTCCTTGCCTTCCTCGTACACGGCCAGGAAGCCGGACACGACCACGGTGGTGCCTGACGCGCGGAAGCCATGCTCGGCGCCGGCGGCGAGGTCGATGGTCACGGTATTGAGCGTGGCCGGGATCATCTGCGAGGCGACCGCGCGCTTCCACACCAGCTCGTAGAGACGACGCTCGTCGTCGCTGAGGAAGTGCCCTACCTGCGAAGGCGTGCGCAGCGCCGAGGTCGGACGCACCGCCTCATGCGCTTCCTGCGCGTTCTTGGACTTGGTCTGGTAGACGTTGGGCTTGTCCGGCACCGAGGCGGTGCCGAAGTCGCGCGCGATCACGTCGCGGATCTCGCCCAGCGCCTCCTGCGACAGGCTCACCGAGTCGGTACGCATGTAGCTGATCAGGCCGACCGTGCCTTCCTCGCCAACCGCGACGCCCTCGTACAGCTTCTGCGCCACCTGCATGGTCCGGCGCGTGGTGAAGCCGAGCTTGCGCGCGGCCTCCTGCTGCAGGGTCGAGGTGGTGAACGGCGGCGACGGCCGGCGCTTGCGCTCCTTGCTGGCCACGTCGGTGACATGCAGCGCGCCATTGGCGGCAGTGGCGATGCGGCTGCGCGCGTCCTCGGCGGTCTCGCCGTCGGTGATGGTGAACTGTTCGAACTTCTGGCCGTCGAGCTTGATCAGCCTGGCGCTGAAGGCCTGGGAGGGATGCGCGCACTCGGCCTCGATGGTCCAGTACTCGCGCGCCTTGAACGCCTCGATCTCTTCTTCGCGCTCGACGATCATGCGCAGCGCCGGCGACTGCACGCGCCCGGCCGACAAGCCGGCCTTGATCTTGCGCCACAGCACCGGCGAGAGGTTGAAGCCGACCAGGTAGTCGAGCGCGCGCCGTGCCTGCTGGGCGTCGACCAGCTCGGCGGCGATGGGACGCGGCTGGCTCATCGCTTCCTTGATCGCGCGCGGCGTGATCTCGGTGAACACCACGCGCTGCAGGTCCTTGCCCTCCAGCAGGCCGCGCTCGCGCAGGATCTCGGCGATGTGCCAGCTGATCGCCTCGCCCTCGCGGTCCGGGTCGGTCGCCAGCCAGATGCCCTCGACGCCGCGCGCCGCCTTGGCGATCGCCTCGACGTGCTTCTCGTTGCGCTCGATCAGCTCGTAGCGCATGCGGAAGCCGTCGTCGGGGTCGACCGCGCCCTCCTTGGGCACCAGGTCGCGGACGTGGCCGTACGAGGCAAGGACCTGGAAGTCCTTGCCGAGGTACTTGTTGATCGTCTTGGCCTTGGCCGGCGATTCGACGATGAGCAGGTGCTTGGGCATTTTGGGGGAGGTTCCGGGCGGGCCTGTCGGCCGCGCCAAAATCGGGGATTCGAAGAACACGACGCCCGGGAGGTCCCGGGCGCAAGAAACCGCGCCATCCAGGGATGGCGCTATTTATAGTGGAATCACGGCGCGCATGGTGGTGTCAAGCCACCCGTCCGGCCGCAACCCCAGCCGCTCAGCGGGTCATGGCCGGAATTGCGATCGCGGCCACCATCGCGAGCAGGCCCAGGGCGAGCAGGCCAGCGCCGATCGCGATGACCACCCAGGTCACCACGCCCAGCTCCCGGCGCTGCAGGTCGGGGCGGTCGGTGAAGGCCCATTTGTCCACCACCAGGGTGTCGCAGACCATGTCGTGCAGCGCCTGGCGGCGCTGGCTCAGGCCGGTGGTCAAGGCGGAGACCAGGCCACCGATGCCCAAGCTGAACACGACGGTGCCCAGGTACGCCGCGTAACGGGCAAACGCGCGCAGGAAGCTGATCCGCTCGCCGCTGCCGCGACAGACCTTGATCCCGACCGCCATCTTGCCCAGCGAGGCCTGGCCGGCCGACGAATGCATCCAGGCGAAATAGAACAGCGGGATCAGAAGGCCGACGCCGTAGGAGAGCAGCAGCAGCCCCAGCGAGCTGCCGGCCCCGAACAGTTCCCCGCCCGCCAGGCCGGCCGCGCCGGCCGCCAACAGCAACGGAATCTGGATCGCCCACGACGCTACGGCGGTGACGAAGCCGTCGATCACCATCGCCGCGAAGCGCTTCAGGAAGCCGGCATGGACCACTTCGCCGCCAGCCACCACGCTCGTGCCGGCGGTGACCGTGGCGACTGGCGGGGCGTAAGGCGAAACCGGTTCTGCCGGCGCCGCCGGATGGGCCGGTGCGCTCGGGACCACGCTTGCGCCTGCGCTGACCGGGCCCGCGCCCAGCGGAAGCGGCGGCGCGCCGCCCTCGGCCCGGGCGAGCTCGGCGGCGAAGTCGCGCATCGGCCGCCAGTCGCTCATTCCCTCGCGCCAGACCAGCGTTTCCCAGCCCAGCTGGCCCTGCAGGCGCAGGCGCACCAGGCTGGTGTCGTCGACCGGGCCCTGGCTGGCATGCTCGGCGTCGGCGTAATACCACTTGGACATCGTGTTTTCCCCTGTTTATGTGTGGGTCGGCGCCGCTCCCCGGCGGCGCCCGCCTCAGCCGCGGCAATCGGCGGGCAGGTATTTGTCTTCAGCGTCGGAGCTGCAGCGCCAGGCGCCGCTGGCGTCCAGTTCGAGCCACAGGTGCTTGCCGTGGATAGCGCCGCCCTTGTCGTCGCGCAGCCGGATCTCCAGCGCGCAGCCGACGCCGGTGCGACCGAAGCCGACGCCGTCGTGGGCGCTGCCGGCTGCGCCTGCGGCGCGGAATCCGAGGTCGGCATCGATCGGGCAGCGGCCATTGCGCGCCGCGAACTCGGCCACCTGCGCCTTGAGCGGAGCGGTTTCGGCCAGCGCCGCAGCGGCCACCGCGCGCGCAAGGTAGTCGTTGTAGGCTGGCAGCGCGATCGCGGCCATGATCGCGACCAGCGGGATCGCAAGCCCGCCCGCGACGAGCAGCGCGATCAGGCAGCCGCTCATGCCCTTGCGTGGCGGCGGGGGTGGGGCGTGCGGACGGCTGGGCGGCAGCGGCGGTGGGCCGGCACCCGGGGTGGTTTGGTTCATCAAGGGCTTCGGTGGTGCGTCAGTGCACCGGCTCGGGCTCGTCGGCGAACATCTGGGTTTCCATCCAGGCGTACGCCGCTTCCATGCCGGGCTGGTTGAACAGCACCATCAGCACCACCCACTTGAGGTCGTCCAGGTCCAGCTCGTCCTGGTCGAGCGCCATCGCGCGGTCCAGCACCAGTTCGCGCTGGCCGGCGTCGAGCACGCCGTGCTGCTCCAGGAACAGCAGGAAGCCGCGGCAGTCGACGTCGAGCTTGTCGAGCTCCGGGCCGAAATAGACCCGGACCGGGCCGTCCGCGCGCAGCACGCCGGCGTCGGGCCGCTGCTGGGCGAGCGCGTCGAGCCAGTCGAAGGCCTTGCTGATCTCCGCCGGGCTGAAGCCGGCCTCGAGCAGGCCAGCCTGGAGGGAGTCGCGGTCGCGGATGAGATCCGCGTCCTCGCTGAAATAGTGTTCAAACAGATAGAGCAGGACGTCCAGGATGCTTTCTTTCATTTCCCCCCGGCCTGCGCCTGTAGGCGCGATATGTCAGGACTTTCGGGAATACCGGCCGTGCGCCTGCACGACACGGCCATCCAGCTCCAGGAGCAGGAGCATGGACGACACTTCCGCGGTCGTCAATCCAGTGCGCTCCAGCAATTCATCCATAGGGCTTGGGTCATGGCACAGAGCCGACCACAAGCGCTGGTAGTCCGGATCCTCCGGCGCTGCACTCCCCGCGGACCCGTGCACGGCGTCCGCGGACACAGGGATGGGGGCCTGCAGGCGCTTGCGCAAGGCGTCGGCCAGCGATGCGGCCACCGCTACGAGTGCAGCGTTCACTTCGGCCGGGGTTTCGACCAGGACCGCGCCGTCACGCAGCAGCCGGTGGCAGCCGCGGGCCATCGGGTTGCGGATCGATCCGGGCAGGGCGAAGACCTCGCGCCCGGCGTCGGCGGCCAGGCGCGCGGTGATCAAGGCACCGGAGCGATGCGCGGCCTCGACCACCAGGGTGCCCAGGGACAGCCCGGCGATGATCCGGTTGCGGGCCGGGAAGTGCTCGCTGCGCGCCCCGGTGCCGGGCGGATGCTCGCTGACCACCGCGCCGCACGTCGCGATGGCCCGGTGCAGGCCGGCATTGGATCGCGGGTAGGGCACGTCGATGCCGCTGCCGAGCACCGCCACGGTGATGCCGTCGGCCTCCAGCGCAGCCTCGTGGGCGGCGGTGTCGATGCCGGCGGCGAGGCCGCTGCAGACCGCAAGGCCCGCGCGGACGAAGGCGCGGGAGAATTCGCGGGCGTGGTCGCGGCCACCGGCGGTCGGGGCGCGGGTGCCGACCACGGCAATCGCCGGGTGCCAGAGCAGGTCGGCGTCGCCAGCCACGAACAGGGCCAACGGCGGGCTGGAGATGCGGCGGAGCAGGGCGGGATAGTCGGGGTCGTGCCAGCCGATCAGGTGGTGGCGTGGGCCGGCCAGCCACTCGCACTGCCGGGGTGGGGGCGTGTGCCCGCTGTCCAGCGCGCGCACCTGTGCCTCATCGAGTCCGGCCTCGCGCCAGGCGCGTGGGCCCGCGGCCAGCGCGGCGGCGGGCGTTGTGAATCGTTCCAGCAGCAGGCGGCGTGGCGCGCTGGCACCGCCACACTCGATCAGGCGCAGCAGGGCGAGGTCGTCGGGCGTCATGGCGGCAGCGTGCCGCACAGACGACGACGGCGCCCGAAGGCGCCGTCGCTGGACTCTGTCAGAAAACCCCGCGCCGTGTCAGTAGGGCGCGTCGGGATGCTTGAGGTGGTAGCCGATGCGGGTGGGCTTGATGCTGTCCATCACCAGCGCGTAGCTGACCTTGTCATAGGTGCGGAACACCATCGCATGGCCGGCGAACTCGTCGGGCAGCCGCACCTTGTTCTCGAAGAACACGGTGTCTGCGTCGCGATCGGGCCCCTTTTCGACCCGGTCCACGGTATTGGTGCCTTCGCGCCAGAGCGAGAACACCGTGCCGTTGTTCACGCCCTCGCGGGCGCCAATCGACAGCACCACCACATCGCGCGGACCGCCGTGGGTCAGCGTGTCGGCCACCGCCAGCACGCGGGCGCGGCCGTACTCGAGCTGCTGCGCCGGTGCGTGCGGGAAGAACTGCAGGTCGTAGGGCTGGGCGTCGATCGCGATCAGGCGGTCGCCAACGCGCACTTCGCGCCCGGTTTCGTCCAGCAGCAGGGTGCTCGCCTGGATGCCACCGACCTCGCCACGCGTGATCGTGCCCACGTTGACCCGCTGCAGCTCGTAGCCAAGCAGTTCCTGGCCCTTGTCGGGCGTGACCACGTTGGTCCAGTACTGCTGGAAGTCGGCGATGCGCTTGCCGCGGAAGTCCAGGTCGTCCTTGTGGAACAGGTCGCAGCACAGGCCACTGCGGTCCAGGTGCGTATAGCGCACGGTCGGACGCACCACCGCGTAACGCTGGCCGGCGCTGGCGCCGGGCAGGCCGCGGATGTAGGCGACCTCGCCCTGGGTGACGCGCATGCGGTCTTCTTCGAGGCCCACCACGTAGGGCAGGTGCTCGAACTCGTCGACCACGCGCAGGTCCTTCAGGAAGGCCTCCACGTCCGACAGCGGGATCGCGTTGATCGGCTGCGCGGTCGCTTCGCGCGGCCCCTCGCTGGCGGTCACGCGGTTGAGGTAGGCCAGGCTGACCACGTCACCCGGATAGATCAGGTGCGGGTTGTGGATCTGCGGGTTGGCCTGCCAGATTTCCGGCCACAGCCATGGCTTCTGCAGGAACTTGCCCGCGATGTCCCACAGCGTATCCCCACGCTGCACGACATAGGTATCGGGATGATCGCCACGCATGGTCTGCGCAGCCGCGTAGGTGGCCACCGTCATCAATGCGACCACGCACGTCGTGCGGAGCCCCTGAGAAAGGCGCTTAAGCATACGGGCCATCTAGTTGCTCCCCTTGAAGATTTCCCCGTGCAGCAGCCGCACTATAACGTACAAGTGGCGGCCGGTTGCAAGCCGCCGGGCGCTACAATGGCCAGCCGTTCCACGCGGTTGTGACCGCCGCCACCTTTCCGCCATGGCCCTGCTCCCGATCCTCGAATATCCCCACCCCCGCCTGCGGACCGTGGCCAGGCCGGTTGATGCCGGCCATCTGCAAGATCCTGTCTTCCAGCGCCTGCTCGACGACATGTTCCAGACCATGTACGAGGCGCCGGGCATCGGCCTGGCCGCGACCCAGGTCGACACGCACCAGCGCTTCATGGTGATCGATGTCACCGAAGGGCATGAGCAGCCGCTGGTCTTCATCAATCCGACCATCCGCGAACGCTCCGACGAGTTGCGCGCGCACCAGGAAGGCTGCCTGTCGATCCCGGGCATCTACGCCGACGTGACCCGCGCCGACGGCATCGTCGTCGACGCGCTGGACCGCCACGGCAAGCCATTCGAACTGCGCGTGGACGGGCTGCTCGCCACCTGCGTGCAGCACGAGATCGACCATCTCGACGGCAAGCTGTTCATCGACTACCTCTCGCCGCTCAAGCGCGACCGCGCGATCAAGAAGCTCGACAAGCTGCGCAAGGGTCGCGACTAGGGCCACGCCGCCATGCGCATCGTCTTCGCCGGTACTCCCGACTTCGCCGTTGCCTCGCTGCGCGTGGCCGCCGCGCGCGGCGAGGTGGTGGCCGTCTATACCCAGCCCGACCGGCCCGCCGGGCGCGGGCGCGGGCTGGCGGCCTCGCCGGTCAAGCAGGAGGCGCAGCGCCTCGGACTGCCGGTGCTGCAGCCGCAGACGCTGCGCACGGTGGAGGCGCGCAAGGCGCTGCGCGCGCTGAAGCCGGACCTGATGGTCGTGGTCGCCTACGGCCTGCTGCTGCCGCCGAAGGTGCTGGCCATCCCGACCTTCGGCTGCTGGAACGTGCACGCTTCGCTGCTGCCGCGCTGGCGCGGCGCCGCGCCGATCCAGCGCGCGATCGAGGCCGGCGATGCCGAGACCGGCGTGTGCCTGATGCAGATGGAGCAGGGCCTGGACACCGGTCCGGTGCTGCTGTCGCAGACCACGCCGATCGCAGAGTGCGAGACCGGGGGGCAGCTGCATGCGCGCCTGGCCGATCTCGGCGCCCAGGTGCTGGGGGACGGCCTGGCGCTGCTGCGCGCAGGCGTGCGTCCGGCGCCGCGGCCGCAGCCGGAGGAAGGTGCCACCTACGCGCACAAGCTGGAGAAGGCCGAGGCGCGGCTGGACTGGCGACTGCCGGCCGAGGCGCTGGCGCGCAAGGTGCGCGCCTACGTGCCGTGGCCAGTGGCCGAGGGCGACGTTGCCGGCGAGGTGCTCCGCATCCACGGCGCGGTCGCGCTGCCGCTGGCACATCGGGCCGCGCCAGGAACGGTGCTGGTGGCCGCCCGCGACGGCATCGATATCGCCTGCGGCGAAGGCGCCCTGCGGATCCGCTCCCTGCAGCGGGCCGGCGGCAAGGTCGTGACCGCCGCCGACTACCTCAACGCACGGCGTGACCTGCTGCGTGTGGGATGAGTCGACGCCAGCTCCAGTCGTGCGGCACACAATGGGCACGTAACGGCAGCGCAGGACGATGACCATGAATTCCAGAACCGGCGCCGCAGCGCGCGTGGCGGCAGCCAGCGTGCTCGATGCGGTGCTGCAGGGCCGCTCGCTGAAGACCGAACTGGCGGCCGCGTTGCCGAAGATCGCCGATCCGCGCGATCGTGCGTTGATCGAGGCGATCTGCTTTGCCGCGCTGCGCAACCGCCCGCGCTACGAGGCCGCGCTGCAGGCATGGATGCCAAGGCCGCTGGGGCAGCGGGACGCGCCACTGCGCGCGCTGCTGTACGTCGGCTTCGCCCAGCTCGATCCGCTGCAGCTGCCCGCCCACGCCGCGCTGGCCGCGACGGTCGACGCGGTCCGCGTGGCGGGGCGCAGCCACCAGGCCGGCCTGGTCAATGCGCTGCTGCGCCGGGCGCAGCGCGATGGGCTGCCTGCCGGCGACATGGAAGTGGCTTGGCCCGGGTGGCTGCGCGAGCGCATCCGCAGCGACTGGCCGCAGGATGCCGAGGCCATCTTCAGCGCCAGCGCCGTGCCGGCGCCGACCTGGCTGCGCGTCAATCGCGGCCGCGGCAGCGTCGAGGACTATGCCGCGCGCCTCGCCCAGGCCGGCATCGCGCATGCGCTGGTCGACGGACTTGCGGATGCGATCCGCATCGACGCGCCGGTATCGCCGACCACGCTTCCGGGGTTTGCCGGGGGCGACGTGTCGGTGCAGGACGCCGCCGCGCAGCGCGTGGCCGATGCGCTGTCGCCGGCGCCTGGTGCGCGCGTGCTGGATGCCTGCGCCGCACCCGGAGGCAAGTCCGCGCACCTGCTCGAGCGCGACCCCAGCCTGCAGCTGACCGCCATCGACATCGACCAGCGTCGCCTGCGCCGGGTGCGCGAGACCCTGGATCGCCTGGGCCTCGGCACCAGCGCGCGCCTGGTCGCGGCCGACGCCATCGACACCGCCGCCTGGTGGGACGGCGTGCCCTTCGAGGCGATCCTGCTCGATGCCCCGTGCTCGGGCACCGGCATCGTGCGCCGCCAGCCCGACGTGCTGCTGCACCGCCGCGCATCCGACCTGGCCGCGCTTACCGGCCTGCAGGCACGCCTGCTCGATGCGCTGTGGCCGCTGCTCGCGCCCGGCGGCCGCCTGCTCTACACCACCTGCTCGATCCTCAAGTCCGAGAACGACGACCAGGTTGCCGCCATGCTCGAGCGCACGCCGGACGCGCGCGCCGAGGTGCTGGACGCATCCCTGGGACGTGACCAGGGGCCGGGCCGTCAGCGTTTGACCGGCGAGCAGGGCATGGACGGCTTCTACTACGCCAGCCTGCTGCGCGACGGCCCATGACCGCCGCGCGGTGCAGCACCTGTCGGATCGCCGGCACGCGCCACTAGAATGGCCCGACTGACCAGAGGCCGCAGCATGACCGGATGCCGCAAGTGCGTGCGGGAGGTCCGCAAGGACGTTCCGGGACAGGTGTGCCCCGCGTGTGACCGCCACGGGCGTTTGGCCGGGACTGTGTTGCAACCGCACTGGAGTTCCGCGGGCGGATGCTCCGCCTGGCCGGTGCCTGGAGGTGGCCGGTGACGGCCGCCACAGCGAAGCTGCGTGTCCTCCATTTCGTCACCGGGGGCTTTTCGAGTGGTTCGATCCAGGTAGCGATCCAGCTGGTCAACGCCGAGCGCGATGGCGGGCGGATCGAGCCGCTGCTGGTCCTGCGGCGCAAGTCCCGGACAGATCCGGCGCGCGTGGCCGAGCTGGAGGCGGCAGGCACGCCGGTGCGGGTGGTGGCCGGCTGGTCGCATGTCGCCACGGTGCTCGCGCTGGTACGGCTGTGCCGGGAGTTCAGGCCCGACGTGCTGGTCGCGCACGGGTTCAGCGAGCACCTGTGGGGGCGCTATGCCGGGCTGATCGCGAAGGTGCCGCATTTGGTCCATGTCGAACACAACACGCGCGAGCGCTATACCCGCTGGCGCCGTGCGCAGATGCGCTGGCTGGCGGCGCGCACCGCGCGCATCGTCGGCTGTTCGGAAGGGGTGCGTGAGGTGCTGCTCGGGATGGGAATGCCGCCGGAGCGCACGATCGCCATTCCCAACGGGATCCGCCTCGAGCCGTTCCAGGTGTCCACGCCCGTACCTCCGTCGCAGCGCGTTGGGGGCATCGTCATGGCGTCGCGGCTGTCGCGGCAGAAGGACCACGCCACCCTGCTGCGCGCGGTTGCGGTGCTGAAGGAGCGGGGCCTGACGCCGCCGGTGCTGATTGCGGGGCACGGCAAGCCGCGCTACCGGCGACCGCTGGAGAAGCTGTGCAGCACGCTCGGCCTGGATGGGCAGGTGCGGTTCCTCGGGCTGTGCCGGAACGTGCCCGAGCTGTTGCTGGGCCACCGCATCTCGGTGCTCGCCACGCACTACGAGGGCATGCCGCTGGCGCTGATCGAAGGCATGGCGGCGGGCTGCGTCGCGATCGGGAGCGCGGTGCCCGGCGTGCGTGAACTGCTGCACCACGACGTCGACGGCCTGCTGGTGCCGGAATCAGATCCGGTCGCGCTCGCCGACGCGCTCGCGAACGCGCTGCAGGACGACGCCCTGGCCGACCGGCTCGGCGCGGCCGGGCGCGAGGCGGCCATGTCGAGGCACTCGCGCGAACTGATGAACGAGCGCTACGAGGACCTGTTCCTCGAGTTGGTGGCGACAGCGCCGGGCGCCTGACGCGCGTCCGCAATCAGCGCAGCGCCTGCGCGACCTCTTCCACGCTGGCCCATCGCCCTGCGTACGGAAACAGCGTCACCTGCGGACCCACCGGCGCCCAGGCCGCCGTCGACGGTGGCCCGTGGATGCTCACCAGGCGCGCGCCGACGCCGGCGGCGATATGCCCGGGACCGGTGTCGTTGGAAACCGCCGCATGCGACAGCGCCAGCAGCGCGGAATAGATGCCCAGGTCGACGCCGGGGAACAGGATTGCGCCGGGGGTACGCGCGCGCGCTGCATCTTCCTCACCCGGCCCGGGACAGACCACCACCGTGCGGCCCCGTTCCAGCAAATGGCGGGTGATGTCGGCGAAGCCGGGCCAGACCTTGCGGTCGGCGCGATCGTCGCTGCCGCTGAACGGGCACAGCACCACGTAGGAACCGGTCGCAATGCCCGCCTGGGCCAGCAGTGCGCTGGCGGCTGCGGTCTGGCCGGCGCTCGGAACCAGGTCGAGGCTGGACGGAAACGGCAGGTCTTCGCGCAGGAATGCGTTGACGATGCGCCAGTACTCCTCGCCCATATGCAGCCCCCGGGGCCGCGGGTAGGCCTCGTGCAGGAACAGCTGCCTGCCGTCGTAGGCATAGCCCACCGGCCGGAAGCCGGCGAGCCGGGTCTCGACCGCCGAGGAAATGGAGCGCGTGAACAGCAGCGCGCCCGGCCTGCTTCCAGGCTCGTGCGCGCGCATTGCGCGGGACACCTGCCGCAGCTGCCCGATCGCAAGCCGGTGCCGTTCGTCGCGAACCGTCACCGGCAACGCCAGGCCCTCCAGCAGCGCGGGCGCCCAGCGCTTGCCGTACAGATGCACCGAATATCCAGCCAGGCTGAGGCGACGGATCGCCGGCACCGACAGCACCACTTCACCCACCCAGTTGCACAGGCGGACGAGCAGCGGGCCTCGGGTACCTGGAGCCGGTGGGGCTGGAGTGTCGGACATCAGTGGTTCCAGGTTGCGGAGAGGGTCACGGTGCAAGGAAGCCTGCGGCGTGCGGCCGGCACGGGCCGCGATGGTGCATCACCGTCGCGCGGCCTGTCACCAGCGCAGCGGCCGCAGCGCCACTTCGCGCGCAAGCCGGTCATGCAGCGCGCGCGCATCGTCCAGCGGCAGCCAGCGCATCCGCAGCGGTGGCGCCATCGGGCTGGCGCCGGCGGTATCGAGCCACAGCGAGGCCATGCCGAAGCGGCGGTCGAGCGGCGACTGGCGCAGCTGCAGCGCCTGCAGCTTGTCGATCTCGGCAAAGCGCCAGTGGCGCGACCACCAGCCCTCGCGGACGGCCACCAGGCGCGCGTCGACGTGATAGCCGGCGAAGTGCGCGTGGCGCGTGGCCAGCAGCCAGCCCCACGGCAGCCACAGCAGGCCGAGCAGGCCCCAGGCGCCCAGGTACCAGCACAGGCCGGCGCTGAGCAGAAGGCCGAACACCGCATCACCCAGCAGCAGCCGCAGCCACGCGTGCCGATGCAGCGGGCGCCAGCCTTGCGGTGGCCAGGCGAGACCGTCGAGCAGATGGCGCAGCAGCGCGTCGCAGGCCTCCGGCGTGGCAATGGGGGCAAGCTCCGGCGCATCGCGCGCCTGGCCCTCGCCGCTGCCGGTCTGCGCACCGGCGGTATCGATCGACAGCGAGCGCCGCGCGAACAGGCGGTGCAGGATGCCTTCGCGCAGCGTCCAGGCCTGGATGCGGCGTCGCGACACGCTGCTGCGCACGCGCGACAGCAGCCCGCGCTCGACGGTCAGGCGACGTCCGTGCTCGCGCAGTTCGAAGCCGTGGTAGCGCACGATCGCCAGCAGCACCGAGAACAGCCGCACCAGCGCCAGCGCCAACAGCAGCACGCCCGTCGCCGCCAGCGCGGTCGAGGTCCAGCCGCCATTGATGTGCTCGGCGTAACCGGACAGCTCGCTGCGGGCAAGGTTGAAACCCTGCTTGAAGGCGTTCTCGGGCAGCGCCTGCCAAGCCAGGGCGAACGCGGCGCCCACCACCACCATGCCGCGATTGGAGATCAGCCCCAGCCGCACGATTTCCGACAGCGGCAGCGCCAGCAGGGTGTGTCCGCGCTCCGGCATCGCGGCAGCCGAGTCCGCGGCGTCGGACGCGTCTTCGGCACCGCGTGCGCGGTGCCGGATCAGTCGCTCCAGCGCCAGCGCGTCGTCCAGCTGCAGCACCCGCATCTGCGCCTCGGGTTTGGTGCCGCCGGCCGATTCGAGCTTCACCTCGGCCACGTCGAACAGCCGGTGCAGCAGCGTCTGGCGCAGTTCGACGTTGTGGATGCGCGAGAACGGCACCTGGCGCAGGCTGCGCTCGAGCAGGCCGCTGCGGATCACCAGGCTGTCGCCCTCGATGCGGTAGCGATAGGTGAAATAGCGCCAGACCGACAGCAGCGCCAGCACCACCACGGCGACGCCGGCGGCGATCAGCTGGTAGCCCTCGTCGCGACGGCCGCCGAACACGACCAGCACCAGCAGCGGCACCAGGAGCTGGCGCAGCGAGCCAAGCAGCACGAACAGCCAGGACCAGGGATGCAGGCGCCGGTCCACGGACGGGGCCTGTGGTGCCGGCTCAGGCGTCGTCGTCGTCATGCTCGATCCAGCGCGCCAGGTGGTCGCGTAGCCGCTCGGCGTCCTGCGCATCCAGCCCGGGAGTCGCCACCGAGTTGTTGCGGCTGCCGGCGGTGTGGATCACCAGGGTCGACAGCTTGAAGTGCCGCTCGATCGGCCCGTGCTGGATGTCCAGGTGCTGCACGCGCGACCTCGGCACGAAGGTCTCCTGGCGCCACAGCCGCCCGCGGCGCAGGGCATAGCCGTCGCCATCCAGCCGCCAGCGCGTGCAGGCGTGGCGGCGCAGGCCCATCCAGGCGCCCAGCGCCGGCAGCACGACCAGTAGCGCGAGCGCGAGCGGCAGCCCGATGGACGATTCGAGCAACAGGCCGATGGGGACGAGGAGGGCCAGGGCGACTACGCCGTTGCCGAACACGTTGCCGGCCACGAACAGCCAGCGCGCGCGCGGCGGCAGCGGCTGCCAGTCGTCCGTGGCGGCGATCGGCTCCGGATCCGGCGGTGGAGAGGGCTCGCTCATCCGCGCTCCAGGTCGGCGTACGGATTGGACACGTGGCTGCCGGGCGGCTGCGCCTTGAAGCGTTTGTAGGTCCACTGGTACTGGGCCGGGTCGCGCCGCGCGATGCGCTCGACGTCGGCATTGAGCGCGGCGGTCGCGACCTGGGCGTCATTCGAATCGATGCCCGGCGAGGCCGCCATGATCCGCAGTGCGTGTCCAGGCCCCGGTCCGATGCGTTCGCACCAGGCGAACAGCACCGTCGCGCCGCTGCGCGCGGCGAGCCGGCCGAGCAGGGTCATGGTCGAGGCCTGCACGCCGAAGAACGGTGCGAACGCGCCATCGCCGCCCTTGGGCTGCTGGTCGGGCAGGATGCCGACCACGCCGCCGGCCTGCAGCCGCTTGTAGAGCTGGCGCACGCCGGCGCCTTCGGCCCGTACCTGGGTGATGCGCCCGGCGTCGGCATCGGCGCGCACCCGGCGCAGGAAGGCCTCGCCGATCGCGGACTCCGGCGGCTTGTAGAGGATCGCCAGCGGCGTCTTCGCCGCCAGCCACTGGTTGAGCAGCTCCCAGTTGCCGAAATGGGGCGCGGCCACGATCAGGCCGCGGCCGGCGGCCAAGGCCTCGTCGAACAGCGCCTCGCCATGGACCTCGTGGATCAGGCCCAGGCTCTCGGCGTGCGGGCGGGTCCACAGCCGCAGCGTCTGCAGGGTCTGCAGGCCGGTCGAGCGCAGGATGCGGCCGCGCCAGTCGGCACGCTCGAGCGGCAGCATCTCCGGATAGGCCAGTTCCAGGTTGCGCAGCGCGACCACGCTCTCGCGCGCGCCGGTACGCAGCCACACCCAGGCCAGCGCGTCGCCCATGCGCCGCAGCGCCGGCCACGGCAGCCGTCCGATCGCCGCGGCAAGCGCATACAGGAGGCGGGCAAGGAGGTCGGTCACGCGGCCAGTGTAGCGAGGGCGGGCAGTGGACCGCCGCCCGGTCCCAGGTTTGTCATCCCGAGCGCAGCGAGGGATCTGCTTCCGGCCTTGGACGAACCGCGGAGCCCTCAGCTGCGCCCGCAATGACAAACCATTAGGCTTTGGCGGACTTGGCACCCGTTCCACGCCCCGCGGCTCTTGGCCCCGTCGTCCAATCAGCCGTTCCCGGGCGCTCCGCGGTCTCTGACGCCACTCTCCGCCTCCAATTCCCGCCTCCCCAGACCATGCTCTCCCTCATCCAGCGCGTCAGCCAGGCCAGTGTCAGCGTCGACGGTGAGACGCTCGGCCGGATCGGGCCCGGCCTGGTCGCGCTGGTGGGCGTGGAGCCGGGCGACGGCGCGGGCCAGGTCGCCAGGATGGTCGACCGGCTGCTGGGCTACCGCGTATTTGCCGACGCCGAGGGGCGGATGAACCGTTCCCTGTCCGACACCGGCGGCGGGCTGCTGCTGGTCAGCCAGTTCACCCTGGCGGCCGACACGCGCTCCGGGATGCGCCCCGGATTCAGCACCGCGGCAGCGCCGGCCGAGGCCCGGCAGGTGTTTGACCAACTGCTGGCTGAATGCCGCGCCCGCCACCCCGGCGCCGTGGAAACCGGTCGATTCGGAGCGCACATGGTGGTGGACCTGGCCAATGACGGGCCGGTGACCTTTCTGCTGAAAGCCTGATCCGGGCCCGCCCGCCGAGGGCGCGGCTTGCCCGGTTGAGGAGGCCGCTGCCCAGCGCGCTGCATGCGCAGGCGCTCCTCCGGGTCCCGCGATGCCCTTTCCAGACGCTGGAAACCTGCCGATCCGCCCCCATCTGTTGTCGGGTCCGGCCGGTGGAGGCCGGGTCCAGGCCGTCCGCGCAGGATCCGAGCGGGCTGCAATGGTATAATTACGGGTTCACTTTTCCCCCCGGGTGCGCGCCTCATGGCGAATGAACGTCCAGCCGAACAGTCCGCCATCAAGCTCCTGATTTCCAAGGGGCTCGAGCAGGGCTATCTGACCTACGCCGAAGTCAACGATCACCTGCCCGACGATCTCGTCGATCCGGAGAAGATCGAGGACATCATCGGCATGATCAACGGCATGGGCATCGAGGTGCACGAAGTTGCGCCCGACGTCGAATCGCTGCTGCTCACCGGCGACTCCACCGGCAACCGCGAAGTCGATGACACCGCGGCCGAGGAAGCGGCGGCCACGCTGACCGCGCTCGATGCCGAGGGCGGCCGCACCACCGACCCGGTGCGCATGTACATGCGCGAGATGGGCACGGTCGAGCTGCTGACCCGCGAAGGCGAGATCGCCATCGCCAAGCGCATCGAGGAAGGCCTGAACCAGATGCTGGCCTCGCTGGCCAGCTTCCCGTGGTCGGTGCAGCTGCTGCTCGAGGACTTCGAGCTGCACAAGGCCGGCAAGAAGCGGCTGGCCGAACTCGTGGTCGGCTTCAACGACCAGGAAGAGCCCGTGGCGGAGCCGCCCGCTCCCGCTCCGGCGCCCGCCCCTGCTGCCGCCGCCGCTGCCGCCGGCACCGCCGCAGATGGCGCAGAGGCGGAGGAGGAAGAGGAGGCCGCCGAGGAGGCCGAGGAGGCCGGCCCGACCGGTCCGGATCCGGCCGAGGTCGCGCGCCGCATGGAGGCGCTCGCCGCGCTGTATACCAAGTTCCAGAAGACCTACGCCAAGAGCGGCGCCGAGGCCAAGCCCGCGCTGAAGCTTCGCGAGGAAATGGCCGAGATCTTCACCAGCCTCAAGCTGCCGCTGCCGCTGACCGACACCCTGGTCCGCAAGCTGCGCGAGGTGGTCGGCCAGATCAAGGACCACGAGCGCCGCATCCTCGACCTGTCCACGCGCGTGGCCAGGATGCCGCGCAGGGATTTCATCCGCGCATGGGATGGCAACCAGACCAACCTGGGCTGGGTCGATGACGTGCTCAAGCGCAAGCAGAAGTGGTCGAGCGGCATGCGCGAGGTCAAGGACCAGATCATCGCCGAACAGGAAGCCACCCTCGCGGTCGAGAAGGCGATGATGGTCACGCTGGCCGACCTGCGCGAGATCAACCGTGCGATGGCCTATGGCGAAGCCAAGGCGCGCAAGGCCAAGAAGGAAATGGTCGAGGCCAACCTGCGCCTGGTGATCTCCATCGCCAAGAAGTACACCAACCGCGGCCTGCAGTTCCTCGACCTCATCCAGGAAGGCAACATCGGCCTGATGAAGGCGGTGGACAAGTTCGAGTACCGCCGTGGCTACAAGTTCTCGACCTACGCCACCTGGTGGATCCGCCAGGCGATCACCCGCTCGATCGCCGACCAGGCGCGCACCATCCGCATCCCGGTGCACATGATCGAGACGATCAACAAGCTCAACCGCATTTCCCGCCAGATGCTCCAGCAGTACGGCCGCGAGGCCACGCCAGAGGAGCTGGCCAAGGAAATGGAGATGCCCGAGGACAAGATCCGCAAGGTGATGAAGATCGCCAAGGAGCCGATCTCCATGGAGACCCCGATCGGCGACGACGAGGACTCGCACCTGGGCGACTTCATCGAGGACACGAACGTCGAGTCCCCGGTGGAGGCCACGACCAACATCAACCTGTCCGAGACCGTGCGCGACGTGCTCGCCGGGCTGACCCCGCGTGAGGCCAAGGTGCTGCGCATGCGCTTTGGCATCGACATGAACACCGATCACACGCTGGAAGAAGTCGGCAAGCAGTTCGACGTCACCCGCGAGCGCATCCGCCAGATCGAGGCCAAGGCGCTGCGCAAGCTGCGCCATCCCAGCCGCTCCGAGCAACTGCGCTCGTTCCTCGATATCGACTGAGGCGCGGCACCGGCCTGCAGGTCCGCCGCTGGCGGTCCTGGCCCCATCGATCGCCCCGGCGTGCCTTGCGCGCCGGGGCGATTGTCGTCTGGGTCGGCGAAACCTGAACGGCGCTGCGGCGGCGCGCCGGGCTTCGCGCGATGCCGACATGGCCATCGGCAAAGTGCCTCCCGACGGCGCACCTAGCGCCGGAAACAGGAGACCTTTCGATGAATACCGCCAAGACCCTTCTTGCGCTTGCTCTTGCCGCCGGCCTGGGCGCCTGTTCCAACGCCGACCAGGCCCAGAACTCCGCCCAGGAAGCCGCCAACTCGGCGACCGAAGCGCAGCAGGCCGCCCAGAACGCAGCCAGCACCGGCGACACGGCTGCGGCGCAGTCTGCCCAGGCCGCCGCTGATGCGGCCGACGCCGCAGCGGACGCGACCTCCCAGATCGCCGGCCAGGTTGGCGGCGCGGGTGACGACATGACCCGTCGCGACGACCTCGCCGATGCCGCCGAGAAGGCCGCTGACGCTGCCGAGCAGGCGCAGGACGCCGCTGAGGAAGCCAACGCCGCGGCCGACGGCCGCAACAACACCGACGGCCAGTAAGCCGTCACCCCGACGACCGGGCGGCTTGCGCCGCCCGGCTCGTGTCGCGCAGCCGTGGCCGGACTCGTCGACTGGCCCCGGTTGCGCGATTTTTGTTTGCAGGTTGGCGACCGGCACTGGCGCGATGGCTGGCATCCCATCCGGCACCAGGTGATCCACTCCCCCACCGGACCCCGATCCCCGACCCGACTCCGCCAACTGCCGGCTCCGGACGGTGTCCGCATCCCTGATGTCGGCTTCAACCCGCGCCGGCGCAGCCCGCCGGCCCTCAGCAGCAACTGCAGGCCCCGCGGTGCGGTGATAATGGGCGTCGCGCGGGCCTATAGCTCAACGGTCAGAGCAGGGGACTCATAATCCCTTGGTTCCAGGTTCGAGTCCTGGTGGGCCCACCATCTACTGATCCGGCCGAGTCCGCGCCGGGCATCAGCTGGCGACTGTCAGCGGTATCCGGTGTTCATCACGTAATCGCGGAGCAGCGACTCCTCGTTCTCGACCTCCAGCAGCAGCGCCTGCAGCACGTCGCGTGCGTTGAGCACGCCCAACGGTCGCCGGGCTTCATCAAGAACCGGCAGGTTCTTCAAGCCGCGAGCTTTCATCCTGGACCACACTTCATCCAGCGGATCGCCCAGATGGCACACCACCACGTCGCGCGTCATCACCAGCGCAGCCGCCGTGGTGCATCCGCAGCCCTGGCAACGTCCCATCTGCTCGACCACGTTCGAGCTGGTGACCACGCCTGCCAACAAGCCATCGGGCCCGCAGACCACGACCAGGTCCGTGTCCGGCTCGCCCAGCAATTTCGCGGCTTCGAGGAGTGCAGCGCTGTCGGCCAGCGTGACCAGGCGCGTGCGCGCGGCGACAAGTACGCCGTTAACGAACATGGCGACTTCCAGGACGGTGTGGCCGTCGTGGGACGAGTGGCATGACCAGTGCTGCCGAATCAAGCTGGAATGTCATGTGGCTTCCTCCGGTTTCATGATTGGTGGTGGGGTCCGGCCTATCCGTTGAACGCGATGCCAAGCGTGGCCAGGATCCCCGCCAGCGCCAGAGCGATGCAGCCCAGGCGCAGCAGCAAGAGGGCAGCGAACCTGGCGGTGGAGTGCATGTAGTCTTCGATCACTACCTGCACGCCAAGCGCCGTGTGGTGGAACGCCGCAACCAGGAGCAACACCATTGCGATCGTGTTGAGGGGCAATCGCAGCCAGGCTACGAACTCGGAATGACTGCTTCCGGTGTGCAGGATGAGCGCGGCGGCAAACCACAATGTCAGCGGAACCAGCGCAATGGCGGACACGCGCAACGCCCACCAATGGGCAACGCCTGACCGGGTCGAACCGAGGCCAATGGCGTGTGCCAGCGGCGAACGCGTATTGCGGGGCGGATGGCGCGTCATGGCGCTATGACCCGAGCCATGCACTGCCACCCCATGCCAGGGCCGTGAGCACCAGGCTCGCCGCCACGACCCACCACCCGGATGCATAGATCGCGTGCAGCTCGAAGCCGTGCACAGTGTCCCAGACCAGATGGCGGATGCCGCCGCACAGGTGCAAAAAGAACGCGAAGGTGCATACAAGCAGCATCACTTGGCCGACCCATGAGTCGATGGCGTCCTGGATCACGGCATAGGCTTGCGGCCCGCTTGCAGCCGCAACCAGCCAGAGCACCAGCACCACCGCGCCGGCGCTGAGGATGACCCCGGTAATCCTGTTGACCACGGACAGCACCGACGTCAGCTGCGGCCGATAGATCTGCATGTTGGGCGACCTCGGCCGAGGCCGGTGTTGGCCGGGCCTGGTCGCGGCGCCCTGGCTTTTATCGTCCATCAGCCGTGCCGCTCCATCATCATTTTCTTGATCTCGGCAATTGCCTTGCCGGGGTTCAGCTGTTTCGGGCAGGTCCGGGTGCAGTTGAGGATGGTGTGGCAGCGATACAGTCGGAACGGATCTTCGAGTGCGTCAAGACGCTCGTCGCGGGCGTCGTCGCGGCTGTCGGCAAGCCAGCGCCACGCCTGGAGCAACACGGCCGGGCCCAGGAAACGGTCGCCATTCCACCAGTGGCTCGGACAGCCCGAGGTGCAGCAGAAGCACAGGATGCATTCGTAGTAGCCGTCGAGTTCGGCGCGCTGCTCCTGCGACTGCAGGCGTTCGCGCACTGGCGGCGCGGTCCGCGTCTTGAGCCAGGGCTGGACGACCGCGTACTGCGCGAAAGCGTGCGTGGTATCCGATACCAGGTCCTTGATGACCGGAAAGCTGGCCAGTGGGTAGATCGTGGGTGAAGCGGCCAGGTCGGAGATGAAGCGCGTGCAGGCAAGCCAGTTGGTGCCGTCCATCGTCATTGCACATGAGCCGCAGACGCCCTCGCGGCAGGAACGGCGCAGGGTCAACGTCGAGTCGACCTTGTTCTTGATCCAGAGCAGCGCATCGAGCGCCATCGGGCCGCAGTCGTCGAGGTCAACCTCGAAGGTGTCCAGCCGTGGGGTCGAGGCGAGCCCGTCGCTCGGGTCTGGATCGTATCGATACACCTGGAATGACTTGATCCGCACCGCACCTGGTGGCGCCGGCCATGTCTTGCCGGGACCGATGCGCGACGCCGCGGGGACGCCGAGGTCCCGGGGTACGGGGAAGCGCTTGAGCAGCGTCGTACGCGGCAACTCTTCCGACGATCTGATGATCATCGGTCCACTCTAGAACCAGCCAGGTTCGGTGCGCGTGAACCGGGTTTGCGCGGTCCCCGCGCAACGGCCGGCATTGCCGGGCGGCTGCCGGGCGCGAACAGAATGCTGCCGGCAGCACCGGACCGGTTCCCCTCAGTAGCGGACCTGGCAGTGGTTGCACCAGAAGGTCCGCCGCTGGCGAGTACCGAGGTGCGCGAGCTCGAGGCGACTGCCGCATTCGGAGCAGTCGCGCTTGCGGTGGACCAGCCAGTGCTTGCGCAGCACGTACTGCTTTTTCCATTCGAGGAAATCGAAGCTGTATTCGCGCGCCTGCGCGATCATCTGGCCGAGCTTGCGCGGCGGCAGGTCGCCGACGCGTGTCTCGGGATGTACGCGGATGCGAAACAGCACTTCGTTCTTGATGATGTTGCCGACGCCGGCGAACACGTCCTGGTCGAGCAGCGCGTCGCAGACCAGCACTTCGGGCTGCGCCTTGAGCTTCCTGCGCGCCAGCGGCGGGCTCCATTCGGGGGACATCACGTCGCCGCGCCAGTCGTAGGTGTCGTCCAGCGGCCCCTCGATGTACTTGAGCGAGGACGAATAGAAGTACAGCGTGCCGTTGTCGAACTGCAGCGACAGGCGCACGGGCCTGGGCTTGGGGTCGTCGATGCGGTAGGTGCCAAACATCAGCATGTGCACGCGCAGGCTGAAGCTGCTGAACTCCAGCAGGAAATGCTTGCCCCAGCTGCGCACGGACACCACGCGCCGCCCCTGCATGCGCTGGAGGTCGAGTTTGCTGTTGCCCTCGACGTGGCGCACGGTCTTGCGGCGGAAATGGGCGGCCTCTTCCCTGAGGATGACGATGGACGGGCCTTCAGGCATGTGTGCTCCCGCGGGCGCGTCGCCTGGCGCCGGCAATGGTCTGGAAGCGCAGGGCGTCGGTGGCGGCGTGGCCGTGCGCGGTGTTGTCGAAGATCACCCAGGTGGGTACCCGTTTGCAGGACGCGACCTGTGCCGCCAACGCCGCCAGCGCCGCGTCGTCGTAGCGGCTGTAGTACATGCGCGGCGCGCCATGCCAGCGCCAGTAGGTCCAGCCTGCGGCTGCCCCGCCGGGAAGTGCGGCTTCCGGCAGGCGCGCCGGGTCGGCTGCCACGCGCGAGATCGCGTGCTGCTGCAGCAGCGCATCGGCGCGCGCGTCGAACCAGCTGGCGTGCCGCGGCTCACAGGCCACCGGCAGATCGGTTCGCCGGCGCAGCATGCGGAAGAACGACGAGGCGCTGCGCGCATCGAAGACGAGGCTGGGCGGTAGCTGCAGCAGCAGGCCGCCGAGCTTCCTGCCCAGGCCATCGACTTCGGAGAGAAACTGGTCCAGCGCCGGCCCCGCGCCGCGCAGCACAAGCTCGTGCGAGATGGTGCGCGGCATCTTGGCCGAGAAGCGGAAGCTTGCCGGCACGCTGTCCGCCCAGCGTTGCCAGGTATCGCGCCGATGCGGCCGGTAGAAAGACGAGTTGACCTCGGCGATGTCGAAGCGCGTGGCATAGCGCGCGAGCATGCTCGGGCCATCGCCGAACAGGCCGCGCTGGGGCGTGCCGATCGACCAGCCGGCGCAGCCGGTGCGGATGCGTGGAGTGGCCATCGCGTCAGCGGCCTCGGCGTGGGAACGGGGCGGCGGTGGGGACGATTTCTCCCTGCGGTCGAAATGACAGCAGTGGGCGGGCGCGGCGGGATGCTGCGCTGTGGGCGATGCCGCCGCTGCGTGCCAGGCCACGTGGCGGCGCGTGGAGATCCGACGGGCTACGTTCTGCCAGGGGCACCGGTTCCGCCTCGCGCGTCAATGAAGCCGGGAGGCTGACGTAGCCTCGATCAATGCCTCGTGAGGCGGGAGAAAGGACGCGATGTGCTGCCCGGCCCACCTCTACAAGAGCACGGCTGAGCGGGCACGGTGTGTTCCGCGGCGGGTTTCGGCGGCCGTGGCATCCTGTCCGCCCCCTCCAACCCGTGCACGCCATGTCCTCCAATCCGCTGCTCGATTTCTTCGGCCTGCCGCGTTTCGCTGACATCCGTCCCGCACACGTGGCTCCGGCGATCGGACAGCTGCTGTCGGAAGCCGAAGCCGCGGTCCGCCTGGCCGAAGCCGTCTCGCCGGTGACCTGGGAGGCCTTCGCCGTTGCGCTGGACGATGCCACCGAACGCCTGGGGCGCGCCTGGAACCAGGTCACCCACCTGGAGGCGGTGGTCAACACGCACGAACTGCGCGCGGCCTACAACGAGACGCTGCCGGCGGTCACCCGCTTCTGGAGTGCGCTGGGACAGAACGAGGCGCTGTTCGCGCAGTACCGGCGGCTGGCCCAAGCGCCCGGCTTCGCGGACTGGAGCCAGCCGCGGCGCAAGGTGGTGGAAAACGCGCTGCGCGATTTCCGTCTCGGCGGCGCGGAGCTGCCGCAGGCGCGGAAGGCGCGCTTTGGCGAAATCCGCGAGGAGCTCGCCGCACTGCAGGCGCGTTTCTCGCAGAACGTGCTCGACGCCACCGATGCCTTCGCCCTGTACGTCGAGGACGAGGCGCGGCTTGCCGGCCTTCCCGCCGACGTGCTCGCCGCCTGCCGCGATGCGGCGGAGAACGACGGCAGGCCCGGCTGGAAGCTCGGCCTGCAGATGCCCGTGTACCTGCCGGTGCAGGCCTACGCCGAGGATCGCGAACTGCGCGCCGCGCTGTATCGCGCCAACGCGGTGCGTGCCTCCGAGCTGGGCGACGATCCGGCGCTCGACAACGGCGCGCTGATCGATCGCATCCTCGCCCTGCGCGCGGAGCTGGCCGCGCTGGTCGGCTTCGACAGCTACGCCACCTACTCGCTCACGACCAAGATGGCCGACACGCCGGACGAAGTGCTGGGCTTCCTGCGCGACCTCGCCGCGCGCGCGAAGCCGCATGCGCAGCAGGATCGTGCCGAGCTCGAAACCTTCGCGCGCGAACAGCTGGGCATCGACGCCCTCGAGGCCTGGGACCTGGCCTTCGCCAGCGACAGGCTCCGGCAGGCGCGCTACAGCTACTCGGCCCAGGAAGTGAAGCAGTACTTCACCGAGCCGAAGGTGCTGGCCGGCCTGTTCGGCCTGATCCACGACCTCTACGGGTTGCGCGTCGAGTCCGACACGGCGCCGGTCTGGCACCAGGACGTGGGCTTCCATCGCCTGGTCGACGACGAGGGCGCCCTGGTCGGCCAGTTCTACCTCGACCTGTATGCGCGCGAGGGCAAGCGCGGCGGCGCGTGGATGGACGACTGCCGCAACCGTCGCGAGCGTGCCGACGCCACGCAGACGCCGATCGTGTACCTGGTCTGCAACTTCGGACGCGGTATCGACGGCAAGCCTGCGACCTTCAGCCATTCCGACGTCACCACCCTGTTCCACGAGATGGGCCACTGCCTGCATCAGCTGCTCACGCGGGTGGGCGAGCTGGGCGTGGCCGGCATCAACGGAGTGGAGTGGGACGCGGTGGAGCTGCCCAGCCAGTTCATGGAGAACTTCTGCTGGGAATGGCCGCGGGTCGAAGCGATGACCGCACACGTGGACAGCGGCGAGCCGCTGCCGCACGCGCTGTTTGACAGGATGCTGGCCGCGAAGAACTTCCAGAGCGGCATGGCCACCGTGCGCCAGCTGGAGTTCGCACTGTTCGACATGCTGCTGCACGACCGCTTCGATCCGGCCCGCGAGCCGGTGCAGGCGCTGCTCGATCGCGTGCGGGGCGAGGTCGCGGTCAACAGTCCGCCTGTCTGGAACCGGTTCCAGCACCAGTTCAGCCACATCTTCGCCGGTGGCTATGCGGCCGGCTACTACAGCTACAAGTGGGCCGAGGTGCTGAGCGCGGATGCCTATGCCGCCTTCGAGGAGGCGCCCGCCGCGGTGGCCGCGACCGGCGCACGTTTCCGCCACGAGGTGCTGGCCCGCGGCGGCAGCCGCAGCGCGGCAGACAACTTCCGCGCCTTCCGTGGCCGTGCGCCACGCATCGAGGCCCTGCTCAGGCATTCGGGCATGACCGGCTGACCTGGCGCCCGCGCGTCGTTGACGTTGCGTTAAGCCGGCGCCCGTTTAATGAAGCGGTTCCGCCATCCTCGCCCAAGGGCTGCCCTTGCATCGCCGTCAACTGATTGCGGCCGCCACGTCGCTGCCGCTGCTGCTGTGCCTGCCCCTGCGCCAGGCGCTGGCAGCGACGCCTGCTGCCTCGGCGCCCTTCGATCGTGACACCGTAGCGGCACTGGCGCGCGAGTTGGCCTCGCGCGCCTTCGTGCCGCCCGTGCGTGTGCTTCCGGCCCAGCTGGACGCCATCGCCTACGACCAGTACCGCGACTACCGCTTCCGTCCCGAACGCGCGCTGTGGCGCGACGAGGGGCTGCCCTTCCAGGTGCAGCTGTTCCACCGCGGCTTCCTGTTCAAGGACCGCGTCGAAATGCATCTGGTCGCGGACGGGCGCGCGACGCCGCTGCCGTACCGGCGCGAGCTGTACGACTTCGGTCCGCAGGTGCCGCCGCCGGACGACGCGGCGCTGGGCCACGCCGGCTTCCGCCTGCATGCGCCGCTCAACAGCCCCGACCATTTCGACGAACTGTGCGTGTTCCTGGGCGCCAGCTACTTCCGCGCCGTGGCGCAGGGGCTGGTGTACGGGCTGTCGGCGCGCGGGCTGGCGCTGGGCAGCGGCGACCCCGGGCCCGAGGAGTTCCCGCTGTTCCGCGAGTTCTGGCTGGAACGTCCCGCGACCGATGCCGACGCCGTGGTCGTGCATGCGCTGCTCGACAGCCCCAGCGTGGCCGGCGCCTACCGCTTCACCATCCGGCCCGAGGGCACGCAGACCACGATGGAGGTCGACGCGCGCCTGTATCCGCGCGTCGAGCTGCGCAATGCCGGGATCGCACCGCTGACCGCCATGTTCGAGTTCGACGCCGGTGATCGCGTGGGCGTCGACGACTTCCGGCCCGCGGTGCACGATTCCGACGGCCTGGCGATCCTCAACGGCGCGGGCGAGCAGATCTGGCGGCCGCTGCGCAATCCCCCGCAGGTCGCGCACAGCGGGTTTGCCGATGACAATCCGCGCGGGTTCGGGCTGATGCAGCGCAAGCGCAGTTTCGATGCCTACCAGGACGCCGAGGCCAGCTACGAGAAGCGGCCCAGCGCCTGGGTCGAGCCGCTGGGCGAGTGGGGGCCGGGCGAGGTGCACCTGGTCGAGTTGCCCACGGGCAACGAGTTCGCCGACAACATCGTCGCCTTCTGGCGCCCGCGCGCGCCGCTCGCCGCCGGCCGCGAGCATCGCTTCGCCTATCGGCTGCACTGGTGCGCAGACCACGCCTGGCTGCCGCAGCTGGCGCGCGTGGTCGAGACGCGCAGCGGGCAGGGCGATGCCGATGCTGGCGTGCCGCCGCGAATGTTCGTGATCGACCTCGACGGCGGGCGCCTGTCCAGCCTGCCGGCCGATGCCGCGCCCAGGGTCGAGGCGCATGCGTCGGCCGGCGAGCTGCGCAATCCGGTTGCCTATCGCCTCGCGGCCAACGGCCGCTGGCGCATGAGTTTCGAACTGCTGCCGGGGACGGCTGAGGTAATCGAACTGCGCGCGCGGCTGCTTGATGCCGACGGCACGCCGCTGTCCGAGACCTGGCTGTCGCGGTGGCCGGCATGAGCTCGTCCGCAGCCCTGCCGGTCGACGCGCCGGTCGGCGCCACGCCTTGGCTGCCGCCCGAGGCGCCGCTGGAGATGCCGGTGCAGGACCTGCGCCGTGGCCGCCTGGCGGGCTCGAAGCCGCCCAGCTCGCCGCCGCGCATGGCGCTGCGGCGCTCGGCGGTATTTGGCGGTACCGCACTGCTGAGCCTGGTGGCGGCCTACCAGATGTGGTGGCTGCTGCGCGGCAACGGGATCTCGGTGCTCGAGGGCGTGCTGCTGGCGCTGTTCGTGCCGCTGTTCGCCTGGATCGCGCTGTCCTTCGCCAGCGCGGTGCCCGGCTTCGTGCGCGTGCTGCGCAACCAGCCACTGCGGCTGGGATTGTCGAGCGATGGGCCGCTGCCGTGGCTGTCGACGCGCACTGCGCTGCTGGTGCCGGTCTACAACGAGGATCCGCACCGCACCTTTGCCGGCGTGCAGGCGATCCTGGAGTCGGTGGTCGCCACGGGGCAGGGCGCCTGCTTCGATGTATTCATCCTCAGCGATACGCGCCGGCCCGAGGTCGCCGCTGACGAGGAGCGGGCCTTCCTGCGCCTGCGCGAACGCTTCGCCAACGAGGTCGGGATCTATTACCGCCGCCGCGACGACAACGCCGAGCGCAAGGCCGGCAACATCGCAGGCTGGGTGCGCCGTTTCGGCGGCGCCTTCGCGAGCATGCTGATCCTCGACGCCGACAGCCTGATGGAAGGCGCCACCATCGTGCGCCTGGCCGCGGCGATGGAGCGCAACCCGGACGTGGCCCTGGTCCAGACCCTGCCGCTGGTGGTCAACGGCAGCACCATCTTCGCGCGCATGCAGCAATTTTCCGGACGCGTGTACGGGCCGGTGATCGCGCATGGCGTGGCCTGGTGGCACGGCGCGGAGAGCAACTACTGGGGCCACAACGCGATGATCCGCACGCGCGCCTTCGCCGCCTGCGCCGGCCTGCCCGCGCTGGAGGGCCGCGAGCCGTTCGGCGGCAACGTGCTCAGCCACGACTTCGTCGAGGCCGCGCTGATGCGCCGCGGCGGCTGGGCGCTGCACATGGAGCCGGGCCTGGGCGGCAGCTACGAGGAAGGCCCGCCGTCGCTGACCGACATGCTGGTGCGCGACCGCCGCTGGTGCCAGGGCAACCTGCAGCACTCGCTGGTGCTGCCCGCGCGCGGCCTGCATCCGGTCAGCCGGCTGCACCTGATGATGGGCATCGGCCACTACTTCACCGCGCCGATGTGGGCGATGCTGATGCTGGTCGGCCTGTCGATCCCGCTGCAGGCGGGCATCGAGGAAGGCTATGCGCCGCTGGCCTATTGGCAGGGCGCCGATCCCGAGCGCTTCCTGTGGGTGTTCGGCCTGACCATGGCCCTGTTGTTCGGGCCCAAGCTGCTGGCCGTGGTCGCGGCGCTGCTGGATGGCACCTCGCGCCGCGCCTTTGGCGGCGGCCTGCGGCTGGCGGCGGGCGCGCTGCTGGAGACCGTGCTTGCCGCGCTGATGGCGCCGGTGACGATGTACCTGCAGTCGCGCGGCGTGGCCGAGGTGTTGGCCGGCAAGGACTCGGGCTGGGACGCGCAGCGCCGGGACGATGGCAGCCTGCCGCTGTCGGGGCTGCTCGCACGCTACGGCGGGCTGACCGTGTTCGGCGCCGGCGCGGCCGTGGTCGCGTGGCTGGTATCGCCCGGGCTGGCCGCGTGGATGGTGCCGGTCATCGCCGGCATGCTGCTTTCGATCCCGGTGGTGGCGCTGACCTCGTCCAGAAGCCTTGGCGACCGGCTGCGGCGCCTGCGCATCTTCGCGACTCCCGAGGAGGCTGCGCCGCCGGCGATCCTGCAGCGCGCCGAGGCGCTGCGGCGCGAGCGCTGAGCCCAGCGCGGCCCGGCGCATCGCCTCAGCCGCCAAATGCCCTGCGCAGCAGCAGCAACAGCCCCTGGCTGTCGTGCAGGCGCTGCACCAGAATCTCGATGTAGACCCCGAGCAGCAGCAGGATGATGCCGGTCGCCGCCCATGCCTTGAGCGGCAGGGTCAGCGCGAACACGTTGAGCTGCGGCGCGTAGCGGTTCACCAGGCCGAACGACAGGTCGACGATCAGCAGGATCACCATCACCGGCGCGGCCAGCACCAGCATCGTGGTCATGAAGTAGCCGAAGTGGCCGACGAACAGGTTCATGCCCGAGGCCGCGAGGTCGGGGTAGAACGAGGTCGGCGGCCAGATCGCGTAGCTGCCCAGCAGCAGGTCCAGGAAGATCAGGAACGCGCCGCTGGCCATGAACACCCAGGCCGAGAACTGCGACAGGAAGTCGGCGTGCAGCGAAGTCTGGTGCCCCTGGATCGGATCGAACACCATCGCCATGCTCATGCCGACCTGGGTGTCGATGACGTTGCCGGCCGCCGAGATCGCCCAGAACACGATGCCGAAGCAGAAGCCGATGGCGATGCCGATGAACAGCTCCTTGACCACCAGCGCCGGCCACGACAGCGTGCTCATCGTGCCGGTCGGCGCGGTGGCGACCACGATCGGCAGGGCCACGATCGCCAGGCTGACCAGGAAGCTGTTGCGCACCATCGCCGGCATGTTCTGCGGGCTGATCAGCGGCAGCATGATGAACGCGCCGATGATGCGCGGCAGGGTCAGCCCCAGCGCCAGCACCGCGGTTTCGGCCGAGGCGAAGACTTCCATCAGCGCCGGGTCAGGTGCGGGAACTCGGTGAAGATCCGGTTCGAGTAGGTGTACAGCGTGCCGCCGATCATCGCGCCGGTGACAAACAGCGCCAGCACGATGGCCACGAACTTCAGCGCATAGGCAAAGGTCTGCTCCTGGATCTGGGTCGCCGCCTGCAGGAAGGCCACCACCAGGCCCACGATGGCGGCCGCCGCGATCGGCGGGCCCGACAGCATCAGCACCAGCCACAACGCCTGCCTGGTCAGCTCGAGTGTTTCACTCATCGTCCTGTCGCCTCCGTCCGCGTGACCCGTTCAGGGCGTGTAGGTCAGCACCAGGCCGTGCACCAGCTTGGCCCAGCCGTCGATCAGCACGAACAGCAGCAGCTTGAACGGCAGCGACACGGTGGTCGGCGACATCATCATCATGCCCAGCGCCAGCAGGATGTTGGCCACCACCAGGTCGATGATCAGGAACGGCAGGAAGATCAGGAAGCCGATCTGGAAGGCGGTGGTCAGCTCGCTCACGGTGAAGGCCGGCACCACCACGATGAAATCGTTGGCGCTCAGCGAACCGCGACGCTCTTCGGGCAGCAGGCTTTGCGCGCTCCTGAGGAAGAAGGCGCGCTCGGCCGGGTTGGAATGCGCGATCAGGAATCCGCGCAGCGGCTCCTTGCCGGCCTCGAACATCGCCAGCAGGCGCGCGCCCTCGCTGCCCGGTGGCGCCAGCGGCGCCGCTGGCGGCTGCGTCGTCGCGGGTGCGGACGCTGACTGTGCGGTCGCGGCATCGGCGCTGGAGCCGGTGACGACGTTGCGGAACAGCGGCCCAGGTCCTTCGTCGCCAGCCGCGGTGCCGGCCGCCTCCGCCTCGGCCTCGGCGCGAAGCGCGTCGGCGGCTGCCGGGCTCGCGGGCGCGGGATCGTCCGTGGCAAGCGCGGGTGGCGCGGTGGCGGCGCCCGACGGCTGCGCGGTGCGCGCGGCGATGCGGCGGGCCTGCGCCTGTTCGCGCGCGGCCTGCTCGCGCTGGCGCTCGTCGACCATTTTCTGTACCGCGGCCGGCACCGGTCGCCCCTGCTGGTGCGCGGTCACCGCGTCGTAGGTCTCCAGGATCACCGGGTACATCACGTAGATCGACAGCACGATCGCAAGGCCGTTGATGACCACGTTCGGCGGCACCTGCTGCAGGCCCAGCGCATTGCGCAGCAGGCTCAGCACCACCACGATCTTGGTGAACGAGGTCACCATGACCGCGACGAACGGCGCCAGCGCCAGCGCGACGATGACGACGAGGACGAGGGCGGGGGAGTAACTGCTCAGATCCATGGACGCTCCTGCTGGACGCGGACGGGCGGGGGCGGGCGGCGGGCGCCGCTCAGCTCCAGCCCAGCAGGCGCACGCCGAGGGTGTCGCCGACCGCCACCACCTCGCCCTGGCCCACGGCCTGGCCGTTGGCGCGGATGGTGACGTTGGCGCCTTCCAGTGCGCCCGCCAGCGGGAACACATAGCCCGGCTGCAGCGCCGACAGGTCGCCCACGCGCAGTTCGGTGCGGCCCAGCTCGAAGGCCAGGTCGACCGGCAGGCGCCGCGCCAGTGCGTCGGCGTCGCCGTCTTCGCTGGCCTGGGGGGTGTCGTTCATGGGGGAAATCTCCTGTACATGGGTCTGAAGATGCCGGGGTGGTCCGCTGATCCGCCAACCGTCGGCAGCCGGCGCGAGCGGCCAGGCGATTCCGCGTGCGCAGGCCTCCGCCTGTGGCGGCTGGCTGCGCCTGCCGGCAACGAGCACGTCGCCCGGCTGCAGCGCGTTCCAGTCGGCCCACGGCAGCGGCGCGATCCGCCACTGCAGTTGGATCGGCACGCCCAGCTCGCGCCAGCCATCCAGCGGCGCAGCTTCCCCGCCAGGCGGGTCGGCGCGCTCGAGCAGGCGTTCGATCCACGAGGCGGGCACGCGCAGCGCGCCCTGCAGCGCCGGCATGCGCGAGGTCGAACCTTCCGGCGCGTCCTCGTCGACGATGAAGTCCAGCCACAGCAGCGACGCCTCGTCCTGTGCCGCGTCGCCGGCATCGACCAGGGGCGTCAACACCACGCCGAATGCTTCGCTGAGCCGCATCAGCTGCGTCTCGTTGGCCAGGCTCCAGGCGAGCACGCGCGAGCGGCCCTGGTAGTCGCTCCAGTGCGCGCCATCGCCGTGCGTGGGCGCCTGCAGCGCAAGCCCGAGGCGCGTGCCCTCGGCATCGAGCTCGAACGTTTGCGCGGCCGGCGCGGGACGGCCGGGGATGAACTGCAGCAGGCCGTGGTTGGACAGGCTCCAGGTCTGCGGCGTGGCGAAGAAACTGCGCAGCGCGGCCGCCTGCGCGGTCGAGAGCGTGGGCAACAGGCCGCGCAGCGGCCGCAGCGGCCGCGGAGCTTCGCCAGCGGGCGTTGCCGGCTGCCGGCGCTTGGGTCCGGCGGCCTTGCGCCTGGTTGCAGTGGGGTCAGCCATGGCCAAGTGCCACCTTCATCAGTTCGGGCAGCGAACGCACGCCGAGCTTGGCCATCATGTTCGCGCGGTGCAGTTCGACGGTCTTGATGCTGATGCCCAGGATGTCGGCGATGATCTTGTTGGGCTTGCTGGCGACCACCAGGTCGAGCACCTGGCGCTCGCGCGGGCTCAACTTTTCCAGCGCCGGGCTGTGGGCCGGCGCCTGCTCGCGGCGGCTGGCGCACGCGGCGTGGATGGCATGGGTCAGCGCCTCCTCGCTGAAGGGCTTTTCAAGGAAGTTGGCCGCGCCCTTGCGCATCGCCTCCACCGCCAGCGGCACGTCGCCGTGCGCGGTCACGAACACCAGCGGCAGGCGGATGCCGCGGCGGATGAGTTCTTCCTGCAGCTGCAGCCCGCTCATCTGCGGCATGCGGATGTCCGAGACCAGGCACTCCTCGTGCGCGCCATGGCGCTCGCCCTCGTATGCGGCCAGGAACGCGGCGGCGGATGCATACGGACGCGGCTCGAAGCCGGCGGTCTCCAGCAGCCATGCGGTCGAATCGCGGAAGCCATCGTTGTCGTCGACCAGGTACACCCGCGCGGATGCCATTCCCTACAGTCTCCCTTCCGCGCGTGGCAGTGTGAATGCAAACACGCTGCCGCCACCGGGGCGTGCCTCGAAGAACAAACGACCTTCATGGTATTCGATGATCGAACGACAGATGGCAAGGCCGATGCCCAGGCCGTCGGACTTGGTGGTGAAGAAGGGCGAGAACAGCTGCTCGGTTTCCGCGGGACTCAGCCCGCCGCCGCGGTCGAGCACGCGCACCTCCACTTCGTCGTCGAGGTTGACCCGACCCTCGATGCGCAACTCGCGTTGGCCGGACGGCATCGCGCGCATGGCCTCGATCGCGTTCTTGACCAGGTTGAGCAGCACCTGCTCGACCATCACCCGGTCGGCGTAGACCGCAGGCAGGCCGGGCGCCAGCGCCAGGTCGATGCACAGCTGCTGGCGCTCGGCCTCCAGCCGCAGCAGCTCCAGCACGGTGCTGGCGATGACGCCGACCTCGTGCGCGTCGCGCCTGGGTTCGCGCGCACGCACGAACTCGCGCACGCGCGAGATCACGGCGGCGGCATGCTCGGCCTGGGTACGCGCGGCCAGCAGCGCGCGCTCGACCTGCGCGGGGCCGCCCGCCTGCCCGACGAGGCGCAGGCTGCCGTTGAGGTAATTGACGATCGCCGCCAGCGGCTGGTTGAGCTCGTGAGCAAGCGTGGCAGCCATCTCGCCCACCGACATCAGGCGCGAGGTGAACAGCAGCTTCTCCTGCTGGTGCTTGTGCGTGTCCAGCGCCTGCAGGCGCTCGCTGATGTCGACCGCGGTGAGCAGGTCGACATCGCCCTTCTCCAGCGCCAGCCGACGCCAGTGCAGTGCATACCAGTGGCCGCTGTGTGGCGCGCGCACTTCGGCGCCATCGTCCGCGCGCGCTGCGCCCAGCGCCGCCAGCAGCCCGGCGCGGTCGCGGTGGCCGGACAGCGCGGAAAACGCCTCGGCAAACTCTGTGTTTCCCGCCACCAGTGCGCCGTTGGCGCGCGAGAATGCCGCGCAGGCGAACGGGACCGCATCGAGGATCGTGCCCAGCGTGGTCGAGGCCGCGTCTGCGGCGCCGCGGCGACGCACGGCAGGCGCCGCGCTCATGCAGCCGATCCGGGCATGCAGGCGTGCACGCCCGCACGCGCAGCAGACCGCCTGCTAGGGTATGCGGCCTGCGCGGACGCACCGCCCGCCCGTCCTTCCAACGGAAGACTTCCGATGATGCCGAGCCGACGCCACGCCCTGCCATTGCTGCCCTGCCTGCTGGCCGCGTCCTGGCCCGGCGCCGCCGTGGCTGCGGCCGCGGTGGCTCCAGCATCCACCGGCGCTTCATACGTCTGGGAACTGCTGGCGATCCTGTTGCCCTTGGCCTTCATCATCATCTGCCTGCTTGTCCTGCTGCGGATCCTGCGAAGGCGGTTTGGCCTCGCAGGACCGGATGCGCCGCTGTCCGTGGTCCAGGTGCTGCCGGTCGGGCCGCGCGAACGCGTCGTGGTGCTGCGTTCGCGCGCCGGCCGCGCATTCGCGGTTGGCGTGAGCGCCGGTGCGGTGAGCCTGATCACCCATCTTGACAGTGACGACCTCGGCCCCGCCACAACCGACGGTGCGTTGTCGGAGCAGGCGGCGCCGATGACGCTATTACAACGGTACAGGGTTAAACGGCCGTGACGCGTCAGCGTGTTCGCGGTCACACTCCTGCAGCGCCGATCAACTGAAACCTGCTGTTGACTCGCGTATAACTTCGCAACGATATATGTAGCCCCCCGGACGACGCGATGCGCGGATGCGCAATCGCCTCGGGTCGGTCGCGACCCGCGCCACGCCGCAGCCCCCGATGCGACGTGGTGTCCGCGGCACGACACGCGCATCGTCGCCGTTCGCAATCGTCCCTTTCCCCCGAGGGCCACGGATGACAACAAGCGTGCGCAGCTGGCTGAGTTCCCTGTTCGCCGCCCCCGACGGCGCGGCGCCTCGTACGGGCCTGGGCTACAGCGACGTGATCCTCGCCTTCGGCGCGGTGCTGATCATCAGCGTGATGATCCTGCCGCTGCCGCTGTTCGTGATCGACGCGCTGGTCGCGGTGAACATCTCGATCGGCTTCGGCCTGCTGCTGCTGAGCATCTACATCCCCAACCCGGTCGCGTTCTCCAGCTTCCCCAGCGTGCTGCTGCTGACCACGCTGTTCCGGCTGGCGATCTCGATCGCGATCACCAAGTCGATCCTGCTGCACGCCGACGGCGGCCACATCGTCGAGACCTTCGGCACACTGGTGGCGGGCAACAACCTCGTCGTGGGCCTGGTGGTGTTCCTGATCATCACGGTGGTGCAGTTCATCGTGATCGCCAAGGGCTCCGAGCGCGTGGCCGAGGTCGCCGCGCGCTTCACCCTCGATGCGATGCCGGGCAAGCAGCTGTCGATCGACTCGGACCTGCGCTCGGGCCTGATCGACAAGGACGAGGCGCGGAGCAAGCGGCGCCTGCTGGAGACCGAGAGCCAGCTGCACGGCTCGCTCGATGGCGCGATGAAGTTCGTCAAGGGCGACGCCATCTGCGGCATCGTCATCATCCTGGTCAACCTGCTGGGCGGCCTGGCGATCGGCGTGCTGCAGAGGGATATGTCGCTGGCCCAGGCCACGCACACCTACAGCATCCTGACCATCGGCGACGGCCTGGTCTCGCAGATCCCCGCCATCCTTGCCACCATGGCCGCGGGCCTGGTGGTCACGCGCACCACCGGCGAGATCGAGGACCGCCACCTTGGCGACGCGATCAGCCGCCAGGTCGCCGCGCAGCCGCGGGTGGCGCTGATCACCGGCCTGCTGGCGATGCTGATGACCCTGGTGCCCGGCTTCCCGTGGCCGGTGTTCCTGCTGCTCGGGCTGGCGCTGCTGGGCTACAGCGCCTGGCGCTATCGCTACGAATTCGAAAGCCTGCGGCGCATGTTCAGGATCAGCGACGAGGAGATCACCGCCGCGCTCAAGCCGATCGAGACCGACGAGTTCGCGCCGCCGCCGCCGCTGCTGCTGGAGCTCTCGCCGGGGCTGGCCGCGATGATCGGACAGGAGCCGCCGCGCGCACGCGCCGCCGAGGCTGCGCGCCGGGTGCGCGACGAGTTCGGCGTGCCGGTGCCGGTGCCGGTGGTGCGCGTGTCGGCCGCGCTCGCCGAGGCCGAGTACCGGCTCAGCGCGCATGGTGCACGCGTCGCCACCGGCCGCCTGCCGCGCGGCGTCGGCTACGTCGCGCAGGTACCGGGCGGCGAACCGCTGCCGGGCTTCTTTCCCGCCATGTCCGGCCGCTGGGACGAGGGCGTCGCCATTGAAGGCAAGCTGGCGCCGCTCGACGTGCTGACCCTGCACCTGGACGTCGCGTTGCGCCGCCGCCTGGGCAGCTTCCTGGGCATCCAGGAAACGTCCAACCTGTTCGGCAAGATGCAGCGCGACTATCCCGACCTGGTCAAGGAGATGCTGCGCGTGGTCGCGCCGCAGCGCGTGGCCGACGTGCTGCGCCGGCTTGCCGAGGAAGGCGTGCCGATCCGCAACCTGCGCGATGCGTTCGAGGCGATCACCGACGTGGGCAGCCGCGAGAAGGACGTGGTGCTGCTGACCGAATACGTGCGCGTGGCGCTCAAGCGCGAGATCGCCGAGCGCTGGTCCGACGCCGACCGCAACCTGCACGTGCTGTTGATCCATCCCGAGCTCGAGGACAAGCTGCGCCAATCGGTACGCGTGGCCGGCGGCGCCAGCCAGCTGGCGATCTCGCCGGAGCTGGCCGCGCGCCTGGGCAACGAGGTGCGCGCGCACCTGGCGCGGCAGGCACCGGGCGTGCACCCGGTGCTGCTGTGCTCGCTGGATGTACGTCGCCACCTGCGCAAGCTGCTGGAGGTGGACTTCTTCGATCTGCCGGTGCTCTCCTACCAGGAACTCGCGCCGGAGCTGCGCATCGTGCAGGCGGGCCAGGTCAATGCCTGAGCCGCTGTCGCCGATCTCCCGACCCATGACCATCCCGCGGGATCCCCCGCCCGCAGGAGCCAGACCCGATGTCTTTGCCCACAACAGACAGACCTGAAGCCACCGACGACGATGCCGCGGTGCTGCGGATCGTCTCCGGCCTGCACGCCGGCGCGACCCGGCCGCTTTCGCGACGCGAGATGTTGCTGATCGGCAGCGGCGACGACTGCGACGTGGTTCTCGCCGACCTCGGCGTGGCGCCGCATCACGCGCTGCTCAACGCCGTCGATGGACGCTTCCACCTGCGTGCGCTCGATGCGCCGGTCGAACTGCCCGGCGGCACCCTGCATCCGGGCGATCCGGTCGAGGTCGGCCAGGTGCAGCGCATCGCGCTGGGCCAGGCGGCGATCGCCTTCGGTCGCGCCGATGCGGTCGAGTGGCTGACCCTCGCGCCTGAACCGGGCGCCGACGCGCCGCTGGCCAGGCCGCGCCCCGCATTCGCCAACCGCATGCCGCTGATCGCGGGAATCGCGGTGCTCGCGCTGTCGGCGTTGGCGATCGTCGCCGCGCTGATGCCGGCGCCGGCGCCGGAAGTCGACGTGGAGCACCGACTGCGCGCACTGGCGCAGGAATTCGACGTCGGAGACGTCGTGATCAGCCGCGACGTCGAAGGTCGCATCGTACTGTCGGGCACCGTTGACGACAGCGACGCGCGCACGCGTTTCCAGTCACGCATCGCCAGCGAAGAAATGGACGCCAGCGTCGCGCTGCGCAGCGGACAGGACCTGGCGGTCGACGTGGCCGAGGTGATGCGCACCGGTGGCTACGCAGTGCGGGCGGAATACCTGGGCAACAACAACGTGCGCGTCAGCGGGCGCTTCGGCGAGGACGACAAGGTGGTGCGCGAATTCATCACCTCGCGCGCCATGATCGAGACCGGGGTCAACATGGTCGAGCCGGTCAACCTCGACCAGCCGGCACCCGACGCGGTCGCCGATGCGGATGCGGGCGCAGTGATGGACGGCGACAAGGCCCACATCGTTTCGATTGTCCGCGGCGAGACGCCGCACATCATCGATGCCGAGGGCAACGTCTACCACGATGGCGCGGCGATACCGGGCTGGGGCGAGCTGGTGTCGATCGGCCAGTTCGCGCACGTCATCCAGGCCGACGGCACGCTGGTCAAGCTGACGCCTTCGCCTGCGCCCAGGGCGCCCGTGGAAGAAGAAGCGCCGCCAGCGCAGGCGCCTGAGGCGGAACCCACCACCGGCATGGGCGCGACGGCGGCGGCACCGCTGGCGGGCACTGGCCGCAAGCGCGCGGCGGGCGCCGAAGACACGATGTGAACACCCCCTGCGGTAAACCCTAGGTCACGATTCGACGCAACATTTTTCCGCTACAGTCCAGCGCGTGACCGTCCCGGAAGTGCACGCGGTCCGCTCCCCCGAATCCGCGAGGTCCCTGCCTCGCATGCACAAGGAGTCATCACGATGACCATCCCGACCAACGCCAACCTCATCAACCAGTACGTCGGCGCGGCGACCTTTGCCAACGGCCCCGGCGGCCCGACCGGCACGCGCAGCAGCAGCGGTGGCAGCAGCGGCACCAGCTGGTACGAAGCGATGTCGCGCGCATGGGGGCAGACCCTCGACGCGCAGGCGAGCGAGATCACCTCGCTGTCCGACGCCATCGGCGCGGGCTCCGACGAGCCCTCGCAGATGGTCGCGCTGACCGCGGCCAGCCTGAAGATGCAGTTCATGTCCAACAATGCGGCCACCTCGCAGAACAGCGTGGCCGAATCGTTGAACGCGGTCGCCCGCAAGCAGTAACCGCGACGCGACCCGGCCGATGCGGGCGAGGCCCGCGGTGGTCGTTCGCAATGGCGATACATGCACGAAAGTGCGCCCACGGGCGCACGCCTCGGGAGCAATCCAGATGATCGATGCAATCCAGGTCGCGGCGATGGACGCGACAGCCAACCCCGCGGCATCGCCCGCGCTGCAGCCGCAGGCCGCGGCGGTGGACGTGCGCGAGTTCGCGCAGGCACTCGACCGCGCCGGCGGTGCCGCGCCTGCGCCCAGCGACGCCAACGCCATCACCAGCACGGCGCCGCCCGGCGAGTCGGCCACGGCCAAGATGATGGTCAACGCCTTCGACAGCCTCAACGGCACGGCCACCAAGATCGAGAACCTGTCGCGCGCGATGTCGGCCAGCGCGACCGAGATGACGCCGGGGCAGATGCTCGAGATGACCATGCAGTGCCACCAGTTCCTGTTCCAGTCCCAGCTCACGTCCAACGTGGCCAACCGCACCTCCGATGGTGTGCAGCAGCTGTTCCGGCAGCAGTCCTGACTTTTCCGGAGCACCGTCGATGGACCTCTCCCGATTCCGCGCCCGCACAGGCGTGACGCTGCGCCCGGCGATCGCGCTGCTCGCTTGCCTGCTGCTTGCGGCGTGCACGCAGGTCACGATGTACGGCGATCTCGAGGAGCGGCAGGCCAACGAAGTGTTCGCCGCGCTGCTGGCGGCCAACGTCGATGCCAACAAGCGCACGTCGCTGAGCAAGACCGGCTGGGAGATCCGGGTCGACCGTTCGGACTTCGCCCACGCCATGCAGGTGCTGCAGGCACGCGGGCTACCGAGCCAGCAGTACCTGTCGATGTGCGACGTGTTCAAGAAGGAGGGCATCGCCTCGTCTTCCGTCGAGGAGAACGCGCGCTACCTGTGCAGCCGCCAGCAGGAGCTGGCGCGCACGCTGTCCGGTTATCCGGGCGTGGTCGATGCGCGCGTGCATATCGCCCTGGCCCGGCGCGATCCGCTGGGTGGCGCGGACGGTGATTCCTCGGCTTCCGTGGTGATCTTCCAGCAGCCCGGCGCCAACCTCGAAAATCTGCAGACCCGCATCAAGACCGTGGTCAAGGACGGCATCGAGGGCCTGGACGACATCAACAAGGTGTCCGTCGAGTTCGTGCTGATGCCCGGTGCCCCGGCCGTCCCGCAGCGCCAGGCGGCGCCCGCGGCGATGTCGGCCGCCAACGCCACCTCGATCGGCATCGGCCTGGGCGTGGCGGCACTGCTGGGCCTGGTCTGGGCCGGCTGGGGCAAGCTGCGGCAGCGGCGCATGCGGCAGTCCGCGGGCGACGGCGGCAGGCTCTGGAACGGCTGAGGCGCGACATGGCGCTGCAGGCACTGCTCGGCGAACTGCATCCGGACTGGCACGCAGGCAGCGTGCAGCCCGCGCTTGACCCGCAGCTGGCCGCGCGCGCGCGCGCCAGCGCGCTGGGCCGGCGCCTGCTGCTGCGTGCACTGCCGCCGGCTTTCATGGACGGCCTGTTCGCGCCCGCGCCGGGTGGCGGCGTTCATTCCGGCATCCTGCAGCGCTGGCCGCGCACGCGCATGCAGGCGCTGGTGCGCGACCTGGGCGTGCTGGCGCATGCGCCGATGATCCGCGCCGAGGTCCGCCGCGAGCCCGTGCGCTGGCTGCGGCGGACCCTGGGCAACAGCTACCTGCTGGCCCTGGATCCCGCGGTCTGGGACGGGCGCGTGGATCGCGACGTCCACGCGCGCCTGTCCTCGCGCTGGGAGGCGCTGCTGGCCGACCCCGGGTTCCTGGGCGATGCCGCGTTGCTCGGCGACGTGCTCGATCGCCAGGGCCGCGGCGAGCTCCTGGCCTGGGCGCTGCGCCGCAACCGTCCGCTGGCGGACTGGACGCGCCTGCTGCACGCGGATGAACCTCCCGCGCCGGCGCATTTGCCCGAGAAGGCGCTGCTGCTGGTGGTCTCGCACCACGAGGGCCGGGATGGAGACTAGCGTGCGCACGCCGGACACCGCCGACCCGGTCGTGCCTGCGGTGCAGTCCGGGCCGGCGCAGGCGCAGGCGACGGGCACCGTCGCGGTGTTCGAACGCCGTGCGTTCGAGCGTTCGCTGTCGGCGCGCGTGCTCAAGCCCCAGCACCTGGCCAAGCTCGAAGAGCTCGACGTGCTGCTCGAACGCGTCAACGCCCTGCATGGCGAGGTCGAAGCCGGGATTGCGCAGGCGCGCGAAGCCGGGCAGGCCGAAGGATTCGCCGAGGGCCTGCGTCGCGCGCAGCAGCAGATGACCGAACAGCTGACCGCGCTGAACGAGCGGCGCGCGCGCGCGCTTGCCGAGGCGACCGGTCGTATTTCCGAACTGGCCTGTGCGATCGTGGCCAGGATCGCGCCCGGCTTCGACGCCGCCAGCGTAGTGCCGCCGCTGGTGATGCAGGCGGTGGAGGCCGCGCAGGCCGAGCAGTTCCTGCTGATCCGGGTGCACCCGGACGTGCGCACGTCGGTGCAGGCAGGCCTCGGCGCGGTGCGCCAGGCGCACCCTGCGGTGGGCATGATCGAACTGGTCGACGACGAAAGCCTGGACCCGCTCAGCTGCGTGGTGGTGTCCGAAGCGGGCGAGGTGCGTGCCGGCGTGGCCCAGCAGATCGAGGCGATCCGCGTCGCACTGGCCGGTGTCGGCGGAGCGGCGGAGCGGTGAACCTGCCCGGGCCACTCGCGCAGGCGCCCGATGACACGCTCGATCCGCTGCTGAGCGCGCTGGCCGGGGTCAAGTCGATCCAGCGCGTCGGGCGCGTGGTCGAGGCCTACGGCACGTTGATCCGTGCCACTGGATTGAAGGCCTCGATCGGCGAGCTGTGCCATCTGCGCAATGCGCCTGGCGACGGCGACCCTTCGTTCAACCTGGCCGCCGAAGTGGTCGGCGTCTCCAAGCAGCACACCCTGCTCACGCCGCTGGGCGCGCTGGACGGGATTTCCGCGACCACCCAGATCGTCGCCAGCGGCCGCCAGGCATCGATACGCGCGGGACCCGGACTGCTCGGCAGGATCCTCGATGCGCACGGCGAGCCGATCGACGAACGTGGGCCGGTCGGCCCCGCCGTCGACATGCCGATCTATGCCGCCTCGCCCAACCCGCTCACGCGCAAACTGATCGAGCGGCCGTTCTCCACCGGCGTGCGCGCCATCGACAGCGTGCTGACCGCGGGTGAAGGCCAGCGCGTCGGCATCTTCGCGGTCGCCGGCGGCGGCAAGAGCACCCTGCTGGGCATGCTCGCGCGCGGTGGCGACGCCGAGATCAACGTGATCGTGCTGGTCGGCGAACGCGGCCGCGAGGTCAACGAGTTCATCCACGACAACCTGGGCGAGGCCGGCTTGGCGAAGTCGGTGATCGTGGTCGCCACCTCCGACCGGCCCGCGCTGGAACGCAGTCGTGCGGCCTGGGTCGGCACCGCCATCGCCGAATACTTCCGCGACCAGGGCAAGCGCGTGCTGCTGCTGCTCGATTCGGTGACGCGCTTCGCGCGCGCGCTGCGCGACGTGGGCCTGGCGATCGGCGAGCCGCCGGCGCGACGCGGCTTCCCGCCCTCGGTGTTCAGCGCGCTGCCGCGGCTGTTCGAGCGCGCGGGCAACAACGAGACCGGCAGCATCACCGCCTTCTACACCGTGCTGGCCGAGGACGAGGACGGCGGCGATCCGATCGTCGAGGAAGTGCGCTCGATCCTCGACGGCCACATCGTGCTCTCGCGCAAGCTCGCGGCCGCCTACCACTACCCGGCGATCGACGTGCTCACCAGCCTCAGCCGCACCATGCCGCGGGTGGTGGACCAGGCGCACCTGCGCGCCGCCGGGCAGCTGCGCAAGGCGCTGGCCAAGCATCAGGACATCGAGCTGCTGCTGCAGCTGGGCGAGTACAAGCGCGGCAGCGATCCGGACGCTGACTTCGCGATCGAGCGCATCGGCCCGATCCGCAAGCTGCTGCAGCAGTCCTCGGCCGAGCTGGTGCCGTTTGCGGAGTCGTCAGACACGCTGAAGAAGCTGTTCGCATGAGCACCGCCTCGCGCACGCGCTACCCGCTGCAGCAGTTGCTGCAGCTGCGCGCCCATCGCACCGCGAAAGCGCGCCTTGTGGTCGTCGAGAGGCAGCGCGCGGTGCGCGAATGCCGCCAGGCCTGCGAGCGCATCGAGCAGGAGATCGTCGAGTTGCGCCGCGAGCGCGCCGGCCAGCGCCTGCGGATGATGGAAGCGCCGCCGCCGGGCATTCCCTTCCCGCTCGCGCTCGAGCAGCGCGAGGCACACATCGACTGGCTCGGCGAGCAGGAGCAGGCCGCGCAGCTGCGGCTGCAGCAGGCGCAGCAGAAGCTGCAGCAGGCCGAACAGGCCCTGGCCGCGGCCATGCAGGAATTCTTTCGCGCCAAGGCGCGCGAGGACGCGCTGGAAAAGCGCAAGGGCGTCTGGCGCGGCGAGATGTTGGCGCTCGAGGCCCGCCGCGAAGAGGACGCCGCAGCCGACCTGGTGCAGGCCGCCCACATCAGCCGCAGCCGCCATTGAGGAGCGCAGCATGAGCATCGACCGACCGGATACCTCGTCGCTGTCCAATCGTCCCGCCGAGTCCACGCGTCCGGGCGAGCCGGATCGTCCCGCCGAACGCCCGCGCGAGGCGCCGCCGAAGGAGCAGGTCGACCGCTTTCGCCAGCTGATGCAGCACGGCCGCCAGGAAGGACGCGCCGGCCTGCCCGAACGCCTGCCGCAGGAGCAGCGGCCCGGCGCATCCGGGGCAGGGCAGCACGCCGCAGCCGCAGCCGCGCTGCGGGCCGACGAACAGGCGGCACTACGCGCGCTGGAAGGCCGCGGTCAGCACGATGGCGGGACCGACCACCACGGCATGAGTGCGAACGCCATCGACGGCGCCGACCTGCTGGCGATGATGCAGGCCCAGTCCGCCCTGCGCGAAGGCGCCGGCGCCACCCTGCCGGCCGCGGCTGCACCGCCGATGGCCAGCGGCAAGGCGCTCGCCGAGATGCTGGAGCGCCACGTGCGCCAGCTCGCGGTCGATGCGGCCCATGCCGGCGACGGCGACGGCCAGGTGCTGCTGCGCATGTCCGACGCGACCCTGCCGGGCACCGACCTGCTGCTCAGCCGCACCGCCGACGGCTGGCGCCTGCGCGCCGACGTGCGTTCGCGCGACAGCTATGACGCGATCCGCGAGGCGGCGCCCGCGCTGGCCAGGCGGTTCGCCGAGCAGAACCTCGGCACGCTCGAGGTCGACCCGCACTTCGACGCCTGAGCGACGCTCGGGTTTGCCCGAGGTGGGGCACGCCCCAGCTTGGAGGCACCGACACGATCGCCGCAGACTTCCTCCTGCGCACATCGCGCCTGATGTTCCGACCCCCGGCATCGACACAGACAGGAGTCCCCCCATGAGCTTCCTCAGCGGCCTCAGCGACATCGTCTCCAGCGTCGCCAACCTCGCGGTCACCGCGTACACCGGCAATCCGATGCTTGGCCAGCTGGCCGGTGGCATCGCCGGCTCCCTGCTTGGCGAGTCCGGCAGCAGCGGTGACTCGGGCTTTGATGCGGTCTTCGACAACGCCTTCAGCAGCGGTTTCCTGAGCGGCATCGGCAACTGATCAAGGCCGGGGAGTGGCTGGCGCCGGGACGGCGTCGGTCGCGGACATCCCCGGTTCCGGTCGAGGCAAGAGTGACTCGATGAGCAAGCGACCAGTCCAGCGCCAGGCCAGCCGTGGCACCAGCACCGCGCAGGTGGACCAGTCCGTGGCCGGCATGCAGGCGGCCGGGCTGTCTGGCCAGCCGGCGATCGCGGGCAATCCGGAGTTGCAGGCCACGCCGGGGGCCGTCCCGGCCAGTCGTGAAGAGTTGACCGGCATGTTGGACGAGTTGCGGGAGCGTCGCGGCCTGGGCGTCGCCGATGAAGCCGCGATCCTGCGCGAGTACGACGGACTGACGGTGGAACTGCGGGCCGAAAAGACACGCCTGGCCGCGGAGTTCCGGGAGCGCTCGAAGCGTGACGGGCTGGAGGAGGCAAACGCCTGGCTGGCGGCGGCCGCCGATGCCCTGGGTCGCCGCCAGGGCGAACAGATGCGCCAACTGGTGCAGACCATTCCAGCGTTCACGCAGGCACAGGCCTAGGGTCTGCCCCAGCTGGAACAGTCGCGGCGTCCCGTTACATTGCAATCGTCCCCGCACACTTCCCTCCCGAGCAGTCCACACTCCCGATGGCCCGTCGCCCGCTCCGCCGCCCCGCCAGCCCGCCAACTCGACTGATGGCGCAGGCATCTGCGTCGCCCGTGGCGCAGGGCGACGCAGATGCCGCCTCGCAGGATGCAGGGCATGCGGCCATGGTCCAGGCGGAGACGGACGAACTGCTCCGGCAGTTCATGGACCTGCTTGGCGACGACCCGTCCCTGGACGACAGCGACCGGTCGCTGATCCAGCGGGAATTGGCCAACGCGGTGGCGGCCGTGGCGGAGTCGGGCGCGGCATTCGAAGAACCCGATCGCGCGGCATGGATGGACGCCGCGAACGCGCTGCACGCGGCGGGCGCGGTGTCGGACGACGAGGCCAACGCACTGGTTCGCCAGCTCGATGGCGCGCTGTCGGCGCTGGAGCGCAAGGAGTCGCGCTTCGCGATGGAGTTCAGCCGCCGCATGGCGCGCGAGGGCGAGACCGCGGCGCTGGAGTGGCTGCGGCAGAACCGGCAGGTGCTGCTCGATGACGGCGATGGCGCGGCGGATGCCGCCATGTCCAACGGATTCGGCGGGCCGCCGCCGGCATTGGCGACGGATGCCATGCGCTCGAAGTCACGGCGGGTGAGGGGTCCCCCGCCGCGTGGCGTTGGCTAGGCCGCGGCGGGAACATCCCGCCGGCGCACACCCGATCATCACACACACGCATCGACTGGAGACAAGAACATGACCGACATCCGTCCGACCATGAACGACTACTCGCAGATGAGCATCGACCAGCTCGCGACCGAAGCCAAGATCGCCAAGGGTGGCGGCTGGCTGCTGGCGCTGGCCACGCTGATGGGCAAGATCGCCGACAAGATGGGCGGGAACCTGGTCGACATGGCCAAGGCCATCGACAGCGAGTCCAACCGCATCGCCAAGCAGTCCAACGACGGCAAGCAGGCCGACGACTCCAAGCTCACCGAACTCAATGCCCGGATGAACGCCTACAGCCAGACCATGAACATGTTCATGCAGGCCACAAGCAACATCATCAAGAGCCTGGGCGAAGGCAACGCGCAGATCGCGCGCAAGTCCGGCTGATCCCGGCACGCTCGCGGCAGACGCCCTTCGCAGTCGCGAGGGGCGTCCTGCTTTCGGCACTACAGATGCGTATTCATCCAGTTCCAGCGATCGCGGCGGCCTTGCTCGCCGTGGCGCTGGCCGCCTGCGGTGGCGAGCGCGCCGAGGTCGAGGATGTGGCCTCGGGCTCGTCCGCTGCCGACGGTGCGATCGCGGCTACCTCCAGGGACGATACGGACGCGCCAAGCGACACGGATGAGGCGAATGCCGATCCGGCAACGCCCCGGGAGCGCCACCGGCGCGGCGACCGCTCCTGCGCGCGACTGGTGACCCGCACCCGCAGCGTCGCCAGCGTATCGGGCGGTGCCATGCAGATGATCATGGTCACCGAGTGCGTTCCCGCGAAAGGATAGACGCGCGGTCCCACAGCGGGGTTGCATGATGTCGATGCCGGCGTTGCCGGTATCGATCGCTCCGAGGCAAGCAAGCGCCGTACGCGAGGAGGGATGCCGTGTATTGGTGGATATCCGGATCATCGTGGCCATGCTGCATCGCGCTGCTGGTGGTGCTGCTCGCGCCGGCTCCGCTCACGGCGCAGGTTCCGGGCGGGATCGACGAACAGCGGCTGCACGCCGACATGCAGCGGGCGGTCGATCAGCGCCGTCGCGAGCTGCTGCCAGAGTACCAGCGCCGCGTGCGCGACGAGGGCAGGTCCAGCGCCGACGCCTGGCTGCGCGGCGAGGCCGAGCGGCTGGGTCGGCGCGACGGGGAGCGGATCCGTCGCGACCACGAGCGCGGCGGGAATGTGGTGGATGGCACGGCGCCGGCCCGGCCCGTGCAGTCGCGCCTGGGCACGACGCCTGTGCAACGCCCGGAGGCGGCCAGGGATCGGGTCGACGGCAAGCGCGACGGGCGATCCTGTGCGCGCATGGTCACGCGCCAGCGCAGCGTTCCCAGCATGTCAGGCGGACCCATGCAGATGATCATGGTCACCGAATGCGTGCCCGGTCCGCGCTAGGCCGCTGCGGACGGCTGGCCTCGGGTCCTCAGCGCAGGCGGCGCGCCAGCAGCCAGGCCCACAGCCCGGTCAGCAGTCCGGTGCCCGTGAGGGCATTGCGCCAGATGTCGAGCGACTCTGGCGGCATCGGCAGGCCGAACAGGTCGGGGGCGACCGTCGCCAGCGCGAGCCCGAGGCAGCAGTAGGTGACCGCGATCAGCGACCAGTACAGCCATTGCAGGTGAGCACGTGAATGCCGTGCCTCGTCGTCGGCGACGTGGCCGGCAGGTGCGGCCTGATCATCCTCATGGTGCACGTGCGCCACGCTTGCAGACGCGACATGGCCCGCGACAGCCGCCGCCGACTGCGCACGCGCTGCCTCGCCCGTCCCGCCGGCCGCGCCCGCTCCCGTGGCTGCGGCCCCGGCGCGTGGGTGCTGCTGTTGTTTCACGTCGCCCGGCTGTCCGTCCGGCGCCTCTTCCTGTCCGGTACCGCCGTTGGCGCCGCCCTGCCGTTGGTCCCGGGACTGCTGCGGCCTGCGTGCGCGGACCGCGCTGTCGGGCGCGTAGGCGTGGGTTGTCCCGGCGGGGTTGGCCACGGCCGCCAGGGTCACGCCCGCGGCAGCGCCGCCAAGCCCGCCGAGGCCCGGCGCTTGTGCGCCGCGCTCGGCGGCGACGGGAGTTCCGGGTTCGCCCCGGGCGCCCGGCACCGGACTTTCGCCCTGGGACAACGGCAAAGCGCCCGGCTGCGCCTGGCTGTTGCCCACCGCTGGCGTCGTGGCTGAGGGGTGCCCGGGCATGGCCACTGCGGCCGGGTCCATGCGCGGCGCCAGTGCCCGCAGCGTCTGCGCCTCAAGCGCCGGGGCGGAGCGCGCCAGCACATGGCCGGCCAGTTCAGGGTCCAGGCCCATTGCCCAGGCGGGGCGGGGCTCCGCTGCCTGACCCGGGAGCGCCTGCGTGGCCGCCATCGCCTGGCGGGCTTCCAGCGCGGCCGCGCCGCGGGCGTCTGCCGCAGCCCGTGCGTCGCCGGGTGCACCGGGCAGGCGTGCGTCCCGCACCGCATCCGCATCCTGCCCACGTGCAGCGTCCGGACCGTGGCCGGCCAGACGCGCCTCACCGGCCGCCGGATGCAGGGGCCGTGTTTCGCCAGCGGTGCGCGACAGTGCAATGGCCAGCGCTTCGGGCCGTGCCGGCAGATCACGCAGCACAGCAGGATCGGCTGAGAGCGCATGGCTGAGCTGGCGGATCACGCTGGGCGGAAGCTGCTGCAGTTCCCGCGCCAGCGCCTGCAGCGAAGGCTCGATCTGGCCGGATGCCGGCGTCAGCGAATGCGCACCCTGGCCACGCATGCCATCCGGCACACCCGCGGGCACGTGGGGCGACGGGTCTGCGTCGGGCATTCCCGTGCGTGAGTGGTGCGAGGAGCCCGCGTCGGACGGCGCGTGCCGCCCCGGCCCTTCGCCGCCGGGGGTGAGCCGGTGCAGATGCGACGGCAGGTCGACATCGGGCGCCAGCTGACCGCGCGGCTTTGGAACGTCCACGTCGTCCGCGTCCGGTCCTTCGGCAAACCCGGGGGCGCCCGGCCACGGCGCCCGGTCCAACCCGGCGCGGGCACCAGGCAGGAGCGAGAACAGCGCATCGTGCAGTGACGGGAAGGACGGCATGGCGACACCCCGCATCTGGGTCCGGTCGCCCGGGCCGGCGTTTTCCACGCTACGCCGCGGGCTTGCGGGCGGAAACCTGGGGGCAACCCTAGGCCATCGTGTCTGCGGCGCTCGCCTCTGCGGCTGTGGCGACCACGAGCTGCGCCCGCGCAGACAGCTGCTCATCTGACAGTTCTCGGGCCAGGCACCGGCGCGATGCCGAGGCTCGGGTGGGCTGGTCCGGCGTGCGCGGATCGCGAAGTCGAAAAAAAACGGGAAACCGGCTGGTTTCCCGTTCAACCGGCATCACCGGAAAGGACTCGTGTTGTGGCGCGCACAGCCTAGCGCGCGCGACAAGTTGATGCAATACCTTAATTTAGCATGTGTAAGTGGTTGTTTTACAGTCGTGTATCCAGCGCCTCGCGCTTGATGGCGCGCCGGGCTGGGCGCGGTTCGCTCCAGGCGTTGTTGAACAGCGCCGGCTCCCAGGAGCCATACGTGGGGTTGGCCAGCATCCACCAGCGCTCGCCGAACCAGTCCCGGTGCGCGTCCAGCAGCGCGGCGCGGGCCTGGGCCGTGTTGGCGATGACCTCGACGAAATCGCCAAGCTGGTCGCCGAACTGCATCAGCACGCGATACTCGCGCCCGGCAAGGCGGCGCCGGCACAGCTTCTCGGAGCCGTTCTGCTCGCAGCCTTCGACATGGGTGCCCAGGCCGAGGAACACGCTTTCGTCCTTCACCGGCATGCCGACCGCGCGCAGGTTGGCCAGGGTCGCCGCCTGCAGGTGCTGGGCGCGGTTGGACAGGTAGAGGATGGTCACGCCCCGGGCCTGCGCGTCGCGGGCGAACTCCAGCACGCCGGGTACGGGCCGGGCCTTGCGTTCCTCGACCCATGCGGCCCAGGTAACCTCGTCGTACTCCTCGCCGTTGGCGACCAGGCGCGCCTGGTAGGGCGAGTTGTCGAGCACGGTCTCGTCGATGTCCATGATCACCGCAGGTGCCAGGCCGGCCAGCGGCGCGGTCTGCACGCGCTCGTCCGGCACCAGCGCATCCCAGCCAGGCGTCTTCAACGCGACATCGAGGTGATCGGCGGCGGCGCGGAACAGCGAAATCGAGTTGGCCTGGTATTCGGCTGAACGCTGCACCCAGAGCACGGCGTTGAGGTTGTCATCGGCGGGGACTATCGCGGTCGCAGGCGCCGATGCCGTGTCGCCCACTGTGCCGCCGGACTGCGGCGATGGGACGGTTGCGCAGCCGGAGGCGAGCAGTGCGGCGAACAGGATGGCGGAAGCGTGCACGCGCATTCTTGGAAACCTACGAATCTGGAGCGGGACGCCGAGTGTAGCGAAGCGGTGTTGCAGATCCGGCGCGTTTGCGTGGCGTGGACGCAGACCGGTCACTCGCCGAGCATGGCGCGGATCGAGGCGAAACCGACGTCGGCCCGTTCGGCCTTGCGCGCGGCATCGGCGACGGGGTCGGCGCCGTCGCGCTGGAGTTCGGCCGCGGGCAGCTCATCGAAGAAGCGGCTCGGCGCCAGCTTGAGTTTGGCGCCCCAGCGCTGCGCCTCGCGGCTGTAGGACAGCCACAGCTGCTCCTTGGCGCGGGTGATGCCGACGTAGAGCAGGCGCCGCTCCTCGTCGAGCCGGCCTTCGTCGATGCTGGCCTCGTGCGGCAGGGTGTTGTCGTCCATGCCGATGATGAACACGTAGCGGAACTCCAGGCCCTTGGCCGCGTGCAGGCTCATCAGCCGCACCTGGTTGCCCGGGTCGCCCTTGTCGGCGTGCGAGAGCAGGGCCAGCTGCGCGGCCAGTTCACCCGGGCCGGCGCCGCGCGCGCCCTCGAACCAGTCGGCCAGTTCGTCGAGGTTGCCGCGGCGGATGCGGAACAGTTCGTCGCTCTTGCACTGCTCGCGCAGCGAGGCGATCAGGCCGGATTGTTCGTTGAGCGCGCGCACCAGTTCGGCCGGCGGCAGCTGCGCGGCATCGCGGCGCAGGCCGCGCACGATGTCGGTGAACGCGCCCAGCGCATTGGCGATGCGTGGCTGCAGCTGTTTGAGCATGCCCATCGATTCGGCCGCGCGCGACAGCGGCAGCTGCGCGTGCTGCGCCATCTGGGCAAGCTTGGCCAGCGAAGTCGCGCCGATGCCGCGGCCGGGCGACTGCACCGCACGCAGGAAGGCCGAATCGTCTTCGGGATTGGCCAGCAGCCGCAGCCACGACAGCGCGTCCTTCACTTCGCCGCGGTCAAGGAAGGCGGTGCCGCCGGACAGGTGGTAGGGCACGCGCAGCAGCTGCAGCGCCTTCTCCAGCGCGCGCGACTGGTGGTTGCCGCGGAACAGGACGCAGAACTCGCCCCATTCGACCTTGCGCGCGGTGGCGATGAAGTGGATCTCGCCGGCTACGCGCTCGGCCTCGTGCGCGGCGTCGCGGCATTCCCAGACGCGGATGCGCTCGCCGTCGGCCTGCGCGCTCCACAGCGTCTTGGGATGCTCGTGCGGGTTGTTGGCGATCAACGCGTTGGCCGAGCGCAGCACGCGGTTGGAGCAGCGGTAGTTCTGCTCGAGCTTGACCACCACCAGGTTCGGATAGTCCTTGCCCAGCTGGGTGAGGTTTTCCGGATTGGCGCCGCGCCAGGCGTAGATGCTCTGGTCGTCGTCGCCCACGCAGGTGAAGTTGGCCTTTGGCCCGGCGATCGCCTTGAGCAGGCGGTACTGCGCGTCGTTGGTGTCCTGGCACTCGTCGACCAGCAGGTAGCCGATGCGTTCGCGCCAGCCCGCCACCGCGTCCTCGTCGCTTTCCAGCAGCTGCACCGGCAGCCGGATCAGGTCGTCGAAGTCGACCGCGTTGAACGCGGCCAGGCGCTGCTGGTAGCGCGCGTACAGCGATGCGGCCTCGTGCTCGCGCGCGCTGCGCGCGACTTCCGCCGCCTGTTCCGGCGACAGGCCGGTGTTCTTGATGTTGGATACCAGCGACTGCATCGCCTGCACCGCATCGGACTTGGCCCCGGGCATCAGGTCCTTGATCTGCGCCAGCGTGTCGTCGCTGTCGAAGATCGAGAAGCCGCGACGCAGGCCGAGCTTGGCGTGGTCGATCTGCAGGATCTTCAGCCCCAGCGCATGGAAGGTGCAGACCGTCAGGCCCTCGGCCGCATCGCCCCGGATGCGCCGGGCCACGCGCTCGCGCATTTCCTTCGCCGACTTGTTGGTGAAGGTGATGGCGGCGATGCGCTTGGCCGGGTAGCGGCTGGACGCGATCAGGTGCGCGATCTTCTCGACGATCACCCGGGTCTTGCCGCTGCCGGCGCCGGCCAGCACGAGCATGGGGCCCTCGCAGTGGGCGACGGCCGCGGATTGCTGGGGATTGAGGCCGTGCATCGTGCAACTGCTGGAGACGGCCGCGCATTCTACCCGGCCCCACCTGCGGGGGCCGGCGTGCTCCCTCCCCCGCCTGCGGGGGGAGAGGGAGGCCCGCTTGCACGGCACTGCCGTGCGGGCCTGTCGAACGCCAGGCGCGCTGCGCCTGGCCGGACGGGCTGGGGTGGGGGCCAGCTTGGCCCGCGTCCATCCGCGCAATCCACGGCTCCTGCCTCACGCGCCCGGCACCGGCGGGCACACGAAACCTGGCGCTAGAATCTCCGCATGGCCAAGCTCTACTTCTACTACTCGGCAATGAACGCCGGAAAGACCACCACCCTGCTGCAGTCCGCGCACAACTACCGCGAGCGCGGGATGCGCACGCTGATCCTGACCCCGCGGCTGGACCACCGCTCAGGCAGCGGCACCGTGGCCTCGCGGATCGGGCTGACGGCCGAAGGCGTGGCTTTCGAGCGCGATGACGACCTGCAGGCGCGGGTCGAACGCGACATCGCGGCCAACGGCCGGCTGCACTGCGTGCTGGTCGACGAGGCCCAGTTCCTGACCCGCGCGCAGACATGGCAGCTGGGCGAAGTGGTCGATGCGCTGCGGGTGCCGGTGCTGTGCTACGGGCTGCGTACGGATTTTCGCGGCGAGCTGTTCGAAGGCAGCCAATACCTGCTGGCCTGGGCCGACGAGATCAGCGAGATCAAGACGATCTGCCACAGCGGCAGCAAGGCGACGATGACCGTGCGCGTGGACGAACAGGGCTTTGCGGTGAGCGAAGGGCCGCAGGTGGAAATCGGCGGCAACGAGCGCTATGTCTCGGTCAGCCGCGCCGAGTTCAAGAGGATTTCCCGCGGCGAAGGACGGATCGACCCGCTGCAGCAGCCGCTGCCGCTGGGCTGATCAGCGCGTGGCCGCGATGGCCAGGCAGGCCGCGTGCAGGCGCTCGATTTCCCGCGGCAGCGCGCCGCCCTCGGGCTGCGCCTGCACGACCTGGGCCTGCAGCGCCTGCAGGCTGGCCAGCGCCAGCGGCCGCTGCGACGGCGTGCCGCAGCGCACGTCGGCTGCGTAGGCACGCGCCAGCCAGCCCGCCTTGCGCAGCTCGGCTTCCTGCTGCGGCAGTTCGGCCAGCGCGTCGAGCCGGGTCAGTGCGGCCGCGTCGCCCAGCCGGGCTTCGTGGCGCGCCAGTGAAATCTCCGCCCGGCGCGTGTGCGAGTGCTGCGCGCCATAGCCGTCGCGCGTCAGCGCCTGCGCCTGGCGCAGGCTGGCCAGCGCTTCGTCCCGCCCGTGCGCGGCCTGCACTTCGCCCAGCAGGCGCAGGGTGTCGCCGACCAGGCCGTGGCGCTCGCCGTAGGCCTCGCGCCGCAGTGCCAGTGATTCAAGCAGCAGCGGCAGCGCCTGCTCGTCGCGCCCGGCGCTGTGCAGCACCATCGCCTGGTTGAACAGCCCGCCGGCCAGCTGCAGCTGGCTGCGATGCCGGCGCCAGGTATCCACCGAGCGCGCCAGGCCTCGCAGCGCGGCGTCGATGTCGCCGCGCTCCCAGGCGACGATGGCCAGGCTGCTGCGGCCGCGCGCGACGTCGACGTGGTCCTCGCCCAGGCGTGCGACCAGCCAAGCCAGGGTGTCGCGGAACTCGTTTTCGGCTTCGGCCAAGCGGCCCTGGTCCACGTGCACCGCGGCCAGCTGCCGCCGCGCATCGATGGTGGCGTGGTGCTGCGGGCCGCGCAGTTCCATGGCCAGCGCCAGCGCCTGGCGGCAGTGGCCTTCGGCGACCACGGTATTGCTGGCGTCGCGCTCGAGCGAGCACAGCGAGCGCAGCAGGTCGATCGCCAGCGGATGGCGTTCACCGGCGGTGTCGTGGAGCAGCGCCAGCGCGGCGCGCGAAGCGGTCAGGGCGCGCGCAGTGTTGCCCGTCGCGGCGTGCAGGTTGGCCAGGTCGGCCAGGTTCTCGACCACGCCGGCATCATCGTGCAGCGGGTCGCGGCGCAGCGCCAGCGCGCGCATGTACAGGGCGCGTGCGTCCTCGATGTCGCGCCCGGCGGCGTGGCAGCGCCCGAGCTGCGTGTAGAAGGCCGAGACCGGCACGGGCAGACGGTGCTCGCTGCGCCGCGCCAGCGCCAGCAGGGGCTGCATCCCGGCCAGGCAGCCGTCGGTGTCGCCGGTCAGGCGCAGCACGCGGCCGAGGTCGGTCGCTGACTGCAGGCGCAGGCTCGGCGGCGCCTCGGGCAGGGTGTCGACCAGCTTGGCCTGGCGGCGGAGCAGCTCGTGCGCCGCGACGTAGTCGCCCAGGCCCGACCGCAGCCGGGCCACCACGCCGAGCAGTTCGGCGCGCGCCACCGGCTGGTTGCCCAGCTCGCGTTCGATGCGGCGCTCACCGTCGTCGAGCAGGCGATGGATGTCTACCGGTGCGCCGGCGGGCACGCCGCCGGCGGTTTCGAACAGGCCGACCACGAAGTTCTGCATGGCCTGGGCGCGTGCGGATTCGCGCACCGCCTGGCGCGCCTGCCAGGCGACGATGCCGAGCGCGGCGACCAGCACCAGCGACACCACCGCCGCAGTGGACAGCGCCCAGCGATGCCGGCTGACGTACTTGCCGATGCGGTAGGACACGCTCTGCGGGCGCGCGTGCACCGGCTTGCCGTCAAGCCAGCGCTGCAGGTCCAGCCCCAGTGCCTCGACCGAAGGGTAGCGTTGCTCGGGCTTCTTGCTCAGCGCCTTGAGCACGATGTTGTCGAGGTCGCCGCTGATCTCCTTCGCGCGCCGGCGCAGCGCCGGCCCTGCGGTATTGCCTTCGGCATCGCGCTGCAGCGCCTGCGATGGCCGCTGCGGGTCGACGGTGAGGATCGCGTCCTCCCACTGCGCGTCGCTCGGGCGCTTGAGCTGGTAGGGCTTGCGCCCGGCCAGGAGCTCGTACAGCACCACGCCCAGCGAATACACGTCGGTCATGGTGGTGACCGGCTCGCCGCGGATCTGCTCGGGCGCGGCGTAGTGCAGGGTGAAGGCGCGTAGTCCGGTGCGGGTCTGCTCCGGCGCGTGGTCGGGCGTGTCGAGCAGCTTGGCGATGCCGAAGTCGAGCAGGCGCACGTCGTCCAGCGGCGTGACCATGATGTTGGACGGCTTGAGGTCGCGGTGCACGATCAGGTTGGTGTGCGCGTGGCTGACCGCCTCGCACACCTGCAGGAACAGCTGCACGCGCGTGACCACGCCCGGGTCGCGCGCCCGGCACCAGTCGGTGATCGGCTCGCCTTCCACGTACTCCAGCGCCAGGTAGGGCTGGTTGTCGCTGCTGATGCCGGCATCGAGCAGGCGCGCGATGTGCGGGTGCTCAAGCCGCGCCAGGATCTGGCGCTCGCGGGTGAAGCGCAGGCGTAGTCCGGGATCGGCCAGGCCGGGCCGCAGCAGCTTCAGCGCGACGCGGCGCTCGTACAGGCCGTCGGCGCGGCGCGCCAGCCAGACCTGGCCCATGCCGCCTTCGCCGAGCATGCGCTCGAGCTCGTAGGGGCCCACGTTGGCGCCGGCGTGCACGCCCGGGTGCGGCGCGATCAGGGGTTCGGACAGGAAGTCCTCGCTGCCGGCCTCCAGCGCCAGCAGTTCCTCCAGGTCGTCGGCGAGTTGCGCATCGTCCTCGCGCAGCGAGGCCAGGCTGCTGGCGCGCGCGTCGTCGTCGAGCTCGAGCAGCGCGTCGAGCAGGGGCGAAAGGCGCTGCCAGCGTTCGGCGTCCATCACTCAGCCTGGCGCGCGCGGTGGCGGCGACGCAGCTGCGTGCGCGCCGGGAACGTGGCGTGTTTGGGGCATGTGGCGCGCCGCCGTCCGCCGCGGGCGCCCACGGCCTCGCGGGGAAGGTCGATCAAGGCTCCGGTCCACGTCTTTCGGAAGGCAGCGTCAGCCCTGCAGCGAAGCCAGCAGGTACATCCGCGCCTTCTGCCAGTCGCGGCGGATGCTGCGGTCGGAGCGGCCGAGCAGGGTGGCGATCTCGGCCTCCGACAGGCCGCCGAAGTAGCGCAGTTCCACCACGCGCGCGAGCCTGGCGTCGACGTCCGCCAGCCGGTTCAGGGCGACGTCCAGCGCCAGCATGTCCTCGTCCAGGCGCAGGCCGCCTTCGAGGTCGTGCGGCAGGTCGGTGACGCGGTGCAGGTCGCCGCCGCGCTTCTGCGCCAGGCGCTGGCGCGCGTAGTCGACCACCACGCTGCGCATCGCAGACGCGGCATACGCGAAGAAGTGCCCGCGATCGTCGAACTGGATTTCGCGCCGGCCGATCAGCTTGAGATAGGCCTCGTGCACCAGCGCGGTGGCATCGAGCGTTTGCCCCTGCTGCCCGGACAGCTGGCGCCGGGCCATGGTGTGCAGCTCCTGGTAGAGCGTGGCCAGCACCCGGTCGAGCGCGCCCCGGTCGCCGCTGCGGGCGGCGTCGAGCCAGAGGGTGATATCTGCGGTATCCGACATGCGCGCCGTGCTCCATTCAGCGGCCCGGACTATACCGCGAAGCCGCCCGGCACGCGGGCGGCAGGCCCGGTCAGCGCTGGCAGTGCCCGCACCAGACCGTCGCGCGCTGGCCGATGCTGGCCTGGCGCAGCGCTCGCCCGCAGCGCGGGCAAGGCATGCCGCCGCGACCGTAGGCGGACAGCTCCTGCACGAAGTAACCCGGCGCCCCGTCGGGGGACAGGAAGTCGCGCAAGGTGGTGCCGCCGCGCCCGATCGCATGGACAAGGATGCGGCGCACCGCGTCGGCCAGCAGCCGGTAGCGCTCGCGGGAAACGCGCCCCGCCGCACGCAGCGGCGCAATGCCGGCCGCGTGCAGCGCCTCGGCCGCGTAGATGTTGCCCACGCCCACCACGATGCGCTGGTCCATCAGGAAGGTCTTGACCGGCGCGCTGCGTCCGCGGCTGCGCGCGAACAGGTAGTCGCCGTCGAAATCGTCCGACAGCGGCTCCGGGCCGAGCCCGCGCAGCAGCGGGTGGATCTCGCCGGCGGGCTGCCAGAGCAGGCAGCCGAAGCGGCGCGGATCGTTGAAGCGCAGCACGCGACCCGGATCGGGCCCGCTGTCATCCAGCACCACGTCGACGTGGTCGTGCGCGCGCAGCGGCGTGTCGGCCGGCAGCACCCGCAGGCTGCCGGACATGCCCAGGTGCAGCAGCGCGCTGCCGGCGGCGGTGTCGAGCAGCAGGTACTTGGCGCGGCGGCGCACCGTGTCGATTCGCTGGCCGGGCAGTTGCCCGGCGATTTCAGGCGGGATCGGCCAGCGCAGGTCGGGGCGACGCAGGATGACCGTGCGCACGCGCCGGCCCTCGACGTGCGGCGCCAGCCCGGCGCGGGTGGTTTCGACCTCGGGCAGCTCAGGCACCGACAGGCTCCGCTTCGAGCACGAACGCCGGGACCTCGCCGTCGACGAATCGCAGCGGTGCGCCGAAGGCCAGCGACAGCAGCGGCCCGGTGAGCACCTTGGCGCGCGGGCCGTCGGCAACAACGCGGCCATTGCGCAGCAGCACCACGTGGCCGATTTCGGGCAGCAGCTCCTCGGCGTGGTGGGTGACCAGCAGCAGGGTCACGCCTTCGGTCGTGAGCCGGCGCAGGATCTGCAGCAGGCGCGCGCGCGCCACCACGTCCAGGCCGGCGGCCGGTTCGTCGAGCAGCAGCGCCATCGGCGCATGCACCAGCGCCCGCGCCAGCAGCACCCGCCGCGCCTCGCCGGTGGACAGGGTGACGTAGTCGCGCCCGCCAAGGTGGGCCGCATCGACCCGCGCCAGCGCGGCGTCGGCTGCGGCCAGCCGTGCCGGGTCGACCTCCTCATCCGGCGGCGCCAGGCGCGCTTCGAAGGCGCCCAGCACCACGTCGCGCGCGCCCAGGCCGGGCAGGGACAGCAGGTCGTCGTGCATGGCCCCGGTCACGATTCCCAGCCGCGAGCGGATCGTGCGCACGTCCCACAGGTGCTCGCCCAGGATCCGCACCGGCGGGCGGCCATCGGCGTGGGCGGCGGCGTAGAGCTGGCGGGTCAGCAGCTGGATGAAGCTGGACTTGCCGCAGCCGTTGGGTCCGAGGATGGCGGTGTGCCGGCCCAGCGGCAGGTGCAGGCTGACCCCGTCCAGCGCGGCGTGGCCGTCGCGCCAGACACGGGCATCGTCGAGTTCGATCAGGGCAGGGCTGGCGGGCGGGGCGTGGGTCATGGGCAGGATTGGGGATGAACCGGGGGAGCCATACGGTTGCGTAGGGCTGGCCTTGCGGCGACCCGGGCGCCATCATGCCGGGGATCCCCCAGCTTCGACACAGCCATGCCCGCGTCCTTCATCGACTTCCTTGCCGGCGGCCTGCTTCAGTTCGGTTTCTGGCAGCTCGCGCTCTACCTCCTGATCGCCACCCAGCTGACCATTTTCGCGGTCACCCTGTACCTGCATCGCAGCCAGGCCCATCGCGGCGTGGATTTCCATCCGGTGATCGCGCACTTCTTCCGCTTCTGGACGTGGCTGACCACGTCGATGATCACCCGCGAATGGGTGGCCATCCATCGCAAGCACCACGCCAAGTGCGAGACCGAGGAAGACCCGCACAGCCCGCAGTTCAAGGGCATCAAGACCGTGTTCTGGCGCGGCGTCGAGCTTTATCGCGAGGCGCGCACCATGCGCGCGGACATCGAGCAGTACGGCAAGGGTGCGCCCAGCGACTGGATCGAGCGCAGGCTCTACACGCCGTACGCGACCTTCGGGCCGACCCTGCTGCTGTTCATCAGCTTTGGCCTGTTCGGATTTGCCGGTGTGGCGGTCTGGGCGATCCAGATGGCCTGGATCCCGTTCTGGGCGGCCGGCGTGGTCAACGGCCTTGGACACTGGTGGGGTTACCGCAACTTCGCCACGAGCGACACCGCCACCAACCTCACTCCGTGGGCGTTCTGGATCGGTGGCGAAGAACTGCACAACAACCACCACGCCTTCCCCAGCTCGGCCAAGTTCGCGCTGCGCCGCTGGGAGTTCGACATCGGCTGGGCCGTGATCAAGGGCCTGGAGACGGTGAAGCTGGCCAAGGTGCTGCGCGTTGCGCCATCGCTCGACGTGCGCCCGAACATCCAGGCGCCCGACATGGACACCATGAAGGCGCTGCTCGCGCACCGCTTCCAGGCCATGACCGACTACCAGCGCAACGTGCTGATGCCGGCGCTGCGCGAAGAGGCGCAGGCGGCTGGTGCCAGGCTGCGCAAGCTGCTGCCGCGCAAGATGCGCAAGGCCCTGGTCGACGATGGGCGCTGGCTCGACCCGGAGTCGCGCGAGCAGATGCAGCAATGGGTCGCGCAGCGTCCGCGCATCCACACCCTGGTCGAATACCGGCGCAGGCTTGCAGCCGTGCTCGAGGCGCGCACCACCAACGCCAACGAGGCGCTGCACAACCTGCAGGCCTGGTGCCGCGAGGCTGAGGCCACCGGCATCCGCGCGCTGCAGGATTACGCGGCGCGTCTGAAAGGCTACTCGCTGCAGTCGGCGCGCGCCTGATGCAGGGCCGCGCCGCTCTCCCGCGCGTGCGGGAAGGCGGCGTTGGCGGCGCGGCATGGCACGTGGCCAGGCGCGGCTGGATCTGCCTGGTTCTGCTGCCTGTGGCGGCCTTCGCCCAGGTCACCCAGACCGGCGAATACCTGGCGAAGATGGATGCCGATGGCGACGGCCGCGTGTCGCTTTCCGAATACCAGGCCTGGATGAGCTATGCCTTCGACGGCATGGACCGCAATGGAGACGGTGTACTGGACGCGGGCGAACAGCCCGGCGGCAAGGGCGCGCCGCTGTCGCGCGGGCAGCATCTTGCGCGCCTCGCCGAGCGGTTCGGCAAGCAGGATGTCGATCGTGACGGCTTCCTCGACGCACGCGAACTCGCCGCGCCGCCGCGCTGAAGCCGATTGCGCGCTACGCGCCGCGCTCGCGGCGCAGCACGACCAGGGCGAAGCTCAGGCCCGCGCCCAGCGGTCGCTGCCAAGGGGTCAGCGCGCGTCCAAGCCAAGGCGCGTGCGGACCTCCGCCGCGACGCGCGGCGTCTCCCGGAGCGGTTCGACGTCTTGGGCAGGCGCCAGCTCGATCCCGCCGAGGCGTCCGCGTGCGGCGAGGGCTTCGAGGAAGCGACGTGGGCGGCTGCGCGCGAGCGCGGCATCGAAGACATGCACGGGCACGCGGGTGGCGCAGGCTTCGGAGACCATGTTGACCGAGTCGGGCGAGCAGACGATGCGGTCGGCCCAGGCCAGCAGGCCGGGGTAGGGGTTGGCGCCGTCTGCCGGGCCGGTCCACAGCAGGCCGGGCACACCATCGAGGCGGCTGCGCAGCAGGTCGACGATGCCGCCCGGGGTGCGCCGCGAGACGGTGGCAAGCAGGCTGCCTGCCTCCTGTGCGCGGATGGCCAGAAGCTGGCCAAGCAGGCGGTCGATGTGCGCGGCGTCCCAGCGGGCATTGGCGGTCGGTCCGCCCAGCAGCAGCGCGGTACGCGGCGCCGGCAGCTCGCCCACGGCAGGGAAGCGCGCGCGCGCGCGCTGCAGCCAGGCATCGTCGACCGGATGCAGGCTGCCCAGCAGCGTAATGACGTTGGCGCCGCACAGGCCATCGTGTGCCGGCGCAATGACGGCGTCCCAGTGGCGTGGGTCGATCCGCGGATCGAGGATCTGGACCGCCTTGGCGCCTTGTCCGCGCAGCAGCCGCGTGGCCAGGGCCGCCTGCCGCCCGCAGCCGACGGCGACGGCCGGTGGCGCGACCAGCGCGCGATCGAAGTCGGGGCCGAACGCGCCTGCGGCACCAGGCAGGCCCCGCGGCGCGAACCAGCGCCAGGGCGCACGCGGCTCCAGCGTCAGGCTCCGCGCTGCGCCGCCCAGCGCCGCGGCCAGCGCGTCGGCCTGGCGTGCATTGCCGGCCCGGCCGTCGCTGAGCGACCAGATTTGGGGTGAATCCCCGGGTTGGGCTGCCGATTGTTCTATTTTTGTGATCATCAGTTACGGAGGTCGATGCAAAGTGCCGTGCATGGAACACTACACTGTTGCCATTCCGCCACGCCCAGGATGCACATGACCCCGTTGCCCGACCCAGCGCTCGACCAGCTGTTCCGTGCCGCCCGCACCCACAACGCGTTTTCGGGCGCGATCGACGAGGCCACGCTGCGCCGGCTCTACGACCTGCTCAAGCTGGGGCCGACCGAGGCCAATACCTGCCCGGCGCGGTTCGTGTTCGTGCGCTCGCCCGAGGCAAAGGAGAAACTCGGGCCGGCGCTCAGCGAGGGCAACCACGCCAAGACGATGTCGGCGCCGGTGACGGTGATCGTGGGCCACGACCTGCGCTTCTACGACAAGCTGCCCGCGCTGTTCCCGCACGTGGATGCGAAGTCCTGGTTCGAGGGTTCGCCCGAAGAGCGCCTGCAGCGCGTCGCCCTGCGCGGGTCGAGCATGCAGACGGCCTACCTGATCATGGCCGCGCGCTCGCTCGGGCTCGACACCGGGCCGATGAGCGGCTTCGACAACGCGCAGGTCGACGAGGCCTTCTTCAAGGGCACCTCGATCCGCTCCAACGTGCTGGTCAACCTCGGCCAGGGCGATCCGGCGGCGATATATCCGCGCTCGCCGCGGCTGTCCTTCGACGAGGCCGCCAGGATCGAATGAGCGCATGATTTCCCCGCGGGTGGCGACCTGCCGCCGCCCGCGGGTGCCGTACCCATGCCGCAGCGCCCGGGGACGGCTCGCCATCCCCTTCCACCCATCGCTTCCAGAGGCACACCCATGCACATCTCTTCCAGGCTCCTGCTTCCCCTCGCCCTGACCGTGGCCCTCGCCGCCTGCCAGCAGTCCGAACCGCCGGCGCCGGTCGATGCCGCGGGCCCTGCGGCCGAGATCGCCGCCGCCACCCCGGATGCCGCTGCCGAAACCGTCGAAGGCGTGTCGGGCACCTACGTGATCGACCCCGGCCACACCACCGTGATCGCGCAGTGGAACCACCTGGGCTTCTCCAACCCGGTCGCCAACTTCGGCGGGGCCGAGGGGCAGATCGTGTACGACGCCGACAACGTATCCGCGTCCTCGGTCGAGGTCACGCTGCCGCTGAGCGGGCTGAACTCGTTCGTGGCCGACTTCGACACGCACCTGCGCAGCGCCGACTTCTTCGAAGCCGACAAGTACCAGGCCGCGACCTTCCGCAGCACAGCGGTCGAATCGGCCGGCCCGAACAAGCTCAAGGTCACCGGTGACCTGACCATCAAGGACAACACCCATCCGGTGGTGCTGGACGTGACCATGAACCGCTTCGGCGAGCACCCGATGGCCAACCGCGCCGCCGCGGGCTTCGACGCAACCACCACCCTCAAGCGCAGCGATTTCGGGCTGGGCATGGCGGCGCCGCACGTGAGCGACGAAGTGCACATCCGCATCACCACCGAAGCGCTCGTCGCTGCGCCCGAGGGCGAAGCGGCAGCAGGCTGAGTCGCGGCCATGCGCATCGACAGGCCTGCCGCCGATCGCGGCCACGTCAACGCCGGCTGGCTCGACAGCCGGCACACGTTTTCGTTCGGGCATTACCACGATCCCCGGTGGATGGGTTTCGGGCCGCTGCGCGTGATCAACGAGGACCGTGTTGCGCCGGGCGGCGGATTCCCGCCGCACCGGCACGCGGACATGGAGATCCTGAGCTACGTGGTCAGCGGTGCGCTCGCGCATCGCGACAGCAGCGGCGGCACGGGCGTGCTGCGGCCGGGCGAACTGCAGTGGATGAGCGCCGGCAGCGGGATCGAACACAGCGAGTACAACGGCTCGGACAGCGAGCCGGTGCATTTCCTGCAGATCTGGATCATGCCCGGCGCCGCCGGGCTCGAGCCGGACTATGCGCAGCGCAGGTTCGAGCCGGCGCTGCGCAAGGGCCGCTGGGCGACGCTGGCCTCGCCGGACGGCATCGACGGCAGCCTCGCCATCCGCCAGCAGGCCAGCCTGCGCGGCACGCGGCTGGCGCGCGGGATCACAGTGGAGCAGGCGCTGGATCCGGCCCGGCGCTACTGGCTGCATGTGGTGGAAGGCTCGGTCGATGCGGACGGACAGCCGCTGTCGGCGGGCGATGCGATCGGCATTTCAGGCGAAGCGGGCCTGCTGCGTCTGTCCGGTGCAGGCGATGGCATCGCCGACCTGCTGCTGTTCGACCTGCCGCAATAGCGGGGCATCTCCACGACGCTACCCTGTCGCGGTCGCGGGCTTCCACGCTCACAGGCTGCCGCCGCTCCGGGCTAGAATGCGCGGGTTCCATCCGGATGTCGCACACGCCATGACCGCCACGCAGTCCCAGCCCACGCAGGCCAATGCGCAGACCCGCTACGAAGTCCGTCGCGGCGACCTGCCGCTGAGCTGCCCGCTGCCGTCGATGGCGCTGTGGAATTCGCATCCGCGCGTGTACATGCCGATCGAGGCCGACGGCGGCGAAGCCGACTGCCCGTACTGCGGCGCGCACTTCGTCCTGGTCGACTGACGCCGCGGGCGGCACGCGCATGCCGCGCCCGCTGACCGTGGTGCAGCTGTTGCCGGGGCTGGAGTCCGGCGGCGTCGAACGTTCCACCCTCGAGATCGCCGACGCGCTGGTGCGCGCGGGTCACCGCGCCATCGTGGTGTCCGCCGGTGGCCGGCTGGTGCGCGAGCTGCGGGCGCGCGGCGCGCAGCACGTCGAACTCGACATCGGCCGCAAGTCACCGCTGGTGCTGCGCCACGTGCCGGCGTTGCGGCGGCTGTTCGCGCGCGAGGGGGTCGACATCGTGCACGCACGTTCGCGGCTGCCGGCCTGGCTGGGCTGGTGGGCGCTTGCGGGCATGCCTGCCGCGGCGCGTCCGCGGTTCGTCACCACCGTGCACGGGCTCAACTCGCCCTCGCGCTACAGCGCGATCATGGCGCGCGGCGAGCGCGTGATCTGCGTGTCGCGCACGGTGCGCGACTACGTGCTGCAGCACTATCCGGCAACCGACCCGCTGCGCCTGCGCCTGGTGCCGCGCGGCATCGATCCTGCCGACTTCCCGCGGGCGCCGCGGCCCGATCGCGACGCGCGCGCTCGCGTGGCCGCGCAGCATCCGGCGCTGGGCGGCGATGGCCCGCTGATGCTGCTGCCCGGGCGCGGCACCCGGCTCAAGGGCCATTCCGACGCGCTGGCGCTGCTGGCGACGCTGCGCGCTGGCGGCGTGGATGTGCGGCTGTGGATGCCGGGGGCGCGCGAACGCGGCCGCGAGCGCTACGTCGCCGAACTCGAACAGCAGGCCGCGCGCGAGAGCGTGTCCGCCGCGCTTGCGATCACCGCGCCCACCGCCGCCATCGCCGAGGCCTATGCCGCCTGCGACCTGGTGCTGCAGCTCTCGCGCAAGCCCGAGGCCTTTGGCCGCACCGTGATCGAGGCGCTGGCCTGCGGGCGCCCCGTGGCGGGATGGCAACACGGCGGCAGCGGCGAACTGCTGCGCGAACTGCAGCCGGGCGGCGCGGTGCCGCCGTTCGACGCCGCTGCGCTGGCGTTGGCGGCACGCACACTGCTGCAACGTCCGCCATCGCTTCCCGATACCATTCCGTACACCCTGCAGTCGATGCAGGAAGCCACGCTCTCGGTCTATGACGAACTCCGCGACGATCCCGCCGTCCTCCTCGCCCGCTGAGGCGCAATCCGCCGGCTGGCGCTGGGCCCCGCACTGGGTGCTGACCTTCGTGGCGCTGTGGCCCGCCCCCGGCTACGCGGAAGCAGTGATGGTGCTGGGCGCGCTGGCGGCGATCGTGCACCTGCTGATCGGCCGGTTCCGCGGCGGCATGCGCCTGCTCAGCCACCAGGCCTGGGCGCTGACCAGCGTGCTGTTCTGCGCGTACTGGCTGCCGCAGCTGGTGTCCTCGTTCGATGCGGTCGACCAGGGCCGCGCGTTGCGCGAATCGCTGGTCGACCTGCGCTACCTGCCGTTCCTGTGGCTGGCGGCCTCGGCCGTCGCCTCGCCGCGCGGCCGCCGCACGACCTTCGGCGGCCTGGCGGTGATCGTGCTGGTCTGGACGCTGGATGCGCTGGCCCAGGTGGTCACCGGTACGAGTCCCCTGTTCTGGGGCATCGACACGCTCAAGCAGGCGATCAGCGGCCGGCCCATGTGCAGCGTGGACCAGCTCGCCACCGTCGACCGCCTGGGCGGCGTGCTGGGACCGTGCAACCTCAAGCTGGGCGTGGTGCTGGCCAGCCTGTCGCCGTTCGCACTTTATGTCGCCGGACGCCGCTTCGGCAGCGGTGGCTGGATCGTGGCCGCGCTGCTGGTGGGGACGGTGGTGCTGTTCGCCGGCTCGCGCGCGTCGTGGATCACCTTCGCGCTGGTGCTGGCCTTCAGCGGCTGGGGCCTGCTGGGCTGGAAGAAGCTGCTGGGCGTGTTCGCGGCCGGCGCGATCGCCCTGGTTGCGCTGAGCTATGTGTCGCCGCAGGTGCAGCAGCGCGTGGAGCGCACCGCGCAGGCCTGGACCGCGGACGGCGACGAAGGTGTCGATACCGCCCTGTCCGGACGCACGCGGATCTGGAGCGCGGCGCTGTGCATGGCGCGCGAGCATCCGGTCAACGGCGTGGGCGCGCGCGGCTTCCGTCGTGCGTTCCCGGCCTGCGATCCCGAGCCGGGCGAACCCGCGGCGTGGGGCGAGGGACCGGCCTTCCATGCGCACCAGATCGTGCTCGAGGTCCTGAGTGAAACCGGCTTCTTCGGCCTGCTGCTGTGGCTGGCTGGCGCGGCCATGGCCTGGCGCGCCTGGCGCTTCGCCGACGCCGAGGCACGCAATCGCGCGCGCCCGGCCATGCTGGCGCTGGCGGTGACGGTGTTCCCGTTCAACACCCACCTGGCCTTCTATTCCACGTTCTGGGGTGGCCTCACCCTGCTGCTGGCGGCCCTGTACGCCGGCAGCCTGCTGGCCGGTCGCGCCCCACCGCTGCCCGATAGCCACGCGCCCCTGTAGGAGCGGCTTCAGCCGCGATCGAACATGCGGATGCCGCACCACCCATATCGTGGCTGAAGCCGCTCCTACAACGGGCCTGCCTCGTAGGGCGACGTGCCATCGGGCTGCCGCTTGAAGCGGCGGTGGATCCACAGGTACTGCTCCGGCGCCGCGCGCACCATCGTCTCGATGCCGGCGATCACGCGCGCGGTATCGGCAATCGCGTCCTTCGACGGGAACGCCTCCAGCGCCGGCCGCAGGCACAGCGTGTAGCCGCCGTCGGCACGGCGGCGGTGCTCGAACAGCACCACCGCCGCGCCGGACAGCCGCGCCAGCGAGTGGGTCGAGGTGAGGCTGTGCGCCGGCTGGCCGAAGAAGGGCACGTACACCGCATCGCCGCGGCTCGGGTCCTGGTCGGGGGCGTACCACAGCAGGCCGCCCTTCTTCAGGTGGCGGACCGCGCCGCGCACGTCCTGCTTGGGGAACATCGCCGCCGCGTAGCGCGCGCGGCCGCGCCGCACTGCCCATTCCATCGCCGGCGACGCGTGCGGGCGGTACATGCCGGCCAGCGGCACGTGGTCGCACATCAGCCGGCCGCAGATTTCCAGCGTGCTGAAGTGGCCGGACACCACGATCACGCCGCGGCCGCTGGCGCGCGCGGCCTGCATGTGCTCCAGCCCTTCGACCACCAGCCCGCGGCGCATCGGATCGACCGAACCCCACCAGGCGCGTGCGAACTCGAACAGGCCGGTGCCGAGCGCGGTGAAGTGCGCGCGCAGCAGCGCGTCGCGCGCCGCGGCGTCGAGTTCCGGGAAACACAGCCCCAGGTTGCGCGCGGCCACTTCGCGGCGGTCGCGCAGCAGTGTGCGCAGCAGCGTGCCCAGCCCACGCCCGATCGCGCGCTGCCACAGCCACGGTAGGCGCGCGGCCAGCGCCATCAGGCCGATGCCCAGCCAGGTCGGCCAGTGGCGTGGCGACAGCGGTGGCGGTGGCGGCGTGGCGGTCTCGAAAGCCATGCGCGGATTGTAGTCGCAGGGGTGTGGCCGGCCGGGTGTCGCGGTCGGATGCTGTTGGACATCGCACCCCCGCAGGGGCATGTCGTTTCGGTACCGCGTGTCATCCCGAACGCAGTGAGGGATCTGGGCGGTGGCGAAAGCAGATCCCTCACTGCGTTCGGGATGACAGTGAAGATGCTGTTCGACTCCCGACGCCCTGCTCCCGATCTGTCGTGGACCGGCCTCCGCCCCATTCCCGCTATCCTGTCCGCATGTCCGCCGCCGATACGACCGAACGCCTGCTGCGCGGCCTGTATTCGGCCGTGCTGTACCTGCTGGTGCCGGTGACGGTCTATCACCTGATCTGGCGCGGGTTCCGCCAGGAGGCGTACTTCGAGCGCTGGAGCGAGCGCTACGCCCACTACGCCGCGCCCGCGGCGCAGACGCCGGTGTGGGTGCATGCGGTGTCGGTCGGCGAAGTGAACGCGGTTGCGCCGCTGGTCAACGCCCTGCTCGAGGCTGCGCCGGAGCGGCGCCTGCTGATCACGACGATCACGCCCACCGGCTCGGCGCGGGTGCGCGCGATCTGGGGCGAGCGCGTGGACCACGCCTACCTGCCCTATGACCTCGGCGGCGCGGTGCGCCGCTTCCTCGGACACTTCCGCCCGAAGATCGCGCTGGTGGTGGAAACCGAGCTGTGGCCGAACCTGCTGTTCTGCTGCCGTGACGCCGGCATCCCGGCCTACCTGGTCAACGCGCGCCTGTCCGAGCGCTCGTTGCGTGGATATCGCGCGCTGCGGCCGCTGCTGTCGCGGGCACTGGCCACGATGCGCCGCGTCGCCGCGCAGTCGCACGACGATGCGCGCCGCTTCGGCGCACTGGGCGCGCCACCCGCCGCGCTCGTGGTCACCGGCAACCTCAAGTACGACATCACGATCGACGCCGAGGCGCTGGCGCGCGAGGCGGCCGGGTTCCGCGAGCGCATCGGCGGCCGGCCGGTCTGGATCGCGGCCAGTACCCATCCCGAGGAAGAGACGCCGGTGCTTGAAATGCACCGGCGCCTGCGCGAGCGCTGGCCGGATCTGCTGATGCTGTGGGCGCCGCGCCATCCCGAGCGTTTCCGCGGCGCCGCGCAGCAGGCGGTGGACGCCGGCTGGCGCGTGGCCACGCGCAGGCTGACCCGGTGGCCGGATGCCGAGGATGCGGTGTTCGTGCTCGACACGCTCGGTGAGCTGCAGCAGTTCTATGCCTGCGCCGATGTGGCCTTCGTCGGCGGCAGCCTGCAGGACATCGGCGGTCACAACCTGCTTGAACCGGCGGCGGTGGGCACGCCGGTGGTCAGCGGCCCGCACCTGCACAACTTCGCCGACATCGCGCGCCAGATGCAGGCTGCCGGCGCGCTGCGCGTGGGCGAGGACGCGGACGCGGTGGGCGCGGCGCTGATCGGGCTGATGGACGACGCCGACGCGCGGGCGGCCATGCGCGATGCGGGCCTGGCCCTGGTGCGCGACGGCCGCGGCGCCCTGCAGCGCACGCTCGACGTCATCGCCCCCGATCTGCCGCCCGGGCTGGCGTGACGGGGAGCCTCGTTGCGCGCTGCGCTGTCGGGGTCGGGATGACACCAGCTGGTCGCCGAGGTGCAAGGCGGTCAGCCACGGATTTCGCGGATTCCGCGGATCAAGACAGGACAGGACAAGACGGCGAGGACACCGCCACTCGTCCTCATCTGCGTTATCCGCGTCTATCCGCGTCATCCGCGAAATCCGTGGCAGAAAGCTCTTCCGCTGAAACCAGTGAAACCAGTAGGCCCCAGAAACGACGAAGCCGGCGCAATGCGCCGGCTCCGGATGCCGCAACGGCGAAGTGCCTACTGCAGCGGCGCGGGCGCCGTGGTGTCGATGGTCAGCAGGCGGTTCACGTCCTGCACCGTGGTCGCGTCGAGCGTGCCGGCCGCCTGCTCGAGCAGCAGCCGGTTGCGCAGGTAGTTGTAGCGCGCGGTGGCGTAGTTCTGCCGGGCCTGGAACAGGTTCTGCTGGTTGATCAGCACGTCGATGACGGTGCGCGTACCGACCTCGAGGCCGACCTGCGAGGCGTCGTACGCGCTCTGCGCCGAGACCAGCGCCAGGCGCCGCGCCTCGACCTCGCTGATGCCCGCGACCAGTGCCTGGTAGGCGTAGCGGGTGTTGCGCTCGATCGCGCGACGGCCCTGCTCGAGCTGGTCCCGGGCGATGTCGCGGCTGGCGATCGACTGGCGCACGCGCGATTGGGTCGCGCCGCCGGAGAAGATCGGCACGGTCAGCGTCAGGCCCAGTGTGTGGCCTTCGTCGGTCAGGCTGACGGTGCCGGGCGAGGGCGAGTACCAGCTGGTGTTGTTGCTGTAGGTCACGCCCACATCGAGCGTGGGCAGGTGGCCGGCGCGCGCGGTCTGCACGCCGTGCTCGGCGCCCTGCACCGAGTACTGCGCGGCCTGCAGGCTCGGGTTGGTCTCGAGCGCGCGCTGCACCCAGGCTTCGGCATCGCCGCCGACCGGCAGCTCGGGGCGGAAGTCATCCGGCAGCGCACGCAGCGCGTTGATCGGCGTGCCGGTGATCTCGGCCAGCGCCTGGTAGGCGTCCTGCAGCGCATTGCGCACCAGGATCGTGTTGGCGCGCGCGCCGTCGTACTGGGCGCGGGCCTCGTGGACGTCGGTGATCGGCGCCAGGCCGACTTCCAGCCGCCGGTCGGCGTAGTCGAACTGCTTCTGGAACGCCGCCTCGGCCGCCTCGGCAGCGCTCAGCGTCTCCAGCGCGACCAGCACGTCGAAGTAGGCGTTGGCGGTGCGCGTGATCAGCTCGTCGCCGGCGGCCGCCAGGTCGTAATCGGCGGCGACGCTGTAGTCGCGCTGCGCGCGCAGGTTGGAGATCGCGCCAAGGTCGACCAGCGGCTGGGTCAGGCGGGCGCCGTAGCTCCGGCCGCGGCCCGATCCGGTCTCACCGGCGTCGTGCGCGCGCGTCAGGCCGGCCGAGCCGCTGACCTGCGGCAGCAGCGCCGCACGCGCCTGCACGGCATTCTCGCGGGTGGACAGGCGGCTGGATTCGGCGATCGAAAGCTGCGGGTCGTTGACCCGCGCCAGCTCGTAGGTCTGCATCAGGTCTTCGGCGAAGACCGGCGCGGACGAAAGGGCCAGGGCGAGGGAGAGAACGAGGGGGCGGCGAAGCATCGGAGATCCTTGGCGAAAATGCGGGGCGTGTCAGAACTTGAATTCGGGCGTCGGTTCGGCGCCGGCGAGGTAGGGCAGGTCGGTCTCGAACAACGATTCGTAGCGGCGGCCGTTGACATCGTTGTGCAGCAGCGCCGCTTCCATCACCGGCGCGCGGCCGCGCACCACGAACATCCGTCCACCGGGACGCAGCCACTCGAGGAAACGTGACGGCACGGTGTCGACCGCGCCCGACACGCAGATCGCGTCGAACTGGCGGCCGGGCTCCCACGCGAACGCATCGGCGGCGACCACCGAGACGTTGCCCAGGCCCTGCGCGTGCAGTCGGTCGCCGGCGGCTTCGGCCAGGTCGGCGTGGCGCTCGATGCTGGTCACCTCGCGCGCAAGCGCGCCCAGGCAGGCGGCGAGGAAGCCGCTGCCGGCGCCGATTTCCAGCACCGCCTCACCGCCCTGCAGCTCCAGCGCCTGCAGCGCACGGCCTTCGAGCACGGGCTTGAGCATGGTTTCGCCGTGGCCGATCGGCAGCTCCAGGTCGGCATAGGCCAGGGCGCGGTGGCGATCGGCCACGAAGGCCTCGCGCGGCATTCGCACCAGCACGTCCAGCACGCGGCCGTCGAGCACGTCCCAGGGACGGATCTGCTGCTCGACCATGGTCTCGCGGGCCTTGGTGTAATCGAACGTCATCTTGCGGTCCGGAATGTGGAAGGAGGGAACGCGATTCTACCGGCCGGATCACCTGAATTCCCCGGGGCCATCATCGCCAGCGGCCCGGGGACGGCTGAGTGCCGGAAGTCACCGCGACCGATGGCCCGAATCGTCAGGGCGCGGTCAGCGGCCGGCGGCCATAGGCACGCAGGAACATCGCGACGGTGGCAGCGATATGTTCGTCCACATCGGCCGTGCTGGGGCGCCCGCACAGCCCGCAGGCCATGCGCGTGTGCAGGTCGCCCTTGAGCAGCGCGAAGAACTGGCGGGCAGCGCGGGCGAGATCGGGGATTTCCAGCTCGGCCGCGCGCGCCTCCAGGAAGGTGGCGAAGGCACGCTGCACGCGTTCAGGCCCGGCCTGCCAGAACAGGTGGCGCAGGCGTTCGTCGCCGCCGGGGCTCATCATCATCCGGTGCGTGGCCAGCGCTTCTTCGCTGGTGATCATCGCGAAGAAGGCGCGGGCGATGCCGTCCAGCTGCGAGCGCAGCGGCGCCGACGGGTCGGCCACGAACAGGTCGTCGGGCATCAGCGAATCGCAGACCACCCGCACGGCCTCGCCGAACAGGGCTTCCTTGTCGCCGAAGTGGCTGTAGACGGTGAGCTTGGACACGCCGGCCTCGGCTGCGATCTGGTCCATGCTCGCGCCTTCGAAGCCTAAGCGCGTGAACATGCGCGCCGCGGCGTCGAGGATCGCGGCGCGCTTGGCCAGGTCCTTGGGGCGGCCGGGTCCGGGGGTCGGCTTGGGCTTGGCGACGACGGGCGGGAGCTGCGGGGCCATCCATGGAATACTAGACTAATCGGTTTGCTATTTATACTCTGCCCGCCCTGGCATTCACCCCGCGCTCCGGATGCACATGACCGATCGCTCCTCCCTGTGGGCCCTTGGTGCGGCGATGGCCGCACTGCTGTCCGCCTGCGGCGGGAACGGCGAGGCCGTCGAAACGCGGCGCCCGGTGCTGGTGGAACAGCCACGCAGCGGCGCCGACGCTGCGGTCGTCACCTACGCCGGCGAGATCCGCGCCCGTGAGGAAAGCCCGCTCGCATTCCGCATCGGCGGCAACCTCGTCCGCCGCCACGTCGATGCCGGAGAACGCGTGCGCAAGGGCCAGGTGTTGGCCGAACTGGACCCGGGCGACCAGCGCCTGCAGGCCGAAGCTGCGCGTGCGCAGCTGGCGGCTGCCGAAGCAGAGCTGGGTCGGATCAGCGCCGACCGCACCCGCTTCCAGGCGCTGCTGCGCGAGCGGCTGGTCAGCCAGTCGGCCATGGACGCGCAGGACGCGGCCTGGCGGGCGGCCGGGGAACAAGCCAGCGCCGCCCGGGCGCAGCTCGATGTCGCCCGCAACCAGGCCGGCTACGCGCAACTGCGTGCGCCGTTTGATGGCGTGGTGGCCAGCCGCCTGGCCGAGGCCGGGCAGGTGGTCGCCGCTGGACAGGCGGTCTATACCCTGGCCGGTGACGGCGGCCGCGAAGTCGCGATCGCGCTGCCGGAATCGCGCGTTGGCGAAGCCAGCCTCGGGCAGGTGGTCGAGGTCGAACTGTGGGTTGGTCCGGAGCGGCGCCTGCGCGGGAGCATCCGCGAGATCGCCGCTGCCGCCGATCCGCAGGCGCGTACCTTCGCCGCGCGCGTGGCACTGGATGCCGACGTCGCCGACGAGGTCGCGCTGGGCCAGAGCGCGCGCGTCCACGTGCGGGAGGAGGGGGAGGGCGCGGCGCTGAGCGTGCCCCTGACCGCGCTGCAGCCGGGTCCGTCGGGCGGGCATGCGGTGTGGGTGTTCGAGCCGGCCAGCGGCACGCTGCGGCTGGCGCCGGTGGAGCCGGGGCGGCTGGGCCAGGAGCGGGTCCGGGTGCTGTCGGGGCTGGAACCCGACGACTGGGTGGTGACGGCGGGTGGTCACCTGCTGCGCGAGGGCCAGGCGGTGACGCCGGTGGACCGCGACAATCGGCCGGTGGGGCTCGCCACGCCGGCGCCGGCTTCCGCGGAACAGCCGCGGTGACTGCCGCGAAGCCGCAGTGCTTGGCGCCGGGTGTCGCCCGGGCGAGACCTGGTCAGAGCACGCCGGCGCGGCATTGCGACGCCCACCGCGGCCGGGTGGAGCGCTGAGCCATGCGCTTCAACCTCTCCGAGTGGGCGCTGCGCAACCGCAGCCTGGTGCTGTACGCGATGATCGTGGTCGCCATCGGCGGGGCGCTGTCCTACCTGCAGCTGGGGCGCTCGGAAGACCCGCCGTTCACCTTCAAGGCGATGGTGGTGCGCACCCTGTGGCCGGGCGCCACCGCCGAGGAGGTCGCGCGCCAGGTCACCGAGCGCATCGAGAAGAAGCTGATGGAAACCGGCGAGTACGAGTACATCCGCTCGTACTCGCGGCCGGGCGAATCGCAGGTGATCTTCATGGCGCGCGACTCGATGCGCTCGCGCGACGTGCCAAAGCTCTGGTACGAGGTGCGCAAGAAGATCGGCGACATCCGCGCGACCCTGCCCGAGGGCGTAGTCGGCCCGTTCTTCAACGACGAGTTCGGCGACACCTTCGGCAACATCTACGCGCTCACCGGCGAGGGCTTCGACTACGCCGTGCTCAAGGATTACGCCGACCGGGTCCAGCTTGAGCTGCAGCGCATCGACAACGTCGGCAAGGTCGAGCTGATCGGCCTGCAGGACGAGCGGATCTGGATCGAGGTCAGCAATACGCGGCTGGCCACCTTCGGCATCCCGATGGCGACGATCCAGCAGGCGCTGGCGCAGCAGAACGCCGTCTCGCCGACCGGCTTCTTCGAAACCCCGGGCGAGCGCGTGCAGCTGCGCGTGGACGGCGCCTTCGCCTCGGTCGACGATATCCGCGACTTCCCCATCCGCGCCGGCGACCGCACCGTCCGCCTGGGTGACGTCGCCACCGTCACCCGCGGCTTTTCCGACCCGGCCGCGCCGCGCATGCGCTTCATGGGCCAGGACGCGATCGGCCTGGGTGTGTCGATGCGCGAGGGCGGTGACATCCTGCGCCTGGGCAGCACGCTGGACGCGGCGTTCGAGCGCCTGCAGCGCACGCTGCCGGCCGGCATGGAGCTGCGCAAGGTCACCGACCAGCCGGCCGCGGTGCGCGACTCGGTCGGCGAGTTCGTCAAGGTGCTGGCCGAGGCGGTGGCGATCGTGCTGCTGGTGAGCTTTTTCGCGCTGGGCTTCCGCACCGGGCTGGTGGTGGGGGTGGCGATCCCGCTGGTGCTGGCAATGACGTTCGTGGTGATGAAGTGGTTTGGCGTCGGCCTGCACAAGATCTCGTTGGGCGCGCTGGTGCTGGCGCTGGGCCTGCTGGTGGACGACGCGATCATTGCGGTGGAGATGATGGCGATCAAGATGGAGCAGGGCTTCGACCGCTTCCGCGCGGCCGGCTTCGCCTGGACCAATGCCGCCTTCCCGATGCTCACCGGCACCCTGGTGACCGCGGCCGGCTTCCTGCCGATCGCGACTGCGGCCTCGGGCGTGGGCGAGTACACGCGCTCGCTGTTCGAGGTGGTGGCGATCGCGCTGGTGGTGTCGTGGATCGCGGCGGTGCTGTTCATCCCGTGGCTGGGCGAGAAGATGCTGCCGGACATGCAGGCGCATGCGGGGAAGCCGCCGCTGCTGCAGAGACTGTCCAACTTCGTTCGCAGCGTCGTCTCCCTCCCCCGCCTGCGGGGGAGGGCCGGGGTGGGGGAGCGCCGCGAAGCGGCGCTTGATGGCGCGACGACCGGCTTGCCCCCACCCCAACCCTCCCCCGCAAGCGGGGGAGGGAGCGTAAGTGGGGCAGGAGGCGCAAGCGGGGGAGGGAGCTCAAGCGGGGCGATACCTGGGCACGATCCCTACCAGACCCGCTTCTACCTGCGCTTCCGCCACCTGCTGGACTGGTCGCTGCGCCACCGCTGGCTGGTGATCATCGCCACCATTGCCGCATTCGCGCTGTCGCTGGCGCTGTTCCGCTTTGTGCCGCAGCAGTTCTTCCCCGATTCCACGCGGCTCGAGCTGATGGTCGACATGGAGCTGGCCGAAGGCAGCTCGCTGCGCGCGACCGAGGCCCAGGTGCGTCGACTGGAGGCCATGCTGGCCGGCCGCGAGGGCATCGACAACTACGTCGCCTACGTCGGCACCGGTTCGCCGCGCTTCTATTTGCCGCTGGACCAGCAGCTGCCGCAAACCAACTTCGCCCAGTTCGTGGTGCGCGCGGATGACCTCGATTTGCGCGAGGCGGTGCGCGCCTGGCTGCTGGACGAGGTGGTGCCGCGCTTCCCGGAACTGCAGCTGCGCGTGACGCGGCTGGAGAACGGTCCTCCGGTCGGCTACCCGGTCCAGTTCCGCGTCTCCGGCGAACACGTCGAGCGGGTGCGCGCGCTTGCAGAGCAGGTCGCGACGCGCGTGCGCGCCAACCCGCACCTGGACAACGTGCACCTGGACTGGAGCGAGCCGAGCAAGGTGGTGCGCCTGCGCATCGACCAGGACCGCGCGCGCGCGCTGGGCATCAGCTCGCAGCGCGTGGCGCAGTTCCTGTCGGGCTCGCTCAGCGGGCTGCAGGTCAGCACCTTCCGCGAAGGCAACGAGCTGATCGGCGTGCTGCTGCGCGGCACCGGCGAGGAGCGCACGCACCTGGAGCTGCTCGGCAGCCTGGCGATTCCCGGCGGCGAAGGCGGGCCGGTGCCGCTGTCGCAGGTGGCCACGCTCGAGTACGGCTACGAGGACGGCATCATCTGGCATCGCGACCGCCTGCCCACCATCACCGTGCGCGCCGACATCCGCGACGGCGTCACGCCGCCGACGGTGGTGGCGCAGATCCTGCCGACGCTGGAGGACATCCGCCAGGCGCTGCCGCCGGGCTACCTGCTGGAAACCGGCGGCGCGGTGGAGGATTCGGCGCGCGGCCAGGATTCGATCAAGGCCGGCCTGCCGCTGTTCCTGCTGGTGGTGGTGACCCTGCTGATGCTGCAGCTGCGCAGCCTGTCGCGTTCGCTGCTGGTGCTGCTGACCGCGCCGCTGGGGCTGATCGGCGTGACCCTGTTCCTGCTCGCATTCCGCGTGCCGTTCGGCTTCGTGGCGATGCTGGGCACGATCGCGCTGGCCGGCATGATCATGCGCAACGCGGTCATCCTGGTCGACCAGATCGAACAGGACATCGCCGCCGGCCACCCGCGCTGGGAGGCGATCATCGACGCCACGGTGCGCCGCTTCCGGCCGATCGTGCTGACCGCGCTGGCCGCGATCCTGGCGATGGTCCCGCTGTCGCGCAGCGCCTTCTTCGGGCCGATGGCGGTGGCGATCATGGGCGGGCTCACCATCGCCACCGTGCTGACCCTGCTGTTCCTGCCGGCGCTCTATGCCGCGTGGTTCCGGGTGCGGCGTGACGAGCCCGGGCCCGATATCGCGCGCTGAACACGCGAAGTGTCGCGTTGCGCATGATCAGCGTTGCCGCACCGACGCATCGTCCAGCAGCGCCATGAATGCGCGCGCCGCATTCGACAGCGTGCGCCCGCTGTGGGTGACGTAGCCCAGCTGGCGCTGCAGCCGCCCTCCGGCTACGCGCAGCACCACCGTCGACGCATCGAGCATCGTATGCGGCAGCACGCTCCAGGCCAGGCCGACGCCTGCCAGCATCTTCAGCGTCTCCATCGCGTTGGTGGTCATGTGCAGGCGCGGCGCCAGGCCTTCGGCGGCAAAGCGCTCGGCCACGATGCGGTGGGTGAAGGTGTTCGCATCGGGCAGCACCGCCGGATGCGCAGCCAGCTCGCGCAGCGTGGCGCGGCCGCGCGCGGCGAGGGGATGGTCCGGTGCAACCACGAATTCCAGCGGATCGTCCCACACGGGTACGGCGCGCAGCGGCGCCGCGGCCGGGCCGAGCGTGGTGATCGCAAGCTCCAGCCGGCCGTGCAGCACCTCCGACCAGGCGTGTTCGGAATCGAGGAAGCGGATGTCGACCGGCGCCTGCGGATGCTTGCCGATGAACGCGCGCAGCAGCGGTGGCAGCCGGTGCAGGCCGATGTGGTGGCTGGTCGCCAGGGTGAGGTGGCCGGCGACGGACGCGTCCAGATTGCCCAGGGCGCGGCGCGTGTCCTCCATCTCGCCGAGGATGCTCCGTGCGCGCGGCAGCAGGGCGCGGCCGGCTTCGGTAAGCGCGATCTCGCGGCCGATGCGGTCGAACAGCCGCCGCCCCAGGTGCTGTTCCAGCGCGGCGATGCGCTTGCTCACCGCAGGCTGGGTGAGATGCAGCCGCTCGCCGGCCGCCGAGAAGCCGCCGCTCTCGGCGACGGCCAGGAATGCCGCCAGGCTGGCCAGTTGCATCCAGTCGCTCCAGTTATGCGTTGGATGAAAAATATGAATTGGAGTTATCGAATGCAAGTGCCTAGGATGGATCAGCAGGTTGCCCGGCAGCCGCAGACACCGTCATCCCGGCGAAGTGCCTTTCAACAGCCGAAGGCTGGTCAAGCCGGGCTCCATGGCCTGCCTGCCGCTCCGTCACCCACCCCAAGCATCAATCGGAACCATTCGCCATGTCCGGCAAGACTCTCTATGACAAGCTGTGGGAGATGCACGAGGTCAAGCGTCGCGACGACGGCTCCTCGCTGATCTACATCGACCGCCACATCCTGCACGAGGTGACTTCGCCGCAGGCCTTTGAAGGATTGCGCCTGGCCGGCCGCAGGCCGTGGCGCGTGGACGCCAACATCGCGACCCCGGACCACAACGTGCCGACCACCAAAGCCGAGCGCCAGGGCGGGCTGGAAGCGATCGTCGACGAGGTCTCGCGCCTGCAGGTGCAGACGCTTGACGACAACTGCGACGAGTTCGGCATCCTCGAGTTCCGGATGAACGACGCGCGCCAGGGCATCGTCCACGTCGTCGGTCCGGAGCAGGGCGCGACCCTGCCGGGCATGACCGTGGTCTGCGGCGATTCACACACCTCCACGCACGGCGCGTTCGGCGCGCTGGCGCACGGCATCGGCACCTCCGAGGTCGAACACGTGCTGGCCACCCAATGCCTGGTGGCCAAGAAGATGAAGAACATGCAGGTGCGCGTCGAAGGCCGACCGGGCCCCGGCGTGACCGCCAAGGACATCGTGCTGGCCATCATCGGCAGGATCGGGACCGCCGGCGGTAACGGCCACGCGCTCGAGTTCGCCGGCAGCGCGATCCGCGACCTGTCCATCGAAGGGCGCATGACCATCTGCAACATGTCCATCGAAGCCGGTGCGCGCGTGGGCATGGTGGCGGTGGACCAGAAGACCATCGACTACGTGCACGGCCGCCCCTTCGCGCCCAAGGACGGCGACTGGGATGCCGCGGTCGCGCTGTGGAAGACGCTGGTGTCGGACGACGACGCGCGCTTCGATACCGTGGTCGAACTGCGCGCGGAGGACATCCGGCCGCAGGTCAGCTGGGGCACGTCGCCGGAGATGGTGCTGGCGGTGGACCAGAACGTGCCGGACCCGGCGCGCGAGGCCGATCCGGTGAAAAAGGATTCGATCGAGCGCGCATTGAAGTACATGGGACTGCAGGCCAACCAGCCGATCACCAGCATCAGGCTCGATCGGGTGTTCATCGGCTCGTGCACCAACTCGCGCATCGAGGACCTGCGCGCTGCGGCCGCCGTCGCCCGCGGCCGCAGGGTCGCTGCCAGCGTGAAGCAGGCGCTGGTGGTGCCGGGTTCCGGCCTGGTCAAGGCGCAGGCCGAGGCCGAGGGGCTGGACAAGGTCTTCCTGGACGCGGGCTTCGAATGGCGCGAGCCGGGCTGTTCGATGTGCCTGGCGATGAACCCCGACAAGCTCGGCAACGGCGAGCACTGCGCGTCGACCTCCAACCGCAACTTCGAAGGACGGCAGGGCACGGGCGGACGCACCCACCTGGTCAGTCCGGCGATGGCCGCTGCCGCCGCCGTGGCCGGCCACTTCGTCGACGTGCGCGAACTGATGCAAGCCTGAGGACCACGCAGCCATGAAAGCCTTCACCACACATGCCGGCCTGGTCGCGCCGCTCGACCGCGCCAACGTCGACACCGACCAGATCATCCCCAAGCAGTTCCTGAAGTCGATCAGGCGCAGCGGCTTCGGGCGGAACCTGTTCGACGAGTGGCGCTATCTGGACGCCGGCCAGCCAGGCGAGGACAGCAGCACGCGGCCACTCAATCCCGGCTTCGTGCTCAATCTTCCGCGCTATGCCGGTGCCAGCGTGCTGCTGGCGCGCGAGAACTTCGGCTGCGGCTCCTCGCGCGAGCATGCGCCGTGGGCGCTGGAGGAATACGGCTTCCGGGCCATCATCGCGCCCAGCTTCGCCGACATCTTCTACAACAACAGCTTCAAGAACGGACTGCTGCCGATCGTGCTGGCCGACGACGAGGTCGATGCGCTGTTCGCACAGTGCGCGGCCAACGAGGGCTATACGCTGACGGTGGACCTCGCCGCGCAGACGGTGACCCGGCCCGACGGCGCGCAGCATTCCTTCGAGATCGACGCGTTCCGCAAGCACTGCCTGTTCAACGGCCTGGACGACATCGGCCTGACCCTGCAGGAGCGCGACGCGATCGCCACGTTCGAGACCCGGCACCGCGCGGCGCAGCCCTGGCTGTTCGACGCCATGGGGTGAGCCGGCGCGCCTGGCGTTCGCGAGGTCGGATCGCATCCGTAGCCATTCACCGTCGGCTTGAAGCAGCTGTCATCTCGAGCCCAGCTGTCATCTCGAACGCAGCTGTCATCTCGGACCCAGCTGTCATCTCGAACGCAGTGAGAGATCTACCCAACCGAATCACGCCGCCGGAAGAAGATCTCTCACTGCGTTCGAGATGACAGGACGGGCGCGGGCGAGCGACCGAGCGCCCGGTCGCCGCGCTCCGCCTCCACGAGAACGCCGCGCGCCAGCGCCTCAGTAAACGCCTTGCGCCAGCATCGCGTCGGCGACCTTCACGAAGCCGGCGATGTTGGCGCCGTCGACGTAGTTGATGCTGCCGTCCTGGCGCTTGCCGTGGCGCACGCAGTGGCCGTGGATATCCTTCATGATCGCGTGCAGGCGCTCGTCGACCTCCGCGTGGTGCCACGACAGGCGCAGCGCGTTCTGGCTCATCTCCAGCCCGGACGTGGCCACGCCGCCGGCATTGCTCGCCTTGCCCGGCGCATACAGCGTGCCCGCCTCGAGGAACACGTCCACCGCCTCCAGCGTGCTCGGCATGTTCGCGCCTTCGGCCACGCAGACCACGCCGTTGTGCACCAGCGTGCGCGCATCGTCGGCGTCGAGCTCGTTCTGGGTCGCGCAGGGCAGGGCGATCTCGGCCGGGATGTGCCAGGGCCGCTTGCCGGGCAGGTACTCGAAGCGCGCGTCCTCGCCCAGTTCGGACAGGCGTCCGCGGCGCAGGTTCTTCAGGTCGGCGACCTCGCGGATCGCTTCGGGGTCGAAGCCGTCGCGCGCGTACAGCGTGCCGTCCGAATCGCTGAAGGTCAGCACCTTGCCACCCAGTTCCTCGGCCTTGACTGCGGCGAATTGCGCCACGTTGCCCGACCCGGAGACCAGCACCCGCGCGCCCTGCGTCTCGCGCCGCGCGTGGTGCAGCATCTGCTCGACGAAGTAGACCGTGCCGAAGCCGGTTGCTTCCGGCCGCATCAGGCTGCCGCCGTAGGACAGCCCCTTGCCGGTGAACACGCTGCCGGCCTGGTTGGAGAGCTTCTTCATCATGCCGGCCATGAAACCAACCTCGCGCGCCCCCACGCCGATGTCGCCCGCGGGCACGTCGGTATCGGGCCCCAGGTGGCGGTGCAGCTCGAACATCAGCGCCTGGCAGAAGCGCATCACCTCGCCGTCGCTCCTGCCCTTGGGGTCGAAGTCCGCGCCGCCCTTGCCGCCGCCCATCGGCAGCGTGGTGAGCGCGTTCTTGAAGGTCTGCTCGAAACCCAGGAACTTGAGGATCGACAGGTTCACCGATGGATGGAAGCGCATGCCGCCCTTGAACGGACCGATCGCCGAACTGTGCTGCACGCGCCAGGCGCGGTTGACCTGCACGTTGCCGCGGTCGTCGACCCAGCTCACTCGGAACTGGATCACGCGCTCCGGCTCGACCAGGCGCTCCATCAGGCCGTGCTGGCCGTACTCGGGGAAACGCTCCAGGAACGGCCACAGGCTGGCCGTGACCTCCTTTACCGCCTGCAGGAACTCAGGCTGGCCTGGATCGCGGCGTTCGACCCGCGCCAGAAATTCGTCCCTCGAAAGCCGCATTTGCATCCCCTGTCTGTTTCGATGTCGTCGACCCTCGCCGTGCCCCGCGGGCCGGCCGTGCAGCTTCAGGCCATGTGTTCGAGTACCGCCTGCGCGGCGCGGGCGGTATCGACCGCCTGGCCCGGCGCGGCGAGATCGGCGGTGAATACCCTCGCGTCCAGCGCAGCGGAGACCGCCGCTTCCACCGCCGCAGCCTCGGCCTCGAGCCCCAGCGAATGCCGCAGCAGCAGCGCCGCGCTCAGGATCGTGGCGTAGGGGTTGGCGATGCCCTTGCCGGCGATGTCAGGCGCAGAGCCGTGGATCGGCTCATAGATTCCGACCTTGCCGGCGCCCAGCGATGCCGAGGCCAGCAGCCCCAGCGAGCCGGCCAGCATCGAGGCCTCATCGGTGAGGATGTCGCCGAACATGTTCTCGGTCACGATCACGTCGTAGGCGCGCGGCCTGGACAGCAGGTGCATCGCCATCGAATCGACCAACTGGTGCTCGACGGTCACGTCCGCGAACTCATCGCGCATCACCCGCGTGGTCACGTCGCGCCACAGGCGCGAGGTCTCCAGCACGTTGGCCTTGTCGACCGAGGTCAGGTGTCCACGGCGCTGGCGGGCAAGCGCCGCGGCGCTGCGGACAACGCGCTCGATCTCGGCCACGCTGTAGCGGCACAGGTCGGTGGCCTCGGTGTCGCTGCGGGTCTTGTCGCCAAAGTAGATGCCACCGGTGAGCTCGCGCACCACCACGATGTCCACGCCTTGCAGCAGCTCGGGCTTGATCGGGGACGCGTCGAGCGCGGCCGCATGCGGCTTGACCGGACGCAGGTTGGCGAACAGGCCCAGGGCCTTGCGGATTGCCAGCAGGCCCTGCTCGGGGCGGACCTTCGCGTTCGGGTCCGCCCACTTTGGGCCGCCGACCGCGCCCAGCAGGATCGCATCGGCCTTGCGCGCGGCTTCGAGCGTCGCCGCCGGCAACGGTTCACCGTGGCGGTCGATGGCGATGCCGCCGATATCGTGCTCGGCAAATGAGAACGAATGGCCGAAGCGCGTGGCGACGGCTTCCAGGACGGGCAGGGTGGCGGAGATGATCTCGGGACCGATACCGTCCCCGGGCAGTACGACAATGTCAGCGTGCATGGATTTCGAAGGCGAGCGTGGAAGAGGGGCGGACGGCGAAGGCGCTGTCCGCCTGTGCGTGCCGGCCCGACGCGCGAGGCGGCGGACGGCGGCGGTGTGGGTTGGATCAGGCGGTCGCGCGGGCTTCGATGCCCGGCGTGGCGGCGGGCGCGCGGCGCAGGATGCGGTTGGCCACGTCCAGCCAGGCCAGTGCGCTGGCCTCGATGATGTCGCGGCTGGTGCCGCTGCCCTGGTACTCGACGCCCTCGTGGTGGACGCTCAGCGAAGCCTCGCCCTGCGCATCCGCGCCGAGGCCGACGCTGTGCACGCTGTAGCTTTCCAGCGACAGCTTCACCCCGGTCGCATTGCACAGGGCCGCGAACAGCGCATCCACCGGGCCGTCGCCCAGCGCGCTCTCGCTGATCTTCCTGCCGTCCGGATCCGACAGCTCCACCTGCGCGCTGGCGCGCTGGCCGCGATCGCTGATGGTCATCGACGCCAGCCGATAGCCCTGTCCATCGAGGCCACCGTTGATCAGCCGCTCCAGGTCATCGTCCTCCACCACGCGCTGCTGCTCGCACAGGTCCTTGAAGCGGATGAATACCTGGTCGAGCTGCTCGTCCTCCATCGTGTAGCCGAGCGCGCGCAGGCGGTGCTCCAGCGCAGCCCGGCCGCTGTGGCGTCCCAGCACCATCTTGGTGTCGGGCCAGCCGACGTCGGACGGACTCATGATCTCGTAGGTGCTGCGGTTGCGCAGCATGCCGTGCTGGTGGATGCCCGACTCGTGCGCGAACGCGTTCTGGCCAACGATCGCCTTGTTGCGCTGCACCGGCATGCCGATGAGGCGCTGCAGCAGCTGCGAGGTCGACACCAGGCGGCGCGTGTCGATGCGCGTGTCGATGCCGTAGAAGGCGCTGCGCACCTTCAGCGCCATCACCAGCTCTTCCAGCGCCGCGTTGCCGGCGCGCTCGCCGATGCCGTTGATGGTGCACTCGATCTGGCGCGCGCCGCCCTCCATCGCCGCCAGCGAGTTGGCCACGGCCAGGCCGAGGTCGTTGTGGCAATGGGCGCTGAAGATCACGTCGCGCGCGCCCGGGATGTTCGCGATCATGCGCTCGAACAGGCCGCGGATCTCTTCCGGCGTGGTGTAGCCGAGGGTGTCGGGCACGTTGATGGTGGTCGCACCGGCGGCGATCGCCACGCCGACCGCCTCGTGCAGGAAGTCTTCCTCCGTGCGGGTACCGTCCTCGGGCGAGAACTCGATGTCGTCGACGTAGCTGCGCGCCATCGCGACGTGCGTGCCGATCGAGTCGAGCACCTGCTCGCGGCTCATCCGCAGCTTGTGCTCGCGGTGCAGCGGACTGGTCGACAGGAACACGTGGATGCGCGGCTTCGCGGCGCCTTCGAGCGCGCGCGCGGAGGCCTCGATGTCGCCGGGCAGGCAGCGCGAGAGCACGGCCAGGGTGGTGTCGCGCAGCTCGCGCACGATCTGCGCGGTGGCGTCGCGGTCGGACTGCGAGCTGGCCGGGAAGCCGGTTTCGATGATGTCCACGCCCAGTTCGGCGAGCGCGCGCGCCATCACCACCTTCTGCTGCGGAGTCATGCTGCAGCCGGGGGACTGCTCGCCGTCGCGCAGGGTGGTGTCAAAGATGCGTACGAATTGGGGGGTGCTGCTCATGCGAGGAGTTCCTCGGGAAGATCCTTGCGGATGTTACTCGGTGCGGGTTTCTGCCGCGGCGACGATGTATCGGATACAGGGAGAAGGCCGGCGGGAAGCAGGGTCTGCTTCGCCGCCGGCAGCGGAAGTCGCTCGCGCACGCGCCTGCGCGGCTTGCGCGGCGGCCGCGGGCGGACCTCCGAAAGCAGGGTGGCCAGCACGCCGGCATCGACGTTGCCGCCGGACACCACCGCGCACTTGCGCTTGCCGGCCACGCGCTTGCCGGCGGCCAGCGCCAGCGCGCCGGCGCCCTCGGCGATCACGTGTTCCTCCAGCGCCAGGCGCACCAGGGTCTCGCGCAGCTCGGCCTCGCGCACGATGATGACGTCGTCCAGCAGCTCGCGCAGGATGCGTTCGGTGAGGTAGCCCGGCTCCTTCACCCGCACGCCGTCCGCCAGCGTGGCGCGCGGATCGACCAGGCTGCGGTCGCCCTTGAGCGCGCGCGCCATGGCGTCGCAGCCCTCCACCTGCGCGCCGATGATGCGCACGCCCTGCGACTTCAGCGCCAGCGCGACGCCCGCGGCCAGGCCGCCGCCGCCGATCGGCACCAGCACCACGTCCGGGTTCATCGCCGCGGCGATCTCCAGGCCGACCGTGCCCTGGCCGGCGATCACGTCGGGATCGTCGAAGGCCGACAGCAGCCGGAAGCCGTTCTGTTCGGCCAGCTCCTTGGCGAATGCCTTGGCCTCGTCGTAGGTTTCGCCGTGCAGGCGCACCGTGGCGCCCCAATGGGCGACGCCGGCGACCTTGGTCTCCGGCGCGGTCTTCGGCATCACCGTGATCGCGGGGATGCCAAGCCGGTACGCCGCCCAGGCCATGCCCTGCGCGTGGTTGCCGGCGGAGGCGGTGATCACGTAGCGGTCGTCGCCGCGCTCGCGCGCGGCCAGCAGCGCGTTCAATGCGCCGCGCACCTTGTACGAACCGGTGCGCTGCAGGTTCTCGAGCTTGAGCCAGGTGCCGAAGCGCTCGGCGTAGTGGGTCGGGGTGACGTCCAGGTACCTGCGCAGCCGCGCCTGCGCCGCCAGCACGTCGCTGGCGGACACCTCGATGGTGCTGGCTACGGCAGGGTCCATCAGACCGTCGTCAGCCAGTGGCGGTATGCGGCTTCTTGGCCGCGCACGACGCGGCCATACAGTGCCTGCAGCCCACGCGTCACCGGGTTGTCGCCGTAGTGGCGGTCTTCGATCTGCGCCACCGGCGCCACCTCGGCGGCAGTACCGCAGGCGAACACTTCGTCGGCATCCAGCAGTTCGGACAGCGTCGCCATGCGCGACTCCGCGCCGCTGAGCTGCAGCAGCGTGTCGCGGGTGATGCCGGGCAGGGCGTCGCGGTGCTCGACCGCGGTGATGCGCCCGTCCTTGACCATGAACACGTTGGCGCCGGTGCACTCGACCACGTTGTTCTCGCGATCGGTGAACAGGGCCTCATCGAAGCCGCGTGCCTTGGCCTCGCGTTTGGCCAGGATCGAGTTCACGTAGCCGCCGCAGAGCTTGAGCGGCGGCAGCGAATCGGCCGGGTTGCGGCGCCAGCGGCTCACGCCCAGGCGCGCGCGGCTGCCGTTGAGGTGCACCTGGGTGGCGGTGGTGGCGACCATCAGGTGCGGCACGTGGCCTTCGACGTCGAGGCCGAAGCTGCCCTCGCCGAACCAGGCCAGCGGGCGGATGTAGGCGTCGCTGTGGCCGTTGGCGCGCAGCGTCGCCAGGGTGGCCTGCGCGCACTGCGCGGGGTCGAAGGGCAGGCCGAACATCTCCGCGCCCTGGCGCATGCGCTCGAGGTGTTCGGGCAGGCGGAACACGGCCGTGCCCTCGTCCGTGGCGTAGGCGCGGATGCCTTCGAACACGCCGCTGCCGTAGTGCATGGCGTGCGTGGTCAGGCCGGCCTGCATGGTGTCAGAGGCAACCAGGGCGCCGTCGAACCAGGCCAGGGTCTGCGCGGGCGTGGCAACCGGCTGCGCGGCTGCCGCGTGGCGGGCATGGGCTTCGGCGATGGGGGTGACGGTGGCGCTCATGGGAGGTCCGTTGGACAGGTCGCGATGGGGTGGTGGAACGACGGGTGGTGCGCGATCAGGGGCAGGGCTGTACCTGGACCGACAGGCAGTCGTAGAGCTTGGCGAGCTGCGCCTGCAGGGTCGCGTCGGGGCGCTCGCCCTCGACGGTCACCCGCAGCCGCCATTGTTCGCCGTCGGCGCCGGCCTCGCCTTCGACCGCCAGCGGGCGGAAGCCGCGCCGTTCGGTCGCGCCCAGCACGCGCGGCAGCACGCCTTCGGCGCGGCGCAGGATGAAATCAAGCTGGTAGCGCATTGTTGGGCTCCCCGGAGGCGGGCGACGTGGTGGACGGTGCGGCCGGTTCGCCGGTATCCAGCGAGCCGGCATCATCCGGATCCATCATCTGTGCGTTGTTGTGGTTCGGCGGCACCAGCGGCCAGACGTTGGCGGCCGTGTCGATCGCCACGTGCAGGAGGGTCGGGCCCTCCGCCGCGAGCAGCGCCTTGAGCGCGTCGTCCACGCCGGCGGCCTTGTCCACGTGCAGTGCCTGGATGCCGAACGCACGCGCCACTTCGGCGAAGTCCGGATTGTCGGACAGGTCGATCTCCGAATAGCGCTTCTCGAAGAACAGTTCCTGCCACTGGCGGACCATGCCCAGCGCCGAGTTGTCGAGCAACACGATCTTCACCGGCAGCCGGTAGCGGCGGATCGTCGCCAGCTCCTGGATGTTCATCATGAACGAGCCGTCGCCGCTGACGCAGATCACCTGCGCGGCCGGGCTTTCCATCTGCGCGCCCATCGCGGCCGGCAGGCCGAAGCCCATCGCGCCCAGCGCGCCGCTGGTCAGGTGCTGGCGCGGGTGCTGGAAGCGCCAGTGCTGCGCGACCCACATCTGGTGCTGGCCGACGTCGCAGGCGACCACGGCGTGCGGCGCCAGGTCGCTCAGGCGCCTGAGCAGGGCGGGTGCGTAGACCTTCTCGCCGGGCGCGTCGTAGCGCGGCGCGTGGCGGCTGCGGCGTTCGGCGCAGAGGTCGCGCCAGGCCTTGCGCGGGGCCGCGTGGCGGCCTTCCATCTGCGCGGCCAGCGGTGCGGCCAGGCGGCTGAGGCTGGCGCCGATGTCGCCGGGCACCGACACGTCGACGCTGCGCAGCTTGCCGATCTCGCAGCAGTCGCCGTCCAGGTGCACCACGCGTGCATGCGGCGCGAACTCGGCCAGCTTGCCGGTGGCGCGGTCGTCGAAGCGCGCACCGACGACGAACAGCAGGTCGCACTCCTGCACCGCCATGTTGGCGGCGCGGCTGCCGTGCATGCCCAGCATGCCCAGGTTGGAGGGATGCTGCGCCGGCAGCGCGCCCAGCGCCTTGAGCGTGAGCACGGTGGGCAGGCCGGTGAGGTCGACGAACTCGCGGAACGCATCGATCGCATCGCCCAGCACCAGGCCGCCGCCGGCATAGACCACCGGCTTGGTGCACTGGGAGATGAGCGCGGCGGCTTCGTGCAGCGCGGCATCGGGCGGGCCCGGCACCGGATCGACCGGCAGCGGCGAATGCACCGGCAGGTGCGAGGCGTCGCCCACCTGCACGTCCTTGGGCAGGTCGATCAGCACCGGCCCCGGACGCCCGCTGCGTGCGATACGGAAGGCTTCGGCGAACATGCGCGGCAAATCATCGACGCTGCGCGGCAGGAAGCTGTGCTTGACGATCGGCATGGTCATGGCGAACACGTCCAGTTCCTGGAACGCGTCGGTGCCCATCAGGAACGTGGGCACCTGGCCGGTGAGGATCACCATCGGCACCGAGTCGAACATGGCGTCGGCGATGCCGGTCACCAGGTTCGACGCGCCCGGCCCGGACGTCGCCACACAGACTCCGACCCGGCCGCTGGCGCGTGCAAAGCCGTTGGCTGCGAACGCCGCGCCTTGCTCGTGTCGTACCAGCACGTGCTTGAGCGTCGACGCGCCGTGCAGCGCGTCGTAGAACGGCATGATCGTACCGCCGGGGTAGCCGAAGAGCGCATCAACGCCCTCGGCCTCGAGTGCCCGCACCAGCCACTGCGCACCGTTCATCACGCGGCCTCTTTCTCTTCCTTCGGGGAGTTGTCCAGCCACACCATCTTCGCGCGCAGCTTCTTGCCGACCACTTCGATCGGATGGTCGAGGTCGGCCTGCTTGAACTTGTTGTAGTTCGGCAGGCCCGCCGCGTGCTCGGCCACCCAGTTGCGGGTGAAGGTGCCGTCCTGGATGTCCTTGAGCACTTCGCGCATGCGCTCCTTGGTGCCGGCGTCGATCACGCGCGGACCGCTGACGTAGTCGCCGTACTGCGCGGTCTCGGACACGAACTCGAGCATGCGGGTGATGCCGCCTTCATAGAACAGGTCGACGATCAGCTTCAGCTCGTGCAGCACTTCGTAGTAGGCGATCTCGGGCTGGTAGCCCGCTTCGACCAGCACTTCGAAGCCGGCCTGCACCAGCGACGAGGCGCCGCCGCACAGCACGGCCTGCTCGCCGAACAGGTCGGTCTCGGTCTCTTCCTTGAAGGTGGTCTCGATCAGGTTGGCGCGCGCGCCGCCCAGGCCGCCGGCATAGACCAGCGCCAGGTCCTTGGCCTTGCCGCTCTTGTCCTGATGGATGGCGTAGATGCAGGGCACGCCGCGGCCGATCTCGTATTCGCGGCGCACCAGCGCGCCCGGGCCCTTGGGCGCCACCAGCACCACGTCCAGGTCTTCGCGCGGCTTGATCATGTCGAAATGCACGTTCAGCCCGTGCGCGAACAGCAGGCAGGCCCCCGGCTTCATGTTCGGCGCGATCGCGTCCTCGTAGACCTGCCTCTGCACCATGTCCGGCGTGAGGACGGCGACCAGATCGGCTTCCTTCACTGCATCGGCCGGCGTCTTGACGTTGAAGCCGTCGGCCTTGGCCTTGGCCTCGGTCGGACCGCCGGGGCGCAGGCCGACGGTGACGTCGAAGCCCGAATCGCGCAGGTTCAGCGCATGGGCGCGGCCCTGGCTGCCATAACCGACGATGGCGATGCTGGGCTTGGGAAGGGAAGACTGGGTCATTTCAGGGCTCTCTGTGGAACGGTGTGTTGGAGGGGTGGGTGCAAGGCAACAAAAAACCCCGCCCTTGCGGTGCGGGGTTTTGCGATTTGGCGCTTACTGCTTACGCGCCCGATCGTCCCGCACCTGTTGGCGAGGTAATAAGTACGAGTACGAGAATGGACGGCGCGCTGGCGTCGTGGGCATTCTTCGCGGGTGTGTGGCGATGCAGCATTCCTGCAAACTAACCCCCGGTTTCAGGCCTTGTCAAGCGCGAGGGCTTGACAAGCGCATGCGGGCTTTGTTGCCGGTGAAATCATTGCAGCCGAAACGGCGCAAAACCCGCAGAATTCCCGCTTTGACGCGATGCGTCATTCCCGCTGCGAAGTCCATGCCCGAATACCGTTCAAAAACCTCCACCCACGGCCGCAACATGGCCGGCGCCCGCGCGCTGTGGCGCGCGACGGGCATGCGTGACGAGGATTTCCAGAAACCCATCATCGCCATCGCCAACTCCTTCACCCAGTTCGTGCCCGGGCACGTGCACCTGAAGGACCTCGGCCAGCTGGTCGCGCGCGAGATCGAGCGCGTCGGTGGCGTGGCCAAGGAGTTCCACACCATCGCGGTCGACGACGGCATCGCGATGGGCCATGACGGCATGCTGTATTCGCTGCCCAGCCGCGAGGTGATCGCCGACTCGGTCGAGTACATGGCCAACGCGCATTGTGCCGATGCGCTGGTGTGCATCTCCAACTGCGACAAGATCACGCCGGGGATGCTGATGGCCGCGCTGCGGCTCAACATCCCCACGGTCTTCGTCTCCGGTGGCCCGATGGAGGCCGGCAAGACCAAGCTGTCCGACCAGAAGCTGGACCTGGTGGATGCGATGGTGATGGCGGCCGATTCTGCGGCCTCGGACGAGGATGTCGCGGAAGTCGAGCGCAACGCGTGTCCGACCTGCGGCTCGTGTTCGGGCATGTTCACCGCCAATTCGATGAACTGCCTGACTGAAGCACTGGGCCTGTCGCTGCCGGGCAACGGCACCGTGCTGGCCACGCATGCAGACCGCGAGCAGCTGTTCCTGCGCGCGGGACGCACCGCGGTCGAGCTGGTGCACCGCTGGTACGGCGCCGGCGATGAACGCGCGCTGCCGCGCGGCATCGCCACGTTCGAGGCGTTCGAGAACGCGATGACGCTCGACATCGCCATGGGCGGATCGACCAACACCATCCTGCACCTGCTGGCCGCGGCGCAGGAAGGGGGGGTGCCATTCACCCTGGAGGACATCGATCGCCTGTCGCGGCGTGTACCGCAGCTGTGCAAGGTCGCGCCGAATATCCCCGACTATCACGTCGAGGACGTGCACCGCGCCGGCGGCATCATGTCGATTCTTGGCGAACTCGCACGTGGCGGCCTGCTGCATACCGGCACTGCGACCGTGCATGCGAACACGCTGGGCGAGGCCATCGCGAAGTGGGATGTCACGCAGAACGACGATGAAGCGCTGTCGACCTTCTTCCGCGCCGGTCCCGGCGGAATCCCGACCCAGACCGCCTTCAGCCAGTCCACGCGCTGGCCGACGCTCGACACCGACCGCGCGGCGGGCTGCATCCGCAGCGTCGAACATGCGTATTCCAGCGATGGCGGCCTGGCCGTGCTCCGCGGCAACGTCTCGCCCGACGGCTGCGTGGTCAAGACCGCAGGCGTGGACGAGTCGATCCACGTGTTCGAGGGCAGCGCCCGCGTGTACGAAAGCCAGGACGCGGCGGTGCAGGGCATCCTCGGCGACGAAGTGCAGGCCGGCGAGGTCGTGGTGATCCGCTACGAGGGACCCAAGGGCGGCCCGGGCATGCAGGAAATGCTGTATCCGACCAGCTACCTGAAGTCCAGGGGCCTGGGCGCGCACTGCGCCCTGCTCACCGACGGCCGCTTCTCCGGCGGCACCTCGGGCCTGTCGATCGGCCACGTCTCGCCCGAGGCCGCGGCCGGTGGTGTGATCGGCCTGGTGCGCGACGGCGACCGCATCCGCATCGACATTCCCGCCCGGTCGATCGACCTGCTGGTGCCGGAAGCCGAGCTCGCTGCCCGCCGCGCAGCGCAGGATGCGGCCGGCTGGAAGCCCGCGCTTCCGCGGCCGCGCAAGGTCACGGCTGCGCTGAAGGCCTACGCGCTGCTTGCCACCAGTGCGGACAAGGGCGCTGTGCGCAACCTGGCGATGCTGGACGCCTGAGGGACTTCCGCGCGCGACCGACGATGCCGCACGCTGCGACGTGCGGCAAATCGAGCATGCCGTCGGTGAGGTGACTGGCGGCGGCGTCAGGCGCGGTAACGCCTGTGGACTGAGCGCCGCGCGCCGCGCCGTGCGACGCCGGAGCTTATCCCTCCCAGGCCGGCAGCTTCTTCTTCACCGCCACGTTCTTCAGCGTCACATAGGCAGGAATGCCGTCGCGGCCGTACGGTGGCGGCAGCTCGCCCCGGATCAGCGGTTCAAGGTAGGTGCGGGCCTTGTCGGAGATGCCATAGCCGTCGCGGCGGATGTAGCCCTTCGGGAAGGTCTTCTCGTGGTTGGCCACCTTGTCCAGCGGCGCGCTGCCGATCTTCCAGCGGTAGGGGCTGTCGGAGGTGCGCACGATCACCGGCATGGTGGCGTTCTGGCCCTTGAGCGCGAACTGCACCGCGGCCTTGCCCACGGCGATGGCTTGCTCGACGTCGGTCTTTGAAGCAATGTGCCGCGCGCTGCGCTGCAGGTAGTCGGGCAGTGTCCAGTGGACCTTGAGGCCGAGCTCGTCCTTGACCTTGCCGGCCAGGTACGAGGCGACGCCGCCGAGCTGGGTATGGCCGAACGAATCCTTGCCGCCGCCCGAATCGGCGACGAAGCGCCCGTCGGCGGTCTGGATGCCCTCGCTGGCGACCACCACGCAATAGCCCACGCGATCGACCACCTTCTTCACGTTCTTCAGGAAGTCGGCCTCGTCGTAGGGGCGCTCCGGGAACAGGATCAGGTGCGGTGCCTCGTCCGGGCCCTTGCCAGCCAGGCCTGCGGCCGCGGCCAGCCAGCCGGCATGGCGACCCATGGCCTCGTAGACGAACACCTTGGTCGAGGTATCGGCCATCGCCGCCACGTCCAGCGCGGCCTCGCGCACCGATACCGCCGTGTACTTGGCGGCCGAGCCGAAGCCCGGGCAGCAGTCGGTCACGGCCAGGTCGTTGTCGATGGTCTTGGGCACGCCGATGCAGGTCAGCGGGTAGCCGAACTCGGCGGCCAGCTTGGAGACCTTGTTGGCCGTGTCGGCCGAATCGTTGCCGCCGTTGTAGAGGAACCAGCGCACGTCATGGGCCTGGAACACCTCCAGCAGGCGCTCGTACTTCGCACGGTCCTCGTCCACCGACTTGAGCTTGTAGCGGCACGAGCCGAACGCGCCGCCGGGGGTGTGGGCCAGCCCGCGGATCGTCGCGGCGGTCTCCTTGGTGGTGTCCACCAGCTCCTCGCGCAGCGCGCCGAGGATGCCGTTGCGCGCGGCCAGCACCTTGATCTTGCGCGCGCGCGCCTCGCCGATCACGCCCGAGGCGGTGGCGTTGATGACGGCGGTGACACCGCCGGACTGTGAGTAGAGCAGGGTTCCGGAAGCCATATGCGCCCTTTGCAGGAGGTCGGAGAGACGGATCGATGGGTTAAAGTGGCGGCTGAATCCGCGGTGACGGCCGAGTGTAGCAACGGTCCGCGACCGCTTCCGGTCTCGTTCTGTTGGGAGTCGTCGATGCGATTGGTATTGTTGGGAGCGCCCGGTTCGGGCAAGGGCACGCAAGCGGCGCGGCTCAAGGAGCACCTGCAGGTGCCGCACATTTCCACCGGCGACCTGCTGCGCGCCGAGGTGGCTGCGGGCTCTCCGCTGGGCCTGCAGGCGAAGGAAGTGATGGCGCGTGGCGAACTGGTCAGCGACGACATCCTGCTGGGCATGCTCAAGGACCGGTTCTCGCGTCAGGACACCAGGTCCGGATTCATCCTCGATGGTTACCCGCGCAACCTCGCCCAGGCCGCGGCCCTGGACGAACTGCTGGCGGACCTGGGGCAGAAGTTCGACGCGGCGGTGCAGCTCACCGTCGACAACGAGCAGATCGTCGAGCGCCTGGCCGGCCGCGCCAAGGCCGAGGGTCGCGCCGACGACAATCCCGAATCCGTGCGCAAGCGGCTGCAGGTCTACGACCAGCAGACCGCGCCGGTGATCGAGTTCTACCGCCAGCATGGCCAGCTGACCATCGTCGATGGTGTCGGCTCGCTCGACGCGGTGTTCAACCGCATCATCGAAGCGATCGCGCCGGAGAAAGCGGTCGGCTGAGGGCGGCGTACGGGGTGTGGATCCGGTAGGAGCGGCTTCAGCCGCGAACGGCAACGACTGCCGGCATCACCCACATGAAAGTCCGTCCGGTCAGCCGTGCGCCCAGGCGCGGCACAGGTGTCTTCAGCCTTCGCAACGGCGGGCCAGCCCCGCCGGCTTGCGCTCAATCCCGTGGATAGCTGCTGAACTCGCGCGTGCTGCCGTCCTCGAGCACCAGCATCACCGCGTAGGGGTGCGCGATGCCGTCGGGATGCTCCATCCCCGGCGAGCCCAACGGCATCCCGGGCACGGCCAGGCCCCTGGCGGCCGGGCGCTCGCGCAGCAGGCGGGCGATGTCGGCGGCCGGCACGTGGCCTTCGATGAAGTAGCCGCCGACCTCGGCGGTGTGGCAGGACGCCATCGCGTCCGGAACGCCAGCTGCGTCCTTGACCGCGGCCATGTCCTCCACATCCCGCGCCTCGACCTCGAAGCCTGCTTCGCGCACATGCTCGATCCAGACGCTGCAGCAGCCGCAGGTCGGATGCTTCTGGACGGTGAGCAGCGGCAGCGCGTGCGCCTGCGTGGCCACAGGGCTGGCGCTGTCGGTCGCGCTGCCGGCGGATCCGACGGCGCTGCAGCCGCCCAGCAGCAGGGCGATGGCGGCGAGGACGAAAGGAATGCGGACCATGCGGTCTTCCAGGAACGGGTCAGTCGCAGAGTCTAGCGGGGCGGGCGGAACCGGCCTTGACCGGGATCAGCCGGCCCGGTCTTGCGCGTTTGGGTAAAGTGCGCGGCTGTCATGCAGCACGCAGGTCCGCCTTGAAACTCCACATCCTCGGCATCGCCGGCACCTTCATGGGCGGCGTCGCCGCGCTCGCGCGCGAACTCGGCCACGCGGTCGAGGGCAGCGACCAGGCGGTGTATCCGCCCATGTCGACCCAGCTCGAGCGACTCGGCATCGCGCTCAGCCAGGGTTATCTGCCCGGCCATATCTCGCCCGATTGCGACGCGGTCGTGATCGGCAACGCGCTTTCGCGCGGCAATGCCGCGGTGGAGGCGGTGCTCGACAGCGGCCGTGCCTACACCTCGGGCGCCGAGTGGCTGCGCGACCAGGTGCTGCCCGGTCGCGAGGTGCTGGCGGTGGCCGGCACCCACGGCAAGACCACGACGACGACGATCCTGGCCTTCCTGCTGCAGGCGGCAGGGCGCGAGCCAGGGTTCCTGATCGGCGGCGTCGCGGATGATTTCGGGGTGTCGGCGCGGCTGGGGACGCCGGCTGCCGTGTCCTCGTCCGGCGCGTCGCGGCATCCCCTCGCCGAGAAAGAAGGAGATGCCGTATCGGCGCTCGCGCGCCGGCCTCTTTTTGTCGTGGAAGCCGACGAGTACGACACCGCCTTCTTCGACAAGCGCAGCAAGTTCGTCCACTACCGGCCGCTGGTGGCGGTCCTCAACAACCTCGAGTACGACCACGCCGACATCTTCCCCGACGTAGCCGCGATCCAGCGCCAGTTTCACCACCTGGTGCGCACCGTGCCGGGGCGCGGGCGGCTGATCGTCAATGGCCACGACGCGCATCTGCGCGAAGTGCTGGAAATGGGCTGCTGGACTCCGGTCGAGCGCTTCGGCTTCGACGACGGCTTCGAGTGGCAGGCCCGCAGGCTGCGCGAGGACGGCAGCGCGTTCGAGGTCCTGCACGATGGACGCGCGCTGGGTACGGTCGAGTGGCCGCTGCTGGGCGACCACAACGTGCTCAACGGCCTGGCCGCGCTGGCCGCCTGCGCGGCGGTCGGCGTGGACGTGTCGAGCGTGCTGGGCGCGTTGGCGCAGTTCCGCGGGGTGAAGCGGCGCATGGAGGTGCTGGGCGAGGCGCGCGGCGTGACCATATACGACGACTTCGCCCACCATCCGACCGCGATCGCCACCACCCTCGCCGGCCTGCGCGCGAAGGTGGGCGATGCGCGGATCGTGGTGGCGATGGAGCCGCGCAGCAATTCGATGCGGCTGGGCGCCCACGCCGACGCGCTGGCGCCGTCGCTGGCGGGTGCGGATGCGGTGTTGTTCCTGGCGCGACCCGAACTGCCTTGGGATGCGGCGCAGGTAGTCGCGGCGGTGCGCGGACAGGCCCACGCCGTGGCCGATGTCGACGCCCTGCTGGCAGCACTGCACGAGGCTGCGAGAGACGGCGACCACGTCGTGTTCATGTCCAACGGCGGCTTCGATGGCGCGCCGCGGCGATTCCTGGCGCAACTGCGCGAAGCTTGAAGCGGCGGGCAACGCGCCCGGGTCGACGCGTGCTTGTCATCCCGGGCGTAGCGAGGATTCCGCCGCCGGCCGGGAATCCTTGGCCGCGGACTACGCGGACTACGCGGACTACGCGGATAGGGATCCTCTGAACAAGTCCAGCCTGTCATTTCGAGCGCAGCGAGAAATCTCAGGCAATCAGAAGCATAGATTTCTCGCTGCGCTCGAAATGACATTTGTTCAGAGGTTCCATAGCGCAGATCCGTACCAAAGCGTGCAGTCGGGAATCCCATCCTCTTTCACGCTGTTCATCCGCGTGATCCGCGTAATCCGTGGCAGAGCACATTCCCAGACATTCACCGGCCTAAACGCAGCCCTCCGTCGACCGGCCTAGACTGTTGCCCCATGTCCGAAACGCTGCCCCTGTTTCCGCTGAACACCGTACTGCTCCCCGGCGCCGCGCTGGGCCTGCGCGTGTTCGAGCCGCGCTACCTGGACCTGGTGCGCGAGTGCGGGCGGCGGGGAACCGGCTTCGGCGTATGCCTGATCGCCGAAGGACTCGAGGCCGGCGCGCCGGCGACGCCGGAAGACTGCGGCACCGAGGCGCGCATCGAAGATTTCGACACTGGTCCGGACGGCCTGCTGCACCTGCGCCTGCGCGGCCATCGCCGCTTCCGCGTCACCGCCACGCAGGTGCGCGACAACGGCCTGGTGCTGGGTGAGATCGCATGGTGCGAACCGGACCCAGTCGCCGACCTGCAGCCGCAGCACGCGCTGCTGGGCGAGGTGCTGCGGCGGATCCTCGAGCAGCTCGACGCCGACATCGCGGTGCCGGAACGGCGCTTCGACGAAGCGGCCTGGGTGGGTTGGCGCCTGGCCGAACTGCTGCCGCTCACCCTGGCACAGCGCCAGCAGCTGCTGGACGAGGATGACCCCGACCGGCGACTCGATGCGATGCTGGACCTGATCCAATAACTGGCGCCGCTGCGGCGCAGGCACGCCGTCGATTCGGTCACCGCGCGGGAGCACCGTGGAGGCGGGCGTGGGTCAGTGCGCCTGTTCGCCAGCCTGCCCAGGCGCCACCCGGTCCGTGCGCAGCCGCAGCACCGGCGCGCCGGTCGTCGGGTGTGGCGCGTGCCGGACCGGGAATCCGGTGAGTGCGCGTTGCACGGCGGCGTGGGCGGCGTCATCGTCCAGCGCCGGCAGCCAGATCCCGAACAGGCCGCCGAGCGGGCGCTCGAACGACAGCGTCTGCGTGGTGCCGATCCACAGCGGCGTGCCGTCGGCCAGCCGCGCCGGGGCGCGCCACAGGCGCAGCGAATGCAGCCGCCCGTCGCCCGCCGGGCGGCGCAGCAGCAGGGTCTCGGCCTCTGAACCCAGCGTGGCAGGCAGCACCGCCTGTTGGGCTGCGGGCGCATCGTCATCGAGCAGGCTCAGGGTTGCGATCCAGTCCGCCTGCGGCTGCGCCTCCCAGCCCAGCGACTGCAGGTGCGCCTGCAGCGGCTGCAGCGGCCCGGCGACCTGGATTTCCAGCGCCCAGCGGCGGCTGGCATCGCGCTCATGGCGCTGGCCGGGCAGCTGCGCCCAGTCGCGTTCCCACCAGCCTTCGCGGTCCAGCACCAGCGTCGGCTCGGGCGCATGGAAGCGCGCGAGCAGGGGGTCGACTGCCCTGGGCGCATGCCACAGCGCTGCGACCGCGAACGCGATGTAGAAGATCGCCGCCAGCGGTCGCATCCAGAACGAGCGCGCCACGTGCCGCCGGTAGGCGATGCCCAGCACCAGCAGCCAGACGATGCCCAGCAGCATCCCGCCGACCACGTCGCTGAGCCAGTGCGCGCCCAGGTACAGCCGCGCGAAGCCCAGCAGCGCGCCGACCAGGCCCGCGACCAGGTACGGCCAGACGCGGGTGCGCCCGGGCAGCTCGCGTGCGATCAGCACGGCGAAGAAGCCGAAGGTGATCGTGGTCATGGTCACTGACACCGACGGGAAGCCGAAGCCGCTGTGGGCGGTGGGCGGCAGCGGCATGTCGATCAGGTTGGACAGGCCGGTGGTCAGCACCAGGCCGAAGGCGAGCGCGGCCACCCAGTGCGCAGCCGCAATCCAGCGCCGCCGCCACAGCAGCCACAGCAGCGCCAGCGCCGATGCCGGCACCAGCACCTCCCAGTCGCCGATCGAGGCCAGCGCCGCCATCAGCCGATCGGCCAGCGGATTGCGCAGGGTGTACATCGCCTGGAACACGCTCAGGTCCAGCGACAGCGGTTCGCCGCGCATCCATACCGTGCCCAGCAGGGCGAACCAGGCCCAGCCGATGGCCAGCAGGCAGGCGGCAAGGATCGCCAGCGAGGACGACTCCGGCCGCTGCGGGTCGATCAGCGCCGCCGCGTATCGGCCCAGCCGGGGATGCGCACGGGTCCAGCGCAGCAGCCGCGCCAACAGCGCATTGGCGTGGCGGTCGAACCAGCGGTAGGTGTAGAGCACGCCCGACCAGGCCAGCGCCAGCACCACCAGCAGCCCGCCCAGCACCAGCACCAGCCGGTCGGCGACCGCGGCCACCGCGTCGTAGGACGCTCCGAAGATCCAGCCCGGCGCCAGGAACAGGCCCGCCCACAGGAAGCAGGCCAGCAGGCTCATCGGCACGTAGCGCCGCAGCGGCATGCGCAGCATCCCGGCGATGGCCGGCACGAAGGCGCGGATGGCGCCGACGAAACGCGCGATCAGGATGCCTTTGATGCCGTGCCGGCGGAACACCAGTTCACCGCGGTCGAGCAGCTGCGGATAGCGGCGGAACGGCCAGTGATCGCGCAGCTGCGGTCCCCAGCGACGGCCGACCCAGTAACCCATGCCGTCGCCGGCAAATGCACCGAGCGCCGCGCAGGTCACGGCATAGGTCCCGTCGATGTGGCCCAGCCCGATCAGCGCGCCGATCGCGAACAGCAGCGGCAGCGCCGGCACCAGGATGCCCAGCACGACGATCGCGTCGCAAAACGCGATCAGGAAGATCAAGCCACCGGCCGCCACGGGGTGCGCGCTGAGCCAGGCGAGCGTGGCGTCGAACCAGCCGGAGTCCATCAGGCGATTATGACAGCCGTCGCTGACTGCTCGCCTACACTGTGGCGATGCATCGTGACGCCGCCACCGAGATCCATGCGCTGAAGGCGGACAGCTTCGGCCGCATCTCGCTGATGCGGGGCGCGGCCGGCCCGTTCGTCCGTCGCGACCTCGCCCACGTGCCGCTGTGGCTGCGCCCGCCGGCATGGTGGCTGGCCCGGCGCGAGGCGCTGGCGCTGCGCAGCATCCACGGCATGGCCGACGTGCCGCAGCTGCTGGCCTGGGACGGTCGTCGGCTCGACCGCAGCTACATGGCCGGCGCGGCGATGTACCAGCGCCCGCCGCGCGGCGACCTGGCGTACTTCCATGGCGCGCGCCGGCTGCTGCAGCAGCTGCACCGTCGCGGAATCGCCCACAACGACTTGGCCAAGGAGGCCAACTGGCTGGTGCTCGACGACGGGCGCCCGGCGCTCATCGACTTCCAGCTCGCCAGCCGCGGCGACCCGCGGTCGCGCTGGATGCGGCTGCTGTTCCGCGAGGACCTGCGCCACCTGCTCAAGCACAAGCGCATGTACTGCCGTGAGGCACTCACGCCGGTGGAGAAACGCGTGTTGCGGCGCAATTCCTGGGTGCGCGATGTCTGGTTCCGCACCGGCAAGCCGGTATACCGGTTTGTCACCCGGCGGCTGCTGAAGTGGGAAGACAACGAGGGGCAGGGGCCGAAGCCATGATGGGTGAAAATTCCGTCATCCCGAGCGCAGCGAGGGATCCCGTCCCCCGGTCGCCGTATCGCCAAACGCGAGATCCCTCGCTACGCTCGGGATGACAATCTCCCGTCAGCGATGTGCACACTGATGTCCTCACTCTCCAACAAGACCCTCTTCATCACCGGCGCCTCGCGCGGCATGGGCCTGGCCATCGCGCTGCGCGCCGCGCGCGACGGCGCCAACGTGGTCATCGCCGCCAAGTCCGAGGTGGCGAACCCGAAGCTGCCCGGCACCATCCATACCGCGGCCCGGGCGGTGGAGGAGGCGGGCGGCCGCGCGCTGGCGATCCGCTGCGACATCCGCGAGGAAGACCAGGTCCGCGATGCGGTGGCCAGGACCGTGGACACGTTTGGCGGCCTCGACATCCTGGTCAACAACGCCAGCGCCATCTGGCTGCGCGGCGCGCTGGACACGCCCATGAAGCGCTTCGACCTGATGCAGCAGGTCAACGCCCGCGGCAGCTTCCTGTGCGCGCAGGCCTGCCTGCCGCACCTGCTGGAGGCGGAAAACCCGCACATCCTGACCCTGTGCCCGCCGCCCTCGCTCGATCCGAAGTGGTGGGCGCCGCACACCGGCTACACCCTGGCCAAGATGGGCATGAGCTTCGTCACGCTCGGGCTGGCGGCGGAGTTCGCCGACCGCGGCGTGGCGATCAACGGGCTGTGGCCGCGCACCCTGATCGCCACCGATGCACTGAACATGATTCCCGGCGTGTCCACGGCCAACGGCCGCTCGCCGGAGATCATGGCCGACGCCGCGCACGCCGTCCTCACCCGTCCGGCCGCCGGCTTCACCGGCCGCTTCCTGATCGACGACGATGTGCTGGCGGAGGCCGGCGTCAACGACCTGTCCGGCTACGCGGTCGATCCGGCGCAGCCGCTGTTCCCCGATCTTTTCCTGGACTGACGCGCAGGCGCGGGCCGGTTCACTCGGCGGCCGCGAGGCGCTTCAGACCAGCGCCTGCGCCAGGTCGTCGACCAGGTCCTGCGGGTCCTCCAGCCCCGCCGACAGCCGCAGCAGCCCCTCCGGGGAGGCCGATTGCAGACCTTCGATCGACGCGCGGTGCTCGACCAGCGACTCGGTCGAACCCAGCGAGGTGGCGTTGGTGAACAGCCGCAGCCTGCCCGCGACCTCGAGCGCGCCGGCGCGCCCGCCCGCCACTTCGAACGACAGCATCCCGCCAAAGCCGCCGCGCATCTGCCCCGTGGCCACGGCGTGTCCCGGATGCGTGGCCAGGCCGGGGTAGTGCACCACCTCCACGCGCGGATGCGACTGCAGGAACTCCGCCACCGCCTGCGCATTGCGGCAGTGGCGCTCGACGCGCACCGGCAGCGTGCGCAGTCCGCGCAGCACCAGCCAGGCCGCGAACGGCGAGGCGGTGTTGCCGGTCTGGCGGCGCAGCTCGTCGCACTCGGCGGCGAAGTCGTCGTCGACCGCGAACACAAGCACCCCGCCCATCACGTCACCGTGCCCGCCCAGGTACTTGGTCGCCGAATGCAGGACGATGTCCGCGCCCATCGCCAGCGGCTGTTGCAGCGCCGGGGTGGCGAAGGTGCCGTCGACCAGCAGGCGCGCGCCGGCATCGCGTGCGATCTGCGCCAGCGCGGCGATGTCGCAGACCTTGAGCAGCGGGTTGGACGGTGTCTCGGCCCACAGCAGGCGCGTGTCGGGCGTGATCGCGGCGCGCACCGCGTCCAGGTCGGTCATGTCCACCACCCGGTGGCGCACGCCCCAGCGGTCCAGCCACTTCGCGCCGACCGCGCGGTAGCCGAAGTAGGTGTCGTCGGCGATCAGCAACTCGCTGCCCAACGGCAGCGCCTGCATCGCCGTGGTGCCGGCGGTCATGCCGGTGGCGAAGAACATCGCGCGTGCGCCGCCGTCCAGCGTCGCCAGCACGTCCTCCAGCTGGGTCTGGTTGGGGCTGCCGTAGCGCTGGTAGAGATAGCCCAGCGGCGTGCTGGCGTCGGGCGCGTGTTCGAAGGTCGTGGCCAGCTGCAGCGGCGGCGACAGCGCGCCGCTGGCCGGGTCGGGCGTGACGCCTGCGTGGGCGGCGAGCGTGTCGAAACGGTGCGTGCGGGTCATGAGGGCGCCGGTGTCGTGTGGGCACGCGATAATGCCACCACACGCGCCGCCGTCCCCACAGGAGCCGCCTCCATGAAATACCTGCACGCCATGATCCGCGTCCATGACCTCGACGCCAGCAGCCGCTTCTTCACCGAAGGCCTGGGCCTGCGCCAGACGCGGCGCATGGACAACGAGGCCGGCCGTTTCACCCTGGTCTACTTCGGCGCACCGGAAAACCCCGAAGCCGAGGTCGAGCTGACGTACAACTGGCCGCCCGAAGACGGCTCCGCGGCGGAGGACTACGGCAACGCCCGCAACTTCGGCCACCTCGCCTTCGAGGTCGACGATATCTATGCGCTCTGCGCGCACCTGCAGTCGCTGGGCGTCACCATCAATCGCCCGCCACGCGATGGCCGCATGGCCTTCGTGCGCACGCCCGACCTGATTTCGATCGAACTGTTGCAGAAGGGCGCGGCGCTGCCGCCGGCGGAGCCCTGGGCGTCGATGCCCAATACCGGCACCTGGTAGCCGCTCCGCTTTGTTCCTTCCCCCGCTTTGCGGGTAGGGAATCGCTCCGCGCGAGCGCGCTTTGCTCCTTCCCCCGCACTGCGGGGGAAGGCTGGGATGGGCGCGCGCCGCAGGCGCGCAGGACGTGATGTGGCGATCTGACTGCCCCCACCCCAACCCTCCCCCGCTTTGCGGGGGGAGGGAGTCGATCCGAGGCGCCCGACCGCTCCTTCCCCGCAGCGCGCGCGTCCTGACTCGAAAACGGCACAATGGCGCTCCATCCCACGTTCCTGCACGCGCAATGACCGATCCCGCCAGCACCGCCGACCTCGTCGCCCTCGGGCAGCAGCGCTACCTGCCGGTGTACCGGCAGCGCCAGATGATCCTCGACCGCGGGCAGGGCGCGCGGCTGTGGGATATCGAGGGCCGCGACTACATCGATTTTTCCGCCGGCATCGCCGTGTGCAGCCTCGGTCACGCCGACCCCGACCTGGTGGCCGCGCTGCACGAGCAGAGCAGCAGGCTCTGGCACACCAGCAACGTTTTCCTGAGCGAGCCGCCGCTGCGCCTGGCCGAGGAGCTGGCCGCCGCTTCGCGTTTCGCCGAGCGCGTGTTCCTGTGCAACTCCGGGGCCGAGGCCAACGAGGCGGCGATCAAGCTGGTGCGCAAGTGGGCCGCGGCGCAGGGCCGCGAGCCGTCCAGGCGCGTCATCGTCACCTTCCGCGGCAGCTTCCATGGCCGCACGCTGGCGACCGTGACCGCGACCGCGCAGCCGAAGTACCAGGCCGGCTATGAGCCGCTGCCCGGCGGTTTCCGCTACGTCGACTTCAATGATGCCACCGGCCTCGAGGTCGCCATGGCCGGGGGCGATGTCGCCGCCGTCCTGATCGAACCGGTGCAGGGCGAGGGCGGGGTGACGCCGGTGGCGCCGGGGTTCCTGCGCAGGGTGCGCGAACTGTGCGACCACCACGGCGCGCTGGTGGTGCTGGACGAAATCCAGAGCGGGATGGGCCGTACCGGCACGCTGTTCGCGCACTGGCAGGACCAGGTCACGCCCGACATCGTCACCCTGGCCAAGGCCCTGGGCGGCGGTTTCCCGATCGGCGCGATGCTGGCGGGGCCGAAGGTGGCCGAGGCCATGCAGTTCGGCGACCACGGCACCACCTTCGGCGGCAATCCACTGGCCGCGGCGGTGGCACGCGTGGCGCTGCGCAAGCTGTCTTCTCCGGAGATCATGGCCAACGTCGGCCGCCAGGCGGCGGCCTTGCGGGCCGGGCTGGAGGCGATGGGCCGCGCACGCGCGCTGTTCTCCGAAGTGCGTGGCCGCGGCCTGATGCTGGGCGCGGTGCTGGCGCCGGCGTATGCCGGACGCGCCGGCGAACTGCTTGACCTGGCTGCGGCCGAGGGCCTGCTGCTGCTGCAGGCCGGCCCCGACGTGCTGCGCCTGGTGCCGCCGCTCAACATCACCGATGCCGAGGTTGGTGACGGGCTGGCGCGGCTGGAACGGGCGCTGGCGAACGCCTGAGTCGCATTCCCCGGCCGCAGCTTCTGCGGCCACGCGCACGATGCCGGTCAGCCCAGCGTGTAGCGCCTGAGCACCCGTCCCAGCGACCGCGCATCGACCACGGTCTCCGCATGCAGCCCGACCTTGCGCGCCGACTGCACGTTGGCAAACGAGTCGTCCACGAACAGCGTGTCCGCCCGCTGCCAGCCCAGTCGCTCCAGCGCCAGGCGGAACACGGTCGGATCGGGCTTGCGCACCCGCAGCGCGCCGCTGCACAGCACGCGGCCTTCAAAACGCGCGCCCAGCGGCCCGAGGATGCGCGGAATCGCCTGCGCCATCAGCACGCCGTTGTTGGTCAGCACGGCCAGTTCCAGCGACATGTCCAGCGCCGCGACCCGCTCGAGCATCGCAACCTCGGCCACGCTCCCGGCCATGCGCGCGGCGATCCACGCCTCCGCGTCGACCGGCCTGCCGATGCCGCTGCCCAGGCGTTCGAGATAGGTGCCGGTGTCGATGGCGCCACGGTCGAACTCGGACTCCAGTCCCGAGGCGAACAGCACCTCGCGCACCTGCTCGTGCGGGCAGCCGGCGAAGCTCGCCAGCGCCGCGATCCGCCTTTCGTGCCGGTAGGGCGCAAGCACCTGGTCGAAGTCGAACAGGATCCGGCGGATCCCGGGCTTCATCCGGCGGCGACTGCCGCGAAGGCATGCCTGGCCGCGGCAAGGGTGGCTTCGACCACCTGCCCGTCGTGCGCACTCGACACGAAGCCCGCCTCGAACGCCGAAGGCGCCAGGAACACGCCGCGCCCGAGCATCGCGTGGAAGAAGCGGTTGAACGCGGCCGTATCGCAGGCCACCGCCTGGGCATAGGTATCCACGTACGCATCGCCGGTGAAGAACAGTCCGAACATGGCACCCACGCGGGTGGTGGTGAACGGCACGCCGGCGTCGCGTGCGGCGACCTCCAGCCCGTCGCACAGCGCATGCGTGGCGGCCTCCAGCCGGTCGTGGAAGCCCGGTTGCGCCACGACGTCAAGCATCGCCAGCCCGGCCGCCATGGCCACCGGATTCCCGCTGAGCGTGCCGGCCTGGTAGACCGGGCCGGCGGGTGCGATCTGCTCCATCAGCTCGCGCCGGCCACCATAGGCGCCCACCGGCATGCCGCCGCCGATGATCTTGCCGAAGGTGCTCAGGTCGGGGGCCACCCCGTAGCGTGCCTGCGCGCCGCCAAGCGCCACGCGGAAGCCGGTCATCACCTCGTCGAAGATCAGCACGGTGCCGTGCTTCGTGCACAGATCGCGCAGGTGCTGCAGGTAGCCGTCGCGCGGTGGCAGGCAGTTGGCGTTGCCGACCACCGGCTCGATGATCAGGCCGGCGATCTCGCTTCCCGCTTCGTCGAACAGGGCGGTGGCCGCTTCGAAATCGTTGTAGGGCAGGGTCAGCGTGAGGTCGGCCAGGGCCTTCGGCACGCCGGGGGAGTTCGGTACGCCAAAGGTGAGTGCGCCACTGCCGGCCTTGACCAGGAACGAGTCGCCGTGGCCGTGGTAACAGCCCTCGAACTTCAGGATCTTCATGCGGCCGGTGGCGCCGCGCGCCAGCCGGATCGCCGACAGCGTCGCCTCGGTGCCCGAATTCACCATGCGCACCATTTCGCACGAAGGTACGAGCTGCGTGATCCGCTCTGCCATCGTCACTTCGGCTGCGCACGGCGCGCCGTAGGACAGGCCGTTGCCGATCGCGTTTGCCACCGCTTCGCGCACCGCCGGGTGGTTGTGGCCAGCGATCATCGGCCCCCACGATCCGACGTAGTCCACGTAGCGGTTGCCGTCGACGTCATACAGGTACGGACCGTCGGCACGCGCGACGAAGAACGGCTCGCCGCCCACCGACTTGAAGGCGCGCACCGGCGAATTGACGCCGCCGGGCATCAAGGTGCGTGCGCGCGAGAACAGTGCCTGGGAGCGTTCGTGGTTCATGGTGTTCATGCCTCGGAGTCGGGAATGCGAATGGGTGCGTCGGACGTCGGCTGGACAGAATGTCCGGCGTGCCGCGGGGCGGAGCCGTGCGGCTGGAATGCGCCCAGATAAGCCTGCGCTGCGGCCGCAGGGTCGTCGGCACCGAACACGCCGCTGACCACCGCGATCAGATCGGCGCCGGCCTCGACCAGTGCTGGCGCATTGTCCGGGGTGATTCCGCCGATCGCCACCCGCGCCACGCCCAGGCCGGCGGCCTGCTGCAGCAGCGCCGGACCGGCGCGTCGCGTCGCCGCCTTCGTCGCGGTGGCGAAGAACGCGCCGAAGGCCACGTAGTCCGCACCAGCCGCCACGGCCCGCTGCGCCAGCGCCAGCGAGTCATAGCAGGAGGCGCCGACGATTGCATCGTCGCCCAGCGCTGCGCGCGCCTGGCGCAGGTCGCCGTCATCCTCGCCAAGATGGACGCCGTCGACGCCGCAATCCGCGGCCAGGCGCCAGTCGTCGTTGACGATCAGTGGCACGCCCCGTGCGCGGCACGCAGGCAGCAGGGCCTCGATCTGCGCGCGTCGCAGCGCGGGCGTCGCGGTCTTGTTGCGGTACTGCAGCCACCGCGTCCACGGCAGCACGCATTCCACCTTCGACAGCAGCAGGCCGGTATCGGCCAGGTCGGGCGTGATCGCGTAAAGACCGCGCGCGCGCGCCGTACCGGTTTCGCGCTGGCGCGATGGATGGGACAATGGCATGAGTCCTCCGACGCTTCGTGCGCCCATTATCCGATGAATGACATGTCCTACCGCAGCTGGATGTGCGTGGTCTGCGGTTTCGTCTACGACGAAGCGGCAGGCCTGCCCGATGACGGAATCGCGCCCGGCACGCGCTGGGAAGACGTTCCGGACACGTGGACCTGCCCGGATTGCGGCGTGACCAAGGACGATTTCGAGATGGTCGTCCTCTGAGGAGGCGCGGCGCAAACAGCTTTCTTTCCGGCATCCCCCGTGAAGGCGATACCTGCCAGGGACCCGCCAACGCGGCTCAGTGCAGCCGGGTCCGTTGCATTCCCGCTTCGATCAGCCGCAGCCGGATCCGCGCTGCGTCGCTGGCGTCGGGTTGACGCTGCAGATAGCGCCCCAGGTCCGCGCGCGCGCCAGCGTGGTGGCCAAGCTCCAGGTAACCCAGTCCGCGGTCGCGCAGCGCCTCGGCGTCGTCCGGCAGCAGGCTGAGCACGCGGTCCGCGCTGCGCACCGCGCGTTCCCAGTCCCCGTGCTTCTGGTAGACACCGAGCAGGTTGCGCAACATGCGTACCAGGATCGCGCGGTTCGAGGCGGGGTTGAGGATCTGCGAAAGCGCATCGTCATCGGGCACGCCGCCACCCAGGTGCGCACTTGCGCGCTGGCGCAGTTCGTCGACGTCCAGGGGGCGCCCGCGGTTGAACGGATCCATCACCAGCACGCCGTTGTCGACCGGCAGGCGCACCAGGAAGTGGCCGGGGAACGAAACCCCGTCCAGCGGCAGCCCGATCTCCCGCGACACGGCCATCTGCACGAGTGCCAGCGAAATCGGGTTGCCCAGGCGCCGCTCGAACACCTCGTTGATGTAGCTGTTGCGCGGGTCGTAGTACTCGTCGTGGTTGCCGGCATAGCCGACCTCTTCGAACAGGTACCGGTTGATCGTGCGCATCTTCAGTGCGAGGTGCGACTCGCGCTCCACCGCGCAGCGCAGGTGCGACGCATGCCCCTGCACCTGCAGCGCGTAGCGACGCGGATCAAGGCCCGGATACTCGTCCCGCGCGATCAGCAGCGCGACATCCAGCAGCGGCAGCGCCTCGTCGTCGAGCGAAGCGAGTTCGGGCCATTCAGGCAGCTTGCGGATCGGACTCATGGCCGGAAGACTGCTCTGCCCCGGCGGCTGGCGCAAGGCTGTGCTGTTGCAGGTTCAAGGGGTGTTCTGCAGCGAGGGGTGCAATCGCATGCGCGTGCCAGCCGACAGCTGCAGCCGCGCCGCCTCGCCGGCGTTGAGTTCCAGAACATAGCGCGCGGGTGCGTCGCTCGGGTACGCAGGGCACGCGTTGCCGGCCGAGCAGGGCGGCACGTCGCGCTGCTGGGACACCAGCTCCAGGGACTCGTCGAAGTACAGGATATCCAGCGGGATGCGCGTGTTCTTCATCCAGTACGCCAGCGGTTCCGTGCGGTCGTGGATGAACAGCATGCCGTGTCCATCTGCGAGAGAGTCGCGGAACATCAGGCCGCGAGCGCGTTCGGCATCGTCATCGGCCACCTCCACCGCGTAGCGCGCCCCTGCCAGCTCGACCCAGGGCGCATCCGCGCTGGCGCAGCCGGAAAGCGAAAGCGCCACCAGCGCGGCGATGTGTCGGAAAGGCAGCATGTTGCGGCTCCGCGTGCGGGATGGCGGGCAACATCGGGCAGCTGTCGGGCGGAGTCAAGGCGCCCGCGTCGCAGGGGCTATGCAAGCTCTTGGCAAACAGGCAGAATGCGCGCCCCGCTTATGCCGGGGCCGGGAACGGCAACACCCCGGGGCTGCAGCTGGACCTGAAAAATCCTTGAAAAAGGGTGTTGACGGAAAGGAAGAACGGGCTAGAATGTGCGGCTCCCTTCGACGAAACGCCTTCGGGCCGGACTGGAAGGGAGGGTCGATACCTCTCACGGGGTGTTGACAGGACAAGAGGGCCGTGGCAAGATGTGCGGCTACCTGCGGCGAAACATCCGCAGGACGGAATCGAGGCGTTGAGGCCCGGTTCCATGATCTTTGACAGTGTGCGCAGGTGACTTGTGCGGGCGTCTGGCGGGTGGATGACTGTCCATCTTGCAGACGTTCCAAACAAGAGCAACAAAGATTCAAATGCATGCAAATGCAAGCGAGTAATTGGAGCTCAGGTGAGGACGACTGCACTCAAGCAATTAGGACTTTCGGGTCCGAAAAATTTAAGTGAAGAGTTTGATCCTGGCTCAGAGTGAACGCTGGCGGCAGGCCTAACACATGCAAGTCGAACGGCAGCACAGGAGAGCTTGCTCTCTGGGTGGCGAGTGGCGGACGGGTGAGGAATACATCGGAATCTGCCTATACGTGGGGGATAACGTAGGGAAACTTACGCTAATACCGCATACGTCCTACGGGAGAAAGCGGGGGATCGCAAGACCTCGCGCGGATAGATGAGCCGATGTCCGATTAGCTAGTTGGCGGGGTAATGGCCCACCAAGGCGACGATCGGTAGCTGGTCTGAGAGGATGATCAGCCACACTGGAACTGAGACACGGTCCAGACTCCTACGGGAGGCAGCAGTGGGGAATATTGGACAATGGGCGCAAGCCTGATCCAGCCATGCCGCGTGGGTGAAGAAGGCCTTCGGGTTGTAAAGCCCTTTTGTTGGGAAAGAAAACTTTCCGGTCAATACCCGGAGAGAATGACGGTACCCAAAGAATAAGCACCGGCTAACTTCGTGCCAGCAGCCGCGGTAATACGAAGGGTGCAAGCGTTACTCGGAATTACTGGGCGTAAAGCGTGCGTAGGTGGTTCGTTAAGTCTGATGTGAAAGCCCTGGGCTCAACCTGGGAATTGCATTGGAAACTGGCGGGCTAGAGTACGGTAGAGGGTAGTGGAATTCCTGGTGTAGCAGTGAAATGCGTAGAGATCAGGAGGAACATCCGTGGCGAAGGCGACTACCTGGACCAGTACTGACACTGAGGCACGAAAGCGTGGGGAGCAAACAGGATTAGATACCCTGGTAGTCCACGCCCTAAACGATGCGAACTGGATGTTGGGTGCAATTTGGCACTCAGTATCGAAGCTAACGCGTTAAGTTCGCCGCCTGGGGAGTACGGTCGCAAGACTGAAACTCAAAGGAATTGACGGGGGCCCGCACAAGCGGTGGAGTATGTGGTTTAATTCGATGCAACGCGAAGAACCTTACCTGGCCTTGACATGTCGCGAATCCTTTAGAGATAGAGGAGTGCCTTCGGGAACGCGAACACAGGTGCTGCATGGCTGTCGTCAGCTCGTGTCGTGAGATGTTGGGTTAAGTCCCGCAACGAGCGCAACCCTTGTCCTTAGTTGCCAGCACGTAATGGTGGGAACTCTAAGGAGACCGCCGGTGACAAACCGGAGGAAGGTGGGGATGACGTCAAGTCATCATGGCCCTTACGGCCAGGGCTACACACGTACTACAATGGGAAGGACAGAGGGCTGCAAACCCGCGAGGGCAAGCCAATCCCAGAAACCTTCTCTCAGTCCGGATCGGAGTCTGCAACTCGACTCCGTGAAGTCGGAATCGCTAGTAATCGCAGATCAGCATTGCTGCGGTGAATACGTTCCCGGGCCTTGTACACACCGCCCGTCACACCATGGGAGTTTGTTGCACCAGAAGTAGGTAGTCTAACCGCAAGGAGGACGCTTACCACGGTGTGGCCGATGACTGGGGTGAAGTCGTAACAAGGTAGCCGTATCGGAAGGTGCGGCTGGATCACCTCCTTTTGAGACATAAAGACAGGATGATTGCCTGTCCAGGCGTCCGCACAAGTAACCTGCACAATCCGCACAGAACAGACTGGGTCTGTAGCTCAGGTGGTTAGAGCGCACCCCTGATAAGGGTGAGGCCGGTGGTTCGAGTCCTCCCAGACCCACCATCCAAGGCCTTGGCCCAGTTGGTGAAGTCCAGGCCCAGATTGCTATTTTCGGGGCCTTAGCTCAGCTGGGAGAGCACCTGCTTTGCAAGCAGGGGGTCGTCGGTTCGATCCCGACAGGCTCCACCAGGTTCGAAACGGATTGCTGCGCGCACACACAAAGTTTAGAAGCGGACCGGCGTTGAAGCCGGTGCGTGTTCTTTGAAAACAAGGGAAGTAGCGAGCGTTTGAGACAGTTCTGTCCAGACGTGTCGTAAGAGGCTAAGGCGGGGATCTTCGAGATCCCTAATATTTGAGTCGTTGCATACACTTCGCGTCCGTGGCTTGTAACCACGGGCACATGCTAACTCCGAGGCGACTTGGGGTTATATGGTCAAGCGAATAAGCGCACACGGTGGATGCCTTGGCGGTCAGAGGCGATGAAGGACGTGGCAGCCTGCGAAAAGTGTCGGGGAGCTGGCAACAAGCTTTGATCCGGCAATGTCCGAATGGGGAAACCCACTCCGCAAGGAGTATTGCATGGTGAATACATAGCCATGCAAGGCGAACGCGGTGAACTGAAATATCTAAGTAACCGTAGGAAAAGAAATCAACCGAGATTCCCTTAGTAGTGACGAGCGAACGGGGACTAGCCCAAAAGTCTGTGTGGTTTTAGCAAAACGGTCCTGGAAAGACCGGCCATAGAAGGTGACAGCCCTGTATGCGAAAGGGCCACGCAGATGAAATTGAGTAGGGCGGGGCACGAGAAACCCTGTCTGAACATGGGGGGACCATCCTCCAAGGCTAAATACTCCTGACCGACCGATAGTGAACCAGTACCGTGAGGGAAAGGCGAAAAGAACCCTGGTGAAGGGAGTGAAATAGATCCTGAAACCGTGTGCGTACAAGCAGTAGGAGCTCCGCAAGGAGTGACTGCGTACCTTTTGTATAATGGGTCAGCGACTTATTGTCTGTGGCAAGCTTAACCGTATAGGGGAGGCGAAGGGAAACCGAGTCTGAATAGGGCGCATAGTCGCAGGCAATAGACCCGAAACCGGGTGATCTAGTCATGGCCAGGGTGAAGGTTGAGTAACATCAACTGGAGGCCCGAACCCACGTCTGTTGCAAAAGACGGGGATGAGCTGTGATTAGGAGTGAAAAGCTAATCGAACCCGGAGATAGCTGGTTCTCCTCGAAAGCTATTTAGGTAGCGCCTCATGTGAATCCTCTCGGGGGTAGAGCACTGTCATGGCTAGGGGGTCATCGCGACTTACCAAACCATTGCAAACTCCGAATACCGAGACGGAATGCATGGGAGACACACGGCGGGTGCTAACGTCCGTCGTGAAAAGGGAAACAACCCAGACCCACAGCTAAGGTCCCCAATTTACTGCTAAGTGGGAAACGATGTGGAAAGGCACAGACAGCCAGGAGGTTGGCTTAGAAGCAGCCATCCTTTAAAGAAAGCGTAATAGCTCACTGGTCGAGTCGGTCTGCGCGGAAGATTTAACGGGGCTAAGCAGTAAACCGAAGCTTGGGGTGCATCACTTTGTGATGTGCGGTAGAGGAGCGTTCCGTAAGCCTGCGAAGGTGGATTGAGAAGTCTGCTGGAGGTATCGGAAGTGCGAATGCTGACATGAGTAACGATAATGTGGGTGAAAAACCCGCACGCCGAAAGCCCAAGGTTTCCTTGCGCAATGTTAATCAACGCAGGGTGAGTCGGCCCCTAAGGCGAGGCAGAAATGCGTAGTCGATGGGAAGCTGGTTAATATTCCAGCACCTCGCGTAAGTGCGATGGAGGGACGGAGAAGGTTAGGCAGGCCAGGCGTTGGTTGTCCTGGTGAAAGAGTTGAGGCGGTGCCCTTAGGCAAATCCGGGGGCGCAACGTTGAGACTAAGGACCGGTCCATTAGGACTAGGCTGCCGATATCACGCTTCCAGGAAAAGCTCCTAAGCTTCAGCTTACGCAGACCGTACCGTAAACCGACACAGGTGGGTAGGATGAGAATTCTCAGGCGCTTGAGAGAACTCGGGTGAAGGAACTAGGCAAAATAGCACCGTAACTTCGGGAGAAGGTGCGCCTCTTCTGGTGAATAGCTGGGGGAGGCCGAAGTGACCAGGCCGCTGCGACTGTTTATCAAAAACACAGCACTCTGCAAACACGAAAGTGGACGTATAGGGTGTGACGCCTGCCCGGTGCTGGAAGGTTAATTGATGGGGTCAGCCGCAAGGCGAAGCTCTTGATCGAAGCCCCAGTAAACGGCGGCCGTAACTATAACGGTCCTAAGGTAGCGAAATTCCTTGTCGGGTAAGTTCCGACCTGCACGAATGGCGTAACGACAGCGGCGCTGTCTCCACCCGAGACTCAGTGAAATTGAAATCGCTGTGAAGATGCAGCGTTCCCGTGGCAAGACGGAAAGACCCCGTGAACCTTTACTATAGCTTCACACTGAACGTTGAGTTCGTCTGTGTAGGATAGGTGGGAGGCTGTGAAACCCTGGCGCTAGCTGGGGTGGAGCCATCCTTGAAATACCACCCTGTCGTGCTTGACGTTCTAACCTGGGCCCGTAATCCGGGTCGGGGACCGTGTGTGGTGGGTAGTTTGACTGGGGCGGTCTCCTCCCAAAGAGTAACGGAGGAGCTCGAAGGTACGCTCAGCGCGGTCGGACATCGCGCACTGTGTGCAAAGGCATAAGCGTGCTTGACTGCAAGATCGACGGATCAAGCAGGTACGAAAGTAGGACTTAGTGATCCGGTGGTTCTGTATGGAAGGGCCATCGCTCAACGGATAAAAGGTACTCCGGGGATAACAGGCTGATACCGCCCAAGCGTCCATAGCGACGGCGGTGTTTGGCACCTCGATGTCGGCTCATCACATCCTGGGGCTGTAGTCGGTCCCAAGGGTATGGCTGTTCGCCATTTAAAGTGGTACGCGAGCTGGGTTCAGAACGTCGTGAGACAGTTCGGTCCCTATCTGCCATGGGCGTTGGAGATTTGAGAGGGGCTGCTCCTAGTACGAGAGGACCGGAGTGGACGAACCTCTGGTGTTCCGGTTGTCACGCCAGTGGCACTGCCGGGTAGCTATGTTCGGAAGCGATAACCGCTGAAAGCATCTAAGCGGGAAGCGCGCCTCAAGATGAGATCTCCCGGGACACAAGTCCCCTAAAGGAACCATCAAGACCAGGTGGTTGATAGGCTGGGTGTGTAAGCGCAGTAATGCGTTGAGCTAACCAGTACTAATGATCCGTGCGGCTTGACCATATAACCTCAAGTGGCCTTGGACTCTGCGATACGTCGCTGACAGACCAGACCAAACCAGTTCGCTACTTCCCTTCCCTTCGAGAGCGTGAGCGCTGCTCCGTCTACGGATCAATCCGTACCGGTGCCGGCGACCCTCCACGGTCTCCCTGGTGACAATAGCTGAGTGGCACCACCCGATCCCATTCCGAACTCGGAAGTGAAACGCTCATGCGCCGATGGTAGTGTGCATCCGCATGCGAGAGTAGGTCATCGCCAGGGTTTTTTATCCAAAACCCCCAGCCGAAAGGTTGGGGGTTTTTCTTTGGGCGTCGCCTGGGTCGCGATGAAAATGTGATGAGGCAGCCTGGCTCCAGGCCTGCCTGGCCAGCTCGTCGTGGTCAAGGGCCGCGCGGGGCTACGCCAGTGGCGAGGCTTGCGCACCGCTGAGCTCGGCCTTTCGAGGGCCGGCACGCTTCTCCACAAGGGGGTGACAAGCCGGACAAACGGCACTATCATGCTCGGCCGCTGAGCAGGCGTCGTGACAGCTCAGCAGGCATCAAGATTTCTTCACGAAGTGTTGACGTACAAGAATTCCGCGCTATCATGTGCGGCTCCCTTCGACGAAACGCCTTCGGGCCGGACTGGAAGGGAGGGTCGATACCTCTCACGGGGTGTTGACAGGACAAGAGGGCCGTGGCAAGATGCGCGGCTACCTGCGGCGAAACATCCGCAGGACGGAATCGAGGCGTTGAGGCCCGGTTCCATGATCTTTGACAGTGTGCGCAGGTGACTTGTGCGGGCGTCTGGCGGGTGGATGACTGTCCATCTTGCAGACGTTCCAAACAAGAGCAACAAAGATTCAAATGCATGCAAATGCAAGCGAGTAATTGGAGCTCAGGTGAGGACGACTGCACTCAAGCAATTAGGACTTTCGGGTCCGAAAAATTTAAGTGAAGAGTTTGATCCTGGCTCAGAGTGAACGCTGGCGGCAGGCCTAACACATGCAAGTCGAACGGCAGCACAGGAGAGCTTGCTCTCTGGGTGGCGAGTGGCGGACGGGTGAGGAATACATCGGAATCTGCCTATACGTGGGGGATAACGTAGGGAAACTTACGCTAATACCGCATACGTCCTACGGGAGAAAGCGGGGGATCGCAAGACCTCGCGCGGATAGATGAGCCGATGTCCGATTAGCTAGTTGGCGGGGTAATGGCCCACCAAGGCGACGATCGGTAGCTGGTCTGAGAGGATGATCAGCCACACTGGAACTGAGACACGGTCCAGACTCCTACGGGAGGCAGCAGTGGGGAATATTGGACAATGGGCGCAAGCCTGATCCAGCCATGCCGCGTGGGTGAAGAAGGCCTTCGGGTTGTAAAGCCCTTTTGTTGGGAAAGAAAACTTTCCGGTCAATACCCGGAGAGAATGACGGTACCCAAAGAATAAGCACCGGCTAACTTCGTGCCAGCAGCCGCGGTAATACGAAGGGTGCAAGCGTTACTCGGAATTACTGGGCGTAAAGCGTGCGTAGGTGGTTCGTTAAGTCTGATGTGAAAGCCCTGGGCTCAACCTGGGAATTGCATTGGAAACTGGCGGGCTAGAGTACGGTAGAGGGTAGTGGAATTCCTGGTGTAGCAGTGAAATGCGTAGAGATCAGGAGGAACATCCGTGGCGAAGGCGACTACCTGGACCAGTACTGACACTGAGGCACGAAAGCGTGGGGAGCAAACAGGATTAGATACCCTGGTAGTCCACGCCCTAAACGATGCGAACTGGATGTTGGGTGCAATTTGGCACTCAGTATCGAAGCTAACGCGTTAAGTTCGCCGCCTGGGGAGTACGGTCGCAAGACTGAAACTCAAAGGAATTGACGGGGGCCCGCACAAGCGGTGGAGTATGTGGTTTAATTCGATGCAACGCGAAGAACCTTACCTGGCCTTGACATGTCGCGAATCCTTTAGAGATAGAGGAGTGCCTTCGGGAACGCGAACACAGGTGCTGCATGGCTGTCGTCAGCTCGTGTCGTGAGATGTTGGGTTAAGTCCCGCAACGAGCGCAACCCTTGTCCTTAGTTGCCAGCACGTAATGGTGGGAACTCTAAGGAGACCGCCGGTGACAAACCGGAGGAAGGTGGGGATGACGTCAAGTCATCATGGCCCTTACGGCCAGGGCTACACACGTACTACAATGGGAAGGACAGAGGGCTGCAAACCCGCGAGGGCAAGCCAATCCCAGAAACCTTCTCTCAGTCCGGATCGGAGTCTGCAACTCGACTCCGTGAAGTCGGAATCGCTAGTAATCGCAGATCAGCATTGCTGCGGTGAATACGTTCCCGGGCCTTGTACACACCGCCCGTCACACCATGGGAGTTTGTTGCACCAGAAGTAGGTAGTCTAACCGCAAGGAGGACGCTTACCACGGTGTGGCCGATGACTGGGGTGAAGTCGTAACAAGGTAGCCGTATCGGAAGGTGCGGCTGGATCACCTCCTTTTGAGACATAAAGACAGGATGATTGCCTGTCCAGGCGTCCGCACAAGTAACCTGCACAATCCGCACAGAACAGACTGGGTCTGTAGCTCAGGTGGTTAGAGCGCACCCCTGATAAGGGTGAGGCCGGTGGTTCGAGTCCTCCCAGACCCACCATCCAAGGCCTTGGCCCAGTTGGTGAAGTCCAGGCCCAGATTGCTATTTTCGGGGCCTTAGCTCAGCTGGGAGAGCACCTGCTTTGCAAGCAGGGGGTCGTCGGTTCGATCCCGACAGGCTCCACCAGGTTCGAAACGGATTGCTGCGCGCACACACAAAGTTTAGAAGCGGACCGGCGTTGAAGCCGGTGCGTGTTCTTTGAAAACAAGGGAAGTAGCGAGCGTTTGAGACAGTTCTGTCCAGACGTGTCGTAAGAGGCTAAGGCGGGGATCTTCGAGATCCCTAATATTTGAGTCGTTGCATACACTTCGCGTCCGTGGCTTGTAACCACGGGCACATGCTAACTCCGAGGCGACTTGGGGTTATATGGTCAAGCGAATAAGCGCACACGGTGGATGCCTTGGCGGTCAGAGGCGATGAAGGACGTGGCAGCCTGCGAAAAGTGTCGGGGAGCTGGCAACAAGCTTTGATCCGGCAATGTCCGAATGGGGAAACCCACTCCGCAAGGAGTATTGCATGGTGAATACATAGCCATGCAAGGCGAACGCGGTGAACTGAAATATCTAAGTAACCGTAGGAAAAGAAATCAACCGAGATTCCCTTAGTAGTGACGAGCGAACGGGGACTAGCCCAAAAGTCTGTGTGGTTTTAGCAAAACGGTCCTGGAAAGACCGGCCATAGAAGGTGACAGCCCTGTATGCGAAAGGGCCACGCAGATGAAATTGAGTAGGGCGGGGCACGAGAAACCCTGTCTGAACATGGGGGGACCATCCTCCAAGGCTAAATACTCCTGACCGACCGATAGTGAACCAGTACCGTGAGGGAAAGGCGAAAAGAACCCTGGTGAAGGGAGTGAAATAGATCCTGAAACCGTGTGCGTACAAGCAGTAGGAGCTCCGCAAGGAGTGACTGCGTACCTTTTGTATAATGGGTCAGCGACTTATTGTCTGTGGCAAGCTTAACCGTATAGGGGAGGCGAAGGGAAACCGAGTCTGAATAGGGCGCATAGTCGCAGGCAATAGACCCGAAACCGGGTGATCTAGTCATGGCCAGGGTGAAGGTTGAGTAACATCAACTGGAGGCCCGAACCCACGTCTGTTGCAAAAGACGGGGATGAGCTGTGATTAGGAGTGAAAAGCTAATCGAACCCGGAGATAGCTGGTTCTCCTCGAAAGCTATTTAGGTAGCGCCTCATGTGAATCCTCTCGGGGGTAGAGCACTGTCATGGCTAGGGGGTCATCGCGACTTACCAAACCATTGCAAACTCCGAATACCGAGACGGAATGCATGGGAGACACACGGCGGGTGCTAACGTCCGTCGTGAAAAGGGAAACAACCCAGACCCACAGCTAAGGTCCCCAATTTACTGCTAAGTGGGAAACGATGTGGAAAGGCACAGACAGCCAGGAGGTTGGCTTAGAAGCAGCCATCCTTTAAAGAAAGCGTAATAGCTCACTGGTCGAGTCGGTCTGCGCGGAAGATTTAACGGGGCTAAGCAGTAAACCGAAGCTTGGGGTGCATCACTTTGTGATGTGCGGTAGAGGAGCGTTCCGTAAGCCTGCGAAGGTGGATTGAGAAGTCTGCTGGAGGTATCGGAAGTGCGAATGCTGACATGAGTAACGATAATGTGGGTGAAAAACCCGCACGCCGAAAGCCCAAGGTTTCCTTGCGCAATGTTAATCAACGCAGGGTGAGTCGGCCCCTAAGGCGAGGCAGAAATGCGTAGTCGATGGGAAGCTGGTTAATATTCCAGCACCTCGCGTAAGTGCGATGGAGGGACGGAGAAGGTTAGGCAGGCCAGGCGTTGGTTGTCCTGGTGAAAGAGTTGAGGCGGTGCCCTTAGGCAAATCCGGGGGCGCAACGTTGAGACTAAGGACCGGTCCATTAGGACTAGGCTGCCGATATCACGCTTCCAGGAAAAGCTCCTAAGCTTCAGCTTACGCAGACCGTACCGTAAACCGACACAGGTGGGTAGGATGAGAATTCTCAGGCGCTTGAGAGAACTCGGGTGAAGGAACTAGGCAAAATAGCACCGTAACTTCGGGAGAAGGTGCGCCTCTTCTGGTGAATAGCTGGGGGAGGCCGAAGTGACCAGGCCGCTGCGACTGTTTATCAAAAACACAGCACTCTGCAAACACGAAAGTGGACGTATAGGGTGTGACGCCTGCCCGGTGCTGGAAGGTTAATTGATGGGGTCAGCCGCAAGGCGAAGCTCTTGATCGAAGCCCCAGTAAACGGCGGCCGTAACTATAACGGTCCTAAGGTAGCGAAATTCCTTGTCGGGTAAGTTCCGACCTGCACGAATGGCGTAACGACAGCGGCGCTGTCTCCACCCGAGACTCAGTGAAATTGAAATCGCTGTGAAGATGCAGCGTTCCCGTGGCAAGACGGAAAGACCCCGTGAACCTTTACTATAGCTTCACACTGAACGTTGAGTTCGTCTGTGTAGGATAGGTGGGAGGCTGTGAAACCCTGGCGCTAGCTGGGGTGGAGCCATCCTTGAAATACCACCCTGTCGTGCTTGACGTTCTAACCTGGGCCCGTAATCCGGGTCGGGGACCGTGTGTGGTGGGTAGTTTGACTGGGGCGGTCTCCTCCCAAAGAGTAACGGAGGAGCTCGAAGGTACGCTCAGCGCGGTCGGACATCGCGCACTGTGTGCAAAGGCATAAGCGTGCTTGACTGCAAGATCGACGGATCAAGCAGGTACGAAAGTAGGACTTAGTGATCCGGTGGTTCTGTATGGAAGGGCCATCGCTCAACGGATAAAAGGTACTCCGGGGATAACAGGCTGATACCGCCCAAGCGTCCATAGCGACGGCGGTGTTTGGCACCTCGATGTCGGCTCATCACATCCTGGGGCTGTAGTCGGTCCCAAGGGTATGGCTGTTCGCCATTTAAAGTGGTACGCGAGCTGGGTTCAGAACGTCGTGAGACAGTTCGGTCCCTATCTGCCATGGGCGTTGGAGATTTGAGAGGGGCTGCTCCTAGTACGAGAGGACCGGAGTGGACGAACCTCTGGTGTTCCGGTTGTCACGCCAGTGGCACTGCCGGGTAGCTATGTTCGGAAGCGATAACCGCTGAAAGCATCTAAGCGGGAAGCGCGCCTCAAGATGAGATCTCCCGGGACACAAGTCCCCTAAAGGAACCATCAAGACCAGGTGGTTGATAGGCTGGGTGTGTAAGCGCAGTAATGCGTTGAGCTAACCAGTACTAATGATCCGTGCGGCTTGACCATATAACCTCAAGTGGCCTTGGACTCTGCGATACGTCGCTGACAGACCAGACCAAACCAGTTCGCTACTTCCCTTCCCTTCGAGAGCGTGAGCGCTGCTCCGTCTACGGATCAATCCGTACCGGTGCCGGCGACCCTCCACGGTCTCCCTGGTGACAATAGCTGAGTGGCACCACCCGATCCCATTCCGAACTCGGAAGTGAAACGCTCATGCGCCGATGGTAGTGTGCATCCGCATGCGAGAGTAGGTCATCGCCAGGGTTTTTTATCCAAAACCCCCAGCCGAAAGGTTGGGGGTTTTTCTTTGGGCGTCGCCTGGCCCTGGAAACTCCGCTCGACTTTCGGCACTGCAGGGGCCGAGGCGCGTGTGATAGCGTGCGGCCACTTTGCAGATGGAGGTGGTCGTGGCGAAATTCATGTCGATATCCGCGGCGATTGCGCTCGCGATGGGACTGGCCGCGGCGCCGGCGCATGCCAACGAGACCAACGAGGAGGCAGCGGTGTCCGATCCGTACCAGTGGCTGGAAGGCGTCGAGGATCCCAAGGCGCTGGAATGGGTCAAGGCGCAGAACGCCAATGCCGAGGCCGAGCTTGCCGCGACGCCCGAGTTCAGGCAGCTGGAAGCGGACCTGCTGGCCATCTACGACTCGGATGACAAGATTCCCGGCGTCTACAAGCAGGGTGAGTGGTACTACAACTTCTGGCGCGACAAGCAGAACCCGCGCGGCCTCTGGCGCCGGACCACGCTCGAGGAGTATCGGAAGCCCAGGCCGGAGTGGGAAGTGCTGATCGATCTCGACGCGCTGAACAAGACCGAGGGCGAGAACTGGGTCTGGCACGGTGCGGACTGCCTGCGCCCCGACTACAGCCGCTGCCTGGTCGCGCTTTCGCGCGGTGGCGCGGATGCCGACGTTACCCGCGAGTTCGATCTTGCCGGCAAGAGCTGGGTGGAAGGCGGCTTCTACCGTGAAGAAGCCAAGGGCGCGCTCAGCTGGATCGACCGCGACACTGTGTACGTGTATACCGATTTCGGCACCGGCTCGATGACGGAGTCGGGTTATCCACGCATCGTCAAGCAATGGAAGCGCGGCACGCCCCTGGAATCAGCCAGCCTGGTCTACGAGGGCAGCCCCGACGACATGTACATCGCGGCCGGCCACGACCACACGCCCGGCTTCGAGCGCGACTTCGTCAGCCGCACGCTCGCCTTCTACAACGACGAGATGTACCTGCGGCGGCCGGACGGCACGCTGGCAAGGGTCGATGCGCCCAATTCGGCCAACAAAAGCGTACACAGGGAATGGCTGACGCTCGAGCTGCGCGAGGCCTGGGAAGCCGGCGGCCGGACCTATCCGGCTGGCTCGCTGCTGGCGGCGAAGTTCGACGACTTCATGGCGGGCAAGCGCGAATTCGCCGTGCTGTTCGAGCCGAGCGAGACCACGTCGCTGGCCGGAACGTCATGGACACAGAACCATCTGGTGATCAACGTGCTGGAGGACGTCAAGAACCGGCTGATGGTCCTGACTCCGGGCGAGGACGGGTGGTCGCGCCGCCCGCTTGAAGGCGTCCCGGAGTTCGGCACGATCGGCGCCAGCGCCGTCGACAGCGATGAATCCGACGCGCTGTGGCTCACGGTGACCGACTACCTGACCCCGACCACCCTGATGCTGGGCGACGCGGGCGCGGGTGCGGCGAAGCCTGAAGTCCTCAAGACCATGCCGACCTTCTTCGACGCGTCGAAGCACGTCGTCGAGCAGCACTTCGCGACGTCGAAGGATGGAACCCGCGTGCCGTACTTCCTGGTCCGCCAGAAGAACCTGGTCCATGACGGCGGCAACCCGACCCTGCTCTACGGCTATGGCGGGTTCGAGATCTCGCTGACCCCGGGCTATTCCGGTGGCGTCGGCAAGGGTTGGCTGGAGAAGGGTGGCGTGTACGCGGTCGCCAACATCCGCGGCGGCGGCGAGTACGGCCCGCGCTGGCACCAGTCTGCGCTCAAGGCCAACCGCCACAAGGCGTATGAGGATTTCGCGGCGGTGGCACAGGATCTGATCACGCGCAAGATCACCTCGCCGCAGCACCTGGGAATCCGTGGTGGCAGCAACGGCGGCCTGCTGACCGGCAACATGCTCACGCAGTACCCGGAGCTGTTCGGCGCGGTCGTGATCCAGGTGCCGCTGCTGGACATGCAGCGCTACAACAAGCTGCTGGCCGGCGCATCGTGGATGGCCGAGTACGGCAATCCCGACATCGCCGAAGAGTGGGAATACATCCGCACCTTCTCGCCTTACCATCTGTTCGATCCGGCGAAGGACTATCCCGCCACGATCCTGCTGACCTCGACCCGCGACGACCGCGTGCATCCTGGCCACGCCCGCAAGATGTTCGCGAAGATGCAGGCAGCCGGCAAGGACGTGCGCTACTACGAGAACATCGAGGGTGGCCACGGTGGCGCCGCGGACAACCGCCAGGCCGCGCACATGGACGCGCTGTACCTGAGCTTCCTCTGGCAGCAGCTCGGCCGTCGATGACATGACCCGCGCCGCCCTGCACCAGGGGTGGCGCAGCCTTCCGGTATCCCTGCGGATCCTCCGATGAAAGCCGCCCTTCTTTTCGTGACTACGATCCTGATGACGCTATCCACCACCACCACCATTGCCGCCGACACCACGCCACCCGACGCCGAAAAACGCCCGCACGTGGTGAAGGCGCCGCATGGGGCGGAGCGCAGCGACGAGTACTACTGGCTGCGCGACGACAAGCGCGAGGACAAGGCGATGCTTGCCTACCTCGAGGCAGAGAATGCCTATGCCGACAAGGTGATGGCACCACTCAAGGCGGTCGAGGACAGGCTCTACGAGGAGATCGTCGGGCGCATCAAGCAGGATGACAGCTCGATCCCTGCACGCGAGCGTGGCTGGTGGTATTACGCCCGCTACGAGGCCGGCAAGGACTATCCGATCCATGCACGACGCAAGGACGGCGCCGGTGTCGACGCGCTGTCGATCCAGCGGGCCAACGAGGCCGGCGACTTCGCCGGCGAAGAGGTCCTGCTCGACGTCAATACGCTGGCCGAAGGCAAGGACTATTACTCGGTCGGCGCGTACGAGATCAGCCAGGACAATACGGTGATGGCCTGGGCCGATGACACCAACGGCCGCCGCCAGTACAGCTTCCGCTTTCGCGACCTGGCCAGCGGCAAGGACTTTCCCGAGCAGATCCGCGGCACCTCCGGCGACCTCGTGTTCGCCGATGACAACCGTACCGTGTTCTACGTCGAGAACGATCCGGAAACGCTGTTGACCAAGCGTGTGAAGCGCCACGTCATCGGCACCGATCCGGCGCAGGACGTGGTCGTCTACGAGGAAGCCGACGACAGTTATTACATGGGCGTCGATCGTACGCGCGACGACCGCTACATCGTGATCGGCGTCAGCAGCACGGTGTCCGACGAGCTGCGCTACGCCCCGGCCGCTGATCCGCGCGAGTTCACCTTGCTGGCCGCGCGCGAACGCGACCTGGAGTACAGCGCCGACCACCTCGGCGACCGCTGGGTGATCCTGACCAACGCCGACGGTGCGAAGAACTTCAAGCTGGTGCAGGCCCCGAGCGGATCGGCCGCGCGCAAGGAATGGCAGGACGTGGTCGCGCACGACGTCGACGTGCTGCTGGAGAACTTCGAGCTGTTCGACGGCTTCATCGCGATCGGCGAGCGCTCCGATGCGCTTGAGCGCGTCCGCATCCTGCGCCAGGACGGCAGCGCCGACTACGTGCAGGCCGACGAGCCGGCCTACTCGATGGGCCTGTCGGCCAACACCGAGTCCGATACCACCAGGCTGCGCTACACCTACACCTCGCTGACCACGCCGGCCACGACCTACGAGCTCGATACCGCCACCGGCGAGCGCATCGTGCTCAAGCAGCAGCCGGTGATCGGCTACGACCCGTCGCAGTACGTGACCGAGCGCGTGTGGGCGACCGCGCGCGACGGCGAGAAGATCCCGGTGTCGCTGGTCTATCGCAAGGGTTTCGCGAAGGACGGCACCGCGGCGATGCTGCAGTACGCCTACGGCAGTTACGGCATGTCGATGGACCCGGGCTTCAGCGTCACCACCGTCAGCCTGCTCGATCGTGGCGTGGTGTACGCACTGGCGCATATCCGCGGCGGCCAGGAGATGGGCCGGCGCTGGTACGACGACGGCAAGCTGCTCAACAAGATCAACACCTTCACCGACTTCATCGACGTCACCGGACACCTGGTGCGCGAAGGCTACGCAGCGAAAGACCGCGTCGCGGCCTACGGCGGAAGCGCCGGCGGCCTGCTGATGGGCGCGATCTCGAACATGGCGCCGGACCAGTACCGCGTGATCCTGTCGCAGGTGCCGTTCGTCGACGTCGTGACGACAATGCTCGACCCCAGCATCCCGCTGACCACCAACGAATACGACGAGTGGGGCAATCCGGAAGACAAGCCCTACTACGACTACATCCTGCAGTACTCGCCCTACGACAACCTGAAGGCGCAGGCGTATCCGTCGATGTTCGTGGGCACCGGGCTGTGGGATTCGCAGGTGCAGTACTGGGAGCCTGCCAAGTACGTGGCTCGGCTGCGTGACCTCGACTCCGGCAACGGCCCGATTGTGTTCCGCACCAATATGGAAGCCGGGCACGGCGGCAAGTCGGGCCGCTTCCGTCGCTTCCGCGAGCAGGCGGAGATGTACGCGTTCATGCTCGACCAGCTGGACGTGAAGTAGAGCCTGTCGTTGGGGAGGCCGCCTTCGGGCGGCCTTCTGCGATTCGGGGAGCATGGCCTCGCTTGCCCCCACCCCGGCCCTCCCCCGCAAGCGGAGGAGGGAGCAGAGCCGCTCCTGCTTCCGGTGCGCTGCTCCGCTTGAGGGAGGCCAGCCGTATCATCCCGTCCATGCGTCCTTCGCATCGCTTCCGCTGGGCCTGGTGGCTGCTGGCCTACGCCAGCCTGGGCCTTGGCCTGCTGGGTATGTTCCTGCCGGGCCTGCCGACGGTGCCGTTCGTGCTGCTGTCCGCGTTCGCAGCCGCGCGCGGATCGGAGCGGCTGCATCGCCGCCTGCTCGCGGATCCGCGCTTTGGCCCGATGATTCGCGACTGGGCCGCCGGTCGCACGGTCGCCCGACGCGCGAAGTGGATGGCCACGTGGACCATGCTCGCGTCGGCCCTGATCCTGCTTGCACTGATGCTGCTGGGCGGCGGAGATCGCTGGTGGGTGCTCGCGCTGCCGATCGGCTGCATGGCGGTGGTCGCGACCTGGCTCTGGTTGCGGCCCGAGCCGCCTGCGCATCGCGATCCTGGCGGCCGCTGAGCCCGCCCTTGCACGGCCCCAGGAGAGGACTCGTCCTGTCCAGCCGGCCGGGATACACTGCTGCCATGCGCAGATTCCCGATTATCGTCGCGCCACTGGCGCTCCTGCTCGCCCTGAACCTCGCCGCCTGCGGCAACAAGGGACCGCTGGTGCGGGCCATCGATGTCGAGGATGTCGATGTCGAGGAAGTGGAGGACGTCGAAGACGTCGAGGAAGTCGAGGAAGTCGAGGAAGTCGACGACGACGTGATCGAAGGGGATCCAGTCGACGACGCCGACGCGGACCAAGTCGACGTGCCGCCGGCGGCGGATTCCGGCACCGGCTGATCCGGTGGCCGCGACCACCCCGCTACCGCCTGGCTGCGAGATGCCCCAAACAGCGCTGCGCTTCAGCAAGATGCACGGAGCGGGCAACGACTTCGTCGTGCTCGACCTGCGCGATGGCGCGCCGCCGCCGTCGCCTGAGCTGTGCCGGGCGCTGGCCGAGCGCCACACCGGCGTGGGCTGCGACCAGATCCTGACCGTCGAGCCGCCCGCCAGCCGTGGCGCGCTGGCCAGCTATCGCATCTGGAATTCGGACGGCTCGCCCTCCGGCCAGTGCGGCAACGGCGCTCGCTGCGTGGGGGCCTGGCTGGTACGCGTCGGCGCCACGGATGCGACCCGCTTTGAACTCGACAGCCCCGCCGGCAACCATGCGGTCGAGGTCTTGGGGGAGGGCAACTACCGCATTGCGATGGGCGTGCCGCGCTTCGATCCCGCGCAGGTGCCGATGGCCGGCATCGCGCAGCAGGCACCCAGCTACGAGACCACCCTTCCGCACGTCGGTGCGCTGCGTTTCGGCGCGGTGTCGATGGGCAACCCGCATGCAGTGATCGAAGTCGATGACGTGGCCGCAGCCGCGGTGGCGCGGATCGGCCCTGCGCTGCAGGCTTCGCAGCTGTTCCCCGACTCGGCCAATATCGGCTTTGCCCAGGTGATCGATCGTGGTCGCATCCGCCTGCGTGTGTACGAACGCGGCGTTGGCGAAACACTCGCCTGCGGCAGCGGCGCCTGTGCGGCGGTGGCCGTGCTGGTGCGCGCCGGGCGGCTGGACCGCGACGTGGCCGTGTCGCTGCCTGGCGGCGAGTTGCGTATCGCCTGGCCTGACGATACCGCGCAGGTGTCGATGGCCGGCCCGACTGCATTTGTCTTCGAAGGAAAATGGACCCGATGAGCACGACCGAGAAACTCGGCGCCCACGAAGTGGCGGCGTGGCTGCGCAGGCAGCCGAAGTTCCTGCAGCAGTTCCCGGACCTGGCATTGAGCCTGGTGGTACCGCGCGAGGATGGCCCGGCCGCATCCCTGGCCAGCTACCAGCTCGAGGTGCTGCGCGACAAGAACCGCGAACTTTCGCGCCGGCTGCACGACCTGTATTCGATTTCGCAGGAAAACGAACGGCTTGCGGTGCGCACCCACCAGCTCACGCTTGCGCTGATGCGGCAGACCGATCGCGCCAGCGTGGTCAGCGCGATGGCAGCCACGCTGGAGGAAGACTTCGCCGGCGACCTGGTGCGCATCGTGCTGTTCAAGCCGGTCGACGGGCTGGAAGCGCAGCCCTGGCTGCAGGTGATTGATCGCGATGCCGCCGTGCTGCGGCCGTTTACCGACGCACTGAGGGAAGGCGAGCCGCTGTGCGGACGCCTGCATCCGGACAAGCAGGCGCTGCTGTACGGCGCGCGGGTCGATGAGGTGGAGTCGAGCGCGCTGCTGGCGCTGGAAGGCACCGGACTGGTCGCGGTCGGCAGCGCCGACCAGAACCGCTTCTATCCCGGCATGGGCACGCTGTTCCTGCGCATGATGGGCGAGGCGTTCGAAGTGGCGCTGCGCAGGTTCGATGGCTGAACGGCCACCCGCGCCCGGCATGGTGACGGTGGGGGAGTTCCTTTCCTACCTGCAGGTCGAGCGCCGCGTTTCGCCGCACACGCTGGAGGGGTATCGGCGTGATCTTGAAACACTGTCGGCCTGGTCCGAAGCGCATGGCGGCATGATCGGCCTGGACGAAGCCGCCATCCGCGCCTTCATCGCCGCCGAGCACCGCCGCGGCCTGTCGCCCAAGAGCCTGCAGCGGCGGCTCTCGGCGGTCCGCAGTTTCTACCGGTGGTTGCTCAAGCATGGCCGCATCGTCGCCAATCCCGCAGCCGGCGTTCGCGCGCCAAAGGCGCCGCGCAAGCTGCCGCAGGTGCTTGACGCGGACGAGGCCAAGGCCCTGGTCGAAGTGCCGACCGACGTGCCGCTGGGCCTGCGCGACCGCGCGATGCTGGAGCTGTTCTACTCGTCGGGCCTGCGGCTGAGCGAACTGTGCGCGCTGCGCTGGCGTGACCTGCATCTGGACGAAGGCCTGGTCAGCGTGCTCGGCAAGGGTGGCAAGGAACGGATCGTGCCGGTGGGCTCGTTCGCCCGCAACGCCCTGCGCGAATGGCGCGCCGACAGCGGTGGCGCCGAGGACGGGCCGGTGTTCCCGGGCCGCGGCGGCAAGCCGATCAGCCCGCGCGCGATACAGATCCGCATGCGCCAGCTTGCGCAGCGCCAGGGCCTGTTCAAGCGGGTGCATCCGCACCTGCTGCGGCATTCGTTCGCCAGCCACGTGCTGGAGTCCTCCGGCGACCTGCGCGGCGTGCAGGAGCTGCTCGGGCACGCGGACATCTCGACCACGCAGATCTATACGCACCTGGATTTCGGACACCTGGCCAAGGTCTACGACGCGGCCCATCCGCGGGCCCGGCGACGCAAGGAATAGCGGCTGGCGCGGAAGACGGCCGCGTCCTGATCGTGGCGCGCGTTGAGGTGTCCGGAAGCGGCGAATATCGAACAGCGCGGCACGGCTACTCCTGCGTGGCGCACCTGGCCTGAGGCAGCCCGTTCGCCGTCGGGGCTTGATCATGCCCGGGGCGCCCCTATGTCTGTCGGACCCGCCCCGGAGGCCGTATGGACCCCAGCCAGAACCCGAACGTATTCCACGCCACCACGATCCTGTCGGTGCGCCGCGACGGCAAGGTGGCCGTGGCCGGCGACGGCCAGGTCACGCTCGGCCACACCGTGATGAAGGGCAACGCGCGCAAGGTGCGCCGGCTCGGCACCGACGGCCAGGTGCTGGCCGGCTTTGCCGGTGCTGCGGCCGATGCCTTCACCCTGTTCGAACTGTTCGAGTCCAAGCTCGCCAAGCACGGCCAGCTGCAGCGGGCCGCTGTGGAAATGGCCAAGGACTGGCGCACGGAGCGCCGCTTCGGCAAGCTCGAGGCGCTGCTTGCGGTGGCCGACAAGGACACTTCGCTGATCATCAGCGGCACCGGCGATGTGATCGAGCCGGAGGATGGCCTCATCGCCATCGGCTCCGGCGGCAGCTACGCGCTCTCCGCCGCGCGCGCACTGCTCGCGCACACGCAGCTCGACGCGCGCACCATCGCCACCGAAGCGTTGAAGATCGCCGGCGACATCTGCATCTACACCAACCGCAACGTGGTGGTCGAGGAACTTTGACCGTCGCCGCCGCGAGGACTGAACGTCTTTCCGGCAGCTGTCGAGTCCGGTCACCGAGCGCATTCCCCCGATCGAATACAACGCCGCTGGATCCCCGCCTTCGCGGGGATGACGGGCAAGAGGCATCTATATGAATCAACCTGGATCGTCTTCCACCATGACCCCGCGCGAGATCGTGCAGGAGCTCGACCGCCACATCATCGGCCAGACGTCGGCCAAGCGTGCGGTCGCCATCGCGCTGCGCAACCGCTGGCGCCGTGCGCAGCTGCCCGACGAGCTGCGCAACGAGGTGATGCCCAAGAACATCCTGATGATCGGCCCGACCGGCGTTGGCAAGACCGAGATCGCGCGCCGCCTGGCGACGCTGGCCAACGCACCGTTCGTGAAGGTCGAGGCAACCCGTTTCACCGAGGTCGGCTACGTCGGCAAGGACGTGGAGCAGATCATCCGCGACCTCGCCGACACCGCGGTCAAGCTCTACCGCGAGCAGGCCAAGAAGAAGGTGCGCACCCAGGCCGAGGAACGCGCCGAGGACCGCATCCTCGACGCGCTGCTGCCCAGGCGCGAGGCGCCGCAGCCGGGCTTCGGCTTCGGCAGCCAGACCACCGTGGACATCGGCGCGGAGCCGTCGTCGAAGGAATCCGAAACCCGCCAGAAGCTGCGCCGCCAGCTGCGCGCCGGCGAGCTGGACGAGCGCGAGATCGAACTCGAACTGTCGGCCAACGTGGGCGTCGACATCATGACCCCGCCGGGCATGGAGGAGATGGGCCAGCAGCTGCGGCAGATGTTCGCCAACCTTGGCGGCGCGAAGACGCACGCGCGCAAGCTGACGATCAAGGCGGCGCGCCCGCAGCTGATCGACGAGGAAGCCGCCAGGCTGGTCAACGAGGATGACGTGCGCGAGGCCGCGATCGAGGCCTGCGAACAGCACGGCATCGTATTCATCGACGAGATCGACAAGGTGGCCAAGCGCGGCGAGAACGTGGGCGGCGGCGACGTCAGCCGCGAAGGCGTGCAGCGAGACCTGCTGCCGCTGGTGGAAGGCTCGACGGTGAGCACCAAGTACGGCTCGGTCAAGACCGACCACATCCTGTTCATCGCATCGGGCGCCTTCCACCTGGCCAAACCCAGCGACCTGATCCCGGAAATGCAGGGGCGTTTCCCGATCCGCGTGGAGCTGTCGGCGCTGACCAAGGACGACTTCGTGCGCATCCTCACCGAGCCCAAGGCCGCGCTCACCACGCAGTACGTCGAGCTGCTGCGGACCGAGGGCGTGCAGCTGGCGTTCGCCGACGAGGCCATCGAGCGCCTGGCCGAGATCGCCGCCCAGGTCAACGAGCGCCAGGAGAACATCGGCGCGCGCCGCCTGCACACCGTGCTCGAACGCCTGCTCGACACGCTGAGCTACGAGGCGCCCGACAAGGACGGCAGCAGCGTGACCATCGACCGTGCCTACGTCGATTTGCACCTGGGCGAACTGGTGCAGGATCCGGACCTGAGCCGCTACATTCTCTGAACCCGCGCGCCGCGCCAGCCCAACAAGGACACCCTGCAATGCAGATCCGCCGCTTTCTCACCGTTGCCACGTTGGCATCCGCGCTGCTGGCCGTCGCGCCGGTCGCCGCGCGCGACGTGTCCTGCCGCCTGGCCTTCGACATGTCGGGCTGGTCGGCCTTCTACAAGACCGCGTCCGGCACCGGCCGGGTGAGCTGCGACAACGGCCAGTCGATGTCAGTGAGCATCGAGGCCCGGGGTGGTGGCCTGAGCGTGGGCAAGTCCGACATCCGCGACGGCCGCGGCGACTTCTCCGCGGTGCGCGACATCCGTGATCTGCTCGGCACCTATGTCGCGGCCGAAGCCCACGCCGGCGCGGTCAAATCGAGCAAGGCGCAGGCGATGACAAAGGGCGACGTGTCGCTGGCCCTGGCCGGTACCGGCAAGGGCTGGGACCTGGGTGTGGCGTTCGGCGGGTTCACGATCGAGGCGCGCTGAGCGCGGTGGAAGCAGGCCAGCCCTGCCGGTTTCCGAGCGCCCGCCCCTGGCCGTCCCCGCTCTGCTCCCTCCCCCGCACGCGGGGGAGGGCTGGGGTGGGGGCCAGCCCGCCGCCACGCCCCTGAGCAGCACCATTCGCCAAATGGACCCCGATCAAGGGCCGCGCCCTTGAACAACCGGAAAACAGCCCGCAACCCGCACCGCCAGGCGTTGTCCCCTTTGGCGCATAAACCCGACCCGCTACAGTAGCGCCTCCAAACCAGGGGGCGAATCCGCAGTGTTCGAGCAGGCGTTCAAGAACATCGACGACATCCTGCACAAGGATGCCGGCTGCACCAGCGAGCTGGACTACACCGAGCAGTCGTCGTGGTTGCTGTTCCTCAAGTACCTCGACGCGCTGGAGCGCGACAAGGCGATGGAGGCCGAACTGGAGGGGCGCAAGTACGACTGGCTGCTGCAGAAGAAGTACCGCTGGGAGAGCTGGGCCGCGCCGAAGGGCAAGGACGGCAAGCTGGACCACAACAAGGCGCTCACCGGTCCGGACCTCATCGACTTCGTCGATGACGAACTGTTTCCGTACCTGGAAGGCTTCAGGCAGCGCGCCAGCGGGCCGCAGACGCTTGAATACAAGATCGGCGAGATCTTCGGCGAGATCGGCAACAAGATCCGCTCCGGATACAACCTGCGCGACGTGATCGAACGCGTGGAGGAGTTGCGCTTCGGCAGCAGCGCCGAGAAGCACGAACTCAGCCACCTGTACGAAGCCAAGATCCGCAACATGGGCAACGCCGGGCGCAACGGCGGCGAGTACTACACGCCGCGTCCGCTGATCCGCGCCATGATCGAGGTGATCGACCCGAAAATCGGCGAGACCATCTACGACGGCGCCTGCGGCAGCGCGGGCTTTTTGTGCGAAGCGTTCGACTATCTGCGCAACACGGGCAAGCTGTCCACGCGCGACGCGAAGACCCTGCAGGAGAAAACCTTCTACGGCAGCGAGAAGAAGGGCCTGGCCTATGTGATCGGCGTGATGAACCTGATCCTGCACGGGATCGAGGCGCCCAACATCGTCCACGCCAACACCCTGGGCGAGAATCTCAACGACATCCAGCCCAAGGATCAGAAGGACATTGTGCTCGCCAACCCGCCGTTCGGTGGCAAGGAGCGCAAGGAAGTCCAGCAGAACTTCCCGATCAAGACCGGCGAGACCGCATTCCTGTTCCTGCAGCACTTCATCCGCATGCTCAAGCCCGGCGGGCGCGCGGCCATCGTCATCAAAAACACCTTCCTGTCCAACACCGACAACGCCAGCACCAGCCTGCGCCGCAAGCTGCTGGCCGATTGCAACCTGCACACCGTGCTCGATTGCCCGTCCGGCACCTTCCAGGGCGCGGGCGTGAAGACCGTGGTGCTGTTCTTCGAGAAGGGCGCGCCGACACGGAAGGTCTGGTACTACCAGCTCGACCCCGGCCGCAACATGGGCAAGACCAATCCGCTCAACGATGCGGATCTTGTCGAGTTCGTGGAGCTGAAGAAGACGTTTGCGGAGTCGCCGAAGAGTTGGACGGTGGAGGCGGATGCCATCGATCAGAACACGTTCGATCTGTCAGTGAAGAACCCGAGCGGCGGTGAGACAGTGCCGCAGCGCAGCCCAAAGGAGATCCTCAATGAAATCGCGGCGATTGATGTGGAGAGTGCAGCGGTATTGGCTGGGATCAGGGAGCTGTTGTGAATTCGGGATGGATAGAGCGGCCGTTTGAGGAATGTATCGAACCGATCAAGCTCGGAGCGAAAGTCCAACGCAAGGATTTTCTCGAAGTTGGAGACTACCCGGTCGTTTCGCAAGAAGACGCATTCATCAATGGGTACTGGAATGACGCGGACGATCTGTTGCGTTTGGAGCACCCTGTTGTTGTTTTTGGCGACCACACGCGGACACTCAAGTACGTTGATTTTGACTTTGTTCTCGGCGCTGATGGCGTCAAGGTTTTAAGTCCGAGAGAGTTCCTCGATCCAAAGTTCTTTTACTACCAGATGCACAGGGCCAGGCCTGATTCGTTGGGATACGCCCGCCATTACCGGTTGCTCAGGGAAAGTTGCATCACTTATCCCGCACTGGATGAGCAGCGCCGCATTGTCACCCTCCTCGACGATGCATTCGCGGGCATCGCCACCGCCAAGGCAAATGCCGAGAAGAACCTGCGCTCTGCACGTGAGGTCTTCACGTGCGAGTTGGCACAGCGCTTCATTTCGAACGAGAACACTCGCAATGTGGCGATGCGCGATCTGTTTGATGTTGGATCGAGCAAGCGCGTGTTGAAGTCAGAGTGGAAGACCAGCGGCGTTCCATTCTACCGAGGGCGTGAAGTCACTCGCCTATCGACGTGTGGGTCTGTCGAGAACGAACTGTTCATCAGCGAGAAGCACTTTGCAGAATTGAAGAGCAGGTATGGGGCGCCGGATTCTGGCGATATCGTTATTACCGCCATCGGAACCATCGGGAACACGCACATCGTCCGTGACTCGGATTGTTTTTACTTCAAGGACGCCAGTGTTCTCTGGCTGAAGAAGGCTTCGGACGTGCTGAGCGAATTTGTGAATTACTGGCTAAAATCGCCATGCTTTACAGAGCAGATGGACAAAGGCAACGGAGCAACCGTAGACACATTGACGATTCAGAAGCTGGCTAGCGTTCGTCTCGATGTCCCACCACTCCAGCAGCAGGAGTACATCGTCAGGAAGCTGGATGAGTTGAGAGGCGAAACCCGCCAACTCGAATCCGTCTACACCCGCAAGCTCGCCGCCCTCGACGAACTCAAGCAATCCCTGCTGCACCAGGCCTTCTCCGGACAACTGTGAGGACACGGATGGTCACGCTCGAAACACTCGCCCGATGGTTGGCCACCCCCGTCGAAACGGAATGCCTGGAGTTCAAGGAGGCCAAGCAGCAGTTCGACAACGGCAAGCTGCTGGATTACTGCGTGGCGCTGGGCAACGAAGGTGGCGGTCATCTGGTGTTGGGCGTCAGCAACACCCATCCCCGGCGGGTGGTCGGGACGCAGGCGTTCGGCGCCGAAGTCCATTTGAACGAGATCAAGCTGCTGGTTACCCATCGTCTTGGGATTCGACTGGAAGCTGTCCAGCTCTCTCATCCCGAGGGCAGGGTGCTGGTGTTCTCGATTCCCTCGCGACCGGTCGGACAGCCGTTGCATATCAACGGTCAGTACTGGATGCGCGCGGGCGAATCGCTGGTGGGCATGACCCCGGATCAGCTGCGCAGGATCATGGACGAGGCGCAGCAGGGCTGGCTGGAGTGCGCAGCCGTCGCGGAAGCCTCGGCAGATGATGTGGTGGCATTGCTGGATACACAGGCATTCTTTGACCTGCTGCAGCTCCCGTATCCATCGGATCGGAATGGTGTCATAAGGCGTTTACAGGACATGCGCTTGATCTTTGAATCGGACTCCGGCTGGAACATCACCAACATGACGGCCCTTTTATTGGCCAAGCGCCTGGACGCATTCTCCGACGAGCTTGCGGGCAAGGCACCACGGGTCATCGTGTACGACGGCACAAGCAAGCTGGTGACAAGGGACGAAACGCAGGGCCTCAAGGGATATGCAGTGGGGTTCGAGGGCCTTCTAGACCATGTTCATTCCTCGGCGCCGCAGAATCGGTTTGTCGAACAAGCGCTGCGCGAAGAAACCAAGATGTTTCCCAGGCAGGCCCTGCGCGAACTCATCGCCAATGCGTTGGTGCACCAGGACTTCGAGATCACAGGGCGTGGTGTGAAGATCGAGATGTACTCGGACAGGATCGAGATCTCCAATGCCGGCATCCCTCCGATCGAGCCTGATCGCTTCATCGACGAGGATCGTGCCCGCAACGAGCGCTTGGCGGGCTTGATGCGCAAGTTCCGCATCTGCGAGCAGAAGGGCAGCGGCGTGGACAAGGTGACGGAGTTGACCGAGGCGTATCAGCTGCCGGCGCATGAGGTGCTGGTGGGAAGCCTCGCTACGACCGTGGTGCTGTACGCGCACCGGGACTTTTCGGAAATGGGTAGGCCGGATCGTGTTCGCGCCTGCTATCAGCATTGCGTCCTTCAGTACGTCACCCGCAGGCGGATGACCAACCAGTCGCTGAGGGAACGCTTTGGGCTGTCCGAAGCAGCCACGGCAACCGTCTCCCAGGTGATTGGTGCCGCCAAGGAGACCGGCAAGATCAAGCTGGACGACTCCGAAACCACGTCCACGCGCTATGCGAGGTACGTGCCGTACTGGGCTTGAGGGTGCTTTAGGGCAAATAGCGGAAGAGCCGGTGGTCTGGTGGGTTCGCTATGTGAGACAAGCACTTAGGTGCTTAAGCGCAAAACGTTAATTCTCAAGGCGGGTTGAGACTGATGCTTGGGCAGATGTGCGGATTGCTATTGCCATTCAGGGGGAACGATGAACGAAGCCGAGACCCGCGCCGAACATATCGACCCGGCCCTGAAGGCGGCGGGCTGGGGTGTGGTGGAAGGCAGCCAAGTGCGGCGCGAGTTCCGCATCACCCAGGGGCGGCTGCAGGGCCACGGCCAGCGGGCGAAGCCCGAGATCGCCGACTACGTGCTGGTGTACCGCAACATCAAGCTGGCGGTGGTTGAGGCCAAGGCTTGGGGTGTGGCCTGCGCCGAGGGCGTGATGCAGGCCAAGGCGTATGCGGCCAAGCTGGATGTGCGTTTCAGCTATGCCTGCAACGGGCAGTCGATCTACGGCATCGACATGACGACCGGCGCCGAGGGAGATGTCGCCGACTTCCCCGGGCCGGAAGAACTCTGGGATCGCACCTTCGCCACCGCCAACGCCTGGCGGGACCGCTTCGCCGCCATTCCCTTCGAGGACAAGGGCGGCACCTGGCAGGGCCGCTATTACCAGGACATCGCCATCCAGCGGGTACTGGACGCGATTGCCGTTGGCAGCGACCGCATCCTGTTGACCCTGGCGACCGGCACCGGCAAGACCTTCATCGCTTTCCAGCTGGCGTGGAAACTGTTCCATGCCAGGTGGAACCTCGGCGACTGGCACGCACTTGAAGAAGCCGGCGATGGTGAACCCGCCCGTCGGCCGCGCATCCTGTTCCTGGCCGATCGCAACATCCTGGCCGACCAGGCCTACAACGCGTTCTCGGCGTTCGACGACGATGCGCTGGTGCGGATCGCGCCGGACCAGATCCGCAGGAAAGGCCGCGTGCCGAAGAACGGCAGCGTGTTCTTCACCATCTTCCAGACCTTCATGAGCGGTCCGGGCGATACCCCGTACTTCGGCGAGTATCCGCCCGACTTCTTCGATTTCATCGTCATCGACGAATGCCATCGCGGCGGCGCAAAGGATGAAGGCAGCTGGCGCGGGATCCTCGAGTATTTTTCGCCTGCCGTGCAGCTGGGGCTCACCGCGACGCCCCTGCGCCGGAGCAATGCCGACACCTACGCGTATTTCGGCGAGCCGGTCTACAGCTATTCGCTGAAGGAGGGCATCAACGACGGCTTCCTGACGCCGTTCCGGGTCAAGCAGTTCGCCACCACGATCGACGATTACACCTACACGCCCGACGACGCTGTGGTGGAAGGCGAGGTGGTGCCGGGCAAGCGCTATGTCGAGGGCGATTTCAACCGGGTCATCGTGATCGCCGAGCGCGAGGCGTTCCGCGTGCGCGAATGGATGAAGCTGGTCGATCCGCGCGAGAAGACGCTGGTGTTCTGCGCCACCCAGGAGCACGCGGCGATGGTCCGTGACCTGATCAACCAGAACAAGACCAATGCCGACCCGCTGTACTGCGTGCGCGTGACTGCAAACGATGGCGCGAAGGGCGAGGAATACCTGCGCGACTTCCAGGACAACGAGAAGACCATCCCGACCATCCTGACCACGTCGCAGAAGCTCTCCACCGGCGTGGATGCGCGCAACGTGCGCAACATCGTGCTGATGCGGCCGGTGAATTCGATGATCGAGTTCAAGCAGATCGTGGGCCGCGGCACGCGCCTGTACGACGGCAAGGACTACTTCACGATCCACGATTTCGTGAAGGCCTACCTGCATTTCAGCGACCCGGAATGGGACGGTGAGCCGATCGATCCGGATCCGCCCCGGGCCCGCCCACCGGGTGGTGAAGGCGAGAGCCCGGGCCTGCCGCGTCCCGATCCGGCGCCGCGCCCGCAGCGGATCAAGGTGAGGCTGGCCGACGGCAAGGAGCGGCGGATCCAGAGCATGGTGGCGACCACGTTCTGGAGCGCGGACGGCAGGCCGATGTCGGCCGCGCAGTTCCTGGAAAGCCTGTTCGGAACGCTGCCGGAGTTCTTCCGCGACGAAGACCAGCTGCGCGAGCTGTGGAGCGATCCGGCAACCCGCAAGGCCTTGCTGGACGGGTTGGCCGACAAGGGCTTCGGGCGGGCGGCGCTGGCCGAGATGCAGAAGGCCATCGAGGCCGAGGACAGCGATCTGTTCGACGTGCTGGCCTACGTGGCCTATACGCGGGCACCGGTCCCGCGCAGCGAACGCGCGCGGCGGGCCAAGGCGGGCATCAGCGATACCTACAGGAGCAACCGGCATCTGGCGTTCGTCGAGTTCGTGCTCGAGCACTACGTCGAGGAAGGCGTCGACGAGCTGGACATCGAGAAGCTGACGCCGCTGCTGCGGCTGAAGTACCACGCGATCGCGGATGCGGCGACGGAGCTGGGGTCGCCCGAGCAGATCCGGCAGACCTTCGTCGGGTTCCAGAAATACCTGTATCTGCCTGCGGACGCCTGATCCGCAGCCTCAGCCCAGCGACTGGCTGCCGTGCCAGCGATCGCCCGGCATCAACACTGCCGGCTGCAGCACCTGCCCGGCTTCCACGCAGACGAACCGACGGTGTTCGCCGGGGGCCAGGTCGCCGATACGCGTGGCGAGCTGTTCGCCCGGGTTCCAGACGATGGTGTCGGTGAAGCCCGCTTGCTCGATGTCGAGGCGACGCTCGCCATCGACGAGGGTGAGCGGGGCGACGACATCGCCGTAGATGCGGTCGATCTCGCCATCGAAGGCGAGGGCATGGTGGTCTTCGCGGTGCAGTGTGCCGCCGTTGGCGCTGTCCTCGTAGTCGCAGCCCTGCAGGCCTTCGAGCGTGACCTGTGCGAGGTCATCGACGCGCAGGTAGGTGTGGAGTGCGGCGGTGAAGGCGAAGGCGTTGTCGCCGCGGTTTTCGACCGCGAGGGTGGCGGTGAGCGCGGTGTCGGTGAGCGCGATCGACAGGCGGCAGGCGAAGGCATGCGGCCAGTCGGCGGTGGCGGGGCCGGCGTGTAGTTCGAAGTGGGCCGCCTCGTGCTCGATCCCCGCGAAGGACCAGTCGAGCACGCGCACGAAGCCATGCTTGCGCAGTGCGCCGCGGTCGCTGAACTGGGGAAAGATCACCGGTACGCCACCGCGGATGGCGGCGCCGGGGGAGAAGTCGGCGCGTTCGGCCAGGAACAGGCGCTCGCGACCGTCGGCCGGGACCCAGGACAGCAGCTGCCCGCCGTGTAGGGCGGCCAGCGCGGTGGCGCCTTCGTTGCGGAGGCGGATGCAGGGCGTGCCGCGGAATTCGATGGGTTGGTGCTGGAGGGTCATGTCGGGCCGTGCGGGGTGCGGAGGTGCGAGGCCACCCGCGGTATGGGGCGATGGGGCTGGCGTGGTGGCTGGCTGGGGTCAGGGAGGGAATCCTGTCATCTCGAGCGTAGCGAGAGATCTTTCGCGCGACGGCGTCCGGATGGGAGATCCCTCGCTGCGCTCGGGATGACAAACCGGGCGCAGGGACCTTCAGGGCATTCGACCCTCGTCGACCCGGAGGACGACCTCAGCTCGCGGCGACGCGATCAATCCTCGCCGATGTCTTCGTTCCATACCCGCGGATTCGCCGCGATCCAGTCGCCGAGCATGGCGATGCATTCGGGGTCCCCGAGGTCGATCACCTCGACGCCATGTTCGCGCAGCCAGTCGTGGCCGCCCTGGAAGTTGACCGATTCGCCCATCACCACGGTGCCGATCCCGAACTGTTTCACCAGCCCGCTGCAGTACCAGCACGGCGAGAGCGTGGTGACCATGATGGTGTCGCGGTAGGTGCGCTGGCGGCCGGCCTTGCGGAAGGCGTCGGTTTCGCCATGGACGGAGGGGTCGCCTTCCTGCACGCGGCGGTTGTGGCCGCGACCGAGCAGGGTGCCGTCATTGCGAAACAGCGCCGCGCCGATCGGGATCCCGCCTTCGGCGAGGCCCTGGCGGGCTTCGGCGACGGCGATGGCGAGCATGGCGCGGTAGTCGGGTGTGGGCATGGCGATTGAAATGCGGGGCTGCGCAGCACGATAGCGCGGAATGTCGCCGGTGGCGCCGCACGACGGCCGTCACAAGTTGTCCGGTGGGGGCGGGTGGTCGAGAATCGGCCGGTACGCAAGGGGAAGTGGGATGGACAGGATGCGGATCGTGCTGTTCGCGCTCGCGGGGCTGCTGGCGGGGACGGCCCATGGCGAGGTGGTGCAGGGCGAGGTGGTGCAGGGCGGGTTGGAGCTGCGCTGGGGAGATGGCGCTCCGGTCTCCGGCGCGCGACTGGCGCCGAAGTTCGAGGCGGCGCTCGCGCTGGATGGCGGCGGCCGCATCGTGCTCGATGCCGAGCAAGCGCGGCGTGGTGCCGGTGATCTCTATGCGCTCGCCAACCGCCGCGTGGCGGTGGGCTTCAGCCGCGCCAAGTCGGGCGGCATGCGGGCGATCGACGCGATCGTCCCGATCGACGATCCGGACGACAGCCTCGTCCACGTGCGTAGCGGGAAGGCCGACGGGGTCGCCAAGGCCACACTGGGCCCGACCCGGTGGATCAGCGTGGCCTGCCGTTTCAGCGACATCGCCGAGGAGCAGAAGACGGTCGAGTTCTTCCGTGGCCAGTACGGCGAAGCGGCCGGCCAGCTCGGCCACTACTGGCGCGAGGTGTCCTACGACCGGATCAACCTGGCCGGCAGCGACGCGGTGGGCTGGTATGCGCTGCCGCATCCGCGTTCGCACTACGTGACCACGGAAGGCGGCAAGGAGAAGGCCAACCTCGACGCGTTGTTCGACGACTGCACCACGGTCGCCGATGTCGACGTCGACTTCAGCGACGTCGTCGGCATCAACATGATGTTCAACGGCGACCTGGACGGCCATGCCTGGGGCGGCGGCCGCTGCGCCACGCTCGACGGCCGCAACCGCTGCTGGTCGGCCACGTGGAATCCGCCGTGGTCGTTCAACAACCTTGCGCCACTGGCCCACGAGATGGGGCATGGCTACGGCCTGCCGCATTCGGACAACTCGGACGGCGACGACGACAGCTACGACAATCCCTGGGACGTGATGAGCGACGGCTGGAGCAATGCCGCCCGGGATTCGACCTACGGGACCCTGCCCAAGCACATCAACATGCTGCAGCGCGAACGCATGGGCTGGGTGGATGCGGCGCGCAAGCGCACGTTCGACGCGGGCACGCCGCGCACGCGGCTGCAGCTGGATTTCGCCAGCCTCCAGGGCGCCGGCAACGCGCAGATGCTGGTGCTGCAGACGCCGTCGTCGCCCGATCCCTACAGCGGTGCGTTCTACACCGTCGAAGCGCGGCGGCGCATCGGCACCTACGAGAGCCATCTGGCCGGGGATGCGGTGATCATCCACCGGGTCGGCGGCGACTATCGTTACGAGGCCCAAAGCCAGGATGCCGACCGTCCGCCCGCGGATACCGCCAACAACGAAGGTTCGATGTTCAAGCCCGGCGAAGCGTGGGTGTCGCCGGATGGCTTGTTCAGCCTGTACGTGGAGGCGGCCACTGCGAACGGGTTCACGGTGATCGTGGGCGACCGGGGGCGGGTGACCGGTGGCGAGGGGGCGCGTCGGCCCCGGTGAGCGTGTTGGGGATCTCTGTTCGTTGGAGGGCATCTACGGGGGATGCTGTGGCGGGCTGCGGGTAGATACTGGAGTCGGTATCGCGGCTGAAGCCGCTCCTACAGGGGGCGGGGATTCGGGGAGACGTCCGCGCCGGCGCGCGGCATGTGGGCCTGACCTCCGGCGCACGCGCGGCGGTGCGATAATGCGCGCATGAGCGCATCCGACGAATCCCGCACCACCCATTTCGGCTACCGCGAGGTGCCGGTCGGCGAGAAGCAAAAGCTGGTCGGCGAGGTGTTCTCGTCGGTCGCCGGCAACTACGACCTGATGAATGACCTGATGAGCATGGGCATCCATCGGGTCTGGAAGCGCTATTTCGTGGCCACGGCGCAGGTCCGGCGCGGGGCACGTGTACTCGACCTGGCCGGCGGCACGGGCGATATCGCCGCCCTGCTCAAGGATCGCGTCGGCGAGTCGGGCGAGCTGGTGCTGGGCGACATCAACGGCGAGATGCTGCGCGTCGGCCGCGACCGCATGACCGACCGCGGCGACGTGCGCGGCTTCGAGTACGTGCAGTGCAACGCCGAGAAGCTGCCATTTCCCGATGCCAGCTTCGACCTGGTCACGATCGCCTTCGGCCTGCGCAACGTCACCGACAAGGACGCGGCATTGCGCGAGATGCTGCGCGTGCTGAAAGTCGGCGGGCAGGCGCGGGTGCTGGAGTTTTCCCAGGTCAAGGCGGACTGGTTCAAGCCGCTGTACGACTTCCATTCGTTCAAGGTGTTGCCGCGCCTGGGCCGCCTGTTTGCGGGCGACGCCGACAGCTACCGCTACCTGGCCGAGTCGATCCGCCAGCATCCGCCGCAGGACGAACTGAAGGCGATGATGGACGCGGCAGGTTTTGCGCGCGCGCGTTATCGCAACCTGTCGGGCGGCATCGTTGCGATCCACGACGGCTGGAAGGTCTGAGCCCACCGGGGTTGATGGCGACGCGCGTTCCGCCTTCGGGCAACGCTGAAACCTGTCATTTCGAGCGTAGCGAGAAGCGTTTTATAACAGCGAAGCTGGTCAATCCATGCTCCTGATTTTCCGAGATCCCTCACTTCGTTCGGAATGACAAGCCGGATTTTTCGGCTTGCTTTTGTCGGAATGCGGGCCGGGCGACGTGACTATCGCCGCATGCGGCTGCGCGCCATCGGGACTAGAATCGACCCCTGTTTTCGCCAGAGGCGTCCCCCGGCCATGCGTCATTCCCGAGTGCGCGCGTTGCGCGCCCTGCTGTTGCTGCTCCCCGTGTTGTTCGTGCTGTCGGCCTGCAAGCGCGACGCCGCCGCACCCGATCCCGCCGCCGCGCCCGAGGCCAAGCCCGCCGCCATGGCCGATACCGACGAGCATTCCTACGCCGAGCCGGGCAAGGTCGTCATCGATGATCTCGCCCTGGACCTGGCGCTCGACTTCGACACCAGGACCATTTCCGGCACCGCGACCTACGCCCTCGAGTGGAAGGACCAGGGCGCGACCCAACTGCTGCTCGATACCCGCGCGCTGACCATCGACAAGGCCGAAGCCGAGGTCGATGGCGCCTGGCAGCCGCTGGAATTCACACTCGCCGACGCGGACGCCTCGCTCGGCAGCCGGCTTACCATCCAGACGCCGCAGCGACCGGCGAAGGTGCGCGTCACCTATCGCACCGCGCCCGACGCATCGGGCCTGCAGTGGCTGGAGCCCGGCATGACCGAAGGCGGGCAGTTGCCCTTCATGTTCAGCCAGTCGCAGCAGATCCACGCGCGCTCCTGGGTGCCGCTGCAGGACACGCCGCAGGTGCGCTACACCTACAGCGCGCGCGTCACCACGCGCCCGGACGTGATGGTGCTGATGAGTGCCGACAACGACCCCGCCGCCGCGCGCGATGGCGAATACGCCTTCACCATGCCGCAGCGCATTCCGTCCTACCTGATGGCGATCGCCGCGGGCGACCTGGTGTTCAAGCCGATCTCCGGGCGCTCGGGCGTGTGGGCCGAGCCGTCGATGGTCGACCGCGCGACCGCCGAGTTCGCCGACACCGAGAAGATGATCGCCGCCACCGAGGCGTTGTACGGCCCCTATCGCTGGGAGCGCTACGACCTGCTGGTGCTGCCGCCGTCGTTCCCGTTCGGCGGCATGGAGAACCCGCGCCTGTCGTTCATCACGCCCACCGTGATCGTCGGCGACAAGTCGCTGGTCTCGCTGATCGCGCATGAACTCGCGCACAGTTGGTCGGGCAACCTGGTCACCTTCTCCAGCGCCAAGCACGGCTGGCTCAACGAGGGCATGACCAGCTATGTCGAGAACCGCATCGTCGAGTCGCTGTATGGCGAGGAATTCAGCGACATGGAGTGGGTGATCGCGCGCGACGCCCTCAAGAAGGGTATCGCCGACATGTCCGCGGCCACGCAGGCGCTTGCGATCCGCCCGGGCGTCGAGCTCGATGCCGACGACGCGCTCAGCCAGGTGTCCTACGACAAGGGCGCGTGGTTCCTGCAGTTCCTGGAAGATCGTTTCGGGCGCGAAGTGTTCGATCCTTTCCTGCGCGGCTACTTCGACCACTTCGCCTTCCAGAGCATCCCCACCGAAACCTTCCTGGCGTACGCGAAGCAGCACCTGTTCGACACGCATCCCGGGGTGGTGACGGAGGCGGAGATCGACGAATGGATCTATGGCCCGGGAATCCCCGGCAATGCGCCGAAGGCGCTGTCGCCGCGGCTGGGCATCGTCGACTCGGCGCGGCTGGGCTGGCGCGGCAGCAAGCAGCTGCCGCCAAGCCAGATCACCAGCCAGTGGAGCACGCAGGAGTGGCTGCATTTCCTCGAAGGCATGCCAGCGACCCTGCCGGTGGCCGAGCTTGAACAGCTCGACCGCGCCTACGACTTCACCGGTACCGCCAACGGCGAGATCGCGATGCGCTGGTATCCGCTGGCGATCCGCAGCGGCTATGCGCATGCCAACGAGGCGATCGTCGCCTTCGTGCAGAAGATCGGCCGGCGCAAGCTGATCATGCCGGTGTACACGGCGCTGGTTGGGACGCAGGACGGGCTGGCGCTGGCGAAGGCGGCATTCGAGCAAGCCCGGCCGGGCTACCACCCGATCACCACCGCGTCGGTGGAGAAGGTGATCGCCGAGGCCAAGCCTGCAGCGTCGCCGGCGCCGGCTGCGCCGCAGGTGGAGCAGGACGGGGACGCGCAGGCCGTGCCTGAGGCTGGCGACGCCGGGTAATCCGGAAGGTCGAAGAAGCGCGACTGTCGCCGGCGTCACAACCAACCAGGGGTCTTTGCCATGCACGCCATGAAATCTGTTGCCGCCACGCTGCTGCTCCTGGCGCTGCTGCCCGGCTGCAAGGATCGCGAGGCCGAGGCCGCCGCGCAGGCGGCTGCGATTGCCGCCGCCAACGAGCAGGCGGCCACGGATGCCGAACGCGCCTTCGAGGCGGCCGTCGCCGACGGCAACTGGGCCCTGGCCAAGGCGCAGGGTGACATCCTGTTCGCGCGCTGGCCGACCACCGAAGCCGCCGGGCGTGTGCGGCCGAAGTACGAGGAAGCCAGGACCAAGGGTGATGCCGAAAACGAGGCGCGCCGCGTCGCCGCGCTGTGGGCCTACCAGAGCCAGGCGGTGGAAGGCGGCAAGCAGCTGTCGGCCGCGATCTATGCGAAGGAGCCGCTGGACGTCGACGGCAGCGGCGCGAAACCGGTGCGCCTGATCTTCCGCGACCATCCCGACTGGGGCCGCAGCAGCTACCTGGTGCTGCCCGGCGGCGATTTCGCCAAGGCCTGCTACCGCAGCTGCAGTGTCACCGTCACCATCGACGACCAGGCGCCGAAGAAGATGGCCGCCAACCGGCCAAAGACCGACGAGGCCATCGCCATGTTCATCGACGACGAGAAGATGCTGTGGCGCCTGACGAAGGATGCCAGGCGCATGCGCATCGAGTTCCCCACCCGCGACGTCGGCAACAAGGTGGCCGAGTTCGAAGTCGCGGGGCTGGAGCGCACGAAAATGCCGAAGTGGGACTGAATTAGCGAGTTACGGTTCTGTCGTCGCAACTTCACGTTGGGAAGAAGTCCTCACCCGAGTTGCGATGCTGCGGCTCAGGTACGCGGGCTGCGATTGTGTGCAATGCCCCATTCCTGGATGCTGGCGTCAAGATCGCCTTCGGCGGCAATCCAGTCCAGAAAGGCGGGGAATACGTCAGCGTGCTCTTCCATACGCATCCGGAAGACATTGGGCTTGTCTCGCAGGAACGCTTCTATGTTGCTGGTCACCGAATCGACATAGTCATAGCATGCCGCGAGCGGATCCTTGGGTGATGTCATGCAGATCTGTTCCGTGTATGCGCGCATGATCGACGAGCGGAGATGCCAGCGGCCATTGAAGCTTTGTGCGACTGCGTGGCGCTCCCGCGTCAAGTGAACGTAATGTGCATCCGCTCCGAATCGTTGCTGAAGGTAACCGAGAAACCAGACCAGGCGATTGTCAACTTCGATGTGACGAGGTGGATAAGCAACCCGTTCCATCCCAGGAAACCTCACGCGGCTCTCGTGCCCAGTAGTGAAGTTCGTCAAGTGCGCGCACGCCCTCGCGAATGTCACGGAGCCGCAACGGCCTGTGCAGAGAACAAAGACGTTATGGGGAATCACGAGGAATATTCCAGGTCCAAGCGGTTGACCGGTGCGTGGGTGGAAAGACGCTAAGGCGCGTACCCGAACTGCTGCCGGAACTGCCCGGCGAACTCCTCGTAGTCGAAGCGCTGGTTCTGCGTGCCCGGGTGCTCGACCTTGAGCGCGCCCATCAGGTTGCCAATGCGGCCGATCGTCATCCAGTCGCAGCCCTTCTCGATGCCGAAGATCAGCCCGGCGCGGAACGCGTCGCCGCAGCCGGTGGGGTCGGTGATGCGACGCTCGTGCGCCGGCGGCACGTTGTGGGTCTTCTCGGGCGTGTGGATCGTGGCGCCCTTCGGGCCCTGGGTGGTGATGTAGGCCTTCACCCGCTGCACGATGTCCTTCTCGTTCCAGCCGGTGCGCTCCTGCAGCAGGTTGGACTCGTAGTCGTTGACCGTCACGTAGTCGGCCTGTTCGATGAAGTTGCGCAGCTCCTCGCCGTTGAACAGCGGCATGGCCTGGCCGGGGTCGAAGATGAAGGGGATGCCGGACTCGGCGAACTCCTTCGCGTTCTGGATCATGCCCTCGTAGCCGTCCGGGCTGACGATGCCGATGGTGACGCCCGGCACGTCCTTCACGTGGTTCTCGTAGCTGCGCATCATCGCGCCCGGGTGGAACGCGGTGATCTGGTTGTTGTCGAGGTCGGTGGTGATGAAGGCCTGCGGGGTGAACAGCTCGTCGATCACCTTGACCCGGTCCAGCGTGATCCCGTGCTCCTCGAACCACTCGCGGTAGGGGCCGAAATCCTGGCCGACGGTGGCCATAGGGATCGGGTCGCCGCCCAGCAGCTTGAGGTTGTAGGCGATGTTGCCGGCGCAGCCGCCGAACTCGCGGCGCATCCTGGGCACCAGGAACGAGACGTTCAGGATGTGCACCTTGTCCGGCAGGATGTGGTTCTTGAACTGGTCGGGGAACACCATGATGGTGTCGTAGGCCAGGGAACCGCAGATGAGGGCGGACATCGGGCGTCTCGGCAGAAAAAAAAGGTCCGACAGGGTAGCCGGGCGGCCCCCGCGAGGCCAGTCGCGCGGCCTGGATCGGCGCGGTTTTGGGCGCGTCCACGGCGCCCGGGCTTCGCAGCTGTGGCGGAGGCCCCGTTCCGGACACGCCGAAAGCGCTGGAATGCGCTTTTTTGCTAGGCTAGCGGCCCTTGTGTACCAGCGCCCGAACGGATCCAGTTCCCGATGTTCAAGAAGTTCCGCGGCATGTTTTCCAACGACCTGTCCATCGACCTGGGCACGGCCAATACCCTCATCTTCGTGCGCGGGCAGGGCATCGTGCTCAACGAGCCATCGGTCGTGGCCGTGCGCCAGGACCGCAGCGGCGGGCAGAAAGTGGTGGCGGCGGTGGGCAGCGAGGCCAAGATGATGCTCGGCCGCACCCCCGGCAACATCACCACCCACCGGCCGATGAAGGATGGCGTGATCGCCGACTTCACCTACACCGAGGAGATGCTGAAGCACTTCATCCGCAAGGTGCACAAGAGCCGTTTCCTGCGTCCCAGCCCGCGCGTGCTGATCTGCGTGCCGGCCGGCTCCACCCAGGTGGAGAAGCGCGCGATCCGCGATTCGGCGATGGAGGCCGGTGCCCGCGACGTCTCGCTGATCGAGGAGCCCATGGCCGCTGCGATCGGCGCCGGCATGCCGGTCACCGAGGCGCGCGGCTCGATGGTGGTCGACATCGGCGGCGGCACCACCGAGGTGGCGGTGATCGCGCTCAACGGCATCGTCTACTCGCAGTCCGCGCGCATCGGCGGCGACCGCTTCGACGAGTCGATCATCAACTACGTGCGCCGCAACCACGGCATGCTGATCGGCGAGGCCACGGCCGAGCGGGTCAAGATCGAACTGGGTTGCGCCTACCCGCAGGAGAAGGTGCTGGAGACCGAGATCTCCGGCCGCCACCTGGCCGAGGGCGTGCCGAAGATGGTCCGGATCAATTCCAACGAGGTGCTCGACTCGCTGCGCGAGCCGCTGGCGGGCATCGTGGCCGCGGTGCGCCAGGCGCTGGAGCAGACCCCGCCGGAACTCAGCGCCGACGTCGCCGAGCGCGGCATCGTGCTCACGGGCGGCGGCGCGCTGCTGCGCGACATCGACCGCCTGTTGAGCGAAGAGACCGGCCTGCACGTGCAGGTGGCGGACGATCCGCTGACCTGCGTGGCCCGCGGCGGCGGACGCGCGCTGGAGCTGCTCGACCTGCACGGGAACGAGTTCTTCGCGTCGGAGTGATGGGGCAGGGCGCAGGGCAGGGGAGTCGGGAACAGGCAAGGCGCTGGCGTTTCGCGCCCGGGCTGGCGCCACGGCTTCCGGCCTGCGCGCCGCTCTCCGCAGCGGCCGGACTTCGCCCCGGCCAGGCTGGAAACCCCATGACACCCGACACCCGGGGCCCGGCCGTGGCCACGTGCGCAACCCCGACAACCCGATTCCCGATCCCCGGACCCTGACATGTCCACCTTCGCCAGCCCGGCTGCCCAACGACCCGGCGACGTCGCCGGTACGCTGCGGCTGCTGGCGTTCCTGGCGCTGTCGGTGGTGCTGATCGTGCTGGACCATCGCGGTGGCTGGCTGGACCGCGCGCGGGCCACCGCCGGCATCGCGGTGCAGCCACTGTGGCAACTGGCCGGCCTGCCCTCGCGGCTGGGCCAGACCGTGCGCGAGGATGCGGTGACCCGCTCGCTGCTGGCCGAGGACAACCGCCGCCTGCGCAACGAGCTGCTGGTGTATGGCGCGCGCCAGGCGCGGCTGCAGGTCGAGGCGGACGAGAACGCGCGGCTGCGCGGCCTGCTCGGCGCGGCGACCCGCCACGGTCTGGACGTGCAGCTGGCGCCGATCCTGGATGTCGACCTGGACCCCTCGCGCCAGCGCCTGCTGCTCAATGCCGGAAGCGACGACGGCGTGCGCCAGGGCCAGAGCGTGATCGACGCCGGCGGCCTGCTTGGCCAGATCATCGCGGTCACGCCGGGGACCGCGACGGTGCTGCTGCTGACCGACCTCGACCACGCCGTGCCGGTGTCGATCTCGCGCAGCGGCCTGCGCCTGGTGGCCTACGGCATCGGTCGCAGCGATCACCTGGAGGTGCGCAACATCCCGGTGTCCAGCGACGTGAAGGTCGGCGACGTGGTGGTGACCTCGGGCCTGGGCGGGCGCTTCCCGCCAGGCTTCCCGGTCGGCACGCTGATCGACCTGCGGCCGGACGACAGCCATGCCTTCCTGGTGGGCGAACTGGCGCCTTCGGCCCAGCCCGACCGCGGCCGCGACGTGCTGCTGCTGCGCGAGCGCCCGCGGGCGCCGCTTCCGGCGGCATTGGTCGAGCCTGAAGGCGACGCGCCCGCCGCACCGGCAGAAGGTGGTGCAAGCTCCGCGGACACGCCCGCGCAGACCGACGCGGGCGCGGTGACGGCCCGGCCTGCCCTCCAGCCACCCCCGTCTGGCGACGTGCCGGAGCGTCGCCCATGAACCGCCGCGGACGCCTGTGGCTGCTGCCGGTGAGCGTGCTGGTCGCCCTGCTGCTCGGGCTGCTGCCGCTGCCGGCGCCGGTGCAGGGGCTGCGGCCGTACTGGCTGGCGCTGGTGGTCGCCTACTGGGTGATCGAGGAGCCCGAGCGTGCCGGCCTGGGCCTGGCGTTCGTCGCCGGCCTGCTGGCTGACCTGACGTTTGGCGCGCTGCTGGGCGAGCAGGCGCTGCGGCTGGTGATCATGGCCTTCCTCCTGCAGCGCTTCCGCACCCAGCTGCGCTTCTTCCCGCTGCCGCAGCAGGCGCTGGCAATCGGTGGCCTGCTGCTCAATGACCGCGTGGTGGCGGCCGCGCTGCACCTGGTGCTGGGATTGCCGCAGCTGCCCTGGATCCACTGGGTCGCGCCGCTGGTCGGCATGGTGCTGTGGGTGCCGCTGTTCCTGGGCTTCGATGCCCTGCGGCAGGTGCGGAGGCCGCGCTGATGCGCGAGAGGCGACCGCGCATCCGCAACGCATCGGCCGAGGCCGCGCAGTTCCGGCTGCGCGCGCTGGTCGGTTTCGGCCTGGTGCTGCTGGGGCTGCTGGGGTTGGCGGGCTGGTACTTCCGGCTGCAGGTCCTCGAGCACGACGAGTACGCGCGCCTGTCCGAGGCCAATCGGATCAAGCCGCGGCCGGTGGTGCCGGCGCGCGGGCTGATCTACGACCGCCAGGGCCGGCTGCTGGCCGACAACATCCCGGCCTACCGCATCGACGTCACGCCCGAGGATGCCGGCGACATCGCGCGCATGCTCGCGCAGCTGTCGCAGGTGGTGCGGTTGTCGCCGGAGGAAATCGCGCGCTTCGAGGCGGCGCGCAAGGGCACCCGCAGCTTCCGCGCGATCACGCTCAAGGCACGCGTGAGCGACGAAGAGGTGGCGCGCTTCGCGGTCGACCGCTGGCGTTTCCCCGGCGTCGAGGTGGTGCCCTACCTCAACCGGCGCTACCTGCACGGCGACCTGTTCGCGCACGTGATCGGCTACGTCGGCCGCACCGACGAGAACGACGTGGAGCGCTACGGCCGCGACCAGATCCTGTTCCCGCACACCGGGCGCACCGGGCTGGAGCGCGCCTACGACGAGCAACTGCGCGGCCGCATCGGCTACGAGCAGGTCGAGACCAACGTCGAGGGCCGTGCGCTGCGCCGCATCGGCATGGTGCAGGCGCAGGCCGGGGCCGACCTGCGCCTGGGGATCGACCTGGACCTGCAGCAGGCGATGGTGACCGCATTCGGCGAGCAGGAGGGCGCGGCGGTCGCGATCGATCCGCGCAGCGGCGAGGTGCTGGCGATGGTCAGCCTGCCGGCGTTCGACCCCAACCTGTTCGTCAACGGTATTTCCAGCGCCGATTACCGGCAACTGATGGACGCGCCGTCGCGGCCGTTGTTCAACCGGCTGGTGCTGGGCGGCGTGGCTCCGGGCTCCACCCTCAAGCCGCTGCTGGCGCTGGCCGGGCTGGACAGCGGCGTGCGCAAGCCGGAGGACCGGGTGCTGTCGACCGGCATGTTCTACCTGCCCGGCACCAGCCGCGGCTGGGGCGACGCCAGCCGCGGCGGCCACGGCTGGACCGACCTGCGCAGTTCGATCTCGCGGTCGGTGAACACGTACTACTACCGGCTGGCGCTGGACCTCGGGATCGAGCGCTTCGCCCGGTACATGCGCCAGTACGGCTTCGGCGAGCCCACCGGCATCGACCTGATCGGCGAGATCGACGGCATCCTGCCCTCGCCCGAGTCCAAGCGGATCGCGCGCGGCGAGCGCTGGTACCCCGGCGACACCGTCAATGCCAGCATCGGCCAGGGCGACTGGAAGGTGACGCCGCTGCAGCTGGCGCGCGCGACCGCCGGCCTGGCCGGCGGCATGCTGCACCGCCCGCACCTGGTGGCGCAGACGCGCTCGGGATTCGAGGCCGACTGGGACGACGTGCCGCAGCCGGCGCCGGTGCCGATCAGTCCCAGCGCCGAGAACCTGCAGGTCGTGCGGCTGGGCATGATGGACACCATGCAGCCTGGCGGCACCGGCTGGCGCGTGGCCAGCGGCGCGGGTTACCTGATGGCGGGCAAGACCGGCACCGCGCAGGTGATCAGCCGCCGCGGCACCGGCGCGGTCCATCCACGCGACCTGCCCCTGCACCTGCGCCACCGCGCCCTGTTCATCGGCTTCGCCCCGGCCGAGGCGCCGACCATCGCGATCGCGATCGCGGTCGAGGGCGGCGGCTACGGCGGCAGCGCCGCCGCGCCGATCGCGCGCAAGGTTTTCGACGCGTGGCTGCTGGGGGTGATGCCCGAGCCGTCGGAAACGGAAAACGCGGAGGCGGCGCCGGCAGCCGGCAGCCCGGCGCCCCCGGATTTCGGCAACGTGACGACGGCTGCGGCCGCGCCACAGCCGGAAGCGCGGACCACCGCGCCTGCGGCATCCGCCGACGACAGGGTGGGTGCAGCGGCCAGACGTGACCGGGTGGATGCCGCGCAGCGACCGTGGCTGTCCCATTCACGATTCCCCGCTTCCCATTCCCGGCCAACGGCATGAACACCATCCTGCGCTGGCTGCTGGACCTGGTTGCGCGCTTCGTGCGCACGCTGGACTGGCCGCTGCTGGGCGCGCTGCTGGCGCTGATGGGCATCGGCCTGGCGGTGCTGCACAGCGCCGGCGGGCAGGACCCGGCGCTGGTGCGGTCGCAGGGCGCGCGCTACGTGGTCGGGCTGGGCGTGATGTGGCTGCTGTCGCGGGTGCCGCCCGGGCCGCTGCGCCGTGCCACTCCGGTGTTCTACGCGGTCTCGTTGCTGCCGCTGCTGGTGGTGCTGTTCATCGGCACCGGCCGCAGCGGCGCGCACTGGATCGACCTGGGCGTGTTCTATTTCCAGCCGGCCGAACTGATGAAGCTGAGCCTGCCGATGATGGCGGCCTGGCTGCTGGCCCGGGGCGCGCCGCCGCCGCGGCTGAGCGTGCTGCTGTCCACCGTGGCGATCATCGCCGTGCCGACCGGCCTGATCATGCTGCAGCCGGACTTCGGCACCGCGATGCTGGTGGCCGCGAGCGGGGTGTTCGCGCTGTACCTGGCCGGCCTGTCGCCATGGTGGTTCGTCGCCGCCGGCATCGGCGCGGCGACCACCGCGGGGCTGGCGCTGTTTGCGCCGATCGGCTGGTTCTCGTTCCTGCGGCCTTACCAGCAGGACCGCATCCTCACCTTCCGCGATCCGCAGAACGACCCGCTGGGTGCCGGCTGGAACATCATCCAGTCCAAGATCGCGATCGGCTCCGGCGGCATGGCGGGGCAGGGCTGGGGCGACGGCACGCAGTCGCACCTGAACTACGTGCCCGAGCACACCACCGATTTCATTTTCGCGGTGCTGGCCGAGGAATTCGGCTGGCTCGGCGTGGCCACGGTGCTGGCCCTGTACGCGGTGGTCATCGGCCGCTGCCTGTGGATCGCGGCCGGCGCGCGCGATCCGTTCGCGCGGATCGTGGCCGGCAGTTTCGGCCTGGCGCTCTCGGTGTACGTCGTGGTCAACGGCGGCATGATCTCCGGCCTGCTGCCGGTGGTCGGCGTACCGATGCCGCTGCTGAGCTTCGGCGGCACTGCCGCGGTGTCGCTGCTGGCCGGCATGGGCGTGGTGATGGCGGTGGGCGCGCACGGGCAGGGCAAGCGCTGAACTGGCGGCACTGAAGGTGTTGCCTCGCATATTTCGTCCCTGTCGAAGCACCTGCATCGAGGGCAGCGTTCGCGCGCCGATTGCAACCGCTGTTCATGCTCTGCAAATCTTTGCGCACGGCACTGCGTGCTAACCTCGCGCCGATGATCCGAGCGCGCTTATTCCGTCTTGCCATCTGCCTGTTGCCTGCCGCCCTGTGCGCCTGCGCAACAGCGGCGCCGTCGGCCGCGAACGAGGCCGCCCCGCCTGCGCCCGTGGCGCAAACGCCAGCGGCGTCCGCACCCGGCGAGGGCCTGCTGCCGAAGGTGCCGCAGCCGCCCGAACGTCCGGTGGCGCCGGCGTCGGTCACCGACCCCGCCATCCCGCGCGCGCAACGCATCGATGCCTTCGTCGAGTACACGGCCACCACCTACGGCGTGGACCGCGCGCATATCCGCGAGGTGCTCGCGCAGGCGCAGGTGCGCCAGAGCATCGTCGATGCGATGAACCGCCCCGCCGAGGCGGTGAAGCAGTGGCACGAGTACCGCCCGATCTTCCTCAACGATGCTCGCATCAACGGCGGCGTCGCGTTCTATCGCCAGCATCGCGATGCGCTGGAGCGCGTGGCCGCCGAGACCGGCGTGCCGGCCGAGGTCATCGTCGCGATCATCGGCGTGGAAACCAGCTACGGCCGGGTCACCGGCAACTTCCGCGTGCTCGATGCGCTGTACACGCTGGCGTTCGACTATCCCAAGCGCGCGCCGTTCTTCGCAGGCGAGCTGGCGCAGCTGTTTGCGCTGAACAAGCAGGAGCCGCAGCTGGACCTGCTTGCGCTCAAGGGCAGCTATGCCGGCGCGATGGGGCTGGGGCAGTTCATGCCGTCGAGCTATCGGCTGTGGGCGAAGGATGGCGATGGCGATGGCCGCCGTGACCTGCTGACCCACCTGCCGGACGTGTTCGCCTCGATCGCCAACTATTTCGTGGTGCACGGCTGGGAGCGCGGCGCGCCGGTGGTGGCGCGCGCCTCGCGCGGCGCAGGCGCGGAGGACTTCGTCCCGGAGAACTGGGATCCGGTGTATCCGCTGGCCACACTGGCCGCGCGCGGCTACCGGCCACAGCCGGGTGAGCCGGTCGCCGAGGGCGCCACCCTGCTCACGCTGCAGGGCGACGCCGGCCCTGAGTACTGGCTGGCCTACCGCAACTTCTACGTGATCACGCGCTACAACCGCTCGCCGATGTATTCGCTGTCCGTGCACCAGTTGGCGCAGGCGATTCGCGCCGGGGTCGGGCGCGGCCCGTGAGGCGGCTGCTGCCGCTGCTGGCGATCGCGCTGCTGGCCGGTTGCGCGGGCACGCAGAACAAGCCCTCCAGCGCCGCGGGCGCAGTGCTGCCGCCGCGGGTCGCCGACAGTGGTCCGCCGCCCGACTGCACCGGTTTCAAGCCCTATCCGGCCGCGCAGGAAGATCCCGGCACGCGCGGCAACTACGTGGCTGGTGGCCTGTACCGGCCCGGCGTGAGCGACACCACGCCCGACTACCTGCCCAACGTGGACTGCATCCCGGAGCCTGCGGTCATTGCCGAGTCGCGCTCGAACTACGGCAACCGCTCGCCCTACAGCGTGCTGGGCAAGTCCTATCGCGTGCTCGATTCCACCGACGGTTTCGTCGAATCGGGCGTGGCCTCGTATTACGGCAACAAGTTCCACGGGCGCCGCACCTCCAACCAGGAGGTCTACGACATGTACGCGTTCACTGCCGCGCACAAGTCGCTGCCGCTGCCGAGCTTCGCCCGGGTGACCAATCTGGACAATGGCCGCAGCGTGGTGGTGCGGGTCAACGATCGCGGCCCCTTCCACGAAGGCCGCGTCGTCGACCTGAGCTACGCGGCGGCGGTGAAGCTCGATATCCACCGTCGCGGCACCGGTCGGGTGGAAGTGCGTGCGCTGCGGCCTGGCGAGGCAGGCACGGAGCCCCGCACGCTGGTGGCAGCCGCATCAGCGCCTGCGCCTGCGCGTGTCGTTGCGACCGCTGGCGCGACCGGCCTCGACCGGCTGGTTGGCGACCTGCCGCAGGCGCCCGCGGCTACCGTCGTGGCCGTCGCCACGCCAGCTCCGGCGCGGACGGCCCCGGCCCCCGCGACGGCGGTAGCGCGCCTGGCCGACCATCCCGCTTACGGGCGCGCAGAAGACCGCTTTCGCCTGGTGGCCGACGACGGCCGCGTGCGCAGCGCCGACGAATTCGATACCTGGATGCGCGAACGCCAGGCCCGCATCGATGCCGCGCCGGGCAAGGCGACGATGGCTGCCACCGCGCAGTCGGCCGCGCCGCGCGCTGCGCCGCCGCCTGCAGTGCCCGCCACGTCCACCCCAGTGGCTGCCGCCCACGCGGCGCCGTCGCAGCCGCCGGTTGCCGGCAGCCCCGGTGACGTGACCCTGCAGGTCGGCGTGTTCTCGGTGCGCGACAACGCCGAACGCGCGCTGGCTGCACTGCACGGTGCCGGCATCGGTGGCGCACACCTGCAGGACGTGACCGTCTCCCAGCGCCGCCTGTGGCGGCTGCGGGTGGGGCCGGTGGCCGCAACCGCACTGGCCGAACTTTCCTCGCGTGTCTCCGGTCTGGGTCTGGGCATACCGCAGATCGTTCGCGAGTAGACTGTCCGACTTTCGTCGCGCGGCCGCGCCCGCGACATTTTCCATGTTCCGCCCGGCCAGGGATGTCCGGCCCACCGGAGTCGCGTAGCCGATGAAACCCGCTGTCCTCACCCACCGCATCGCCGTGGCCGCGCTGGCCGCCCTTCTCGTCGTCGGCCTGGCAACCGCCCAGGATGTGCCGCAGCCGACCCCGGCCGCGCCCGCCGCCGCCGCCCTGAGCGACGCGCTGCCCACCCCGCCGCCGCCGTCCGTCACAGGCAACGCGTGGCTGCTGATGGACTACGCCAGCGGCCAGGTCCTGGCCGGCGAAAACGTCGACGAGCGGGTCGAGCCCGCCAGCATCACCAAGGTGCTCACCAGCTACGTGATCGCGGCCGAGATGAAGGCCGGCAAGGTCAAGGCCGACGACCAGGTGATGATGAGCGAGAACGCCTGGCGCAAGGGCGGCGCCGGCACCGACGGCAGCTACAGCGGCTTCCCGGTCAACCAGAGCGCGCCGCTGCTGGAGATGGAAAAAGGCATGGTGGTGCAGTCGGGCAACGACGCCGCCATCGCCCTGGCCGAGCACGTCGCCGGCAGCGAGGAGTCCTTTGCCGCGCTGATGAACGCCTATGCCAAGCGCATCGGCATGGCCAACTCCAACTTCGTCAACTCGCACGGACTGTCCGAACCCGAGCATTACTCAACCCCGCGCGATCTTGCCCTGCTCGGCCGCGCGATGGTGCGCGATTTCCCCGAGGAGTACGGTTACAACGCGATCAAGGAATTCACCGTCGGCCCGATCACCCAGCGCAACCGCAACCTGCTGCTGTGGCGCGACCAGAGCGTGGACGGCATCAAGACCGGCCACCACTCCGGCGCGGGCTACTGCCTGCTGGCCTCGGCCAAGCGCGGCGACCAGCGCCTGATCTCGGTGGTGATGGGCTCCAGCGGCGAGGCGCAGCGCGCCACCGACTCGCTGGCCCTGCTCAACTGGGGCTTCCGCTTCCACGAAACCCATCGCCTGTACGACGCGTCCAAGCCGGTGTCCACGCAGAAGGTGTGGAAGGGCGCGGTCAACGAAGTGCAGCTTGGCGTGGCGGCACCGCTGCTGGTCAGCCTGCCGCGCGGCAAGTACGACCAGCTCAAGCCGTCGATGGACGTGCCCGAGACGCTGGAGGCGCCGATCGCCAAGGGCCAGGCCATCGGCAAGGTGCGGGTGACCCTGGACGGCAAGGTCGTGGCGGAGCGGCCGCTGGTGGCGCTGGAAGCAGTGGAAGAGGCCGGCTTCTTCAAGCGCCTGTGGCACGAGTTCCTGATGTGGTGGAACTCGGTCTGATTCCCGCCGCGAAAGCGGCCTGATCGCGCTGATGTCCCGTGGCTGTCCGGTCCCGGGGCTGCAGTGCGTGTCTGTTAAGATCCGCGCGTGCGCGGCGCTGGATGTGCCGGAGCACACCGGGGAGTGGGTGCGTCTGCACCCGCACAGACAACTCAGGGAGAAGGGGAATACAGATGTCCGGATTCAACGGCAGGCGCGTCCTTGCGGTCGCGCTTTCGACGGTTGCCATGCTCGCCGTGGCTACGCCCGCGCTGGCCCAGCGCCAGAGCGTGCAGGAGCGGCGGCAGGAGCAGGTGGCACAGATCCCGGTGTGCGCGCAGCCGCTGGGCGCGATCTCGGTGATCGAGCCCGAGGACGGCGTGCACTGGTGGAGCGGCCAGCAGCTGCCCGCGCCATCGCGGCTGATCAAGGTGTTCGTCAACAAGTCGCGCTGCTTCACCCTGGTCGACCGCGGTGCGGGCCTGGGTGCGGCAATGCGTGAGCGCGATCTCGGCGCCGACGGCGAGCTGCGTAACCGCTCCAACATCGGCAAGGGCCAGATCAAGGCGGCCGACTACGTGATGGTGCCCGACCTGATCGGTGCCAACAGCAACGCCGGCGGCAACGCCGTGGGCGGCCTGCTCGGCGGGCTGATCGGCGGCCGCGCGGGCGCGCTCGTCGGTGGGCTGAACTTCAAGAGCAAGACCGCCGACGTGGTGCTGACCGTCACCGACGTGCGTTCCTCCGAGCAGCTGGCGATGGCCGAAGGCCACGCCAAGAAGACCGACATCGGCTGGGGCGCCGGCGGCGGCCTGTTCGGCGGCAGCGGCCTCGGCGCCGCGGGCGTCGGCGGCTATGCCAACACCGAGCTCGGCCAGGTCATCACCCTGGCCTACCTGCAGGCCTATACCGACCTGGTCGCCCAGCTCGGCGGCTTGCCGGACAACGCCTCGGCGGCCAACGCCCAGCAGGCGGTGTCCGTCACCAAGCCCGCGCGCCTGTTCACCGGCGCCGACGGCAAGGGCGTGGTCCGCGACCTCGATGTGGGCATGATGCTGTATCCCACCGGCGCCAAGCAGGGCGTGATGTGGGAGGTCGAGGACGAGCTGGGCAACAAGGGCTGGGTGTCCTCGAGCCTGCTGCAGCTCTCGCGCTGAGTCGCCGTCAAGGCAGAGCGCACGCAAAAGGCCGCCGCAAGGCGGCCTTTTGCATTCCACGTTGGGCGGTTTGGGATCGCGCTGGCTGGCCCCATAATCAGATGATGGAGATCAAATCCGACAACCCCGACCACGGCTTCCAGTTTCCCGGCGTGTTCGAGATCACCGCAATGGGAGCGGCCAGCATTGGACTGGAGAGCGAGATTCCGCGCCTGCTCACCGCCGCCGGCCTCGAGGTGCTGGACGAAACCATTTCCTGGCGTGAATCCAGCGGTGGTCGCTATGTGTCGGTCAAGCTGAACTTCCGCGCGCTGGATCGCGAGCAGTACGAGGTCGCGCACAGTGCGCTGCGCAACCACCCGGAAGTGAAGTGGACGCTGTAGCACCGTCGACCTGCCTGGTCCGCGACCTTGGTCGCCAGCCCTACGAACCGGTGTGGCGCGCAATGCAGCGTTTCACCGATGCGCGCGACGAAGGCTCGCTCGACGAGCTGTGGGTGGTCGAGCACGATCCGGTGTTCACCCTGGGCCAGGCCGGCAAGCCCGAGCACGTGCTGGTGCCGGGCGACATCCCCGTGCTGCAGGTCGATCGTGGCGGGCAGGTGACCTACCACGGGCCCGGCCAGCTGGTGGTGTATCCGCTGCTCGACCTGCGGCGGCTGAAGCTGGGCGTGCGCGACTACGTATGCCGCATCGAGCAGGCGATCATCGACACGCTGCTGGAGTGGAACATCATCGCCACGCGCCGCGATGGCGCGCCCGGCGTCTACGTGGCCGATGCCAAGGTCGCCGCGCTGGGTATCCGCGTGCGCCGCGGCCGCAGCTTCCACGGCCTGGCCTTCAACATCGCCATGGATCTGGAGCCGTTCGGCCGGATCAATCCCTGCGGCTACGCGGGGCTGCGGGTGACCTCGATGCTAGACTTGGGCGGTCCGTCGGGCATGGATGCGGTCAAGCCCGTCCTGCTGGACGAACTGGCCCGGCAGTTCGGGCTGGCGCTGCGTCCGGCGCCCGCGCCCGACCTGGCCAATCCCCTTCCCATCGCCGCGGCGCAGGCCGCCTGAGCCGACATGTCCGAGTCCAGCCCGCGTTCCATCCCGCTGCAGGTGATGCAGTCCGCTCCGCCGGCGTCGCTGGAAGAGGGCGCGAAGCAGGTGGCCGGCGACAAGATCGCGCGATCGCCGGTGCAGTTCGCCGATGTGCCGGTGCTGCGCAAGCCTTCGTGGATCCGGGTCCGCATCCCGTCCAACGGCGCGGTTGCAGCGCTCAAGTCGAAGCTGCGCGCAAACCGCCTGGTCACCGTGTGCGAGGAAGCCAGCTGCCCCAATATCCATGAGTGCTTCGGACATGGCACCGCCACGTTCATGATCCTCGGCGAGGTGTGCACGCGGCGCTGCAGCTTCTGCGACGTCGCCCACGGCCGGCCGAAGCCGCCGGATGCATCCGAGCCGCTCAACCTGGCCAACACCATCGCCGACATGGGGCTGAAGTACGTGGTCATCACGTCGGTGGACCGCGACGACCTGCGCGATGGTGGCGCCCAGCATTTCGTCGACTGCATCCGCGAGGTGCGCGCGCAGTCGCCGGCGATCCGCATCGAGATCCTCACCCCCGATTTCCGCGGCCGCGGCCGCATGGAGCGCGCGCTGGAGATCCTGGCCACGGCGCCCCCGGACGTGTTCAACCACAACGTCGAAACCGTGCCGGAGCTGTACCGCAACGTGCGTCCCGGTGCCGACTACCAGTGGTCGTTGACCCTGCTGCAGAAGTTCAAGGCGCAGCATCCCGGCGTGCCGACCAAGTCCGGCATCATGCTCGGCCTCGGCGAGACCATGGAGCAGGTGCAGGGCACCCTGCGCGACCTGCGCGCGCACGACGTGGAAATGGTCACCATCGGCCAGTACCTGCAGCCCTCCGCGCACCATCACCCGGTGCTGCGCTACTGGACGCCCGACGAGTTCAAGGCGCTGGAGGAGTACGGCATGTCGCTGGGCTTCAGCCACGTCGCGTCGGGACCGCTGGTGCGCTCGTCGTACCACGCCGACCGCCAGGCGATGGAGGCCGGCGTGCCCGCCTGAGGCGGCGCACCGCGTGCAAAACCCTGCGGGTTGGCGGGATTGGTGGACAGGCGGCGCGGCTCGGGCCGCGGCCTTCGCATTCACGTAGCCTGCAGCCCAGCCCGATAGAGTGGACCGCGCTGCGCAACTTTGTGCACTTGCGCGGGGTCAGAGCATGGCGGCATCGTTGGCGCAGCGCCCACGGACCGCATTCCCAGGATCGTTCTCGATGAAATTGAATCGCCTCACCGCCGTGACCCTGATCGCCCTGGTGCTCGCCGTGCCGCTTGGGCTGATGGCGCGCAGCGAGGGCGATGCGCTGCCGGGTGCGCCCACCGCCGAGCAGGTGACCACCTCCAAGCTTGTCTACGGCCTGCTTTCGGACAGCCGTTATGCCTACCGGCCGCGTCCGCTCGACGCGACCATGTCGGTCGAGATCTTCGACCACTACCTGGAGGCGCTGGACGGTTCGAAGCTGTTCTTCAGCGCCCAGGACATCGCGGGCTTCCAGGCTTACCGGGCCTCGATGGGCGAAAACGTGCGCAGCGGCAACCTCGAACCCGCCTACACGATGTTCGCCATCTACAAGCAGCGCGTGGCCGACCGTGTCGCCTCCGCGCGCAGCCTGCTCGAAGAGGACATCTTCGACTTCACCGGCGAGGATCGCTGGGAGTACGACCGCGAGGATGCGCCCTGGGCCAGCGACGCCGCCGCGCTCGACGTGCTGTGGAAGCAGTCGGTCCGCAACGACTGGCTGCGCCTCAAGCTCGCCGGCAAGAATGCCGACGAGATCCGCAAGACGCTCGACCGGCGTTACCTCAACCTCGCCAACAATGTCGCCGCGCTCAAGCAGGAGGATGCGTTCCAGACCTTCCTCAATGCCTACACCTCGACGGTCGATCCGCACACCGACTACCTGAGCCCGCGCACGGCAAAACTGTTCACGCAGAGCATGTCGCTGTCGCTCGAAGGCATCGGTGCGCAGCTGCAGAAGCAGGACGACGTGGTCGTGATCCGCGAGCTGATCGCCGGCGGGCCGGCGGCGCTGAGCGGCAAGTTCAAGCCCGGCGACCGCATCGTCGGCGTGGGACAGGGCGCCAGCGGGCCGATGGAAGATGTAGTCGGCTGGCGCCTCGATGACGTGGTCGAGAAGATCAAGGGCCCCAAGGAAACCAAGGTGCGCCTGGACGTGATCCCCGGCGAGGCGACGCTGGACAGCACGCCGGTGCGCATCGTGCTCAACCGCGCGCGCATCAAGCTCGAGGAACAGGCGGCCAAATCCGAGATCATCACCATCCCGGGCGTCGAGGGCGGTGCCGAGCAGCGCATCGGCGTGATCAAGCTGCCGGCCTTCTACCAGGATTTCGAAGGCCGCCGCAGCCGCGATGGCGAATACACCTCGGCCACGCGCGACGTGGCCAGGCTGCTCGGCGAGTTCCGCGCAGACGGCATCGATGGCGTGGTGCTGGACCTGCGCAACAACGGCGGCGGCTCGCTCAACGAGTCGATCGAACTCACCGGCCTGTTCATCGACAAGGGCCCGGTGGTGCAGGTGCGCGAATCCGGCGGCCGCATCAGCGTGGAGAGCGACCGGACCGCGGGCGTGTCCTGGGACGGTCCGCTGGCCGTGCTGATCAACCGCGGCTCGGCTTCGGCGTCGGAGATCTTCGCCGGCGCGATCCAGGATTATGGCCGCGGCCTGGTCATCGGCGAGACCTCGTTCGGCAAGGGCACGGTGCAGAACATCGTCCCGCTCGACCGTTGGCCAGCGTCCGAGGGCGACCGCTATGGCCACGTCAAGCTGACCATCGCGCAGTTCTTCCTGCCCGGCGGCAGCAGCACGCAGAACCGCGGCGTCGTGCCCGACCTGGCCTTCCCGGTGACGGTCGACGCCAGCGAGTTTGGCGAGAGCACCTACGACAACGCATTGGAGTGGCGCCAGATCGCGGCGGTGCCGCATCAGCGCTACGGCGATTTCGCGCCGCTGCTGCCCAAGCTGCAGACCCTGCATGACCAGCGCGTGGCCAGCGACCACGAGTTCCGCTGGTGGTCGGAGGACGTGGCCGAGTTCCGCGCCGAGCGCGAGAAGAAGTACGTCTCCCTCAACGAGGCCGAGCGCCGCGCCGAGCGCGACCGCGACGAGGCCAAGCGCAAGCGTCGCCAGGAAGAGCGCAAGACCCTGGGTCTGGCGCTTGATCCGCTGGCCGAGAGCAGCAACGATGACGGCCTGCAGGCGGGCGAACGCAATGTGGCCGAGGACGCGGCCCGCGAGAAGGCCGCCGAGAAGCGCCCGGATCCGCTGCTGAATGAATCGGCCGCGATCCTGTCCGATGCGGTCAGGTTGCTCGACCAGGACCGCCCCCTGGCGGCGCAGGTGCTGCCAGAGTCGACCGGCCCGGGGCGCTGGACGCAGTAGCCCTGACGAAGGGTTTGCGGATGACCGGTGCGCACATGGCGGCGCGCCGGTCGCCGCACGGATAATCCCGGCCCATGCCCTCATTCCGTTCATTGCGGCTGCTGGTGGCAGCCAAGCGCCATCCCTCGGCCTGGCTGCTGCTGGTGCAGCTGGCCGGTGTGCTGCTGTACCCGGCCATGGAGGGCACCCCAGCGGGTCGCGCGGTCTTCGGTGCGTTCGGGATACTGGTGCTGGTGCTGGCGCTGTGGGTGGTCAACCGCAGCGCGGCCAGCAACCGGATCGCCTTGTGCCTGGCGGCGGCGTCCGTCCTGCTGTCGGTGTGGTCGGTGCTCTCGGGCCAGCCCGGCGTGCTGGTGTACGCCTATCTGCTGGAGGCGGCGCTGTACTTCTATACGGCCGCGGCTCTGATTGCATACATGCTGCGCGACCACAAGGTCACCAGCGACGAGCTGTATGCGGCCGGCGCGACGTTCACCCTGCTGGCCTGGGGATTCGCGTTTGCCTATGCGGCCTGCCAGTACTGGTTCCCCGGCAGCTTCCTGGCCGCGGTGGATCCGCATCTGCCGCGCAGCTGGACGGAGCTGCTTTTCCTGAGCTTCAGCACGCTCTCGGGCGTCGGGCTGACCGACATCCTCCCGATCCGGCCGGCGGCGCGCGCGCTGGTCATGCTGGAGGCGTTTGCCGGCGTGATGTATATCGCGCTGGTGGTGTCGCGGCTGATCGGGCTGACGATCCTCGGGCGGCCGCCGGCGCGGCCCTGAGCGCGCGGCGCGCCCGATGCATCAGGCCCTCGCCGCGACGTCCGCGTTGTGGCGTTCGATCGCGTACACGAGGATCTTCTTCGCTTCCTCGGCGCCGCCCCAGCCTTCGAGCTTGACCCACTTGCCCTTCTCGAGATCCTTGTAGTGCTCGAAGAAGTGGCCGATGCGTTCGAGCCAGTGGGTGCTCACCTGGTCGATGTTCTCGACGTGGGCATAGCCCTGGAACACCTTGCTGATCGGCACCGCCAGCAGCTTCTCGTCACTGCCGGCCTCGTCGGTCATCTTCAGCACCCCCACCGGGCGGCAGCGGATCACCGAGCCAGGCACCAGCGGTAGCGGCAGCACCACCAGCACGTCGGCCGGGTCGCCGTCGCCGCAGAGCGTGTTGGGGACATAGCCGTAATTGCAGGGGTAGCGCATCGGCGTGGACAACACGCGATCGACGAAGATCGCGCCGCTCTCCTTGTCGACTTCGTACTTGACCGGCTCGGCGTCCTTGGGAATCTCGATGATGACGTTGATTTCGTCCGGGGGATTCTTCCCGGTGGAGACGTGGCCGAGACCCATGGGGCGCAACTCCTGCGGCGCGGGCGCACGGCCCGCATGGTGGGAGCGGCATTCTACGCGAGCACATGCTGCGATGCAGTAAACGCCGCCGGCAGGGCAGCAGCGCGGATACAGGGTTTTCCCGAGGCAGGGTACGCCCCAGCTGGGCGATGGCCATACGCAGGCGTACATATGACCCTGTCATCCGGTCCTGCGAGTCCCCGCCATGTCCATCACCGATACCTCCCGCGTTGCCGACGCCGCCCTGCCGCGTACCGACGGTTACTGGGAAGACCCCTCCGTGGACAGCAACCGCCTGGCCTCGCCGACGGACCTGGAGTTCGACCCGATCGATCCCGGCACCGTCGAAGACACCTCATGGCTGTCGTTCCTGCCGAGCTTCGGGGCGACGGAGATCGACGGCACCCGCAGCAACCCGGCCGAGCTCACCCTGGGACAGACGCCGGACGGCAAGCAGGTCCGGATCGAGCCGCTGCACCGCGACGGCGACATCCAGATCGCCCGCGAGCGCACCATCGGCGATGCCGGCGCCGGCCAGACCTATGTCAGCGCCGACCAGCTGGTGCTCTCCACCGGCAGCGCCAACGACAGCATCGGGGTGAGCCAGCGCGACGACGGCACCCTCGACGTCAGCGTCAACGGGCAGTCCTATGCCGTGACCATGGCGGAAGGACAGGAGCTGACGATCCGCACCGGTGCAGGCGATGACGTGATCGAAGTGGCGTCCAACGTCACCGTCAACATCGTCGCCGACACCGGCGAGGGCGACGACAAGGTCGACATCGCCGGCAGCGGCGATAACCGCATCGACGCCGGCGTGGGCAACGACAGCGTTACCCTGACCGGAGGTGGCCGCAACGACGTGTTCGGCGGCAGCGGCGACGACGTCATCCAGGGCGGCCGCGGTGTCGACGTGATCCACGGCGGCGACGGCAACGACACCATCGACGGCGGCGCCGGCCGCAACTTCCTCGAGGGCGGCGCAGGCAACGACACCATCCGCAGCCGCGGCACCGGCGACATGGTCTCCGGTGGCCTGGGCGACGACACCCTCCATGCCGCCAGCGGCGCCAGCAGCATCCATGCGGGCGCCGGCCGCGACACCATCGAAGGTGCCGGCGATCGCACCACCGTCTACGCCGAGTCCGGCGACCTGATCAATGCCGCCACCGGCACGCGGCCGACGGTGATCAATGTCGAGATCGATCCGCAGGCGGGCAGCAGCCTGCGCGTCGAGGGTTCGGATGCCTTCGTGCAGCGGGTGCAGGCCGAGATCGAGTTCCTGCGCGGCTCGCCCAACGGCCAGCGCATGCTGGCCGAGTTCGATGCCACCGCGGCCGGCAAGGGCAACACGGTCACGATCAAGGAACTCTCGAACGAACACAACGGTTACGCGATGCCGGCCAACGATGGCGCCACCTGGCCTGACGTGCAGATCACCAACGGCGTCGCCGGCCCGGGCGTGCAGACCGACATCCGCTACAACCCGTCCTTCCACATGGACGCGTTCCCCGCACCGGTGGTGGTGCTGTACCACGAGATGTCGCACGCCTACAACTTCGCCAACGGCACGTTGCAGCCGGGCAACTACAGCGGGCCCGACGCGGCCGACCGCGGCATTTCCAACTCCGAGCGGCAGGCAGTGGGGCTGGAGACCACGGCCCCCGCCTTCGACTTCGACGGCAATCCCGCCACGCCTTCCACCACGGCCAATCCGGATCACCTGACCGAGAACGGCCTGCGCGAGGAGCTGGGCCTGCCGGATCGTCCCAGCTACAGGTTGTGATCGTGGCAGGGAGCCGTGATCACGCGCTCCAGGGATGGAGAGGGCAGCCTGCGTCCAGCGCAGGCTGCCCGTTTTTCGTAGGCCGGGCTGACAACGGCAGGGCTCTCGCCAGGCGCACCCGCGCGGCATGGCTGCCGTGCCTGCTGCTGGCCGCTGCCATGATGACCGGCCTGCCCGCGGCCGCCGAGAATGCGTCCATGCCCACGCAGCCGAGCAAACCCATGCGCCCGACGATCTCCGATTCCACCAGCGTCGAAAGCGGAAATCTGCGTCTGGAGGTGCAGCTGTCCATGCCCTCGGCCGATACGGTCGAGCTGCGTTACCGGCTGCGCAACGCCGGCGAGACTGCGATGGTCGTTTTCGATCGCGGCGATCGGCATGCGGTCCTGAGCGGACGACAGACCAAGGGCGCGGTCGCTGCGCCAAGCTTCGAGGACACCGGCGATGGTGCCGTGGTACTGCGCCATGTCGCGCGCCCGGCGCCGGCTGGGCCGACCGGCCCCGCCAGCCCGCATACGCCACTGGCGCTGAAGCTCGAGGCCGGCGCGGTGCTCGAGGACGGCTTCCGCTTTTCGATCCCATCGTCGGCACCGCAGCGCCTGCGCTGGTGCCTGGGCGTGGCGCCGTTCGAGCAGGACCGGTTCTTCGCGCCGGAGCGCGGCGCTGGGGTCGAGGTCTGGCAGACGACCGACGCCAGCGCGCAGCGGGAACTGTGCACGCCCTGGTTCGACTGCGCGCGCGGTGCGTTCGCGGAGCGATGAGCGGACGGTCTTGCGGTTGCGTTGCGTGTCGGGTGACGCGCATGCCAGTGACCTGGTCGTGTGCGTCGATTCGCCCTCTGCAGGCGCGGCGCGATGGCCCGCGGTTTCGATTGGCCGCCGCGCCCTGTCGACCGGGGGTCGCTCTTCGCTCGGTCAGGGCATCCTGCCCTGACTCGCGCGCAAAACATCCATGTTTTGCTTTCCGCGACCCCCGGTCGCCAGGGCACGACTCACTGCGACTGCTGCCGTGATGCTTCGATGGCCAGCTTTTTCGAAGCCACGCCAGTGACTGGACGATAGTCGTTTCGGGGCGGGGGTTGCGGAAAGCAGCGCATGGATGCGCTGCGGCGGCGAGTCAGCCATGGATGGCTGACCGAGCCGGGGAGCAACCCCCGGTCCGGGGCGGCCCCTGCCGCAGGCTCGATCCAGTCGCTTGCAAGTCGGCCGACTCCTTCGACTGGGAGAAGGACCAAAGAAAAGGGCGGCCGCAAGGCCGCCCTTTTCATGTCGTGGCTACGCCCCCGCTACAGCAGCGGCACCATCAGCAGCGCGACGATGTTGATGATCTTGATCAGCGGGTTGATCGCCGGGCCGGCGGTGTCCTTGTAGGGATCGCCCACCGTGTCGCCGGTGATCGAGGCCTTGTGCGCCTCCGAGCCCTTGCCGCCGAAGTTGCCGTCCTCGATGTACTTCTTGGCGTTGTCCCAGGCGCCGCCGCCCGTGGTCATCGAGATCGCCACGAACAGGCCCGTCACGATCGTGCCGATCAGCAGCCCACCCAGCGCCTCCGGCCCCAGCAGCAGGCCGACGACGACCGGAACCGCGACCGGCAGCAGCGAGGGCACGATCATTTCCTTGATCGCCGATTTGGTCAGCATGTCCACGGCCCGGCTGTAGTCCGGCTTCGCGGTGCCCTGCATGATCCCCGGGATCTCGCGGAACTGGCGGCGCACTTCCTCCACCACGCTACCCGCTGCGCGGCCCACTGCTTCCATCGCCATCGCGCCGAACAGGTAGGGGATCAGGCCGCCGATCAGCAGGCCGATGATCACCTTGTGGTCGGACAGGTCGAAGGCGTAGGTCACGCCCGGGTTGGCCGCCTCGAGGTTGTGCGTGTAGTCGGCAAACAGCACCAGTGCCGCCAGTGCAGCCGAACCGATCGCATAGCCCTTGGTCACCGCCTTGGTGGTGTTGCCGACTGCATCGAGCGGGTCGGTGACGTCGCGCACCTCGGGCGGCAGTTCCGCCATCTCGGCGATGCCGCCGGCGTTGTCGGTGATCGGGCCGTAGGCATCAAGCGCCACGATCATGCCCGCCATCGACAGCATCGCCGTCGCCGCGATCGCGATGCCGTACAGGCCGCCCAGCGCGAAGCAGGACCAGATCGCCGCGCACACCGCCACCACCGGCAGCGCGGTCGACTTCATCGATATGCCGAGGCCAGCGATGATGTTGGTGCCGTGGCCGGTGGTGCTGGCCTGCGCCACGTGGCGCACCGGCGCGTACTGGGTGCCGGTGTAGTACTCGGTGATCCACACGATCGCGCCGGTCAGCGCCAGGCCGATCAGCGCGCACCAGTAGACGTTCATCGCACCATGGCTGTTGTCGGCCATCAGCTCCTGCGTGATGGGGAAGTAGGCGATCGCCGCCAACACGCCCGAGACGATCACGCCCTTGTACAGCGCGCCCATGATCGAGCCGCCCGCCTTCACCTTGACGAAGAACGTGCCGATGATCGAGGCGATGATCGACACGCCGCCCAGCACCAGCGGGTACAGCACGCCGTTGCTGCCGACCTCGCCGACCATCAGGTAGCCCAGCAGCATCGTCGCGATCACCGTGACCGCGTAGGTTTCGAACAGGTCGGCGGCCATGCCGGCGCAGTCGCCGACGTTGTCGCCCACGTTGTCGGCGATCACCGCCGGGTTGCGCGGGTCGTCCTCGGGGATGCCGGCCTCGACCTTGCCAACCAGGTCGGCGCCGACGTCGGCGCCCTTGGTGAAGATGCCGCCGCCCAGGCGCGCGAAGATCGAGATCAGCGACGAGCCGAAGGCGACGCCGACCAGCGCGTGCAGCACCTCGGAAGTCGGCAGGCGAAAGCCGAAGTTGAGCACCGCCCAATAGCCGGCCACGCCCAGCAGGCCCAGGCCCACGACCAGCATGCCGGTGATCGCGCCGCCCTTGAAGGCGACGTCCATCGCCGGGCCGATGCCCCTGCGCGCGGCTTCGGCGGTGCGCACGTTGGCGCGTACCGAGACGTTCATGCCGATGTAGCCGGCCGCCCCGGACAGCACCGCGCCGAGCAGGAAGCCGATCGCCGTGTACCAGTCCAGGAAGATCCCGACCAGCACGAACAGCACCGCGCCGGCGATGCCGATCGTCAGGTATTGCCGGTTGAGGTAGGCGCGCGCGCCTTCCTGGATCGCGCCTGCGATTTCCTGCATGCGCTCGTTGCCGGCCGGTTGCCGGTTGATCCACTGCGCCTGGATGATGCCGTAGACGATCGCAATCACTGCACACACCAGTGCCAGCGCCAATCCGTACTGCTCGAGCATGAATCCTTCCCCGAAAAGTGGAGCGTGAAAAGAACACGAATTCCGGGCGGGGCTCGACCATGACGGCCGGCCCGGCCGGTGAACCGATTCTTACCGATTTTGGGCGCAGGGAATGTTGCAGCACGGCAACGGGTCGTCGTATGGCTGGATTTGAGCGGTTCCGGCGTGGTGTCCCGGCTGTTCTGGCCATCCGGAGTCAGTGGGCAGCGTCTGCTCCACTTGCTGCGGGCCGGATCCCATGGCTGCGCTCGGCATGGCCGTGCGGCATGAGCGTGCGGCCGCACGGCAAATGTCATCCCGAGCGCAGCGAGGGGTCTGCTCTTCATCATCGTCGCGCGGCTTGGGCGAGATCCCTCGCTACGCTCGGGATGACAAACCAAGGGCGCAGACGTCGCCGCAAGCGACCACGCCTGCCCAGCCCTGGCCAGGCGCCCAGGCCAGTCCATCGACAGCTGCCGATCAGGCCGCGGCGAATGCCTCGCGCGTGAGGTTGAGCGGATCGCCGTCGGTGCACACCACGTTGTCCTCGATGCGGATGCCGCCGTAGGGGCGGAACGCCTCGACGCGGTCCCAGTTCACGCTGCCGCCGCGGCCTGCGGCCTTGAGGTCTTCCAGCAGCATGTCGACGAAGTAGATGCCCGGCTCGATCGTGACCACGAAGCCCGGCTCCAGGCTGCGGGTCAGGCGCAGGTAGGGATGGCCTTCGGGCTTGGGGATGGTGCCGCCGCGATCGGAGGCCGCGAAGCCGGCGACGTCGTGCACCTGCAGGCCAAGCCCGTGACCGATGCCGTGCGGGAAGAACGCGCTGCTGACGCCTGTAGCCACTGCTTCCTCGGCCGACACGGTGCTCACGCCTGCGTCCCTGAGGATGCCGGCCAGCGCCAGGTGCGCGTCCAGGTGCAGCTGCCGGTAGTCGACGCCGCTGCGCACCTGCGCGCACATCGCCTGTTCGGCCGTGTCGACCGCATCGATCAGCGCCTGGAAATCGCCGGCGGTGTCCTGCGCGTGGGTGCGGGTGATGTCGCAGGCGTAGCCGCCGTGGCTGGCACCGGCATCGAGCAGGAAGCTGCGTATGGGCTTTGGCGGCACGCGATCGAGTTCGGTGTAGTGCAGCACCGCGCCATGCTCGTTGAGCGCGACGATGTTGGAGTAGGGCAGCTCGCCCGCGTCCTGGCCGGCCGCCTGGCAGTACGACAGGTGGATGCCGAACTCGCTGGAGCCGGCGCGGAAGGCACGCTCGGCCGCCTGGTGCGCGCGCACGCCGCGGCGGGTCGCCTCGCGCATCATCTCGATCTCGTACGGCGTCTTGAAGGCGCGGTGGTATTCCAGGTAGTCGAGCACCGGCTGCGGATTGTTGGGCTGGAACGCGCCGTACTTGCCCAGCGCGCTCTGCGCCTCGCCCAGCACCGCGCAGCGCTGCGCATTGCGCGGCAGGTGCTTGAGTGCGTCCTCGGGCTTGCGGACCACCACGATGTCGAAGTGCTCGACCCAATAGCCTTCCGGCGCCTGCGGCACCACATGCCAATAATCACGCGGCTGCAGGTAGACCAGTTTCGGCTTCGCGCCCGGGGTGGCGACGATCCAGCTGCCCGGGTTGCGCGTCAGCGGCAGCCAGTGCTTGAACTGCGGGTTGGCGGCATAGGGATAGTCGCGGTCGTCGAAGACCTGGTAGTGCAGCGTGCCGCTGGGCACCACCAGATGCTCGAAACCGCCGCGCTCGAGCGCGGTCGCGGTGCGGGCCTGCAGGGTGGCCAGATGGTCGGCGTAGAGGGAGGCGGCAGTGGGCATGGTGGGGGAATTCCGCGTGAGAACGTGGCGTCATTCTGCCGCAAGGCCCCGACCACTGCAGGCGCCGCGCCACGTCAGGTCCCTCGCTGCGCTCGGGATGACAGCTTCCGGCCGCGCCCATCCCAGCGTCCGCGCCTGCGGATGCCGAGTGCAATCCCAGTTACTCGTAATGACTCCCCGGCGCCTCGATCCAGCTGTGCAAGCGCCGCGATTGCTCGGCGCCCAGCGCGATGAAGCGGAGGCCCGCCCACAGCTGCGAGCGCGCGCTGGCGTGGTCCATCCACAACAGGTGCGCGCCGACGTCGACCGCGACCGACCCCTGGTCGTGGGGCAGGGTGAACTGCAGCTGGTACAGCGCGTCGTCGACCAGCGGTTCGCTGGCAATCAGCAGCATGCCGCTCTGGGACACGTTGCCGATGCGGCCGATCACATGCCCGGTCATCGTGTCGGTGACCAGGATGGTGTCGGAGGCCTTGCGCCGCTTGGCGCGCCGGAACTCTTGCGTCATGGCTGCGCCTCCGGGGCTGCGTCGCCGCGTTCGCCCAGCCCGGCGAAACTGCGCAGCGCGTGCATCGCCGCCTGCCAGGCGCGGTCGACCAGGCGCGCCTGGCCACTGGTGACGATCTTCGCCTGTCCCGAAGCCAGCAGCCGCGCCACGCTGTCGAGCGATTGCTCGCCCATGCGCTGGCCGCGATTGTTGACGAACAGGGCGTTGCCGGTGAGCAGGCTGTACCAGGACAGTCGGCGCCGCACCACGTCGCCCTGCTGGTTGGTGGTGAACTCGATCCAGGTGCCGAACGGCAGCACCCGCAACTGCTCGTAGCGGGCCTGCTCATCGGGCGTGCGCGGCGGCAACACCGGCTTCTTGCGCTCGGCGTCTTCACCCAACCGGGTGCGCGCCTTGAGCTTCATCGCCAGCTCGGTGCGCGAAGCCGGATCGCCGTCTTCCTCGTCCGACCGGCTGCTGGTCAGCCGCTGCGCGATGACGCTGGCCTCGTCGCCGTGGTAGCCGACCTGGGCCAGCGCCGATTCGATGTGCGCGACCAGCTCCGGGTCGCGCTCGGCGTCGTCGCGCGTGCAGGCCTCGGTGATGCGGCGGGTGGCGTCGACCTGCCGGGTCCAGGCTTCGGAGCCTTCGCCCTGGCGCAGCAGGGTCAGGGTCAATACGTCGGCCCAGGCCTGGTTGAGCAGGGCGCGGCTGAAGCGCGGCAGGCGCTGGTCGCCGACCACTTCGGCCATGACCTCGGCGGCGCGGAGCTTGGCGACTTCGAGCTTTTCCTTGCCGCGCGCGGCCTCGGTGTGCCGCTTCTCCAGCAATTCGGACTTGCGGACCTGCGCCTGCAGGTGGGTCTGCAGCTGCTCGTTGGAGGCGCTGAAGACCTCGATGTCGCCGTCGTACTTCTCCACGATCTGGTTGACCGCGCCCTGCAGCGGTGCCAGGAAGTTCGGGTCGAAATCGGCATCGTCGAGCCACTTGGCCGCGCTCTCGGCGACCGTGTTCAGCAACTGCCGCGCGGGATGGCGGCTGCGCACGAAGAACGCGCTGTCCTGCAGCGCGACGCGCAGCAACGGCACCTGCAGCCGCTTGACCAGGGCCGCAGCCGGCGCCTCCGCACGGATCTCTTCCTCGAGGTTGCTGAACAACATGCCCAGCAACTCGAAGGTGTCGTTGTCGCGTGGCGACAGTTCCGCGTGCACGCCGCCGCGCTGGCGCGCCTGCGCAAGCAGGGTCTGCTTGACGTCGGCCAGGGTCTGCGGGGCGCCGGCCACCGACAGTGGCTGCGCCTGCAGGTGACCGAGTGCGGCGTGCATGTCCTCGCTGCTGATCACCGCGCCAGCGGCCATGCGCCGGGCGGGGCGGAGCTTGCCGAGCAGCTCGCGGCGGCTGTGCAGCAGTTGCTGCAGCTGCTCGGTCTCGACCTGCTCGTCGACCTCGCGCGCCTCGATCGGCTCGCCAGGCCATCCGGTATGCGGGCGCTGCGGGCCACGGGCAGGGGCTTGCCGTCCAGCGTCGGCGGCTGTTGCCGCGCCTTCGCCCGAGCCACCCGAAGCGCCACGATCGCCGCTGCCAGCACCTGCTCCCGGCGCACGTACGTCTTCGGTCCGCTGCGGCGAAGGCCGCACACGCACAGGCACATGGGTCAGGCCGCTGAGGATGCCCTCCTGGTCGAGCAGCCTGTCGAGCCCCTCCAGCACCTGCGGGTAGCCCGACATCACGTGCCGGTCGAAGATGCGGTAGAGCAGCAGGCGCGAATCGTGTTCGATGTCCAGCGCCTTGGCCACCGCGCCCATTGCGCGGCAGACCGAGTGCGGGCCGAGCGGCAGCCGCTCTGCGTCGAACGCCGGCGCGCCGGCGAGCACGCCGAAGCGCTGGCCAAGCAGGTGCAGCGCCAGGCTGGCGCGCCCTTCCTGGCGGCTGGCGATCTCGCGCAGCACCATGCCCTCGTCCATCACCGTCTCGTCGACCAGGCTCAACTTGCCGAAGCCGGACTGGGCCGGGCGGCCGGAATCCGAAGCGCCGGACGCGAAGGGCGCGGTCGCCGGGCTGCGGATGGTCGCCACCGACGCCTCGACCTCGAGGATGAAGCGCGGCACCAGATCGGACCGGTTGAGGCGGAAGGCCCGCAGCGTCTGCATGTAGCCCGACTCCATCCCGGGGCTGCGCGCCTGGTCGGCCAGTCGGAACAGTTCTTCCTCGAACTCGTCGAGCATCGATCCCAGCTTCGGCTCGAGGGCATCGGTGACCGTGGTCAGTGCGGCTTCCAGCGCGGCGCGCACCCGGCGCGGCAGCCCTGCGGTGGCAATCGACCGAGGCATCGCGGAGTCTCTCGAAGTGTGTGTCGGCATCGCCTGTGACCGGCCCGAGGTGCGCGAATACTTACACGACTGCGACGGATTGCCCACTTGCGGGCGCGGGGCCTTCATCGAGGAACAGCGCGATGACGTCGTTGCCGAAGCGGCGTCCCAGCGCGGTGGGCACGACGCGCGCGCCATCGCGCAGCAGCCAGCCCTTGTCCACGGCCTCCGCCAGCGGGGCCTCGATCGCAGCCAGGGGCAGCCCGCAGCGCGCCTCGAAATCCGAGATGGCAAAGCCGTCCACCAGCCGCAGCGCGTTGAGCATGAACTCGAAGGGGCGCTGCGCCGGAGCGACACGCTCGTCGCCGCCGATGGCGGCTTCAGTGCCAGCGGCCGCCAGCCATGCCGTCGGATGGCGGAGCTTCCAGCGGCGCAGGATCGCCTGCTCCGCGCCCAGGGTGAGCTTGCCGTGCGCGCCGGCGCCGATCCCCAGGTAATCGCCGAAGCGCCAGTAGTTGAGGTTGTGCGCGCACTGGCGCCCCGGGCGGGCGTAGGCGGACACCTCGTATTGCGCGTAGCCCGACTGCGCCAGCAGCGCCTGGCAGTGCTCCTGCATGTCCCAGGCCAGGTCTTCGTCGGGAACGCCTTCAGGCGGCCGTGCGGCGAATACGGTGTTCGGCTCCAGGGTGAGCTGGTAGTGCGAGACGTGCGCGGGCGCCAGGGCGACGGCGCGTTCCACATCCGCCAGCGCCATCGGCAGCGACTGGCCGGGCAGGGCGTACATCAGGTCCAGGTTGAGATTGTCGTATCCGGCGTCCTGCGCCAGCTTCACCGCCGCCTCGGCCTGGGCGGCATCGTGGATGCGGCCCAGCCGCTGCAGACAGCCGTCATCGAAGCTCTGGATGCCGAAGCTGATCCGGTTCACGCCGGCGGCCAGGTAGTCGTTGAAGCGGCCGTGCTCGGCCGTGCCCGGGTTGGTCTCCAGGGTGATCTCCAGCCCGGGCGCGAAGCGCAGGCGCGCCGACGCCCCCTGCAGGAAGCGATCGATCGCGGCGGCCGGGAACAGGCTTGGCGTGCCGCCTCCGAAGAACACCGAACGCACGGTGCGGCCCCAGACCAGCGGCAGGTCATGGTCAAGGTCGGCGAGCAAAGCGTCGACGTAGCCCTCGAACGGCAGTGGCCCGCGCGCCTGGTGCGAGTTGAAATCGCAGTAGGGACACTTGCGCACGCACCAGGGCAGGTGCACGTAGAGCGAGAGCGGCGGCGGGCCAAGCGGCACGCTTGCGAACTGCCTGGCCGGCAGTTCGCGTTCCGCTGGGCGCCCGGCCATGGATGGCCGGGCCGGGGTGTCCGGAGTCGACATGGGTAACGCCAAGGATGGCACGTCAGCGACTGGCGCTTGCGGGACGCGTGGGCGGATCGCCCGCTCGTTCAGACGCACGCCAGTCGTTCGCGCAACAGCACGAGCGCCTGGCCGCGATGGCTCAGCCCGTTCTTCAGGCCCAGCGGCATTTCCGCCGCGGTCTGGCCGTGCGCAGGATCCAGGAACACCGGGTCGTAGCCATGGCCGCCGCTGCCGCGGCGCTCGCGCAGGATGCGCCCAGGCCAGCGCCCTTCGACCACGATCGGCTGCGGGTCGTGCTCGTGCTGCAGCAGCGCCAGCGCGCACACGAAGTGCGCACCGCGGCATTCGTCGGGCACATCGACCAGCTCGTGCAGCAGCTGGTCGATGTTGCGTTCGGCGTCGCCGTGGCCACCGGCGTAGCGCGCCGAATACAGGCCGGGCGCACCGTCGAGCGCATCCACGCACAGGCCCGAGTCGTCCGCCAATGCGGGCAGCCCGGTGGCGCGGCAGGCGTGGCGGGCCTTGAGGATCGCGTTCTCGATGAAGCTCAGGCCGGTTTCATCGGCGTCGGCGACACCGAACTCGGTCTGCGCGCGCACCTCGAAGCCATCGGCGGCCAGCAGCGCGCGCAACTCCTCCAGCTTGCCGGCGTTGCTGGACGCCAGCACCAGCGGCCGCGGCGCCGTGCTCATTGCGCCAGCGCTTCCCGCTGGCGTTCGAGCAGGGTCGCGATGCCGCCTTCGGCCAGACCGAGCAGGGCGTCAAGCTCGTCGCGGCGGAAGGCGTGGCCCTCGGCCGTGCCCTGCAGCTCGATAAAGCCGCCACCGTCGTTCATCACCACGTTCATGTCGGTGTCGCAGTTGCTGTCCTCGGCGTAGTCCAGGTCCAGCACCGGCACACCGCGGTAGACGCCGACCGACACCGCGGCCACCGCGCCAAACACCGGGTCGCGGGTGATCTCGCGGCGCTTCTGCAGCCAGCGCACCGCGTCCACCAGCGCGACGTAGGCGCCAGTGATGGCCGCGGTGCGGGTGCCGCCGTCGGCCTGCAGCACGTCGCAGTCCAGGGTGATGGTGCGCTCGCCCAGCGCGCCGCGATCGATGCAGGCGCGCAGCGTGCGGCCGATCAGGCGCTGGATCTCCAGCGTGCGCCCGCCCTGCTTGCCGCGCGAGGCTTCGCGGTCGCTGCGGGTATGGGTGGCGCGCGGCAGCATGCCGTATTCGGCGGTCACCCAGCCCTCGCCCTTGCCGCGCAGGAAGCCGGGGACCTTGTTGTCGACGCTGGCGTTGCACAGCACGCGGGTCTGGCCGAAAGAGACCAGCACCGAGCCCTCCGCATGACGTGTGTAGCCGCGCTCGATGCGGACTTCGCGCAATTGATCGGGCGCGCGGCCGCTGGGGCGGGCAATGCTCATGCGTGGATTTCCGGCAGAAAAAGGGGTCCCAGATTACCATTGCCTCCCCGCACGCACTGGATGCCCGATGTCGATCCGCAGCATGACCGCCTACGCCTCGGGCGAGCGCAACACCCCGTGGGGCACGCTCGGCTGCGAGCTGCGCGCGGTCAACCACCGTTTCCTCGAGCTGGGCGCGCGCCTGCCCGACGAGTTGCGCGCGCTGGAACCCGCGCTGCGCGAACGCGTGTCGACACGCGTCTCGCGCGGCAAGCTCGACCTGACCCTGCGCCTGCGCGCTAGCGAAGGCGCCGTGTCGCTGCAGGTGGACGAGGCGCTGGTCGATCGACTGGGCGAGCTTGCCGGCGGACTTCGAAGCCGCTTCCCGGAGCTGCGCGTGGGCCTGGTCGAGCTGCTGCAGTTCCCGGGCGTGCTGCAGTCGCAGGCCGGCGATCCAGCCGAACTGCAGGCGCAGGCGCTGGCCTTGCTCGACGTGGTGCTCGCCGACTTCATCGCCGCGCGCGAGCGCGAGGGCGGCAAGCTGGTGACCGCGATCCTGGAGCGCGTGGACGGCATCGAGCGCATCGCCGGCGAAGTGCGCGGCCTGGTGCCGCTGATCCGCGACGGCCAGCGCGCCAAGCTGCAGGCGCGCCTGGCCGAGCTTGCCCAGGCCGCCGATCCCGCGCGCGTGGAGCAGGAGCTGGTGCTGTCGCTGCAGAAGCTCGACGTGGACGAGGAGCTCGACCGCCTGTCCAGCCACATCGACGAGATCCGCCGCGTGTTCCGGCAGAAGGAACCGGTCGGGCGCCGCCTGGACTTCCTGCTGCAGGAGTTCAACCGCGAGGCCAACACGCTCGGCTCCAAGTCGGTCGACGCCCGCACCAGCAATGCCGCGGTCGAGCTGAAGGTGCTGATCGACCAGATCCGCGAGCAGGTGCAGAACATCGAGTAGCCGCGAGGGCGGAATTCGGGATCGGACGCCAAGCCGGTACGATTGCGCACCGACCCAGGCCGAATCCGCCGTGTCCAATCCCCAGACCGCAATCAAGAATCCCGGCCCGATGCGCGGAACCCTTTTCATCGTTGCCGCGCCCTCCGGCGCCGGCAAGTCGAGCATCGTCAACACCTGCCTGGCGCGGGATCGCAACATCTGCCTGTCGATCTCGTTCACCTCGCGCGCGCCGCGGCCGGGCGAGCGTCACGCCGAGCACTACCACTTCGTCGATGCCGACGAGTTCAAGGCGATGATCGGCGCCGGCGATTTCTTCGAGTACGCGCAGGTGCACGGCGACTGGAAGGGCACGGCCCGGCAGTCGGTCGAGCCGCAGCTGGCGGCCGGGCGCGACGTGCTGCTGGAGATCGACTGGCAAGGCGCGCAGCAGGTGAAGTCGCAGGTGCCCGATGCCGTCAGCGTATTCATCCTGCCGCCCTCGCGCGCCGCGCTCGAGGAGCGCATGCGCAAGCGCGGCCAGGACAGCGAGGAGGTCATCGCGCGGCGCATGGCCAACGCCCGCGAGGAGATGTCGCACCACGCCGAGTTCGACTACGTGATCGTCAACGAGGACTTCGAGGTCGCGGTGGACGAGATGTGCGCGATCTTCCTGGCCAGCCGCCTGCGCCGCACGATCCAGGTGCAGCGCCACGCCGGCCTGATCGCCGCGCTGCTGGTCGAGGGCTGAAGCCAGTCTCGGCCGCAAGCGCGGTTTCTGCCGCAAGTCACTGATTCCAAACGTTGGTATTGCGCCAGCGGCGCGAATTCCTATAGAATACGCGGTCCTATCCGAATTGATCGACGGCCGCAGGCCGCCGGGAGACCTATGGCCCGCATCACCGTGCAAGATTGCCTGGAAGTCGTCGACAACCGCTTCGAACTCGTCATGATGGCCGCCAAGCGCGCGCGCCAGCTTGCCAATGGCGTCGAGCCGCAGATCGACAACGCCGAGGCGCAGGACAAGCCGACCGTGCTGGCGCTGCGCGAGATCGCCGCGCGCCGCATCGACCAGCCCTTCATCGACGCCGTCGACAAGGCCGAGCGCCAGCGCAAGGAGCGCGAAGCGCTGGAATGGGCCGCCGCCGAAGTGGTTGCCGGCGATGACGACATGAAGGGCGACGACGCCTGAGTACCCGAGCGGGACCCGGGAATGGGCAGCCGGAACACCGGTTCGCCCGTGGCAGTCCCGCGACGTGACTAGACATGGCCCCGCTTCGGCGGGGCTTTTGTTTGATCCTTCTCCATTCGAGGGGAGAGCGTGGGTGGCTTGCGCGGCATGCCGCGCATCCACGCGAGCGCCCGGCATGCTGTGCCGGGCCGGGCCGGACCGCGTAGCGGCCCTGACCGAGCGGAAAGCGATCTCCGGTCGCCAGGGCGCGGCGTCCAATTCGAAGCCCGCGCGGGACGTCCAGAAACCGTGTCCACCTTCCTCCCGATTGGGAGAAGACCGTGTGCTATTTCGCGGCATTCACGTACGCGACGCGGGCGCAGGCGAGGGGCCACGCGAGGGGTCACGCCTGTCCCCACCCCGATTCGCGGTGCCTCCCCATTCCCTATTTCCTGCCTTCCAATTAGGCTCAGGGGATGACTTCCGACGCTCCCGTCCTGATCCAGCCCGTGCCTTCGTCCGAGGAGGACGTGCCGGACTACGTGCGTGTATTCGAGCGCGCGGCGGGATATCTGCCGGCCGACCAGCGCGTGCTGCTGCGGCGGGCCTGGGCGGTGGGCGCGGCGGCGCATGCGGGGCAGACGCGCAGGTCGGGCGAGCCCTACATCACCCACCCGGTGGCGGTGGCGCAGGTGCTGGCCGAACAGAAGGTCGACGTTGAAACCCTCGTCGCGGCGATCCTGCACGACACCATCGAGGACACGCCGCTGACCCGCGCGCAGCTGGCCGAAGAGTTCGGCGAGACCGTGGCCGAACTGGTCGACGGCGTCACCAAGCTCGACAAGCTGCCCTTCAGCAACCGCCAGGAGGCGGCCGCCGAAAGCTTCCGCAAGATGATGCTGGCGATGGCGCGCGACCTGCGCGTGATCCTGATCAAGCTCAGCGACCGCCTGCACAACATGCGCACCCTTGGCGCCCAGCCGGGTCCTGCGCGCGAGCGCATCGCGCTGGAGACGCTGGAGGTCTACGCGCCGATCGCGCAGCGCCTGGGCATGAACCTGATCAAGGCCGAGCTGCAGGACCGCGGCTTCCACGCGCTGCATCCGCTGCGCCACCTGATCCTGGAAAAGCACATCCGCGGGCAGCCGATGCTGCGGCGCGAGGCGATGGCCAAGATCGAGGCGCAGCTGGCGCAGCGGCTGACCAGCGAAGGCCTGGAGTACCGGCTGGTGAGCCGGGTCAAGTCGCCGTGGAGCATCTACAACAAGATGCGCTCGGAGGGGAAGACGTTCGCCCAGGTGATGGACGTGTTCGGCTTCCGTGTCGTGGTGGGCTCCGTGGCGAACTGTTACCACGCGCTTGGGGTGGCGCATTCGGTGTACAAGCCGCTGGACGGGCGCTTCCGCGACTTCATCGCGATCCCCAAGGCCAATGGCTACCAGTCGCTGCACACCGTCCTGTTCGGCCCGTACGGCTCGCCCATCGAGGTGCAGATCCGCACCGAGGAGATGGACCTGATCGCCGAGCGCGGCATCGCCGCGCATTGGGCCTACAAGCACGGCACGGCCCCCAGCGGGGCGCAGGCGCGCGCGCATTCGTGGATCGCCAACCTGCTCGAATCGCAGCGCGCGACCGGCTCGTCGCTGGAATTCCTGGAGAACGTGAAGGTCGACCTGTTCCCGGACGAGGTCTACCTGTTCACGCCCAAGGGCGACATCCTCTCGCTGCCGCGCAACTCCACCGCGCTCGACTTCGCCTACGCCGTGCACACCGATGTGGGCAACACCGCGGTGGCCGCGCGCCTGGACCGCAAGCTGGTGCCGCTGCGCACCAAGCTGGTCAGCGGGCAGACCGTGGAGATCGTCACCGCGAAATCCTCGCTGCCCAAACCGCAGTGGCTGGAGTTCGTGGCCACCGGCAAGGCCCGCACCGCGATCCGTGCCCAGCTCAAGCAGCTAGAGCACGAGGACGCGGTGACGCTGGGCCATCGCATGCTCGACCGTGCGCTGGAGGACATGGGCACCCCGCTCGATCGACTGCCGCAGGCGCGCCTGGATGCCTACCTGGGCGAACTGCGCTATCCGCGCCTGGAAGAACTGCTGGCCGACATCGCACTCGGCAACCGCATGCCCTCGCAGGTGGCCATGGCGCTGGCGCAGACGGATGCGACGGGCACGGTCCCCGCCGGCGAGCACATGCACCCCCGCGGTGAGCGCATCCTGATCACCGGCCACGAGCGCGGCGTGATCAGCTTCGCCAACTGCTGCATGCCGATCCCCGGCGACGAGATCATGGGTTACCACACCGCCGGCAAGGGCATCGTCGTGCACCGGCTTGACTGTCCCAACGTCGCCGAATACCGCAAATCGCTGGACCGATGGGTGGCGATCGGCTGGGACCGCGAGGTCATCGGCGAGTATCCGGTCGCGCTCATCATCGAAACCGAGAACCGGCCCGGTTCACTGGCCGAAGTGGCTGCGGCGATCGCCAAGGCCGACTCCAACATCGAAGGCGTGGAGTACCTCGAGCGCGACGCCAGCGTCGCCGTGATCCGCTTCGGGATCCAGGTCCGCAACCGCCAGCACCTGGCCGACGTCATCCGCCGCACCCGCAGGCTTGCGGTGGTGCACGGAGTGCGGCGCCTGTAGCGAGGACGGGCGCCGTCGTGCGCCGCGTTGCCGACCTATAATCGGATCCATCCCGAACCGAGACGCCCGATGCCCCGTACCCCGATCCAGACCGACCAGGCCCCTGCCGCGATCGGCCCCTACTCGCAGGCCACGCGCGCAGGCAACATGGTGTTCTTCTCCGGCCAGATCCCGCTCGACCCCGCCAGCGGCGAAGTGGTCGAAGGCGGTATCGACGCGCAGGCCCGCCGCGCGTTCGACAACCTGCGTGCGGTGGCGGAAGCGGCCGGCGGTTCGATGGCCGACATCGTCCGCGTCGGCCTGTACCTCACCGACCTGTCGCAGTTCGCTGCGGTCAATGCGGTGATGGCCGAGTACTTCGAGGCGCCGTATCCCGCGCGCTCGACCATCGAGGTGTCCGCGCTGCCCAAGGGCGTGCTGTTCGAGGTCGATGCGGTGATGGTGCTCGGCTGATCCCCGCGACGGGATGGCGAAGCCAGCGCCCGCACTCACGGCCAGCGGCGATGTCGCACTGAAGACGCTGTCGGGCGTCGGCCCGGCGGTGGCGGAAAAGCTGGCCGCCCGCGGCCTGCTGTCCTTGCAGGACCTGTGGCTGCACCTGCCGCGCCAGTACGAGGACCGCACGCGCATCACGCCGGCCCGCCAGCTGCAGCCGGGCGTGGCGGCGCAGGTGGAGGGCCGCGTCGAGGCGGTCGAGCGCGGCTTCCGCTACCGGCCGATGCTGCGCGTGGCGATCGCGGACGACTCCGGGTCAACGCTGGTCCTGCGCTTTTTCCACTTCCGTTCGCAGCAGGTCAACCAGTTCCGCGTCGGCGCGCGCGTGCGCGCCTACGGAACGCCGCGGCCCGGGCAGCAGGGGCTGGAAATCGTGCATCCGAGCTATCGCGTGCTGGCCGAAGGCGAGGACGGCGAGCTTGGCGATGCGCTCGATCCGGTGTATCCGGCGGTCGAAGGCATCGGGCCGGCGACGCTGCGCCGCCTGGTCGGGCAAGCGCTGGACCGGCTCCCCGGCGACGATGTGCTGGAATTGCTGCCCGCGCCAATGCTGCTCGCGTGCGGGCCGGGAATGCCGACGCTGCGCGAGGCGTTGCTCACGCTGCACCGGCCGCCGCGCGGCGCTGATGTCGGCGCATTGCTCGCCGGCACCCATCCGGCGCAGCGGCGCCTGGCGCTGGAGGAGCTGCTGGCGCATCACCTGAGCCTGCGCCGCCAGCGCATCGCGCTGCAGTCGCACGCCGCGCCTGCGCTCGCCGACGACGGCGGGATGCTGCAGCGCCTGCTTGAATCGCTGCCGTTCGCGCTGACCGGCGCGCAGCAGCGCGTGTTCGCCGAGATCCGCGCAGACCTGCGCAATGCGATGCCGATGCTGCGCCTGGTGCAGGGCGACGTGGGCAGCGGCAAGACCGTGGTTGCGGCGCTGGCTGCGCTGGTCGCGATCGGCAGCGGCCGCCAGGCGGCGCTGATGGCGCCCACCGAACTGCTGGCCGAGCAGCACCTGGCCAACCTGCGCGCGTGGCTCGAACCGCTGGGCGTGCGCGTAGCCTGGCTCGCGGGCAAGGTGTCCGGGCGCGCGCGCCGCGCGGTGCTGGCCGATGCCGCGAGCGGCGCGGCGCAACTGGTGGTGGGGACGCATGCGCTGATGCAGGAGGGCGTGCTGTTTCGCGACCTGGCGCTGGCGATCGTCGATGAGCAGCATCGCTTCGGCGTCCACCAGCGCCTTGCGCTGCGCGACAAGGGCGCGGCTGCCGGCATCGTGCCGCACCAGCTGGTGATGACCGCCACGCCGATCCCGCGCACGCTGGCGATGGCCGCCTATGCCGACCTCGATGTTTCTGCGATCGACGAGCTGCCGCCCGGCCGCACGCCGGTGCAGACGGTCGTGCTCGGTGCGGGGCGGCGGCCGGAGCTGATCGAGCGCATCCGCGCCGCCTGTGCCGAAGGCAGGCAGGCGTACTGGGTGTGCACGATCATCGACGAGAGCGACGAGGTCGTCGCACAGGCGGCGCAGACCACCTGGGAGCAGCTGACCGCGGCGCTGCCCGGACTGCGCGTGGGTTTCGTCCACGGGCGCATGAAGGCGGGCGAGAAGCAGGCGGCGATGCTCGCCTTCAAACGTGGCGAGATCGACCTGCTGGTGGCGACCACCGTGATCGAGGTTGGCGTCGACGTGCCCAATGCCTCGCTGATGATCATCGAGAACGCCGAACGCTTGGGCCTGTCGCAGCTGCACCAATTGCGCGGACGGGTGGGGCGGGGCAGCCAGGCCTCCAGCTGCGTGCTGCTCTACCAGGCGCCGCTGTCGCAGATGGCCAGGCAGCGGCTGGAAACCATGCGCGCCACCAGCGACGGATTCTTGATTGCCGAGAAGGATCTCGAGCTGCGCGGTCCCGGTGAACTGCTGGGTACGAGACAGACCGGGCTGGTCGGCTTTCGCATCGCGGACCTGGCCCGCGATGCCGACCTGCTGCCGGACGCGCACCGCATCGCAGACGCGTTGATGCAGGCGTCGCCCGAGGTCGCCGACCGTGTAGTGGACCGCTGGATCGGCAGCGCGGCGCGCTACGCTGGCGCCTGATCGCCATCTTCCGATGCCATCCCCTTCCCGATGTCATCCCGAACGAAGTGAGGGATCTGCTTTTGCCTGTATGGGATCCCTCGCTCCGCCCGGGATGACAAGGCCTCAGGCCGTCCGATTCCCGATTCCCGATTCCGGTGACGCCATGAACACCTCCGTCCCACTCCTCATCGACACCGATCCCGGCGTCGACGATGCACTCGCCCTGCTGATGGCATTCGATGACCCGGCCCACGAGATCGTCGGCCTGACCATCGCGGCTGGCAACGTCGGCCTGCGCCATACCGTGGCCAACGCGCTGAAGCTGTGCGAGGTGGCCGGTCGCGGAGACGTGCCGGTGTTCGCCGGCTGCTCCGCTCCGCTGCTGCACGCCGCGCCGGACGCGGCCTATGTCCACGGCCAGGACGGTTTCGGCGATACCGGCTACACACCAGCCACGCGCGCGGCAGCGCAGGAACACGCGGCGCTGGCGATCCTGCGCCTGTCGCACGCGCACGCCGGACGCCTGCTGCTGGTCGCCCTCGGCCCGCTGACCAACCTGGCGCTGGCGCTGAAGCTCGATCCGACCCTGCCCGAGCGCGTGCACCGCCTGGTGGTGATGGGCGGCTCGGTGGCCGGGCGCGGCAACATCACCCCGGCGGCCGAGTTCAACGTCTACTTCGACCCCGAGGCCGCGCACCTGGTGTTCGAGGCCTTCCCGCGCCTGGACCTGGCCGACTGGGACGCCACCCTGGCGCATGGCCTGCCGCATGCGCAGGTGGAAGCCTGGCTGGCCACCGGGTCTGCCGCCGGCCGCTTCTTCGACGGCATTTCCAGGCAGACGCGCGAATGGTCGGCGGACCGGCGCGGCGACCGCTGGTTCGCCGCGGATGCGCTGGCCATGGCCTGGGCGCTGGCGCCGGACGGCGCCGTGGAGCTCGCCGAGCGCCCGCTCCAGGTCTGCATGGAGCAGGGCCCCGGCCGCGGCGCCACCGTGGTCGACTGGAACCGGCAGACCGGGCGCCCCGACGCGGCGCGGATCCTGCTGCGCTACGACCAGGCGGCCTTCGAGACCCGGGTCCGGCGTGCGCTGGGGGCCGCTTGAAGGGCCGCTTGCGCGGGGTAGGGGCTGCCGCTACAATGCCGGGCTTCCCTGCGCAATGTCACGGTGTTACCGCCATGAAGGCCGACATCCATCCCGTATACCGCGAAGTCGTCTTCCAGGACGTGACTTCCGATTTCAAGTTCCTGACCCGCTCCACGCTGGCCGCCTCCACCAAGGAGTCGATCAAGTGGGACGACGGCAAGGAATACCCGCTGGTCAAGGTCGAAGTCTCTTCGGCCACGCATCCGTTCTACACCGGCCAGAACAAGGTCATGGATACCAGCGGTCGCATCGACAAGTTCAAGCGTCGCTACGCGAAGTAAGCGCAGCGGGAACGTTCCGTTCCCCGTCACGCATGCAGACGGCCGCCTTCGGGCGGTCGTCGTCGTTTCAGGCCCCCGTTTTCCGGCGCTCCGTGCCGGATGCCGCCTGCCGGCTGCGCATAGCTCCGGCCGTCGCCACGCCATGACGGACAGGACCAAAGTCCGAGTCGGTGCTCAAACCGCCTGTGCGATAATTGCTGCGCTGCGGTAGCCGCTGTACCGCCGTCGCCGGGCTCCACGGGCCCGTCCGTACGTCAGAACCACGAGGAGCACATCCGTGTCCGACAAAGTCGTGTTGAACGCCGGCGGCAAGTCCGTCGACCTGCCCATCCTGAAACCCACGCTCGGCAACGACTGTGTCGACGTCTCGAAGCTGACCAGGGAAACCGGGCTCTTCACCTACGACTCGGGTTTCACCGCCACGGCCAGCTGCAAGTCCGCGATCACCTACATCGACGGCGACAAGGGCGTGCTGCTGTATCGCGGCTACCCGATCGAGCAACTCGCCGAGCATTCCAGCTTCCTGGAAGTGGCCTACCTGCTGATGAATGGCGAACTGCCCAACCAGGCGGAGTTCGCGAAGTTCGAGCATGAGGTGACGCATCACACGATGATGCACGAGACGCTGAAGAACTTCCTGCACGGCTTCCGCTACGACGCGCATCCGATGGCGATGCTGGCCGGCACGGTGGCTTCGCTGTCGGCGTTCTACCACGACACCCTGGACCTGGATGATCCGGCGCAGCGCCGTCAGGCCGCGATCCGCCTGCTGGCCAAGGTGCCGACGCTCGCGGCAGCCGCCTACCGCTATTCGATCGGCTGGCCGATCCGCTATCCGCGCAACAACCACGAGTACGTCGACCGCTTCCTGCACATGATGTTCGAGGTGCCGAGCGAGCCGCTGGAACTGAACCCGGTGGTGTCCAAGGCGCTGGACCTGTTGTTCATCCTGCACGCCGACCACGAGCAGAACGCCTCGACCTCGACCGTGCGCCTGGTCGGTTCCACCGGCGCCAATCCCTATGCCTGCATCGCCGCCGGCATCACCGCGCTGTGGGGCCCCGCACACGGTGGCGCCAACGAGGCGGTGCTGAAGATGCTCGAGGAGATCGGCGATCCGAAGAACGTCGCCTCGGCCGTCGCCAAGGCCAAGGACAAGGAGTCGGGGTTCCGCCTGATGGGCTTCGGCCACCGCGTCTACAAGAACTTCGATCCGCGCGCCAGGATCATCCGCGAGATGACCCACAAGGTGCTGGGCGAGCTGGGCGTCGACGATCCGCTGCTGGAAGTGGCGATGCGCCTGGAAGAGGCCGCGCTGCAGGACGATTACTTCATCGAGCGCAAGCTGTACCCGAACGTCGATTTCTACAGCGGCATCATCTACAAGGCGCTGAAGATCCCGACCGAAATGTTCACTGTCATGTTCGCCATCGGCCGCACCGCCGGCTGGGTCGCGCATTGGCTGGAACAGCAGGTCGACCCGGAAGCCAAGATCGGGCGCCCGCGCCAGATCTACACCGGCAGCGACGTGCGCGACTACGTGCCTTCCGGCAAGCGCTGAGCGCGTCGGATCGGCCACAGGACGCCCCGCATCGCGGGGCGTTTTTTCTGTTGTGTTCTTCACGGGCTGGGCGTTTCAGCGCGCAGCTGGAGACGCGATTTACTCCGCGACCTCGTCCCCGGCCAGCAGCTGCCGCAGCTGCGTGGCCGAGGCGCGTTTCATCGGCTTCTCGTCCACGGCCGACAGCGGCGCCTGGCGCAGCGCGAGCGCCGGCAGCACGGTCAGTTCGAAGCCCAGATCTTCCGCGCTGAACATCCACGCCGGAAACTCGCCCTCGCGCATCCGGTCCAGCCGCAACCGTCGGCTGCGCAGTTCGGCGGGGATGCCTGCCTCCTCGAGGAAGCGTGCCACCGCGTCCGCATCGTCGCAGTAAAGCTGCAGGCTGACCGGCGCGCGCGCATCGGCGGTACCGTCGAGCACCGGTCCGACCAGGCGCGGATCGAAACGGGCGAAGAACTCCAGTGCGTGCAGCGCGGCCTCGCGGCGGGTGCGCAGGTCGTCGGTGTGGCTGTCGCCGAGGAACAGGCGCTGGTACTCGCGCAGCGCGTCCTCGACCTCGCGGTTGCGCGGCAGCGACGCGTCGTCGTGGAAACCAAGCCGCTCTGCCGCCTTGCGCTTGGCCTGGTGGTAATCGCGGATGCCGCCTTCGGCCATCAGCCGCGCGGCCTCGTGGGCAAGGCGGTGCCGGCGCTCGCGGGTGCGGGTTTCGGCGTGCTGGCGGGCGCGGTGCATCACGGTCCCCCGATCCTGCGACGTCCCGACTGTAACCCAGCCCCGGAAAACGTCAACGTCAAGCGCGCCGGCGGCGGCGTCCGGATCAGAAGATGTCGAACGCCTCTTCGGCGGGCACGTCGTCGAACTCGAACGGGTTCAGCGCTTCCATGCGTTCCAGGTCCTCGACCTTCACGTACTCGCCGATGCCGCCGCCAGCAGTGGTCGGGAGCAGCTGGCCGCCAGCGGTGACCGCGACCTTGACCATGCCCGGCGGCGGATCGTTGCTCGCCACCGGCACGCCTTCCAGCGCCACCCGCATGAAATCGATCCAGATCGGCAGCGCGGAGCGGCCACCGTATTCGCGGAAACCGAGCGAACGGTTGTCGTCGCGGCCGACCCAGACCGAGGTGACCAGGTTGCCGCCGAAGCCGGAGAACCAGGCGTCGCGATGGTCGTTGGTCGAGCCGGTCTTGCCGCCCACGTCCTCGCGCCCCAGCACCTTGGCCGCCGCGCCGGTACCGCGCTGCACGACGTCGCGCATCATCGACACCAGCTGGTAGGCCACGCGCTCGTCGATTGCGCGCGGCGCCAGGACCGCGTCCTCGGGCAGCTCCACGGGAGCTTCCGCGGCCGTTTCGTCACCTTCGGCCGCAGCGGTGACCGGTCGCGCGGGCCCGAGGTTGAAGCCGTCGACCACGTTCGCGCGCGCCACCTGGACGCCGCGCTCGTTGGCCGCGCAGCCGCGGCAGGCGACGGCGGGATTGGCCTTGTACACCAGCTCGCCGTTGCGGTCGCGCACCTCGTCGATGAACCAGGGATCGATGCGGAAGCCGCCGTTGGAGAACACCGCGTAGCCACGCGCAACCGACAGCGGCGTCAGCGACGGCGTGCCCAGCGAAATCGACAGGTTGGGCGGCAGCTCCGATTCCTCGAAGCCGAAATGGCTGATGTAGCGGCGCGCATAGTCGACGCCGACCGCGTCGAGCAGGCGCACCGACACCAGGTTGCGCGAACGCACCAGCGCCTCGCGCAGCCGCATCGGACCGAGGAAGCGGCCATCGGAGTTCTGCGGGCGCCACTCCTGGCCGCGGCGCATGCGGAACACGACCGGTGCATCGAGCACGATCGAGGCCGGATTGAAGCCACGTTCGAACGCGGCCGCGTAGATGAAGGGCTTGAAGCTCGAACCGGGCTGGCGGCGGGCCTGGGTGGCGCGGTTGAACTTGTTGCCGGCGTAGCTGAAGCCGCCGACCAGGGCGCGCAGCGCGCCGTTGTCGGGCTCCAGCGACACCAGGGTGGCCTGGCCGCGCGGCAGCTGGTCGAGCTGCCAGGTGACCGTGGGCGGTACGACCGCGTCGCCCGCGGGCTTGCCCGCCTTCTCGATCCGCGCCACCCGCACCAGGTCGCCGCGCTTGACCAGGGCGGCCGGATTCTTGCCCGTCCAGCGGCTGGACGCCGCATCCAGGGTGAGCGTGATGCCGTCGGCCAGCACCACATCGGCGGTGCCCGTGCCCGTGCCGAGCACGACGGCCGGCAGCAGCCCGCCCTGCGCTGGAATGCCGCGCAGCCGCGCGCTCGCGGTGGCCGCATCCTCGTCCGCCGCCAGCTCGAAGCTCTGCTCGGCGCCGCTCCAGCCGTGGCGGTGGTCGTAGGCGGCCAGGCCGCTGCGCACGGCGTGGTCGGCCGCGGCCTGCATCACCGGGTCGATGGTGGTGGTGACGTGGTAGCCACGGCTGAGCACGTCGCCGCCGAAGCGCGCCTCCATCTCCAGGCGCACCATTTCCGCCACGTACGGTGCATAGGACTCGACCGGACGCTCGTGCGGCTTGGCGTGCATCGGCGTCGCGCGCGCCTGCAGGAACTCGGCTTCGCTGATGAAGCCGAGCTCGTGCATGCGCGCCAGAACGTAGTCGTCGCGCCGCTCGCGCGCGCGCTCGGGATTGCTCAGCGGATTGCCGCTGGATGGGAACTTCGGGATCGCGGCCAGCGATGCGATCTCGTCGAGCTCGAGCTGGTCGAGCGCCTTGCCGTAGTAGAACTCCGCCGCCGCCGCGATGCCATACGAGCGGTTGCCGAAGAAGCTCTTGTTGAGATACAGCTCGAAGATCTCGTCCTTGCTCAGCTCCTGCTCCATCTTCCGCGCCAGCAGCATCTCGGCGAACTTGCGGGTGAAGCTGTACTCGGTGCTCAGGTAGAACTGGCGTGCGACCTGCTGGGTGATGGTCGATCCGCCGGGCACGCGCTCCTGGCCGCGGGTCTTGGCCAACAGCCAGACCGCGCGCGCCACGCCCTTGTAATCGATGCCGCCGTGTTCGTAGAAGCGCGCGTCCTCGGTGGCGAGGAAGGCCTGCTTCAGGCGCTCGGGCACGTCTTCGATCTTGACCGGGTAGCGCCGCATCTCGCCGAACAGCGCCATCAGCTTGCCGTCGCGTGCGTACACGTACATCGGCTCCTGCATCTCGATGTCGCGCAGGCTGTGCACCTCCGGCAGCTTCGAGGACACCGTCTGGTAGACGATCGCGGCAGCCGCGCCGGCGGCGATGGCGAGGACAATGCCGGCCAGCAGTGCCCAGCGCAGGACGCGGAGCAGCAGGCGGGGTTTCTTGCGGGGAGGGGAGGTGGGCGCTGGCATAGGGGCCCGATTATAGAGGTCGGGCGGGGTTGTCCCGTGGGTCCATGCGCATCGGCGCGGCCGGCCGGAGGGGAGGCTGGCGGGAGGCGCGTCCAGGGCGGCGGGCCACCCCCGGCGGACCCCTCAAGGCGGGCAGTCCGGCACGCAACGGAGAGCCAGAGGTTGCCAGCGGATGAAAAGTCCGTTATTTAATGCTCCGGGGCACGTTGCGCACGTAAGCGCCCGTGGCAAAGGGGAAAAACGTGGGGCTGATCACAAAAAGTCAAGCGCCGCTTGTCGGGGTCGACATCAGTTCGACCGCGGTCAAGCTGCTGCAACTGTCGCGATCCGGGGACCGCTACCGGGTCGAGCATTACGCCGTGGAACCACTTCCACCCAACGCGGTGGTCGAGAAGAACATCGTCGAGGTCGAGGCCGTGGGCGAGGCGATCCGCCGCGCCATGTCGCGCTCGGGCAGCAAGGCGAAGTTCGCCGCGGCCGCGGTGTCGGGTTCGGCGGTGATCACCAAGATCATCCCGATGCCGGCGGACCTGGACGACGACGACATGGAATCCCAGGTCGAACTCGAGGCGGTCAACTACATCCCGTACCCGATCGAGGAAGTGAACCTCGACTTCGAGGTGCTGGGCGGCATGCCCGGCAATACCGAGATGGTGCAGGTGCTGCTGGCGGCCTCGCGCTCGGAGAACGTGGAGATGCGCGCGTCGGCGCTGGAGCTGGGCGGATTGACCGCGAAGGTGGTCGACGTCGAGGCCTTCGCCATCGAGAACGCCTTCGGCCTGATCGCCAATACGCTCAGCATCCCGCGCGACGGCATCGTGGCAATGGTCGATGTCGGCGCGACGATGACCACGCTCAACATCCTGCGCAACGGCCGCAGCCTGTACTCGCGCGAGCAGGTGTTCGGCGGCAAGCAGCTCACCGACGAAGTGATGCGCCGCTACGGCCTGAGCTACGAGGAGGCGGGCCTGGCCAAGCGCCAGGGCGGCCTGCCCGAGAGCTATGAGATCGAGGTGCTCGAGCCCTTCAAGGAGGCGCTGGTCCAGCAGATCAGCCGCCTGCTGCAATTCTTCTATGCGGGCAGCGAGTTCAACCGCGTCGACCAGATCGTGCTGGCCGGCGGCTGCGCGTCGATCCCGGGCGTTTCCGAGATGGTCGAAGAGCAGCTCGGCGTTCAGACCGTGATCGCCAACCCGCTTGCACAGATGACGCTGGGCTCGCGGGTCCAGGCGCACGCGCTGGCCCAGGACGCGCCGGCCCTGATGATCGCCTGCGGCCTCGCCCTGAGGAGCTTCGACTGATGGCCCGGATCAACCTCCTTCCGTGGCGCGCGGAGCGCCGCAAGCTTCGCCAGAAGGAATTCGGCGTCATGCTCGGCATGGCCGCGCTGGCCGGCCTGCTGCTCTGGTTCCTGTTCAACATGTACTACAACGCGCAGATTTCCGGGCAGCAGGAGCGCAACAGCTTCCTGGAGCAGGAGATCGCCACGGTCGACCAGAAGATCGTCGAGATCGAGGTGCTGGACCGGCAGCGCGCGCGCCTGCTGGCGCGCAAGGACGTGATCGAGCAGCTGCAGGCCAACCGCTCGCAGATGGTCCACCTGTTCGATTCGCTGGTGCGCACCATCCCCGATGGCGTGATCCTCACCGGGATCAAGCAGGAGGGCGAGAAGCTCACCCTGGAAGGCCGTTCGCAGTCCAACTCGCGCGTCAGTGCCTACATGCGCAACCTGGAAGGCTCGGGCTGGATGACCCGGCCGGACCTGTCGATCATCGAGGCACGCGACGGCGTGGCCGGACTGCCCTACGCATTCGTGCTGTCGGTGCAACTGGCCAATCCGAACGCGCCGAAGGACGAGGACGGCGATGGCATTCCGGATCCGGTGCCGCCGGTCAACGCCGAGCCGGCCGCCGCCGCGCCCGTGGCCGCCGCGACGCCCGAGGGCGAGCCGGCCGTCGCGGACGAGCCAGCGCTGGAGTCCGCGGCCGAGTCCGCGCCTGTCCAAGGAGCTGCCCAGTGAGCAAGAAGAAGGTGTCGCTGCGCGAGCTCGACTTCAACAACATGGGCTCGTGGCCGCGTGAGTACAAGATCGGCTTCTGCGTGCTGCTTGCGGCCTTGATCTTCGGCCTGCTCTGGTACGTGGTGACGCGTCCCAAGGGTCCGGAACTCGAGAACCTGGAGCGCAGGGAAACCGAACTGCGGAGCGATTTCGAGACCAAGCAGGGGCGTGCGGCCAACCTCGAGCCGCTCAAGCAGCAGCTCGCGCAGATGGAGCAGCAGCTGCAGCAGATGCTGCGCCAGCTGCCCAGCCGTACCGAGATGCCGGCGCTGATCAACGACATCTCGCAGACCGCGCTGGCCACGGGCATCCACAACGAGCTGTTCAAGCCCGGTCCGGAAGCGCCCAAGGAGTTCTACGCCGAGAAGCCGATCGAACTGAAGATGGTGGGCACCTACCACCAGTTCGGCGCGTTCGTCAGCGGCGTGGCGTCGCTGCCGCGGGTGGTGATCATGACCATGCACGACATCTCGCTGCGCCCGCGCGGTAGCGGCACCAACGCATTGGCCGGCATCACCCCCAATTCAAGCCTGGAGCTGGCGGGAACGGTCAAGACCTACCGCTACCTGGACGAGGAAGAGGCGGCTGCCCAGGAGCAGGCTGCGGTGGCTGCCGGGGGGGCTCGCTGATGGGAATTTCCAGGAACACGGCCGGCGCCATGGCATGCGTGCTGGCGCTGGCGCTGGCGCTCGGCGGCTGCGTCCGCGGCATCGGCAGCACGCCCGGCGAGGCGCCCAACCTGCACGAATGGGTGGCCAACGTGAAGGCGCGTCCGGCGCCGCCGCTGGATCCGCTGCCGGTGATGCAGCAGTTCGAGACCTTCGAATACGCGGCGCAGGACCTGCGCGATCCCTTCAGCGCCGTGTTTGGCGATGACGGCAGCGGTAGCGGCCCGCGGCCCGACTCCAATCGACGCAAGCAGATCCTCGAGCAGTACCCGCTCGACAGCCTGGACATGGTCGGTACCTTGCATACCGGCGCGTCCATGCTTGCGCTGGTGATGGCGCCCGACAAGGTGACTTACCGCGTGGCACCCGGCGCCTACATGGGCCAGAACGATGGCCGGGTGACCGGTGTGCAGGGCGATAGAATCGATCTCGTCGAACTCGTGCCGGATGGCGCTGGCGGCTGGCTTGAACGGTCGGCCTCGGTTGCGCTCGAAGACAATTGATCAGGGGAAGTCAAAGATGACCGTCACCACAGTGCGTAATCGGCAGCCTGTCCGGCCAGCCATCCCGGTCCAGGCCCTGGCTATCGGCCTCTTCGCCGGCCTGCTTTCGGCCTCGGCTGCAGCAGGCGCTCCTGACCTGCGTGCATTCGCACCCGGCGGGCTGGCGATGGCCCAGGCTGCTGCCGCCCTCGACCCGGCCAAGCAGGTCCCCGGCGTGGTCTCGGTCTCGGCCGTGGACTTCAAGCGCGGCGACGGCGGCGCCGGCAAGCTGATCCTGCGTTTCGACGGCGACGGCGCGAACCCGGACCTCCGTACCCAGGGCTCCAGCATCGTCGTCAACATCGGCAACGCCACGCTGCCTGCATCGCTGCAGCGCCCGTTGAACGTCACCGACTTCGCGACGCCGGTGCAGCGCATCGACGCCCGCCAGAGCGGCGAGGGCGCGCAGCTGGTGCTCAGCACCCAGGGCAACTTCGAGTCGATGGCCTACCAGACCGGTCGCGACTACGTGGTGGAGATCGTGCCGCGCGCCGCGTCGTCCGAGCGCGCGGTCGGCGCCAGCAGCCCGTCGGCAACGGCCACGACTGCACAGGCCTCGGCCGCCCGCGCCTACACCGGCCGGCCGGTGACCTTCAACTTCCAGGACGTGCCGGTGCGCACCGTCCTGCAGCTGATCGCCGAAGAGTCCAACCTCAACATCGTCGCCAGCGATACGGTCACCGGCAACGTCACCCTGCGCCTGATCAACGTGCCCTGGGACCAGGCGATGGACATCGTCCTGCAGGCCCGCCAGCTCGACAAGCGTCGCAACGGCAACGTGGTGTGGGTTGCCCCGCAGGCCGAGATCGCCTCGTTCGAGAAGGCCAAGGAAGATGCGCGCCTGGAGCTCGAGGAGCGCGCCGAGATGGTCACCGAGTACATGCCCATCAGCTACGGCAACGCCGAAGACATCGCCAAGCTGCTGACCGAGGAAAGCAAGAACAGCATGGGTAGCGGCGGCGGCGGATCGTCGGGTGCCAGCCAGCAGAGCCGCGGCTTCCTCTCCTCTCGCGGCAGCCTCAGTTTTGACCGGCGCACCAATACCCTGCTGGTGATCGACATCCCGCAGCGCGTGACCGAGATCCAGCGCCTGGTGATGATGCTCGACAAGCCGGTCGACCAGGTCGTGATCGAAGCGCGCATCGTCATCGCCAACGAGTCGTTTTCGCGCGACATCGGTGCGAGGTTCGGTATCCACCGGCCAAGGAATGGTGATTTTGGCCCATCTTTGGGCGGTTCGATTCCCGGCGCCATCGGCGGCGAGACTGGCGGACTTAATTTCAACGGACCTGCTGGTGAGGGTGCAGGATCCCTGGCTCTGACCATTCTCGGCGGCAGCATCGACTGGTCCTTCGAGCTTTCGGCTATGCAGGAAGACGGCCGGGGCGAGGTCGTGTCGAACCCGCGCATCGTCACCAGCAACCAGAAGGAAGCGGTGATCCGGCAGGGCCAGGAAGTGGGCTACCTGACCGTGACCGGCGGGCAGAGCAACAGCATCCCGACCGTGGAGTTCAAGGACGTACTGCTGGAGCTGAAGGTCACCCCGACCATTACCAACGACGGCCGCGTGTTCCTGAACATTGCGCTGAAGAAGGACGAGATCGACAGCTTCATCTCCGTCGGTGTCGGCCTGGGCCAGGTGCCGCAGATCAACAAGCGCGAGATCACCACTGCGGTGCTGATCGAAGATGGCCAGACCGTGTCGATCGGCGGCGTGTACGAGTTCCGCGATCGCAGCGACATCGCGAAGGTCCCGTTCCTTGGCGACCTCCCGATCCTCGGCAACCTGTTCAAGAGGCGCGGCCGCGACCGCGAGAAGGCCGAGCTCCTGATCTTCATCACGCCCAAGGTGCTGCGGGTCGCGCAGCGCTGACGGCAGCGATCATTCGCGCAGACGGGGCCTTCGGGCCCCGTCTGCGTTTGGCGTGCCGTCATCGCGGACGGGTTAGCGTGGCCTCCGGCACTGAACCTACCCGTCCGGGCCTGGTCCAATGCCCTTCGACGCTCGCAGCCAAGGCGGTCCATGGATACTTCCCGCGACGACACCCCACGCCTGCACGCGGCCTTCGCCGCGCTGCGCGACGACCTGGCCAGTGGCATCCTGGGCCAGGCCGCGCTGGTCGAGCGACTGCTGATCGCGCTGCTGGCCGACGGCCACCTGCTGGTGGAGGGCGCTCCGGGGCTGGCCAAGACCAGCGCCGTGCGCGCGCTGGCCGAACGCGTCGAAGGCGACTTCGCCCGCGTCCAGTTCACGCCCGACCTGCTGCCGGCCGACCTCACCGGCACCGAGATATGGCGCCCGCAGGAAGCACGATTCGAGTTCGTCCCCGGGCCGATCTTCCATTCGCTGCTGCTGGCCGACGAGATCAACCGCGCGCCGGCCAAGGTGCAGTCGGCGCTGCTTGAGGCGATGGGCGAGCGGCAGGTGACGGTCGGGCGGCAGACGTATGCGCTGCCGGCGCTGTTCCTGGTGATGGCGACGCAGAATCCGATCGAGCAGGAGGGCACGTTCCCGCTGCCCGAGGCGCAGCTGGACCGCTTCCTCATGCACGTGCGCGTCGACTACCCGGATCCGGGCACCGAGACCGAGATCCTGCGCCTGGCGCGCGAGCGTGCCCGCGACGGCCTGCGTGCAAAGGTGCACGAGCCGACGCGGATGCCCCAGGCGGACGTGTTCGCGGCCCGCGCCGCGGTGCTGGACCTGCACCTGGCGCCAGCGGTCGAGCGCTACCTGGTGGAGCTGGTGCTGGCCTCGCGCGACCCGTCCCGCTATGACGCCGAGCTGACCCGACGCATCGCCTGGGGCGCGAGCCCGCGCGGCTCGATTGCGCTGGAGCGCTGCGCCCGCGCGCGCGCCTGGCTGGCGGGGCGCGATTTCGTGACCCCTGATGACGTGCGCGAGGTGGCCCCCGATGTGCTGCGCCATCGCGTGCTGCCCAGCTACGAAGCCACCGCCGAGGGCTGGGACGGCGAGCGGCTGGTCGCGGCGCTGCTTGCCCGGGTGCCGCTGCCCTGAAGCAGCCACCCCAGTCCCCGAACGCGCCGATGCCTGCCCACCCCGCCGATCACGCCAACGAACCCCCGCAGGATCGCGCGGACGGCGTCGTGCCGACGCTGGCCGAGCTGGTCGCCCTGCGCGGTGTCGCGCAGGCGCGGCGGCCGCCGCAGCGCGGCCGCCATGGCGTCAACGGCCCGGCGCCGTCGCCGATGCGCGGCCGCGGCATGGAGTACGCGGAGTCGCGCGAATACGCCCGCGGCGACGATGCGCGGCACGTGGACTGGCGGCTGACCGCGCGCAGCGGCCGCATGCACACCAAGCTGTTCCAGGCCGAACGCGAGCGCCTCACCCTGATCGTGGCCGATACCTCGCCTGCGCTGTATTTCGGCACGCGCGTGCGCTTCAAGTCCGTGCAGGCCGCGCGTGCAGGTGCGGTGGCGGTGTGGGCTGCGATCGCCGACGGCGACCGGGTCGCGGCGCTGCGCGGCAGCGATGCCGAAGCGCCGGTTGCGCCGGCAGGCGGAACCCGCGGCGCCCTGCACGTACTCGACGCGCTCGCGCGCTGGTACGCGCGGACGCCTCCAGATGACGCCGGGCTGGCCGATGCGCTCGCGCGTGCGCGACGCCTGCTGCGGCCAGGCTCGAGGCTGCTGGTGCTGGCCGACGCCGGCAGCCTGGACGCCGTGCCCGACGCGACGTGGCCGGCGCTGACCATGCACCACGAGGCCACCGTCGTGCTGATCGACGATGCGCTGGAGCGCAATCCACCGCGGCAGCGCCTGCCGCTGCTCGGCGCCGGACGGCGCGTGGAGCCGGACCTGGGCAGCGCCTTGCTGCGTCGCGGCTGGCGCGATGCGTTCTCGGGTGCAGCCGAGCGTGCCGCAGTACGACTGCGCGCGCGCGGCGTGCGCGTCATCCTGCTCGGGGCTGATGCCCCCAGCCAGTCCTGGCTGGTCCCCGGCGGGCGCGCCGAGGCGCGACCATGAGTCCGCTGCAGCTGCCGCTGCGCGACGTGCACGAGCCGGTCGCGCCGCCGTGGTGGCCGCTGGCGCCGGGCTGGTGGATCGTGGCGGGCGCACTGCTGCTCGTCGCGCTCGTATTGGCCTGGCTGCATTGGCGCCGGGCGCGACGTCGCCGCCTGGTCGCCCGGCTGTTCGACGACACCCTTGCCGCTGCGCCCACGCGCCCCGGACAGGTGGTCGCCATGTCCGAGCTGCTGCGCCGTGCCGCGGCCCGGCGCGTGCCGGAGGCGGCCACGCGCGACGGCGATGCCTGGCTGCTTCTGCTTGACGAAGGGCTACCCGAACCCGTGTTCTCGGCTGGCGCTGGCGCCATCCTGCGCGATGGTGGCTTCCGGCAGGACGTGGATGCCGCCGAGGTCGAGGCGCTGCGCGTGATCGCGCGCGCGCGCTTCATCGACTGGATGCAGGTGCGTCGATGATCGATGCGTTGAGCGCCTGGGCCGACCTGCTGCCGCGCCTGGCCTGGCCGTGGATGCTGCTCGCGCTGCCCGCGCCGTGGCTGGCGCGCAGATGGCTGCCGCCGGCGCGACATGCGCTGCCGGCGCTGCGCGTGCCGTGGAGCCGGCGGATCGAGGATCTGGTCCTGCGGGGCGAGGGCGTTGCGGTGCGCGGCATGCCGCCGCTGGCGCTGCTGGCCTGGTGCCTGCTCTGCGTCGCGGCCGCCAGGCCGCAGCAACCCGGCGAACTGCTGCAGCCGCCGGCGTCCGGTCGCGAGCTGATGCTGGCGGTCGACCTGTCCGGCAGCATGGGCGAGCAGGACATGCGCCTGGGTGCGGACGTGGTCGACCGCCTCACTGCAGCCAAGGCGGTGATCGCGGACTTCCTGGACCGGCGCGAGGGCGACCGCGTCGGCCTGATCGTGTTCGGCCAGCGTGCCTACGCGCTCACGCCGCTCACGCTCGACCGCGAAAGCGTGCGCCTGCAGTTGCTCGACAGCGTGGTCGGGCTGGCCGGCCGCGAGACCGCGATCGGCGATGCCATCGCGCTGGCGATCAAGCGCCTGCGCGGAACCGAGCAGCGCGCGCCCGGCACGCAGGTGCTGGTGCTGCTGACCGATGGCGTGAACACGGCCGGGCAGGTCGAACCGATGAAGGCCGCCGAGCTGGCACGCGACCAGGGCGTGCGCATCCACACCATCGCCTTTGGCGGCGACACCAGCCGGACGATGTTCGGGATCCAGCTGCCCAGCGATGAGGCGGAAATCGACGAGGACGCGCTGCGCAGCATCGCCGAGGTCACCGGCGGCCGTGCGTTCCGCGCCCGCGATGCCAACGAGCTCGCCGGCATCTATGCCGAGATCGACCGCCTCGAACCGGTGGTCCGGCCAGGCCAGTCGCTGCGACCGATGGTGGAACGTTATCCCTGGCCGCTGGCGGGCGCGCTGCTGGCGGCGCTGCTGGCGATGGCACCGTGGCCATCGGCGCGCCTGCCTGGCAGAAAGCGCCAGCACGACGACGCCAGTGGGGAAGGCGCATGACCGACGCGCTCGCCCAACTGCAGTTCCTGCGCCCGGACTGGCTGTGGGCGCTGCTTGCGCTGCCGCTGCTCGCCGCAGGGTGGTGGTGGCGACGGCGCCAGGCCAGCGTCTGGCACAGGCATGTCGATGCGCACCTGCTGCCGCACCTGCTCGAGCCAGGCACGACACGCAGCAGCCTGGGCGGCCTGCTGCTGCGGCTGCTGGCGTGGACCCTGGCCGTGCTGGCCCTGGCCGGCCCAAGCTGGCGCCAAGGCGAGGTGCCGCTGCAGCCGCAGGGCCGCGCGCTGGTCATCGCGATCGACCTGTCCGACGCCATGCTCGCGTCCGACCTGCCGCCCTCGCGCATGCTGCAGGCGCGCGCCAAGCTGGCGACGCTGCTGCGAGAGCGCGGTGGTGGCGAGGTGGCGCTGGTCGCGTTCGCGGACGATGCCTACACCGTTGCGCCGCTGACCGCGGATGCCGCAAACGTTGCGCTCTTCCTCGACGCCCTGGCGCCGGAGGTGATGCCCGCCGAAGGACACCGCCCCGCCCGCGCCGTGCTCGCCGCGATGCGACTGCTGGAGCAGGCCGGCCATTCGGCGGGCGACATCCTGCTGCTCAGCCACGCCGCGGACGCGGCCACGATGGCGGCCGTCCGGCGCGCGGCGGCGGCCGGATTCCGGGTGTCCGTGCTGGGCCTGGGCACGGCGGCGGGTGCGACCTACCGCGCACAGGACGGCAGCCTGCGCTCGACGCGCCTGGACGCTGCGTCGCTGCAGCGCGTGGCGACCGCGGGAGGCGGCCGCTACGCAGCCCTTTCCGCCGGCAACGAAGACCTTGTCGCGCTGCAGGTGCTGTCGGGCGAACCGGCACCCGGATCGGCGGCGGGGTCGCGCAGCGAAGCCCGGATCGCGCGCGACGAGGGCTGGTGGCTGCTGCCGCCGCTGATGCTGCTGGCGCTGCTGGCGTTCCGCCGCGGCGCGGGGATCGCGGTACTCGCCGCCTGCCTGCTGTTGCCCTTGCCGCAAGTACAGGCGCAGACGCAGCTTCCGGACGCGCCAGCCGGCACGCCCTGGCGGCGCGCCGACCAGGTCGGGCATGCGCGCATGCGCGAGGCGCTGGACGCCTATCGCGCAGGACGCTTTGCCGAAGCCGCGCAGACGTTCCAGGCGTTGCCCGGCGACGAGGCCGCCTACAACCGCGGCAATGCACTGGCCCGGGACGGACGGCTCGAGGCGGCGCTCGAAGCCTACGACGAGGCGCTGCGCGTCCAGCCGGAAATGGCCGACGCCATCCACAACCGCGCGGTGGTCGAAGCTGCCCTGCGCCGCAATCCGCCGCCCGGCGACGGCCAGTCGCGACAGCAACAGGACGCGGACAACGAACGCAAAGGCGCCGGCGCAGCGGGCGACGAAGACACGCCCGACGCGCCGCCAGCGCAAAGCCAGGGCGAGCCAGGCAGCGACGCGCCGCAGACGCCCCCGTCGACGCCGCCGGACGATCCGCCGGAGCGCGACGCCTCGCCTGCGCAGACACCCACAGGCAGCGACGATCAGGCGCAGGATCAAGCCGACGCAGCACAGCGGCAGCGCATGCAGCAGGCGCTGGCGGAGGACGGCCAGCCCGCGGAGCAGGGCGAGCGCGCGCCCGGCGATCCCGAGCAGGCCGAGAGCGAAGCCGAGCGCGAGCGGCGCCAGGCCGGCGAAGCCTGGCTGCGGCGCGTGCCCGACGATCCGGGTGGACTGCTGCGCGCCCGCTTCCGCCTGGAACACCAGCGCCGCCACGGCGGGGGACCCATACCATGAGCCTGCACATCGCCCGCGCGCTGGCCTGCGCACTTGTCCTGTCGTTCGCGGGCGGCCTCACGACAGCGCACGCCGCCACGCGCGCCTGGCTCGACCGCGATCGCATCGAGGTCGGCGAGACCACCACGCTCAACATCGAGACCGACCAGGCCGATGCGCGAATGCCCGATTTCAGCGCGCTGGTTCCGGACTTCGTACTCAGCGCGCACAGCAGCAGCCGCGGGTCGGACCGGGTCAACGGGCAGCTGCGCGAGCGGGTGCTGTTCGCGGTGGCGCTCAAGCCGCGCCGCGAGGGCTTGATGACGGTTCCGGCACTGCGCGTGGGCAACGAATCGACCGGCCCGCTGCAGCTGACCGTGACGCCCGCATCGACCGCACCCGCACGTGCCGGCGAGCCGGTGTTCATCGAGGGCGAGGCCGACAGCCAGTCGCCCTACGTGCAGCAGTCGATCGGCTACACGCTGCGCCTGTACTACGCCACGCCGCTGGTCTCGGGCCAGCTAGACCAGCCCGAACCCGACGGTGCATCGATCCAGCGCATCGGCAGCGACCTGCAGTACACGCGCGAGCTGGACGGTCGCCGTTACACCGTGGTCGAGCGCCGCTTCCTCATCGTGCCCGAACGCAGCGGCACGCTGACCATTCCCGGCGCGCGCTTCGAGGGCACCGGCGTGGGCGGGTATTTCGACGACATGTTCGGCAGCGGTCGTCGCGCGCTGCAGGCCAACGGTCCGCCGCGCATCCTGGACGTGCGGCCGCTGCCCGATGGCGCGCCGCAGCCCTGGCTGCCGCTGCACGGGCTGGAGCTGCGCTACGTGGCCACGCCGCAGCAGGCGCGCGCAGGAGAGGCGGCAACCATCGACGTGGAGCTCGTCGCTGACGGCGCTGCCGCCAGCCAGCTGCCCGAACTCGTGCTGCCGCCGGTCGAAGGCGCGCAGGTGTTTCCCGAGCCCGCGCAGGTGGACGAAAGTTTCGAGCGCGGGAGGCTGCGCACGAAGGTGACGCGCCGCTTCTCGCTGGTGCCTGCGGCCGAAGGCAGGCTGCACGTCGCCGCGCCGCGCGTGACGTGGTGGGACGTGCGTGCCGGTGTGGCCCGCACCGCATCGCTGCCTGCGCTGGAGCTGGAAGTGGCGGCTGGCAGCGCCGCGCCGGCCGCCGCGTCGGTCGAATATGCAGCCGGCCCCGCCAGCGTGCGCGGGACCAACGCCTGGCCATGGATCGCGCTCGGGTTCGCCCTGCTCTGGCTGGCGACGCTGGCCTGGGCGCTGCGACGTCGCGCGCGCGCCGACGAAGCGGCAATTCCGCAGCAACAACCGTCGCCGCCGGGACCGACCACCAGTCCGCGGGCGCTGCAGCGGGTGCTGTCCGCCGGCGACCCATCCGAGGTCGAGCATGCGCTGTGCGCCCTGGCAAGCCCGCCGGCGGCGAGCCTGGAGACACTGTCGCAGCAGATTGCCGACCCGCGGCAGCGTGATGCGCTGTTGCGCCTGCAGCAGGCGCGCTGGGCCGATGGCGACATCACCAGTGCGCGCGAGGCGCTGCGCGAGGCCTTTGCCCAGGGGCCGGTCTGGTCCGGTGACGCCACGCCTGTCGGCCCCGCGCCCGAGCTGCTGCCACCGCTGTATCCCGGTCCACGAGGGCATTGAGCGGCGCGGCCGCGATGGTCCGGGGTCAAGCGCTGCAGTGATCGCACCTGCGCGGGCAAGACGCCGCGGCGGTTTGTTAAGCTGCCGCGATTCGTTGCAGCAGAGACAGAGCCGATGAGCGAACCAAACCGCGCGACCCGCAAGTCGATGCCGCTGCACTGGAAGATCGGCATCGGCTTTGTCGTCGGCCTCGTGCTGGGGATGTTCGTCCACTACGGCATCGGCGAGGAAACCCGCTGGGTGGAGGCGCTCACGCGCTACCTCACCACGCCGTTCTCGCAGCTGTTCCTGAGCCTGATCTTCATGCTGATCGTGCCGCTGCTGTTCTCGGCGCTGGTGGTCGGCGTGTCGGAGATGGGCGACGTGCGCGCGCTGGGGCGCATCGGCTGGCGCACGCTGGCCTGGACCATCGCGCTGTCGGGCATCGCGGTGCTGCTGGGCCTGGTGATGGTCAACGTATTCCAGCCCGGGGCGGGCGTGGATCCCGCGCTCGCGGCGCAGTTGCTCAGCGAAGGCGCCGAGCGCGCGCAGGCGATCGTGCGCGACAGCGCCGACCAGCCCAAGGGCATGGAGATGCTGCTGTCGATCGTGCCGCAGAACGTGATCGGCGCGGCGAGCAACAACGCCAACATCCTGGCGTTGATGTTCTTCGCGCTGATGTTCGGCGTCGGCCTCGTGCTGACCCCGTCGCCGCAGACCGCGGTGCTCAAGCGCGGCATCGAAGGGCTGTTCGAGATCTCGATGACCCTGATCGGGCTGGTGATCCGGCTCGCGCCCTACGCGGTGTTCTGCTTCATGTTCAACCTGGCCGTGCTGTTCGGCTGGGACCTGTTGATGAAGCTCGGGCAGTTCGTGCTGGTGGTGGTCGGCGCGCTGGCGATCCACATGCTGGTGGTCTATTCGCTGGCGCTGCGGTTCGTGGGCGGCTGGTCGCCGCTGGCCTTCTTCCGCGGCGTGCAGGAGGCGATGCTGATGGCGTTCTCCACTGCCTCGAGCAACGCCACCCTGCCGACCGCGCTCAAGGTCGCCGACGAGAACCTCAAGCTGCCGAAGAAGGTGTCGCGCTTCGTGCTCACCATCGGCGCCACCGCCAACCAGAATGGCACTGCGCTGTTCGAGGGCGTGACGGTGATCTTCCTGGCGCAGTTCTTCAACGTCGACCTGACCCTCGGCCAGCAGGTCATGGTGATGCTGGTGTGCATCCTCGGCGGCATCGGCACCGCGGGCGTGCCCTCGGGTTCGCTGCCGGTGGTGGCGCTGATCTGCGCGATGGTCGGCGTGCCGCCGGAGGGCATCGGCCTGGTGCTGGGCGTGAACCACTTCCTCGACATGTGCCGCACCACGGTCAACGTGACCGGCGACCTCGGCATCGCCGCATTGGTGTCGCGCGGGGAAACGGACGGCGAACCCGACATCGCGGCGGCACGCTGACGCGCTGCGGGCTGGGCGAAGGTTGCAGCGGTACCGGTTGCCGGTGAAAACACCGGCAAGCCGGGCGTCGCTGCCAAACGCCCGGCGCGGCATGGGACAATGGCGCCCCCCGGTTCCGGGGCCACTCCCCTCGCTTCCCGTGCGCACATGACCACTCCCAGCCGCAGAGAGCTCGCCAACGCCATCCGTTTCCTCGCCATCGACGGCGTGGAAGCCGCCAAGTCCGGCCATCCCGGCATGCCCATGGGCATGGCTGACATCGCCGAAGTGCTGTGGAACGACTACCACAGCCACAACCCGGGCAATCCGAAGTGGAGCAACCGCGACCGCTTCGTGCTGTCCAACGGCCACGGCTCGATGCTGCAGTACGCGCTGCTGCACCTGTCGGGCTACGACCTGTCGATCGACGAGATCAAGCGCTTCCGCCAGCTCGATTCGAAGACGCCGGGGCACCCGGAAAATTTCATGACACCGGGCGTGGAGACCACCACCGGTCCGCTCGGCCAGGGCTTCGCCAACGCGGTCGGCTTCGCGCTGGCCGAGAAGCTGCTGGCGCGGCGCTACAACCGCCCCGGTTTCGACGTGGTCGACCACCGCACCTGGGTGTTCATGGGCGACGGTTGCCTGATGGAAGGCATCTCGCACGAGGCCGCCTCGATCGCAGGGACCTGGGGCCTGGGCAAGCTGGTCGCGTTCTGGGACGACAACGGCATCTCGATCGATGGCCAGGTTGAAGGCTGGTTCACCGACGACACGCCGGCGCGCTTCGAGGCCTACGGCTGGCGCGTGATCCGCGACGTTGACGGCCACGATGCGGACAGCATCAAGGCCGCGATCGACGCTGCGCTCGAGCACGACGACCGCCCGACCCTGGTCTGCTGCCGCACCACCATCGGCTACGGTTCGCCGGCCAAGGCAGGCAAGGAATCCTCGCACGGTGCGCCGCTGGGCAAGGACGAAGTCGAGGCCACGCGCCTGGGCTTGGCCTGGTCGCATGTTCCGTTCGACGTGCCGCAGCCGATCGCCGACGCCTGGCGCGCAAACGAGTCGGGCGCCGAGCGCGAGGCGAAGTGGAACACGCTGGTCGAACGCTATGCCGCGGAGTACCCCGAGCAGGCCGCCGAACTGCAGCGGCGCATGCGCTGCGAACTGCCGCAGGGCTTCGCCGCCGCGGCCGATGCCTACATCGCCAAGCTGCAGGCAGACGGCCCCGTGGTCGCCTCGCGCAAGGCTTCGCAGATGGCGATCGAGGCCTTCGCGCCGCTGCTGCCGGAACTGATCGGCGGCTCGGCCGACCTGGCCCACTCCAACCTCACCCTGTGGTCGGGCAGCCAGCCGGTGACCGGCGGCTCGCCGGACGCCAACTACATCAACTACGGCGTGCGCGAGTTCGGCATGACCGCGATCGCCAACGCGCTGTCGCTGCATGGCGGCTTCCTGCCCTACGACGCCACCTTCCTGGTGTTCAGCGATTACGCGCGCAACGCCGTGCGCATGGGCGCGCTGATGCAGTCGCCGGGCATCCACGTCTACACCCACGACTCGATCGGCCTGGGCGAGGACGGCCCGACCCACCAGCCCATCGAGCACCTCGCCTCGCTGCGCTACATCCCCAACAACGACGTGTGGCGCCCCTGCGACGCGGTCGAGACGGCGGTGGCGTGGAAGTCGGCGATCGAGCGTCGCGACGGGCCGTCGTGCCTGGTGTTCTCGCGCCAGAACCTGCAGCACCAGCCGCGCGGCGAGCAGCAGGTGCGCGACATCGCGCGCGGCGGCTACGTGCTGCGCGACTCGAATGGTGCGCCGGAGATCATCCTGATCGCCACCGGGTCGGAAGTGGAACTCGCGACCCAGGCCGCCGACCAGCTCGGCGACAAGGTGCGCGTGGTGTCCATGCCGTCCACCGACGTGTTCGACCGCCAGGATGCCGCCTACCGCGAGTCGGTGCTGCCCAACGCCGTGCGCAAGCGCGTTGCGGTGGAAGCGGGCGTCACCGGCTTCTGGCGGCAGTACGTCGGCCTGGATGGCGCCGTGATCGGCATCGACACCTTCGGCGCCAGCGCGCCGGCAGGCGAGCTGTACAAGCACTTCGGCATCACGGTCGATGCCGTGGTCGCGGCGGCGAAGGCGCTCTAACCGCGCATCGCGCCCCGCAATTGCGGAATGAACAAGGGGCGCTCCGGCGCCCCTTGTTTCATTGGGGCTCTGTCAGTGGCATCGCACGGGGCGGGCGCTGGCCCGGCTGCACGCGCCTCATGGGCCGGCGCGGTCGTGCTTGCTGCCGCCGCGGCAGGTTGGCGAATCCGGCGCGCCGCCGGCCTGCGCCCATTCCTCCGGCGTGTAGGTGTGCAGGGCCAGCGCGTGGATCTCCTGCATCAGCGGCCCCAGCGTGCGATAGACCAGCTGGTGGCGCTGCACTGCGCGCTTGCCTGCGAACGCCTCGCCCACGATCACGGCCTTGTAGTGCGTTTCCAGCCCGCGGCTGTGCATGTGGCTTTCGTCCAGCACATCCAGGTGAGCGGGATCGAGCGTCTGCAGGGCTGTTTGGAGGCGGTCGGCTTTGCTGGTCATGCGTCGATGATACGCGCGGGGCCGGTGCGGGGTTGCTCCCTCCCCCGCGTGCGGGGGAGGGTTGGGGTGGGGGCCAGCCCGCCGCAACCTGCGCACCGCATCGTTGCGTTCACGCCGCCGGCCGTGCGGTGCGCGCCAGCGCAAGCCGCAGCAATCTGGCCTGCAGCCATTCGCCTGCGCCGCGCGGCTGCGCCAGGTCCATGCGCGCCAGCGCGTCGCCGTCATTCCCGCCCCGCTCCAGCAGGGCTGCGCAAACCGTCGCAAGCTTCGCGCGCCGCGACCCGGTGCGCCGCTTCAGCCACGCCAGGGCGCGCACCAGGCGCTGCTCGGTGTCATCGAAATCGCTGCCCAGCGGGTAATCGGGCAGGGTGCCATCGGCCCGGAACGGGGCCAGCGCGGCACGCACCCGCGTAGCGCTGTTGCGCGACCAGGCCTCCGGCATGCGGAACTCCGCGTGCAGCTTGCAGCTGCGCCTGGCATCTTCCAGCAGTGCCGGCGCGGCGGTCGCATCGGCGATCGCGGCCATCGCAATCACGCAGTCCTCGTCGGCCTTGCCGCGCAGGTCGGCGATCCCGTATTCGGTGACATGCAGATCGCGCAGGTGGCGAGGAATGGTCACGTGCCCATAGTTCCAGCGGATGTTGGACGCGATCCGCCCTGCCGCCTCGCGGGTGGCGCGCAGCAGCAGCGCCGAGCGGCCGTCCGGCAGCGCATGCGCCATCGCCACGAAGTTGTACTGCCCGCCGACGCCCGATACCACGCGCCCGTCGTCGAGTCCGTCGGAGACCGCCGCGCCAAGTGCGGTGGCCATCATGCAGGTGTTGAAGAAGCGGCCGTCGCGTCGCTGCAGGCATTCGAGCGATTCGTCCTGGCCGTACAGCGCGTTGACGTGGCTCACCCGCTTCATGCCGATGCCGCTGCGCGTGGCGTCGTCGAGGCCGTGCAGCCAGTCGTAGAACGCCTGCGAGCCGAGGTAGAACGCGCCGTGCAGGAACTGCCCGTCGCGCTCGACCAGGGCGCGCTCGGAGGCGTCGGCGCTGCCGTCGTTCATGCGCTGCATCAGCGCGGCCTCGTCGACGACTCGGCGCCGGATCACGCCCGCTTCGACCAGGCGCTTGAAGCCTTCGTTGATCATCTCGCTGCAGCCGTACAGGCCCTGCTCGAACGGGCCCAGCCCGCCGCTGGCCAGTACCGCCGGGTGCGTGGGCAGGTCCGGGTCGAGCGCGGACAGCACGCGACGGTAGGCAGCGTTGTCGGTGTGGCGTAGCGCAAGCGCATGGCACAGCGCATCCGACAGCGCGCCAATGCCGATCTGCAGCGTGCCGCCATCGCGCACCAGGGCGCTGGCGTACAGGCCGATGGCGTGCTCGGCGTCGCCCACAGGTTCGCGCGGCAGTGCGAACAGCTTTGGGTAGGGCGGGGGCGGTGCCACCACCAGGTCGAACCAGCCGGCATCGACCGCGGCTTCGCCACCCATCCAGGGCAGCTGCGGGTCGATCTCGGCAACCAGCAGCGGACGCGGGTGGCCGGCATCGACGATCGCGTCGATCGCGTCGAAGGTCAGGTCGGTATTGCTCGACAGCGACAGACGCGATCCATCGTCATTCGCCGCCACCTTCTGCACGATGCAGTTGACCCCGCGATCGGCCAGCGCGCGCGCGACGTGCGTGTAGTTGAGGCTGGCATAGCGCCGCTGCGCCTGCCGCGAGCCGAGCAGGGCGCCCGACTGCAGGTAGAACTCTTCCACGCAGACATGGGCCGGCAGCGCATCGCGCCGCTGCGCATCGACATAGGCCAGCCGCGGAAAATCCGCGCCGAAATGGCGCTCCGCGAAGGGCGCCATGAAGCGACCCTCCAGCCCGCGCTTGGCGCGCGGCGGATCCAGCGACAGCGCCGTGTAGAGATTCATCGGGCGCGACGCGTCCGCGGCCACGCGCGCGTACAGCGCATTGAGCAGGCGGTGCGGCTTGCCGATGCCCAGCGGCGCGGCGATGTGCAGCTCGCGCGGCAGGCGCTCCAGCATCCACGTCACCGCGTCCTCAAGGTCGCTGCAGGCGTGTGCCATAGGGCGGGTTCCGGTTGTGCTCATTGCGCCAGCATGTCCGGCCGGAACAGCCGCCGCCGCGAGACCTCGTCGCCCGAACACATGAAGCGCCCTTCGCCGCGGTAGTGCACCGTGCGCGGCCACTTCGGCGAGCGCGCGACCCGCGCGTGCACGATGCGCCATACGAACAGCGGGTAGTCGCGGGTGATGCGGGTTTCGTGCAGGCGGCATTCGAAGCTGGCGTGGCACTGCCCGATCGATGGCGCCGCCACTTCGCGCGACGCCTCCGCGTCCAGCCCGAAGCGCTCGAACTTGTCGCCCTCGCGGCTGGAGCAGTTGCCGATGCGCACCACCGTGTCCAGCATCGCGGCGGTGGGCAGGTTGAGCGTGCATTCGCGGCTGCGCCGCGCCAGCGCATGGCTGCGGTTGGCATCCCAGATGTAGGTGCCCACCAGGTCGTAGCCGAGCATCATGTGCCAGCCTAGGGTCATGATCGCGCGTTCGTCCTTGGACTGCGTGCACAGCAGCAGCACCGGCCCCGGCTCGAGCCAGCGGCGGGCCTTGTCGACGGGGAATGCAGCTTTGCGGACTGGCTTCATCGGCGCCTCTCGATTCGGTGACGGCCAAGAGGATGCCGCCCCGTGCGCTAACACGGTGTGCTCTACGGCCCGTCGCCGGCGATGAGCAGATATTTACGCGCCGTCAGCGTGAAGCCACGTGAATCCTCGCCTTGGGCCTTGAGCACCAGTCGCTGGCCGGTGTAGGGGAGTAGGGCCACCCGCAGCGCTGCAATATCCACCGGCTGCATGTTGCCGTTCGCATCGACGGTGAACGAGTTGCTCAGCGGGAGCAGGAGGTTGCCGGACTCGTCCTCGATCGCGATCTCCGAAATGTACCGCACGGGTCGATGTGCGCCGGCATCCAGCAGCCTGATCCCGAACGTGTGGAAGTCGTGGGGAAGCAGGTCGCCGCTCATGCTATCGACGACGGCGGTGGCCGGGGAGACGACCTCCTTCGAGTCGTCCAGGACCAGGTCGATGGCGCGCGTCTGCCCGGGGTCGATCGACACGGTGACTGTCGCGATCGCCGTCGAGGGTATGAGCGCCGTCAGCTCGAACTCTCCGGCAGGTACTCCGAACGAAGCCCGTCCGGCGTCGTCGGCGCGCGCGACGAGCTGGTTGTCCACGTAGATGCGGACATCGGCGTCGGCAGGCTCGCCCCGGAGATCCGGCTCGGTTTCATCGAGCAAGTAGGTGCTCAGGTCGATCCGTGCGGTATTGCCTGGCCGTTCCGCACTTGATGATGCCGGCGGCAGGATCTCGCCAGGCAAGGTGCCCTGCGCGTCGGCATGGGCCAGCTGACAATGGTGCCTGCTTTCATCGCCGTGCGGTGGCTCGCCGCCCCATGCTTGTGCCAGCAACAGCCATGCAGCCAAGACACAGCACAGTTTGGCAGTCGATATCCGTGGCTGTTTCATGCGCATCTCCTTCAGCCTTGATTGACCCGGGCGGAGACTGGATCCATGCGGTGGAAGGGATGATGCATCGAACGCGTACCAGACGAAAATCCAGAGCGCTGCACGCTCAAGCCAGCACGTGCACCGCCTCGGCGATGCGGCGCACGTCGTCCTCGGTGTGGCTCACGTAGACCATCGGCAGGCGCACCTCGTCGCGCACTCGCTGCAGCCAGGGAATCAGCTCCTCGCGCCGCGCCTGGTCGAGCGCCGACAGCGGCTCGTCGAACAGCAGGATCGCCGGCTGCGACAGCAGCGCCCGGCCGATCGCCACCCGCTGCGCCTCGCCCCCCGACAGGTTGGCGGGCCGCCGCAACAGCAGCGCACCGATGCCCAGCAGATCGACCACGGCATCCAGTTCGAACGCCGCCGTCGCGCCGCGCATCGCATGGCGCCCGTACAGCAGGTTGGCGCGCACGTCGCGGTGCGGGAACAGGCGCGCATCCTGGAACACGTAGCCGATGCGGCGCCGGTGGGTGGGCACGTCGATGCGCGCGGCGCTGTCGAACAGCACCCGCCCGTCGATCGCGATGCGCCCCGACACCGGCCGCTGCAGCCCGGCGATGGCGTTGAGCACCGAGGTCTTGCCCGCGCCCGAGGGCCCGGTGAGCGCCAGCACGCGCGCGTCCTCGGCGATGCGCACCTGGCGCTGGAAGCCGCCCCGGCGCAGCAGCACGTCGATGTCCAGCATCAGTCGTGCTCCTCGCGGCGGCCGCGGCGCACCAGCCACTCCGAGGCCAGCAGCGCCGCCAGCGAGATGGCGACGGCCACCAGCGCCAGCCGCCAGATGCCGGACTCGCCGCCGGGCACCTGCATCAGCCCGTAGATCTCGGACGACAGCGTGCGGGTTTCGCCCGGGATGCTGGAGACAAAGGTGATGGTGGCGCCGAACTCGCCCAGCGCCTTGGCGAACGCCAGCACCATGCCGGCCACCAGGCCCGGCCAGGCCAGCGGCAGGGTGATGGTGAAGAACACCCGCAGCGGGCTGGCGCCCAGCGTGGAGGCGGCGCGCTCGAGCCGGCGGTCGACCGATTCGATCGCCAGCCGGATCGCCCGCACCATCAGCGGAAAGCCCATGATCGCGCTGGCCAGCGCCGCGCCCGTCCAGCGGAACGCAAGCGTGATGCCGAAATGCTCCGACAGCAGCCGGCCCAGCGGCCCGCCGTGCCCAAACGCCACCAGCAGCGCATAGCCCACCACCACCGGCGGCAGCACCAGCGGCAGGTGCACCAGCGCATCGACCAGCCCCTTGCCCACGAAGCGCCGCCGCGCCAGCAGCCAGGCCACGGCCACGCCCAGCGGCAGGCTGCCCAGCGCGGCGGCCACCGCCACCTTCAGGCTCAGCGCGATGGCCGTGGTTTCTTCCTGCGAGAACACCTGGGCGGGCCGTCAGCGCGTGCTGAAGCCGTGGCGGCGGAAGATCGCCGCCGCCTCCGGCGAGGCCAGCCAGTGCACGAAGGCGGCGCCTTGCGCATGGGTGGACGCCTGCACTCGCGCCGCCGGATAGACGATCTGCGGGTGCGAGCCTTCGGGGAAGGTCGCCAGCACCTTCGCCCGCGGCTCGGCCTGCGCATCGCTGGCGTAGACCACGCCCAGCGGCGCCTCGCCGCGCGCCACCAGCAGCAGTGCCGCGCGCACGTTCTCGGTTTCGGCCACGCGCGGCTGCAGCGTCTGCCACAGCCCCAACGATTCGAACCCGGCTTTCGCGTACTTGCCGGCCGGCACGCTGCCGGTGAGCGCCAGCGCCAGCCGGCCGTCCGCGCCCAGCAGCGGCAGCAGGTCGGTGCCCGGCGCCAGCGTGAGCGGCGCCGCATCGCCAGCCGCCGGTGCCACCAGCACCAGCGTGTTGCCGAGCAGGTCGATGCGCGAGGCCGGATCGACCAGCCCGCGTTCGCCCAGCCAGTCCATCCACTCGCCATCGGCCGAAACGAACACATCGGCCGGCGCGCGCTGCTCGATCTGCCGCGCCAGCGCCGGGCTGCCGGCATAGGTCACCTGCACCGGCAGGCCATTGGCCGCGCGATAGGCGGCAGCCGCCTCGTCCATCGACTCCTTCAGGCTGGCGGCGGCGAAGACCTGCAGTGGGCGCAGCTCATCAGTGTCGGGTCCTGGCCCTTCGCTTGCGCTGCAGGCGGCCAGCAGGGCAGACAGGGCCAGGGCAGCCAGGCGGAAGGCAAAGCGCACGGTCGGGCGGTTCGGATCCATGCGGCATCCGGGGAAGGGGGAGGCGCACTATAACGGCGGCCCCGTCGCCGCGGCTGGCAAGGGCGGCTGCGGGGATCCCGCGCATGCCATGACTGGCCCGTCTCCGGACCGTCCGCCTGCCCAGGCCTGCGCAGATGCGTCCTGCAGTCGCGGCACCTCTACCTTTGGCAACAGACGTCGGGTGAAGTAGCTGTCCTTGTAATAGCGGATCTTGCGGCACAGCACCGGATGCGCAAGGCCTTCGTAGAGCAGAATCTGCTTCTCGGACCCCATCGCCTTGAGTTCCTGCGGCAGCATCAGTGCGCGGCGCTCCAGCACCTCGTTGTCGGACACGCTGCGACCCTGGCCGTGGGCACGGGTGCGCGCGCGACGCCGCACGGTGGTGTAGCCGAGCATCTCTGAATAGTCGTTGGCGTCCTGCTGCTCGCGGGGCGCGAAGACGATCTGCAGGGCGTGGTTGGTGAGGATGGTGCGCGAGAGATCCTTGCCGTAAACCGAATCGAGCTGCGCCATCGACTGCACGATCGGCAGCAGCCGCAGGTTGTAGCCGGCCATGTAGGCCACTGCCCTGGAGATGATGTCGACCTTGCCGATCGAAGTGAACTCGTCCATCAGCAGCAGGCACTGGTGGCGCAGCGTTGGATCGCTCGACGGCAGCACCTTGGTGTTGGCGTTGATCAGCTGGCTGAAGAACAGGTTCACGATCAGCCGGCTTTCCGCGAGCTTGTTGGGCTGGATGCCGACATAGATCGTCATGCGCCGGCGGCGCACGTCGTCGAGGCGGAAATCGTCGGCGCTGGTGGCCGCATCGAGCAGCGGATTGAGCCAGGCATTGAGCGGCTCGCGGAACGAACCCATGATCGAGGCGAAGGTCACGTCGGCCTGCGAGAGCAGCCCGGAAAACGCGGTGCGTGCGGGCTGGCCGAGAAACGGCGCCTCCGACAGGCGCTGCAGGAAGGGCCGCGGCTCACCGCCGTCGCCAGCGGACAGGCGCAGCACGCCGCCCAGAGTCGGCGTCGCAGAAACTGCAGCGGTTGCCGAGCGCGCGTCGTGATCCATGCGCTCGAACAGGTACAGGGTGAAGGCGAGGAAGGCATTGCGCGCCTGGCTGATCCAGAAGCGGTCGCGATCATCGCTGTCGGGATAGAGCATCGCTGCGATGGCTTGCAGATCGGATACGCGCATCGCCGGGTCAGTCGACACATACGACATCGGATTCCAGCGGTGCGTGCGGCGATCCTCGGCAAACGGGTTGAACAGGTAGACCTCATGGCCGATCGACTTTCGCCAGCCGGAGGTGAGGTCGAAGTTCTCCTGCTTGATGTCCAGCACCACCGCCGATTCGCGATAGTCGAGCAGGTTGGGCACGACCACGCCAACACCCTTGCCCGAGCGCGTGGGCGCGGCAAGGATGGCGAATTGCTGCCCGGACAATCGCAGCAGCTTGCCGTTCATGCTGCCGACGACGATGCCGTCGTCCCTGTGCGCCAGAAGTCCCTTGCCGGCCAGGTCCAGCATGCCGGCGAAGCGCGCGCGCCCATGGATGTTGCGATGGCTGCGCAGCTTGTACAGCATCACCAGCACCGCAGCCCAGGCCAGCGTCGTCAGGCCGAAGCCGAGCGCGCCGGCGGTGCGGATGCGCCAGGCGTAGGGCGCGACCTTCGAATGGTCCAGGTGGCGCAGGTAGGCGAACCACGTGGTCGGGCCCGCCGAGCCGGTATCCAGGCCCAGGAACAGCAACGCCAGGCACCCGGAGAGGTATGCGCCCGCGAGCAGCGCCAGTGCGGTGGCCAGCACGGCAGCGAGATGTCGATGGTCGGTCACGGGATCCTTCCTGTTGCCGGTGGTGGTTGCCTGCAGCCCCTCAGGGCGCGCTGCCGCGCTGGCCGGAGAGTGCGGCTGTGCGATGCACCAGCACGTACTCGTCGTTCTTCGGCCAGCGGGGAATCCCGTCCTCGAGCTTGAGGCAGGGCTGCCCATCGCAGGATGTGATCGTGACCTGCGCCAGCGCTTCCATGACTTCCGCCCGCACCTGCGCCTGCCCCGCCCGCTGCATGTTCTTCCACGCCGCATACGCGCTGCCGCCGACCATCACCGTCGCGGCGAACGCCAGCGACAGCATCGTCTTCCAGCCGAGCACGCGCATCCGCAGCGACGTCAAGGCTTGCTCGCGCTGCAGCTGTGCTGCCATCTGCTGGAGCTGCATGGCCGTATCGCGCAGGGAGCGCGCGGCGGCAGGTATCTCTTCGGCCAGCGCCTCGCGGATCGCGATCTTCGCCTGCTGCTGCAGTTCGGCGTTGGCGCCGAGTACGCGCTGTCCAATCGCGTCCGTGCTACGACGCAGGTCATCAGCCGCGTTGCGCTGACTGGAAATCGATTCTTCGCACTGTCGCGTGAGGTGCGCGGCCAGCAGGGCGGCGCTCGCGACGAATTCCTCCAGCTTTGCCCGTTCCATCGGTGCTTCCCCCGGCGCGCCTTCCTGGCACGGCTGCATCTTGCCAGAGGCGCGCGGGCCGCGCGAGCGCGTATCTCGCGGCACACGATGGCGCAGTTGCGTGATCGCCTCCGCGGCCGTGACGCGTGCAGACATCCCATCAACGTTCGGGACTCCACGCGGCAGCCAGCGTGTCGGCCACCGTTTCTGCTGAAACCTGCCCGTGGCACGAGCCGCTTGACGCGGCTACGGAACCGGGATTATGTTTCGGCGCAAGCGCTGCAGTGAGCGGCGTGGGATACCGGCCATTCGCGCCATCAGGTATCCGCGGGGATCAAGGAGCGTCATGCAATGGAATTTGCGCCCGGGGCCGGAGCCCGTATCCGGTGTTCGTCCGTCATCGATCAGCAGCGCGTGCCGCATATCGGGCCGGCGCATCGTTTGTACGCGAGCTTGTGTTCGCTCCCCGTCGCCAGACCGGGTGCCGGTCGCTGCGTTTCCCTCCAGCGCGTGACCGTCCCCCGCAACGGCTGGCTGCGCGCGACCACCGCCGGCGTCGCGCTGATGGCGGCGGTAATGCTGTCCGCGTGCGCCACGCCGGAGGCTGCGGATTTCGGCGGACGTTGGCGCGCGGTGAACCGGTTCGCGGACACGCCTCAGCCCATCCCCCTGCAGCAGGCCTATGTATTCCAGGCCTCGCCTGCGGACGGCACGCTCAAGACCATGCTGTCGCGCTGGGCGCGGGATGCGCGGATGACGCTGTCCTACCAGCATCCCAACGATTACACCCTGCACGGGCCAGTCGGTGGCATCCGCACCACCAGCCTGGAGCATGCCGCGTCTGCGCTGTCGTCCGCGTATGCCGCCCACGGCGTCCACGTGCTGGTGGACCGCACGCAAATCGTCGTCAGCCAGGGATTGCCTGATGACTCACCGGCTGCAGCGGGCCGGGACGGATAGGAACCCCTGCCCATGTTCGGCAAACGGAATGCCGCCGCGCCCGGGATCGAAAGGGCCATCGACCAGGGCGTCAGCTACGAGCTGACCCTGGCAGATCGCATGCGCCGCAGCGAGCGTCGTGCCTGGATTGTCGCGTCATGTGCGGTTGCGATGTCGCTGATCCTGGCGGGCGGCTACTTCGTGTTCCTGCCGTTGAAAGAACGCGTCCCTTACCTGGTGATGGCAGATCCGTACACGGGAACCGCCACCGTCGCGCGCCTTGTCGGCAATTTCCACGACCGTGATGTCACTGCCGAGGAGGCGATCAACAAGAGCAACGTCGCCCGGTTCGTGCTTTCGCGGGAAGCTTACGACTCGGGACTGGTGGGCCAGCAGAACTGGCGCACGACCCTGGCCATGGCCGACAGCGGCGTCGCCCCGGCCTATATCGCGCTGCATTCGGAAAGCAACCTTGAGCGGCCGAACCGGATCTACGGCACGGCGCGTGCGATCCGCGTGCGCATCCTGAGCATCGTGCTGATCGGCAGCGGTGCCGGCCGGCGGCCCACCGGCGCGACCGTGCGCTTCCAGCGCAGCATCTACGACAAGGGCCGTGGCCGCGCCGAGCCGCTAGACAGCAAGATCGCCACGCTCGAGTTCAAATACGACCAGGACCTGCGCCTCGGTGAAGAGGATCGCCTGCTCAACCCGCTCGGCTTCCGCGTTACTAACTACCGGGTCGACAACGATTACGCGCCGGGGCCGACGCCGGAGCCGGAGTTTCCGGTTCCTGTGTCGGAGTCAGCGGCCTCCGCGGCGCCCGCACTTCCGCCTTCCCCGCCTGCGACGGACGTCGCCACGACCTTGCCACTGCCGGCCACCGATGCACCGTCCGCGCCAACGCCCGCAGTCCAGGACGGGATGACCGCCGAATGAGGAGCCTGTCCGCAATGATGCGCCTGCACCGGATGCTGTCGAACATCGTCCTTGTGATGCTGCTTCCCGCAGCGGCCTCGCATGCGCAGGTGGTCGAGGAGTACGAGTACCGGCCCGACCAGGTGTATCCGGTGCGCACGGGTCTGGGCATCACCACCCAGATCGAACTCAGCCCGCACGAGGAGATCCTCGACTACAGCACCGGCTTCAGCGGCGGCTGGGACCTGAGCCGCCGCGACAACGTGTTCTACCTCAAGCCGAAGAACGTCGACGTCGACACCAACCTGATGGTGCGCACCGCGGCCCATGCCTACATCTTTGAACTGAAGGTGGTCGCGACCGACTGGCGCCGCCTGGAACAGGCCAAGGCGGCCGGCGTGCAGTACAGGATCCGCTTCAGCTACCCCGGCGACACCGCGTTCCGGCCGCAAGCTGCGGAAGAAGACGTCGAGCCGCTCACCGAACTCAGCACGCGCCTGCATCCCGATCGCCAATACCACTTCGGCTACGAGTACGCCCACCGCAAGCGCAATCCTGGGTGGCTGATCCCCGCCACCGTCTATGACGACCGGCGTTTCACCTACATCAGGATGGGCGACCGCAGCCGCTTTCCGAGCGGCAACTTTCCGGCGGTATTCGCCCGCGACAGCGAACGTGGCGAGGAGTTTGTCGTGAACTCCACGGTGGAGGGCAACACCATCGTCGTCCACGGGACCTACCCCTACCTCGTCATCCGCCATGGAGACGGCGCCGTCGGGCTGCGCAGGAGTCCCGAACCGTGATGCATACGCCCCACGACGAACACGACGAGGCGGCCCGCGAGCGGACGCCGCCCAATCCATACCAGGAGCGGCAGGCACCGGCCAGGCCGGACCTTGATGCCGGCACGCCACACCTGCAGGCGTCGGAGATGCAGCGCCTCAACCGCAAGGCGCTGCTCTTCCTGGGCGGCATCGTGGTACTGCTGCTGTGCGTGGCCTTCTGGATATTCAGCGGCGCGATGTCGCAGGCCGACGAGCGTGGCCCACGGACCCGCAGCGAACAGGTGGTGATCCCGGCAGCGCCGCGCGACCTGCCGGAGCTTCCCCCCGAGCGGCCGATGCCACCCCCACTGCCAGAACTGCCGCCCCTGCCGGTATATGAGGGCGCCGCGTCGTCACCGCCTCCATCGATGTCCATGCCTACGCCCGGATGGGCGGAGCGTCCTGGCCTGTCGCTGCAGGAGCGACGGATGATGGATGTCGCGGGCGTGGCCGGTGCCGGTGGCGCGGGGGGTGGGGTGCCGGGGATGCTGCCGCCCGATGAATACGCGCGCCTGATGATGGCCGCCGGAAACCCGGCTGCACCGTCCGTGATCGAACAATCCCCGCAGGGTGAGGCGGGCGCAAAACCGCTGTACAACCCGGACACCTTGCTGCTGCGTGGCACCTACATCCGCTGCGTGCTGCAGTCGCGGGTGATCTCCGACTTCCCGGGCTACACCTCGTGCATCGTGACCGAGCCGGTGTACTCGGTGACGGGCCGACGCCTGCTGCTGCCCAGGGGCTCCAAGGTCCTGGGGAGCTACGAGCCGGACATCGTCGGCGACCGCGTGGCCGTGGTCTGGGACCGGATCACCACCCCCACCGGGCTGGACGTGAACATGCGCAGTCCCGGCGTCGACATGCTCGGCGCCGCGGGCGTCCCGGGAAACTACAGCGCCCACTGGGCCCAGCGGATCGGTTCGGCCCTGCTGATCAGCATGCTCAGCGACGCTTTCAAGTACGCCGGCGCCAAGCACGGCCCGCAAGAGACCTCGATCGCAAACGGCGTGGTGGTGCAGAGCCCCTACGAGAGCAGCACCGCGCGCACCATGGAGCGCCTGGCCAACATGGCGCTGGAGCGGAACATGGCTCGCCCGCCGACCGTCACCATCAACCAGGGCTCGATCGTGAACGTGTATGTCGCGCGCGACGTCGACTTCTCGTCCGTGCTGCGCCAGGCCGTGCCATGAGTGCAGTCGCCCTACCCGCTGCCGCGTCGAACGACTTCCTGGACTACCAGTACCGCCTGCTGGGGATCGGGCAGCACATGGATTCCAGCGACGTTACCGAGATCTGCATCAATCGGCCGGGCGAGCTGTACCTGGAAACCCGGGAGGGCTGGCGGCGCAACGACGTGCCCATGCTGACCTTCGAGCGCGCGCGCCAGTTCTGCACCGCGGTGGTCAACGAAAGCAACACCGGCCAGCGGATCACCGACGCCGACCCGATGGTGTCGCTGACCTTCCCGACCGGGCAGCGCGCCCAGTTCGTCATTCCGCCCGCCTGCGATGCCGGCAGGGTGTCGATCACCATCCGCCTGCCGGCCAAGTTCGGCAAGAGCCTGGACGAGTACGAGTCCGACGGCTTCTTCGCGGAAATACTGGAGCAGGCCGAGGACATCGGTGAGCTCGACCGCGAGTTGCTCGCGCTGCAACGCGAGCGGCAGTACGCGGAGTTTTTCCGCAGGGCCGTGCAGTACCGCAAGAACATCGTGGTCGCCGGCGCGACCGGCAGCGGCAAGACCACCTTCATGAAATCGCTGGTCAACCACATCCCGGACGACGAACGCCTGGTGACCATCGAGGATGCGCGCGAGCTCTTCCTGCGCCAGCCCAACGTCGTCCACCTGCTTTACTCCAAGGGCGGACAGTCGATCACCAACGTCAGCGCCCGCAGCTGCATGGAAGCCTGTCTGCGCATGAAGCCGGACCGCATCATCCTGGCCGAGCTGCGTGGCGACGAATCGTTCTATTTCATCCGCAACTGCGCCTCGGGCCATCCCGGCTCCATCACCAGCTGCCACGCCGGCAGCACCACCCAGACCTGGGACCAACTGGCGCTGATGGTGAAGGCCTCGGCCGAGGGGGCGGGCCTGGAATTCGAGGTCATCAAGCGGCTGCTGCGCATGACCATCGACATCGTCGTGCACATCAAGGCGCACGCCGGCAGGCGTTTCATCACCGGCATCGATTTCGATCCCGCCCGCATGCGGGCCTAGCAGGAGCATTGGTCATGACCCAGGGAAGCGGTCGCAGGCAGATCAGCATGGAATTCGCAGGCAGCCCAACGGCCAAGCTGGCGACACCGGGCGTGGCGGGACGGGGCTGACGCCATGTTGCCCGGCATGGAGCTGATGGGATGCGCGGAGCTGGCCGTTCCGGTGGACGTGATGCACCACGTGGTCCGCGTCGAGTCCTCGTTCAACCCGTACGCGATCGGCGTGGTCGGCGGCCGGCTTGCGCGGCAACCGCGCAACCTGCCCGAAGCGGTGTCCACCGCACGCATGCTTGAGCGCGAGGGCTACAACTTCTCGCTTGGGCTGGCGCAGGTGAACCGGCACAACCTCGCCAGCCAGGGGCTCGACTCCTACGAGCACGCGTTCGACGTCTGTCCGAACCTGCGTGCCGGCGCGAGGATCCTGGCCGACTGCTACCGCCGCGCGAAGGACGACTGGGGCAGGGCGCTGAGCTGCTATTACTCGGGCAACTTCGTCACCGGCTTCCGCCACGGCTACGTGCACAAGGTGCTTGCCTCGTGGAACGGGGAGGCAGGGGCAGCTGCCACGCCTGCAATCCGAGTGCTCGAACGTCGCGCGGGCGCTCCCGCAGGGACGTCCTCCAGGTCGACAGGTCAAGGCTCGCTGATGCATCGCCGGATGCAAGACCAGACAGGCGTGCGGGTTCCGGAGACGATGCGGCCCCAGCAGGTCGGTGCCCTGGATCCAGGCATCCCCAGCAACCCCGAACTCGTGCATGCCACGCCGATGCCTGCGGTGCCGCGGCAGGACGACGCACCGGTCCTCGTCCAGCCCATGCAGGCGGCGACGCATCCGCAGACGCCCGCGACGAGGACTGAGCCGCCACCCCGGCAGGCAGCGCCGTCAGCCGATGCAGCCTTCGTGTTCCAGCAGTAAGCGCGCCCAGCGGCGCGTGGCAGTACCAGCAAACGCAGTGCCCAATCCACCACTGGAGTCCGTCATGAACCACACCTCACACAACCGTCTTCTCTGCAAGGCCGCCGGCCGCGGGACCCGCGCCCTGGTCGCAGTCTCGATGCTTGTCCTGCCGGTGCTCGCACTGGCCCAGGACGGCACCGGCGCACGCGGGCGCGTCGAGACCTTCTTCACCAACATCAACTCGCTCCTCAACGTCGCGTCGATCGCGGTGGTCACCATCGCGGTGATCTTCGCCGGCTACCAGATCGCCTTCAACCACAAGCGCATCGGCGACGTCGCGCCGGTCCTGATCGGCGGCTTCCTCATCGGCGCGGCCGGCCAGATCGCGAAGATGCTGCTGCCCGACGACGTGACCTCTACGGCGATGGCGATCGGGCAGCTGCTGCTCCAGCATGCATAAGGATCCGCTCTTCCGAGGCTGCACGCGCCCTGCCATGTTCATGGGGGTGCCCTACGTGCCATTCGCGATCGGCGCGGGCGCGTGCATCCTGATGACCTTCTACTTCAACATGTTCTTCCTGGCCCTGCTGCCGGTGGTGATCTTCGTCATGCGCCAGATGGCGAGACGCGACGAGATGATCTTCCACCTGCTGGCCCTCCGATGGCAGTTCCGGAGCAAGGTGCGCAACGTCGGCCTCCACGACGGCGCGTGGGCCTTTTCCCAGAACAGCTATCGCAAGGACCTGCGAAGCCCGGTCGGGAAGGGATGAACACCATGCGTGTCGCAGACACCGCCATCTTGGAGTTCATTCCGCTTTCATCGCATGTCGCCCACAGCGTTGTGAAGACGACCGGAGGCGATTTCCTGCTGACCTGGCGGCTGGACGGGCTGCCGTTCGTGGGCCGGGAGGAGTGGGACCTCGAGCACCGCCACAACGCCTTCAACCGGATGCTGCAGACACTGCGCGCGCCTGACTTCGTCAACGTGGCGTTCTGGGTGCACGACGTGCGTCGCAAGGGCCGGATCCGGATGGGGGGCACCTATGCCCAGGCGTTCAACCAGCAGCTGTCGGACGAGTATTACCAGGCGCTGTCTGCACAGAAGCTCATGCAGAACGAGCTGTACCTGACCATGATCTACCGGCCCGTCGTCGCCGGGAAACGTTTCGTCGAACGGTCGACGAGCCTCGTACGCCTGCAGGCCGAGCAGGACCAGGCCGTTGCAAAGCTGCTGGAACTCGCCGGCAACCTGGAGGCCGTGCTCAAGGACCATGCGCCTGTGCGCCTGGGCATGTACGAGGGCGCCAACGGCGTGGTGTTCTCCGAAACGCTGGAGTTCTTCGGCTACCTGCTCAACAGGATCAGCGAGCCGGTGCCGGTGCTGCGCGCGCCGGTCTGCGACTACCTGCCTGTCAGTCGCCATACCTTCTCCGCGCGTAGCGGCGACTTCGTGGTCACCACCCCCGGGGGCGAGAACCGGTTTGGTGCGATCCTCAACGTCAAGGAGTACGCCGACGCGACCTGGCCGGGCGTGCTCAACGGGCTGAAGTACCTGGATTTCGAGTACGTGATCACCCACTCGTTCAGCCCCATGGGGCGGCAGGACGCGCTGAAGGTCCTGGACCGCACCAAGGGGATGATGATCTCCTCGGGCGACAAGGCGGTCAGCCAGATCGCCGAGCTGGACCAGGCGATGGACCAGGTGGCGTCGGGCAACTTCGTGCTGGGCGAGTACCACTTCATCATGGCCCTGTACGCGGAGGGCCAGCAGTTGCTGTCGCGCAACCTGGCGACGGCCCGCGCCGAGCTGTCCAACGCCGGCTTCGTATCGGCCAAGGAGGATCTGGCGGTGTGCGCGTCGTTCTACTCGCAGTTTCCCGGGAACTGGAAGTACCGGACCCGAATCGCCAACGTGAGCTCGCTCAATTTTCTGGGTCTCTCGCCGCTGCACAACTTCGCCATCGGCAAGCGCAGCAACAATCCCTGGGGCGATTGCGTCACCGCCTTGCAGACCACCAACGGGCAGCCCTACTACTTCAACTTCCACGCCACCCATCCGGCCGAGAACTCGCTGGGCGAGAAGGCGATCGCCAACACGATGGTGATCGGCAAGTCGGGTACCGGCAAGACCGCGTTGATCAACTTCCTGCTCAGCCAGGTGCAGAAGTTCGATCCGGTGCCCACGATCTTCTTCTTCGACAAGGATCGCGGCGCGGAGATCTTCGTCCGCGCCTGTGGCGGCAACTACCTGGCGCTGGCCAACGGCGAGCCGACGGGCTTCAATCCGTTCCAGTGCGAGCGCACCGATGCCAACGTCCAGTTCCTCGGCAACCTCGTCAAGGTGCTTGCGGGCAAGGGGCACTACACCGCGCGCGAGGACGAGGACATCTATCGGGCAGTCGAGGCGATGCTCGACATGCCGCTGCATCTGCGCTCGATGACAAATTTCCAGAAGAGCCTGCCCAACATGGGCGACGACGGGCTGTTCGCTCGCATGCGCAAGTGGACGGCCGGCAATGCGCTGGGCTGGGTGTTCGATAATCCGGCCGATGTCATCGAACTTGGCGGCGCCAGCATCATTGGCTTCGACTACACCGACGTCATCGACAACGCCGAGGTCCGCGTGCCGGTGGTCAGCTATCTGCTGCACCGCCTCGAGGAGCTGATCGACGGCCGTCCGCTGGTCTATGTGATGGACGAGTTCTGGAAGATCCTGGCCGGCGGCGGCGAACTGAAGGAGTTCGCCAGGAACAAGCAGAAGACCATTCGCAAACAGAACGGCTTCGGGATCTTCGCCACGCAAAGCCCCGAGGATGCACTGGGCAGCGACATTTCCGCAGCCCTGGTCGAGCAGACCGCCACCCTGATCCTGCTGCCCAATCCCGGCGCCGGGCGTGAGGACTACATCGAGGGACTCAAGCTCACCGAGGCCGAGTACCAGGTGGTCAAGAACCTCGATGAGCGCTCGCGCAGCTTCCTGGTCAAGCAGGGTCATGTCTCGACGGTCTGCCAGCTCAACCTTCGCGGATTGGAGGATGCGCTGGCGGTGATCTCGGCCAGCACCGACAACATCGCGGTCATGCACCGGGTGCTCGCTGAGGAGGCCGGGCACAGGGGCGTCAGCGCGGATGAGCTGACGCCGGAACAGTGGCTGCCCAGGTTCCAGCAGGAACGTAAGGGCGCTCGGGACAGCGGCGCTTCCGGCAACGGCGGGAGCACGGTGCGGGACAACCAAACCGGCAGGGTCATGGGCGGCGACAGGGCCCCACAGCGGCCGCCGACTATCAAGGAGGAGTTGAGATGAGCTGGGCAAGGATGAAGGGTGGCGGGCGTGTCCCGGCGGTGCTCGCGGCGCTGACAGTGGGCCTGGTGACGTCGACGGCCGCCCTCGGTGTGGACGTGGTCACCGATCCGATCCACACCATCACCAACAAAATCGCATGGATCGCGCAATACCAGCAGAAGTACGACCAGCTGCGCCGCCAGATCCAGCAATACGAGGCCCAGATCCGCGACCTCGAGCAGAAATACGTGAAGGGCCAGGCCTTCAAGGGTGGCGCTGGCTATCGAGAGACGCTCGCCGAGCGCGGCCTGAACGACTTCGTCGAAGAGACTTGCGGGAACTCCGATGCGCTGCCGAAGGCTCCGCACAGGATCGCCAAGATCTCGCAGCGGCAGCTCCAGAACTGCATCGCGATCGTGCAGACCGAGAACACCCGGTACAACGTGATGGTCAAGATCCTCAGTCGCCTGTCCGAGCGGGATCGCGAGATGGACGTGATCCGCCGTCAGGCCGAGAACGTGCCCGAGGACCAGCCCGGCGCGCTCGACCGGGTGGACAACAACATCGCGCAGCTCGAGGCGCGGCTGACCACGGACGTGCAGAACGCCAGCACCCTGCTGGGTGCGTACGACGCGGCGCTGCAGGCACTGCATACCGAGCAGGTCCGGCTGGGGCAGGCTGCATTCAGCGACGACGCGGCCCGCAAAGGTGGCATCGCCGGCCTGCTCGACACCACGATCCAGTACGGAACCTTGAAGGCGGCGCTGGGTGTGGCACGTAGCCGCGAGCGCTGACGATCCGGCTCGCCGGCTGCATGCGTGTGGCCGGGCGCGAGGAACAGGACAGGAAGGCAAAGCAAATGGACGTTGTTGGCCCGGCATTGGCGAGTGCGATGTTCGACTGGCTTCCTGCACAGGCGGGACTGCCGAACATGATCTTCTTCAGCGAGATCAACGATTTCCTCGACGACGAGCTGATTGGCGAGTACCTGCCCAATCTCGGTGCGCGGGTGATGCGGGTGCTGGGTGGTCTCGGCGTCACCCTGCTGACGCTGTGGATCATGCTGCAGGGCTACCGGGTCGTGACCGGCCAGTCGCGTGAATCGATGATGGCCCTGGTGGTCAGTTCGCTCAGGGCGACCTTCATCGTCGGGATCGCGCTGGGCGTCGCGGTGTCCTGGGGCTCGATCTACCAGACGCTGACCGATGGCCTGAGCCGCACGATCAACGAAACCATGACCGGAGAGGAAGACGCCGGGGGCGCGTACGACGACATCGACCGGACCCTGGCGATCATGCAGGTCGCACTGGAGGCGATCGACGCAGTGGACGTCCGCGACAATGTCGTCACCCAGTCGCAGAAGGAGCGGGCCTTGACCCTCACCGCCGTCGGACTGGGCGCCCCCGCCATGATGGCGGCCACGGCGCTATTGCTGAACAAGATCGCGATCGGCCTGATCGTCGCCCTCGGCCCGCTGTTCATCCTGTGCCTGCTGTTCGAGCAGACGCGATCACTGTTCCAGCGATGGCTGTTCTATGGCATCGGCACCCTGTTTTCCATGGCGCTGCTGAGCGTGATGGTGACGCTGGCCTTGGACATGGTGATTGCGGTGGGAATGGCGTTCTGGGTGACGTCGTTCTTCGGGGTCGGCAGCGAGAGCGTCACCGCGATGGCGATGCAGCAGGGCGGCCTGGGCCTCATCCTGACCGCGCTGATTGTCAGCGCGCCCCCCATGGCGGCCATGCTGTTCCAGGGCACGCTCGGCCAGTTCAATCCGTACAGCGCTTTCAACCAGCCGATGTACGGTGCGCCGGGGCAGCCGGGGTCCCCTGGGGCGGGGGGAGGGCGTTGACGCGACTGCATCTGGCCTCCTTCGTGCAGAGGGACGACTGGAGCAGTTGTGCGTGCGAGTAGCTGATCTTCCCGGCGCGGATGGTGCGGTCCGCCCGTCCTGCGTCATATTTCCAGCGGACCAGACAAAGGAATATTTCGATGAATGGAATCACCCTGTGCGGAGTCTCGCCACGCTGACATTCGGCCTTGCCGGATGCTCGACCCTTGCGTCGAGCACCAACTCCCTCACCGACGAGAGGATCAGATCAGAATCCGCAGGAGCCCTGGGCTATGACCCTGCCGAATTGACTCTGGTTGGTCGTCGCACGGAAGGAACCAACACCTACGCCAACCTCAAGGCCGCAGATGGAAAAGAGTTCACCTGCATCATCAATGGCGGAAACATGTTGAGTTTTGGCATGACCAACCCGCCCTCATGCGGCAAGAAGGGGGAGGCGATCAACGCCAACCCCTTCAGATAGGTAGGGCACACGTCCCGTCCATGCCGGCGTTCCAATGACGCCGGCTCGATGGCATGCCCGCCGACGTGCACGCGGGCGCGCCTCAAACGACATATCGGTTCATGGATATCCAGATGCGCAGACTAGTCTTGCTTGCGGTTGTCCTTGTTGCTGCTTGGGGCCCCGTGCTGGCGCAGACGGCGTGCCCCCAGGGCGTGGCGGTAGGTTCGGCGCGCTGCGGCCCGGGTGGCGGGGGAATCCCGTGGAGCATCGGGTTCGTCAAGCCGAAGCCGACGTGGCGCCCCGGATGGGGTGCGTTTGCCAGGAATGATTCGCAGTCGATCATCGGCACCTCGACAAGCACCCGGTCCCCCAAGGCTGCGGCTCGCGGCGCCATGAGGGGCTGCAGATCCGGCGGTGGCCAGGGCTGCGAGGTGTTCTTCACCTATCGCGACAGCTGTGCCGTCATCGTAAAACTGAGTGGGACCGAACCCGTCATGCCGACCTACCACGTTGTGGCCCCATCCGTGGAAGAGGCCAGCAGCCTGGCCCTCGAGACCTGTGGCCACGCCAACAAAGGACGCGCCTGCGAGGTCATCTACAGCAATTGCTCGAAGGGCTTCTACAGGAACTGAAGACGGGAGCGGCCGCACGACAGTCCGGGCGGCTGCAATCCCCGTGCGACCGTCAACGCAACACGTCGTCGAGCAGGCGCGCCAGCCTGGCGCCTCCCAGCTGCACCTGCTGCTCGGCCGTTGGCCGATGCCGCTCCAGGTAGGACTTGCCGATCTTCGCCCTGTCCGGATACACGCCGGGCGTGGTCGCGATCCGGCATGAATGCTCGGCCCAGACGGCCGGGGCCGATGGCGTGTAGGGGCCGACCTCGGGCGTCAGCTGGTCAGGGGTGATCTGCAGTTTCGCGGCGTACTCGGCCTCATCCAGGCCGGCAGACGCGAGCAGGTCGCCGTCCCACAGCGCGTGCAGGTTGCTGCCCTTGCCGTGCACGCGCACCTGCAGCCGGTTGCCGCCGCGGTCGTGGCCGTAGCCGGCGTGCATCGGTTGGTGGGCATCGCCCACGAAGTGGATCACGAACTTCAGCGCCTGCAGGCGCTCGGCGTCGGGGCGCTCGCGGTCGGCCAGGATGGCGGCCTGGTCGCGGATGGCGGCGACCACGCAGTTGCCGTCCGGGCAGTGGCGCGCAGCGTTGAAGGCGCAGCCGTCCTCGGCCATGTTGACGAAGTGCCAGCTGGATGAACGCTTGGCGAGCTCGCTGCCGGTGCCGCGCAGGTCGTCGGCCCAGCTGGCCACGTCGACCATGCTGGACGCGCCTTCCAGCGCCAGCAAGCGCCGCACTTCGGCGCGGGTCTGTGGGCTCAGGTGGGGCTCGGCGAGGTTGGCGACCAGGCGGTGCCCGGCGCCGTTCCAGGCGTGGGCGACGCTGGTGCAGGCCAGCAGGCAGAACAACAGCAGGGAGGCGGACGGCAAACGCATGCGGTGCACTCTACCTCTCGGGCTGGACGTCGGTCCCGGGCCAAAGGTCGTGGCCACGGCTGCGACCGCAAAGAAAAAGACGCCCGGGCGGCGGGTGGCCGGCCGGGCGTGCATTCGGGCAGCGGCATGCGCCGCGCCCGCGGGCTCAGAACTTCATCACCCAGGCCGCGCCATAGACCAGCGGGTCGATGTTGGCGGTGCCGACCTTGATGCCGTTCACCTTGACGTCGCTGTCGATGTCGGCCCAGCGCGCATCGATGCGGATCGCGCTGCGCTCGCTGATGGCGAAGTCCACGCCCACGTGCCCGGCCAGGCCCCAGGAGTTGCCCAGCTTGAGCTCCGTTCCGGCCAGGGCGCCGGTGGTCTCTTCGCTGAAGAAGGTGGTGTAGTTCACGCCCACGCCCACGAACGGGGTGGCCTTGCTGGCGTTGGCGAAGTGGTACTGCAGCGAGACCACGGGCGGCAGGTGCTTCGTGCTGCCCACCTTGCCGACGCCGCGCACTTCGATGTCGTGCTGGAACGGCAGGGCGGCCAGCACCTCGATGCCGAGGTTGTCGGCGATGAAGTACTCGGCGGTGATGGTCGGCCGCACGCTGTTGCCGACCTCGGTGGGCGGCAGCGGGCCGAGGCCGAGCGCGGTGGCATCGAGGCTGCCGTTGTCGGACTTGGGGTCGACGTTGTGGACGCCGATGCCGAGGGTCCAGTCGCCCTTGGACTGGGCGGCGGCGGGGAGGGCGGCGGCCGCGACCAGGGCCGCGAGCAGCAGGGTGGACGTGCGCTTCATGTGGTGCTCCGTGTGGGGTGGTGCCAGTGTGTCCACGGCCCGCCCGCGCCACCTTGATCCGGATCATTGCAAGCGCAACCAGCTGGCGGCGGCCGGCGCAACGGAACGCTCCGGTGGGCCTGTTAGAATCGGGGCCTCATTTCCAACCCTGTCCAGGAGTCCGCGCACCATGGCGATCAAGGTAGGCATCAACGGGTTCGGCCGCATCGGCCGCAACGTGCTGCGTTCGGCGGTCGAGAACTTCGACGACATCCAGATCGTCGCGATCAACGATCTGCTCGAGCCGGATTACCTGGCCTACATGCTGCGCTACGATTCGGTGCACGGCCGCTTCAAGGGGGAGGTGTCGGTGGATGGCAACACCCTGGTGGTCAACGGCAACCGCATCCGCCTGACCCAGGAGCGCGACCCGGCCAACCTGAAGTGGGACGATGTCTGTGCCGATGTCGTCATCGAGTCCACCGGCCTGTTCCTGGACAAGGCCAGCGCGCAAAAGCACGTCGATGCCGGCGCGAAGAAGGTGATCCTGTCGGCGCCGTCCAAGGACGACACGCCGATGTTTGTCTTCGGCGTCAACCACGAGACCTACAACGGCGAGGCGATTGTTTCCAACGCCTCGTGCACGACCAACTGCCTGGCGCCGCTGGCCAAGGTGCTGCACGACAAGTGGGGCATCAAGCGCGGCCTGATGACCACCGTGCACGCTGCCACCGCCACCCAGAAGACCGTCGACGGTCCGTCCAACAAGGACTGGCGCGGCGGCCGCGGCATCCTCGAGAACATCATTCCTTCCAGCACCGGCGCGGCCAAGGCGGTGGGCGTGGTGATTCCGTCGCTCAACAAGAAGCTGACCGGCATGAGCTTCCGCGTGCCGACGTCCGACGTGTCGGTGGTCGACCTGACCGTCGAGCTGGAAAACCCGGCCAGCTACGAAGAGATCAAGGCCGAGATGAAGGCGCAGAGCGAAGGCGCGCTCAAGGGTATCCTCGGCTACACCGAGGACAAGGTGGTGGCCACCGATTTCGTCGGCGAAACCTGCACCTCGGTATTCGACGCCGACGCCGGCATCGCGCTCGACCCCACCTTCGTCAAGCTGGTGGCCTGGTACGACAACGAGTGGGGCTATTCCAACAAGTGCCTTGAAATGGTGCGCGTGGTCGCCGGCAAGTAAGCCGGCGGTAGCCGCAGGCGATACCCGAAGCCCCGCGTCAGCGGGGCTTCCTTTTATGGCGATGCGGCCCGCTAAGGTGGCCGCCACTGCGCCCCTTGCGGCGCTCGACGGGATGGCGGAATGGAAGGTCTCCTGAGTCTGCTGGTGTTGGTCGTGCTTGCGGTACCGGTGCTGCTGGTGATTGCGCTGGTGTCGATCAACGGCCTGAAGCGGCGTGTGGGCGAGCTGGAATTCGAAGTCGGGGAGCTGAAGTACGGCGCGGCGCGCGTGGATGTCGCAGCGCCGCAGGCTGTCCGCGAGCGCGCGCCGGCGGTGTCGCAGGTCGAACCTTCGCAGGCCGGGCAGGCGCCGTCGGATGCGCGCGGTCCGGCAGCTGACGCAACCGGCGGACACGGCCGCGATACCTGGAACACGGCTGCGCCAGGATCGGTGCAGCGGCCGGACGCTGCGCCCGACACGCGCGAGATGGAAGGCGCGCGCGACCCCTCAAATGCCGGCGTCGCGCCGGGCCTGTCGCCGCTCGCGAGCGCTGCAGCGGACCTGTCCGGCGCGCAGGCCGCTGCGGTTCCGCCACCGCTCCCCGACCCAACGCAGCAAACGCCTGCGCCGCCGCCTCGTCCGGCCGCGCCGCCGCCGCCCGCGCGTCCGGACTTTGCCGAGGTCGCGCTGCGCGCGGTCAAGCGCTGGTTCACCGTCGGCAACGTCCCGGTCAAGGTCGGCATGCTGGTGCTGCTGGCCGGCGTGGCCGCGCTGCTCAAGTACGCCAACGAGCAGGGCTGGCTGCAGCTGCCGGTCGAATTGCGCCTGGCCGGCGTGGCTGCCGCGGCGATGGCGGGCCTGGTGTTCGGCTGGCGCCAGCGCACGGCCAAGCCGGCGTTCGCGCTGGCGCTGCAGGGCGGCGCGATCGGCGTGCTGCTGCTGGTGGTGTTCGCCGCGTTCAAGCTCTACGGCCTGATGCCTGCAGGCGCGGCGTTCGGGCTGAGCGTGGTGCTGGTGGCCGGGCTGGGCGTGCTGGCGGTGCTGCAGGATTCGCGCACGCTGGCCGTGCTCGGCATCCTCGCCGGTTTCCTTGCGCCGATCTGGCTGTCCACCGGCAGTGGCAGCCATGTTGCGCTGTTCTCCTATTACGCGGTGCTCAATGCCGCGATCTTCGCCATCGCCTGGGCGAAGTCGTGGCGGGTGCTCAACCTGCTGGGTTTCGTGTTCACCTGGGGCATCGGCATCGCCTGGGGCGTGCTGGCGTATTCGCCGGCGCACCAGGCCAGCACGCAGCCGTTCCTGCTGCTGTTCTTCGTGTTCTACCTGCTGCTGCCGATCCTGTACGCGCGTCGCCGGCCGCCGGGACGGCGCGACCTGATCGACGGGTGCCTGCTGTTCGGCACGCCGCTCATCGCGTTCTCGCTCCAGGCCGCGCTGCTCGATGGCGACCGGTTGCCGCTGGCGTTCTGTGCACTGGCGCTGGCGGTCGTGTACGCGGCGCTGGCATGGGCGCTGCGTCGTCGCGAGGGCTACGCGGTGCTGGCGCAGGCGCATGCGCTGCTGGCAATCGGCTTCGCAACGCTGTCGGTGCCGCTCGCGCTGTCGGCGCACGCCACCGCCTGCGTGTTCGCGCTCGAAGGCGCGGCGCTGGCCTGGCTGGGGCTGAAGCAGCAGCGCCTGCTGCCGCAGCTGGCGGGCGTGGGCCTGCAGCTGGCGGCGGCGCTGGCGTATGCGCTGGGCATGTCCGCGCTGGCATCGCCCGACGTGCAGGCGCTGGCCAATCCGGCGTTCATGGGCGCACTGCTGATCGCGCTGGCGGGCTTCGCCAGCGCCTGGTCATACCGCGACCACGACGAACCGCCTGTCGCGCTGATGTATTACGCGTGGGGCCTGGCGTGGTGGGGCGGCAACCTGTTCCACGAGATCGAGGCCTTTGTCGCGCGTGATGCGCAACTGGCCGCGATGTTGGCCGCGACCGCGCTGACCGGCTGGCTGGCGGCGGAAGTGCATCGCTGGCGGCCGGCGCGCGCGCTGGCGGCGACGACCTTGCTCGCACTCGCCTCGGCGATTCCGTTCGCGCTGGCGCAGAGCGCGGTGCACGGGCATCCGTTCGAGGGCATGGGTCTGTGGGCCTGGCTTGCCTACGCAGCGTTCGGCGTGCGCAGCCTGCTGTGCCTGCGCGGCGATGAAGACTGGATCGGCAACTGGGCGCAGTTCGCATGGTGGCTGGCGTGGCCGTCGGTGCTGGCGCTGTTCGCCGGCTGGATGTCCAACCACATGGGCTTGGCGCAAGGCTGGATGCTTGTGGCAATCGCGTTGCCGTGGGTTGTCCTGCTGGCCGTGTCGATGTGGCGCTGGCGGTTGCTGCGCGCGCCCCGGGGCGCGCGGTTCGATGCCCTGCGCCTGCCGATGCAGCTGGTGGCGTTCGCGCTGCTCGGGCTGTGGTGGCTGTCGGGCCTGCTGGCCGCCGGCAGCGCTGATCCGTTGCCGTGGCTGCCGCTGCTCAATCCGCTCGAACAGATGCAGACGCTGCTGCTGGTGCTGCTCGCGCGCTGGCTGTGGTCGGACCAGGCGCCTCGCGCGCTGGCGTCGATGCGTGTCGTGCTGCTCTCGGTCGCCGGCTTCACCTTGCTCACCAGCGTCACGCTGCGTGCCGTGCACCACTGGGGCGGCGTGCCCTGGGACGCGGGCCTGGTGGAGAGCAAGCTGGCGCAGACCAGCCTCACCGTGGTCTGGAGCCTGCTTGGCGTGATCGGCTGGATCGCCGGCTCGCGCCGCGGCCAGCGCATGCTGTGGCTGGCCGGTGCGGTGCTGATGGGCGTGGTGCTGGCCAAGCTCGTCCTGGTGGATCGCCAGCACCTGGGCGATCTGCTCGGCATCGGCTCGTTCATCGCCTACGGCCTGCTGTGCACGCTGGTGGGCTACTTCGCTCCGGCACCGCCGCGCGATATGGCGGTGGCGCAGGAGCAGGCGGCATGAGCCGGCTCGGGGCAATCCTCGGGCTGGCGCTGCTGGCCGGCGGCGCGTCCGCCGCGCCGGCGGATGACTACGCCATGCAGTGGCCACTCACGCTGGCCGACGAGCGCGCGGGCGCCCATGCGGTCGTGCTGGACGATGCGGTCTATCGGCAGGCGCGCTCCCCGGCACTGCGCGACCTCGACGTGCTCAACGCCGACGGCGCATCGGTGCCCGCGCAGCTGATGCGCACGGGCGATGGCGCTCGCGCCCAGGCGCCGCGCGTGCCGGTGCGCTGGTTCGTGCTGCCGCGTGCGGCCGATGTGCAGGGCGGCTGGTCGATGGCGGTCGAGCGCGGCGCCGACGGCAGCGTGCTGCGCGTGCAGGCAGGCGCCAGCGGCGCCGAGGCGGGCGATGGCCCCGCGGCCTGGCTGGTGGATGCGAGCGGAGTTGACGCCAGCATCGAGGCCCTGCACCTGGAATGGGCCGCAGGCGAAGAGGGCATCGACCGCGCCTACCGCATCGAAGCCAGCGACGACCTGCGGGAGTGGCGGCCGGTGCAGTCGCAGGCGCAGTTGATCGACCTGTCGCGCGGCGGCGAACGGCTGGTGCAGCGCCGCGTTCCCGTGGCGGCCCGCGCGCGCTACCTGCGCCTGCTGCCTGCGCAGGGGCACGGCACCCCCCGGCTGCAGGCGGTGCACGCCGAACTGGCCGCACCCGACCGGCGCGCGCCGCTGCAGTGGCGCGAGCTCGCCGGCACGCCGGTGCAAGAGCGCGGCGTGCAGGCACGGGTCTTCGACCTCGACGCGCGCTATCCGGTCGAGGCCGCCGACCTGCAGTACGACGGCAATGGCACCGGGCAGTGGCGCCTCTACAGCCGCGAACACGCCGACGCGTCATGGGTGCTGCGCGCCGGTCCCTGGGTCGCGTACGCGATCGGCAATGGCGGCGGCGCCAACCGCTCCGCGCCGCAGCCGCTGACCGGCATCACGCGGGACCGGCAATGGAAGTTGGTCGGCGCCGAAGGCATCGGCCTGGCGCCGCTGCTGCGGCTGGGCTGGCGGCCCGAGGCGCTGGTGTTCATCGCGCAGGGTGCGCCGCCGTATCGCCTGGTCGCGGGCAGTGCACGAGCGCAGCGCGAGGATGCGCCGGTGGCGCAGTCGCTGGAGGCGATCCGTGGCGTGCAGGGGCCGGACTGGCGGCCCGGCGCCGCGGCGCTGGCGGACATGCAGCCGCTTGCCGGCGAACGCGCGCTGGTGCCCGCGTCGGCGCGCGACTGGCGTACCTGGCTGCTGTGGGCGCTGCTGATCGGCGGCGCGCTGCTGGTCGCCGGTTTTGCCGCGAGCCTGTTGCGCAAGCCGCCCGGCTGATCGTGCGGTTCGTGGCAGCTGCAACGTTTGCCTGCCGCGCTGGCGCCGTCGACAATGCGCGTCGAAGCGGCATCGCCGCGCGCGCCAGCGCCGCGCAGCAGCACATGTACTGCCTGGCCGCGCTCCCAGCGCCTTCGCGCCGCGCCACCGCACCCCGATCACAGCAAAACAGGCCACGACTCCATGACCATCCTGCGAATGACCGACCTCGATCTTGCCGGCAAGCGCGTGCTGATCCGGCAGGACCTCAACGTTCCGATCGACAACGGCCAGATCACCTCCGAACAGCGCATCACGGCCTCGATCCCGACCCTGCAACTGGCGCTGGAGAAGGGCGCGGCGGTGATGGTGACCTCGCACCTGGGGCGTCCGAAGGAAGGCGAGTGGAGCGAGGAGAATTCGCTGGCGCCGGTGGCCAGGCGCCTGGGCGAACTGCTCGGCAGGCCGGTGCCGCTGCTGCGCGACTGGGTGGACGGGGTCGAGGTCGAACCCGGCCAGATCGTGCTGCTGGAGAACTGCCGGATGAACCCCGGTGAGGGCAAGGACGACGAGACGCTGTCGCGCAAGTACGCCGCGCTGTGCGACGTGTTCGTGATGGACGCCTTCGGCACCGCGCACCGCGCGCAGGCCTCGACCCATGGCGTGATCCGCTTCGCCGCGCAGGCCGCGGGCGGCCCGCTGCTGATGGCCGAACTCGATGCGCTGGCCAGTGCGCTGGACAAGCCGGCGCGGCCGCTGCTGGCGATCGTGGCCGGCAGCAAGGTCTCGACCAAGCTCGAGCTGCTCTCCAACCTGGTGGGCAAGGTCGACCAGCTGATTGTCGGCGGCGGCATCGCCAACACCTTCATCGCCGCGCAGGGGCTGCCGGTGGGCAAGTCCCTGCACGAACCCGACCTGCTCGACACCGCCCGCGACATCCTCGCCAAGGCCAAGGCGCGCGGCGCCGACATCCCGGTCCCGACCGATGTCGTGGTCGCACAGCAGTTCCATCCCGACGCCGAGGCCACGGTCAAGGCGGTGGCCGATGTGGGCGCCGATGACCTGATCCTCGACATCGGCCCGGACACCGCCGCGCGCTACGCCGAAATGATCGCCAGCGCCGGCACGGTGGTGTGGAACGGGCCGGTGGGCGTGTTCGAGTTCAACGCCTTCGGCAAGGGCACCGAAACCCTGGCGCGCGCGATTGCTGCAAGCGCCGCGTTCTCGATCGCCGGTGGCGGCGACACCCTGGCCGCGGTCGACAAGCACGGCATCGCCGACGAGGTGTCGTACATCTCCACCGGCGGTGGCGCCTTCCTCGAGTTCCTCGAGGGCAAGACGTTGCCGGCAGTGGCTGCGCTGGACGCGAGGGGCTGAGCCGCTCCCAAGGATTGGCTAACGATCGCTTCATCTTCCGCTGATGTCACCAGCCTGAAGCTCCGCGCACGGAGCAGGAGGGCACGGATCGCCATCGCGGCGATCCGTTCATCAAGGAGAATCGGGATGGATGTTTCGATGCGACGCGTGAAGCACGCACTGCTGGCGGCGTGCGTGGCGGTTTCGCTGGGCACGGTGGCTACGGCCGGCGCCGATGACGAGGCGAACTGCTGTTATCCGGGGTCGGTGATCTATTACGACGAGGCGGGCGCGGTGGTGGGCGTGCGGATGTACGGCTGCGGGGACCCGGGCTGGGGCGTGGTGACGCGACGTTCGCGCGCGCTCAACGGATGCATCATGTAAGCGCAGTGCGTTGCGGCGGCCCGGGCACGTCCCGGGCCGCTGCGTCATCGGCGCGGCTTGCCTGGGCGCCACTCGTCCTGCAGCAGGCCGAAGATTTCCGAATCGCTGGCGCTGCCGTCGATCAGGAAACGCTGGCGCAGCAGGCCCTCGCGGCGGAAGCCGAGCCCGGCGAGCAGGCGTCGCGAGGCTTCGTTGCGCGGGTCGATGTCCGCCTCGATGCGGTGCAGCCCGAGGCGGTGGAAGCCCCAGTCCAGCGCCAGCGCGACCGCCTCGGTCGCCAGCCCGCGGCCCCACCAGTCCGGGTGCAGTGCGTAGCCGACTTCCGCGCGGCGATGCCGGGCATCGAATCGGTACAGGGTGCAGCTGCCGATCGCGCGGTCGTCGCGACGCGCGGCGATCAGCCAGTTGAGCGACTCGCGACGCGCGAATCCGTCGAGCATCTCCTCGACCTTGCCCTCGGCCTGCATACGCACGCGCATGGGCGCGCTGCTCCAGAAGCGCATCACGTCCGCATGCGAGAACAGTGCGAACACGTCGTCGATGTCCTGCACGCGTGGGCCGCGCAGGCACAGACGTTGTCCGGTCAGGACAGGAAAACCGGGCAACCCGGCAAGACGTGCGTTGATGTCGGTGGACATGTGCGATATCGCCATCAGGCTCGGCTAGGATAACGGGCTCACGCGACACCGTCGCGTTCCTTACTCATGCAACGGATCCAGTCCATGTCCGAACACCGCCGCCGCACCCGCATCCTCGCCACGCTTGGTCCCGCGACCGACCCGCCAGGCGTGCTCGACGCGATCCTGCGCGCGGGCGTCGACGTGGTGCGCCTGAACTTCTCGCATGGCGACCCGGCAAGCCAGATTGCGCGCGCCGAGGCGGTCCGCGAGGCGGCGGCGCGCGTGGGCGTCGAAGTCGGCATCCTCGCCGACCTGCCTGGCCCGAAGATCCGCGTCGAGCGCTTCGTCGAAGGCAAGGTGGCGCTGAAGGCCGGCGACCGCTTCGACCTGGTGGCCAGCGAGGATGCGCCGCCGGGGACGCAGCACGAGGTGGGCGTGAGCTACATCGACCTGCCGCGCGACCTGTCGGCCGGCGACGTGCTGATGCTCGACGACGGCATGGTGCAGCTCAAGGTCGAGCGCATCGAGGGCCAGCGCATCATCACCACCGTCCTCAACGACAGCGTGCTGTCCGATCGCAAGGGGCTCAACAAGCTCGGCGGCGGGCTGTCGCTGGGCGCGCTCACCGAGCGCGACCGCGAGCTGATCGGCGTCGCCGCGCAGATCGGCGTGGACTACATCGCGGTGTCGTTCTGCCGCAACGCAGCCGACATGGAGGAGGCGCGTGCGATCGCCCGTTCGCACGGCTCCGATGCCGCGATGGTGTCGAAGGTCGAGCGCGCCGAGGCGATCGAGAACCTGGCCGAGGTGATCGACGCCAGCGACGTGGTGATGGTGGCGCGCGGCGACCTGGGCGTGGAAATCGGCGATGCCGAGCTGCCGGGCCTGCAGAAGAAGATCATCCGCGAGTCGCTGGCGCGCAACAAGGTGGTGATCACCGCGACCCAGATGCTGCAGTCGATGGTCGACTCGCCGATCCCGACCCGCGCCGAAGTGCTGGACGTGGCCAACGCGGTCATCGACGGCACCGACGCGGTGATGCTCTCGGCCGAGACCGCGGCGGGCAACTTCCCGCTGCGCGCGGTCGAGGCGATGGCGCGCATCTGCATGGGCGCCGAGCGCCAGTTCGCGCACGACACCGACTTCGAGAAGGCGCAGCGCGGGCTCCAGCACGCCGACCAGGCGATCGCGATGGCGACCATGTTCATCAGCGAACACATCGGCGTGGCGGCGATCGTGGCCATGACCGAATCGGGCGGTACTGCGCGCCACTTGTCGCGCTTCCGCGCCGGCCCGCCGATCTACGCGTTCTCGCGCCACGCGGGCGTGCGCCGGCGCATGGCGCTGATGCGCGACGTGTATCCCACCGACTACGACAGCCGCGGGCAGACCCCACGCGAGGCCGCGCGCGGCAGCGTGCGCCTGCTGGTGGAAGCGGGGGTGCTGGACCCGGGCGACCGCGTGGTGTTCACCAGCGGCGAGCACATGGAAACCCACGGCGCCACCAACACCATGCGCCTGCTGCAGGTCGGCAAGGACGGCCTCGCCGAAGGCCTCGGCGAGCTGTAGGAGCGGCTGCAGCCGCAACCACGCGGCCGCTGGCAATCCAACGCCGAAGGCGGCCGCACCACGCGCGCGGCAAACGGGAAATGAAGGGACGGGCGCTATACTCCGCCCCCTTTTCCCGCACGGCCCACTTCCCGACATGAGCATCGAAACGCTCGCTGAAACCGCACAGGCGATGGTTGCCCCCGGCAAGGGCATCCTGGCGATCGATGAATCGACCAGCACGATCTCGAAGCGTTTCGAGATCGTCGGCGTGCCGAGCAACGAGGCCAATCGCCGCGCCTACCGCGAACTGCTGCTGGCCACGCCGAACCTGGGCCAGCATGTCAGCGGCGCGATCCTCTACGACGAAACCATCCGCCAGGCCAACCGCGACGGTGTGCCGTTGGCCCGCTTCATGGCCGACGCCGGCATCATTCCCGGCATCAAGGTCGACAAGGGCACCCAGCCGCTGGCCGGTTGCCCGGGCGAACTGGTCACCGAGGGCCTGGACGGCCTGCGCCCGCGGCTGGAGGAGTACTACAAGCTCGGCGCGCGCTTTGCCAAGTGGCGCGCGGTGATCAACATCGGTGACGACATCCCGACCGGCACCTGCATCGAATCCAACAGCCACGCGCTGGCGCGCTTTGCCGCACTGTGCCAGGAGCAGGGCCTGGTGCCGATGGTCGAGCCGGAAGTGCTGATGGAGGGCACGCACGACATCGAATCCAGCTACGAAGTACACGAGGTGGTGCTGCGCTCGCTGTTCGACGCGCTCTACCAGCACAACGTGAGCCTGGAGGGCACCATCCTCAAGCCCTCGATGGTGCTGCCGGGCCGTGACAGCGGCGAAACCGCGACGGTCGAGGAAGTGGCCGAGGCCACGCTGCTGTGCCTGAAGTCGACCGTGCCGGCGATCCTGCCGGGCATCGTGTTCCTGTCGGGCGGCCAGGGCGACCAGGCCGCGACCGCGCACCTGGACGCGATGAACCGCATGGGTCCGCATCCCTGGCCGCTGTCGTTCTCCTACGGTCGGGCGATGCAGTCCGCGGCGCTGGAAATCTGGTCGCAGGACCTGCAGGGCAACGTGGGCAAGGCGCAGGACACGGTGTTTGCCCGGGCCCGCGACAACGGCGAGGCAGCCCTGGGCAGGTGGCGCGGCACTGCCTGAGTTCCGCAGCGCGCCGGTAACGCGCGCGCGCGGCCGCGGTTGACAGGTTTCCGGAGGGGATCGCCCCCTCCTATGGCATGGGCGGCCTTCACCGTCGATCGATAGAATCGGGCGGTTTCCCCCCGCCGTGTCGACATGCCCGCCGATTTCCGTTTCCCGTCGTTCCCGATCCTGCTGTTGTCGGGCCTGTGCCTGCTGCCGGCCGCCTGTGGCCGCGATGCCGCGTCCACCGGTGCGGGCGAGGCCGCACCCGTGGCGGTGGTGACCACGCAGGTCGCCGCCATGCAGCCCTGGAGCGACACGATCTCGGCGCTGGGCACGGTCAAGGCGCGCGAGTCGGTGTCGATCACGGCCAAGGTCAGCGAGACCGTCGAACGCGTGCATTTCGAGAGCGGCGACGAGGTGGCGGCCAACGCGCCCCTGATCACGCTGTCCGGCAACCAGCAGCAGGCGGCGCTGCAGGCGGCCGAGGCCGAGGCCAAGGAAGCCGAGCAGCAGTACCGCCGCGGCAGCGAGCTGGTCGGGCAGCAGCTGATCGCGCGCTCCATGGTCGATACCCAGCGCGCCACGCGCGACGCCACGCTGGCACGCGTGGTCCAGATGCGCGCCGACATCGGCGACCGCCGCATCCGCGCGCCCTTCGCCGGCGTGCTTGGCATGCGCGAGGTGAGCCCCGGCGCGCTGGTCACGCCGGGCACGGTGATCGCCACGCTCGATGACCTCTCGCGCGTGCATGTCGACTTCCCGGTGCCCGAAGTGCACCTGGCGCACCTGGCCGCCGGCCAGCCGCTTGCCGGCAGCAGCGTTGCATGGCCCGGCGTGACCTTCGAAGGCGAGGTGTCCAGCGTCGACGCGCGTGTCGATCCGGCCACGCGCGCGGTCATGGTGCGCGGCGACTTCCCGAACGATGGACGCAGCCTGCGCCCGGGCATGCTGATGCAGGTGCAGCTCTCGCGGCCGCAGCGGCAGGCGCTGGTGCTGCCGGAGATCGCGGTGGTGCAGGTGGGCCGCGACACCTTCGTGTGGCGGGTGAAAAGCGACGACACGGTCGAGCGCGTCCCCATCCAGGTGGGCGAGCGCCGGGTCGGGCAGGTCGAGGTGCTGCGCGGCGTGGACGCGGGCGAGCGCATCGTCATCGATGGCACCGGCAAGCTGCGCCCGGGCCTGATGGTCAGCGACACGGCCGGCGCCGACGCGCCGGTGCAGCCGCCAGCGGAGCCTGCGGCGCAGGACGGCTGACCGGCAATGAAGCTTTCCGACCTCTCGATCAAGCGCCCGGTCTTCGCGATCGTCATCAGCCTGCTGCTGGTGGTGCTGGGGCTGATGTCGTTCATGCGCCTGACCCTGCGCGAGCTGCCCAACATCGATCCGCCGATCGTCTCGGTGGAGGTCAACTATCCCGGTGCGTCCGCGGCGGTGGTGGAAACCCGCGTCACCCAGATCCTCGAGGATGCGCTGTCGGGCATCGAGGGCATCAACACGATCCAGTCGAGCAGCCGCAACGGCCGCGCCGACGTGACCATCGAGTTCAACCTCACGCGCGACATCGAGGCGGCCGCCAACGACGTGCGCGACCGCATCAGCCGGGTGATGGACCGCATGCCCGACGAGGCCGATCCGCCGGAGATCTCCAAGGTCGAGGCCGATGCCGAGGTCATCGTCTGGCTCAACATGCGCTCCACCGCGATGGACACGATGGCGCTGACCGACTACGCCGACCGCTATGTGGTAGACCGGCTGTCGGCGCTGGATGGTGTGGCGCGCGTGCAGCTGGGCGGCTCGCAGCGCTACGCGATGCGCATCTGGCTCGACCGCGACGCCATGGCTGCGCGCGGGATCACCGCCGGCGACGTCGAGGCCGCGCTGCGCAGCGAGAACGTCGAGCTGCCGGCCGGGCGCATCGAGTCCGAGTCGCGCGACTTCACCTTGCGCGTGGAGCGCGGCTACCGCGAGCCCGAGCAGTTCGCGCAGCTCCCGCTGCGCCGCGGCGACGATGGCTATGTGGTGCGGCTGGGTGACGTGGCGCAGGTGGAGGTGGGCCCGGAAGAGCGCCGCTCCTACCTGCGCAGCAACGGCGTGCCGAACGTCGGCCTTGGCATCGTGCGCACCTCCACCGCCAATGCGCTGGACGTGGCGCGCGCCGCCCGCGTCGAGGCCGAGGTCATCCAGGAGACACTGCCCGAAGGCACCGACATCTACGTGTCCTTCGACAGCACCACATTCATCGACGCCTCGATCAAGCGCGTGTACTGGACGCTGGCCGAGGCGATGGCCCTGGTGTTCCTGGTGATCTGGCTGTTCCTGGGCAGCCTGCGCGCGGCGCTCATCCCGGCGGTCACGGTGCCGGTGTGCCTGATCGCGGCCTTCATCGCCCTGTACGCGTTCGGCTTCTCGATCAACCTGCTCACCCTGCTGGCGCTGGTGTTGTGCATCGGCCTGGTGGTGGATGACGCGATCATCGTGCTGGAGAACGCGCAGCGACGCGTCGACCTGGGGGAGCCGCCCCTGGTCGCGGCGCGCCGCGGCACCGCGCAGGTCGCTTTCGCGGTGATCGCCACCACCGCGGTGCTGGTGGCGGTGTTCCTGCCGGTCGGCTTCATGGAAGGCAACACCGGACGCCTGTTCCGCGAACTGTCGGTGGCGCTGGCCGGCGCGGTGGCGCTGTCGGCGTTCGTCGCGCTGACGCTGACGCCGATGATGTGCTCCAAGCTGCTGCGCCCGCACGTCAAGACCACCGGCTTCAACGCCTGGATGAACCGGCAGCTGGGCCGCGTGAGCAAGGGCTACGGCCACCGCGTGTCGAGGCTGGTGGCCTTGCCCGGTGGCCGCCTGCTGGCGATGGTGGTCGCGGCGATGGTGCTGTGTGGCCTGGTTGCCGCGCTGCTGTTCCTGCGCGTGCCCAGCGAGCTGGCGCCGGCGGAGGATCGTGGCCGCTTCTTCCTGATGATCGACGGGCCGGAAGGCGCGGGTTTCGACTACACGGTGCAGCAGGTCCAGCAGGTCGAGGAGATCGTGCTCAGGCAGGTGGGCGAGGGCAAGCCGATCCAGCGCGCCAACTCGCGGGCCCCGCGCAGTTGGGGTGGCGGCGAGGAGATGCACACCGGACAGATCATCGTCTTCCTGGAGGACTGGGGCACGCGCGAGCAGAGCACCGACGAGGTGGTGGCCGGGCTGCGCCGCCAGTTCACCGACGTACCGGGCGTACAGGTGCGCGCAAGCGTGCCCGGCGGCCTGGTCGGCAGCCGTGGCCAGCGCTACCAGCTGGTACTTGGCGGGCCCGACTACGCGGAGCTGGCCGAATGGCGCGACCGCGTGCTGGAGCGCATGGAATCCAACCCCGGCATCCAGGATCCGGATTCGGACTACAAGGAAACGCGTCCGCAGATGCGCGTGCAGATCGACCGCGCGCGCGCGGCCGACCTGGGCGTGTCGGTCACCGAGATCGGACGCACCCTGGAAACGATGATGGGCTCGCGCCGCGTCACCACCTACGTCGACAACGGTGAGGAATACGAGGTGGTGGTGCAGGCCGGCCGTGAGGCGCGGATGACGCCCGCGGACCTGGGCAACACCTACGTCCGCGGCAGTGATGGCGGGCTGATCCCGATGTCCAACCTGGTCACGCTCGAGGAAATCGCCGAGCCGGGCAACTTCAACCGCTTCAACCGCCTCCGCGCGATCACCATCAGCGCGGGCCTTGCGCCGGGCTACAGCATGGGCGAGGCGCTGGACTGGACGCGCCAGGTCATCGACGAGGAACTGCCCGACTACGCACAGATCGACTGGAAGGGCGAAACCCGCGAATACCAGCGCGCCGGTGGCGCGGTGCTGGTGACCTTCACCATGGCGCTGCTGATCGTCTACCTGGTGCTGGCCGCGCAGTTCGAGAGCTTCATCCATCCGCTGGTGATCATGCTGACGGTGCCGTTGGCGGTACTCGGTGCACTGATCGGGCTGTGGGCGACCGGCGGCACGCTCAACCTGTTCAGCCAGATCGGCATCGTGATGCTGGTGGGGTTGGCGGCAAAGAACGGCATCCTGATCGTCGAGTTCGCCAACCAGCTGCGCGACGAGGGCATGAGCGTGCGCGAGGCGATCGCCGAGGCGTCGGCGGTGCGACTGCGCCCGATCCTGATGACCTCGGCCGCGACGGTGATGGGCGCGGTGCCGCTGGTGGCGGCGGGCGGGCCGGGCTCGGCCAGCCGCGCGACCATCGGCGTGGTGATCATCTTCGGCGTGTCGTTCGCGACCCTGCTGTCGCTGTTCGTGGTGCCCGCGTTCTACGCGCTGCTGGCGCCGTTCACGCGCTCGCCCAATGCGCTGGCGAAGAAGCTGGAGCAGATGGAGGCGGAGACGGCGCCGGTCAGCGGGCACGCCTGAGCGTGCCTGCGGTGGCACGCAGTGGCGACGGCGGGTGCGGCTCGCAGTCCCGGCACCTTGTGGCTGTCATCCCGAGCGCAGCGAGGAGGGATCTTGCCTGAGCAGGCACCAAGCCCGGATCCCTCGCTGCGCTCGGGATGACAGCTTGGAGGCGGCCCGATGAGGGCGGCAACCTGGCGGAAATCAGTTATCGTGCCGCCTTCCGTGCGCCCGCCGTCCCGGCCGGAGCGTCGAACCGAACCGGAGGCAGAGTTCCGTGGAAGCAATTCTCGGCTGGGTGAACGGCATCATCTGGAGCAAGGCGCTGATCGCGCTGTGCCTGGGTGCCGGACTGTGGTTTTCGTTCCGCACGCGCTTCATGCAGGTGCGCGGCCTGGTCGAGATGACGCGGCTCACCTTCTCGGGCCAGAAGTCCGACGCCGGCGTGTCCTCGTTCCAGGCGCTGGCGCTGTCCATGTCAGGACGCATCGGCATCGGCAACATTGCCGGCGTGGCGACCGCCATCGCCTTCGGCGGGCCGGGTGCGATTTTCTGGATGTGGGTGATGGGCTTCCTTGGAGCCTCGACCTCGTTCGTCGAGTGCTGCCTTGCGCAGATATACAAGGAAAAGGACAACGAGGGCCGCTATCGCGGTGGCCCGGCGTACTACATCGAGAAGGGCCTGGGCCTGAAGTGGTATGCGGTGCTGTTCGCGATCGCGACCATTGCGGCGGCCGGCGTGCTGATGCCGGGCGTGCAGGCCAATGCGATCGCCGACGGCATCGCCAATGCCTGCCAGGGCGGCGCGCTGTGCGGTTCGCTCGAGGGCCAGGTGTTGGGCATGGAGACGCGCGACGCGCTCAAGCTCGGCATCGGCGTCGTCGTGGCCCTGCTGCTGGCCACGATCATCTTCGGCGGCGTCAAGCGGATCGCCGCGTTCGCCGAACTCGTGGTGCCGTTCATGGCGGTGGGCTATATCCTCACCGCGCTGCTGGTGATGGCGCTGAACTACGAGTACGTGCCGGAGATGTTCAACATCATCTTCTCCAGCGCCTTCGGCATGCACGCCGGCTTCGGCGCGATGCTGGGCCTGGCGGTGGAGTGGGGCGTGAAGCGCGGCGTCTATGCCAACGAGTCCGGCCAGGGCACCGGTCCGCACGCTGCCGCCGCGGCCGAGGTCTCGCATCCGGCCAAGCAGGGTTACGTGCAGGCCTGGGCGATCTACTTCGACACCATGCTGATCTGCACTTCGACCGCGTTCCTGGTGCTGGCCACCGGCATGTACAACGTGGTGGGGCCGGACGGCGCGATGCTGCAGGAGGCACTGCCCGGCATCGAGGCGGGCGCCGGCTTCGTGCAGCACGGCATCAATACGGTGCTGCCGGGCTGGGGCGCGGGCTTCGTGGCGACGGCGCTGTTCTTCTTCGCATTCACCACGATCATGGCCTATTACTACATGGCCGAAACCAACCTGACCTACATCAACGGCCACAAGACGCGGCCACTGGCGACGCTGCTGCTGCGCGTGACGCTCGTGGGCATGGTGATTTTCGGCGCATTCAACAACGCGGGCATGGCCTGGGCGCTGGGCGACCTGGGCGTCGGGCTGATGGCCTGGCTCAACCTCATCGCCATCCTGCTGCTGCAGAAGCCAGCGCTGCTGGCACTGCGCGACTACGAGCGGCAGAAGAAGCAGGGCGTGGAGCCGGTGTTCGACCCCGACGCCCTCGGCATCCGCAACGCCGAGTTCTGGCGTGGGCGGCTGAAATGAGCAGGCGTCCGCCGCCTCCGGGCCCCGGCAGGGATTCGCCGTGGGGCGCGCGCGGACGCGAAACGGCGGCGCCTGGGCGTGAATCGCGGGCACCGCGCGAACCCGCGCGCATTCCCGCGGACGCGCCGACTGCGCCGGCGCGGAGCGCGGAACTGCGCCTGCACGGGTTGAATGCGGTCCGCGCGGTGTTCGCGCGGCGTCCGCAGGCGATCCGCAAGCTGTACCTGTCGCCCGATCGCATGGGGCAGCTGCAGCCGCTGCTGAAGTGGTGCGTGGCCAACCGCATCGGCTACCGCGTGGTCGAGGACGAGGACGAGCTGCGCCGCCTGTCGGCAAGCACGCATCACGAAGGCGTGGTGGCCGATGTGCTGCGCGAGTCGCAACTGGCATTGTCCGACTGGCTGGTGGCGCTGCCGGCGGGGCCGTGCTGCGCGCTGTGGCTGGATGGCGTGGGCAATCCGCACAACCTGGGCGCGATCCTGCGCTCGTCCGCGCACTTCGGCGTGTCTGCGCTGTTGTTGCCGGAGGACGCGTCGCTGACGCTGTCCGGCGCTGCCGCACGCGTGGCCGAGGGTGGCGCGGAGATCGTGCCGCTGGTGCGCCCGGGCGCCGCGGACGAGGCGATGGCGCAGCTGCGCGCGGCGGGGTTTGTGTTGGCCGCGACGGTCGTGCGCGACGGCGAGGATCTGTTCAAGGCAGCGCTGCCGCCGCGTGTGGTCTACGTGATCGGTGCCGAGGGTGCAGGCATGGGGGATGCGCTCGCCGCGGCCTGCGACCTGCGCCTGTCGATCCCGGGCACCGGCGCGGTGGAGAGCCTCAACGTCGCCGCGGCGACCGCGGTGTTGCTTGCGCAGTGGGCGGGCAGCCGCCGCTAGTCATCCGCGGCGCAGCGATGGCTGCGCCGCGCCCTGTCCGCGCCAGGACACCGCGAAGCTGGCGCCCGCGGGACTCCACGCGAGCCAGATCGATGACATGCTTGGGTGACCTCCTCACGGTATCCGTCCATGCAGCAGCCGTCTCCCGCACAGCACGAAATCCCGCGCGCCCTGCCGAAACTGGTCGTCTTCGGCGAGGCATTGACCGACTTCGTGCGCACGGACGAGGACCAGTGGCGCAGCGTGCCGGGTGGCGCCTGCTGGAACGTCGCACGCGTGGCGTCGACGCTGGGCGTGCCGACCGGCTGGGGCGGGTCGGTGGGCAACGACCTGTTTGGCGATGAGCTGATGCGCAGGTCGGCCGAGGCGGGCCTGGACCTGCGCTTTGCGCAGCAGGTTGGACAACCGCCGCTGCTGGCGATCGTGCATGCGCTGGATCCACCGCAGTACTTCTTCGTCGGCAGCGCCGACCAGAGCTTCGACGCGGCGCTGCTGCCGGAGGGTTGGCGCGAGGCCTGCGAGTACGCGCACTTCGGCTGCATCAGCCTGGTGCGCCAGCCGCTGGGTGCGCGCCTGCTGGCGCTGGCCGAAGAGCTGCATGCGCGCGGCGTGCGGATCAGCTTCGATCCCAACTGCCGCAACCTGATGGGCGCGGACTATCCGCCGCTGTTCGAGCGCCTCGCCGCCATTGCCGACCTGGTCAAGCTGTCGGACGAAGACCTGCGCCAGATCTACCCGCCGCTTCCGGCCGGCGAGGCGCTGGGCCGTGTGCGCGGGCGGATGAAGCCCGGGGCGCTGCTGCTGTACACACGCGGCGCGGACGGCATGACCCTGCATCTTGAGGGGCGTCGCATCGAGCAGCCGGCGCTGGCGGTCGCGGTACGCGACACGGTCGGCGCCGGCGACGCTTGCGTAGGCGGCTTCCTCGCCAGCATGTTGCAGCAACCGGAGCAGGGCTGGGAGCAACACCTGCGCTTTGCGGCCGCCGTGGCCGCCGCGGCATGCACGCGCGCGGGCGCGCATGCGCCGGACCGGCGCGAGGTCGAGGCGTTGCTGGCCGCGGATGCGGGGAGGGTCTGACGGTGTAGCGTGCGGTTGCCGGCGGGCATCCGTGGCGCGTTGCTATCCATCGCGGCTGAAGCCGCTCCTACAGGCGTCGCAATCGCAGGAACGGCTTCAGCCGCGATGGACAGGCATCGCAATCGCAGGAGCGGCTTCAGCCGCGATGGACAGGCGTCGCACTTGTAGGAGCGGCTTCAGCCGCGATGGACGCCCGCACCAGCGCCGACTCCTTTCCCCGGGCAAGGATCCGCCAGACGCTTCCGCCCCCGTCAGGCTCCTTCAGGCAGCACGTTCAGCACTTCGTGGCAGGCACCCATCGTGTGGTAGTCGGTCTTGCCCGCCGGACTCTTCTCGTCGCTGTAGCTGCGGTTGTCGCGGCTGAGGATGCGGTACCAGGCGCCGTGCGCGTGGTCGACGAAGTGGGTCCAGCTGTAATCCCACAGCCGCTCGTACCACTGCCAGTACGCGGCATCGCCGCTGCGGTCGGCGAGCAGGACGGCCGTTGCGATCGACTCGGCCTGCACCCAGAAGTACTTGTCGGCGTCGTAGATGCCGCCGTCCGGGTCGTTGCCGTAGACCACGCCGCCATGCACGGGGTCCCAGGCCATCGCCATCGCGCGGTCGAACAGTTCGCGTGCGCGCGGCAGGCGCCATTCGGCCGGCGCGTGCCGGTCGAGGATCAGCAGCAGCTTGGCCCATTCCACCTGGTGCCCGGGCTGGAAACCCCAGGGGCGGAAGATGTTGCTGCGGTCGCCGCGGTTGTAATCGGGATCCACGCGCCAGTCGGTGTGGAAGTGCTCCCAGACCAGGCCGCCGGTGAGCGCCGCGCGGCCCTGCACCATGCGCTCGGCCAACAGCGCCGCACGCTCGAGGTAGCGTCGCTGACCGGTGGCTTCGAACGCCGCCAGCCAGGCTTCGCAGGCGTGCATGTTGGCGTTCTGCCCGCGATAGGGCGACAGCCGCCAGTCGCCGTCGGCTTCGTCGGCATACAGGCCGTGCGCCGGCTCCCAGAAGTGGCGCTCCATCAGCTCCCAGGTTTCGTCCAGCCAGGCTTCGGCCTCTGCGAACCCGGCTTCGATGCCCTTGGCATAGGCCAGCGCGACGAAGGCCAGGCCGTAGCAGTGGTTGGTGTCGTCCACCGCCACGCCGTCGCGCAGCAGCCAGGCATAGCCGCCGGTGTCCGGATTGCGGTGCACGCGCCGCAGGTAGTCCAGGCCATGCCCGACCGGTGCGCGCCAGCGCTCGTCGCCAAACGCGCGCAGGGCCATCGCGTAGTTGAAGACGAAGCGCGTGCTGCTGACCAGGTGGCGCGTGGCCGCGTCGTAGACCGTGCCGTCGTCGCGGAAGAAGTGGAAGAAGCCGCCTTCCGGATCGATGCAGCGCGGGTGGTAGAAGCGCATGGTGTCGGCGACGTGGCCGAGCAGGAAGGCGCGGGAGCGGAAATCAGGTGCTGCGGGCGCGGTCGAGACTTCGGGCATGTGCATGTTTCCTGTCGAGGTCCGGTGGATCGCGGCTGAAGCCGCTCCTGCGGGAATAGAAACTGTAGGAGCGACTTCAGCCGCGATGCTTTGCCTATTCGCCCGCACCGAGCCCGGGCTTTGGCGCGCTGCCGAAGCCCTCGTCCGATTCCGCTACCAGCCATGCGAACACGGCGTACGCGGCAAGGTTCTGCGCCAGGTCGGCCGGATCGATCTTGTCGAGCGTGTCGTCAGCGTTGTGGTGCAGGTCGAAGTACTGCGTACCGTCCTGTCCCAGCCACGCCCAGGCGCCGCCAATCGCCGCCAGCGGCGAGATGTCCGGCCCCGGTCCGCCCTTGCCCGGCATGTGCACGATGCCGAGCGGCGCCAGCGCTTCGGCGATCCGCGCGACGGCCTGCGCTTCGCCGCCGCTGGTGTTGAAACCGTAGATGCGGCCGGCGCCGAAGTCGCTCTCCACCGCGATGACGTGGTTGGCCACGTCGGCCGCATGCCTGCGCGCGTATTCGCGTCCGCCGAGCAGGCCCTGCTCCTCGTTGGCGAAGGCGACCACGCGGATGCTGCGCCGCGGCAGCTGCGGCAGCTGGCCGATCAGCCGGCCGGCGGCCATGGTGATGCCGATGCCCGATGCGTCGTCGATGGCGCCGGTGCCCAGGTCCCACGAGTCCAGGTGCGCGCCCAGCAGCACGACTTCCTGCGGCGCTTCGCGCCCGGTGATCTCGCCGATCACGTTGTGCGAGGTGTATTCGCCGTCCCAGCCGCAGTCCAGCGCCAGGCGCACGCGCACCGGGCCGCGCTGCAGCAGGCGCACGAGCTGGTCGGCATCGGGCAGCGACAGCGCCGCCGACGGGATCGGAGCGAGCCCTTGGTCGAAGCGGGTGATGCCGGTGTTGGCGACGCGCTGCGGGCTGGTGCTGGCCGAACGCATGAGGAAAGCGACCGCGCCCTTGCGGATCGCCTCGGACGGTCCGCGGCTGCGGATCGCGCCGCCCGTGCCGTAGCCGCTGCCGTCGCGCGCGCGCTGCATGCGGTAGTCGACGAAGGCGATCCTGCCGCTCAGCGAGCCGGCAGGCGCGGCCTGCAGCGCCTCGAGGCTGTCGAAGCGCACGATCTCCGCATCGACCGTGCCGCCCGGGCTGCCGCCCAGCGCGGTCACCACCAGCGGCTGTGCGTGCATACCCAGCACCTGCGCGGATTCGCTGCGCCGCTCCCACTTGGGGAACGTCACCGGTTCGGTCCAGACCCGGTCGTAGCCCAGCTCGCGGAACTTCGCTTCTGCCCAGGCCACGGCACGCGCGTCGGCTTCGCTGCCGGCCAGTCGCGGTCCGATTTGGGTGGTCAGCGATTCGACCAGCTTCCACGCGGTCCCGTCGGCCAGCGCGCGTTCGCGCAGTGCTGCGGCTGTTTCGATCATGTCGTCGGGCGCTTGCGCCGATTCGGCAGCGCCGGCGAGTGCGGGCGTCAGGCAGGACAGCAGCAGCAGCTTGGCCAGGCGCATCAGGGCATTCCGGAAAAACGAAGAAGCCGCGAGCCTAGCAGGCCCGCGGCTTCGCGTGCAGCGGCTGCCGGCGCGCTACTTCTGCAGCGAGTCGCGGATCTCGCGCAGCAGCAGCACTTCTTCCGAAGGACCTTCCGCCGCGGCCTCGGGCTTGCGGTGGATGCGGTTGATCAGCTTGACCAGCATGAAGATCGCGAACGCGATGATCACGAACTGCACCATCGTATTGAAGAATTCGCCGATGCCGATCACGACCGCCGGAACGTCCTCGCCGGCCGCATCGACCGTTGCGCCGCGCAGGGTCCAGCCGATGTCGGCGAAGTCCACGCCGCCCAGCAGCAGGCCGATCGGCGGCATGATGATGTTGTCCACCAGCGAGGTGACGATCTTGCCGAAGGCGCCGCCGATCACCACGCCCACGGCGAGGTCGATGACGTTGCCGCGCATCGCGAATTCCCTGAACTCACTGATCATGCCCATCGGCCTCTCCTCGAAATGTACGGGGCGCGGCGGTGGTCGCCGCGCGCGGCCACTATGCCGAGCGCGGATGCAGCTGGCAACGCAGTTCCAGCACCTCGTCCAGGCGCGCCACGCAGGTGTCGCGCGGCTGCAGGGCAGCCACACCGGCGGGGGTGCCCATGAACACCAGGTCGCCGGCGCGCAGGGCATGGAGTTTCGACAGTTCGTGCAGGATTTCCGGCACGTCCCAGATCAGCTGGTCGAGCGTGGACTGCTGGCGGATCTCGCCGTTGACCTCAAGCGACAGCCGCCGCGGCGCGAGTGCGCCAATCGCTCCGGCCGGCACGATCTCGCTCACCGGCGCGGACTGGTCGAAACCCTTGGCCGCGTCCCAGGGCAGGCCCTTGGCCTTGGCCGCGGCCTGCAGATCTCGGCGGGTGAGGTCGAGGCCGATGCCGTAGCCGAACACCAGCGCCTGCGCGGCATCGACCGGCAGCACGCCGTATGGCGCATCGCTGCCGAGCGCGACGACCAACTCGACCTCGTGGTGCAGGTCCTGCGTAGCTAGCGGATAGGCGACGCGGCCGTCGGTGACGATCGCGTCGGCCGGCTTGTGGAAAAAGATCGGCGTGCCGCGTTCGGCCTTCGACGCAGGCGCTGACGCACCCATTTCGCGCGCATGGTCGGCGAAGTTGCGTCCCACGCAATAGATCCGGCGTACCGGGAACGTGCCGCCACCGCGCACGGGAATGCGCGGAATCACGGGTGCCTCGATGACGTCCCGCATCGGATCAGCGCAGGATGGGCTGGCCGGGCTTGGACACGACGCGGTACTCGGCATCGAGCACCCCGGCGCGCGGCTTGCCCGGACGGGCGCGCAGCACGCTGCGCAGCAGGCCGAACGACAGCATCGCCGCGCCCACGAACAGGCCGATCACCAGCAGCACCGCCAGCACCGCCACGCCCACCAGCCCCAGCGCCACCCGCAGCAGCGGATTGCGCGGCTTGCGCGGCGTGAACAGCCCGCGCACGCCGGAGGCGTCGAAGCGGGCATGGAGCGAGCGGAAGGAGACAAACGACATCGGCAGTGGGTGCGACAATGTGGAGGCGCCAGTATCGGGCGCGGACGCAACCAAGTTGTAACGGGAACGTTAAACCCTCGACATGAGCACAGCGTATAACCAGCCGCCGTTGATCGCACTCGACGCCATTCCCGACGGCGGCTTGGCCGAGGTCGAGGCGCTGGTCGACGACAATGCCGAATCGCTGATCCTGCACCGCGACGGCGACCAGGTGCGTGCCTGGTTCAACATCTGCCCGCATGCCGGTCGCCGCCTCGACTGGGCGCCGGGGAAATTCCTCAAGTCGAAGGAAGGCCTGCTGGTCTGCGCAGTGCACGGCGCGAGCTTCGAGCTGCGCGGCGGCGAATGCGTCGCCGGGCCCTGTCGGGGCGAATCGCTGCGCGCGGTGGACGTCACGATCGTGGACGGCGCGGTGTCGCTCGGCGCCGCCGACGGCGCCTGAGGCGCGCTAGAACATCAGGTTCACCGCCAGCACCACGATGCAGGTGTACACCAGCGACAGCGGCAGGCCGATGCGCCACAGCTCGCGCGGGCGATAGCCGCCGGGTCCGGTGATCATCGACATCACCGGGTTGGACTGGGTGACGAAGTTGTTGGAGGCCGACAGCGCGACGATCAGCGCGAACGAGGTCGGATTGCCGCCGGTCGCCAGCGCCAGGTTGACCGCGATCGGTACCACCACGATGGTCGCGCCGACGTGGCTGATGACCATCGAGAACGCCGCGGTGAGCAGGGCCACGGAGAACTCGAGCAGCCACACCGGCAGCCCGCCCGGCAGGCGCTCGATGGTGTTGCCGGCGACCCAGGCCGCGGCGCCGCTGCCGTCCATCGCCCAGCCCAGCGGGATCAGGCAGGCCATCAGGAACACCGTCTTCCAGCTGATCGCCGAATAGGCCTCGTCCATCTTCAGCACGCCGAACACCAGCATGCCGGCCACGCCGGTCATCAGCGCGATCGAGGTCGGCACGCGCCCGGACAGGGCGATCAGCATGGTCACCGCGAAAATGATCATCGCGATGCGGAACTTGTGCGGCCGCTGCTCGCCCTTGGGATAGTCGGTGACGGTGACGAAGTCGCGCTTGGCGGCGGCCAGGGCCAGGTCCTGCCAGATGCTGTGCAGCACCAGCATGTCGCCCGCGCGCAGCGCGGTGTCGCGCAGGTTCTCGCGGATCACGGTCTTGTCGCGGTTGATCGCCAGCAGGCTGATGCCGTACTGGCGGCGCAGCTGCAGTTCGGCCGCGGTCTTGCCGATGAACTTCGACGTCGGCGGGATCACCGCTTCGGAAATGCCGGCGCGGCTGGGGTTGAACAGGTCGGCGAAGTTGCGCAGCCGCGAGTTCATGCGCAGGAACTGGTTCTGCGCGAAGTCCGCCACCTGCTGGCGCGGGCCCATCGCGCCGAGCACGCTGCCCACCCAGATGCGGGCATCGGGCGGCGGCGCCAGGCGAGATTCGTTGCCGGTCTGCAGGGCCAGCAGCAGCGGCGCGTTGTGCAGCGCCTCGGCCTCGCCGAAGGTCATGCCCACCATCGGGCTGTCGGCGGTGACGATCAGCTCGTGCACCTCGCCCTCGATGCCGTAGGTGCGCGAGAAGTAGCTCTCGGTACGCGCCGGGGTGACGTTGGCGTCGCCGTCCTCGCGCAGCCGGCGCTTGCCCTGGAAGTGGAAGTAGAGCAGGCCTGCGGCCAGCAGCGACAGGCCGATCGGCATCGGCGCGAACATGTTCAGCGGCTCGAGCGTCGCCGCGCCGGAAGGCAGGTTGGCATTGGTCGCCACCAGCAGGTCGTTGAGCAGGATCAGCGGCGAGTTGCCGACCATGGTCAGGGTGCCGCCCAGCACGATCGACACCGCTACCGGCAGCAGCAGCCGCGACAGGCTGATGCCGGTGCGCGAGGACAGGCGCGAGACCACCGGCAGGTACAGCGCCATCACCGACGGGTTCTGCATCACCGACGAATTGAGCCCGGCGATGCCCGAGACCAGCAGCAGCAGCCGGTCCTCGGCTCCGCGCGAACGTCGCAGCAGCCACGCCGCCAGCCGGTTGAGCGCGCCGGTGCGGTCCAGGCCCATGCCCAGGATCATCGTGGCGATGACGCTGATCACCGCATTGGACGAGAAGCCGTTGAACAGGTCTTCCGGCTGCACCAGGCCGGTCAGGCCCAGCATCACCAGCACCACCAGCGCCACCAGGTCGGCGCGCACGCGCTGGAACACGAACAGCACCATGGTCAGGCCCACCAGCCCGAGCACGATCTTCATGTCCGTCGTGAGCGCGAGCTGGGGGTCCATCAGGGTCGGGATCCGGGATGCGAGTGCCGGGAGCCGGACCCGTCCGCCATCAGGACCGGCGCAGCCGGCTCAAGGCCCGGCGGCAGCAATCGCGGCGTCGGTCGCGGCAGGAGGGTCATGTCGCCAGCGTTCCCTGCCGGTCGTACAGCAGGTCCCAGACGCCGTGCCCGAGGCGCTGGCCGCGGGTTTCGAAATGGGTCTGCGGGCGCCATTCGGGGCGCGGGACGTGGCCGCGTGGACCGGCGCGGTTGGTGAGTCCCGCGGTGGCGTCAAGCACGTCCCACATCTGCTCGGCGTAGTCCTGCCAGTCGGTGGCCAGGTGCAGGCGACCGTTCGCCGCAAGCTTGCGCACCAGCAGCTGCGCGAACGCGGGCTGCACCAGGCGGCGCTTGTTGTGGCGCTTCTTGTGCCAGGGGTCGGGGAAGTAGATGCGCACTTCGTCGAGGCTGGCGTCGGCGATCTCGTTGGCCAACACCTCGACCGCATCGTGGTGGTAGACGCGCACGTTGCCCGCATCGTCGGCGGCCAGGGCGTTGAGGAGGCGGCCGACGCCCGGTGCGTGCACCTCGATGCCGACCAGGTCGCGGCCGGGATCGTTCGCCGCGGCAAAGCGCAGCGCATCGCCGTTGCCGAAGCCGATCTCCAGCACGCGCGGCGCGCTGCGCCCGAATGTCGCGTCGAAATCGCGCGGCTGCCCGCTGTAGTCCAGGCCGTAGCGCGGCCACTGCGCATCGAACGCGCGCTGCTGCGCGTCGGTGAAGCGGCCCTGGCGCAGGACGAAGCTGCGGACCTCGCGGCGGCCTTCGACGACGGTGAACGGCTTGGGTGGGACCTTTGCGCCGTCACTGGCGAACGGATCGGTCATCGCTCAGCCGACCAGCCCGTCCACCGGCGAGGACGCGCTGGCGTAGCGCTTGCGCGGGATGCGGCCGGCGAGGAAGGCATCGCGCCCGGCCTCGACCGCCAGCCTCATCGCACGCGCCATGCGCACCGGATCCTTGGCGCCGGCGATGGCGGTGTTCATCAGCACGCCGTGGCAGCCGAGCTCCATCGCGATCGCCGCATCGGAGGCGGTGCCCACGCCAGCGTCGACGATGATCGGCACTTTCGCGTTCTCGATGATCTCGAGCAGGTTGTAGCGGTTCTGGATCCCTAAGCCCGAGCCGATTGGCGCGGCCAGCGGCATCACCGCCACGCAGCCGATCTCCTCCAGCCGCTTGGCCAGGATCGGGTCGTCGCTGGTGTAGACCATGACCTCGAAGCCGTCGGCCACCAGCTGCTCGGCCGCCTTGAGCGTCTGCACCACGTCCGGGTACAGCGTCCTCTGGTCGCCCAGCACCTCGAGCTTGGTCAGGTTGTGGCCGTCCAGCAGCTCGCGCGCCAGGCGGCAGGTGCGCACCGCATCCTCGGCGGTGTAGCAGCCGGCGGTGTTGGGCAGGATGGTGTAGCGCTCGGGTGGCAGCACGTCGAGCAGGTTGGGCTCGCCGGGGTTCTGGCCGATGTTGGTGCGGCGGATCGCCACGGTGACGATCTGAGCGCCGGCGGCCTCGGTGGCGCGGCGGGTTTCGTCGAGGTCGCGGAACTTGCCGGTACCGGTCAGCAGGCGCGAGCGGTAGGACTTGCCGGCGATGACGAGGTCATCGGAAGTGGTGTGCGTGGTCATCGCCCGATTATCGCGCAAAGGGCGTGGGATGCGGGCGGCGGGTGGGGCTGTGGTCAGGGACGGGCGCGAATGGGTGTGGGAGCGCGGAGTGGGCAGGGGCAAGGCCATCGGCGAAACGCAGTGCTGTGGGCGCACGCGAGGGCGGTGCGACGGCCCGGATCATGCATTGCGGCTTCCGATTGCCATCCCGAGCGCAGCGAGGGACCTGCTTGCGCCACCGCAGATCCCTCGCTGCGCTCGGGATGGCATCAGTGCTGGCGGCCGCCTTCGTGGGCGGTGTGCGGCGTTCGCGAACGCAGCCGATGCCGGTGGGGCATCGGCGCTTTGGTCAGGTTCTGGTGCCGTCCATGGCGTGAGGGCGTGGGCTTCGGGTCGTTCCGGCCCGCACATCCATGTGCGGGCGTTCGCGAACGCAGCCGATGCCGGTGTGGCATCGCGATGCTTCGGTCAGTGGTTTGGTGCCGTCCATGGCGGGACGGCGTGGGCTTCGGGTCGGTCCGGCCCGCACATCCATGTGCGGGCGTTCGCGAACGCAGCCGATGCCGATAGGGCATCGGCTAAGCGCGTTCGCTCACCCCCCTCCCAATGCGTGGACGATTTCGATGTGGTCGCCGTCGTGCAGGAGATGGTCCTGGTGGTGGCTGCGGGGCACGATCGTGCCGTTGACCTCGACCGCCACGCGGCGGCCGCCCAGGCCCTGTTGTTCGAGCAGGGCCTGCACCGTGGTGTTGTCCGCGACGGTCAGTGCGTCGCCGTTGAGCTGGATGTCCATGCCTGGATTGTCGCCCGCTGTGCTGCGCAGTGCACGTCGGCCGTGCCGCAGTGCGGCGTGAGCCGAGGGCGTGATTCGTGGACACTTGCGAACCATGCGGCCCCGTACTGTGGCCGTCGTCACTTTATCCCGGAGCCGCTGCATGCACCGTTCCAAGCCCCGTTCCACCCCCGTGATCGCGATGCTGGCCGCTGCCCTGGCGCTTGCCAGCGCGCCGGCGCTGGCCGAAGACACTTTCTCGCGCACGGTGTTTTTCGGCGACAGCCTGACCGACGCCGGCTACTTCCGGCCGCTGCTGGTGCAGCAGAATCCGCAGGCGGCGGCGCTTGGCCGCTTCACCACCAATCCGGGCCTGGTCTGGGCCGAATGGCTGGCGCTGGCATACGGCACCGACGCCAGGCCCAACGGCAACGGCCAGTCGGGCGACAACTACGCCGCCGGCGGCGCGATGGTCGCCACCGACCGCATGGGGCCGCCGTTCGGGCTGACCCCGTCGCTGGCCACGCAGGCAGGCAACTACCTTGCCGCCAACGGCGGTCGTGCCGATCCCGATGCGCTCTACACCGTGTGGGGCGGCCCCAACGACCTGTTCTCGATCGCGGCCAACCCGGCCCAGGCGCAGCAGATCATCGGCGCGGCCGTGACCGCCCAGGTCGGCATCGTCGGCGCGCTGCAGGCGGCTGGCGCGCAGTACGTGCTGGTCCCCAACATCCCCGACATCGGCATCACCCCGAGCTTCCTGGTGCAGGGGCCGACCGCTGCCGCGCAGGGCACGGCGATCGCCGCGGCCTACAACGACGCGCTGTACGGCGGACTGGCGGCCAGCGAGCTGCGCGTGATCCCGCTCGACACCTTCACCTTCCTGCGCGAGGTGGTGGCGACGCCGTCGGCATACGGCCTGGCCAACGTCACCGGCACCGCCTGCCAGCCGCAGATCACCGCGCAGTCGATCACCTGCAGCCCCGCCACCTATGTCACGCCCGGCGCCGACCGGACCTACCTGTTCGCCGACGGCGTGCACCCGGGCTCGGTCGCGCACCGCGCCATCGCCGACCTCGCCCTTTCGATGATCGAGGGGCCACGCCAGATCGCGGTGCTGCCGCATTCGGCGGCGATGACCGGCCGCGGCCGCGCCGAGCGCGTCGGCGCGCAGCTTGCGGTCGCGCCTGCGCAGGACGGACGCCGCTGGTGGGTCGACCTGCGCGGCGATTTCCAGCGCTACGACCACGGTGACGACTACGACGGCGCCGGCCCGGCACTTACTGCCGGCCTGGGCTGGGCCAGCGGCGAGCTTGTGTTCGGTGGCTTTGCCGGCTACGGCCGCCAGGCCAACGACTGGGGCCAGCGCCGTGGCGAATGGGACCAGGCCGAGGCGACCCTGGGTGGCTTCGTCGGCTGGCATTCCGAGGGTGGCGCCTGGGTCAACGGCCAACTCAGCTACACCAGCCTGGATTTCGACATCGAGCGCCAGGTGCCGATCGGACCGGCGCTGCGCGTGCACCGCGGTTCCACCGACGGCAGCAACCTCACCGCCGCGCTGCAGGCCGGCTGGAACCTGGGCGAGGGTGCGTTGAGCCACGGCCCGGTGCTGGGCGTGGTCGCGCAGCGCATCGAGGTCGACGGTTTCGCCGAGGGCGATGCCGGCAGCTCGAGCGCGCTGGCCTTCCCCGACCAGGAGTTCGATTCACTCATCGGCAGCATCGGCTGGCAGGCCAGCTACACCATCCATGCCCGGTTGGCGCCCTACGCCCGGCTCACCCTGGACCGTGAGTTCGAGGACGGCGCGGCCGAGGCCTTCGCGCGTTCGCAGAGCACCGGCCTGGACTACGCGGTGCCGGGCCGGAGCTATGACGATGGTTACGCAACGCTGACCCTCGGCGCGCGTACCTCGCTGTTCGGCCTGGACGCCAACCTCGGCGTGAGCCTGAACGCCGGCGAGAAGGGCGGCAAGCAGAGCACCGCCTTCGCCACCCTGGGCGGCGGGTTCTGAGCCCGCGCGGGGCGCCGGCTGCGTCGGCGTCCCGCGTTGCCAACCCGGGCGCGGCGCGCATAGACTGGTGCCGCATGCGGGTGTAGTTCAATGGTAGAACTGCAGCTTCCCAAGCTGCTAGCGTGGGTTCGATTCCCATCACCCGCTCCAGGCTCCAGGCGGCGGCATCATCGACACGGTGATGCCGCCGTTTTTCGCTTCCAGGCCAGCCGATGAAGCTCGCGATCCTCTCCCGCAACGGCAAACTCTATTCGACGCGCCGACTGGTCGATGCCGCGCGCGCGGCCGGCCACAGCGTGCGCGTGCTCGACCCGCTGCGCTGCTACATGCGCATCGGCGACGACGGCTTCGCGATGCGCTACAAGGGCCGCGCCATCGACGGCTACGGCGCGGTGATCCCGCGCATCGGCGCCTCGATCACGCGCTACGGCTGCGCGGTGCTGCGCCAGTTCGAACTGATGGGCAGCCACACACCCAATCCGGCCGCCGCGATCGCGCGGGCGCGCGACAAGCTCGCCTGCCACCAGCTGCTGGCGGCGCAGGGCATCGGCCTGCCCGCGACCGTGTTTGGCGACAACCCCGACGACACCGCCGACCTGCTGGCCCTGCTCGGGCCACCGCCGCACGTGGTCAAGCTCAACGAGGGCACCCAGGGCGCAGGCGTGATGCTGACCGAGAAGCTGTCGGCCTCGCGCAGCGTGGTCGAAGCGCTGCGTGGGCTGTACGCCAACTTCCTGGTGCAGGAGTTCATCGCCGAGGCCGAGGGCGCGGACCTGCGCTGCTTCGTGGTTGGTGATCACGTGGTCGCGGCGATGCAGCGCCAGTCGGCGCCCGGCGATTTCCGCTCCAACCTGCACCGCGGCGGCACCGCGGTCGCGATCGAAGCCACGCCAGACGAACAGGCCGTCGCGGTCCGGGCGGCACGGGCGGTCGGGCTGGGAGTGGCGGGCGTCGACCTGATCAGATCGCACCGTGGGCCGCTGGTGCTGGAGGTCAACGCGTCGCCGGGGCTGGAGGGTATCGAGGAGGCTACCGGCATCAATATTGCCGGCAAAATCATCGAACTTGCAGTTAAGATATCGCAAGATGCAGGTTGGGTAGAGGTCGGTCGGGTCCGCCGGCAGCGCCGCGGCGGCAAGCCCGGGCGGCGCGATTTAACAAGTGCTTAATCGGCCCGGGAATACCGTAGCGACACCGGATTCCGCGCTCGCCCCTGTCTCCTTGTCCAAGGGTCGACCAACGGATTACGGTGATCGGGGCAGTACTTTTGTGCCCAGGCGATGGCATCGCCTGGGCTCTTTTGTGCGTGTCTATCCGACTTCCCCGCCCGTCATACGGCTTTGACGCGCCATCGATACAGTCCGGTATCGTGTGGCGCCTTCGGGGTTCTGTATGCTCTGTCTTTATGCGCCTCCGCTTGTGAGCTGGGGCAGTTCAGGCAGGACTCCTTTGATTAGGACTTGCCTTCGACTTTTTTCTTGGAGCGTGCGCGTGGTGATGAAGCGACCCTTTGCAGCAGCGATTGTCGTAGTTGGCTTTATGCTCGTTTTTCAGGCGTATGCGAAGGATGAAGTTGTTCTGACCGAGCCGGCCACCTTCGATGCGCAGAAAGCGAAGATCGAGGCGGAGATGGGGCAAGGTGGGGAATATGGCGAGATCAGCGCCGACAGGCGCGCCGAAGTCCGACGGCGGCTGGACAGCATTGGACTGGCGTTGGAAGCAGGCGGCGGGACCGCGAGCCGCATTTCCCCGGACCGGCAGGTGGATGTCTTCAATCACCAGGCGGCCATCAACCAGATTTTGACTGAAGCTCAGGCAGACAGCCGTGTGGTTTGCTCTCGTGAACGCAAGACAGGTTCCAAATTCCCGACCAATCGCTGCGTCACGGTGGCTGAAGCCAGGCGTGAACGCGAGGCTGCGCGCGAATGGTCCAGTACCCTCAACCGTGGCATGGAAAAAAAGGTGCCCTGAGTGCGCATTCTCGTCATCGAAGACAACCAGGACATCGCGGCCAACCTCGGGGATTACCTTGAGGACCGCGGTCATACCGTCGATTTCGCCGCCGATGGCGTGACCGGCCTGCACCTCGCCGTTGTCCACGACTTCGATGCGATCGTGCTCGACCTCAACCTGCCTGGCATGGACGGCCTGGAGGTCTGCCGCAAGCTGCGCAACGACGCGCGCAAGCAGACCCCGGTGCTGATGCTCACCGCCCGCGACAGCCTCGACAACAAGCTCGCCGGTTTCGATTCCGGCGCCGACGACTACCTGGTCAAACCCTTCGCGCTGCAGGAAGTGGAGGTGCGCCTGAATGCGCTCTCGCGCCGCGGCAAGGGCGTGCAGACGCGGGTGCTGGACGTGGGCGACGTCGAGTACAACCTCGACACGCTGGAAGTGCGCCGCCAGGGCAAACTGGTCCAGCTCAACCCGACCGCGCTCAAGATCCTGCAGGCGCTGATGGAAGCATCGCCGGCGGTGGTCACGCGCCAGGACCTCGAAACCCGCGTCTGGGGCGAGGAACTGCCTGACTCGGATTCGCTGCGCGTGCATATCCACGGCCTGCGCGCGGTGATCGACAAGCCCTTCCCGGTGCCGATGATCCAGACCCGACACGGCATCGGCTACCGCATCGCCGCGCCTGATGGCGCAGCCTGAGGAAACGGCGCCGGACGACAGCGTCCGCAGCCACCGGGGGCGACGCTACCGCAGGCGGCTGCGGACCCGGATCATCCTGTCGTTCGTGCTGCTGGGGCTGGGGCTGACCACGCTGTTCGCGGTGGCCACGCTGTACGTGCGCAGCAAGCTCGAGAAGCAGCTGATCGAGCAGACGCTCGAGCGCGAGGTGAGCAACCTGGTCGAGCAGGTCGAGCGCAATCCGGACGAGCCACCGTTCTTCCTGATCTTCGATGCGCGCACCTGGAGCCCGCAGAACGCGTTCAAGGTCGATCCGCTCTACCGCGACCTGCCGGCCGGCATCCACGATGTCCAGCAGCAGGCGCCCGACGGCGGCTGGCACGACTACAAGGTGGCGGTCCGCCAGGGCGTGAGTCCCACCGGCACGCCGTTCACCAGCCTGGTGCGCTACGACGTCACCGGTGCGTCGGAAACCGGCGCCAAGCTCATGCGCGCGCTGGTGCTGTCGGTGGTGCTGTTCTCGATCCTGTCGCTGGTGCTGGGCTGGTGGTCTGCGTCGCGGGTGATGAGCCCGGTGTCGGAACTGGCGCGCCGGCTTGGCAGCTCCGGCGGAACCACGCGGCCAGAGGCGCTTGCGGGGCACTTCCCGGACGACGAAGTCGGTGAGCTGGCCAAGGCCCTGGACGACTACGCCGCACGCCTGACCGAGGTCGTGCAGCGCGACCGCGAGTTCAACGCCGACGTGAGCCACGAGCTGCGCACGCCGCTGGCCGTGATCCGCGGTGCGGTCGAGCTGCTGCTCTCGCGCCCCGAAATCGACGCCAAGACCCGCGACCGCCTGCAGCGGATCCAGCGCGCCGAACAGCAGTGCACCGACCTAATCAGCGCGCTGCTGCTGCTTTCGCGCAACGAGCGCGGGCACGGCGCGACCGACGTGGCCAAGGTCGTCGAGCAGCTGTTCGATGCGCACCGCGGCCAGCTCGGCAGCAAGCCGCTGCAGCTGCGGGTGGAGGGCGTGCACGGCCAGGTCGTGGTCGACGCGCCCGAATCGGCGGTGACCGTTGCCCTGGGCAATCTGATCGGCAACGCGGTGAAGTACACGCGCGAGGGCGAGGTGGTCGTGCGCCTGCGCGGCAACAGGGTGGACGTGATCGATTCCGGCCCCGGGCTGAGCGCGGAGGACGCGGCACGTCTGTTCGAGCGCGGCTACCGCGGCACCCACGCCGAACATTCGCAGGGCGGCGGCATCGGCCTGTCGATCGTGCGCCGCCTGTGCGCGCTGTATGGCTGGAATGTGCGGGTGGTACCGGGCGAGGGGCGCGGCGTGGTGGCGACGCTGGCGTTCGAACCCGACCAGGACGGCGGCGTAGCGCGCTGAGCGGCGGGCCGTTGACGGCCACGCAACCCGATGCCCGGCATGATGGCCGTCCGGCCCTGCTTCGGAGGTGGCGATGTCCATGACCAGCAAGCTCGCACCGCGGTGGCGGGCAGTCGCACTTGGCCTGTGCGTCCCGGCCGCGGCCTGTGCCGGACAGGATCCGCCGGCAGGTGATGCCGCGCTACGGCAGCAGATGGTTGAACAACAGCTGGCGCCGCGCGGCATCGACGATGCCCGCGTGCTCGAGGCCATGCGCAACGTGCCGAGGCATCGCTTCGTACCCGATGCGGTGGCGCCTGATGCATACGACGACGGCCCGCTGTCGATCGGCTATGGCCAGACCATCTCGCAGCCCTACATCGTCGCGCTGATGACCCAACTGGCGCGGCCGGCGCCCGGCGACCGGGTGCTCGAGGTGGGGACCGGCTCGGGCTACCAGGCCGCGGTCCTGGCGGGCCTGGTGGAGCACGTGTACAGCATCGAGATCGTCGCGCCGCTGGCACAGCACGCGGCCGGGCTGCTGGGCGAACTCGGCTACGACAACGTGACCGTGAAAGCCGGCGACGGCTACGCCGGCTGGCCCGAACACGCGCCGTTCGACGCCATCGTGGTGACGGCCGCGCCCGAGCGCATTCCCGCGCCGCTGCTGGAGCAGCTGCGTCCCGGCGGACGACTGGTGATTCCGGTTGGGCCGGTGCATGCGACCCAGCAGCTGCGCGTGGTGGAGAAGGATGCGCAGGGAAGGCTGCACGAGCGCCACATCACGCCGGTCCGGTTCGTGCCGCTGACCGGCGAAGCGGCGGAGCGCGACCGGGGCGGGCGCTAGGGGTCGAGAGTTCGTCGCTCGGGCTGCCCCCACCCCAGCCCTCCCCCGCAAGCGGGGGAGGGGGCGAAAGCGCGGAGTTGCTCGCGGGAGGGTGCTGCAGGAAGGAGCGGATACCGCGACCGCTTCGTTCCGACTCCCTCCCCCGCCTGCGGGGGAGGGTTGGGGTGGGCGCCTGCCGCAGCAACACCCCCACCGAAGCGCGCTACACCGCTTCCAGCCAGCCGTGCGTGTCCGGGGTGCTGCCATCGAACAGCCCGAAGAACAGCGCCTGGATGCGGCGCGTCACCGGCCCGGCCTTGCCGGCGCCGACCTGGCGGCCGTCAACCGAGCGGATCGGAGTGATTTCCGCCGCCGTGCCGCACATGAACAGCTCGTCGCACAGGTACAGGTATTCGCGCGGCAGGTCACGCTCGACGACCTCCAGGCCCGCGCCGCGCGCCAGCGTGATGATCGAGTTGCGGGTCAGGCCATTGAGCAGGGCGGCGCTGACCGGCGTGGTGTGCAGCACGCCGTCGAACACCAGGAACAGGTTCTCGCCCGCGCCTTCGCTGAGCAGGCCGGTCGAGGCCAGCGCGATGCCCTCGCCGAATCCGAGCCTGCGCGCCTCGCGCGCGACCAGGGTGCCGGAGAGGTAGTTGCCGCCGGCCTTGGCGCCGGCCGGGATCGTGTTCGGCGCGAAACGCTGCCAGCTCGACACGCAGGCGTCGATGCCGTTCTCGAGCGCCTCGTCGCCGAGGTACTTGCCCATCTTCCAGGTCGCCACCGCCACGTCGACCGGCGTTTCCGCCGACAGGCCGAAGCCGCCGAGGCCGCGGTAGGCGACCGGGCGCAGGTAGTCGGTGGTGTTGCCGTTGGTCGTGATCACCTCGCGGCAGGCGGCGTTGATCTCGTCAAGCGAGTACGGGATGTCGATCTCGTGGATCTTCGCCGACTGGTACAGGCGCTTGTTGTGGTCGTTCAGGCGGAAGATCACCGGGCCGCTGGGAGTGTCGTAGCAGCGGATGCCCTCGAACACCGACGAGCCGTAATGCAGCGCGTGCGACATCACGTGGGTGGTTGCCTCGGCCCATGGCTTGACGCGGCCGTTGTGCCAGATCCATTGCGGGTACTGCATGGAGCGCCTCGATACGTTTGAAACCGTCATTCTGCCCGATCGCGGCGTATCGCCGTGCATCGCGCCTCCGGGCCACGTGGAAAGGGCGTCGCGATGCGCGCTACAGGCTCACCCACCAGCAGTCCAGGTGGCGGCGCAGCGACAGCACCGTCTGCATCGGGGTGATGCGGCCGCGCATGCTCTGCTCGACCACGAGTCCGGTCGGGGCACGTCGCGCGCTGTTGTTGCGCCCGGCCGCCGCCACGACCGACGGCGGCAGTTCCGCCTCAGGTGCCGCCGCTGCGGTCGTCTCCGGCGTGAGGCCCGGATTCTGCGCCATCGCCGCCCGGTCCGCGGTGCGCCAGGTCAGCGCCCCGGCGGCGGCGGTGTCGTCCGGCGCGCGGGCCGGCGCGTGCGGCTGCACGGGCACGATGCCGACCAGGGGACGATTCACGATGCCGTCCAGCCGGCCCATGATCGCGTGGGCGCCGCGTGTCGAGGTGCCGGGCCAGTGGTAGATGCCGGCCAGCCGGTTCACGTCGCGGTTGTCGATGGACGCGGTCAGCTCGAACACCAGGTCCTGCAGGTTGCGGCTGCAGTCGCGGCGGATCAGCCGCCCGCCCTGCTGCACCATGCTCTGGCGCGGGGCGCGCTCGGTGGCGCCGAGGTCGCTGCACTGGCGGTCGGTGTAGACGTGGCCGCCGTCTGCGGTCACGCAGCGGCGGATCTGCGCCTGCGCTTGGACGCCGGCCAGCGCGGCGGAGGCAAGGAGGGCGAGGCAGACGAGGAGAACGGGACGCATCGGGCCAGCCTAGCGCCGGCGCCGGAATGCGGGAAGGGCAGGCCGTCGCGCATTCAGCGGCGTGCCGGCACCGCCCCGCGCAGCGCCTGGGCGCAAGCGCCTGCGCCCAGGCGCTGCCTCATCCCAGTCGCGCGAGCACGGCCTGGGTGGGGCGGGCGAGATTGAGCGTGTAGAAGTGCAGTGCCGGCGCGCCGCCGGCGACCAGGCGCTCGCACAGGCGCGCGACGACGTCGGCACCGAACTCGCGGATGCTGTCGGCGTCGTCGCCCAGGGCCTGCATCTTGCGGGTGATCCAGCGCGGGATCTCGGCGCCGCACTGCTCGGAGAAGCGGCGCAGCTGGGCGAAGTTCGAGATCGGCATGATGCCGGGCACGATCGGCACCTCCACCCCGAGCGCGCGCACCGCGTCGACGAAGTGGAAATAGGCGTCGGAGTTGTAGAAATACTGCGTGATCGCCGCATTGGCGCCGGCGTCGACCTTGGTCTTGAAATGGCGCAGGTCGGCGAGCGCATCCTCGGCCTGCGGATGCGTCTCGGGATAGGCGCCGACCTCGATGTGGAAGTGGTCGCCGTGTTCGCCGCGGATGAAGGCGATCAGGTCCGAGGCGTAGCGCAGGTCGCCGGGCTGGCCCATGCCCGAGGGCAGGTCGCCGCGCAGCGCGACGATGCGGCGGCAGCCGAGTTCGCGGTATCTGTGCAGGAGTGCGGCGATCTCCGCGCGGGTGCCGCCGACGCAGGACAGGTGCGGCGCGGCATCGAGCCCGTGTGTCTCCAGCAGGCACTGCACGGTATCGGCGGTGTAGCTGAGCGTCGAGCCGCCGGCACCGAACGTGCACGACACGTACTCGGGCGCGTGCGCCTTGAGCCTGCCGACGGTGCGGTCGAGCTGTGCACGCTGTTCGTCGGTCTTGGGCGGATAGAACTCGAAGCTGATCGGAGTCATTGTTCGGCGCGGCCCGGCGGAGTCGGCGGATTATATCTCTATATCGCGATGGATGAGTAGAGATGGCAGATGCCAAGGACATGGCCGGGTAAGCTGCCCGCCTTTATCCGCGATGCCGCCTTCCCGCATGCAAATCACCCTCACCCCCTTCGCCCGTGCCCGCCTGTTCCCGCGCCAGCGGCGCGGCAACGCCGTCCAGGACTGCACCCCGCAGGAGTTCGAGCGACGCCTCAACGACGAGCCGCCGCTGCAGGTGCTCGAGGGCTACGCACCCTTCTGCCGCCTGCATGTGCACCGCAACTGGACCTCCACGCGCTGCCTGACGGTGCCGGTCGAGGATGCCAACCGCCACCTGCTGCGCTCGGCCTACGAGGCGCGCACGAAGGCCGAACTGCCGGTGCTGGTGCGCTGGTTCGAAGGCGTGGAGTCGCCGGTGGCGGGGTACCTCGTGGTCATCCTCTACAGCGCCGAGCAGCTGGCGAAGGAGGACGCGCCGATCGACGGCGACTGGGGCATCGTCGGCTGTCTGTACACCGCGACGCCCGAGGAAATCCCCATGGCGCCGGTCACCATGATGCGCAATGCATTGGGCGTGGACGAGGGTGGCTCGGGCGTGCCGCTGGACCGCGCGGCGTACGCGCGCAGCGTTGCGTTCTGGGAGGCCAACGCCAACTGGCGGCCACCGGCCTGAGCTCAGCGCAGGAAGTCGAGCAACAGCGCGTTGAACGCGGACGCGGATTCGATGTTGACGATATGGCGGCCGGGCAGGGCGACGTGCCTGCCGTTGGCGACGCCGTCGGCGATGGCCTGCAGCTCGGCGGGCGGGCAGACCGGGTCGTCGTCGCCGGATACCGCCAGCAGCGGCCGTTCGATCCGCGCGATGTCGCCGCGCAGGTCCGCTTCGGCGAGCGCAGCGCAGCAGCCGATGTAGGCCTCGGCCGAGACTTCCGTGAAACGCTTGAGGATTGCCTCGACCGCGTCCGGGTGCGCGGCGATGAAGCCGGGCGTGAACCAGCGTTCGGCGGTCGCGCTGATGACCGGCGCCAGTCCGCCGGCCTGTACCTGGGCAATGCGTGCGTTCCAGCCCTCGGCCGTGCCGATCCGGGAAGCGGTGGCGCATACGACCAGCCGGTCGATCCGTTCGCCGGCGTGGACGCCCAGCCACTGCCCGACCAGGCCGCCGATCGACAGCCCGCAGAAGTGCGTGCGTTCGATGCCCAGCGCATCCAGCAGCGCCAGCGCGTCGCCGCCAAGTTCGGCCAGCGTGTAGGGCGGCGGCGGCGCGGACGAGGCGCCGTGCCCGCGACGGTCGTAGCGCAGCACGCGGAAGTGGTCCGACAGGGCCGCGGCCTGCGCGTCCCACATCTGCAGGTCGGTGCCCAGCGAGTTGCACAGCAGCAGCCACGGGCCGGATTCGCCGTCGATGCGGTAGTGCAGGCGATGCCTGGGCAGGTCGAGGAAGGGCATGGCTCAGACCCGCTCGACCGCCAGCGCCAGGCCCATGCCGACGCCGATGCACAGCGTGGCCAGGCCGCGCCGCCCGCCGCTGCGCTCGAGCTGGTGGACCAGGGTCAGCGCCAGGCGCGCGCCGCTCATGCCCAGTGGATGGCCAAGCGCGATGGCGCCGCCGTTGGCGTTGACCTGCGGCGCGTTGTCCGGCAGGCCGAGCGCGCGCAGCACGGCCAGCGACTGGCTGGCGAAGGCCTCGTTGAGCTCGATCGCGTCGAAGTCGGCGATCCCGAGACCCAGGCGCGCCATCAGCTTGCGCGTGGCCGGCTCCGGGCCCATGCCCATCACCCGCGGCTCGACGCCGGCGGACGCCATGCCGAGGATGCGCGCGCGCGGCGTCAGGCCGAACGCCTTGACCGCCGCTTCGCTGGCGACGACCAGCGCGGCCGCGCCGTCGTTGATGCCTGATGCATTGCCGGCGGTGACCGTGCCCTCCGGAAACAGCGGGCGCAGCTTCGCCAACGCCTCGGCGGTGCTGCCTGCGCGCGGATGCTCGTCGACAGTGAACTCGACGGTCTCGCCGCGCTTCGCGCCGGGCACCGTCACCGGCACCATTTCCTCGGCGTAGAAGCCGGAGGCCTGCGCGGCGGCGGCGCGCTGCTGGCTGCGCAGGGCGAACGCGTCCTGATCCTCGCGCGTGATGCCGTGCTCGCGCGCCACGTTCTCGCCGGTCTGCGGCATGCTCTCGGTGCCATGCAACTCTTGCAGCCGCGGGTTGACGAAGCGCCAGCCCATGGTGGTGTCTTCCAGCTGCTGGCCACGGCCGAACGCCGTGTCCGGCTTGCCGATGACAAACGGCGCGCGCGTCATCGACTCTACGCCGCCGGCGATGGCCAGCGACAGGTCACCGCTGCGGATGCCGCGCGCGGCCTGGCCCACTGCTTCCAGGCCCGAGGCGCACAGGCGGTTGAGCGTCACCCCCGGCACCTGGACCGGCAGCCCGGCCAGCAGCAGGCTCATGCGCGCGACGTTGCGGTTGTCCTCGCCGGCCTGGTTGGCGCAGCCGTAGAAGACGTCCTCGATCGCGGATGGATCGAGGTTGGGGTTTCGCGCCAGCAGCGCGCGCAGCGGGACCGCACCCAGGTCGTCGGCACGGATCGCGGACAGCCCGCCGCCGTAGCGGCCGATGGGCGTGCGTACCGCGTCGCAGATGAAGGCTTCGCTCATGTCGTTTCTCCTTCGGCCATCTCCAGAGGCAGGCCGGTCATCTTTCGCAGGTCGTCGAGGCTCACGCCCTCGACCAGCTCGAGCACGCTTGCGCCGTCGCGGCCCACGGCAATCACGCCGACGTCGGTGTAGACGCGGGAGACGCAGCGCAGGCCGGTGAGCGGATAGCTGCATTCGGCGACCAGCTTGCTGTCACCATGCTTGGTCAGCAGGTCCATCATCACGAACACCTGCTTGGCGCCGATGGCGAGGTCCATCGCGCCGCCGACCGCGGGAATCGCACCGGGCGCGCCGGTGCTCCAGTTCGCCAGGTCGCCGTGCACCGACACCTGGAACGCGCCGAGCACGCAGATGTCGAGGTGGCCGCCGCGCATCATCGCGAACGAATCGGCGTGGTGGAAGAACGCGCCGCCGGTGAGCAGCGTCACCGGCTGCTTGCCGGCGTTGATCAGCTCCGGATCCTCCTCGCCGGGCGCCGGTGCCGGGCCCATGCCGAGCAGGCCGTTCTCGCTCTGCAGGAAGATTTCCTTGTCCTTGGGCAGGTAGTTGGCGACCGTCGTGGGCAGGCCGATGCCGAGGTTGACGTAGGCGCCCTCGTGGATGTCGCGGGCGACGCGCGCGGCCATCTGTTCGCGGCTCAGTCCGTTCATGCGGCAACTCCCACCTGGACCACGCGCTGCACGAAGATGCCGGGCGTGATGATGTGTTCGGGATCGAGCGCGCCCAGCGGCACCACCTCGCTCACCTGGACCACCGCGGTCGCCGCGGCCATGGCCATGATCGGACCGAAGTTGCGCGCGGTCTTGCGGTAGACCAGGTTGCCCCAGCGGTCGCCCTGCTGCGCCTTGATCAGGGCGAAGTCGGCGTGGATCGGATACTCGAGCACGTACTGCCTGCCGTTGATCTCGCGGGTTTCCTTGCCTTCCGCCAGGTCGGTGCCGTAGCCGGTCGGGGTGAAGATCGCGCCCAGGCCCTGTCCCGCGGCCTGGATGCGCGCGGCGAGGTTGCCCTGCGGCACCAGCTCCAGTTCGATCTCTCCGGCGTGGTAGGCCTTGTCGAAGTGCCAGGAGTCGCTCTGGCGCGGGAACGAGCACACCACCTTGCGCACGCGCCGGTTGGCGATCAGCGCGGCCAGCCCGGCGTCGCCGTTGCCGGCGTTGTTGTTGACGATGGTCAGCTCACGCGCGCCGTGGTCGATCAGCGCGTCAATCAGTTCGTCGGGCATGCCCGCCGTGCCGAAGCCGCCGACCATGACGGTTGCCCCGTCGGGGATATCGGCCACTGCGGACTGCAGGGTCCAGGTCGTCTTGTCGATCATGGCTGTCTTGCCTCTGCTGTCGGTGGGGCTTCGGGCGATGCGGCGATGTTCATCCCAGATCGCCGCCTGCCACCGGCAGCACGCTGCCGGTGATGTAGGACGCCTCGTCGGAAGCCAGGAACAGGATGGGCGCGGCCTGCTCTTCGATGCTGCCGTAGCGCTTGAGCAGGCTGGACGCCTTGACCTGCTCCACCACCTCGGCCATCCACCCCCGTTCGGCATCGGTATCGCCGGCGGCGTTGCGCGGGATCCGTCGCGGTGGTGCCTCGGTGCCGCCGGGCGCGGTCGCGACCACGCGGATGCCGCGCTGCGCGACCTCCATCGCCAGCGATTGGGTGATCGCGTTGATCCCGCCCTTCGCCGCCGAGTAGGGCACGCGGTGGATGCCACGCGTGGCGTTCGACGACACGTTGACGATGGTGCCGCCGCCGCGCGCGAACAGGTGCGGCAGCACTGCGTGGCAGCAGTACAGCGTGGGCATCAGCGAGCGGCGGATCTCCGCGTCGATGTGGTCCGGTTCGAACTCCGCGTAGGGACGCATGCGGATCGCGCCGCCGACGTTGTTCACCAGGATGTCGATCCCGCCGAAGCTTGCCGCGGCGAAGGCCATCGCCGCTTCGGCGCCAGCATGCGTCTCCAGGTCTGCCTCGAACGCTGCGCTTTCGCCCTGCGCCTCGGCAGCCACTTCGGAGACGAAGTCCGCGCGATCCACGAACACGACCTTGCCGCCCTCGGCCGCGGCGCGCAGCGCGACCGCGCGACCGATGCCCTGGGCCGCGCCGGTGACCACCAGCACCCTGCCGGCGAAACGGAGCGTGTTCATGCGGCCTTGTCCCGCGCCGGCGCGTTCGGCGTGAACTTCTCGTAGTGGAAGCTGGCCGGCTTCACCCCGGTCTCGTCGAAATGCCGGCGCACCGCGTCGACCATTGGCGGCGGGCCGCACAGGTACACGTCGACGTTGCCGCCGTGCAGCACGTCCGCCGGCATGTGCTGGGTGACCCAGCCCTTGCGCGGATGGCTGCTGGCCTCGTCGGCGATCACGGTGGTGAAGCTGAAGCCCGGCAGCCTTGCCGCATAGGCCTCGAGTTGTTCGACCAGCACCAGGTCGCTGTCGCGGGTCACGCCGTAGATCAGGTGCGCCGGCTGCGATGAACCGGACCGCAGCATCGCCTCCAGCATCGACAGGAACGGCGCCAGTCCGGTGCCGCCGGCGAGGAACAGCAGCGGGCGTTCGACCTTGCGCAGGTAGAAGCTGCCAAGGGGGCCGGTCAGCTCCAGCGCCTGGCCAGGCTGCACCGTGCCGAGCCATTCGCTCATCAGGCCACCGGCAATGCGCTTGATCAGGAAGCCCATGCGCCGTTCACCCGGCGCCGAACTGAAGCTGTAGGAGCGGGACTGGCCGCTGCCGGGCACTTCGATGTGGACATACTGGCCCGGCAGGAACACCGGCGCGACGTCCGCCACGTCCAGCTCCAGCACGATTGCCGCATCGTTGTGCTGCTCGACCCGCGTCACGGTCGCGCCGAACTTCGCGTTGCCGGTCTTGCAGGCGGTGGAGTCTGCAGGCACCGAGATCACGCAGTCCGACGCGGGCACCATCTGGCAGGTCAGTACCATGCCGGCCTGCTTCTCGCCCTCGCTGAGCGCGTCCTCGATATAGTCGTCGCCCAGGTCATAGCTGCCGCTCTCGGCGTGGCACTTGCAGGTGCCGCACACGCCGTCGGAGCAGTCCATCGGCAGGTTGATCCGGCTGCGGTACGCGGCATCCAGCACCTTCTCGCCTTCATGGCACTCGATGAAGCGGGTGACGCCGTCCTCGAAGTTCAAAGCGATCTGGTAACTCATAGGCCCTCCAGGCGGGCAGCGACGCCGGTCAGACGTGGTAGATGTCGATGACCTGGCGGATGTAGTCGTTCTTCAGCACGATCTTCTTGCTGCCGATCAGGAACCCGTCGCCTGCCTTGCGCAGGGTCACGAACATGGTCCCGAAGTACTGGTCGGTGGCCTTGTAGCGATGGCTGAGGGTGTGGAAGTTGTAGCGGACGTCGACCTCGTCACCGCGTTCGGCCAGCACCTCGACGTTGTGCACGCCGTGGCTGGTGCGCGGTTCGGGCATGGACGCGCTGGAGCGTTCGGTCTTGATGCGGAAGATGCGGTCTTCCAGGCCGGAGCGGTCCGGGTAGTAGATCAGCGAGATCTGCGACTGCGGATCCTCGGTGATCTGGTCGTCGTCGTCCCAGGCCGGCATCCAGTAGCTCGCGTCCTCGGCGTAGGTCGCCAGCCAGTCGTCCCATTGGCGCTCGTCGAGCAGGCGCGCTTCGCGGTAGAGGAAGGCGCAGATCGCCGCGTAGTCCGCGCTCATGCCGGCACCTCGTCGCGCTGCCGTTGCAGCGCGTCGCGCATGACCTTTGCCCAGTACTCGTGCTGGCGCACGAACAGGCCCTCGTCCTCGCTGCGTTCGCCCGACAGCGTGGGATTGAGGCCCATGCGCCTGGCGTTCTCGTCCGGGCCGTCGATCCACAGCGGCGCGCCGCGACTCATGTCGTTCCACAGCGCGGTGGTGGCGGCATAGCCGGCCTGGCAGGCGCGGAACTCCTCCAGGTCATCGGCGGTGCCCATGCCTGAGACGTTGAAGAAGTCCTCGTACTGGCGGATGCGCGTGGCGCGATCCTCGGCGCTCTCGCCCTTGGGCGCGAAGCAGAAGATGCTGACCTCGGTCTGGTCGACGCTGATCGGGCGCACCACCCTGATCTGGGTCGAGAACTGGTCCATCAGGAACACGTTCGGATACAGGCACAGGTTGCGGGTCTGGTTGACGATGAAGTCGGCGCGTTCCTCGCCCACGCGCGCGCTGATTTCGTCGCGCCGTCCGTACACCGGCCGCACCTCCGGGTTCATCGTGCGCGTCCACAGCAGCATGTGGCCGTTCTCGAAGCCGTAGACGCCGGCCGTACTCTTGCTCCAGCTGTTGGCGTCGACGGCCTTGGTGCCCTCTTCGCTGCGCCGGCTCATGGTCGCCGCATAGTTCCAGTGCACGCTGCTGACGTGGTAGCCGTCGCAGCCGTTCTCCATCTGCAGCTTCCAGTTGCCGTCGTAGACGTAGGAAGAATTGCCGCGCAGCACCTCCAGGCCATCGGGGGACTGGTCGACGATCTGGTCGATGATGACCCGGGTCTCGCCGAGGTAATCCTCCAGCGGCGCGACGTCCGGATTGAGGCTGCCGAACAGAAATCCACGGTAGTTCTGGAAGCGGGCGACGCGGCGCAGGTCGTGCGAGCCTTCCTGGTTGAACTGCGGCGGGTACTGCGTGGTCTTCGCGTCCTTGACCTTGAGCAGCTTGCCGCTGTTGGCGAAGGTCCAGCCGTGGAACGGGCAGGTGAAGCTGCCCTTGTTGCCGTGCTTGCGCCGGCACAGCATGGCGCCCTTGTGCGCGCAGGCGTTGATCACCGCATGCAGCTCGCCGGCCTTGTCGCGGGTGACGATGATCGGCTGGCGGCCGATATGGGTGGTGTAGTAGTCGTTGTTGTCCGGGATCTGGCTTTCGTGCGCCAGGTAGACCCAGTTGCCCTCGAAGATGGCCTCCATCTCGAGTTCGAACAGATCGGCATTGGTGAAGATGTCGCGGCGGCAGCGGAACACGCCTGCGTCCTTGTCGTCCTGCACCGCGGTGGCGAGCAGGCGGTCGAGCTCCTGGGTGTTGTCGATGACGGCGGACATGACAGGTCTCCCGATGGGGGTTCGATGTCGCCCGGAACGGGCGGCGGATGCGGCGGAGGCGCGGGGCTGCGGTCAGGCGGCGGCGCGCACCCGGAGTTGGTTGATCTGGTTGTCGACGCCGTCGACCAACGCGGTCACGGTGAAGTCGAATGCGATCTCGGCGAAGGGCCCATCCATGCCGGCCTCGCGGATGGCGTCGGCATCGCTGTGTTCGACGGCTTCGGCCACCAGGTCGTCGCGGGTGGCGTAGGCGAAGTCGTCGTTCACCAGCGGATCGCCGGCCAGGTTGATCTGGGTGGTCAGCTTGCGGTGGCCGTCGGCGGTGATGAAGAAGTGGATGTGCGCCGGGCGCAGGCCGTGCCGGCCGAGCGAGGACAGCAGCTGCTCGGTCGGGCTGCCCGGCGGCACGCCATAGCCGCTGGGCATGATGCTGCGGAAGCGGTAGCGCCCCTGGTCGTCTGCGACGATGGTGCGGCGCATGTTGAACGGCGCCTGCCTGCCGGTCGGATCGAAGTGCGAATAGAAGCCGCGGGTATCGCAGTGCCAGACCTCGACCGTGGCGCCGGGCAGGGGACTGCCGTCGGGCGCGCGCACCGTGCCGTGCATCACCAGCGGCTGGCCGTCGGTGTCGCTGCCGTCATCCAGGCGCGCGAAGCCCTGTTCGACCGGCGCGCCGGCCACGTACAGCGGGCCTTCGATGGTGCGCGGCGTGCAGCCGCTGACGCCGGCCTGTGCGTCGATCGCGTCCAGGCGCATGTCGAGGAAGTGGTCCAGGCCCAGGCCGGGGGAGATCAGACCCGCCTGTCCGGCAGCGCCGAGCGCGTTGAGCCAGGCGATGCCGGTCCAGTATTCGTCGGGCGTGATGTCGAGATCGTCGATCGCCCGGAACAGGTCCGACATCAGGCGATGGATGATCTGCTTGCTGCGCGGGTCGCCGCCGTCCGTGTCCAGTCCGCTGACGGTTTTCAGGAAGTCCTGGACTTCAGGCGTATCGAAGATCTTGACGCTCATGGTGCCGCTCCTGTCGTGGTTGCGTTGGCTGCCCGGTGAGCCCGGGCTGCGTGGCGGAAGTCTGCTAGCGGTCGTCCTCGCGGATCGACGAGGGGTGCCGGCACAGCGGCGCCACCGAGATGTCCATGTACGGAAACAGCGGCAGGCCGGTGAGCAGCTCGTGCAGCTCCTGGTTGTCGGCGACGTCGAAGACGCTGTAGTTGGCGAACTCGCCGGCGATGCGCCAGATGTGGCGCCACTTGCCGCTGCGCTGCAGCTGCTGCGAGTAGGCCTTTTCGGTTGCCTTGAGTTCGGCGGCCCGTGCCGGGTCCATGTCGACCGGCAGGTTCACGTCCATTCGCACATGGAAGAGCATGGCGTCAGTTCCCGGTTGCGGAAGGGGGGAGGGAGGTGGTCCGGCGCGACGCGTCGCGCCGGAAGAACTGCACGCGGTCCTCGTCCAGGGCGATGCCGAGGCCGGGGCCGTCGGGAACCGTCAGGTGGAAGTCGCTGTAGTCCAGCGGCGTGGCAAGGATTTCTTCGGTCAGCAGCAGCGGCCCGAACAGTTCGGTGCCCCACTGCAGGTTGGCGAAGGCGGCAAAGGCGTGCGCCGAGGCGATGGTGCCGACCGCGCCCTCGAGCATGGTGCCGCCGTACAGTTCGATGCCGGCCGCGTCGGCGATCGCCGCCACCCGCAGCGCATTGAACAGGCCGCCGGACTGCTCGACCTTGACCGCGAACACGTCCGCGCCCGCCGCCTTCGCGATCGCGAACGCAGACTCCGGCCCGTGCAGCGATTCGTCGGCCATCAGCGCAAGCGGGAAGCGACGCATCAGGCGCGCCAGCCCGGCGGCGCTGGCCACCGGCTGTTCGACCAGCTCGCAGCCGGCGTCGGCCAGCGCGGCCATGCCCCAGGCGGCCCGGGTTTCGCTCCAGGCCATGTTGACGTCCACGCGCACCGCGGCGCGGTCGCCCAGCGCACGCTTGATGGCGGCGACGTGGGCGATGTCCTCGTCGATCGGCCTGGCGCCGATCTTGAGCTTGAAGACGTTGTGCCGGCGCAGGTCGAGCATGCGTTCGGCTTCGGCGATGTCGCGCGCGGTGTCGCCCGAGGCCAGCGTCCAGGCGACCGGCAGCCGCTCGCGACGGCGGCCGCCCAGCAGCTCGGACAGCGGCAGACCGGTGCGCTGGCCCTGGGCGTCGAGCAGGGCGGTCTCGACCGCACTCTTGGCGAAGCGGTTCTCCTTCACCGCGCGGCCCAGGCGCGCCATCAGCGCCTGCACCCGGCTCGCGTCCTGGCCGAGCAGGACCGGCGCGAAATAGGTGTCGACGGCCAGCTTCATGCCTTCCGGGCTCTCGCCGCCGTAGGCCAGCCCGCCGATGGTGGTGCCCTCGCCGATGCCGACCACGCCGTCGGCGCAGTGGATGCGCACCAGCATCAGGGTCTGGCCGTCCATCGTCGCCACCGACAGCTTGTGGGGGCGGATGGTCGGCAGGTCGATCAGGAGTGTCTCGATCCGCTCGATCGAATGGGCGCTGGAAGGGACCGGGGTCAGGACTGCGTTCATGGCTGTTGTTATGCGCCGCCATGGATGGTGCGTCCAACACGATTTTCGTGTAATTCGATACCCTGAAGGTATGATTACGCCGTAACTATTGATTCCGTTGGATTGTGCGGTCGCACAATTCGATCCATCGCCAGATCGAGACTGTCATGGACCTGCGCCAGCTCCGCTACTTCCTCGCCGTGGCCCGCGAGCGCAACTTCACCCGCGCCGCGGAAACGCTGCACATCGCGCAGCCGCCGCTGAGCCGCCAGATCCAGCTGTTGGAGGAAGAACTCGGCGTCCTGCTGATCTCCCGCAGCAGCCGCCCGCTGCGCCTGACCGACGCCGGCCGCCTGTTCCGCGAGCAGGCGCTGCAGATCCTCGGCCGCGTCGAGCAGATGAAGGCCGCGACGCAGCGCGTGGGCAAGAACGAACGCAGCGTGTTCACCATCGGCTTCGTCGCCTCGACCCTCTACGGCGGCCTGCCGATGCTGGTACGCAAGCTGCGCGAGCATGCGCCGGAGCTCGACATCAGGCTGCTGGAAATGATGTCGCTGCAGCAGATCGAGGCGCTCAAGGCCGGCCGCATCGATGTCGGCTTCGGCCGCGTGCGCAGCAATGATCCGGCGGTCGAGCGCATCGTGCTGCGCGAGGAGCGCCTGCTGCTGGCGATCCCGCCCGGCACGCCGCTGGACGCCAGCACCGATCCGGTCGCCATCGCCGACCTCGCCGGAACCCACCTGATCGTCTATCCGAAGGAACCGCGCCCGAGCTTCGCCGACCAGGTGCTGACCCTGCTGCACGACCACGGCGTGCGCCCGGCCGAGGTGCAGGAAGTGCGCGAACTGCAAACCGCGGTGGGGCTGGTCGCCGCCGAGGCCGGCGTCTGCGTCATTCCCGCGGCCGCGCGCTCGCTGCGCACCGACCTGCACTATCGGCTGATCGACGACGAGCGTGCGACCTCGCCGATCATCCTGAGCCATCGCGTCAACGATGGCTCCCGGCACGTCGAACTGGTCAAGCAGCTGCTGCGGGAGATCTACGCCGAGAAGCCGTCGTGGCTGGATGCCGCGCACAACCGCCTGCCGGAGCAGGCGGTGGAGGAGGCGCCGAAGCGCCCGCGCCGGGGCGGTTGAGCCCGGCTTCGGCGCCGATATCGCCGCAGGCGTTGCAGCCGCTGTCGGCGGATATCCCCGGCACCGCCCTCGCCGGCGCTCACGCCACCGCCAAAAGGGCTGGGCGGGCTCATGCGCCGCGCCGCGTTCCGCCGCAGCGAGAACGACCTGCGGCACTGGCTCATGCTGGTCGCGGCCGACCGCGTGAACGTCGTCGTGGGGCTTTGCGAGGACGTGAAGCGTTCGCCGGTGAAGCTGGCCGCAGTGGGCGTGGGGATCGTGGCGCTGGTGTGGTGGCTGGCGTCGGACTGATCCGCTCCAGCCCCGCCAGCGCATCCGCGTAGCCCAGGAAGTGCTGCAGGTAATCCGGCGCGGTGTCGTGCATCAGCGCGATGGCGCGGTGCACCAGGACGGTGGAGTGCATGGGACCGGCATCCTCCGGGACGTCGGCCATGATGTGCTGCAGATGGCTGGCGGTGCGCAGGCGCGCCCAGGTCCGGCGGATGGCGTCCAGGGCCGGGAGTGACTGGAACCCGCCGTCGTCCGGGTCCTGCGCTTGGTTCGTCGCGCCGCTGGCCGCGATCGTGTCGGCGTCGCCGTCGACAGTTGATGTAGTGGCAGCGCTGTCCAGCGTCGCTGAATCGCCACGCATGGTCCGGATGCCGGACAGCCGCAGCACGAGTGCCGACAGCTCCGCCGTGGGTGAAGGGGGTTCGTAAAGTGCGGACGCGTCACGGTCGGCTGGCGGGGCGGCGTCGGCGCGGGCCTGCGCTGGCAGGTCCTGCTCCATGAGCAAGCGCAGCCTCGCGTCCAGCACGTCGCGCGCGCTCCCTTCCAGCCGAACGGCGCGTGCGGCGAGCGCCTCGATGCGATGCCTGCGCATCCCGTCCCGCTGCCCGGTACCGCATCGGCGCCAGGCGTCGAGGAGTCCGGCCAGATCGGGCAGGCTATCGGTCATCGTCCGCATTGCCGTCCTGCTGCGGTCGCGGCATCGGCGCGATCTCGACGCGCCGGTTGCGCGCGCGGCCGGCTTCGTCCTGGTTGGAGCCAACCGGCTGCTGCGCGCCGAATGCCGCAGCAAAGATCGAATCGGCCGGCAGGCCGGCCTCGATAAGGGCGCGGGTGACGGTGAGCGCGCGCTGGGCGGACAGCTCCCAGTTGTCGGCATAGCGGCGATTGCTGCCGAGCACCGGGCGATCGTCGGTGAAGCCGCTCACCATCAGGATCTCCTCGCGCGCGCCGAGGTAGTCGGCCAGGGGCGTCGCCAGTTCCACGAGCAGGTCGCGGCCTTCGTCCTGCAGTGCGTCGGAGTTGAGCGCGAACAGCACGTTGCCGCGGATCCCGATGCGTCCGTCGACCAGGGTGACGCGCCCGGCCGCGAGCGGCACCGCCAGCGCATGTTCCAGCGCCTGCCGCTGCGCGATTGCCTGCGCCTGCTCGCGCTCGATCGCGTCCAGCTGCGCCGCCGTGTGCAGATGCATGCCGACCACGCCGAGCAGGATCAGCACGAACACGCCCAGCATCACCGCCATCAGGTCGCCGAACGCGGCCCAGATGGTGGCGGTGTCGCCGTCGCCGGCATCGAGTCCGGCGCTCATGCCTCGACCACCTGCCCGGCGTCGGCAACGCGCTGCAGCTCGGCGATGATCTGCTGCTGCGACAGCACGCTCAGCTCGACCACTTCGCGTGCCTGCGCCACGTAGTAGGCGAGCTGCTCGTCGCTGCGCGCAAGCGAGCCGTCGAGCGCGCCGGCGACCTGCTGCAGGCGTTCGAGCAGCGCCTCGTTGGCTTGCCCGAAACTGTCCACCGCCGCGCCGAAAGCATCGCCCAGGCTGGCGACATCGACCGCGCTGGCGGTGAGCTGGCCGGCGGCGGCATCCAGGCGGCCGGCTTCGGCGCCGATGCGCTCGACCAGCTGCGTGCTGGTGCGTTCGAGCAGGTCGGCCGAGGTCGTGACCAGCGCATCCACCGCGGCGCGCTGCTCGCCCGAGGCGTGGTTGACCGCGTCGAGCAGGGTTTCAAGCGTGGCCAGCAGGCGCGTGCGCTCTTCCAGCATCGCGGTGTCGCGCACCATGCTCTCCGACAGCGACTGGCGCAGCTCGCCGATGACCTCGGCGGCCGCGCGCGGGGCCTCGGACGCGGTGTCCACCAGGCGCGTGACTTCGGCGATGGTCGCGCCGGCATGGGCCTGGGCCTGCGAGGCGATTTCGCCGGCGGTCCGCTCCAGCGCGTCGCAGATGGCCTGCTGGCGGCTGGCGACCTGCTCGCCGGCCTGCTCCCAGCGGCGCGAGAGTTCGCCGGCCATGGATAGGAGCGTGCCGGTCCAGGTGACCAGGCGGGCCTCGTCGCGCGAGGCGAGGGCGGCCTGCAGTTCATCGTGCGACTGCCGCAGGGTGCCGGCCAGTGCGGTGGCGTGCTGCTCGAATCCGGTGGCGGCGATGGCCAATGCAGCTTCGTTGCGGGACGCCAGCGCGTCGTTCGCCGTCTGCTGGCGAGCGAGCGCCTGGGTCCACGCTCCGGCCACGGAGTCGCCCGCAGCGGCCAGGCGGGTGGCGACACCGTCCAGGAGTTCGGCGGCACGCTGCTCATGCGCCTGGCTGGAGCGTTCGAGCGTGACGCGCAACTCGGACGCCAGGCCGGCGTTGGCGCGCTGCTGTTCGGCCAGCGCTGCGCTCCAGCTGTCCGCGGCGCGGCTGCTTGCCGTCTCGAAGCCGGCGGTCAGGGCCTGCAGCTGCTGCTGCACGGACTGGGCCACGGTCTCGCGCAGCGTCGCGGCCTCGCGCGCCATGCCGGCAAGCGTGGCTTCGATCACGGGCTGCAGCGCGCCGCTCACTGCGCGGCTGCTTTCGGTCACGCTCGCTTCCAGCGATTGCCCGACCGACGCGGCCAGCTGCGTGTAGGCGCGCCCTGCGTTCGCATGGAAATCGTCCTGGCGCGCCTGCAGCTGCGCGTTGGCCGAGGTGGCCTGCGCTTCGATGGCGACGCTCATGGCCTGCAGCCGGTCGACCAGCGCCGGCATCAGTTCGGTCTGCCGCTGCAGCAGGCGGAACGCCTCTTCGCGCTGGTGTCCCTGCGAGTGCAGGCGCAGCGGGCCGGAGATGGCCGCGTCCAGGCGCTGCACGACCTGCAGGCGTTCGCGCCGCACCAGGGTGGACAGCAGGCCCAGCGCCGCGGACGCGCCGACGCCCGCGATCGAGGTACCGAAAGCGAGCGCCAGCCCGCGCACGGGCGTGGCCAGTGAATCGCGGATGGCGCCGAGGTCGAGCGCACTGTCGAGCGCCATCCCGGTGCCGCGCAGCGTGGCCATCATGCCGAGCAGGGTGCCGAGCATGCCCAGCAGCACCAGCAGCGCGGCCAGCGAGGGCGCCAGCACCGGAGCGGGCAGCGCGGCGTTCCCGCCGGCGATGCGCAGCCGCACCGGATTGCGCAGGGACGGCTGCAGGCGGTCGAGCCAGCCCGTCAGGTCCGCAGCGGCCGTGTCTGCATCGTCCAGCGCCTGCGCCAGGCGTGCGCTGCCCTGGCGGTAGCGGTGCAGTTCCAGTGCGCCCGCCGCGTAGCAGGCGACGATCAGCCCGACCACGGCAATGCCCAGCAGGCTGCTGCCGAGATAGCCCGCGCCGATCCAGCCGACAACGACCAGGCCGGCGAGGAACACGATGGGCGCGAGGAAATCGAGGGGGCGTCGGGTCATGGCGTCGGATCAGTGGTGCGAAGCGCGCTGAGCAGCGCCTCGACGGGTGAGAAACGGACATCGAGTTCGGCGAGCAGCAGTTCGCGCATCTCGAGGCGGAAGCGGTCGAGCCAGGGTCGCGGCGGGGACGGCGTCGTGGCGTCCTGCGACGCAGCCGTTGCCTGCGCCTGCAGTCGTTCAAAATGCCGGCCGAGCAGGTCCGGCACGGTCGACAGCAGCGCATGTTCGCGCGGCCCCAGCACCTGCTCCATCGCCGCATCGACCTCGGCCAGTCGCGCGCCATCGGGTCGGGCCGCGAGCATGTCGCGCAGGCGCCCGCGCAGGCGGCCGGTGGCGGCGAGGATGGCGCGCTGGTGAGCGAGATGGCGTGCGCGCAACGGCGCGAAGTCCACCTTCGCGTCGGCTGGCATCTGGCCCGGCACGGCAAGCAGGGCATCGGACTGGATCGCCCCGCGCAGCTGCGCCCGTATCTGCACGCAGGCGGCGTCCTCTGCGGCATCGAAGCGCGGACCTTCGGTGGTTGCAGCCACCGCGCCATCGAGCGCGCCGGCCAGGGTCACCGCGCGCGGCCAGTCGATCCACTGCGCGAGCGTCGCGGCCAGTGGCGGGCCATCGCGGCCGCCAGCGCCAGCGCCCGCCACGCGCGCCAGCAGGCGCACGAATACCGGGCCGGCGGCCGGGGCCGGAGAGGACACGCTGGTCATGCAGTCGGGATCCTGAAAAAGAACCGGGCGCCATTCGGCGCCCGGTGTCGTGCCGCGCGTGGGCGCGGACTCAGTAGCGGTAGTGCTCCGGCTTGTAGGGGCCGTCGACCGATATGCCCAGGTAGTCGGCCTGGTCCTGGGTCAGCCTGGTCAGCCTCACCCCGATCTTCTCCAGGTGCAGGCGCGCCACTTCCTCGTCCAGCTTCTTGGGCAGGATGTAGACCTTGGCCTCGTAGCTGTCCTTGTTGGCCCACAGGTCGATCTGCGCCAGCGTCTGGTTGGAGAACGAGTTCGACATCACGAAGCTCGGATGGCCCGTGGCGCAACCCAGGTTCACCAGGCGGCCTTCGGCCAGCAGGAAGATCGCGTTGCCGTTGGCGAAGGTGAACTTGTCCACCTGCGGCTTGATGTTGATCTTGACCGCGCCGGAGGCGTACAGCGCATCGACCTGGATCTCGTTGTCGAAGTGGCCGATGTTGCAGACGATCGCCTGGTCCTTCATCGCCTGCATGTGCTCGAGGCGGATGATGTCCTTGTTGCCGGTGGTGGTGACGTAGATGTCGGCCTCGCCGAGGGTGTCCTCGATCGGCTTGACCTCATAGCCTTCCATCGCCGCCTGCAGCGCGCAGATCGGGTCGATCTCGGTGACGATCACGCGCGCGCCATAGGCGCGCAGCGATGCCGCCGAGCCCTTGCCCACGTCGCCGTAGCCGCACACGACCGCGACCTTGCCGGCCAGCATCACGTCAAGTGCGCGCTTGAGGCCGTCGGCCAGCGACTCGCGGCAGCCGTAGAGGTTGTCGAACTTGCTCTTGGTGACCGAGTCATTGACGTTGATCGCCGGCACCAGCAGCTGGCCGCGCTCGGCAAGCTGGTAGAGGCGGTGCACGCCGGTGGTGGTTTCCTCGGACACGCCCTTCCAGTCGGCGACGACCCGGCTCCAGTAGCCCGGACGCTCCTTGGCCACGCGCTTGAGCAGGTCCTTGATCACCTGCTCCTCGTGGCTGCCCGAGGCCGAGTTGACCCAGCTCTCGTCGCCCTTTTCCAGCTCGTAGCCCTTGTGGATCAGCAGGGTCACGTCGCCGCCGTCGTCGACCACCATCTCCGGGCCGGTCAGGGTGCCGTCGGGCAGGGTGAAGGTCAGCGCCTCGAGCGTGCAGTCCCAGTATTCCTCCAGCGTCTCGCCCTTCCACGCGAATACGGGAGTGCCAGAAGCGGCGATCGCGGCGGCGGCGTGGTCCTGGGTGCTGAAGATGTTGCACGAGGCCCAGCGCACGTCGGCGCCGATGTCCTTGAGCGTCTCGATCAGCACCGCGGTCTGGATGGTCATGTGCAGCGAGCCGGTCACGCGCACGCCCTTGAGCGGCGCCTGCGTGGCGTGCTTGCGGCGGATCGACATCAGGCCCGGCATCTCGTGCTCGGCGATGTCGAGTTCCTTGCGGCCCCAGTCGGCCAGGGAGATGTCGGCGACCTTGTAGTCGCCTTCCTGGGAGAAGGTCTTCACTTGTGCGTTCATGGTGGTGCTCCGTCTTGGGACCCGGTGCGGATCCGTGGTGACGGGCGCCGTTGTCGCGTGTTGATCCTGCCGAGCCTGGCCGTGCTGATCCACGGTCGCAGCGCCCCTCGGCGGGGGGCGAATTATATCGCTTCCCGCTGCTGCGAGGCTGAATCCGGGCGCGCCCGAGGGCGGTCCTCCGGCAGCCATGACCAGTCATCACGGGGATGACCCGGCTCGATGCGGATGCCCTGCGAGGTTGAGCCAGAAGGTCGGCCGCCAGGGCAACTGGCCTTCGGCGGCGTTTGCGCCGTTGTTGGCCCCACCTTGCCCGTGACGCGACCATCCCGTGACAGCGAGCTGTGCGCGATGAAATGAAAACGGGCCGCTTTCGCGGCCCGTCCACTGTCCCCGTCCCACCCGATCGGGCGGGAATGCCTTGCTTATTTGAGCTTTGCAGCCTTGCGCAGCTCTTCGGCGCGGTCGGTCTTTTCCCACGAGAACGCGGTGGCGGTGTGCTTCTTGCCGACGCCGTCGACGTAGGAGATCTCCTTCGGCTTGCGGCCGAAGTGGCCGTAGGCCGCGGTCGCCTGGTAGATCGGGTGCTCCAGGTCGAGCATCTGCATGATGCCGTAGGGGCGCAGGTCGAAGTGCTTGCGGATCAGCTTCTCGATCACATCGTCGGCGACCTTGCCGGTGCCGAAGGTGGTGACCGAGATCGATGTCGGCTCGGCCACGCCGATCGCGTAGCTCACCTGCACCTCGCAGCGGTCGGCCAGGCCGGCGGCGACGATGTTCTTGGCCACGTAGCGCGCGGCATAGGCGGCCGAGCGGTCGACCTTGGACGGATCCTTGCCCGAGAACGCGCCGCCGCCGTGGCGGGCCATGCCGCCGTAGGTGTCGACGATGATCTTGCGCCCGGTCAGGCCGCAGTCGCCGACCGGCCCGCCGATCACGAACTTGCCGGTCGGGTTGATGTGCACCTTGTTCTTGGCCAGCGCCTCGAGCCACTTCTTCGGCAGCACCGGCTTGAGGATGTGCTCGCGCACCGCCTCCACCAGGTCCTTCTGCTTGATGTCCGGATCGTGCTGGGTGGACAGCACCACCGCGTCCAGGCCGAGGATGTCGTTGCCGTCGCCGCTGTAGCGCAGCGTGACCTGGCTCTTGGCGTCCGGGCGCAGCCACTTGAGCTTGCCGCTCTTGCGCACCTTGGCCTGCTGCTCCACCAGCCGGTGGCTGTAGTAGAGCGGGGCGGGCATGTACTCGGGCGCCTCGTTGCAGGCATAGCCGAACATCAAGCCCTGGTCGCCGGCGCCCTGCTGCTCGGGCTTCTTGCGGTCCACGCCCTGGTTGATGTCGGGCGACTGCTTGCCGAGCATGTTGATGATCGCGCAGGTGTGGCCATCGAAGCCGACGTTGGAATTGTCGTAGCCGATGTCGTTGATCACCTTGCGCGCCAGGCCCTCGATGTCGACCCACGCGCTGGTGGTGACCTCGCCGGCCACGATCGCCGCGCCGGTCTTGACCATCGTCTCGCAGGCCACGCGCGCACGCTTGTCCTGCGCCAGGATGGCGTCCAGCACCGCATCGGAAATCTGGTCGGCGATCTTGTCCGGATGGCCTTCCGAGACCGATTCGGAGGTGAACAGGTAGCTCGACATCGATATATCCTTCAATTCGGATGAAAAGATGGGTCGGAATGATACACGCCGCCGGGCGGTGGCGCATCTTGCCGTCGAGGGTATTGCAGGGCGGTTAACCCGCTCAGTGCCGTCGTTTGTGTGGGTTTGGCAAGCGGCGGCGGCCGTTGCGTGTCGCGATGGTGACCGATGCGGTCCTTGGCTCACCGGTCGGCGCGCAGCTGCGGGGCGACGGCCCCCGCCTGGGCTAGCGTTATACCACTCGGACGTGCGGCGGTGGTATAACTACGACAGCTGGCCCGGAGCCGACCATGTCCCTCTATCGCGAACTGCCCGCCGCCGCACAGACCGCCTACTCCGAACTGTACGAGCAGGTGCAGGTCGCCGAGGCCTCCCGCTCGCCGGCCTTCCTCACCGGCAAGGTGGGCTGGAAGACGATCAAGGGCCGGCGCTACGGCTACTGGCAGTTCAAGGAGATCGACGGCCGCAAGCGCGAGTACTACCTCGGACCGGAAGGGCCGGCCGTAAACGCCATCGAACGCGCACGCGAGCAGGGCGCGCCTGCGCTGGAAGCGGTGTCGCGCCAGGCCGCCGCGGCCGTGGCGCAGGGCAACCAGGTCACGCCCGCGAAGCAGTTCCGCATCGTCAAGCGCTTCGCGGACTACCAGTTCTTCCGTGCCGGCGGGCTGCTGGTGGGCACGCATGCGTTCCTGGTGCTGGGCAACCAGCTGGGCGTGGCCTGGGGCAGCGGCACGCGCACGCTCGATCTGGACTTCGCGCATACCGGGCCTGGCGGCAACGTCGCGATTGCGCTGCCGGCGGACCTGGAGACCAATCTCCATGACGCCCTGGCGTCGCTGGAGATGGGCTTCCTGCCGGCGCTTGGCGGCAGCAAGGGGCTGGCCAGCAACTACATGAGCGGGAAGGAGCCGGACCTGCGAATAGACTTCCTGACGGTCCGACGTCGCAACAATGATCCGGTGCAGATGCCTGACCTGGGCGTCGCGCTGGTGCCGTTCAAGTTCATGGAGTACCTGCTGGAACGTCCGGGGCAGGGCGTGTTGCTGGACCGCGCAGATGCCTGCATGGTCAATCTGCCTGACCCGGCGCGCTACGGCCTGCACAAGCTGCTGGTCGCGGCCGAGCGCGGGCCGCGCCACCCCAAGTACCGCAAGGACATCCTGCAGGCGCTGGCGTTGATCGAGTGGCATCTTGAACGCGCCCCAGTGCTGTTGGCGGACGCCTGGCGGGATCTGTGTGCACGGGGCGAAGGTTGGGAGAAACGCGCGCGCGCTTCGCTCGCGCAGGCGCCGACGGCGCAGCGTGACGCGCTGGATCGCTTTGCGCGGCTCATGGGCTGAGCGCCACCGCCACGCATTGACATGCAGGTGCGGGTGTAGGAACGGCTTCAGCCGCGATCGAGCTTGCGCGGCGAGACCGATAGGCAGGCGGCCGGATCGTCCGATCGCGGCTGAAGCCGCTCCTACAGTGGAACCGGGTGGAGTCGCGCGGTGGGATGCTGCATTTCCGGGGCAGGGGAGTGAACCGGCGTGGCCGCCTCTAGAATGCGCGCCATGGATTCGCTCTCCCAACTCCTGCTCGGCGCTTCGGTTGCCGCCGCCGTTGTGCCTGCCGGGCATCGTCGCGCGGCCATGCTCGCCGGTGCTGCGCTCGGCACGCTGCCCGACCTCGATTCCTTTCCGATCGCCCTGTTCACCGACGATCCCGTTGCGCTGATGACGCTGCATCGCGGCTTCAGCCATTCGCTGTTCGTGCTGCCGCTGCTGGGCTGGGCGATCTGGGCCTTGTTCCGGCGACGCGATGGGCGCGTGGCGCAGGCGCCACAGGCATGGTTCTGGGCGATCCAGCTGGCGCTGGTCACCCATCCGCTGCTGGACGCGTTCACCGTTTACGGCACGCAGCTGCTGTGGCCGCTGGCCACGCCGCCGGTGATGTGGTCGAGCGTGTTCATCATCGATCCGGGCTACACGCTGTGGCTGCTGCTGGGCGTGGCGGTGGCGGCGTTCGCGGGCGCAAGGCCCCTCGCGCGACACGCGCTGCTGGCCGGGCTGGTGCTCAGCACGGCCTACCTGGGTTGGTCGCTGCTGGCCAAGACGATGGTGGAGCGCGAGGCGGAGCGGTCGCTTTCCGCGCTCGGCCTGCAGGACGCGGCGCGGTTCTCGGTGCCGATGCCGTTCAACACGCTGCTGTGGCGGGTGGTGGCGATGACGCCGGACGGCTTCGTCGAAGGCGAACACTCGCTGGTCGCGGATTCGCGGCCAATCGCCTTCCGCCACCATCGTTCCGATGTGGAGGCACTCGCGCAGGTCGGCGAGCTGCCCGCGGTGGCGCGGCTGCAGTGGTTCAACCGCGGCTTCATGAAGGCCGAGGTGCACGACGGCAGGCTGGTGCTCAGCGACCTGCGCATGGGCGCCGAGCCCGACTACAGCTTCAACTTCGTGGTGGCGCAGCGCGATGGCGAGCAGTGGCGCGCGATTCCACCCGAGCAGCTGTCCTGGCCCTGGGAGGCGCGCAGGCGGCTGGGACAGATGTGGCACCGGATCTGGAACGAGCCGCCGGCCGGCCCCGGGGATCCGTAGGCGACGGGCCGGCTGGTCCCCGGGCGCGTTTCGCTTGCCGGGTCAGACCTAGCCCGGAAACCAGTAACGGGTCAGGTGGAAGAACACCGGCGCGGCGAACACCACCGAGTCCATCCGGTCCATCATGCCGCCGTGGCCTTCGATCATCCGGCCCCAGTCCTTGGCGCCGAGGCTGCGCTTGACCGCCGACAGCGCCAGTCCGCCGCAGAAGCCTGCGAGCACGATCACCGCCGACATGCCGGCCGCCTGCAGCGGCGTGAAGGGCGTCATCCACCACAGCGCGGTACCGATACCCACCGCGGCCAGGCCGCCGCCGACCAGGCCTTCCACGGTCTTGGATGGACTCACCTGCGGCGCCACCTTGTGCCGGCCCAGCAGCTTGCCGAACACGTACTGCATCACGTCGCTGATCTGCACCACCAGCATCAGGTAGAGCAGCAACAGCTGGCCGGTCCCGGCAGGCGCATCGGGATGCAGGATCATCAGCGCAGGTGCATGGCTGATGCAGTAGATGGCGATCATCACGCCCCACTGGATCTTGGTGCTGCGTTCGAGGAAGTCGGTGGTGTCGCCGCCGAACACCGCCAGCACCGGCAGCGCGAGGAAGGCGTAGACCGGGATGAAGATCGCGAACAGGCCATACCACTGGTCGAAGATCAGCCAGTACTGGATCGGGATCAGCAGGTAGAACGCGGCCACCAGCGGCAGGTGGTCGCCGGCGCGCGTGGGGGTGAGGGTGATGAACTCGCGCAGCGCGAAGAACGAGATGAAGGCAAACACCACCAGCGTCGCCACCGGCCCGATCGCGAAGCAGGCGCCCAGCACGCCCACCATGCCCCACCAGGCGCGCACGCGTGCATTGAGGTTGCGCACGCTCGCACCGCCGCCGTCGGGACCCCGGCGGGACAGCAGCCAGCCGACGATCGAAGCCACCAGCAGCAGGGCGACGATGCCCGAGAACACGTAGATCATCTTCGTCTGCGGGCTCATGCCATCGCCTCCACCGCGGCGCGCGCGCGCTCGAGGAAATCGTCGCGGCTCTCGCCGGGCGCCAGCGCCAGCGGCGCGCCGAAGTTCACGTTGCAGTACAGCGGCAGCGGCAAGGGCAGCAGCGCGCCCTTGGGCAGGCTACGGTGCAGGGTGTCGAGGTAGACCGGCACCAGTTCGACGTGGGGATACTCGCTGGCCAGCTTGAACAGGCCGCCCTTGAACTTCTGCGGCAGCCGCTCGTTGCTGCGCGTGCCTTCCGGGAACAGGACCAGCGAGTCGCCCTGGTCGAGCGCATCGCGCACCGGGGTCAGCGGGTCGGCATCGGCATCGGCGCGCTGCCGGTCGATCAGGATCGCGCGCAGCACCCGGCCGGACAGCCAGCCGCGCAGGCCAGGCTTGTCCCAGTAGTCGCGCGCGGCCACCGGGCGCACCGTGGCGCGCAGGTGCGGCGCCAGCGCCGACCAGATCGCCACCGTGTCCAGGTGGCTGGTGTGGTTGGCGAAGTAGATGCACTGGCCCTGCGGCGGCGCGACCCGCCACTGCGCGCGTGCGCCCACCATCGTGCGGGTGAAACCGACCAGCGCGGCCGCGCCGAGGCGCGCGATCAAGACGCGCGCTCCAGCCGCCGGGCGACCGCGCTCAGCCGAGTGCCGCAGGTCAACAGCGAGCCGATCGCAATCACTGCAACCGCCACGACCAGCACGTGGCGGCTGCCTGCGAGCATCGCCTCGATCGGAGCCGCCACGCAGGCCAGCGTCATCAGCGCCATGCGGTGCTGCTTGGCCATCGGTCCGCGGAAATCCTGCGCTTGTCCCAGCGCGCCCCCTAGCGTGCGGATATAGGCGGTCGAAGCGGCGAGCAGCGCCGCCAGCCATCCGGCCCACGGCAGTCCTGCCGCGTAGCCGAGCGCGACCAGCAGCAGGCTGTCGGCGACGCGGTCGGGCACTTCGTTGTAGAGCGCGCCGGTGGGCGTGGACTTGCCGCCCTCCACCGCCACCATGCCGTCGAACAGGTTGCACAGCAGCCGCAGCTGGATGCCCAGCGCGCACAGCCAGGCGCCCCACACCGGCAGCCACAGCAGCGCCACCGCGCCTGCGGCGGCGAACACGATGCTGAGCACCGAGATGGCATTGGGCGTCAGCGCCGAGCGCGCGAGTGCCGCGGCGATGCGCTGGACGAGTAGATTGCCGCGCGCCCTGATCGGCCGGCGCGATGCGTCCGGGTCGTGTTCGTGCAATTCCATGTGCCGCTCCCCGTGCCGGTCCAGTCCGTCCGGCGCGCCGCGAATCTTGGGTGCCGGCGCGCGCGCTGGCAAGCCCGCCGTGCTCAGGCGGCTGCGGACAGCTCCGGGACGACGCCGGCGACCAGCGCGTCGAAGTAGTCGCGGGTCAGCCGCAGCTGCATGTCCGCGCTCTCGGCGCGGTTGACCACGCTGCGGAAGGCCGCATTTTCCGGCCGGTCCTTCGCGTACCAGCCCAGGTGCTTGCGCGCGATGCGCACGCCGGACTGCTCGCCGTAGAAGTCATGCAGCGCCTGCAGGTGGCCCAGCAGGATGTCGCGCACTTCGGCAGGCGAGGGCTCGGGCAGGATGGCGCCGGTGGCGAGGAAGTGCGCTACTGCGGCGAAGACCCACGGCCGGCCCTGCGCCGCGCGTCCGATCATCACCGCATCGGCGCCGGTCTGGCGCAGCACCTGCAGCGCCTTGTGCGGCGAGTCGATGTCGCCGTTGGCGATCACCGGGATGCGCAGGTCGGTCTTGATCGCGGCGATGGTGTCGTACTCGGCCTGCCCGGTGTAGTGCTGGTCGCGGGTGCGCCCGTGCACGGTGAGCGCGGCAATGCCGCTCTCCTGCGCGATGCGCGCGATCGCGGGTGCGTTGCGGTGCGCGACGTCCCAGCCGGTGCGGATCTTGAGCGTGACCGGTACATCCGCCGCCGCCACCACCGCCTCGAGGATGCGCGCCACCAGCATCTCGTCCTGCATCAGCGCCGAGCCGGCCCAGGCGTTGCACACCTTCTTGGCCGGGCAGCCCATGTTGATGTCGATGATCTGCGCGCCATGGCCGGCGTTGTGGCGCGCGGCTTCGGCCATCACCTCGGGTACCGTGCCGGCGATCTGTACGCTGACCGGGTCGGGTTCGCCCGCGTGGTCCATGCGGTGCAGTGACTTGCGCGTGTTCCAGAAGCGCGGATCGCTGGTGGTCATCTCCGACACCGCCAGCCCCGCGCCCAGCCGCTTGCACAGCTGCCGGAACGGCTTGTCGGTGACGCCCGCCATCGGGGCGAGGATCACGCGGGGTTGGATGCGGTGCGGGCCGATCTGCATCGCGCAATTGTAGCGGTGGTGGGGCGGGGGGGGGCTTCGCGGCCCCTGCGGTCACCGCAGCCCGGCCGCGGACAGGCGCGGCATCGAGGCGGCCGCGCCCTCGTGCTCGGTCGACAGCGCGGCGTAGTGCGCGGCAAAGCGCACGTGGTCGGCGAAGGCCCGGTTGGGCACCGTGGCCAGGGAAGATGCCAGTGCCCCGTTGAACGCGTCGCCGGCGCCGGTGGTGTCGATCGTCTTCGCCTCGAAAGCCGCGACGCGGTAGTGCGGAATCTCGTCGCCGCGGCACTTGTCCTCGCGGTGGGACACGAAGGCGCCGGCGGCGCCCAGCGTGATCACCACCGTGCCGCGCGGCAGCAGCATCCGGCACAGCCGGTGCAGGCGCGCATCGTCCAGCGCGGCGACCTGGGCTGGATCGACAGCTTCGCCGGCATGCCGCGCCAGCAGCGCAGCAAGCTCGGTTTCGTTCGGGGTGAGGATGTCGGCCACCGCGAGCAGCTCGCGCGTGCTCGGCGCATTGGCCGGCGCCGGATTGAGGATCGTGCGGATCCCCGCCGCGCGCGCCAGCCGCATCGCCTCGAGCACGCTGTCGACCGGCGACTCCAGCTGCGCCAGCACGATCCGTGCAGTGGCGATGGCCTCGGCCTGGCGCGCGACGAATTCCGTCGACAGCACGCCGTTGGCGCCCGCGCCGATGACGATGGTGTTGATGCCGGCGCGGTCCACGTGGATGCCGGCGGTGCCGGTGGGCTCGTCGCCGGTTTCAGCGCGCAGGTCGATGCCGTCGCGCGCCGCCAGGCTGCGCACCAGCTGGCCGCCCGCATCATCGCCGATCGCGCAGATGAACACCGTCGCCGCGCCGCTGCGCGCGCAGGCCGTGGCCTGGTTGAAGCCCTTGCCACCGGGCCCGGTGGCGTAGCTGCCAATGAGTGTCTCGCCCGGGCGCGGCAGCGTTTCGCAATGCCAGACGTGGTCGACGTTGAACGAGCCGACCACGACCACCTGTGCTGGAGCGGGGATGGACACGGCGCGTCGGTTCCCTGCTCAGGCGCCGAGGTTGATCAGCACGCCGGCGATGGTCGCCGTCATCAGCGTGGCGACGGTGCCGCCCAGCACCGCGCGCAGGCCGAAGCGCGCCAGGTCCTTGCGGCGGTCGGGTGCGAGCCCGCCGATGCCGCCGATCTGGATCGCGATCGAGCTGAAGTTGGCGAAGCCGCACAGCGCGTAGGTCGCGATCAGCCGCCCCTGGTCGCTCAGCACCACGCCATCGACGCGGCCGTTGACGATGTCGGCCAGCTGCAGGTAGGCGACGAACTCGTTGATCACCACCTTCTGTCCGATCAGCGATCCGACCACGCCCGCGTCCTGCCACGGCACGCCGATCAACCAGGCGATCGGCGCCAGCACCCAGCCGAAGATCGTCGCCAGGTCCAGCGGCCGGCCGATCGCGGCCTGCAGGCCGGTGATCTCGCCCAGCCAGGTCAGCGGCGCGTTGATCATCGCGATCAGGGCGATGAAGGCCAGCAGCATCGCGCCGATGTTCAGCGCCAGGCGCAGGCCGTCGCCGGCGCCGGCGGCGGCCGCGTCGATCACGTTGCTGGTGGTCTTCTCGACCTCCATCTTGACCGTGCCGCGGGTCAGCGGTTCGCCGGTTTCCGGGATCAGGATCTTGGCGATCACCAGCGTCGCCGGCGCGGCCATGATCGATGCGGCCAGCAGGTGCTTGGCGTAGAAGGCCTGCTCGACCGGGTCGCCGCCGCCGAGCATGCCGACGTAGGCCGCCAGCACGCCGCCGGCGATGTGCGCCATGCCGCCGATCATCATCGTGATCAGCTCGGATTCGGTCATGCGCGAGATGTAGGGGCGCACGGTCAGCGGCGCCTCGGTCTGGCCGATGAACACGCTGGCGCAGACGCTGGTGGTCTCGGCGCCGGATACGCGCATCACCTTGGTGATCGCCAACGCCATGATCCGCACCACGTACTGCATGACGCCGAGGTGGTAGAGCACGCTCATCAACGCGGCGAAGAAGATGATCGTCGGCAGCACCTGGAAGGCGAAGATGAAGCCGTAGGTCTCCACGTTCATCAAACTGCCGAAGATGAACTCCGAACCGGCGTTGACGAAACCGAGCAGCCGCACGAAGCCGTGGCCGAGCCAGTCGAACACGTCGCGCCCACCCGGCACCAGCAGCACCAGCGCGGCAAAGGCGATCTGCAGGGCGATGCCTGTGCCGACAAGGGGCCAGTCGACACGCCGCTTGTTGTTGGAGAACAACCAGACCAGGCCGATCAGCACCGCCAGTCCGAACAGGCCGAAACCGACGCGCAGCAGTGCTTCCATCCCGTTTCCCCGCATCGATTTCGTGCAAAACAGACGCGGCAGCCTAGAGCAGCGGGCAGGCTGCGGCAACCGCGGGCGGCCTGCGCTCGGCTGTCGTTCGACCTGTCCCCATCCGTGGGATGCCGCCCCGGCCCTGTCCACGTCACCTGGGTTGCCCAGTCCCTGTCATTTCGACCGAAGGGAGAAAGCCGCTTCCCCGCGCGCTGGAGGGGATTTCTCCCTACGGTCGAAATGACAGGTCCCTTACACGTCGCGCGCGATCACCCGGTTGCGTCCGGCGCGCTTGGCCTCCTGCAGGCGCCGGTCGGCGCTGCCGAGCAGGGCCGAGGCGCTGGCACCGTCCTGCGGGAACGCCGCCAGCCCGGCGCTGAAGGCCAGGCTGACCGGTTCGGCGCGATCGGCGTGGAAGGGCTGCGCGGCCAGGCTGCGACGGCTGCGGTCGATCCGCTCCCAGGCGCTGCCGATCGGGCACAGCAGCACCAGCACGAACTCCTGCCCGCCAATGCGCGCCAGGTGCTCGTCCTCCTCGAGCATCCCACCCAGGTGTTCGGCAATGTGCCGGATCGCGCGGTCACCGCCGAGGTGACCGATCTCCTCATAGACGCGGCGGAAGTGGTCCACGTCGACCAGTCCGATCGTCACCGTGCGACCATCGCGGCGCGCAGCCTCGAACATGCGCGGCAGGCGCTGCAGCAGCCAGGCGCGGTTGGGCACGCCGGTCAGGCCGTCGCGTCCGGACAGCTCGATCAGGCGCTGCATCCGGTAGACGATGGTGCTGCTGAGCAGGGTCATCATCGCCAGCAGCAGCAACCGTCCGCATTGCGGGACCAGCGACGGCGCGCTGCCGTCGATGGCCGGCGCCGCGGTCGTGGTGAAGGCCAGCACGGCCGAGGCGAACACCGCGTACTGCACGATCGCCAGGGCGCCGACGAAAGTGGTCAGTCGCCCATCGCTGCGCAGAGCGGTGAGCGCGATGGCGAACAGGTAGAAGCACCACACCACCATGCTGTGGAGCCCGGCCGCAGGGTCGTCCAGCGAGAGCATCACCAGCACGCCGGTGGTGGCGGTGATGTCCCAGGCGCCGGTGGCATAGGGCAGCCAGTGGTGGCGGCGCGGGTTGCGGGCCAGCGCCAGCCAGACCTGCGCGATCACGTTGATCAACACCGCTGCGGCCAGGCCGACCAGGGTGCGGCTGGTGGCGGCGCCGCCAAGCGCTGCGGCCAACGGCAGCACCAGCACCAGCAGCGACAGCAGCGCTCGCACCTTGGCCACCAGCAGCTCACCGCCGGCGCCAAGCTCGAGCATCACCTCGTCGGGGCGCCCGAACAGGGTGGCCAGTACGCGCTTGAGTGGAACGGGTTCGTGCATCCGGGCGGTGTCGGCGGGCGGGATCGCCGCGCGAGGATACCCCGCGCCGCATAGACTGTTCGCCGGAACCGCATGCCGGAGCAAGACGTGATGCGCTATCGCCGCCTTGGAAGTTCGGGCCTGCAGCTGTCGGCACTGTCGTTGGGCGCCTGGCTGACCGCGGGCACGCGCGTGGGCCGCGGCGAGGCGCGCGAGCTGGTCGCGTTGGCCTGGGACCATGGCGTCAACTTCTTCGACAACGCCGAGAACTACGCCCGCGGCGAGGCCGAACGGGTGATGGGCGACGTGATCGCCGACCTGCGCCTGCCGCGCGACGGGTTCTGCGTGTCGAGCAAGGTGCGCTTCGGCTCGGTCGCCGATCCGCGTCCGACCCAGCTCGGGCTGTCGCGCAAGCACGTGCGCGATGCCTGCCACGATGCGCTCAGGCGCCTGCGCGTGGACTACCTGGACCTGTTCTTCTGCCACCGCCCGGATCCCGACACGCCGGTCGCCGAAACCGTGTGGGCGATGGACGCGCTGATCCGGCAGGGCAAGGTGCTGTACTGGGGCACGTCCGAATGGCCGGCGGCACTGATCCGCGAGGCGATCCAGGTCGCCCGCAGCCATCACCTGCATGCGCCGACCATGGAGCAGCCGCAGTACAACCTGCTGCACCGCGACCGCGTCGAGCTCGAGTACGCGCCGCTGTACGCCGAGCATGGCCTTGGCACCACGGTGTGGTCGCCGCTGGCTTCGGGGCTGCTGACCGGCAAGTACAACGACGGCGTGCCAGAGGGCAGCCGCCTGGCGCACCTCGGCGAGTCCAGTCCGCTGCACGACCGCGAACGCGGCGAAGCACGGCTGGAGCGCGCACGGCGCTTCACCGCCCTGGCCGAAGAGCTCGGTGTCGCTCCCGCGCAGCTGGCGATCGCCTGGTGCCTGCTCAATCCACACGTCTCCACCGTCCTGCTCGGCGCCAGCTCGACGCAGCAGTTGCGCGAGAACCTCGGCGCGCTGGAGCTGGTCGACCGCTTCGAAGAACCTGTCTGGAGAAGGCTGGAAGCGGCCACGCGGTAGCGAAGGTTGCACGGGGGTTGCGTCCGCCAGGCGGCGGTACCGTTGCATTGAGCTGGCCGGCATTCCGCCGACAAACGGCTGTTGACAGGCTAATGAGAATCATTAGCATCGCTACTCCCCGCAAAGGAGTCCCCAAGATGCTGCTCAGTCCTGAAGCCGCCGTGCACTCGACCGCGACCGAACCGGGCCATGACCACGGCCGCGCGCCAGTGCCGTCGATCGAGATCGACAGCCTGCGTCTACTCCAGGGACAGCGCGAACTGCGCATCCGCCATGGCAACGAGTGCTACCGGCTGCGCCACACCCGCAACGACAAGCTGATCCTCACCAAGTAATACCCGCCGCGGTGCGCCCGCGCCGCATGGGTGCAGCGCTGGCTTGGTACAGCCGAGCACGCTTTGGGTCAGCGCCTCGTTGACCGCGATCTGCCCAGCCATCCCGGAACGGCTGTCGCCGCGAAAGCCGTGGATCCGGCCGATCACCTTCGGCATCGTGCCTGCGGCACTCGGATGTCTCGCGATCGCCGCGGGTGCGCAGCGCAAGCGTGACCACCGGACGCTCGAACCAGCGGTAGAGCTGTTCGAGCGCTGCCTGTACGCCGGTCACACCCGGCCTGCCGCCGTCGTCACCGACCTATACTGGAAACCACGCAGGCGAAGGGGAATTCCATGGGCGGAGGCATGTTTTTGGCGGCGGTGCTGCTGGTGGCGGGCATCGTGATCCTGTTCAAGACCGTGCGGATGGTGCCGCAGGGCTATGAGTGGACGGTCGAGCGCTTCGGTCGCTACACCCACACCATGAGCCCGGGCCTGCATTTCCTGGTTCCAGTGGTCTACGGGGTGGGGCGCAAGGTCAACATGATGGAGCAGGTGCTGGACGTGCCCAGCCAGGAAGTCATCACCAAGGACAACGCCGCGGTGAAGGTCGACGGCGTGGTGTTCTTCCAGGTGCTCGATGCCGCCAAGGCCGCGTACGAGGTCTCCAACCTCGAGATCGCGATGATCGCGCTGGTGCAGACCAACATCCGCACCGTGATCGGTTCGATGGACCTGGACGAGTCGCTGAGCCAGCGCGAGACCATCAACGCGCAGCTGCTGAACGTGGTCGACTCGGCCACCAATCCCTGGGGCATCAAGGTCACCCGCATCGAGATCCGCGACATCCAGCCGCCGCGTGACCTGATCGACTCGATGGCAAGGCAGATGAAGGCCGAACGCGAACGCCGGGCCGTGATCCTCGAGGCCGAGGGCCATCGCCAGTCGGCGATCCTGCGCGCCGAGGGCGACAAGCAGGCCGCGATCCTGGAGGCGGAAGGCGAGAAGGAAGCCGCGTTCCGCGAAGCCGAGGCGCGCGAGCGCCTGGCCGAGGCCGAGGCCAGGGCCACGCAGATGGTGTCCGATGCCATCGCCCAGGGTGACGTGCAGGCGATCAACTACTTCATCGCGCAGAAGTACGTGCAGGCGTTCGAGAAGCTGGCGACCGCACCCAACCAGAAGTTCGTGCTGATGCCGATGGAGGCCACCGGCATCATCGGCTCGATCGCAGGCGTGGCCGAACTGGCCAAGGAGGCGCTGGCCAAACAGCAGTCGGCGCCGCCGCGCAGCCCGCCGCCGACGCGCGCCGTGTTCCCGAGCGGCGAGGGCTGAGTGATGGACCTGCGCTGGGACGTGGTGGCATGGGCGGCGGTCGCGCTGCTGCTTTTCGCCGCCGAAGCGATTGCGCCGGGAGCCTTCATGCTGTGGATGGGCTTTGCCGCGGTCGCGGTGTTCCTCGCGGTGCTGGCGGTGCCGGGGATCCCGCTGCTGGCCCAGGTCGCGGCCTTCGTCGTGCTGAGCTTCGTCTCCATCCAGGTCTACCGGAAATGGTTCCGCAGCCGCGCCCGCGAAAGCGACCGTCCGACGCTGAACCGGCGGGCGTTCCAGCACATCGACCGGGTGATTCCGCTCGAGCAGCCGATTGTCGCCGGGCGCGGCCGGGTCAAGATCGGCGATGCGTTCTGGATCGTCGAAGGCGCGGACCTGCCGGTGGGCACGCCGGTCAAGGTCGTCGGTACCGACGGCGTGATCCTGCAGGTGGAAGCAGCGCCTGCGACGGCGGCGCCCTCGCTGCAGTAGCAACCCTGACTGGTCCGCGATTGTGTAACAGCACCCACCGCGGCCAGCATGCCGCGCCATGGGACACGATCACGACCACGCCAGCGCCGCCAGCATCCGCCACGAGAAGCCGCTGTGGTGGGCGCTGGCGCTCATCGTGGCCTTCATGCTGGTCGAGCTGGCGGCCGCGTTCGCGACCAACAGCCTGGCCCTGCTCTCGGACGCGGCGCACATGGCGACCGACGCGCTGGCGCTGGGCATCGCCCTGGTCGCGGTGCGGCTGTCGCGGCGCCCGCCCGACGCGCGCCGCAGCTTCGGCTATGTGCGCACCGAGGCGATGGGGGCGATGCTCAATGGCCTGCTGCTGTTCGCGTTGGCCGGATACATCCTGTGGGAGTCGGCGCACCGCTTCATGCAGCCGCCCCAGGTCGCCTCGATCGGCATGCTGGTGGTCGGCGTCGCCGGCCTGGTGGTGAACCTGGTCGCGATGCGCCTGCTGCATGCAGGCAGTGGCGAAAGCCTCAACGTCAGGGGCGCCTATCTGGAAGTGTGGGCCGACATGCTCGGCTCGGTCGGCGTGATCCTCGCCGCGCTGGTGATCCACTTCACCGGCTGGCAGCTGGCCGATCCGATCATCGCGGTCGCGATCGGGCTGTGGGTACTGCCGCGCGCCTGGACGCTGATGCGCCAGGCCGGCAACGTGCTGATGATGGGCGTGCCCGACGGCATCGACCTGGCCGAAGTGCGCGCGGCGCTGGCCGGCCTGCCCGGAGTGGCCGACGTGCACGACCTGCACGTCTGGGCGCTGGCGTCCACCCGGGCCGCGATGACTGCGCACCTGGTGGTCGACGACAGCGTCGATGCGCGCGAGCTGCGCCACCTGGCGGCGGCCGCGCTGCGTGAGCGTTTCGACATCGGCCACGCCACCCTGCAGATCGAGGGGACGGATGACTGCCACGGGGGCGACTGCGATGACAGCGGCGCGGACGCTGGCGACGGCGGCCACGCCCACCACCATCACTGAACGGCCCGCGCGCGCGGGCCCGCGCCGGATCGATCTGGGATAATCGGGCCACCCCCGCACCAAGGATCGCGCCATGACCCGCAAAACCGTTCTCAACGACAGCCACCGTGCGCTTGGCGCCAGGATGGTCGACTTCGGCGGCTGGGACATGCCCATCCATTACGGCTCGCAGATCGACGAGCATCACCAGGTGCGGCGCGACGCCGGCATGTTCGATGTCAGCCACATGACCGTGGTCGACCTGCACGGCGACCAGGTGCGTCCGTTCCTGCGCAAGCTGGTCGCCAACTCGGTCGACAAGCTCAAGCAGCCCGGCAAGGCCCTGTACGCCTGCATGCTCAACGCGCAGGGCGGCATCATCGATGACCTGATCATCTACTACCTGGGCGAGGACTGGTTCCGCCTGGTGGTCAACGCTTCCACCCGCGACAAGGACATGGCCTGGATCGACGCGCAGGCCCAGGCCTTCGGTGTCGAGGTCCGCGAGCGGCCCGAGCTGTCGATGATCGCGGTGCAGGGCCCCAACGCACGCGAGCGGATGCTGGGCCTGATCGAAGGCGACGATGCCGCGGCGGTCGCGGCGCTCGGCAAGTTCGCCGCGTGCGACGTGGCCGGCGCGCGCTTTGGCGAGCTGTTCATCGCCCGCACCGGCTACACCGGCGAGGACGGCTTCGAGGTCATCGTGCCAGAGGCGCACGCGGTCGCCCTGTGGGACGCGCTGCTGCAGGCGGGGGTGAAGCCGGCCGGTCTCGGTGCGCGCGACACGCTGCGCCTGGAGGCGGGCCTGAACCTCTATGGCCAGGACATGGATGACACGGTCTCGCCCTTCGAGGCGGCGCTGGGCTGGACGGTCGCGCTCGACGCGGGACGCGACTTCATCGGCCGCGACGTGCTCGAGCGGCACAAGCGCGACGGCGCGCCGCGGCAGATGATCGGCCTGGTCATGGAAGAGAAGGGCGTGCTGCGCCACGGCCAGCGCGTGCTGACCGCCAACGGCGACGGCGAGATCCTGTCGGGCACGTTCTCGCCCACGCTCGGCAAGGCGATCGCGTTTGCGCGCGTGCCGGCGGGCAATGTCGCCTCGGACGTGCGCGTGGACATCCGGGGGCGCGAGGTGCCGGTGCGGGTGGTCCGGTTCCCGTTCGTGCGCGACGGCAAGGCGCTCTGACCCCTTCCGACCGGCGGCGCTTGCGGCAGCGGCGCCGGGCTTGGCTACACTAGCCGTCCTTTCCCCAAGCCCGTACGAGAGCGGAGTCCACGATGAGCGAGATCCCCGGCGACCTGAAGTTCCTGAAGTCCCACGAGTGGGCGCGTGTCGAAGGTGACGGCAAGGTCACCGTCGGCATTTCCGACCACGCCCAGGGCCTGCTTGGCGACCTGGTCTACGTCGAGCTGCCTGCGGTCGGCGACACCATCGAAGCCGGTACTGCCAGCGCCGTGGTCGAGTCGGTCAAGGCGGCATCGGACGTGTACGCGCCGGTGTCGGGCACCGTCACCGCGGTCAACAGCGCGCTGGCCGACAAGCCCGAGACGATCAACGAAGACGCCTACGGCGAAGGCTGGCTGTACGTGGTCGAGGTCAACGGGCTCGACCAGTTCAACGAGCTGCTCGCTCCTGACGACTACGCCGACCTGCTCGAAGAAGACGATCATTGATTCGTCACGCGACGGGCACGATGCCCGTCGCCCTCGCGGACGCTGCCAACCATCGCGGCGTCCGCTTCCGGCAAACGCCGGAACGCGTCATCGCCGCACCTGTCGCACTGTCGACTCTGGCCTGGGCACACCCACTTTCCGGACTTCATGTCGCGTCTCCAAAGGCGTCGGCACGGCGGAAAAGTTTGCGCACTTTGGGCGCAATCGGTCTTTGTGCGCCGCGCAACGCGGTCTTCGGATGGCGTCCGTTCAACCGCCGCGCCGATGGCGTGCGGGCTGTTTGAAGCGACGCGATGCACATGCCTCGATGACCGCGGTGGCAAGCGGCAGTGCGAGGCGATCATTCAAAACACACTTGTTTTGCGCGCTTTCGTCTTGATGCCGCGCGGCATCGACGCGCGCGTCGCCGTGTTTTGCACGACATGCCGGCGCGTCGGTTCGCACGCGCGTGGTCGACGCCGGTGCACGTACTGCGAAGAATTCGAAACGCCGGGTGTTGACAGCTGAAAAAACCGTGATTAGGTTTCGCCCAACAGACGTGGCCGCAGAAGCGAGTGAGTCAGCACACAGCGAAAACGCGCAGCACAAAAAAGACCTCCGCCCCGGACTTCTACAAGGTGGATGAAGGCATCGTCTCCCCTGCGAAAACCAGACCACCTCTTTCCAGACACCTGCGCCGCTCCGGGCCGCAGGTGTTTTCGTATCACCGGGACCGCGTTCCCCCGACCGCGTTGTCCCTGCCGAATCCGTTCCGGCGCGCGTGGCGCGCCGGCGGTGTGCACGGGTCCGATACCCGCGCGCTGCTTGACCACTGGGCAGTAGTACTGCAAGTCAACTGACGAGGAGAGCCATCTCATGGCCGCGAAGAAAGCTGCAAAGAAAAAGGTCGCCAAGAAGGCGACCAAGGCACCTGCCAAGAAGACCGCCAAGGTCGCGAAGAAGAAGGTAGCCAAGAAGGCGACCAAGAAGGTCGCGAAGAAGACGGTCCGCAAGGCCGCCACCAAGAAGGTAGCCAAGAAGGCGACCCGCAAGACCGCCAAGAAGGCGGCCAAGAAGACCACGAAGAAGGCTGCCAAGAAGGTAGCCAAGAAGAAGGTAGCCAAGAAGGTTGCCAAGAAGACCACGAAGAAGGCTGCCAAGAAGGTTGCCAAGAAGAAGGTAGCCAAGAAGGCGGCGAAGAAGACCGCCCGCAAGGTCGCCAAGAAGGCCACCAAGCGGCCTGCCAAGAAGGTCGCCAAGAAGGCCGTGAAAAAGGCCACCAAGAAGGCCACCAAGAAGACCGCCAAGAAGGCGGCCAAGAAGACCACGAGGAAGGTAGCCAAGAAGCGGGTCGCCAAGAAGAGCGCCACCCTGGCCATGCCGCCGATGCCGACACCCTTGATCTGATATCCCGATCAGCCGTAACCGAAGCTCCTTCTCCGTTGCCCAGGCGGAGAGGGAGTTTTTTTTGTGGGATCCCAAGCGCACGACGTACTGCCGTGTCGCGCGCAGTCGTGAGGTCCGGTCGCGGGGGGGGGGGGGGGGGGGGGGGGGGGGGGGGGGGGGGGGGGGGGGGGGGGGGAGGGGNGGTCGCGGCTGAAGCCGCTCCTGCGGGGCGTGGCTGTAGGAGCGGCTTCAGCCGCGATCACCGCCGACCAGCCCCACCGCCCACAGCAAGCCCGTGCGAGCACCGACTGTCCCTTCACCGCCCCCTATGTCGCAGCGTCCGGCGCAGCCTTCAGCGCGGGCGCGCTTCAGCCTTCCCCGACTGCGGGCCGCCGTTTGCCGGCGCGTCCGCGCCGTCGGATGCGTAGAGCGCTTCCATGTCGATATCGACGTCCAGCCACTGCTGCGCAGGCAGGCCGATCGCGCGGTCGAGGATCGTCGGCAGCAGGCCCGAGGGCAGCGAACTGTTGCTGTTCCAGAGCACCACCACGCCCACGTCGCGCTCGGGCAGCATCGCCATCAGGCCGCGGTAGCCCTGCACCGCACCACCGTGGAAGACCAGGCGATGGCCCGCGTAGTCGTACACGCGCCAGCCCAGGCCGTAGCCCGCGGAGTTCAGGCGCTCGCGTCGCCACGAGCTGCCGCGGATCTCGCCGGGGGTGCCGACGATCGGCGCCTGCAGCGTGGCCAGCAGCGGCGCAGGCAGCACGTCCGGGCGATGTCCGCCCTGTGCGAGCAGCCACTGCGCCATGTCGGCGATGCTGGCGTTGACGCCGGCGGCAGGCGCGAGGCGATAGTAGGTGGGCTTGGGCGTCAGCGATTTCCAACCGGCGCCGGCGCGCACGTGGGGCCTGGCCCAGCGCGAACTGGCGGTGATGCCGTCCAGGCCGAGGCTGGCGTCGTTCATGCCCAGCGGTTTGAAGATGCGGCGCGCCACCGACTCGCTGTAGAACTGCCCGCTGGCCGCGAACACCACGTCGCCAACCAGGCTGAAGGCGACATTCTGGTAGCCATAGCAGTCGCCCGGGGCGCAGGCCATCGGCGCCGCTGCGAACCGCTGCACCAGGCTGTGGTAGTCGGCGTTGCCCTCGATGTCGCGGTCGTAGGTGTGGTGGCGCAGGCCGACCCGGTGGCTGAGCACGTCGGCGACGGTGAGCTGCTGCGCGGCGGACGGATCGGCGAACTGCAGGCTCGGCATGAAGTCGGCGACGCGGCTGTCCCAGCGCAGCGCGCCCTCGGACACCAGCATGCCGGTCACGGTGCCGGCGAAGGATTTGGACAGCGAGGCCAGGCGGAACACCGTATGCGCGTCCACCGGTTCGGCATCGGATACGTCGGTGATGCCGTAGCCGCGCGCGCTGAGGATCCGTCCGTCGTGGACGATCGCCATCGCCAGGCCCGGCACGCGCTGGTTGGCGACCAGGTCCTGTGCCATCGCCTCGAACAGGCGCACGTCGAAGCCTTCCGCGAGCGGCTGCCGCTTGACCTCGGCCGGCAACGGCACGGGGCGGTCCGACGGCACCACCGGCACGATCGGCGCTGGCGTCACATCCGCCGCGGCGGGCGCGTCACTGGTCCACGGCAACGGAGTCTGCGCGGCGACGGTCAGGGCGATCGCCGGCAGCAGGCCGAGCAGCAGTGCGCGATGCAGGCGTGTGCTGCGCGGCCGGGGGAGGTTCGCTTTCATCGGGACTGTCCCCTGCGTATGCTCTGCTTCAGGCGATCATATGCGCCTGTTTCCGCACTTGCATGAACAAGGGGAGGAATCTTCGTGAGTGGACTGATTCTGCTGATGATCCTGATCGGACTTGTCGTCGTCTTCGGCGCCTGGGCGGTGGGCATCTACAACGGTCTGGTGACCGCGCGCAACGTATTCAGGAATGCCTTCGCACAGATCGACGTGCAGCTGCAGCGGCGCTTCGACCTGATCCCCAACCTGGTGGAAACCGCCAAGGGTTATCTCTCGCACGAACGCGGCACGCTCGAAGCGGTGACTGCCGCCCGTACCGCCGCGCAGGCCGGGCTGTCGGCGGCCAAGGCAGCGCCTGGCGACCCGGCTGCGATGGCCGAGCTGTCGCAAACGCAGGGCGCCCTGAACGGCGCGCTGGGTCGGCTGATGGTCGTGGTCGAGGCCTATCCCGACCTCAAGGCCAGCCAGAACATGATGCAGCTCACCGAAGAGCTGACCAGTACCGAGAACAAGGTCGCCTTTGCCCGCCAGGCCTACAACGACTCGGTGATGGCCTACAACACCAAGCGCGAGGTGTTTCCGTCCAGCATCGTCGCGGGCATGTTCAACTTCGCCCCCGCCGCCCTGCTCGACATCCCCGCCGACCGTGCCGAAGTGCGCGAAGCTCCGAAGGTGCAGTTCTGAACGCCCGTGCTTCGTGATGACTCTTCGCCTGTTGTAAAGCGCATCGCCGCCCTTCCATGAACTTCTTCGAACGCCAGGAGCAGGCGCGCCGCAACACGTCACGGCTGGTGCTGCTGTTCGCGCTGGCCGTCGTCGGGATCGTGGTGGCGGTGGACCTGGGCGTGCTGCTGGTGTTCGGCGCCGATCCGGCGCTGCTGGCGATGTCGACCCTGCTGGCGCTGGGCGTGGTCGGGGTGGGTTCGCTGTACCGGGTCGCGTCGCTGCGCGGCGGCGGCGAAGCGGTGGCGCAGCAGATGGGCGGCGTGCCGGTCCCCGAGGACACCACCGACCTGCACCTGCGTCGCCTGCGCAACGTGGTGGAGGAGATGTCGATCGCCTCGGGCGTGCCGGTGCCGAAGATCTACGTGATGGAGCACGAGCCGGGGATCAATGCGTTCGCCGCGGGCTATTCGACCTCCGACGCGGTGATCGCGGTCACCCGAGGCGCGCTCGACCGGCTCAACCGCGATGAGCTGCAGGGCGTGATCGCGCACGAGTACAGCCACATCCTCAACGGCGACATGCGCCTGAACATCCGCCTGGTCGGCGTGCTGTTCGGCATCCTCATGCTGGGCCTGATCGGCCGCAAGATCCTGCAGCACGGCGGCAGCGTGCGCGGCCGCGGCGCGATGCCGGTGCTGGTGGGCGCGCTGATCGTGCTGCTGGTCGGCTACGTCGGCCTGTTCTTCGGGCGCATGATCAAGGCCGCGGTCAGCCGCAGTCGCGAGGTGCTTGCCGATGCTTCGGCGGTGCAGTTCACGCGCCAGCCCAGCGGCCTTGCCGGCGCGCTGAAGAAGATTGCCGGCCTGCACGACGGCTCGCGGCTGGCCGAGCGCGCCGACGCCGAAGAGGTCAGCCACATGCTGTTTGGCGACGGCACCGGATTGAGCGGGCTGTTCGCCACGCACCCGCCCGTGCTGCAGCGGATCCAGGCGCTGGAGCCGTCGTTCCGCGCAGAGAGCCTGGAGCGCCTGAAGTCGCAGTGGCTGGCCATGCCGCCCAGCGGACTGGACGAGGACGTGCAGATGGGCCTGGTCGGACCGGGGCACGGCGTGCTGCCGCAGGCGTCGGCGCGGATCGACCTCACGCCGCCGATGGTGTCGTCCCAGGTCGCCGACCCGCGCGATGACGACTATCGCCGCGCCGACACGATCGTGGCCACGATGCCGCAGGAACTGCGCACGATGGCCGGCCGACGCGATGGCGCCGGGATGCTGCTGCTGGGGCTGCTGCTGGACGGCGACGCCGAGGTGGCCGATCGGCAGCGCAGCGAGATCGTCGCCAGGCTCGGCGTACAGGCGGCCGCGGAAGCGCGACGCCTGCGCGAGGAGCACCTGCAGGCGCTGCATCCGATGCTGCGCATGCCGCTGGCGTCACTGGCCTTCCCGGCCATGCGCCTGCGCCCGCGTCCGGAACTCGCGACCTTCCTGGACACCGTGCACGCGGTCGTGCATGCCGATGGTCGCGTGAGCCTGTTCGAGTACTGCCTCGGGCGCCTGCTGGAGGTACAGCTGCGCGAGACGCTCGACCCCGGCCGTTACGCGCGCTTCGGCCGGCGCAAGCCCGGCAACGTGCGCCAGGAATTCGCCACCCTGCTCGCGGTCGTCGCCCATGCCGGCAATCCGCAGGATCCCGATGCCGCGCGCCGCGCCTATCTTGCCGGCATGCAGCGCGTGCTGCCGCGTGACCACCTGCCGTACGCGCCGCCTGCCGAAGGCGTGCTGGCGCTGGACGCGGTGTGGGAGCCGCTGGACGCGCTCGACCCGCTGGCCAAGCAGGTCACGGTCGAGGCGATCACCGCTGCGGTGTCCCATGACGGCCGCGTGTCGGTGGCCGAATCCGAGCTGCTGCGCACCATCTGCGGCGTGCTGCATTGCCCGCTGCCGCCGATGCTGGAGCGCCACTGAACCCTGCCCGGGCGCGCACGCGGCCCGGGCGGACACGCTGACTGTCCAACATGGTCCGGCCCGGGGCCGCGGTGGGCCGGGGCGGGGCCAGATGCAGGCACGCGGCATCACCGATAGAGGCTGCCACCGGCAACGCCCGCCCGGTCATTCCGGTTCGATGACGGCTACGTGCGCGGCGTCAGGCGTATGCACGATCTCGACGATGTGTTCGGCGTGGTCGTCCATCAGCGCGATGACGAAGCCCTGTTGCTCGACGCCGTCCACCCGCAGCCCGACCGGCGTCATGCCGGCCGGCTGCTGGCGCACATGGATCCGGTAGACGGTATCGCCGTAGCGGTAGCGCAGTGAGTACTCGGGCCAGTCCGCCGGGATGCACGGCGCAAGCTGCAGCGTGTCGCCGCGGCGCTGCAGGCCCAGCAGCGATTCGACGATCAGCCGGTACATCCAGCCGGACGAACCGGTGTACCAGCTCCATCCACCGCGGCCCACGTGCGGCGCGACCGCGTAGACGTCGGCCGAGACGACGTAGGGTTCGACCTTGTAGGTCGCGATCCCTGCGGCGTCGCGGGCATGGTTGATCGGGTTGATCAGGCCCAGCAGTTCCCAGGCCTTGGCGCTGTCGCCCACCTTGGCAAAGGCCATCGTCGCCCAGATCGCGGCATGCGTGTACTGGCCGCCGTTCTCGCGCACGCCGGGCACGTAGCCGCGGATGTAGCCCGGGTCCTGCGCGGTCTTGTCGAAGGGCGGATCGAGCAGCTGGATCAGGCCGGCGTCGCGTCGCACCAGGTGTGTGTCAAGCGAGGCGAGAGCCTGTTTCGTGCGTTCCGGTGCACCGGCGCCCGAGAGCACCGACCAGCTCTGCGCGATCGAGTCGATGCGGCATTCGTCGCTTTCGGTCGAGCCCAGCGGGGCGCCGTTGTCGAACCATGCGCGCCGGTACCAGGCGCCATCCCAGGCATGCATCTCCAGCGCTTCGCGCAGGCGTTCGGCGGCGGCCTGGCACTCAGCGGCGAAGGCGTGGTCGTTGCGCATCCGCGCCAGGGGATCGAAGCACCCGAGTGCGTCGTACAGGAAGAAGCCCAGCCACACGCTCTCGCCGCGCCCGCGTTCGCCGACGCGGTTCATGCCGTCGTTCCAGTCGCCCGTGGCGATCAGCGGCAGGCCGCGCTCGCCAAGCAGGCGCATGCCGCGCCGCAGCGAGCGCACGCAGTGCTGGTACAGGTCCTCGCTCAGACCCGAGGGCAGGGGCAGGTCGTAATACGACTCCTCGTCGGGGTTGACCGGGCGCCCTTCGATGTAATGCACGCGCTCGTCGAGCACGCCGGCATCGCCGGTCACCTCCACGTAGCGCGCCGTCGCCACCGGCAGCCACAGGTAGTCGTCCGAACAGCGCGTGCGCACGCCTCGGTCCTGCGGCGGGTGCCACCAGTGCAGCACGTCGCCTTCGGGGAACTGGTGGGCCGCGCTGCGCAGCAGGTGTTCGCGCGCCAGCGCGGCCTGCGCGTGCAGCATCGCCATGATGTCCTGCAGCTGGTCGCGGAAGCCGAACGCGCCGCCGGACTGGTAGTAGCCGCTGCGTGCCAGGTAGCGGCAGCCGATGGTCTGGTACAGCAACCATCCGTTGGCGAGCACGTCCACGGCGGGGTCGGGCGTTTCCACGCGCACCGCGCCGAGCGTGCGCAGCCAGTGGATGCGCACCACGTCGAGCGCGTCGTGCGCCGCGCCGGAGCCGCGCGTGCGGCGTGCCAGGGCGATCGCCTCCCCCCAGTTGCGCCCGATCCCGAGGCGGAAGACCGTCTCGGTCTCGCCGCCGATCGCGATCAGGATCGGGACCTGGATCGCCGCGCACGGGTCCAGCCCTGCGCCGAGCCGGCCCGACAGCCGCTGGCGCTGCAGGGCGGCGGGGGCCTGCATGCTGCCGTTGCGGCCGAGGAATTCGACGCGGTCGGCGGTGATGCTGCGGCCCTCGTGGCCGACGCCATGGGTGTCGGCATCGAAGAACGCGACCCGGTCGGCGAATTCGGTGTTGTAGCTGTTGCGCGCGGTGAGCACGCCGCTGTCGCCGTCGACCTCGCTGATCACGTGCATCCGCGTCCTGGCGCCGAGGTCGCCGAGCACCCATTCCACGTAACCGGTGGCCGACAGGCGCCTGGGCCGGCCGGACCGGTTGCGCAGCCGCAGCACGCTGTACTTCACTGCTTGCTCCAGGTCGACATAGACCCACAGCTCGCTGGCGATGCCGTCCTCGACGTGCTCGAACACGCTGTAGCCGAAGCCGTGCCGCGTGCGGTAGCTGCCCTCGCCGCGGACCGGCCAGGGCATGGGCGACCACACCTTGCCCGTGTCCTCGTCGCGCAGGTAGAACGCTTCGCCGCTGGTATCGCCGACCGGATCGTTGTGCCAGGGGGTGAGCCGGAACTCGTGCGCGTTCTCGGTCCAGGTGTAGCCGGGCGCGCTGTCGCTGACCACGCAGCCGAAGTCGGCGTTGGCCAGCACGTTCGACCACGGCGCCGGCGTCACTCCGCCAGGGCCGGGCTCGATGATGTACTCGCGGCCGTCGGCGGAGAACGCGCCGAGGCCGTTGTCGAGGATCCGATCCTCCGAGACGGCGTCGAACGGCCATGGGTCCACGACGTCGCTCGCCGCGTGCGGGTCCTCGTCTGCATCACCGATCAGGTCGTACTGCACCGGATTGGCCACCAGCAGTGGGCCTGGCGCGGGCGCGGGCGGCCTGCGCGCGACCTGCTCGGCAAGCGATCCGTCGGTATCGCTGACGATCACCCGGGCCACCGACTGCAGCAGGATGCGTTCCTCCTGCGACAGCTGCTGCGCGGGGCGCACGAAGATGCCGCCGGGGCGATCGATCACGTTGGCTTCGATGCCGGCGGCGACCAGGCCCATGATCTGGTCCTGCAGCTGCTGCCGGTAGCCGGCGTGGTCCTCGTTCCAGATCACCAGGTCCACGGCCAGCCCCTTGAGCCGCCAGTACGCGTGGGCTTGCACCATCTGCCGAACCAGTTCGATGTTGGCGCCGTCGGCGATGCGGACCAGCGCGATGGGGTGGTCGCCCGAGATCGCCTGCCCCCACAGACCCGACTGACCGCGCCGGTTCTGCAGCAGCACCGCGGGTTCGGCACGCAGTGCCGAGTTGGCGAACACCATGTGTCCGGCGATCTGTTCGTACAGCTGCGCGTCGGCCTCGCTGGCGTTGATCTGGCGACGCACCACCTGGCAGTGGGTCCAGGCCAGGTCGAACACGCGGTCGGCCAGCCGGCGGTCGCGGTACTTGTCCACCAGCGCAACGCAGGCGTCCCTCGCATCGGCCACGCCGGTGACCATGTCGATGGTCGCCGAACGTCCTGGCTGCAGGGTGATCCGGCAGCGGATCGCGACCACCGGATCGAGCACCGATCCCGATGCGTTCGACAATGCCTCGGCGTCCGTCAGCGCATGCGGCGCCACAAGCGTGCGACCGCGCCCGATGAATCGAGACCGGTCGGTCTCGTACGAAATCGCGCCGATGTCCGCGTCGTGGACCGCGAGCAGGTGGAACATCCAGGGCGGTGTCTCGCCAAGTGCGCGCGGTCGCCGGGTGCAGACGATCGCCTGGCTGGCTCCGACCAGTTCGGTCTGCACGAACAGGTTGCTGAAGGCCGGGTGCAGTTCGTCCGAGATGGCCGGGGCCAGCACCACCTCGGCATAGGTGGTGACTTCGATGGTGCGCGCGGTGCGCGAGAGGTTGGTGAGGCGCAGGCGGCGCAGCTCGATGTCGTCCTCGGGCGACACCGCGATCTCGGTGTGCGACTCGACGCCATGCTTGCGGCCGCGGAACTCGGCCTTGGCATCGGAGAAGATCGCCTCGTAGCCGTCGACCGGCACGGCCGTGGGCTGGTAGGCGGTGGACCAGAACGCCCCGCTCTCCACGTCGCGCAGGAAGCAGAAGCTGCCCCAGTGGTCGCGCGTGCCGTCCTCGCGCCAGCGCGTGACCGCGATGTCGCCGACGCGGCTGTAGCCGCCGCCGGCGCCGGTCAGCAGCACGTGGTAGCGGCCGTTGGACAGCATCTGGATCGTGGGCCGGGCCGTGTCGGGCGTGCGGAACACCCGCAGCTGGCCACCGTCGACCTCGCCGACCGGCGCCGCCGAAGCGACCTCGGCCGAGTGCGGATGGAACGCGCCGGTGCGCGGGATGCGCTCCTGCAGCAGCAGCAGGGTCGCCTGGAACTCCGGATCCTCGACAAAGCGCTTCTGCATCGGCTGGTCGCGCAGCAGGTAGTCCAGCGCCAGCAGGCCCATGCCCTGGTGGTGGGACATGAACGAGCGGACCACAGCATGGCTCTGGCCACGCGGCAGGCGGGCAGGCGTGTAGTCGATGGCCTCGTACAGGCCGAACATTCCGCCGAAGCCCGCCGCTGTCAGCCGCTGCAGGTTCGCGCACGCCGCCTCGGGGGCGACCATCAGCGCCATCATGCTGGCGTAGGGTGCGATCACCAGGTCCTGCGACAGGCCGCGCTTGAGGCCCAGGCCCGGGACGCCGAACGCGCGGTACTGGTAGTTCATGCGCGCGTCGACGAGGTTGTAGCCGGACTCGGAAATGCCCCACGGCACGTTGCGCTGGCGCCCGTACTCGATCTGGCGTTGCACCGAGTGCTTCGCGGTCTGGTCCAGTAGCGTGCCCGCGTAGCTGGGCATCACCAGCTGCGGCATCAGGTACTCGAACATCGATCCGCTCCACGACAGCAGCGTGGAGGCCCCGTCGACCTCGGTCAGCAGCCGCCCGAGCGCAAACCAGCTTTCCTTCGGCAGCTGGCCCTGGGCGATCGCGACGAAGTTGGCGAGCCGTGCCTCGGACGCGAGCAGGTCGTAGTAGCCGGCGTCATGACGGTGGTCGTCGACGCTGTAGCCGATCGACAGCAGGTGGCGGCTGCGATCGTAGAGGAAGCGATGGTCCATCAAGGCGCATTGGCCTGCGATGTGGGCCAGCCGCTCGAGCTCGGTGATGCGAGCCCGGGCCGCATTGCGGGCGCTGGCCCGGAGCGGATCGGCGGGTGCGACGCCCGAGGCCACCTCGCGCAGCGTCGGGATGCGCGCGGATGGATCGGCCGTTGGCGCATGCGTGGCCGCAGCCTGCGCGGCTGGCGCGAAGATCTGCAATTCCTCGCGCGCGGCCGCGCACTGTGCGGCAAGCGCCCGCGACCAGTACCCGATCTCTTCCGGCGCGGCTGCCTGATCGGCTGCAACTGCGGTGGACAGCGCCTCCAATTCGGCCAGCACGCGGTGCGCCTCGGCCACGGTGCGCGGTGGAGCGCTGCGGGCGACCGCAAGGCGGTCGGCGATGGTGCGCATCGTCTCGCCCATCGGCTGGCCTGCCGTCGTTTCCACGACCAGGCCGAACGTATCCGCCATGCCCTGGAATACGTTTGGCGACAGCACCGGCGCCTCGCGCAGGGCCAGCAGCCCCTGGCGCAGGGTCAGCAGGTGGCCGGCCAGGTTGCCGCTGTCGACCGCGGAGACGTACTTGGGCGCCAGCGGCTCCAGGGTCGCGGTGTCGTACCAGTTGTAGAAATGGCCGCGGTGGCGCGGCATCGACTCGAGCGTGCGCAGCGTGTTGCCGGTGCGCTGGACCACCCCGGCCACCGGCAGGTAGCCGAAGTCGTACGCGGCCAGGTCGGCCAGCAGAGACAGGCCGATGTTGGTCGGCGAGGTGCGGCGCGCGACCACCAGGGTCGGGTGTTCCTGCACGTTGTCCGGCGGCAGCCAGTGGTCCTGTTCGGTGACATGGGTTTCGAAGAATGCCCATGTGCGCCGTGCGAGGCGCCCGAGGAACTGCAGCTGCGATGCGTCGAGGTTGGAACCCGGATGCGCACGGGGACGCCCCAGCCACCACATCAGCGCTGGCGACGCGGCCCAGAGCGCCAGCACCGGCGCCGCCACCCACAATGCCGCCGGCTCCACGCGAAGCAGCAGCACGACGGTGGCGACGGCCAGCGCGGGCGCGAACCACATCGTGCGCAGGGAATCGGCGAGGGTGTTGCCAAGCGTGCGCTCCACTTCGCTCGACGGACGCCACTGCAGCAGCTTCCGCCGCGTGATGCACATGCGCCACAGCGTCCGCATGATCGCATCGAGGCTGAAGAACGCCTCATAGGGCAGGCACGCCAGGCTCACCGGTGCGTGCGCGAAGCTGCGCCCCATCGCCGCCCAGGCCTGGCGCAGGTGTGCCGCCAGCGGCATGTCGGCCGGACGCTTGAACAGGTCGACCAGCGAGGCCAGCAAGGGCGGCAGCAACAGGATCGACAGCAGCCACAGCGTCCAGGCCAGCGGATCGGCGGCCAGCGCCCAGCCCAGCACCAGCAGGGCGGTGAGCGCGGTCGGAAACAGGCTGCGACGCAGGTTGTCGAGCAGCTTGCCGCGCGACAGCATCGACAGCGGGTTGCGCTCCAGCGTCTTCGCAGGCGCCGCACCCGCGGCGGCAGTCTGCAACGGCACCAGCGGCAGCAGCCACGGCAGCAGCTGCCAGTCGCCGCGGATCCAGCGGTGCCTGCGCTTGACGTCGGCGGCGTAGCGCGCCGGGTAGTCCTCGTACAGCTGCACGTCGCTCACCAGCCCTGCGCGCGCGTAGCAACCCTCGAGCAGGTCATGGCTGAGGATGCGGTTGTCCGGCATGCGCCCTTCCAGCGAATGTTCGAATGCATCGACGTCGTAGATGCCCTTGCCGACGAACGATCCTTCGCCGAACAGGTCCTGGTACACGTCCGACACGGCCCGGGTGTAGGGATCGATGCCAGGCTCGCTGCCATACAGGCTGGCGTAGCGGGAATGCCGCTCGCCGCTCATGCTGATCCCCACGCGCGGCTGCAGGATTCCATAGCCGCGGGTGACCACCCGTCGGCGCGCGTCGAAGCGCGCACGGTTGATCGGATGCGCCAGGGTGCCGACCAGTTCCCGCGCGGCATCGCGCGGCAGTTGGGTGTCGGTGTCGAGCGTGATCACATAGCGCACCTCGCCGAGCAAAGCGGTGTTGCCCGCCACGCGCACGAAGGCGTTCCCCGCATCGCCGCGGAGCAGCGCATTGAGCGCCGCGAGCTTGCCGCGCTTGCGCTCCAGGCCCATCCACGCCCGTTCGCGCGGGTTCCAGCTGCGCGGGCGATGGAACAGGAAGAAGCGGTCATGGTGTTCGGGCGCGTAGCGCGCGTTGAGCACGTCGATCTCGCGCTGCGCCGCATCCATCAGCGCCTCGTCTTCGGGAAGGTGCTGCTCGGCGGCGTCGAAGAAGTCGGTCAGCAGCGCAAAGTGGACGTGGTCGTCGCGATTGGCGAGGAAGCGCACCTCCAGCGCCTCGGCCAGGGAGGCGATGCCGCTGGTGCTGCCGAACATCGTCGGCACCACGACCAGGGTGCGCATGTCCGCCGGCACGCCCGCGGAGTAGTCGAGCCGCGGCAAGGCGTCGGGTCGGACCAGCCAGGTGGCGACCCGGTTGACCAGTGCAACCGCCAGCTCGCTGTAGGCGATCACGCACAGCCCCAGCGCCAGCCAGGCCCAACCGCGCTCGGCCGGCGACAGCGCACCGCGCAGGGTCGCCCAGGTGAACAGCGCCACCACCAGCGCACCGGGCAGGGTGTAGGCCAGCAGCGGCAGGCGGCGGGCGGTCCGGCGCACGCTGCGGGTGACGCCGCGCAGCGCCAGCGCGTTCTCCAGCGCGCCGCGGCCCTCGTCGATCAGGTAATAGCCGACATGCGCGGCGAGCTCGTGGCTGCCCGCTTGCGTGGCATGCGCCTGTGCCAGTTCCAGCACCTGCGTGGCCACCGCGTCCTCGGACAGTCCGCCGCGGCGCGCGATCAGTTCGATGTTCTGCCGGTAGTTGTCGCGTGTGGCGAAGTCCATCGCCCCATAGGTGTCCGAGGGGTCCTGCCGCAGCGTGGCGTCGACCACGCTCAGGGCCTCGACGAACTCGCGCCAGTCCATCATCGCCAGGAACCGCAGGCTGGAGATGCTGTTGCTGATCGAAACCTGGGCCGCTGCCTGCTGCTGGGCCTCCGCCTGGACCATCTGCTCGATGCTCTGGCCGGCGTCGGCCAGCCACTGCTCGACCCAGGTCAGGGGCAGGGCCAGTTCCGAACTCCTGCCCTGCAGGCGCCGTGCGAACTCGGCGACGAAGGAACTGCTGGCAGGTGGCTGCGAGCGCACCATGTCCGCGATCACCAGCACCAGATGCCTGGGATCTGACTCGGCGATGTCGGTCAGCCGGTCCGCCCAGTCCTCGGCGAGGCTGCGGTCGACGCGGTCTTCGATGATGCGTGTGCTGATGCGGCGCAGGTTCTCGATCAGCGCCAGGCGCAGCATGATCGGGATCGCCCAGAGCTCGCCGAGCTTGAGTGGCGTCACCGTCTGATAGGCGCCGACGAAACGGACCAGGCTCTCGCCATCGACGCGGCCGTCGCCATGGGAGATGGCGTTGAGCGCCAGGTCGTACACGCGGGGCAGGCCCGTGGACGGGCCCTGGTCTAGCTGCGGCAGCTCGCGGCTGTAGCCCTTGGGCAGGTGGCGGCGGGCGATCGCGATCTGCTCTTCGACCAGGTAGATGTTGTCGAGCAGCCACTCGCTCGCCGGCGTCGGCGTCCGGCCGGCGTGCACCGCTTCGATGAGCAGGGTGCAGGCGCGGTCGAGCAGCTTCTGGTTCTCGTCGAGCCGCGCCAGCAGCAGGTCTGGTCCCGACTTGCGCCTGACGCGGTGGGACTTCGCCAGTACGCGGCCGTGCACCTCCATCTGCTCGGCGCTGAACAGCTGCGCGCGCAATGGCGGTTCATGCGTGGTGGCCCGCGCTCGCGCCGTTACACGCCGCTGGACCTTCCGGAACCACCGCAGGCTCCTGCGAAACCAGAGGGAAAGTCGGTCTACCTGAGGGTCATTGCGCATTCGTCATGGTAGGTCACGGGCACGCGGTTACCGTGAAAGGCGCGAGCACTGCGTTTCCGGTGTCCCGCCGCGTCGGCCGACACGCTGTGCGCAGGCCAACCGGGAAGGGAAAGCAACGAATGGAGCAACCGGGCACGTCGCGGCTCCGCTGTCGGCGCGCCAGCGCGACAGTGGCCCGCGAGGGTCAGGCGCGGTTGCGGATCAACGCGGCAGCGCGTTCGGCGATCATGATCGTGGGAGCGTTGGTGTTGCCGCCCGGCAATGTCGGCATCACCGAGGCATCGACCACGCGCAGGCCGTCGACACCGCGCACGCGCAGTTGCTGATCCACCACCGCGGCATCGTCGCTGCCCATCCGGCAGCTGCCGACCGGGTGGTAGACGCTTTCGGCACGGGCGCGGATGAAGGCGGCAAGCTGCGCGTCATCCAGCCCGTCGCGCGCCGGGAAGATCGGTGCGCCGCGGTATGGATCGAACGCAGGCCGGGCCAGGATCTCGCGAGAGACCTTCGCACACTCGACCATCATCTCCAGGTCGAAGCCTTCCGCATCGGAGAGGTAGTTCGGCTCGATCATCGGTGCGTCGCCGCCACGGTTGCTGGCCAGCGCGATCCGGCCGCGGCTGCGCGGCCGCAGGAAGCAGGCGTGCAGGGTGTAGCCGTCTCCGGGCAGGCGGCGCCGGCCGTGGTCGTCGAGCATCGCCGGCACGAAATGCAGCTGGATGTCGGCGCGCTCGTCGGTCGCCAGCGCGGAACGCACGAAGCCCCCGGCCTCGGCGAGGTTGCTGCTGCCGGCGCCGCGACGGCCGCGCAGGTAGTAGTCGAAGGCCAGGCGCAGCTCGCTGGCGCGGTCGTATGACACCCGCTGCGTGGAATGCCACAGCGTGCAGATGTCGAGGTGGTCCTGCAGGTTGGCGCCCACGCCCGGCGCGTCATGCTGCACGCGGATGCCGTGGCGTCGCAGCTCCGCCGCCGGGCCGATCCCCGACAGCATCAGCAGCTGCGGTGAATTGATCGCGCCACCGGACAGGAGCACCTCGCCTGTCGCCGGCTGGTGGAAGGCGCGGCCGCGCGCGGTGTAGACCACGCCGGTCGCGCGGCCATGTTCGAAGGTGATGCGCTGGGCCTGCGCGCCGGTGACGACCGACAGGTTCGGGCGCGGCCTGGCCGGTGCCAGGTAGGCGGCCGCCGCCGAGCAGCGCGCACCCTTGCGCTGGCTGACCTGGTACAGCCCGACGCCGTCCTGCACCGGGCCGTTGAAATCCGGGTTGCGCGGATGGCCTGCCTGTTGCGCGGCTTCGACGAACGCGTGCGAGAGCGGATTGACGTGGCCCAGGTCGCACACCGACAGCGGGCCGTCGCCGCCGTGCAGCGCATCGCCGCCGCGGGCGTTGGCTTCGCTGCGGCGGAAGTACGGCAGCACGTCGTCCCAGCCCCAGCCGCTTGCGCCCATCGCTGCCCAGTCGTCGTAGTCGCGCCGATGGCCGCGGGTGTAGCACATCGCGTTGATCGAACTCGATCCGCCCAGCACCTTGCCACGCGGCCACCACAGGCGCCGGCCTTCGAGCTGCGGCTCCGGTGCGGTGTGGTAATTCCAGTTGATGTCGGTGCGGTGGACCAGCCGGGCCAGGCCGGCGGGCATGTGGATGAACGGGTGCCAGCCGCGGCCACCGGCCTCCAGCAGCAGCACGCGCACGTCCGGATCCTCCGACAGCCGATTGGCCAGCACGCAGCCGGCCGAGCCGGCGCCGACCACGATGTAGTCGAAGCCTGCGTTGGGGTTGGCGGGTCTGGCGCGCATCGGCGCACTGTAGGTGCGGGGCCTGGAGCATATGCTCGGCGCGCTGGAACGCGCAGGCGCATTCGGCTACCGTTTGCGCGCCCCACGCGTGGAATCCAGATGAGCAGCGCACCCGAACACCAGGTTCCCGCGGGTCGGGCCGCGCGCTTTCGTGCCGTGTTCTCCGAATCGCCACCGCTGCTGTGGTCGTTCCTGTACTTCTTCTGCCTGCTCAGCGGCTACTACGTGCTGCGGCCGGTGCGCGAGGCGATGGCGGCCTCCAGCGATATCGAGGCGGTGTTCCCACCGGCGCTGATCGGCTTCTTCGCCGATCGCGGGGTGGCACTGGGCGAGTTCACGCTGCAGTTCATCTTCACCGCGGTGTTCCTGATCATGCTGCTGCTGCAGCCGGTCTATGGCTGGCTGGTCAGCCGCTTCGCCAGGCGCGTGTTCCTGCCGGTGATCTACGGATTCTTCATCGCCACGCTTCTGCTGTTCTACGCGATGTTCGACAGCGGCATGGCCGGGCGCGGGCTAGCCTTCATCCTCTGGATCACGGTGTTCAACCTGTTCGCGGTCGCGGTGTTCTGGAGCTTCATGGCCGATGTCTACAGCAACGTCGAGGCGAAGAAGTACTACGGCTACATCGGTGCGGCCGGCACGGTCGGCGCCTTCGTCGGCCCGGTGCTGACACGCAGCCTGGTGGAGCGGGTCGGGATCCCGAACATGATGCTGGTCTCGGCGGTACTGCTGACCCTCTGCGTGGCTTGCATCCTGCGCCTGCGCCGCTATGCGGTGGCGCGCGAGGTGGAACGCGGGCAGGTGAGCGGCGAAAAGCCGATGGGTGGCGAGGTGCTGGCCGGCCTCAAGCTGGTCGCGAAGGAGCCGCTGCTGCGCTGGCTGGCGCTGATGGTGGTGCTGGGGGTGGGCATCGGCACCCTGCTGTACAACGAGCAGAACCGGATCGCGCGCACCGCTTTCGCCACCGCGGAGGAGCGCGCGGCGTTCTTCTCAACGCTCGACCTTGCGGTCAATTCGCTGACCCTGGTCGTGCAGCTGCTGGTCACCCGCGCGCTGATGTCGCGCTTCGGCATCGCGCCGGCACTGCTGGTCCCGGGCGCGGCGATCATCCTGGGCTTCTCGATCCTGTCCGCCTCGCCGCTGCCGGTGATGGTGGCGATCGTGCAGGTGGTCACCCGCGCCAGCGAATTCTCGCTGGCCAAGCCCGCACGCGAAACCATCTACACGCGCGTGGGCCGTGAGTGGCGCTACAAGGCCGGCGCGGCCATCGATACGGTGATCTACCGCGGCGGCGACCTCACCTTCGTCTGGTTGCACAAGTTCCTGGCCGCATTCGGCTCGAACGTGGTGTTCGGTGCCGGCTTGCTGATCGCATCGGCGATGACCTTCAGCGCCTGGCGGCTGCTGCGCGAGGAGGCGAAGCTGCCACCCGAACGCGAGCCGCGACCTGCAGACGGTCGAACGCAAGGCACCGAGCGGATCTGAGCCGACGCGCGCGCGCAACCGCGTCAGCCGGCCAGCAGCGGCCAGGCGAACAGCAGGGCGCCGCAGGCGAACAGCACCGTCAGTGCGTGCACCAGCGGATGGTTGACCCGCAGCCAGAGCAGTTGCGCGACGATGCGGATGATCCAGAACGCGGACATGCCCGCCAGCACGGCGCGGCCCAATGGTGTGTCGGCCAGCGCGGCCGGATGCAGCAGGCACAGCAGGCCCACGCCGGTGAACACCCATACCAGCTGCAGGTTGGCGATCTGCACGATCGCGCGGTTGGGCAGGGTCGTGCGTTCGAGCGTGCGTGGCCAGCCGAACAGGCGCCAGAACCCGAGATGGAACAGCGCGAAGCCGAAGCTGTGCGTGGCGCAGAGCAGCAGGATGGTGTGGGTGTCCATGAGGCGATCCTCGCAGTACGAAAAGAGCCGGCGGCTGCATTGCGCCAGGCATGGACCAGACGTTGCAGGAGCGGGCTGTCAGGTTCGGCGCGCCGACACCCACATGCGGATGGTGGCGCGGAACACCGTTTCGCCAGCCGCGTCGAGGACCTCGACGCGCACGGGCAGTTCATAGCCTTCGGCAGATTCGCGAGCCGGCTCGTGCAGGGTGGCGACCGCTCGCATGCGGCCCTTGGCCTTCTTCAGGTACTCCACGTCCATGCCGCGCGGGATCCAGCGCATCGACGAGGGGATGCTCACGTCGGTGGTGAGGCCGCCGATGAACTCCGCCAGGTTGCACAGCGCGATCGCATGCACGGTACCGAGATGGTTGCTGACGCGCCGGCGGTGGCGCAGCGTCGCCTCGCCGCGCCCGGGCTCCAGCGACACGATCCGTGGCGCGATGCTGGCGAAGTAGGGCGCCTTGAAGCACACGAGGCGCGAGAACAGCCACTTGCCCAGGGGCTTGCGTTCGAAAGCGCGGTAGAGGTGGAGGACTCGTGAGGTCATGCGATCGGGCGGATTGTGCTCCCTCCCCCGCAGGCGGGGGAGGGAGCAAGAAGGCAGCTTGGCCGTCAGGCGGCTTCGCGCGGCAGCCGTGCGTGCTGCGGCAGGTCGTAATAGCTTGCCGCACGCAGCTCATGCGTATCGAAGTCGTCGACGGTGATCGTGTCGAGGGTCAGCTCGCGCAGTTCCTCGAGCTGCTGGCGCTCGTCGGCCGTGATCCAGCCCTCGCGCACGCCCTCGTCCAGCTGCGAGCTGAAATCCAGCGCTTCGATGTTGCTGGTCTTGAGCGCCTTGAGGAACTTGCGCTCCACCGGCTCGGCCGCGATCGCCTTGGCCAGGTAGCTGTCGATGCGGCCACCCATGTTGTTCGCGCAGGGCGTCAGGAACACGCCGTCGCCGAGGCGGTCGCGCGCCTCGTTGGGCGCCATCAGCGAAAGCGCCACGCGATGGACCAGGCGGTCGCCCGGCGGCACGGCGCGACGGCCGAGCGGGAACACCACCGGCCACAGCAGCCAGCCCAGCGGCTTGATCGGGAAGTTGCGCAGCGCCTGCGACAGCGCCAGTTCGATCTGGTGGGCGCTGTTGTGGAAGGCCCAGGCCAGCAGCTGGTTGTCCGATTCGGGCGCACCGTTGTCGTGGTGGCGCTTGAGCACCGCGCTCATCATGTACAGGTGGCTGAGCACGTCGCCCAGGCGGCCCGACAGCGACTCCTTGAACTTCAGCTTGCCGCCCAGCGCGCCCAGCGACACGTCGGTGAGCAGGGCCAGGTTGGCGGCGTAGCGGTCCAGCCTGCGGAAGTAGCGGCGGGTGTTGTCGTCACCCGGCGCCGCGCCGATCCTGGAGCCGGTCAGGCCGAACCAGAACGAGCGCACCGCGTTGGAAACCGCGCCGCCGATGTGGCTGTACAGCGCATCGTCGAGCGCATCCAGGCCGACCTTCTCGTCCGGATTCTGCGCCGCCTTCATCTCCTTCATGATCCAGGGATGGCAGAGGATCGAACCCTGCCCGAAGATCAGCAGGCTGCGGGTCATGATGTTGGCGCCTTCCACCGTGATCGCGATCGGCGAGGCCTGCCAGGCGCGGCCGCCGAGGTTGCGCGGCCCCAGGATGATGCCCTTGCCGCCGATGATGTCCATGAAGTCGCTGGCGACTTCGCGGCCCATCGAGGTGCAGTGGTACTTCGCGATCGCCGAGGGCACCGACGGCACGTCGCCGCGGTCGACCGCAGCCGCCGTCGCCTGCGACAGCGCGCTGATCGCATAGGCCTTGCCACCGATGCGCGCGAGCGCCTCTTCCACGCCTTCGAAGCGGCCGATCGAGAGGCCGAACTGCTTGCGGATGCGCGCATAGGCGCCGCCCACCACGGCCGCGAACTTCGCGCCGCCGCTGGCGGTGGAGGGCAGGGTGATCGAGCGGCCCACCGCCAGGCACTCGTTGAGCATGTTCCAGCCCAGGCCGGCCTTCTCGACGCCGCCCACCAGGTGGTTGAGCGGCAGGAATACTTCCTTGCCGCGCACCGGGCCGTTCTGGAACGGCGAGTTGAGCGGGAAGTGGCGGCGGCCGACCTCCACGCCGTCGGTATCGCGCGGCAGCAGCGCCAGGGTGATGCCGATGTCGCGCGTGTCGCCGATCAGCCCGTCCGGGTCGTACATGCGGAAGGCCAAACCAATGATCGTCGCCACCGGCGCCAGCGTGATGTAGCGCTTGTCGAAGGTGAGCTTCACGCCCAGCACCTGCGCGCCATTCCACTCGCCCTTGCAGACGATGCCGAAGTCGGGGATCGAGGTCGCATCCGAGCCGGCGAACGGACCGGTCAGGCCAAAGCAGGGCACTTCCTGTCCAACCGCCAGGCGCGGCAGGTAGTAGTCCTTCTGCTCGGGCGTGCCGTAGTGCATCAACAGCTCACCCGGGCCCAGCGAGTTGGGCACGCCGACGGTCGAGCTGACCACGCTGCTGGCCGAGGCCAGCTTCTGGATCACCTTGTGGTGCGCCAGCGCGCTGAAACCCAGGCCGCCGTATTCCTTCGGGATGATCATGCCGAAGAAGCGGTTGCTCTTGATGAAGTCCCATAGCGCCGGTGGCAGGTCGGCGTGGACGTGGTTGATCTCCCACTCGTTGGTCATCCGGCACAGTTCTTCGACCGGGCCGTCGAGGAAGGCCTGCTCCTCGTCGGTGAGCTGCGGCTTGGGATAGGCGAGCAGCGTGTTCCAGTCGGGGTCGCCGGAGAACAGTTCACCCTCGAAGCCGACCGACCCGGTTTCCAGCGCGATGCGCTCGGTCTGCGAGAGCGGCGGCAGCGCCTTGCGCAGGAAGCCCAGCGCCGGCGCGGTGATCAGCGGCTTGCGCACGAAGGGGAGCAGCAGCGGCACCGCGACCAGCGCGAGGATGGCGCCGGCGACGACCGTCGCGATGCGGTCCGCGCCAAGGAACCAGCAGGCGACCAGCAGGGTGGCGCTGATCGCGACCCAGGTCGCGAGGCGGAAGCGGTGGTAGGCCGCGAACGCGCTGGCAAGCAGCAATGCGATGAAGGGAATGGCGACGCTCATCCGATGGTCTCCAGATAGGGGGTGGTGGTCCGCGCACGGGCAACCAGCCGTGATGCAATACCGTACGGTCGAGTATGGTGAGGCCGTCCAGACTTGTCAACGCACCGCGTCATCGGCGACGATACGCTTCCCGACGGCAGCGTATGGACAACGATCGACATGGCCAGACCCGCCAGCAAGGCCGCCGTGAACGCGTCCGCGGCCGCAACCAACGAGGCGAAGCCGGAGCGGACCGGACGCCTGAGCGCCGACGACTGGGCGCAGGCAGCGCTCGAACTGATCGCCGAGCAGGGCGTGGCCGCCGTCGCGGTCGAGCCGCTGGCGCGCCGGCTGGGCGTGACCAAGGGCAGCTTCTACTGGCACTTCCCCTCGCGTGAGGCGCTGCTGCAGGCGGCGCTGGAGCGCTGGGAAACGGTCGAACAGCAAGCCGTGTTCGGCACGCTCGAGCGCGTGCCCGACCCGCGCGAGCGCCTGCGCTCCCTGTTCCAGATGGTGGCGCACGAATACCAGTCGCACGTGATCTACAGCGCGCTGCTCAAGGCGCTCGACCACCCGGCCGTGCAGCCGGTGATCGATCGCGTCTCCAAGCGTCGCCTCGACTACCTGACCGCCTCGTTCCGCCAGACCGGCCTGGGCCGCGAGGATGCGCTGCACCGCGCGCGCCTGACCTACGCCGCCTACGTCGGCTTCCTCCAGCTCAACCTGCAGTTGCACCAGGCGCGGATGCCGCAGGAGGAGTTCGAGGCCTACGTCGAACACCTGACCGCCACGCTCGTGCCAGCCTGACGCAGGCGTGCCGAGCGCCGTCGCCAGTCCGCCCGTCTGGATCGCCGGAGATCTGGCGCGGTGAGCGTCTCGGTCGACCTGGTCAATGCACTCAAGCGCAGCCTGCGCGCGCAGGGGCTGACCTATCGCGAACTGGCCCAGCGGATCGGCCTGAGCGAGGCGGCGGTCAAGCGCATGTTCTCGCGTCGCGCGATGAGCCTGCTGCGGCTTGAGCAGATCTGCCAGGTACTGGGCATCGGCCTGGCCGAACTTGGCGCCGAGGCCGGGCGCGGTGCCGAACCGATGGCGCGGCTGAGCCAGGCGCAGGAGCAGGCGCTGGTCGACGATCCCGCGCTGATGCTGGCGATGTTCCTGAGCATCAACCGCTGGCGACAGGACGACGTGATGGCGCATTTCGCCTTTGGCCTGCCGCAGTGGACCGGGCTGCTGGCCAGGCTCGACCGCTTGGGCATCATCGAGCTGATGCCCGGCAACCGTGCCCGCGTGCTGACCGCGCGCAATTTCCGCTGGCTCACCGACGGCCCGATGGAGCGCCATTTCCGGACCACGCTGCTGGGCGACTATTTTGCCGATCCCTTCGACGGCGAGCAGGACCGGCTGCTGCTGCTCTCCGGCGCGCTCAGCCCGGACGGGGTGAAGCAGATCAAAGTGCGGCTGGAAGAAGTCGCGCGCGAGTTCGACGGCCTGCTCGCGCGCGATGCCGCACTGCCGGCAGAACAGCGCGTCGGCGTGAGCCTGGTGCTGGCGCAGAAGCCGTGGCTGCTGAAGCTGTTCGCGCCGTATCGCCGTGCGCGCGATTGAGTCGTCTCCAGTCGGCGACGAACGCAGCACGCGCTCCGTCCCATCGCCGTATGCGGTGGCGAACATGCGCCTGATCCTGTGGGCCGGGGTTCGGCGAGAACACGCGGGTGCTTGAGTGGGTCGTCGGGCGCGTGGACCTATCGCGGCCGGCTGTCGGCGCAGGTGGTTCTTGACGCCGGACGACGTCCGTGGCTACTGGCCGATAGAATGGGCCCACGCCGGTCCGGCCAAAACGGAACAGGTTCGTGAACACACAACTGTCGTCTTTGGTAAACGCCGCCGGGGCCGCTGCTGCCGGCGGACGCTGGCAGGAGGCCGAGCGCCTCTGGGGCCAGGTGCAGGCGCTGGACCCGGGTAACGTGCAGGCGCTCTACAGCTTGGGCGTCCACGCATTCCAGCGTGGCGACCCGCAGGCCGCGCTGCAGCTCCTGCAGCATGCGCAAGCCCGCGCGGCGCGTGACCCGATGATCCTGCTGACCATCGGTCGGGTCCATCGCGAGATCGGACGGCCGGAGCAGGAATGGGGCGCGATCATCGGCGCGCTCGAGATCGATCCCTATTTCCTGCCGGCGCTGCTGGGCAAGGGCGAATTCCTCGAGCAGCAGCGCAAACACCGCGCGGCGGCGGGCGCCTACCGCGATGTGCTCAAGGTCGCGTCGGGTGAGTCCGAGTGGCCGCCTGCGCTACGCCGGCGTCTCGCACATGCGCGCGAAGTGGTCGAGCGCGATACCGAGGAACTCGTCCACTACCTCGGCCACCGGGTGGCGGCGAAGCGCAGCTGCGTGGACCAGGCGTTGGCTGGACGCTGGGACGAAGCGGTATCGATCCTGGCGAGGCGCACCCAGCCCTACCATTCGCACTGCAACCAGCTGCAAGTGCCGCGGCTGCCGGCGATCACCTTCTACGACGACGCGCTGTTCCCGTGGATGCGCGAACTCGAATCGCGTACCGACCAGATCAAGGCCGAGCTGCAGGAGATGCTGGCCAGCCGTGGCGAGGAGTTCGTTCCCTACATCCAGTACAGGCCCGGGGATCCGGTCAACCAGTGGGACAAGCTCAACCACTCGCGCAACTGGAGCGGCTTCCATCTGTATGCGCATGGCGAACCGGTGCCGGAACACCTGGCACAGTGCCCGCGGACGGCGGAGGCGCTGGCGCTGGTGGATGCGGTGGAGATCGCGGGGCTGTGCCCGAATGCAATGTTCTCCGCGCTTGCCCCGGGCGCTCACATCCCGCCGCACACCGGCGAAACCAACGCGCGGCTGGTCGCGCACTTGCCGCTCGTCGTCCCGGAAGAATGCCATTTTCGAGTCGGTTTCGACTGGCGGCAGTGGCGTGAGGGCAAGTGCTGGGTGTTCGACGACACGCTGGAGCACGAGGCGCGCAACGACAGCGACCAGGTACGCGTCATCCTGATGTTCGACGTGTGGAACCCGCTGCTCAGCCTGGAGGAGCGGGACATGGCGACAGCGCTCGCAGGTGCGATGCGCGACTGGCACACCGAAAGCGAGTAGTTTGAACTTGCAGATTTCCCCGGGAGTCGACGATGCGGATGCGCTGTCTTTTGCTATCGCCTTTGTGGTTGCTCGCGCTGCCGCTGGCCGCGCAACAGCCTACCCATGCTTGCGCCAGCGTGGCCCAGGCCGAGGACAGACTGGCTTGCTACGACAAGGCGTTTCCGCTGTCGCCGGAAGTAAGCGAGGCAGCGACAGAAAAGGCACAGGCCGATTTCGGTTTGGACAGGCCGCGGGAGCCGTTGCGCAATCCGGGGCAGGCGGCCGAACCGGCCGACGCCGACCGAATCGAGAGCCAGGTAATCAAGGTTGATTACGAGCGCAACGGGCAACGCAGTTTCAGTCTTGATAACGGACAGGTCTGGACACAAGCCGAATCACGCAGTAGCGGCCATGTGGCAGCCGGCGATGTCGTGCAGGTCCGCAAGGGTTTATTGGGAAGCTATCAGCTTGTAACGCCGGCCGGGGTGCTCCTGCGCGTGCGCCGCGCGCGTTGAGCGGAAGGTGTCGGCCACCCGCAACCTGCCGTTGACTGCGGCGCAGGCGGAACGCTTCAGGCAGGCGCTCGGTCTGTTGCAATCCGGGCAGCGTGCGCAGGCCCTGCCCATTGCCGAAACCTTGGCAGAGCAAGCACCGCAGGCTGCGGATTCGTGGCAATTGCTGGGAATGTGCCTGGCGGACAATGGTCGTCAGGAGCAGGCCGATGCGGCATTTGAACGCGCATTGGTCTTGCTGCCGGGTAACGCCGCGGTGTCGCGCAATTATGGCGTGTGCCTTGCCCGGCACGGCAAGGCGTTGCGCGCGCAAGGCCAATTTCAGGCAGCCGAACCCGTTCTCCGCAAGGCGCTCGCGCTATCGCCTGGACAGGCGTCAGCCTGGGTCGACCTGGGCGTGGTGCTGCGTTTGCTGGGGCGCGTAGAGGAGGCGCTGGCCGCGCTCCGGCGGGCAGAGGGCATGCTGCATCAACGTGGCATCAGCCAGCCTGAAGTGCAGGACGCCATCAACGGCGTATTGGCCGATGCAGGCCGGCCGTTGGAAGCTCTGACGGGTGCGCGCAATCTCGTTGCCTTGTATCCGGCCCATGCGCCGGCTCATGAAACCCTGAGCAACCTCCTGTGGGAAAACGGTGCGGAAATTGCCCCGGGCGAAGACCCGCTGGGTGGCTTTCGTGCCGCGGCGCGGGCGCAGCCGGAAAATCGTGCACTGCAGCTGGCTTTCGCACGAATGTTGCTCGCGGCAAAGCGCGCCGACGAAGCCCTGGCGCTGCTGCACCCGCTGCGCCAGCGCGAACCTGGCAACGCAATGCTGGCTTGGTTTGCCGCCGATGCGTTGGACGCGCTGCAACAACACACAGAGGCCGCGCCGCTGTACGCGACGGCGGCGCGTGGTGAGTTGGGCCAGCTGCCGGAATTCCTCAATGCGCGTGCGCGGCATGCGTTTCGCACGCGGGACTTCGACCTGGCCGCAATTTGCGCAGAAAAGGCGGTTGGAATCGATCCAGACAATCAGGAAGGCTGGAGCCATCTGGGTACGTCGTGGCGCTTGGCTGGCGATGAGCGCGAGCACTGGCTGTGCGACTACGAACGGCTGGTGGGTTATGTCGAAGTAGCGCCGCCGACGGGCTTTGGAGACCTGTCCTCGTTCCTGCAAACACTGGCAGCCACCCTGGGAAGCATGCACAAAGCCAGGCAGGAGCCCTTGAATCAAAGCGTGCGTGGCGGAACGCAGACGGCCGGCCGGCTGTTCGGACGCGACGATGCGGTCATCCTGGCGGCGGAGGACGGCCTACGCGCAGCGGTCGAGAATTGGCTGCGCACGCTGCCCGATGACGTCGCCCACCCATTCCTGTCGCGCAAACAGCGCAGCGTTTGTTTTGTCGGTTCATGGTCGGTGAGGCTCAGCTCATCGGGCCGTCATTCCAACCACATCCATCCCAGGGGCTGGGCGAGTTCCGCTTTCTACGTCGCGTTGCCAGGCACGGTGCTTGATTCAGGGGACGGATCCCGCGCTGGATGGCTCCAGTTCGGACAGCCACTGGAAGAGCTGGGACTTGAGCTGCCACCGCGCCGGGTCATCCAGCCAAGGCCGGGTCACCTGGCGCTGTTTCCTTCCTATATGTGGCATGGCACCGTGCCGTTCGATGCGCGGGAGTCGCGACTGACTGTCGCCTTCGACATGCAGCCCGAATCATAGGGTGGCGTACGGCCCTTCGCGACCAAAATGAAAGCTGGGTTATGGGTATAAAGTGGTCGTGGATACACTGGATGCGACCATATCGTGGTCCCACGATGGCAGTAGTTCCACCCCACCGAGGAAACTTCCATGCGCACCTCTTGCCTGAGTTCCATCCGTCCGTATCCCGTCTTAGCGGTTGCGGAATGGCAGCGGCACACCCGTCACGCGCTGCTCGCGGTTGCAGCTGTGGGCTTGCTGTTCCTCGGGCAGGCAACGGCGCAGGAACCGGCGGCCGATTCTGCGCAGACTTCCGCGCCCGTAGGGCCGGGCAAGAATGGCAAGGTGTGCAAGCAGGAAGATGTCACCGGCAGCCGGATGAAGAAGAGGGTTTGCCACACGCCGGAACAATGGGAAGCACGCGAAAGAGCGTCGAGGGATCTGGTGCGGGAGCTCGATCGAAAGCCGGCAGGCGGCCACAGCGGCGACTGAAGGCAAGCAGATTGGAGCACCGATTCAGCGCCGCACCGAGCGCTGAATTGTTTTAGAACCTCTCCGCATTTGCAGGAGGATGCCTGCTGACATCTGGACCCGCGCCGCAGGGCTGTGGAAGTCCGGATGATTGTGCGGACCTCGGGTGCAGGTAGCAAAAAGGCGGCGGGCCTGAGCCCGCCGCCTTTCTTTTGCCTTGTAACGCTTTCTGCTTCGATCAGAACTTCAGGGAAATGCTGCCGAACACGTAACGGCCCACCTGGTCATAGCCGCCCAAGGCGTTGGCATTGGCCGCAAGGCCGCTGTCACCCACGAACGGCGGTTCCTTGTCGAGCACGTTGTTGACGCCCAGGGTCACGACGGCTTGGCCGAAGCTCAGGCTGCCGTTGAGGTCCAGGTAGCTGTAGGACGGGACGCCCCCCTCGATCCAGATGACGTCAGTCAGCGGGCTGCCGTCCACGTCGTTGTAGTCCATGCTGTTGATGAAGCGCCAACGCAGACCCAACGCGTACCGATCCCACGCATACCGCGCCGAGGCGACATGACGCCACTTCGGCGTCTGGCACAGGAAGGTGTCGTTGACCAGTCCCTTGCAGTCGAAGCCGGTGCTCGATTCGGCGGCCAGCGTCTGGGTGTAGTCATCCAGGACGTAGTTGCCCACCAGGCTGGTGCTGATACGGCCCGGCCCAACGGCGAAGGAATAGTCCGCGGCCAGGTCGAGACCCGAACGCTTGTAGATGCCGATGTTGTCGGGCAGGTTGTTGACGTGGCCAGTCGCGGGGTCAGACGCCAGACCAATCCAAAGATCATGGTCACCCGCGCGTGCGTCGCGGTTGATCCGGTTGCAGTACAGGCTCTGTTCCATGCAGAGGATCTGGATGGTGTTGTAGCCAATGCCGCCAATCGCGCCCTCGATCTCGATGTTGTACCAGTCCAGGGACAGGTTGAGGTCTTCGATAGGCTCGACCGCAAAGCCGACGGTGTAGGTATCAGCCACTTCCGGCGCGAGGCTGGGGTTGCCGCCCGTCATCATGTTGTACTGATTGGCCGGGTTGCTCGGCACGTTGCCATAGGCCGCAGTCGGGACACCCGTGAGTGCGCATTGTGCCGCCGTGTACGCAGGCGTCGGGCCGGCGCAAAGGTCGGTGCCGCCGGCGTTCAGGGCGATGCGCTGCGAGTAGTACAGGTCATTCAGACCAGGCGCACGCACGGCGCGGTTGTAACCGGCACGTACCAGCAGCTTGCTGTCCCAGAGCATGCTGCTCAGGCCCACCTTGTAGGTGTCGTAGTTGCCCGAGGTTTCGTCGTCCGAATAACGATAGCCCAGCGAAGCATCGAGGCGGTTGAACGCACCTTCACCCACGTAGATCGGCAAAGCGGCTTCGAAGAAGAAGTCGTTCACGGTGTTGGACGCATCCACCGGCAGGCTGGCGGCACCGGCACCGGCAAAGTTGCCAGCGGCGGAATCGCCGTCGTACTCGGTGGTATAGGAATAGTCGCGGCGCTCCATGCCCACCGCCAAACCGATTTCCTCGCCGTCCGCAGACGGGAAGCCCCAGCCAACGTAGCCGTTGGCTTCCGCAGCAAATGCGCGGTAGCTCGTCTTGTAGATGCCGAAGCTGGTGCCGGCCATCGCGTTGGCGGCTTCCGGGCTGATGTTGTCAGTCCAGATGTCGTACGGCGTACAGCCCGGGAAAGTGCCATAGACGGGGTCATTGCATCCCAGCGCAGCGGCGGAGATCCTGGTGATCAGGAAGTCGTTCTTGCCGATGTCGATGGTCTTGGTCTTGCCCGAAAGCAGCGACACATCGTAGGTCCAGGACGAGTCGAACAGGCTGCCGCGCACGCCCGCGGTGAGGCGGTGGGTGCTGTCATCGCTGGTGGCGATGCGGGGGCCGCCCTCCACGTTGCGCTTGTACATGGTGATGCGCGCGATATCGGTGGTGACGCCTGCATCGGCGCACAGGGTGCCAATCAGCGGGTTGCCGCAGTCCACGTTGATCGGCACGCCGAAGGCGCCGGATTCAGCGATCTGCATGTCGGAGCTGCGCTCAAGGAACATCGCCTCGATATACGGCTCGAAGTGCTCGTTGATCTCGTAGCTGCCCATGAAGCCGGCAGTGACGCGCTTGTCGGGGCGCTGGTAAAAGTTGATCGGCGCGTAGTTGTATACATACGAGCCGTTCTCGTAGCCAGTACCGTTATAGACGTAATTGGCGTCGGTGCCTGGCGGCCACGGAATCACTCCGATTCGGGGCTCACCGGTATCGGGATCGACAAACGGACCGTACTCATTGACCGCGAAGCGGGCCGGGTCGGCCGTGCCGGAACCACCACACTGTGCGAGGTCGAACCACACTGCGCAGGTGGAGTAGTCGCGCTGGCCGTGGTACAGGGCATCGTTCTCGCGCCAGGTCAACCAACCCACCGCGTGGCCCCTGTTTTCGGCGAAGCTGCCACCCACCACGAGGTCGGCACTGCGGCTGATGCCGTCAAAGCCGGAATTGCCCGTCGGGTAGGGGAAGCCTGCAGCCTCGTTGAGGCCCTGCATCTGCTCGTTGTCGTTGTCGTGCTGGTAGGCGGAATAGCCGAAATTGAGGCTGACGCCCTCGAACTTGTCGTCGAGCACGAAGTTGACCACGCCCGCCACGGCGTCGGCGCCGTAAACGGCCGAAGCGCCGCCGGAGAGGATGTCCACGCGCTTGATCATGGCAGCGGGGACGATCGAGGGGTCGGTGACCTCGTTGCGGCTGGCCGGCAGGCGACGGCCGTTGACCAGGGTCAGCGTGCGCTCGGGACCCAGGCCGCGCATGGAAATGGTCGCATGACCGTAGGAGCCGTTGTTCTCGAAGTTGTCGAAACTCAGGTCGATCTGGGGGTACTGGTTGACGAGATCCTCAACCGTAGTGGCGCCGAAGTGGGTGAATTCCTCCGCGCTGATTTCCGTGATCGGGCTGGAGGCGGTGAAAGTCTGACTCTGGATTCGCGTACCCGTGACGGTCACCGTGTCCAGGCTGGTGGCCGTGGGCTGGTCTTGCGTTGCTTCCTGGGCCAGCGCCGAGCCGGAGCCGGTAACGGCGACTGCACTAATGGCGAGCGACAGCGCGATCGCATCGCGCAGCTTGTTTCGCTTCAATCTCATCTCTCTCTCCAGTGAGCTTCTAGGGAAACCTCACCGGAGGAGTCAACTGAACTGCCAAAACCGGCAAAGTCAAGGCCGATACTACCCGCGGGCGGCGGACAATTAAAGCGCCGTTAAAGATATGTGCGTCAAGTGTTATTGGGCACCCGCGGGCAAGCGTCCCGCTCCTACGGCCCAAAAAAAACACGGCCCCTTGCGGGGCCGTGTTTCTGCGACCGATCAACCTAGATCAGAAGCGCTGCTGGTACTTCATGTACACCGTACGGCCGAAGTCGAAACCGCCGTAGTAAGCGAACTGGTTGTTCGGGGCCGTGAACATGAGCGGGCCCTTGTGGTCCGTCACGTTGTTCGCGCCGACCGACACCGTGCCGTTCCAGGGCGTGTTGTAGCGGACCTGCACGTCGTGGAACGTGTTGGAACCGACCTTGCGGAGCGGGTAACCGTCCGGCACGTCCGGAGCAGCGTAGTCCGGAATGTTGCAGTATTCGGCGTCGAAATCGTCCGTGACGACGCAGCCTTCCTTCATGGACGAGTAGTAGCGGGCCGTCCACGTGGCGCCGAGATCACCGTGCTGCCAGTTCACGCCCAAGTTCGAGCGCGTACGGAAGGTGCCGGCGAACGAGACCGACGGCTGGGCGACGGTTTCGGGGTTGTTGTTCGACCAGATGTTGTACTCGGAGATGTAGGACACCTGCCAGTCGAAGTCGAAGTTGCCGAATGAGGTCTCGGGCAACTTGTAACGGACACCCAGGTCATAGCCTTCCGTTTCCAGGCGACCCTTGTTCGTCAGCGCGAAGCTCAGCGAGTTGATGTGGAAGTCGCTGGCATCGCGGGTAAACAGGGTGCAACGCTCGGAGATCCCACGCAGATAGCAGTCCTGCAGGATATCCGTGACGCTGTCGGTGGCGATCAGGTTCTCGATCTCGACCCTGTACCAGTCCAGGCTGATGTCCAGCCCCGCGACCCACTGCGGGCTGTACACGATGCCAGCGGTCCTGGATTCCGCCGTTTCCGGCGTCAGGTTCGGGTTGGAACCGGACAGGAACTGGTCAGGAGTCTGGCACGGGAAGCTTGTGCACGGAATCAGGCCCTGGCCCAGCTGCACGTAGTCAGCCGGGACGCCCGACGCGGAGCACGTGGCGCCGCCGGCAACGTTGCCCGCACCCGTCGAGCCGCAGGGATCGATATAAGACTCGAAGCTGCCGCCAACGCCGCCGTAGAGGTTGTCGACGCTCGGAGCGCGGAAGCCTTCAGCGAAGGTCGCACGGACCAGCAGTTCCTCGATCGGACGCCACACCAGGCCGAACTTGTTGTTGATGGTGTCGCCGAAGGTGCTGTAGTCCGAATAGCGGCTGGCGAGGCTGAGCGACAGCTCATGTGCGAACGGGACTTCACGCAGCAGCGGCACAGCGAGTTCCACATAGACCTCGTCGAGCTTGTAGCCACCCGCCGTCGTGGTCGCCGGAAGACCGGTGCTCAGGCCCGCCTGGTTGAAAGCGTCCGGAACGAAGCGGCCCTGCTCGTTGCGGTGCTCGTAGCCGACTGCGACGCCCAGGTCGCCGGCGGGCAGTTCGACCACCGTGCCCGAGATGTTGGCGAAGTAGGTGGTCGACTCGGTCAGGCCGCGGTCATGGTAGAACGGGAACAGGAAGGCCTGGACGTCCGCATTGGACAGCGAGCCGCTACCGGCCACGCCGTACGGCAGCAGAGGGTTCACCGGCGTGCACTCGCCCGCACCGAGATTGGTGCCCAGCGCGATCGGGTCGGCAGCGGTGCCGCATTGCGCGACGCCAAGGCCATTGACGAAGGACGGGCCCATCGCGCCTTCCATTGCCACCAGGCTCGCGTCGCCGCGGCCGGTCTTCAGCATGTCATTGCGGTTCCACGTGCCACCCACGTCCCAGTCCCACGTGGTGCTGCCCAGTTCGAAGAAGCCCTCGAACGCCGCGGTCAGGCGGTACGTCGACAGTTCGCTTTCGGTGGTGCGCGGCACTTCCCACAGACGACGGCGGATGGTGAGGTCGGTGCCCGGGGTCGGGTTGAATGCACTGTCGCCCGACAGGGGGATTCCGAACGCAAGGCTCTGGAACGGATAACCCGCAACCGTCTGGGTGGTGGTGCGGTTGTTGTACAGGGCGTCGCTGACGAAGCGGACGTTGTCCGTGACGTCATAGTCGGCGGCCACGAACACCGAGCGGCGCTCGATGCCGGTGCGCGCCATCATCTGCTGGTTGCTGTTCGCGTTGAAATCCGCGGTGTGCAGCTCGTAGCTGGCACGGTCGGTCGGATCCTGACCCGGGGTCAGGGTCCACCAGCGGGCGGCAGCGGCAGGGCTGCACGGATCGCAGAACGAGCCGTTCTGGCTGACCGGGCTGAAGCCGGCGCCCGGGAAGTCCGGACCAAGGTTGCCGGAGGCGGAGTACCACAAATCGCGCGCCCAGATCGGGTCTTCCTTGCCGTACTCGACGCTCATCGTCACGCCACCGCGCTCGCCAGCAGTGCCGATCGTGAAATCGACGGTCTGGTTGGTGCCGTTGCCTTCGTTGAGCTGGCCGAAGTAGGCGTTGAGTTCAGCGCCCTCGAAGCGGCGACGGGTAATGACGTTCACCACGCCGGCGATCGCATCGGAACCATAGATGGACGAAGCGCCGTCCTTCAGCACCTCGACGCGCTCGATTGCCGAAGCCGGAATCTGGCCCAGATCCTGCAGGCCGGTGGTGTTGGCGCCCAGGCGCTTGCCGTTGACCAGGATCAGGGTGCGGGAAGCGCCAAGGTTACGGAGGTCGATGTAGTAGCCACCGACGTTCTCGCCCGAAGCCAGCACGTCGCCGCGGGAGATTGCAGGCGAACCGGCCGAAGTCAGGTTCTGGAGGATGTCCGCGACGCTGGTGACGCCCATGTGTTCGATGTTTTCGCGGCTCAGCACCACAACCGGCTGGGACGTTTCAACGGACGCCTGGCGGATGCGCGAACCCGTCACTTCGATTCGGTCCAGGGTGGTGGTGCTTTCGCTGGGGGCTTCTGCCTCTTGCGCGAACGCAACGCCGGTGCCGGTGATCGTGGCAGCGCCTGCGACTAGCGCGAGACCAATCGCGTCGCGGAGCTTGTTGGTTTTCAGGGTCATTTGATTCTCTCTCCAACTGTGTCTTCGTGTGTATCGCACGGGAACCTCCCCGCCGGAGCCAACATAGGCGCCAAAGCCAGCAAGGTTGCGGCCGATACTAGCCGGCCTTCGCCAAAAATTAAAGTGTCGTTAACAAATCAGTCGGACTTTGTGATGGCGGGCACCGCCATCCGGCCGGAACCAGAAGAGACAGGGTTCGGCGAGGAGCAAAAAAGCCCCTTCCGCAGGGTCAGAGATCCTGCTCGTACCGCACGTAGGGCACGGCGCCCTCGTCGTTCGTCTCACCGCTTGGTGAGAACGGGTTGCGGCCGCGGGTGACGACGTTTTCGGCGCCGACGGTGAGCTGGCCGCTCCATGGCGTGCGCCATGTCACGCCAAGGCCGAGGCCCTCGAACCGGGGCTGGCCGGGGGTTTCGATGACGCGACCGATGACGTTGGCGCTGAAGGCGCCATAGCCGCCGCCGACCGAGACACTCTTGCTGCTCCAGCGGTCGCTGATGTCGGCCGGGGCCTCGGAGAACGGAATCAGCGTGGCCTTGGCCACGGTGCCGGCGATGGTCACGTACGCGGCGTCGCCGATGTTCTTCTGGGCGAAGACGGTGAGGTCGTTGAGGTCGAGCTGCGGGTTGTCCTGCGCCGATCCGGCGCGGCTGAGCCAGGCCGGCAGGCGCTCGTTGCCTTGGCCGACGCTGACACCGAAACCGCCGCCGGGACGGTGGAAGGCGGCTGTGGCGCTGGCGTGCCGGTTGCCGTCGGCCTCGCCCAGCGACGCCAGCTGGCAGTTGTCGACCAGGCTGCCGACCGCGCTGAACACGCCGCTGCGCTGGTTGCACAGCAGTGCCAGCGAGTTGCCCGCTTCAAGTCCGAAGGTGGCGTCGAGCGAGCTGCCGCCAGCGCGCCAGCGCGCACCGGTGCGATTACCCTCGGTGGTCGGCTCGAGCAGCAGGTAGGCCTGCACCTTGCCGCTGCTGTGGTCGACGACCGGAAGCACCGTCTGGTCCCGCTTCACCTGCGCATGCGCGCCAGCCGCAAGGCCAAAGGCCAGCAGCAGGGCGGTCATTACTCGGGCGGGGTGGCGTGCCATGGAATTCAATCGACCTGCCGGAGTGGCGGGAGTTCCTTTCAGCGTGGAAACGATCGTAGCCGGTTTATGTTTATTTAACAATCCCGTGCCACGGGCTTGCTGCACCTCTACTGAATGCCCGGGGCCGGCGCCAATGGTTCAGGCGCAACCAGCAGGCCCTCGACCTCTTCGGCGGTGAACTCGTAGCGTTCGCCGCAGAATTCGCAGCGGACCCGCGCTGCTCCATCGATAACGGCAGCGCGGGCCTCCTCTGGACCCAGCGAGCCGAGCATCCCGGCCACGCGCTCGCGCGAACAGGAACAGCCGAAGGCCAGCGACCGGCCTCCGACCAATTCCACGCGCTCCTCGTGGAACAGGCGGGTGAGCAGGGTGGCTGTCCCGGTGTCGAGCAACTCGCCCGGCGCCAGGGTGTCGAACAGGGCGCCGGCGCGGGTCCAGCCGTCGGCGTCGCCCTCGTCGCCGGGGAGCTTCTGCAGCATCAGGCCGGCGGCGCGATCCGCGTCGGCGGACAGCAGCAGGCGCGTGGGCAACTGTTCGGACTGGCGGAAGTAGTCCTCGAAGGCCTCGCCCAGCGAGTCGGACTCCAGCGGCACCAGTCCCTGATAGCGGGCCGGGTCGCGCCCGCGGCTGCCGGGGTTTTCGATGGTGATGGCGAGGATGGCGCCCGAACCCAGTTCGCGCAGGTCGCGCGAAACCGGCGTCGGGTCGCCTTCGGCCAGCTGCACGATGCCGCGCAGGGTGCCGTTGGCGGAGCATTCGGCAAACAGCGTGCGCAGGCGATGCTGCCCGCGCAGTTGCACCGACAGCCGCCCCTCCACCTTGGTATGTCCGGTGAACAGGGCGGCGGCGGCGACCGCCTCGCCGAGCAGTTCGGCCGCGGCGGCAGGATAGTCGTCGCGGCTGCGGATTTGATGCCAGGCCTGGCGCAGCTGCACGTGCACGCCGCGTACGCCCGCGTCGGGGAGCAGGAAGCGGGTCAGCCGGTCGTTGTCGGCGGGAGGTGCGATATCGGTCATCGGGTTCGCTTTGCCGGGCTGGCGTGGTCGAATAAAGGAGGCGCAGACGTCGCGCCTTCATCGAGATAGGGACGAACAGATGGTGGCGCAAGCCTTGCCCGCAGACCGCGCTCCCGGCCCGGTGCCCGTCCCGCCGCGGCGCCGCTGGCTGCGGCGGGTGCTGATGCTGCCGCTGTGGCTGCTGCTGTTGACGGTGCTGCAGGTGGCCACGCTGCGGTTCGTGGATCCACCGTTCTCGAGCTTCATGGCCATCCGCCAGGCCGAGGCCTGGATGCAGGGGGAGTGCACGTTCCGCATCGCGCACGACTGGCGCGACCTGGATGCGATGGCGCCGTCGTTGCCGGTGGCGCTGATCGCCGCGGAAGACCAGAACTTCGCCACGCATTCGGGTTTCGACCTGGAGGCGATCGGACAGGCCCGCAAGCGCAACGAGCGCGGCGGGCGCCTGCGCGGCGGCAGCACCATCAGCCAGCAGTTGGCCAAGAACCTGTTCCTGTGGCAGGGCACCAGCCCGCCGTCTCGGTGGCTGCGCAAGGGCGTCGAGACCTGGTACACGGTGCTGATCGAACTGCTCTGGCCGAAGCGTCGCATCCTCGAGGTCTACGCCAACGTCGCCGAGTTCGGCGACGGCGTCTACGGCGCGCAGGCGGCGGCGCGCAGCTTCTTCGGTCGCGATGCGTCCGCGCTCTCGACCGCGCAGAGCGCCCGGCTGGCGGCGGTGCTGCCGAGTCCCAAACGCTACAGCGCGTCCCGTCCCGGCCCGTACGTGCAGCGGCGCACGCAGGCGATTGAACGCAACATGCGCCAGATCGGCGGTGCCGCCTATGTCGAGGCGCTGGAGTGAGCACGTCGACCCTCGCCGTCTCCGCTACGATGCGCGCAATGGACCATGACCTGCTGACCGTCGTCGTCGCGGCACGAGACGAAGCCGAAGCGCTGCCGCTGCTGCACGTGCGGCTTGCGCGCGTGCTTGATGCGCTGGAGGCCGATCGGGTCGAGGGCCGGATCCTGTATGTGGACGACGGCAGCCGCGACGGCACCTGGGACGTGATGCGCGGCCTGGCCAACGGTGACCGCCGCGTGGGGCTGCTGCGCCTGTCGCGCAACTTCGGCAAGGAGGCGGCGCTGACCGCCGGCCTCGACCATGTGGTCGAAGGTGCCGCGATCATCCTCGATGCCGACGGCCAGGATCCGCCCGAGCTGATCCCGCAGTTCGTGGCCCGCTGGCGCGAGGGCTACGACGATGTCTACGGCATGCGCGAGCAGCGCGACGGCGAGGGCTGGCTCAAGCGTTCCAGCGCACACGTTTTCTACCGCGTGATCCAGCGCCTGTCGAACACGCCGATCCCGACAGACACCGGCGATTTCCGCCTGCTTTCGCCGCGCGCCGTTGCCGCGTTGCGACAGTTGCGCGAGCGCCACCGCTTCATGAAGGGGCTGTTCGGCTGGATCGGCTACAACCGCATTGCGCTGCCGTACCGGCGCGAGCCGCGCGCGGCCGGGCACAGTAAGTTCAGCTTGTGGAAACTGTGGAACTTCGCGCTCGAGGGCATCACCAGCTTCTCGACCGCACCGCTGCGGCTTGCGACCTATCTGGGGCTGGCGGTCGCGCTGCTGGCGTTCGTGTACGCGATCGTGATCGTGGCCAAGGCCGTGTTCCTCGGCGACCCGGTCGCCGGCTGGCCGACGATGATGTCGGTGATCCTGTTCCTGGGCGGCGTGCAGCTGGTGGCGCTGGGCCTGATCGGCGAATACCTCGGGCGCCTGTACGAAGAATCCAAGCAGCGCCCGCTGTACCTGCTCGACGACTGGCATCCCGCGGCCACGGGAGTATGCTCGGGAGCATCGCAACCATCGGGAGGGAAGCGCCATGCGCACGGTGCGTCAACTGCTGGAAGCCAAGACGCCTGAGGTGTTCGCGGTCGCCCCCGATGCCCCGGTCATCGACGCGATCCGCCTGATGGCGGCCAAGGGCATCGGCGCGGTGCTGGTGATGGACGGGTCCAGGCTGGTCGGCATCCTGTCCGAGCGCGACTACGCGCGCAAGATCGTGCTGGAGGGACGCTCGTCCAAGGACACGGCGGTCAGCGGGATCATGACTTCGCAGCTGATCACCGTGGGCCCGGACCACGTCGTGCCCGACTGCATGCAGATGGTCACGCGCAACCGGATCCGGCACCTGCCGGTGATCGAGAACGGCGCGGTCGTGGGCATGATCTCGATCGGCGACCTGGTGGCCGCGGTGATCGAGGACCAGCAGCACGAGCTGGACCAGCTGCAGCGCTACATCGCCGGCTGACCCACGCCGGGTCGTTGTTGGCCAAGCACGTTTTCTGCCCGCGCCCTCACTTCCCCGCAATCTCACTTCGCGTATTTGCCGCCGCAGTCGCTGTCCTCGCCGGGGCCCAGTTCGAGCGTGGCCAGCAGCGCCGCGGGCGGGGCGATGCTGCCCAGCGCCAGGGCGATCGCGCCGCGCAGGCCCAGGCGTGCCATGTCCGGACGGAAGGACGGATCGGCGAAGGTCCCGCCGACATGCAGCGGTGAGCGGAGCGCGAGGATGCTGCGGTCCTTGGGCCGCGGCCGCAGTTCCAGGTCCAGGGTCTCTTCGCCCAGGTCGATCTGGCCTTCGCCGACGATGATCGTATCGGTGGTATCGAAGGCCAGCGCGCGCGAATCCATCACGCCCTGCTTGACCCCGAAGTCGGCGAACGCGCAGCGCACCGGCACCTTGCGGTCCTTGCCCAGCAGGTATTTCACCGATTCGTAGATGTCGATGCCGGCCAGTTCCACCAGCAGGTTGCTGATTTCGCCGCGGCCCATGCCCACGGCGACGTCGCCATCGGCGGTGGCCAGCATGGCCGCGACCGAATTGCCGGTGCCGGCCAGGTTGAAGTCTCCGGCCAGGCGCCCGACCGTGTCCTTGGCCAGTTCGACATCCGGGAACAGCTGCGACAGTTCCACCTGCCGGAGGTTTGCCTTGACCCGGGTATGGATCGTGTCGCGGCTTGCATCCATGCGCACGTCGGCGCGGATGTCGCCACCGGCGACGCCGAAGTTGAGCGGGTCGAGCCGCACGACGCCGGCCTCGAGCAGCAGGTGCGCGTCCATGTCGTCGAGAGGCAGCTTCGGCGAGTTGATGCGGCGCGCGTGCAGACGCACGTCCGCGTCCATCGAGCGCAGCTTGTGCAGTTCATAGGGCTGCGAAGGCAACACCTTTCCCTGCGCCGCCTGCTTCGCGGCCTGTGCAGCCAGCTGGGGATCGAGCTTTTCGCCCTCGGCATCCGGGGCGCCGCCGACGAAGCCGGCGAGATCGTCGAAGTCGAGGCGGTCGGACACCAGGTCGGCCTTGAAGAACAGGCGTTCGCCGCCGGTCGTGACCGCGACCGATCCACCCAGATCGCTCTGCCCCACTTCGCCCGTGAACGCGTCGTAGTGCCAGGTGTTGCCATCGCGGGTGAGCCGGCCGTCGACGGAGTACGGAGGCGAGTCGGGCAAGGCCAGGCCGAGCAGCGGATACAGATGCGCGAGGTTGCGCCCGGACAGCGCGAACTGCAGGTCGAAATCACGCAGGCGGAAGGGATCGATCAGGCTGCCGCGGGCGTGCGCGCGGGTCGCGCCGGCGCGCGCGCGAAGGTCGAGTCGGAATGGGCGTTCGGTGTCCTGCAACTCGAGCGGCGATTCGGCCGTGCCCTCGAGGCTGAACTCGTTGCCGCTCCATTCGCCCTGTCCCTCCAGCGCGACGGAGGGTGCGGCCCCGTCTTCTCCCTCGCTGCTGGCCAGCTGGATATCGATGGCGGTGCGGCTGCGCGCGTCGTCGAAGCGCAGGCGACCGTCCTCAACCCACAGCCGGCGCAGCTGCAGCGGCTCGCCCCCGTCGTCGTCGAAGCCGAAATCCCAGTTGCCCGGGCTGCCGTCGGGGCCTGTCTCCAGATGCACGTCCGGCGTCACCAGGCGCACCTCGGGCAGGCGGACCTTGCCGACCAGGAGCGGCCAGAACTCGAACTGCAGTGCGAGGCGATCGGCCGTGGCCATGTCCGCGTGTTCCGACCATTCGGCGTTGCCCAGCCTCAGGCTGTCGGCGGTGACGGTGGTGACGCGGCCAAGATCGACGTCGAGGTCGCCGGCGATGTCGAACTCGCGGCCGGTGCGCGCTTCCACCAGGCGTTCGACCGGCCCCTTGAACCAGTTCCAGTCCCACAGCAGCACCAGCAGCACGATCGCAGCGGCTACGACGCCGACGACGGCGAGCGTGCGTCGTGTAGGCCGGCGACGGCGGGGCGCACTGGGCGGGTGGGCGTGTTCAGGGGTACTCGGCATGCGCCAAGACTTGCGCGTGTCGCGTCACACCGGCGCGAAAGTGGTTTAAATGTTCAGCTTCGCGAAGCCGGCGTATTCAGGCCTGTGGCACAACCTGCGCCAGCACCGCCACGTAATGGCAGACGCTGCCGGCGATGCAGAACAGGTGCCAGATCGCGTGCGCGTAGGGAATCTTTTCGCGGTGGTAGAAGAATGTGCCGAGCGTATAGAACACGCCGCCGGCGATCAGCCAGCCGAAGGTCCAGCCGTCGAGGTTGGCCATCACCGGCTTGATCGCGACCAGCACCAGCCAGCCCATCGCGACATAGATCAGGGTGGACAGCTTTTTGAAGCGGCCGGTGTAGAACAGCTTGAACACCACGCCGGCCAGGGCAAGGGTCCAGATCGTCGCGAACAGGCCCCAGCCCCAGGGGCCGCGCAACCCGATCAGGGTGAACGGGGTGTAGGTGCCGGCGATCAGCAGATAGATCGCGCAGTGGTCGAAGACCTTGAGCCTGCCTTTGGCGACCGGGTGCCGGGTCGAGTGGTAGAGCGTGGACGCCACGTAGAGCAGCAGCAGGCTCACGCCGAACACGATCGCAGCGCCGAGCTGCCAGCCATCGCCATGGATGGCAGCCAGCGTGATCAGCACTGCGCCGCCGGCCAGTGCCGCGGCCGCACCGAAGCCGTGGGTCAGGGCGCTGGCGATCTCGTCGCGAATACGCGCCAGGCGCGCGGCGCGCCGGCGAACGCGCACGTCGTGGCGTGCTTCCCGGAATTCGCTATGGGGGGTACTCACGCAGATACGTTACCGCATTGCCGGTGGAGGCGCCCTGTCGGGCGGCGCAGCTCAGTCCGCCGCCACTGCGTGCGCATGCTCGCGCGTGGCCATGAAGCGCACCGCGGGCGAACGTTCCTGGGCCAGTTGCAGGTTGACCCGGGTCGGGGCGAGGTAGACCAGTTCGCCGGCGGCGTCGATCGAGAGGTTCATCGCGTGCTTGTCGCGGAACTCCTCGAGCTTGCGATCGTCGTCGCACTTGATCCAGCGCGCCGTCGCGACCTGCACCTGCTCGAAGATCGCATCCACGCCGTACTCGTCCTTGAGCCGGTAGGCGACCACTTCGAACTGCAGCACGCCGACCGCGCCCAGGATCAGGTCGTTGCTCATCAGCGGGCGGAAGAACTGCGTGGCGCCTTCCTCCGACAGCTGCGCCAGGCCTTTCTGCAGCTGCTTGAGCTTGAGCGGATCGCGCAGGCGCGCGCGGCGGAACAGCTCCGGCGCGAAGTTGGGGATGCCGGTGAAGCTCAACGACTCGCCCTCGGTGAAGGTGTCGCCGATCGAGACCGTGCCATGGTTGTGGATGCCGATGACGTCGCCGGGCCAGGCCTCCGCCGCGATTTCGCGGTCGCTGGCCATGAAGGTCAGGGCGTTGGCCAGCTTGTGTTCCTTGCCGGTGCGCACATGGAAGGCTTTCATGCCTGCGACAAACCTGCCCGAGCACACGCGCATGAAGGCGACGCGGTCGCGGTGCAGCGGGTCCATGTTGGCCTGGATCTTGAACACGAAGCCGGTGAGCTTGTCTTCCTGCGGCGCCACCTCGCGCCCGGTGGTCGCGCGCGGACGCGGCGACGGGGCGTGCTCGACGAAGAAGTCCAGCAGCGGCTGCACGCCGAAGTTGTTGACGCCCGAGCCGAAGAACACAGGCGTCTGCTTGCCCTCCAGATAGGCCTGCTTGTCGAAGGCATGGCTGGCACCCTGCACCAGTTCCAGTTCCTCGCGCAGCTGCGCCAGCACGCCTTCCCCGATCCTGCCGGCCAGCTCGGGCGCATCGAGCGAGGGGAAGATGGTCGAATCCTGGCGGGTGAAGTTGCGACCCTGTTCGTACAGGTGCACTTCGCCGGTGAGCAGGTGCACCACGCCCTTCAGGCGCTGGCCCATGCCGATCGGCCAGGTCACCGGTGCGCACTGGATGCCGAGCACCGATTCGACCTCGTCCAGCAGGTCGATCGGGTCCTTGCCCTCGCGGTCGAGCTTGTTGATGAAGGTCATGATCGGCGTGTCGCGCATGCGGCACACCTCCATCAGCTTGATCGTGCGCTCCTCCACGCCCTTGGCCACGTCGATCACCATCAGGGCGCTGTCGACCGCGGTGAGTACCCGGTAGGTGTCCTCGCCGAAGTCGGCGTGGCCGGGGGTGTCGAGCAGGTTGATGATGCGGCCCTCGTAGGGGAACTGCATCACCGAGGACGTGACCGAGATGCCGCGCTCCTTCTCGAGCGCCATCCAGTCGGAAGTCGCATGGCGCGAGGTCTTGCGCGATTTGACAGAGCCAGCCATCTGGATCGCGCCGCCGAACAGCAGCAGCTTTTCGGTCAGCGTGGTCTTGCCCGCGTCGGGGTGCGAGATGATGGCGAAGGTGCGCCGGCGCGCGGCTTCTTTGGAAACGTCGGGCATGGCGATACCCGCCGCGGTGGCGCCGGGAGTGTGCGGAAAGCCGGAAATTATACGGGGTCCGGTGGGCGGGGGTGGCCAATCGCAGGCTCGGCGCGCTCACTCCGCGGCGGAGGCCTCGCCGAAACGCAGGATTCCCTCCGGCCCGAACATCCGGAACGGCACCGAAGCCAAGCGCATGCCGCGGTTGGCCTGGACCACGAAGTGCAGGTGCGGGGCGGTGCTGTGGCCGGTGTTGCCGGAGCGGCCGATGGCCTGCCCGCGGCGCACGAGCTGGCCGACGCGGACCAGCACGCCGCCGGCCTGCAGGTGGGCGTACAGCGCCATCGTGCCGTCGTCGTGCAGCACGCGGATGAAGTTGGCGCGCGCCAGCAGGGTGGCCTCGTCCTCGCCGGGTGCGGCCTCGTCAAAGCCGGCCTCGGCCTGCATCACCACGCCGTCGCGTGCGGCCACCACGGGCGTGCCCACCGGCGCGGCGAAATCCACGGCATGGCGGTTTTCCGCGTCGTCATGGCTGAAGCCGCCGCCCCAGGCCTGTTGGATGCGCAAGGGCGCGGAGGGCAGCGGCCAGGCGTACTCGACATCGCGCGGCCGAGCGTTGGGAGAACCCGGCACGGCGATTACACGCAGCCGCGGGTTGCCATGGCCGATGCGCGCCAGCAGCGCGGCCGAATGCGGCTGCACCGTGCCGCGCGCGGGCAGCGCGGGATCGCTGGTGGAGGCGGCCCCGCCATCGGCATGCAGCATCACCTCGATCGGCCCGGCCAGCAGATTGTCGACCCAGGCCAAGGCGCCGCCATCGGCCGGCTCCACCCGCAGGCGCGCAACCGCCGCGGCCTCGGCCTGGGCGGCGATGCGCTCCACGCCGTGGGCCGGGGCGGCCTCGTCCACGCGGTCGGCGTAGTGGGCGCGGCCCTGTGCGTCGGTCCAGCGGTAGGCCGTCGAGGCCTGCGTGGTCGTGGCGGCCAGCGCGAGCGCCGCGATGCCGGCCGTCAGCAGGCGCCGGTTCATTGCGCGCAGGCCGGGTCCAGGCCAAGTGCGCGGGCGACATCGCGCAGGTCGAAGGCGGCGACCGCGCGATCGCTGTGGACCGCGAACAGGACGCCGGCCGGGAAGCGCGCGGTCGGCGCGGCATGCAGGGCGACGCCGTCGGTCCAGGCGGTGACCTGCCCGCTGAAGGCGCCGCGCGGGGCCAGGCTGGCCCGGTCGAACACGCGGAACACGGTCAACGGACGCAGCTGGTCGGAAACGATCCAGTAGCCGGTGTCGGCGGTACAGGCCCACAGCGCAATGCCCTCGGGCTCGGCCTGGAAAGCGCCCGGGCGCACGCCGCCGCCGGTGAAGCGGCCGTCGAGCGTGTACTCGCGCAGGGCGGTGCCGGTGCGCGTGTCCTCGTCCGCGACCAGCAGGCGCCCGTGCGCCGGGTCCCCCAGCAGCGACTCGACCATGCGCAGCGCGCTGTCCTGGCCGGTGTCGCCGAAAGAGTCGATGTATTCGGGTACCGGCCGCCCACCGCCATCGAAGCCGACGCGGAAGCGGCGGACGCGCTGGGCGAGCTGCGGCAGCGGCGGCACGGTCTTGAAATCGGCGCCCTCCATGAAGCTGTCGGTCACGTAGACATGCAGCTCGCCCGGTTTGGTTTCATACGCCCACAGACCGTAGGGGCTGCGCAGCTGGCCTTCGCCGAAGCTGCCCAGCGGGCGGAATTCCGGCAGCGAGAGCATCTGCACGCGACGGTTGTCGCGCTCGGAGACGAACAGCATGTCGCCGTGCACGAACACGCCGTTGGGGCGCAGGAACGCGCCGTCGGCGGTGCCGCGGTGGCCGACGCTGCGCAGCTGCTCGCCGCTGTCCGCGTCGAAGACCACCAGCTCGTGGGTGTTCTTGGCCGTGGCGATCAGCCAGGTGCCACCGTCCTCGGTCGGCCAGGTGGCCAGCGAGTCGAGCTCGTCGTCGGGATTGTCGAGCGTGATGTAGCGCTCGGGCACGGTGGCGACATCCGCGGGCGGCGCAGCGGAAGGACCGGCCGGCATCACCGGGGCGTGCGGAGTCGCGCAGGCGGCCAGCAGCAGGGCCGCCATGAAGGGAAGGGCAAGGCGCATCGGCGGATTATCGCCGCAAGCGGTCGCCAAACATCGTATCGCTTCATCTGCATGAAGCGATTGACAAGCCGGCCGGGCGCTGGCAACCTGCGCGACATCCATCGAGACCGGCTGAGGGACAGGCCCGAAGAAGCCGGGGCAACCTGATGGAGACGACCGCAAGGTCGACTCTGTCGCGGTGCCAAGTCCTGCGGGGACCTGAGTGTCTACCGGAAGATGGTTGTGCAGCACCGCTCGCGGTGGATGCGCATCTGGCCGGTCCTGCCGGCACTCTTCCGATCCCTGCAAGCCTCGTTGGGCGTCCTTTCCAACGGATTGCGCCATGGGTCTTGTCCACGCCACTGCCAGCTCCTGTCCGCCGCCCGCCGTGGCGACGGTGGATGCGCGCGCGCCCGTTGCCGATCCGGCGGGGCCGCGTCGCGGCGTGCTGGACCTGGCGCTGCCGTTGCGCCATGCGGGATCGCGCCAGGTCCGCGTCGCCTGGGAGATCGCCGGTCCGGCCGGTGCGCCGGTGGTGCTGGTGGCCGGCGGCATTTCCGCCCACCGCCACATCGCGGCAAACGCGGAATTCCCCGAGGCCGGCTGGGCGAACGACCTGGTCGGGCCAGGACGCACGCTGGATCCCGCGCGCTGGCGCATCCTGGGTTTCGATTACCTCGGCGCCGATGGCCGCATCGATGCGCCGCTCGACACCGCTGACCAGGCCGATGCCGTGGCCGCGCTGCTCGATGCGCTGGGCATCGATGCGCTGCGTGGTTTCGTGGGCTATTCCTACGGCGCCCTGGTCGGGCTGCAGGTCGCGATCCGCCATCCGGCCCGCGTCGCAACCCTGGTCGCCGTGAGCGGCGCGCATCGTGCACATCCCTACGCCGCTGCCTGGCGCGCGCTGCAGCGCAAGGCGGTCGCGCTCGGCCAGCTGCAGTGCGCCGACGTGCAAGGGCTGTCGCTGGCGCGCCAGTTCGCGATGCTCAGCTACCGCACGCCGGAAGAGTTCGAAGAGCGCTTCGATGCGCCGCCGGAAGTGATCAACGGGCGCGTGCGCGTGGCCGCCGAGGACTACCTCGACGCCGCCGGCGCGCGCTTCGTCTCGCGCACGCCGGTCAACGCCTGGCTGCGCCTGTCCGAATCGATCGACCTGCACCGCATCGACCCCGCGCAGGTGCGCGTGCCGACGCTGGTGGTCGCGGTCGAGGGCGACCGCCTGGTGCCGTTGTCGGACTCGGTGGCGCTGGTGGAAGGGCTCGGCACCAACGGCCAGCTGCGCGTGCTGCGCTCGGCTTACGGCCACGACGCATTCCTGAAGGAAACCGACCGCATCGACGGCATCCTCGCCGGCGCGCTGCGCAACCCTGGAGAACCCGCATGACCGCCAGTTCCACGCCCGTTGCCAGCCACGGGGCCTGTCGCCCCGCCACCAGCGCGGTGCGCGCGGGCATCGACCGCGACACCGCCTACGGCGCGGTGACGCCGCCGATCGTGCTGTCGAGCAACTTCAGCTTCGACGGCTTCGGCAACAAGCGCGAGTACGACTACACCCGCAGCGGCAACCCGACCCGCGACCTGCTCGGCGAGGCGCTGGCCGAGCTCGAGGGCGGCGCCGGTGGCGTGGTCACCGCGACCGGCATGGGCGCGATCACCCTGGTGCTCAACGCGCTGCTCTCCCCCGGCGACAAACTGGTGGTGCCGCACGATGCCTACGGCGGCAGCTGGCGCCTGTTCAACGCGCTGGCAAACAAGGGCCATTTCGAACTGATCACCGCCGACCTCACCGACCCGCGTTCGCTGGCCGCGGCGCTGGCGCAGTCGCCGAAGCTGGTGCTGATCGAGACGCCGTCCAACCCGCTGCTGCGCGTCACCGACCTGCGCTTCGTGATCGAGGCCGCGCATCGCGCCGGCGCGCTCACCGCGGTCGACAACACCTTCCTGTCGCCGGCGCTGCAGACGCCGATCGCGTTTGGCGCCGACGTGGTGCTGCATTCGACCACCAAGTACATCAACGGCCACAGCGACGTGGTCGGCGGGGCGGTCGTGGCCAGCACGCGCGAGCTGCACGAGCAGTTCGCCTGGTGGGCGAATGCGCTGGGCATCACCGGCTCGCCGTTCGACAGCTTTCTCACCCTGCGCGGCCTGCGCACCCTGGACGCGCGCCTGCGCGTGCACCAGGAGAACGCGCAAGCCATCGCCCAGCAGCTGGAAGCGCACCCGGCGGTGACCAGGGTGCACTTTCCGGGCCTGGCGTCGCACCCGGGGCACGCGCTGGCGTCGCGCCAGCAGAGCGGCTTCGGCGCGATGCTGTCGCTGGAGCTCGAGGGCGGCGTCGAGGCAGTGCGCGCCTTCGTCGACGGCCTGCAGCACTTCACCCTGGCCGAATCGCTGGGCGGCGTGGAAAGCCTGGTGGCGCACCCGGCCTCGATGACGCATGCGGCGATGACGGCCGAGGCGCGTGCAGCCGCCGGGATTCCCGACGGACTGCTGCGGCTGTCGGTCGGCATCGAGGCCTGCGAGGACCTGCAGGCGGACCTGGCCGCAGCGCTCGAGCGTGCGCTTGGCGCCGCCGCAGCCGTTTGCGACGCGGGCCTGCAGCAGGTGGACGCATGAGTACAGTGACGCCGATCCGTCCCGCCGCGCCCGCGCGCAGTGGCCGCGTTGCGCTGCTGGGCACCGGCGTGGTCGGCAGCGCCGTGGTTGCGCGCTATCGCCAGCTGGTCGAACGCGGCATCGCGCTGCCGGCGTTCGCCTGGCTGAGCAACTCGCGCGTGCAGGTCAGGGCCGGCGATTCGCTGGACGAGGCCATTGCGCAGGCGCGGTCCGCGCCGCGGGCCACGGTTGCGGTGCCGCCATGGGCCGAGGGCGAGTCGCTGGTGCGCGGCGACATCGTCATCGACGCCACCGCCAGCGACACCGTCGCCGGCTGGCATCCGGAATGGCTGCTGCGCGGCATCCACGTCGTCACCGCCAACAAGCTTGGCAACGGCGGCGACCTGGCACGCGCGCAGGCGATCGTCGATGCGCAGCGCGAAGGCGCCCGCTACGGGGATTCGGCCACGGTGGGTGCAGGCTTGCCGCTGCTGCGGCTGCTTCGCGAACTGGTCGCGGGCGGCGACCGCATCCATGCCGTGGAGGGCGTGCTTTCGGGTTCGCTGGCCTGGCTGCTGTCGCGTTACGACGACACGCGTCCGTTCTCGGACCTGGTCCGCGAGGCGCGCGATGCCGGCTACACCGAACCGGACCCGCGCCAGGACCTGTCGGGCGAGGACGTGCGCCGCAAGCTGCTGATCCTGGCGCGCGCGGCGGGCCTGCCGCTGGAGGCGCGCGAGATCCGGGTGTCGTCGCTGGTGCCCGACGCGCTGCGCGACGTCGCTGCCGATGCGGTCGACGTGCAGCTGTCCGCACTCGACGCGCCGCTGCGCGAACGCTTCCTCAACGCCTACCGGAACGATGCGCGGCTGTGCTTCGTCGGCCGCTTCGACGCCGAGCGCGGCGCCAGCGTTGGGCTGCGTGCGCTGCCGCTGTCGCATCCCCTGGCCATCGGCAACGGCACCGACAACCGTGCCGCGATCTTCAGCGACCGCTACAGCGAACAGCCGCTGGTGATCCAGGGGCCGGGCGCGGGCGCGAAGGTGACGGCGGCGGCGCTGCTGGACGACGTGCTGCGGATTGCGAACGCCTGAGGGTGGAGCTCAACACTCGATGATGTTCACCGCCAGCCCGCCGCGGCTGGTTTCCTTGTACTTGTCCTGCATGTCGCGGCCGGTCTGGCGCATGGTGCGGATCACCTTGTCCAGGCTCACCTTGTGCTTGCCGTCGCCGCGCAGGGCCATGCGGCTTGCGTTGATCGCCTTGACCGAACCCATCGCGTTGCGCTCGATGCAGGGAATCTGCACCAGCCCGCCGATCGGGTCGCAGGTCAGGCCGAGGTTGTGCTCCATGCCGATCTCGGCCGCGTTCTCGACCTGCCCGGGCGTGCCGCCCAGCGCGGCGGTGAGGCCGGCGGCGGCCATCGAGCAGGCCACGCCCACTTCGCCCTGGCAGCCGACTTCGGCGCCAGAGATGCTGGCGTTTTCCTTGTAGAGGATGCCCACCGCCGCGGCGGTGAGCATGAAGTCGAACACGCCCTGTTCGCTGGCGCTGGGGCAGAAGCGGTCGTAGTAGTGCAGGACCGCCGGGATGATCCCGGCGGCGCCATTGGTCGGCGCGGTGACCACGCGACCGCCGGCGGCGTTTTCCTCGTTGACCGCGAGCGCGTAGAGGTTGACCCAGTCGAGCACGGTCAGCGGATCGCGCATCGCCGCTTCCGGGCGTGCGAGCTGTTCCTTGTACATCGCTGGCGCCCGGCGCGGCACGTGCAGGCCGCCGGGCAGGGTGCCTTCCTCGCGCATGCCGCGCGCCACGCAGGCCTGCATCGCCGCCCACAGTTCGCGCAGGCCGTCGGCAATCTCGGCCTCGCTGCGCCAGCTCTTCTCGTTTTCCAGCATCAGCTGGGCGATCGTGAGGCCGTGCAGTTGCGTCTGCGCCAGCAGTTCGTCCCCGCTGTGGAAGGGATATGGCAGCGGCGTGGTGTCAGCGACGATGCGGTCCTTGGCCGCCTCGTCCTGGTTGACCACGAAGCCGCCGCCGACCGAGTAGTAATCGCGCGTGGCCAGTACCTCCCCAGCCGCGTCGAAGGCGGTGAAGCGCATGCCATTGGTGTGGTGCGGCAGCTTCTGGCGCTTGTTCATGACCAGGTCGCGCTTTTCGTCGAACGCGACCGGGTGCAGGCCGCCCAGGACGATGCGCTTCTCCCCGCGGATGCGCGCCAGCGCGCCGGGGATGATGTCCGGATCGATCAGGTTGGGCAGCTGTCCTTCCAGGCCCATCAACAAGGCCTTGTCGGTGCCGTGGCCGCGGCCGGTCAGTGCCAGCGAGCCGAACACCTCGGCGCGTACCTGCGCCACTTCGTGCAGGCGCCCCGGTTCCACCAGCCAGCGCTCGACGAAGCGCGCCGCCGCCCGCATCGGGCCCACCGTGTGCGATGAACTCGGTCCGATGCCGATCTTGTAGAGGTCGAAGGTGCTGACGGACATGGCGTATTCCTGATTCTGCGCAGCCATTGTATTGGTTGCGTCCGTAACACAGGCGGTACGGTGCGTCGCGCCGCGGCAGCCGCTACGCTGCGTTTCCCGTCCGGATCCGGCCCGCCACCGCATGTGCCGCTACATCCTCTACCAGCGCGACGACTGCCACCTGTGCGACCAGGCCATCGAACTGCTGGCGCGGGTCCGCTTCGCCGAGCCGCGCAGCGTCTTCATCGACGACGATGCCGACCTCGAGGCGCGCTACGGCATGCGCGTGCCGGTGCTGCTCGATACGGCCACCGGCGCGGAGCTGGACTGGCCGTTCGATCCGGCGCAGCTGCAGGCCGCGGCCAGGTGAAGGCCTCGGTCCTGGCGGCGGGGATGATGATGATGGCAAGCGCGACGGGCACGGACGTGCACCTGGGCAAGCCCGCCGCGGGTGGCGATCCGCAGCGCTGGCAGGGCATGGCGCTGGGCGTTTTGGTTGATCCAGCGCAGGTGGAGCGGATCATCCTGCTGCGCGCGGTGACCAGCGCCCCCCGCGAACTGGACCTGGCCAACCTGCGCCGCATCCTGGCCGAAGGTGCGGCCCTGCCGCTGCAGGTACCGGACGCACCGCCGCCGCCGCCGTGGCAGCCGCGCGACGGCATCTGGCATGCGCTGCTGCTGATGCGTACCGGGCAGGTGTTCGACCTGGAGATCCACGCCGGGGATGGCGGACTGCGCGGCTGCCTCGCCGCCGAAGACGGCGCGCGGGGCTGTTTTGTGCTGCCGCAGGGGCCGGGCGCGCCCTGATCAGGGCGCCTGCGTGAGGAACACCCGCGTGCTGATCGCCACTTCGTCCGGGATCGCGCCGGTATCGGCCCAGTCGCCGCCGCCCACGCCGAACTCCAGCCGCCGCACCGTCGCGCGGCCCGCGAGCAGGGCGGGACTGCCCGGCGTCCAGGTGAACTCGAGCGTCACTGGCCGGCTCACGCCGCGCAGGCTGAGCGTGCCGTCGGCTGCATAGCGGTCATCGCCGAGTGCGCGGAAGCTGTCCGCCACGTAACGCGCCCTGGCGAACTTCGCCACGTTGAAGAAATCGCCGCTCGACAGGGTCGAATCGCGGTCGGCGTTGCCGGTCTGCGTGCCCGCCAGCTCGATGGTGACGTCGAGCCGCGCTGCATCGAGCTGCTGCGGATCGAAGCTGAGCTTCGTGTCGAAGCCGCCGAAGCGGCCGGTGAACACCTCGCCGTCGTACTTCGTGGCGAAGGCGAGCGAGGATCCGGGCGCCTGCACGTAGTCGGCGGCGTGCGCGGGCGTGGCCAGCATCGCCACCAGCATGGCGGCGACGGCGGCGGGTGTGGTGAGACTATTGGACATGGTCGGTGTTCCCGAGGGGGGCAGGGCGCGCGCCGCGGCGGGGCAGCATGCGCCGCAGGGTGTCGTCGCGCTGGAAGATGTGATGGTAGAAGGCGGCGCCTGCATGCACGGCCACCAGCATGGCCAGCACCCAGAACAGCAGCCCGTGCGCCTCGCGCGCCAGATCGGCCAGCCATTCGTTCGGACCCACCAGCTTGGGCATGTCGAACTGCCCGAAGTAGCGGAACGGGCGCAGGCCGCTGGCCGAATCATAGAGCCAGCCCGACAGCGGCATCGCCAGCACCAGCGCATACAGCAGCCAGTGGGTGATGTTGGCGGTCGTCGACTGCCAGCCGGGCGTGCCCGCCACCGGCGCCGGCGCACCGGCATACAGCCGCCAGCCCAGCCGCGCCAGCATCAGCGCCAGCACGGTGATGCCCAGCGACTTGTGCGCGGTGTAGACCCAGAAGTATTTCGGTGTGCGCGGCAGCTCGCCCATGGTCAGGCCGACGATGGCAAGCACCAGGATCAGCAGCACGATCAGCCAGTGGAAGGTCTGGCTGACGTGGCCCCAGTGTTCGCGGGAGTTGCGCAGGCTCATGGTTCGGGTTCCGGTTCGGGAATGGGCGTTGGCTCGGCATCGTCGTCGGCATCGTCCTCGGGCGCCGGGGCGTCGGGCGCCTGCGCGTCGTCGGCATCGGTGCCATCTTCGGCAGCGACGCGCGTGCGCGTGGCCTCGGCTTCGATCCTGAGTTGCACGGTGTCGCCGATCATCGAGCGCCAGGCGGTGATGCCGAAATCCGAGCGCGCCAGGGTCGCGGTCGCCGAGAAGCCGACGGTGCGCCGGAATGGCGGCAGCGGATGGCGCCGGGCGCCGTTGAGTTCGACCTGCAGCGCCACCTCGCGGCTCATCCCGCGCAGCTCGAGCAGGCCGTGGACGATGGCCCGGCGCTCGTCCAGCGGCTCCACGCGGGTGGAGCTGAACGTCGCGACCGGATGGTCTTCCGCGTCGAGCAGGTTGCGCGCGAGCGTGGCGCGGTTCCAGGCCTCGTCGCCGAAGTCCAGGCGCTGCAGCGGGATCTGCACCTCCACGCGTGCACCGGACCAGTCGCCGGGCGTGAAGTGGAGGGTGCCGGTGCTGCCCGAGATCGTGCCCAGCGCGGTGGAGAACCCGGCGTGGTCGACCGCGACCAGGATGCGCGTATGCACCGGATCGAGCGCATAGGCCACCGGCTCCGCGCGCGCGATGCCGGCCAGGGCCAGCATCAGGCAGGCGCTCGTGCTCAGGCGGATGAGGATGCGCGGCATTGGCGGCTCGGCGGCGGGACGGGTTGCGTTGCCCGCATTCTAGGCTGCGGCGCCGGGCCGGGCCGGTCCGGGCTTGCGCCGGCAACGATGCATTGCGACGATGCGTGGCCGCGTGCCCCGGGTGCGCCAGGGACAGGCACGGCGAGCGGGGAGGCCGGGTGCGGGCGATCGCGTTGACAGCGTTGTGGTGGTGGCTGCTGGCCGCGTGCGCGCAGGCCGGGGCCGCGCCGCCTGCCGCGCCGCCGCAGCTGCCGATGCCGCGCCAGCTCAGCGTCTACGACGGCCTGCCCTCGAACCGGATCAACGCCCTGGCCGAGGACCGCCAGGGCTACCTGTGGATCGGCACCCGCGATGGCCTGGCCCGCTACGACGGCGTCGGCTACCGGGTCTGGCGCGTTGGCGACGGGCTGAACGACAACCACGTCTGGACCGTGTTCGTGGACGAGAGCGACCGGGTCTGGGTCGGCACCCAGAACGGCGGCCTGGCGATGCTCGACGCGCAGCGCCGTGGCTTCGTCCACTTCGACCGTGGCACCCACGCGCAGATCGGCAGCAACGACGTGTGGTCGGTGGCGCAGACGCCCGATGGCGCGATCTGGTTCGGCACCGCCGACGGCGGCCTGCACCGCATCGACGCCGACGGCACGATCCGGCGCTTCATGCCCGAGGTCGGCAACCCGCGCAGCCTACCTTCGCCCGCGGTCACCTGGCTGCGCGTGGATCGCCGCGGGCGGCTGTGGGTGGGCACCTACCAGGGCCTCGCGCGCTGGACCGGCGACGGTTTCGACCGCCTGCTGCAGGACGTGCGCCCCAGCCCCGCGGTGAACGCGCTGGTGCTCGACCAGGCCGGCGACCTGTGGATCGGCACATCGAGCAGCGCCTGGGTGTATCGCGACGAGAGCGGGCACATCGAGCCCGCGCCGTGGCTCGACCCGGTGCTCGGCCTGCCGGTGCTGAGCATGCTGGTCCAGGACGCACAGGGCGCGCACTGGCTCGATACCCGCAGCGGCCTGGCGGTGGAGCGCAACGGTCGCGTGGAGGACGTGCCGCTGTACAGCAGCACCAGTCGCGGCCTGGTGCGTCCGGCCTGGTCGGCCGCGCTGGAGGATCGCGAGGGCGGGCTGTGGCTGGCCAGCTCCGAAACCGGGCTCTGGCACCTGCCGGCCAACTGGCGCAATTTCACCGTGCTGCGGCGCCAGCTCGACGACCCGGACTCGTCCGGCAATGCCTTTGTCTACAGCGTTACGCCGGCCATCGACGGCGGCCTGTGGCTGGTCGGCACCGGCGGCGTGCTCGACTGGCTGGATCCGCAGACCGTCCAAGTCCAGCACCGCATCGACGGCGTCTGCGGCGACATGCTGCCCTACGTGGTGCGCGAGGTGCGCGACCGCAGCGTCTGGATCGGCTGCCACGGATCGGTGACGCGCTACGACCCGGCGAACGGCACCCTGCGCCGCTGGCACCAGGCCGACGCGGTCGATCCCGCACCGGCGGGCGTGATCACGCAGATCGCCGAAGAGCCGGACGGCGCGATCTGGCTGGGCGCAGCCGACTCGCTGCAGCTGCGTTCGCCGGACGGCAGCCTGCGCGAGGTGATGGCGGCGGGCGGGCCGGAGGGCTTCCCGGCCCGCAATGCGCTGCAGCAGATGTCGCGCGGCCCGGATGGCGCGCTGTGGCTGGCGACTGCCCAGGGCCTGCTGATGTGGAATGCCGGCGCGCGCCGCTTCGAGCCGGTCCCGGGCGGGCCGCCGTGGCAGGTGTTTGCCTTCGGCTTCGCACCGGACGACACGGTCTGGGTGGGCGGCAGCGGCATCCTGGTGTCCTACCGCTGGACCGGCGCGGAGCTGATCGCCGAGCGCACCGTGGATGCGCGCCACGGCCTGCCCGCGGTGGCGGCGGGCGGCCTGGCCGTGGATGGGCTGGGCGTGGTCTGGATGAGCACGCCACGTGGCCTGGTGCGCTACGACCCGCAGCGCGAGCGGCTGCGCGTGTACAGCGTGCTCGACGGCCTGCCGAGCCAGCAGTTCAGCGATTATCCGTTCGAAGCCTCGGCGCGCGGCTATATCGCGGTGGGGACCGCGGACGGGCTGCTGCTGTTCCACCCGCAGCACGTGCAGGTCAGCGACCGCGCGCCGACGCTGGCGATCGAATCGGTGCTTGCGCGCCGCGGCGAGGAACTGCTGGAGCTGCCGGCCGGCGCGCCGATCGTGCTGCGCCACGATGACCGCGACCTGCGCGTGACCGCCCGCCTGCTCTCGTTCACCGACGCGCATGCGCATCGCTACCGCTTCCGGCTGGAGGGCTACGACCCCGACTGGGTCGAGGTCGGCGCTTCGGGCGAGCGCATGTTCCCGAGCCTGCGCCACGGCGACTACGTGCTGGAAGTGCAGGCGCGCACCGCCGACGACGAATGGACCCCGGTGCAGCGCCTGGATTTCGTGGTCCAGGAGCCTTGGTGGCGCACCGGCACCGCGACCGCGGTCTGGGTGCTGGGCGCGCTGGCGCTGCTGGCGCTGCTGGCCAGCCAGTACCGCGCGCGGCTCAAGCGCCGCCACGCGTGGCAGCTGGCCGAACACAAGCGCGAGCTGGCCGAACAGGCCTCGCTGGCCAAGACCCGCTTCCTCGCCACCCTGGGCCACGAGGTGCGCACGCCGATGACCGGCGTGCTGGGCATGAGCGAGCTGCTGGCGGCGACCGAGCTGGACGCGCGCCAGCGCGGCCACGTCGAGTCGATCCGGCGCGCCGGCGAGCACCTGCTGCGCCTGGTCAACGACGCGCTCGACCTGGCCCGCATCGAGGCCGACCGCCTGCAGCTCGACCAGCAGCCGTTCGACCTGCACGCGCTGGTGCGCGAGACCGTCGCGTTCTGTGCGCCGCAGGCGCAGCAGCGCGGGCTGGAATTCCACGAGGACATCGCCGCCGACGTGCCGCGCTGGGTGCTGGGCGATGCCGGGCGCGTGCGCCAGATCCTGCTCAACCTGCTTGGCAACGCGGTCAAGTTCACCGAGCGCGGCAGCGTCGGACTGCAGGTGGCGGCGCTGCAGCCGTCGGGCGTGCGCCTGATCGTTCGCGATACCGGGCCGGGACTCAACGAGGAGCAGAAGCAGCGGCTGTTCCGCCGCTTCGAACAGGCCGAAGGCGCGCGTACCAGCGCACGCTACGGCGGCAGTGGCCTGGGGCTGGCGATCTCGCAGGAACTGGCCGCGGCCATGGGCGGCCGCATCGGGATCGAAAGCGCGCCGGGACAGGGCACCGCCTTCATCCTCGACCTGCCGCTGCCCGACGCCGAGCCGCCGGCCACCGCCGCACCGGCGCCCGCTGCCGCACCGGGCCGCGCGCTCTCGCTGCTGCTGGTCGAGGACGACGCCACCATCGCCCAGGTCGTGGCCGGGTTGCTGCAGGCGCAGGGCCACCACGTGACCCATGTCGCGCACGGGCTGGCGGCGCTGTCGGAGATCGCCGCGCAGGTCTTCGACGCGGCCCTGCTCGACCTCGACCTGCCCGGCCTCGACGGCCTGAGCCTGGCGCGGTTGCTGCGCCAGAAAGGATTCGCCCAGCCACTGCTCGCGGTCACCGCCCGCACCGATGCCGAAGCCGAGGCGGCCACGGCCGAGGCCGGATTCGACGGCTTCCTGCGCAAGCCGGTCACCGGGGCGATGCTGGCACAGGCGCTGGCCGCGGTCCTTCCCGCCGGGGCGGCCGACTAGCAGGCAGGCGGGCAATGCGGACCCCGGCACGCGGTGTTTTCCGACCCGCCGCGCCGACCCGGGCCCGATAGGCGAGGCCCCTGCGGGACGGGACGATGGCGCTCGTCATCCGCTGTGGAATCACGCCATGCGTGCATGTCTCGTGCTCTTGTGCTTCCTGCTGCTCGCGCCCGCCGCGCCCTGCGGCGCGCAGCCGCCAACGCTCATGCTGGCCATGGACTACGAGCCGGGCGTCGTCGTCGCCGACTACTGGGTCAGCGAGAAGCTCGACGGCGTGCGCGGGCGCTGGGACGGACGCGCGCTGTGGACCCGCGGCGGCAGCCGCATCGACGCACCGGGCTGGTTCGTCGCGGGTTGGCCGCCGGTGCCGTTGGATGGCGAACTCTGGATCGGTCGCGGCCGCTTCGACGAAGTGAGCGGCATCGTGCGCGCGCAGCGTCGGGACGAGGCGGCGTGGCGGCAGGTGCGCTTCATGGTGTTCGACCTGCCCGGGCACGCCGGAGGCTTCGGTGAGCGACTGGTGCAACTGCGCGCCCTGCTCGCCGGCGCGGGCGTCGCCTGGCTGCAGCCGGTGCCGCAGCAGCGCTTCGCCGATGCGGCGGCCCTGCAGGCGCGGCTCCGGGCCGTGGCCGCGGCCGGCGGCGAGGGCCTGATGCTGCACCACCGTGATGCGCGCTACCGCGCCGGGCGCAGCGATGGGCTGCGCAAGCTCAAGCCCCATGCCGACGCCGAGGCGCGCGTGGTCGGGCATACGCCCGGCCGCGGCAAATATGCGGGCATGACCGGCGCGCTGCTGGTCGAGCGTGCGGATGGCGTGCGCTTCCGCCTGGGCAGCGGACTTGACGATGCGCAACGCGCCGCGCCGCCGCCGGTCGGCAGCCTGGTGACGTATCGCTACAACGGCCATACCGGCAATGGCGTGCCGCGCTTCGCGCGCTTCCTGCGCGTGCGCGATGAGGCGCCGCCGCCCGACCCGGGGCGGTGACGGCGGAACCTACGGTCACGCGCCGCTCAAGCCGGCTCGAAACGTGCGCCGGAGCGGATCAGCGCGCGCTGTAGGCGTGGACCTCGTCAACCAGCGCTGCGACGTGGTCGGGGTCCATGTCCGGCGACATGCCGTGGCCGAGGTTGAACACATGGCCGTCGCGCGAGCCGCCGTTGCCGTCGCGGTAGCTGTCGAGCGCGCGACGCACCTCGCGGCGGACCGCCTCGGGCGAGCCGTACAGGGTGGTCGGATCGAGGTTGCCCTGCAGTGCGACCTTGCCTCCGGTGCGGCGCGCGGCCTCGCCCAGTTCCACCAGCCAGTCCACGCCGACGCCGTCGGCGCCGGTGGCGGCCAGTTCCTCGAGATAGGGGGCGGTGCCCTTGCCGAACAGGATCAGCGGCGTGCGCGCATCGCCTTCGCCACGCTCCAGCTCGCGCGCGATGCGCTCCAGGTAGGGCAACGAGAACTCGCGGTACATCGCCGGCGACAGCACGCCGCCCCATGTGTCGAACACCTGCAGCGCCTGCGCGCCGGCCGCGCGCTGCGCGGCCAGGTAGGCGATGACGGCATCGGTGTTGACAGAGAGCAGCGCGTGCAGCGCCTGCGGCTCGTTCAGCGCCATCGCCTTGATCCGTGCGAAGTCCTTGCTGCCGGCTCCCTGGACCATGTAGCAGGCCAGGGTCCAGGGGCTGCCGGAGAAGCCGATCAGCGGCACCGAGCCGTCGAGCTCGCGCCGGATTACCCGCACCGCGTCCATCACGTAGCGCAGTTCGGTCTCCATGTCGGGCACGCCGAGCCGCGCGACGTCGGCAGCGCTGCGCACGGGCCGCTCGAACTTCGGTCCTTCGCCGTCGACGAAATACAGGCCCAGGCCCATCGCGTCAGGGATGGTGAGGATGTCCGAAAACAGGATCGCCGCGTCCAGCGGAAAGCGGCGCAGCGGCTGCAGCGTCACTTCGCAGGCGGTGTCCGGGTTCTTGGCCATCGCCAGGAAGCTGCCGGCCTGGCGGCGGGTTTCGCGGTATTCGGGGAGGTAGCGGCCGGCCTGGCGCATCAGCCAGACCGGCGTGTGGTCCACGGGCTCGCGGCGCAGCGCGCGGAGGAAACGGTCGTTCTTGAGGGGACTGGTCATGGGGCTCCGTATCCGGTCATCGGGCCGGACAAGTGCAGAAGGTCGAGGGCAGCGCGGCCGCAGGGCGAGGTTGTCACCTCGGCGCGCCCGCGCCTTCGGCGTACATCAGCTGGAAGCCGCGCTTGAGCTGCGCGTCGCGCGCCTGCTCGAGCGCGGTCAGTGCGCTGGCGTGGTCCATGTGCTGCTCGCGGCGCAGGGTGCTGCGGCCGCCGGTCTGGCCGGTTTCGCGCAGCAGAGTCCACGCGCCCAGCAGGTCCTGCTGCAGGGTCAGCTGCACGAAGCGCGGGGCTTCGCGGCCATCGGGGCGTTGTTGCAGGAGCAGGCGCATGGGCCGGCCATTGTACGTCGCGGCACGGCTGGGCTCCGTCATGGCGATCAGATTCAGGGCTCCGGCTGGGTCGTTCCGGGCCGGGGGTTGCTCCTCGGCTCGGTCAGCCATCCATGGCTGACTCGCCGCCGCAGCGCATCCATGCGCTGCTTTCCGCAACCCCCGCCCCGGAACGACCATCGCCCAGTCACTGGCATAGCTTCGAAACGAAGCATCGCAGCACCAGTCGCAGTGAGCCGCGTCCTGGCGGCCGGGGATCGCGACAAGCAAAACATGGATGTTTTGCGCGCGAGTCAGGGCAGGAAGCCCTGACCGAGCGGAAAGCGATCCCCGGCCGACACGGCGCGGCGTCCACTCGAAGGCCGGGAAAGGACTTGCGCCATGGCCTCCTTAAAAGACCGCTTTGCAGGCCTGCAGCACGTCCCGCACAGTGTCTTCCGGCACGTCTGCCTGCACTCGGGCGCGGCCGGCGCCTTCCCAGACGATGAAGCGCAGGCCGCCGGCCTGGGTCTTCTTGTCCAGACGCATATGGGCGATCAGCGCATCCGGATCCAGGCCGGGCGGCGGGTCCACCGGCAGGCCGAAGCGCAGCAGCAGGTCGCGCAGGCGGCCGGTATCCGCCGCCGCGGCCAGCCCCAGTCGTTCGGACAGGCGCGCGGCCTGGACCATGCCCACCGCCACCGCCTCGCCGTGGATCAGGCCGCCGTAGCCCTGTTCGGTCTCCAGCGCGTGGCCGAAGGTGTGGCCGAAGTTGAGCAGCGCGCGCTCGCCGTGCTCGAAGGGATCGCGCTCGACGATCGCGGCCTTGTGCGCGCAGCTGCGCGCGATGGCTTGGGCCAGTGCGTCCTCGTCCATCGCCAGCAGCGCATCGGCATGGGCGTCGAGCCAGTCGAGGAAGTGCGCATCGACGATCGCGCCGTACTTCACTACCTCCGCCAAACCCGCGCGCAGTTCGCGCGGCGGCAACGTGCGCAGCGTGGCGGTGTCTGCCAGCACCGCGCGTGGCGGATGGAAGGCGCCGACCAGGTTCTTGCCCTGCGGCAGGTCCACCGCGGTCTTGCCGCCGACCGAGGAGTCGACCATGGACAGCAGCGTGGTCGGCAGTTGCACGCAGTCCACGCCGCGCATCCACGCGGCCGCGGCGAAGCCGGCCAGGTCGCCGACCACGCCGCCGCCGAGCGCGTATATCGTGGCGTCGCGGCGCGCGCCTGCACGCGCGATCGCGTCGATGGCCTCGCCGAAGTGCGCCAGCGTCTTGGACGCCTCGCCGGCGGGCATCGTCCAGTGCGCCAGGCGCAGGTCGGCGTGCGTGCCGCGCAGCGTATCCAGCACGCGCTGCAGGTACAGCGGTGCAACGGAGTCGTCGCTGATCACGAACGCGTCGCGCCCGCGCAGCGTGCCGGTGAGCAGGCCGCCCTCGCCAAGCAGGCCCTGGCCAATGGTGATTGCATACGGACGGTCGCCGCCGACGGCGACCTCGCGACGGTGCTGGTTCATGCGGTGGTGGTTTCCTGGATGCCGGATTGCGGGATGCGGTTCCACTGTGCCTGCAGCAGCCGCGCCAGCTGCGCGGTGGCCTGCGGTGGGAAGCGCTGGTCCGTGTCGAAGCACAGGTCGGCCACTTCGAGATACAGCGGTTCGCGCAACTCGGACAGGCGCTGCAGCACCTGCTCGCGGTCGTCGCCGGCGATCAGCGGCCGGCTGCGATCGCGCGCAAGGCGCTCGACCTGGCGCGCGAGGCTGACCTGCAGGTACACGACGAAGCTGCGCGAGCGCATCCGCTGGCGCGAACCGGCATCGAGCACCGCGCCGCCGCCGGTGGCGATCACCAGGCCCTCGCGCTGCAGCAGGTCGGCCAGCGTCGCGGATTCGCGCGCGCGGAAGCCGGGCTCGCCCTCGCATTCGAAGATGGTGGGAATGGTGGCGCCGGTGCGCGTCTCGATTTCGCGGTCGACGTCGACGAAGACCAGGCCGAAGCGGCTGGCCAGGCGCTTGCCGATCGAGGACTTGCCCGCGCCCATTGGGCCGACGAGCACGAGGTTTGGCGCGGGATTCATCGCCCGGATCCTAGCAGGACACACGCTCTGGCCGCTGCGTTAACGTGCGCCGGCGCAGTCTGTTGCAACCGCGACGATTCCGTCGCCATTCCAGAGGCACACGCCATGGCCGTTGCGAAAGTCATCGAGATCAATTCGTCATCGAAGACCAGCGTCGAGGACGCGGTGAAATCCGGGTTGAGGAAGACAGCCGAATCCGTCAAGAACATCCAGGGTGCCTGGATCAGCGAAACCAAGGTCGTCACCGATCGCAGCGGTGAGGTGATCGAGTGGCGGGTGAACATGCGTGTAACCTTCGTGGTCGACTGACCGGACCGGTCGCAGGCTGCGTTGGACCCTGCGGGCGCGGCCTTCCGGCCGCGCATTCCGGCCGGGGAAACGGCCCCAGACGGAGTCCGCGCATGGGCATGGGAATCCTCCCCTGCTGCTGACGCTCAACGCCGGCGAGTAGCCTGGCGTGCTGGCGATCGAGGGGTATGACCATGACTACCCGGGCGGGCCCACGCTGCCCGAGCGCTATCGCCCCCACATCGCAGCCTCGCCCTACCTCAGGTGCGCGGCCACGGCCTAGGCGCGATGTCTGTCGCCGCCCGGGCGGATCCAATGGCCGACGCCCGCAGGATCGGTCGACGGGTGGAGCGGCCTGCCACGCAGGCGGGGAATGGGCGTTGTTCCGGGCCGGACGCAGATCGGGGCGGTGTCACGCACTGGCCCACGTCGAGGCCGGTGTCGGCCGGCGCCCTGCATCCAGCGTGAGCACGCGGCCGGCGATCCGTGGCAGCGTGCGCAGCGCCTGGCGACTGACCCGTTCGTAGTGCTGCACGAAGCGCTCGAGCTGCGCCCGCGTCATGCCCGCGCGCAGCGGATCCTGCGCCTGCAGCGACTGCTCCTGCTGCCAGCGCCAGTCGGGAACGACTTCGAAGCCCGGCGGCTGCAGGAACAGCAGCCGGTCGATCCGCCGCCAGAGCGGCGGGTAGTCGCGGGCAAGTGCGTCGTTGCAGTGCCGGCGCCAGGTGCCGCCAACGTCCTCGTCGCGTTCGAGCGCATTGACTGGCGTGCGCAACGCCTCGTCCGTTTCCGGTGGCGTGCCGAGGAACCAGCCTTCGAAGACGACGAGGTCGATGCTGCGCACTTCGCGCCAGCGCTGCGGCGGCATGCGGCGGTCGCCCAGCTTGTCGAATGCGGGCAGCCGTGCATGCCCGCCGCTGCGCAGCGCATCCAGCGTCGTGCAGGCGAGCGGCAGGTCGTGCGTGCCGGGCGGGCCGCGAGTGGCGAGCAGCGGATGCACCTCGCGCGCGAGCCGCTGCCGCTCTGGCCGGTCGAGATAAAAGTCGTCCACCGACACCGCCACCGCGCACAGTCCGCGCGCCGAGGCCGCATCGACCAGCTGGGCGGCGACGGTGGACTTGCCGCTGCCCTGCAGGCCGGAGATGCCGTACACCTTCGTGCCGGCGGCCATGTCGTCGAGCAGCGACGCGACCAGATCGTCCGCGAAGCCATGCTGCGGAGCGGAGTGCGCAGTGGGGACCATCGCGCCACAATAGCCCAATGAACCGCGCAGACCTGCAGGCCGAGGCACTGGCCACCTTCGATGCCCTGTTCGCCGAGGCGCTGGCGAGCGGGGAGCCCGATCGCACCGCGATGACGCTGGCCACCGCCTCGCGCGAGGGCGCACCGTCCGCGCGCACCGTACTGCTCAAGGCGCATGATGCGCGCGGCTTCGTGTTCTACACACATCTGGACGGGCGCAAGGGCCGCGAGCTGCAGGCCAATCCGCAGGCCGCGCTGCTGTTCCACTGGCCGCGCGTGCGCAACGGGGTGCAGGTGCGGATCGAAGGCCAGGTCGAGATCGTCGAGGAAGCCGAGGCCGATGCCTATTTCGCTTCGCGTCCGCGCGTGAGCCAGCTGGGCGCCTGGGCGTCGAAACAGTCCGACACGCTCGAATCGCGCGAGGCCTTCGACCAGCGCGTGGCCGAACTGGAGGTCGAGTTCGCCGATCGCGAGGTTCCGCGCCCGCCGCGCTGGACCGGCCTGCGCGTGCATCCCGACCGCATCGAGTTCTGGTATGGCGCGCAGTTCCGGCTGCACGAGCGCTGGCTCTACGAATTCGACCTGACCGGGCAATGCAGCAAGCGGATGCTGTATCCGTGAATGTGGGCTCCCCGCGATACGGCCCCCGCCGCATCGTCTGCCTCACCGAAGAACCCACCGAGGTGCTGTACGCGCTGGGTGAGCAGGACCGCATCGTCGGCATCAGTGGCTTTACCGTACGGCCGCCGCGGGCACGCAAGGAAAAGCCCAAGGTCAGTGCCTTCACCAGCGCCAGGATCGACGCGATCCTGGCGCTGCAGCCTGACTTCGTGGTCGGCTTTTCCGACATCCAGGCCGACATCGCCGCCGAGCTGGTGCGGCGCGGGGTGGAGGTGTGGATCAGCAACCATCGCAGCGTCGAGGGCATCCTCGACTACGTGCGCCGGCTGGGCGCGCTGGTCGGCGCCGGCGCGCGTGCCGACGCGTACGCAGACCAGCTCGCACGCGGCCTGGATGACATCGAACGCGACGCCGGCGCCTTGCCGCTGCGCCCGAAGGTCTATTTCGAGGAATGGGACGAGCCGATCATCACCGGCATCCGCTGGGTGGCCGAGCTGGTCCGCATCGCCGGCGGCGACGACGTGTTTCCCGAGCTGTCGGCGCAGCCGCTGGCGAAGGCACGCATCCTCGCCAGTGGCGACCCGGTGGTCGAACGCGCGCCGGACATCATCCTGGGCTCGTGGTGCGGCAAGAAGTTCCGTCCCGAGAAGGTGGCCGCGCGCCCGGGCTGGGATGCGATTCCGGCGGTGCGCGACGGCGAACTGCACGAGATCCGCTCGCCGCTGATCCTGCAGCCCGGACCGGCGGCGCTGACGGACGGGGTACGGGAGATCGCGGGGATCATCCGGCGGTGGGCGCAGCGGCGGGGGTAGGGATCGGGGTGCTGCAGGATGGTGGCGGTGGATCTACCTCCGGTCGCGGCTGAAGCCGCTCCTACAGGGGCGCGACGTCGCGGCTGAAGCGCAGGATCTCCGGGGTCTCGGTGCCGGCACGGCGCACGGTGACCTCGAAGGCCAGCGTGTCGGGCGGCGCCACGCGCACGCTGCCGACGTAATCGATGAAGCCCTCGCTGCGCACCTCGCGCATGGCCACGTCCTGCCAGACGCCCCGCAGGTCGCGAACGCGGACGGTGACCTGCGCCTGCAGCGGCACCTCGTCGTGCGCCGGCCCCTGCCGCAGGCCGACCAGCAGCAGTTGCACGCCCTGGTCCGGCGTCACGCCATAGCGGTCGGCGATGATGGCGCTCAGCGAGGCGGTTGGCGCGACGCTCGCGCTGATCCGCAGGTCGCCCAGCGCCAGTTCGGCGGGCTGGCGCGAGGCCGTGGCCTGCGCCGCGCGATCGGCCTGGTCGCCGGGACTGTCGCCGCAGGCCGCCAGCAGGCACAACGCCAGCAGGCCCGACGCCAATCGCGGCAGCTGCGTGCGCTCAGTCATTGTCGGCGGACAGTTCGGCGCCGCGTCGCGTCGCCGCATCGATCGCGCGCGCGACCAGTTTGCGCAAGCCCCCGGCTTCGAACGTCTCGATCGCCGCCTGCGTGGTGCCGTTGGGCGAGGTGACGCGACGTCGCAGCTCGGCGGGTGGCTCGCCCGACTCGGTGAGCATGCGTGCCGCGCCCAGGATGGTCTGCTGCGCCAGGGTGCGCGCCGCGTCCGGCGGCAGGCCCTGCGCGACGGCGGCATCTTCCATCGCCTCGGCCAGCAGGAATACGTAGGCCGGGCCACTGCCCGAGGTGGCGGTGACCGCGTCCATCAGCGCTTCGTCCTCGATCCAGACCGTTTGCCCGGCGCTGGCCAGCAGGCTTGCGGCACGCTCGCGACCGGCCGCGTCGACCTGGGCATTGGCGAACAGGCCGGTCACCCCGGCGCCGAGCAGGGCCGGGGTGTTGGGCATCGCGCGTACCACCGGCACGCCGCCGCCCAGCCACCGCTCCAGCTGCGAGGCGGTGACGCCGGCCGCGATCGACACCACCAGCGGACGCCCCGCCTGCGCGGCCGCCGTCAGCGGTTCGCAGACCTGGCGCATCACCTGCGGCTTGACCGCGAACACCCAGGTGCCCGCGCCCGGGGCCGCCTCCTCGGCGCTGGCAAAGCAGGCAACGCCGAAATCCTCGGCCAGCCCGGCGCGGGTGCGCGCGTGCGGCTCGGCCACGCGGATGCGGGTGCGGTCGACGCCGGAGGCGACCAGCCCGCCAATCAGGCTGCGGGCCATGTTGCCGCCGCCGATGAAGGCGATCGGCGACGGGGAGGGTGCGGACGGGTTGGGCGTGGTCATGGGCGCTGGCGCGACATCGGGGACGACAACCCTAGCGCGAAGACGCGCCCCTGGCATGTCGCGGACGGGCAAGGGGAGGGGCCGAACGGGTCAGACCCCACGGAGGGGCCGGGGGCTGCCGCCGCGGCGGGCCTCCCGTGTGCGCGCCGCGTGGCTCGGGGCCACCGTGGACGCGGAGCCGGGCCAAAGGCAGGTGCACGGCTCCTTGCCCCGGCCCGATCGAGGCCCGCCGCCCGTCTGGGGCTGGGCACGCAAGCGGGCGTAATCGGCCAGAATTGTGAACCGCGTACATGGCTATACTGCCTGCCGGGGATAGGCTGTCGACAGCAGTCGTGGCGGCCGCATCACGACATACCGCAGCCGCAGGGGAGCTTGCATGGATATTGCCGAGCTATTGGCGTTCTCGGTCAAGAACAAAGCGTCCGACCTTCATCTGTCCGCGGGCCTGCCGCCGATGATCCGGGTCGATGGTGACGTGCGCCGGATCAACATCCCGGCGCTGGAGCACAAGCAGGTGCACGCGCTGGTCTACGACATCATGTCGGACAAGCAGCGCCGCGACTTCGAGGAATTCCTCGAGACCGACTTCTCGTTCGAGATCCCGGGCCTGGCGCGCTTCCGCGTCAACGCGTTCAACCAGAACCGCGGCGCCGGCGCGGTATTCCGCACCATTCCCTCCGAAGTGCTGACCCTCGAGGACCTGGCCTGCCCGCCGATCTTCCGCGAGCTGATCGATCAGCCGCAGGGCCTGATCCTGGTCACCGGCCCGACCGGTTCGGGCAAGTCGACCACGCTGGCGGCGATGATCGACCACATCAACAAGAACGAGTACGGGCACATCCTCACCATCGAGGACCCGATCGAGTTCGTGCACACCTCGCAGAAGTGCCTGATCAACCAGCGCGAGGTGCACCGCGACACCCACGGCTTCAGCGAGGCGCTGCGTTCGGCGCTGCGCGAGGATCCGGACATCGTGCTGGTCGGCGAGCTGCGCGACCTGGAAACCATCCGGCTGGCGCTGACCGCGGCCGAGACCGGCCACCTGGTGTTCGGTACCCTGCACACCAGTTCGGCGGCCAAGACCATCGACCGCATCATCGACGTGTTCCCCGCCGGCGAGAAGCCGATGGTGCGCTCGATGCTGTCCGAATCGCTGCGCGCGGTGATCTCGCAGGCGCTGCTGAAGAAGGTCGGCGGCGGCCGCACCGCGGCCTGGGAAATCATGGTCGGCACCCCGGCCATCCGCAACCTGATCCGCGAGGACAAGGTCGCGCAGATGTACTCGTCGATCCAGACCGGCCAGCAGCACGGCATGATGACGCTCGACCAGCACCTGCAGGACCTGGTCAAGCGCGGCATGGTCACGCGCCAGCAGGCCAAGGAATACGCGAAGGAAAAGCGTCTTTTCGAATGACCGGAAAGACGCGGGAATCGACAACTTAGGAGCCGGGAGACGGGAGGCAGGATGGAGATCGGAAAGATGTCGTTTCCATGATTCCCCGTCCGCATTCCCCATTCCCCGCGCCGCAGGAGCCACCCATGAGCAGCATCGATTTCACCTCGTTCCTCAAGCTGATGGCGCACCAGAAGGCGTCGGACCTGTTCATCACCGCGGGCATGCCGCCGTCGATGAAGGTGCACGGCAAGATCTCGCCGATCACGCAGAACCCGCTCACGCCGCAGCAGTCGCGCGACCTGGTGCTCAACGTGATGTCGCCGCCGCAGCGCGAGGAGTTCGAGAAGACGCACGAGTGCAACTTCGCGATCGGCGTGTCCGGCGTGGGCCGCTTCCGCGTCTCGTGCTTCTACCAGCGCAACCAGGTGGGCATGGTGCTGCGCCGGATCGAGACCAAGATCCCCAGCATCGAAGAGCTGAACCTGCCGCCGATCATCAAGACGCTGGCGATGACCAAGCGCGGCATCATCATCTTCGTCGGCGCCACCGGCACGGGTAAATCGACCTCGCTGGCGGCGATGATCGGCTACCGCAACCAGAACTCGACCGGCCACATCATCACGATCGAGGACCCGATCGAGTTCGTGCACAAGCACGAGGGCTGCATCATCACCCAGCGTGAGGTCGGCATCGACACCGACAGCTGGGAGAACGCGCTGAAGAACACCCTGCGCCAGGCGCCGGACGTGATCATGATCGGCGAGGTGCGCACACGCGAGGGCATGGACCACGCCATCGCCTTTGCCGAGACCGGCCACCTGGTGCTGTGCACCCTGCATGCCAACAACGCCAACCAGGCGATGGACCGCATCATCAACTTCTTCCCCGAGGACCGGCGCAGCCAGCTGCTGATGGATCTGTCGCTCAACCTCAAGGGCGTGGTCGCGCAGCAGCTGATCCCGACCCCGGACGGCAAGGCCCGGCGCGTGGCGATGGAGATCATGCTCGGCACGCCGCTGGTGCAGGACTACATCCGCGACGGCGAGATCCACAAGCTCAAGGAGATCATGAAGGAGTCGACCAACCTCGGCATGAAGACCTTCGACCAGGCCCTGTTCGAGCTCTACCAGGCCGGCGAGATCTCCTACGAGGACGCGCTGCGATTCGCCGACTCGCAGAACGAGGTGCGGCTGCGGATCAAGCTCGCCCAGGGTGGCGATGCGCGCACCCTGTCGCAGGGCCTGGACGGGGTGGAGATCGCCGAGGTCCGCTGACGGGCCACGTCCGCTGCTCTTGCTGCGACGCTTCGGTGGCTGGCGGCTTCGGAGCCATGGAGGCGGCGGAAGCCGCAAAACCCGGGCCTGCCCTTCGCACTCTGGCCCGGTTCCCCTCGAATGGGAAAAGAACCCACAAACGATCCGGACCTGGTGTTGGCCGTCGACTGGCTGGAATCCGGGCAGGCCGCCGCGCTCGCGGACAGGCTGCTGCACGAACTGCCCTGGCAGGTTCATCGGGTGCGGATGTTCGGGCGGGAGATCGATTCGCCGCGGCGCAGCTGCTGGATCGGCGATCCGCAGGCCGCCTACCGTTACTCCGGCGTCCGCCACGAACCGCATCCGTGGCCGTCGATCCTGGTTCCGCTGCGCGAGCGCCTGGCCCTTGAAACCGGCGTGCACTTCAACAGCGTGCTGGCCAACCTGTATCGCGACGGGCGCGACAGCATGGGCTGGCACAGTGACGACGAGCCGGAGCTGGGCGAGTGTCCGGTGATCGCTTCGGTGAGCCTGGGGGCGACGCGCAGGTTCGTGCTCAGGCACCGGCACGATCCATCGCGCAAGCGCACGCTCGAGCTGCCCGGCGGCAGCCTGCTGCTGATGCGCGGCCAGACGCAGGCGCAGTGGCGGCATGCACTCCCGCGGACGGCACAACCGGTCGGGCCGAGGATCAACCTGACGTTCCGGCGCATCCAGCGCGGCTGACGCGGGCGGCCTCCGGCAGAGCGGCGCCGGACCGTCCGCTGTCATCCCGAACGCAGTTCCGCTGTCATCCCGAACGCAGTGAGGGATCTGCGGGGGCGAGATCCCTCACTGCGTTCGGGATGACAGGCATGAGTCGACAGGCATGAGTCGGCAGGCAACGGGGGCACGCGCAGGGGCAGGGCTGACCGGCGCAGTGGACGACAACAGATGCGGTCGCCGACACAGGCGGCGCCAGCCGCGGCGCGTGACAAACGCAGTGATCGACCAGGCTGGTCGGCCGGATTATTCCTGGCGGTGGTGGGCGTCGCCCGTGACCAGGATCCAGTGCGCCAGTTCACCGGTCACGACCTCCAGCCCACGCGAGAAGGCCTGCACGACCACGCCGATATCGGTGCTTGCGGCGGACTCGACGTGGGCAAAGGTGCGCGAGCCGACGATGGTCTGGTCGTGCGAATGGATCAGCTTGGCGTTGAACTCGATTGCCGCGGAGGGAACCGCGTTGCCGGCGTAGTCCGCCTCGAAGCGGCGCAGGTCGATGACCAGCTTGTAGTCGGCCGAGATGCCCGACCCCTGGCGGGCCACCGCCGGGATCCGCCCCGAATCCTCCAGTGCGCGCAGCAGTGCGTCCTGCAGCATGTCGGTCGGCGTCTTGGCCCAGCTGGCGCCGCGGTACACCTGCAGCTCGCCAGGTGCCGGCCGCACGGCGATGCGCGAGCTGTCGATCATGCGCGCCGCCATTGGCGTGGCGAGCGAGAGCTGCCAGGACACCGTGGGCGCGGTCGCGTCCAGGGTCACGCGCGGATCCGGCGCGTAGATCGTGGCGCGCTCGCGCCCGTTGCCGCCGCCCAGCAGCGAGCAGCCCGCCAGGGCCAGCGCAAGCGTGGCGATGAGTGGAATGCGCCAGCGCGGGGCTGCATGGTGCGTCGCGCATGTTGCTGCCGAAGCGGATTCGCGGGTACTTTCCAACAGCCGCAGGCTGGTCTTCCCGATTGCCGGCTTCATCACGGTTCGAACTCCTTCGGCGCGTCGCGGCCAAACAGGTATTGGGCGGGATTGGCGTCGAGGCGGTCGCTGATGCGGCGCAGGTCGCGCACCAGGCCACGCAGTTCGCCCAGGGTGGGGCCGAGCTGCGACAGCCCGTCATTGGCGAAACTGTTGATCGCCGCGCGGTTCTCGTTGAGGATCGCGTCCGCGCCACCGGCGGCCGAGTCGAGCTTGGCCAGGGTGGTGTCGATCCTTGCCACCAGTGCCGGCAGCTTCTGGGCGAGTTCGCGGTCGAACGTGTCCAGGGTGCGGTTGGCGGTGGACATCGTGACCGTGAGCTGCTCGCTGGCGGTGCGGGCGTTGATCAGGATCTCGCGCATGTCCTGGCGCTGCCCGGCGATGGCGCCGGTCATGCTCTGGATGTTGTCGAGCGTGGCGGTGACGCGCTGCACGTTCTCCTCGCTGAGCATTTTGTCGAGCCGTTCGACCAGCCGGTTGGCGGTGTCGGCGATGTTCTGCAGCGCCGAGGCCTCGGTCTCGATCACCGGCGGCGCGCCATCGGGGCCGGCGACGAGCGGTGCGGCCTGGGGGCTGCCTCCGGTGAGCTGGATGATGGGCGGCCCGGTCAGGCTGGTCATCGACAGCCTGGCGCGGGTATCGGACCTGACCGGGGCGTTGGCCTGTACCTTCAGCCGCGCGATGACCTGGCGCGGATCGTTCGGCGCCAGCATCAGGTCATCGACGGTGCCGATCGCGATGCCGTTGTACTGCACGCTGCTGCCCTCGGTCAGGCCGGTCACCGGCTCGCGGAACACCACCAGGTATTCGTTCCAGCTGCGGTCGGAGGAATACTTGGCTGCCCACAGCGCGAACAGCAGCAGGAACAGCGTCACCGCGATGGTGAACGCGCCGATCAGCACGTAGTTGGCCTTGGTTTCCATCAGGTGTCCTCAGCGATGGCCGACGCTCGGCGGGCTGCGCGCCCGCGCGGGCCATGGAAATAGTCGTGTATCCACGGATGGTCGGTCCGCTCGATCTCGTCCAGCGGCGCCACCGCGACGACCTTGCGATCGGCCAGCACGGCAACACGATCACAGATCGCATACAGCGTGTCGAGATCGTGTGTGATCAGGAAGACGGTCAGCCCCAGCGCCTGCTGGAGGGTGCGGATCAGGCGGTCGAAGGCGGCGGCGCCGATCGGGTCGAGGCCGGCGGTCGGCTCGTCCAGGAACAGCAGCGGCGGGTCCAGCGCCAGCGCACGGGCCAGCGCGGCGCGCTTGCGCATGCCGCCCGACAGCTGCGAGGGCAGCTTGTTCAGCGCGTCGGCAGGCAGCCCGGCCAGGCGCACCTTGAGCAGGGCCAGCTCGTAGCGCAGCGATTCGGGAAGGTCCCGATGGTGCTCCTTGAGCGGCACCTGCACGTTCTCGCCGACGGTCAGCGACGAGAACAGCGCGCCGTCCTGGAACAGCACGCCGGTGCTGCGCTCGATGTGCAGGCGGTCTGCCGGGTCGTCCGAGCGCGGGTCGACGCCAAGCACCGCGATCTCGCCCGCGTCCGGCTTGCGCAAGCCGATCAGCGAGCGCATCAGCACCGACTTGCCGCTGCCCGAACCGCCGACCACGCCGAGGATCTCGCCGGGCCGCACGTCCAGGTCGAGGTCCTCGTGCACCGTCTGCGCACCGAAGCGGTTGAGCATGCCGCGCACGCGGATCACGGGCGCCGCATCCGTGGCGGCGTCGTTCCCGGACCGGGATTCGTGCGCGGCCGCGGGCAACCCCGTCGCCGCGTGGCCCGCTTGTTCCTGCCTGTTCGGATCACCAGTCACTAATCACCGTCACCAATCCATGTACATGAACCAGATCGCCGCGAACGCGTCGAACACGATCACTAGCGAGATCGTCTGCACCACCGACGACGTGGTGCGTTCGCCGACCGATTGCGCGGTGCCCTTGACCTGCATGCCTTCCAGGCAGCCGATCAGGCCGATCACCATCGCGAACAGCGGCGCCTTGGACATGCCGATCAGGAAGTGGCGGATCTCCATTTCCTGGTGCATGCGTGCCAGGTAGGCCTGCGGCGGGATGTCGAGGCTGAAGGCGCCGACCGACAGGCCACCGAGCAGGCCCGCGACCATGCCGATGAAGGTCAGCAGCGGCAGCATCACCAGCAGCGCGATCAGCCGCGGGATCACCAGCAGCTCGACCGGGTCCAGGCCAAGCGTGCGGATGGCATCGACCTCCTCGCGGCTCACCATCGCGCCGATCTGCGCGGTGAACGCGCTGGCGGTACGGCCGGCGAGCAGGATCGCGGTCAGCAGCACGCCGAACTCGCGCAGGAAGGCGATCGACACCAGTTCGACGACGAAGATCGTCGCGCCAAAATCGACCAGGATCTGCGCGCCGAGAAAGGCAATCACCGCACCGACCAGGAACGACAGCAGCGCCACCAGCGGCACCGCGTCCAGGCCGACCTGCTCCATGTGGTGCACGGTCGAGGTGAGGCGGAACCTGCGCCAATCGACCAGGGTGCGCCCGAGCTTGAGCAGGGTTTCGCCGAGGAAGCTCACCAGGGCGACGAACTCCCTGGCATTGTCGTGGACGGCATGGCCCAACCGCGCCAGCGCCGCGGCGAACCCGTACTCGCGCCTGGGCTTGGGGCGGTCGTCGTGGATGTCCTCGATCGCGGAAACCAGCGCGCGATGGTCCTCGCGGAAGCGGAAGTCCCCGTAGTCCAGCTCGCGCCGCTTGGCGTAGCGCAACAGCTGCAGCACGCCCAGCGAGTCGAGCCGGTCGATGCCGGTCGCGTCGATCGCGGTGATCGAGTCGGGCGCGGTGCGCAACGCCTGGCCTATGTCGCCGGCGTAGTCGAGCGTCCAGCTTCCGTCCAGGCGCAGCAGCGCGTCGTCGCCGGGCGCAGGGCCCGCGGTCGGCGGCATATGGTCCGGGGCACTCATCGGAGGCGAGGATACAGGCAAGCCCGTGCAACGGCAGCGTGAGGCCGCTGCAGCGGGACGCCCCGGCCGCGCCATGCGATCCTGTTGCAATGCCAGTTGCCAAGCTTCCCGCCACCGCCGCCTACGCCATCCGCATCGCGTTCATCGCCGAGCTGGCCGGGCACCTGCATCGCTACGGCACCACGGCGCAGCGGCTGGAAGGCGCGATCGTGTCGGTCGCGCGCCGGCTCGGGCTGGATTGCGAACCGTGGAGCAACCCGACCGGGCTGATCCTGAGCTTCAGCGACCCGCAGCGTCCGCCCGGCGAGAGCGATACCACGCGCGTGATCCGCCTGCCGCCAGGGGAGACCAACCTGTCCAGGCTGTGCGAGGCCGACCGCATCGCCGAGGAGGTGATGGCCGGGCGGCTCGACATCGCCCAGGGCCACGCCGCGCTGCGCGCGCTGGACCGTGCCGCGGACTGGCGCGCGAACCTGCGCCAGATCTTTGGCTTCGGGCTCGCGGCGGCGAGCCTGGCGGGTCTGCTGCGGCTGCCCTGGCTGGACATCGCCACGGCAGGCGTGATCGGGACCCTGATCGGCCTGCTGCTCGTGGCCAGCCGCAACAGTCCGCAGATGCGGGAGGCCGACGATGCCATCGCCGGCATCGTCGCCGGCGGGCTCGCGGCGCTGGTGGCCGTCTTCGTTGCGCCGCTCAACCTCAATACCGTGGTGATCGCATCGATGATCGTGCTGATGCCGGGAATGGCCCTGACCAACGCCTTCAGCGAACTCACCAGCCAGCACCTGATGTCGGGCACGGCGCGCTTCTTCGGCGCGATGACGACCCTGCTCAAACTCACCGTCGGCACGATGATCGCGCTGACCCTGGTGCAACTGGTCGGACTGGAGCCGCAGGTGCGGGCGTGGCGGCCGCAGCCGGCGTGGGTGGAGTGGGTTGCGGTGGTCACGGCGGCGTGGGCCTTCGCGGCGCTGTTCCGCGCAGCGCGCCGCGACTACCTGCTGGTGATGGCCGCGGCGATCGTGGGCTACCAGATCTCGCGCCTGGGCGGGCAATGGCTGGGCAGTCCGGTCGGGGTATTCCTGTCGGCGCTGGTGATCACCGTGGCCGGCAACGGCTACGCGCGCTGGAGGAACCGGCCCGGCGCGCTGATCCGGGTGCCCGGCATCATCATGCTGGTGCCCGGCAGCACCAGCCTGCGCAGCCTGCTGGTGGCGGTACAACAGCAGGATGTCTCGGCCGGGCAGGGTGCGGCCATCGCCGTGATCAACGTCCTGCTGGCGCTGGTGGCCGGCCTGCTGTTCGGCAACCTGCTGCTGACGGCGCGACGCGACCTCTGAACAGGCGCGGCTTCAGCCCCGCGCGAAATGACGACCAGGCTGTTACGAATATCGCGCAGCACGATCTGAAACCGCGACCCGGTCAATCAACGCTGCAGATTGACCGGGTTTCGCGCTGCACCCCAACAACGAGGGGTGCAGAGGAGTCCGATGTTCCGGGCCTCCTCCTTGCCATTGCCTTACTTCTTGATCAGGAAATCTTCCGGCTTCTTGCCCTTCTTGACCAGCGCCGCCATCCAGCGCGGGTGCTTGCCGCGGCCGGTCCAGGTTTCTTCCGGACTGGCCGGGTTGCGGTACTTGGGCGCGACCTTCCCGAGCTTGCGCCCCTTGCGCGTGGCCTTCTTCGCAGGCGCCTGCTTCGCGGTGCGAGCGGGCGTGCCGGTGGTGGCGCGCCCGCCGAACAGCTCATCGATGGAATACCCTTCCGCGGCAGCGAATTCGACGATCCGGCTGCGGATCGCGGTGATGGGCGTGCGCTTTTTCAGCGCGGTCTTGCGCTGCCGGGCGGCGCTGATAAGCGCATCGAGTTGCTGGGGCGAAAGTGTATTCAGATCGATTGCCATTCAGATACTCCGTAAAGGGAAAGGGGAATGGCCGGTCCGTGGCGCGCGGCCATGGTAGTGGAATGTGCCGCGCAATCAAAACAATACCTTCGCGCAACTGCGTGAAGGAGATTATCCCTGCGATATTGCGGCCGGATATCCGGCCCGGTTTTCAGCGGGCCGGAAGGCGCGACAGCAGTGCCTCGCGATCGAGATTCACCGATTCGGATTCGCCGCGCGCGCGGTATTCGAAAGTGCCCGCCGCCAGGCCGCGCTCGGACACCACGATCCGGTGCGGGATGCCGATCAGCTCGATGTCGGCGAACATCGATCCCGGGCGCAGTCCGCGATCGTCAAGCGCGGTGTCGATGCCGGCCTCGACGAGCTCGCGGTACAGCGCCTCGGCCGCAGCCGCCACTTCGGCGTTGTGCTTGGGATTGATCACGCACACCACCGCCTGCCATGGCGCCATCGGTGCCGGCCAGACGATGCCGGCCGCGTCGTGGTTCTGCTCGATCGCGGCGGCGACGATGCGCGACACGCCGATCCCGTAGCAGCCCATCGCCGGGTGCACGGCCTTGCCGGCCTCGTCGAGCACGGTGCAGCGCATGGCCTCGGAATAATTGCGGCCCAGTGCGAACACGTGGCCGACCTCGATGCCGCGCGCCAGCGCGAGCGTGCCGCGGCCGTCGGGCGAGGCATCGCCGGCGACGACGTTGCGGATGTCGGCCACCTCGTCGGCTTCGGGCAGGTCGCGGCCCCAGTTCACACCAGCGATGTGGAAGCCGCTTTCGTTGGCGCCGACGACGAAGTCCGCCATGGCCGCTACGCTGCGATCGGCGATGACGCGGATCGGCTTCTTCGCGCCGATCGGGCCCAGGAAGCCGGGATCGGCGCGGAGGTGCTCGCGGATCTCCGCTTCCGTGGCCAGCCGGTAATCGGCCATGCCCGGCAACTTGGCCAGCTTGATCTCGTTGACCAGGTGGTCGCCGCGCACCAGCGCCAGCACGAAACCGTCCTTGCCCCACAGCGCCACCGATTTCACCGTGCGCTGCAGCGCGACGCCGAGCAGGGCTGCGACGTCCTCGCAGGTTTTCTGCACCGGCGTGTCGACCTTGCGCAGGTCTTCCGATGCGGTGGCGCGCGCGCCTGGCGAGACCGCTTCGGCCAACTCGACGTTGGCGGCGTAGTCGGAGTCTTGCGAAAACGCCAGCGCGTCCTCGCCAGAATCGGCCAGCACGTGGAACTCGTGCGAGGCGCTGCCGCCGATCGCGCCGGTGTCGGCGGCCACCGCGCGGAACTTCAGCCCCAGGCGGGTGAAGATGCGCGTGTACGTGTCGTACATGTTGCGATATTCGCGGTCCAGGTCCTCGTCGGTGACGTGGAAGGAGTAGGCGTCCTTCATCAGGAACTCGCGCGCGCGCATCACCCCGAAGCGCGGACGGATCTCGTCGCGGAACTTGGTGCTGACCTGGTAGAAGTTGACTGGCAGCTGCTTGTAGCTGGCGAACTCATGGCGGAAGAAATCGGTCACCGCCTCTTCGGCCGTGGGCGTGAAGCAGTAGTCCTGCTCCTTGCGGTCGCGGATCTTGAGCAGCTGCGGCCCGAACTTTTCCCAGCGTCCGGTTTCCTCCCACAGTTCCTTCGGCTGCACCGATGGCATCGCCATCTCGATTGCGCCGGCGCGGTCCATCTCCTCGCGCACGATCGCCTCGACCTTGCGCAGCACGCGCAGGCCCAGCGGCGACCAGGTGTAGAGGCCCGCGGCGAGCCGGCGCACCATGCCGGTGCGGAGCATCAGCTGATGGCTGACGATCTCGGCGTCGGCGGGCGTTTCCTTTTCGGTACGGAGGTGGAACTGCGACAGGCGCATCGGCAAGCTCAGGGCGGCGGGATGCGCATTCTGCCATGCGTCCCGCGGCAAGCCGGCCGCGGTGCTCAGGGAGCGGCTTCGATCGAGGGATCCGGATCGATGATGTTGCGGCGTTCGAGCGCAGCGACATCGACCACGGTGTAGTCGCGTCCCTGCGGTGGGATGTCGGTGATCTGGACGATGCCGGCGGCGTCGCGCCAGCGATACAGGGAGGGGCCGGGTGGCGGGCCGGCGGTCCGTGCGGCTTCGTTGCCGGCCGGAGTCCCGCCCTCGACGGACGCCAGCGCGGGCGGCTGCTCGCGCGCCAGCCACCAGGCGAGCGCACCGGCGCCGAGGATGCCTGCTGCAATGGCCCAGGCCGGCCGCATGGCTCAGCTGGCCGGAACGCTGGTGCCGCTGCAGTAGGCCTTGACCGCCGCGTTCGCCAGTTCGGTCTGGCTGGCGCGCTCGGCGTCGTTCAATGCGCGACCCGGCTGGCCTTCCTCGCCGGCCTCGTGCACCGGACGACCGCTGGCCAGCGCGGCCACGTTGGCCTGCGCAGTGGCGCACCTGGGGTCTTCGGCGGCGGCCTGGGCGGCGACTGGCTGCACGCTGCCGGCGCGCTCGCCGCTGATCGCACGCTGCTGGTAGCTGCCCTTCGGCGGCGGGGTCTGCGAGTAGTGGGTGATGCCGTTGGCATCCTTCCACTGGTACACCTCGCCAGCGTGCACGGTGGCTGCGGCAAGCAGGCCGGCGGCGGCGAAGATCAGGATCGGAAGGCGGGGCATCGACTAGCTCCTGCGGGAGACGTTGGTTTCCACGGCGATTCCAGCACTGCGCGGCCCCTTGCGCAAGCAGGGCGCTGTGGAAACGTGAACCGGGCGCGGGCCACGGCAGCCAACGGCAGCGTCGCGCCCAGGACAGCGCCGCGCCGGCAGGCGCTACACTGCCCGGATGGAGCATCCGACCCCAGCGCCGCCACGCGGCCGCGGCATCTACCTGCTACCCAACCTGTTCACCACCGGGGGCCTGTTTGCCGGCTTCTTCGCGATCATCGCCGCCTCGCAGGGGCGCTATGGCGCTGCCTGCATCGCGATCTTCGTGGCCGCGATCCTCGACGGCATCGACGGGCGCGTGGCGCGGCTGACCAACACCCAGAGCGAGTTCGGCGTGCAGTACGACTCGCTGGCCGACCTGATCAGCTTCGGCATGGCGCCGGCACTGGTGATGTACCACTGGGCGCTGGTGTCGATGAAGCTCGACGGGCCCACGCTGGGCAAGATCGGCTGGCTGGGCGCCTTTCTCTACGCCGCCTGCGCGGCGCTGCGGCTGGCGCGGTTCAACAGCCAGGTCGGCACCGTCGACAAGCGCTGGTTCATCGGCCTGGCCAGCCCTGCCGCCGCAGGGCTGATGGCGAGCTTCGTGTGGACCTGCCACGAACTCGGCTTTGTCGGCGAAGAGCTGCGCTATGTGGCGTTGGCGGTGACGGTGGTGTCGGCCCTGCTGATGGTCAGCCGGCTGCGCTACAGCAGCTTCAAAGGCAGCGGCAGTGGACCGAAGGCCGAACGCGTGCCGTTCGTGGCGCTGCTGATCGCGGTGGGCGTGCTGATCGCGCTGTGGGTGGACCCGCCCAAGACCCTGCTTATCGCGGCCACGCTGTACGCGCTGTCCGGACCGGCGCTCTGGCTCTGGCGGCGCCGCGGGGGCGGACGCGCGGAGGTGGCGTGAACTGGGATCCGTTCCAGCGCGACGCACTGGAAGCGATGGGCTACCGGCTCTACGCGGTCCAGGGTGCGCCCGCATCGCCGATGGAAGAGCGGGACGCGCGGCCGGCGCCGAGACCTGATGCTGCTGTGGATATTGCAGCGGTCGATGCCACGGCGGGCGCGCCGCTGCTGCGCGCGCTGCTGCGCGCGGCCGGACGCCGTGCGGACGATGCCGCTGCGCTGGCGCTGTGCCGCGACCTGCTGCCATCCGGCCGGCTGCATGACGCGGCCTCGCGTCGCGCGCTGTGGCCGCGGCTGCGCGCACTGCGGGCCAGGCACTCGCGATGAGCGCGGTCGCCGTCGACGCAGGGCAGGCGCGCGCCGCGCTGCGGCCGATGCGCGATGGCGACCTCGACAAGGTGATGCGCATCGAGGTGCGCGCCTATCCCTTCCCGTGGACCGTCGGCATCTTCCGCGACTGCCTGCGCGCCGCGTACCCGGCCTGGGTGCTGGTCGAGGACCAACGCATCATCGGTTACGGCGTGCTGAGCGTGGCCGCAGGCGAGGCGCACGTGCTCAACGTCTGCATCGATCCCGATGACCAGGGCCGTGGCCACGGTCGCCGCCTGCTGCGCGCGCTGGTGCGGGCGGCGCAGGGACAGGGCGCGCAGCGCGTGTTCCTGGAGGTGCGCCCGTCCAATCCGAACGCGATCGCGCTCTACCACGACGAAGGATTCAACGAGATTGGCCGCCGCCCGCGCTACTACCCGACGCACGACGGTCGCGAGGATGCGATCGTGATGGCGCGCGAACTCGTCTCCGACGACATCAGCAGGATGCCGCCCCTGTAGCAGCGGCTTCAGCCGCGATCGCTTGCCCGGCCGTGTCGAACGTCCGGTCGCGGCTGAAGCCGCTCCTACGACAGCCGCGCGCGCTGGGCGCCCAGTGCCTCGTGCTGCGCGGTCCAGTCGGCCAGGCGCTGGCGCTCCTGTTCGACCACCGCGGGTGGCACCTTGTCGCTGAACTTCTCGAGCTTGGCCGCGCTCTTGTCCTTCTCGGCGGATACGCGCGTGATCTCCTTGTCCAGGCGCGTGCGCTCGGCATCAAGGTCGACCAGGCCCTCCAGCGGTACGAACAGCCGCAGCTCTCCGACCAGGCCGGCCGCGGCCGGCGGCGGGTCGCCCTCGACCGCCTCGATGCGCTCGAGCCGGTTGAGGAAGCGCAGCTGCGCATCGAAGCGCCGCAGGCGCGCGGCATCGTCGTCGGTGCCCGCCTGCACCAGCAGTGGCACCTGCCGCGAGGGCGACACGCCCAGCTCGCTGCGGATGCGGCGCAGGGCCGTGACCATCAGTTTGAGCCATTCGACGTCTGCTTCGGCGCGCGCGAAATCACCCTGGAAATCGGCGGCCTGCGGATAGGCCTGCAGCGAGATGGTGTCGCCTTCGATGCCCAGGCGCGGCGCAACCTGGCGCCACAGCTCTTCGGTGACGAAGGGAATGAGCGGATGCAGCAGGCGCAGCAGCGCTTCCAGCACGACCAGCAGGGTATGGCGGGTGCTTTCCGCGGCTGCCGCGTCGCTGCCCTGCAGGGCAGGCTTGGCCAGTTCCACGAACCAGTCGCAGTATTCGTTCCATGCGAACTCGTACAGCGTCTGTGCGAGCAGGTCGAAGCGGTAGCTGGCGAAGTGTTCATGCGCCTGCGCGGTGGCACTGGCCAGGCGCGACAGGATCCACTTCTCCGCGTCGGTATTAGGCTGGGTCGGGTTGCCCCCATCCGCCCTTCGGGCACCTTCCCCCGCAGGCGGGTGAAGGGATTGCGTGTTCATCAGCACGAAGCGCGTCGCGTTCCACAGCTTGTTGCAGAAGTTGCGGTAGCCATCGGCGCGACCGAGGTCGAACTTGATGTCGCGGCCCGGGCCGGCGAGCGCGGCCATGGTGAAACGCAGCGGGTCGGCGCCGTGTGCGGCGATGCCGTCCGGGTATTCCTTGCGCGTGGCCTTCTCGATCTTCGGCGCGTCGCCGGGCTTCATCAGCCCGGTGGTGCGCTTGGCGACCAGCGCATCTGCGCTGATGCCGTCGATGATGTCGAGCGGGTCGAGCACGTTGCCCTTGGACTTCGACATCTTCTGGCCTTCCCGGTCGCGGACCAGGCCGGTGATGTAGACATCGTCGAAGGCGACCTTGCCGGTCAGCGCGTCGGTCATCATGACCATGCGCGCGACCCAGAAGAAGATGATGTCGAAGCCGGTGACCAGCACGCTGGTCGGCAGGAAATCCTCGAACCCGCGCTCGCGCATCGCGTCCTGGTCCGGCCAGCCCAGGGTGCTGAACGGCCACAGCGCCGAGGAGAACCAGGTCTCCAGCACGTCGCTGTCCTGGCGCAACGCGACGTCGTCGCCGAGGTCTGCGCGAGCGCGCGCCTCGGCCTCGTCGCGGCCCACGTACACGTTGCCGGCCTCGTCGAACCAGGCCGGAATGCGGTGGCCCCACCAGAGCTGGCGGCTGATGGTCCAGTCCTGGATGTTCTCCATCCAGTGGCGGTAGGTGTTGATCCAGTTCGGCGGCACGAATTTGACGCTGCCGTTCTCTACCAGCTCCATGCCGCGGCGGCCCATCTGGTCCATGGCCACGAACCACTGGTCGGTCAGGAACGGCTCGATCACCTGGCCGCTGCGGTCGCCGAACGGCTGCATGATCGGCTTGGCATCGACCAGCGGCTGGCCCTCGACGTCGACGACCGCCAGGCCTTCGCCGGTGATCGCCTCGACCACGCGCTGGCGCGCCTCGTAGCGGTCCAGGCCACGCAGTTCCTCGGGCACCAGGTTGATCGCGCCGACGTCGTCGGGGTTGTGCTGGCCGCGCGCGATGCGTCCGGCAATGTCCGCGCTTTCGGCGTACGACAGCCCGTCGCTGCGCATGCGCGCCGAGCCGTCCATCAGCGCGTACAGCGGCAGGTTGTTGCGCTGGGCGACACCGTAGTCGTTGAAGTCGTGGGCGCCGGTGATCTTGACCGCGCCCGAGCCGAACGCCGGGTCCGGGTAGTCGTCGGTGATGATCGGGATCAGCCGCCGGTGCTGCTTCGGCCCGACCGGGATCTCGCACAGCTTGCCCACGATCGGCGCGTAGCGCGCGTCCGAAGGATGCACCGCCACCGCACCGTCGCCGAGCATGGTCTCCGGGCGGGTGGTGGCGATGGCGATGTAGTTGCGGGTCTCGCGCAGGGTGACGTTGCCGTCGGCGTCGCGCTCGACGTATTCGTAGGTCTCGCCGCCGGCCAGCGGGTACTTGAAGTGCCACATGTGGCCGGGCACTTCGCGGTTCTCCACTTCCAGGTCGGAGATCGCGGTGTTGAGCACCGGATCCCAGTTGACCAGGCGCTTGCCGCGATAGATCAGGCCCTTTTCGTGCAGCCGCACGAAGGCTTCGATCACCGCCTGCGACGGGCCCTCGTCCATGGTGAAGACCTTGCGCGACCAGTCGCCGGACGTGCCCATGCGTCGCATCTGGCGCTCGATGGTGTCGCCGGACTGCTGCTTCCACTCCCACACTTTGGCGATGAAGCCGTCGCGCCCGAGCGAATCGCGGGTCTGCCCTTCGCCGGCAATGGCGAGGTTGCGGCCGACCACCATCTCGGTGGCGATCCCGGCATGGTCGGTGCCCATCTGCCAGAGCGTGCGGTGGCCGAGCATGCGGTGGTAGCGGATCAGCGCATCCTGCAGGGTGTGCTGGAAGGCATGGCCCATGTGCAGGGTGCCGGTGACGTTCGGCGGCGGCAGCAGGATGGTGTAGGCGGGGCCATCGCCACGCGGCGCGAAGACGCCGGACGACTCCCATTTGGCGTAGAGCCGCGATTCGAAGTTGCCGGGGTCGTAGCTGGGGGCGAGTTGGTCGGTCATGGGATGCGGCTTGTCATTCCGAAAGGAGTGAGGAATCTGCTCCACGGGGCAGACGCGTCGACCAGAAGCGGATTCCTCACTGCGATCGGAATGACAGAGTGGGGAATGGTGTGGCGATGGTCCGGCTACGGGTTCACATGTCGTACTTGTTGAGCTCGAAGCCCTGTGCCTTGTAGTGCTTCCAGCGCTCGCGCAGCGGGCCGCGCGCGGATTCGTCCGCGGGCACCACCTCGAGCACGCGCTGGAAGTCGCCGGTGACCGGCGCGTCGCGCAGGTTGATCACCAGTGCGCGCATCGGCGCATCGGTCTGCGGGTCGGCGATCAGCACCGGCGTCACCTCGTCCTCGTCGTCGCGGCCGGCGATCTGGTGCGGGATGTAGTCATCCTCGCCCATGTCCCAGAGCAGGTCGTCGAGCGCCTCGGCCTGGGCGGTGTCGCGTGCGAGCACCAGCGTCCACAGATCGGCGCCATACGCCTTGCGCACCAGCTCGCAGACCAGCCGCAGCGGCTGCTCGCGGAAGCGCGGCTTTGCGACCAGGTAGAAGTCGGCGCGGGGCATCAGGGTCGGGGATGCGGAGCAGGCAACCGCGAGCGGCGACGTACCGCGATCCCGTGGCCCGCAGGTGACGGCCGCAGTGCAACGCTTTTCACCATTGCCGGTTCCCGGTCCTCAGCCCGCGGTCGCGCCGCCGGCGCGATCCAGCAGCCACTGGCTGAGCAGGCCCACCGGGCGTCCGGTCGCCATGCCCATCTTGCCGTCGCCGCTGGCGCTGCCGGCGATGTCCAGGTGCGCCCAGCGCTGGCCTTCGGTGAACCGCGACAGGAAGCAGCCCGCCGTGATCGCGCCGCCCCAGCGGCCGCCGATGTTGTAGACGTCGGCGAAGTTGGATTCGAGCAGGGTCTGGTATTCGTCCCACAGCGGCAGGCGCCAGGCGCGGTCGAACACGTCCTCGCCCGCGGCCAGAAGTTCGGACGACAGGTCGTCGTGCTTGCTCATCAGGCCCGAGGCGTAGCGGCCCAGCGCGACCATGCAGGCGCCGGTGAGGGTGGCCACGTCGACCAGTGCCTCGGGCTTGAAGCGCTCGGCGTAGGTCAGCGCATCGCACAGGATCAGGCGACCCTCGGCGTCGGTGTTGCCGACCTCGATGGTCTTGCCGGCCATGCTGGTGATCACGTCGGACGGGCGGTAGCTGTTGCCGTCGATCGCGTTCTCGACCGCCGGCACGATCACCACCAGGTTGATCGGCAGCTGCATGCCGACCGCGGCGACGAAGGTGCCGAGCACGCCGGCCGCGCCGCACATGTCGAACTTCATTTCCTCGATGCCGCCCTGCGTCTTGAGGTTGACGCCGCCGGTATCGAAGGTGATGCCCTTGCCGACCAGCACGTAGGGCCTGGCGTCGCCGCCGTTGTTCCACTTCAGCACCACCAGGTGCGGGCGGTTGGCCGAACCGCGCGCGACCGCGAGCAGGGCGCCCATGCCCAGCTGCTCCATCTGCGCCTCGTCGAGGATCTCGGCCTCGGCCTTGTCGAAGCGCGCCGCGAATTCCTGCGCCTGCTGGGCGACATAGGCTGGGTTGCAGATGTTGGGCGGCAGGTTGCCGAGCTCGCGGGCGAACTTCACGCCGGCCGCGATCGCCTTGCCCTGCGCCAGCGCAGTCTCGTCCTCACCCTGCACCGCGAAGGCGGCCAGGCCGGTTTCGCTGCGCTTCTTGTTCTTCGCACCGAGGGTGCTGGTGTAGCGGTAGGCGGCATGGTCTGCGGCGATGACCGCCTGGCGGATGTTCCAGGCCGCGTCGCGGTCCTTGACCTCGAGCTCGGACAGGGTGAACAGCGCCGACTTCACCGGGCCGGTGCGCAGGGCGCGCACCGCGTCGGCGACCGCCTTGAGGTACTGGGCCACGCCGAACTTGGCCTTTTCGCCCAGCCCGATCACCAGAACGCGCGGCGCGGACACGCCAGGCAGGTCATGCACGGTCAGGCTGCGGCCGGTAGCGCCGGAAATGTCGCCGCGCGTGACCAGCGCGGCCAGCCGGCCTTCGCCGTCGAGGGCCTGGGCGGCGGGGCTCAGCGAGCCGTCGGAGAAGGCGCCTACCACGACGCAATCGGTGCCGGTGGCGCCCGCAGTCGAGCGGTTCAGGGTGAATTCGAGGGTCATCAATCAGATTCCAGAGGCTATTTCGTACAATCGCCGGCCACGCAGCGCCTGGACGCCGGAGCCGCGGCGATCAGGGCCGCATTTGCGGGCCGCAGGCAATGCCCTAGTCTAATCGAACCCCCCATCCGATGCCGAAGCTCGACAGCTACCTGTTCCGCGAATTCGCGCAGACCACGTTCGCGGCGCTGGTGGTGCTGATGGTGGTGAGCCTGGGCGGTGTGTTTGCCGACGTGCTCAAGGATATCGTCGGCGGCAAGGTGCCGGCCGGCATCATGCTGGCCCAGCTGGGCCTGCAGTTGCTCAACTACCTGCCGCTGATCCTGCCGCTGGGGCTGATGCTGGGGCTGCTGCTGGCCGTGGGCCGGCTCTACCGCGACAGCGAGGCGCCGGTGCTGGCCTCGATCGGCGTCGGCCCGCGACGGCTGCTGCGTCCGCTGCTGATGCTGGTGGTGCCGTTCGTGCTGGTGGTTGGCGCCTGCTCGCTGTGGCTGGGACCGTGGGCGCGCAGCTATTCGCAGCAGATGATCGAAGCCGGGCAGCGCACGCTGCTCGTGTCCGGACTGGAGGCCGGGCGCTTCGTCGAGCTGCCGGGCGGCGGCGGGGTGGTGTATGCCAACGCGATGTCGAACGACGGCACGCAGCTGGGACGCGTGTTCATCTACCGCCAGGAGGAGGGCCGGATGGACGTCACCTCGGCGCGCACCGGCGCGCTGGCCGTGGACGGAACGACCCGCTACCTGCGGCTGGACGAGGGGTTCCGCGTCGAGGGCCCGATGGATGGGGGCAAGGACTACCGGCTGATGCGCTATGGCTCCAACGAGGTGCGCCTGCCCGATGCGGACAGCACCGACATCGCCAACGATCCGGAAATGATGTCGACCCTGGCATTGCTGCCCGACGGGCGCCCGGAGGCGCGTGCGCAGCTGCATTTCCGGCTGGCGCCGCCGCTGCTGGCGCTGGCATTCGCACTGATGGCGGTGCCGCTCGCACGCAGCCCGCCGCGGCAGGCGCGCTGGGGGCGGATCCTGGTCGGCCTGCTGGCCTACGTGTTCGGGCTCAACCTGATGCTGCTCGGGACCAATGCGCTGGCGTCGGGCAAGCTGCCCGCGCCGCTGGGCCTGTGGTGGCTGGTGCTTCCGCTGCTTGCCCTGGGCCTGTGGATGTACTTCACCGATGGCCGCGTCACGCGTGTGCGCCCGCGCCTGCCGGGGAGGAGGGAATGATGGCGTTCCCCAGGCGCCACGACCTGCTGGTCGCGCGCGTGGTCATCGGCACGGTGCTGCTGACCTGGGCGGTCCTCACCGGCCTGGACCTGGTGCTGGCGATGGTGGATGAACTGCGCAGCGTCGGCCAGGGCAGCTACGACTTCATCAAGGCGGTCAACTACGTCGCGCACACCGCGCCGCGGCGCGCCTACATGATGTTCCCCACCGCTGCGGTCATCGGCTCGCTGATGGGCCTGGGCCAACTGGCGGCCAGCTCCGAGCTGACCGCACTGCGGGCGCTGGGCATCTCACGCCAGCGGCTGAGCCTGTCGGTGGCGCTGCCGCTGCTGCTGCTGACCGGCCTGATGATGGTCAATGCCGAGACGGTCGGCCCCTGGGCGCAGCGCAGCGCCGACATGATGAAGTCCGCCGCGCGCTCCAACGACATGATCGTGGCCCAGTACTCGGGCCTGTGGGCGCGCGAAGGCGACACCTTCCTCAACGCCCAGGCCGGCCGCGAGCGTGAGGAGGGCGGCGAGCACTGGCTCGAGCTCGACGACGTGCGCCTGTTCGAGTTCGACGAAAACGGGCGCCTGACCTCCATCGCCCACGCACGCGTCGCCGAGCACCGCAGCAGCGGCTGGCTGCTGCATGACGTCACGCGCACCTGGTTCGAGGAGCGTGCGGTCAGCCAGACCGAGTCGACCGAGGAGCGCTGGGAGTCGAACCTGGATTCCGCCGCCCTGGCCGCAAACGCCGGCAACATCTGGCGACCGCGTTACATGACTTCGGCCGAGCTCAGCCAGGGCATCGAGTACCGCAAGCGCAACCAGCTCGACGCCAGCGAGTTCGAGGAATACTACTGGGGGCACTGGTTCTATCCGCTCAATGTGCTGGCCCTGTGCCTGGCGGCCATCCCCTTCGCGTTCGGCAGCCTGCGCAGCGGCGGCCTCGGCCGGCGCCTGTTCATCGGCGTGGTCTTTGCGCTGGGCTTCTGGCTGCTGCAGACCCAGGTGGTGAAACTCGCCGCGGTCTACCAGTTCGACTATCGCATCGCCTATTCGGTGCCCCCGCTGCTCATGCTCACCGTCTCCTGGCTACTGTTCCGACGTCGGAGTGGGTGAGGAGCGGGCGCTGGCGAGGCATTGCCTCGCGCCCGCTCCGAACGCCCCGCGCGCTGCGCGGGGCCGGATGTAGAACAACATCTGCTCGCCGCAGACTCGAAGTGGTTCACGCGCCCGCTCCGAACGCCCCGCGCGCTGCGCGGGGCCGGACGTAAAACCACATCTGCGCGCCTCAAGCTCGAAGTGGTTCACGCACCCGCTCCGAACGCCCCGCGCGCTGCGCGGGCCCGGACGTAAAACAACATCTGCGCGCCGCAGGCTCGAAGTGGTTCACGCGCCCGCTCCGAACGCCCGGCGCGCTGCGCCGGGCCGGACGTCGTTGCCCATCGCGGCTGAAGCCGCTCCTACAGATCCGCAATGCGATCGGCCTGAGGGAACGTAGAGCGGCGAAGAACGCGCCATCGACGCGCACCTGCCCGCAAGCCACGAATCACCGCTCCCGCTTCGGCACCCGCACCACGCGCGTTCCGCTGGCCCGGTCGTGCCAGGCAAGCCGGTCGCGATCCAGCCACGCCCACCAGAGCCCGAGTCCGCCCGCCAGCAGCGACAGGGTGCCGACTGCATAGCGCCGCCAGACGGCGCCCCGCGACGGCGGGCCGCCCTGCAGGGACACGACCCGCAGCCGCCACGGCCGCATGCCCAGCGTCTGCCCGCCGCGATGCCAGCTCAGCGTCGCGTAGAGGCCGGTCACCATCCAGCACACCGCCCACAGCAGCCACTGCAATACGCTGAGCGACCCGATGTTGTGGCGGACATCGCCAGTCACCGCCACATCCAGCAGCACGAACGGCACCGCCACCAGGAACCACAGGGCGAGCGCCGGAAACAGGTCGTACAGCAGTGCCAGCAGCCGGCGGCCGACGAAGGCGGAAGGGCGCTGCGTGCTGGTATCTGCGTCGTGGGCGTGCATCGGCACAGGATAGCGTTCGGAGCGTCGGCTAAGCTGCACCGATGCCCAGTACCACGCCCGCCGAACGCCGCCAGCGCGCGCAGCAGCTGCCGCCGCTGCGCGATGCCGATGGCGATGCGGTCAGTGCCTTCCTCGACGCGCTGTGGGCCGAGAGCGGCGTGGCCCGGCAAACGCTGGACAGCTACCGGCGCGATCTCGAAGGGCTCGCCCGCTGGCTGGACGGTCGCGCGGGTGGCCTGGCCATGGTCGACCGGGGCGCGCTGTTCGACTATCTCGCCGCACGCACGCGCGACGGCTATTCCGCTCGCAGCAACGCGCGCCTGCTGACAGCGCTGCGCGCGTTCTTCGTCCATCTGCGCAGGCGCGGCGTGCGCGACGACGATCCGGTTGCGCTGATCGACTCGCCGCGCCTGCCGCGCCTGCTGCCCAAGGCCGTGGGTGAAGGCGAAATCGAGGCGCTGCTCGCCGCGCCCGACGTGTCGACGCCCGCCGGCCTGCGCGATCGGGCCATGCTCGAACTGATGTACGCCTGCGGCCTGCGCGTGAGCGAACTGGTCAACCTGCCGGCGACCGCGGTCAATCTGCGCCAGGGCGTGCTGCGGGTCACCGGCAAGGGCGGGCGGGAACGGCTGGTGCCGCTGGGCGAAGAAGCGCAGCACTGGCTGGAGCGCTACCTCGCCGAGGCGCGGCCGGCGCTGGCCGGAAGGCGCGTGCTGGCGTCGCTGTTCCTCGCGGCCTCAGGTGAACCACCCAGCCGGCAGCAGTTCTGGGCGACGGTGAAGAAGTCGGCCGCGGTCGCCGGCATGGATCCGTCGAAGATCAGCCCGCACGGCCTGCGCCACAGCTTCGCCACCCACCTGCTCAACCACGGCGCCGACCTGCGCGCACTGCAGATGCTGCTGGGCCACAGTTCGCTGTCGACCACCCAGATCTACACGCTGGTGGCGCGCGAGAAGCTCAAGCAACTGCACGCCAAACATCATCCGCGCGGATGACTGCGCGGCCTCGCGCGCAGCGGGAGAAAAAAAGTTCTTCTCCCGATCGAAAGAAGGGTGGGCACCGTTGCGAAGTCCGCGCGGCCTCGATTGGACGCCGCGCCCTGTCGACCGGGGGTCGCTTTTCGCTCGGTCAGGACATCCTGTCCTGACTCGCGCGCAAAACATCCATGTTTTGCTTTCCGCGACCCCCGGTCGCCAGGACACGGCTCACTGCGACGGGCGCTGCGATGTTTCGGTGGGCACTCCTTCGAGGCCACGCCAGTGACTGGCGACGGTCGTTCCGGGGCGGGGGTTGCGGAAAGCAGCGCATGGATGCGCTGCGGCGGCGAGTCAGCCATGGATGGCTGACCGAGCCGGGGAGCAACCCCCGCCCCGGGACGACTCCCGGCCGCAGGCCTGGTCCAGTCGCCAGCAATCCGGCTGACCCCCCGAATTGGCGAGGAGCCGCAAAAGCGCGTTGGCTGCCCTCTGCACAACTGCAACACGGACTCCACGCCACAGCATTGTTGCACCGCCGCAAGCAATCTCCAGCCCGAATGTTAGCGTTAACACTCGTCTCCAGGGGAAGTCGTCCACCATGCCGCATCCAGTTCGCCGTCGTCTGCTCGCCGTCACCCTCACCCTCGCGGCGTCCGGATCGGCGTTCGCTGCGCCGCCTGTTCTCAACGAGCTCGAGTACTTCAGCAAGCCGGGCCTCGACGTGCTGGCCTTCAACAACTACTACGACGGGCTGTTCAGCGACTCCAAGCACGCGGGCGTCGAGCTGATCCATCACGGCGTGCGCACCGCGACCAACGGCGACGTACGCCTGAGCCCCACGCCCGAGCAGTGGGATGCGGTGGCGCTGCTGGTCGATCGCAAGGTCGACGCGCGCACAAGCACCGTCACCACCCGGCTGGGCTATGCCGAGCACGGCTTCGAATACGACATCCGCGTCTCGCCCGCGGGCGAGGGCGTGAAGCTGCAGGTAGTGTTCGACAAGCCGCTGCCGCGCGCGCTGGAAGGCAAGGCCGGTTTCAACCTCGAGTTCCTGCCCTCGGCCTACTGGGGCAAGACCTGGCTGACCGAGGCCGGCAGCGGCCAGTTGCCGCTGTATCCGGCCGGCCCGACCACGCGCGGAGGCGACGGCAAGCCGGTGCGGCTGCCGATGGCATCCGGGCGCAGCCTGACCCTGGCGCCGGAGGATCCGCAGCGCCGCGTCACGATCAACTCCAACAGCGGTGACCTGGGCATCTTCGACGGCCGCAACCAGGCCCAGAACGGCTGGTACGTGGTGCGCGGACTGCTGCCGGCAGGGAAGACCGGCGTGGTGCTGGAGTGGACGCTCGAGGGCAATACCGTCCCGGGCTGGACGCGGCAGACCGTGATCGGCCACTCGCAGGTGGGCTACCACCCCGCGCAGCGCAAGGTCGCCGTGCTCGAGACCGATCGCCGCGCCGCCGCGCCTGGCGCCGCGCGCCTGCTGCGCATCGACGCCGATGGCCGCGAGCATGAAGCGCACGCCGCCGATGCCGAGCGCTGGGGCCCGTACCTGCGCTACGACTATTACACCTTCGACTTCTCCGACGTGCGCGAGCCGGGCATCTACGTGATCGAGGCGGCCGGCCAGCGCACCAGCGCCTTCCGCATCGCAGCCGACGCCTACGCCAATGCCTGGCATCCCACGCTCGACGTGTTCTTCCCGGTGCAGATGGACCACATGTTCGTCAACGAGGCCTACCGCGTCTGGCACGGCCGCTCGCACATGGACGACGCGCGCCAGGTGCCGCCGAACAAGGAGCATTTCGACCTGTTCGGGCAGGGACCAGACCTGGATTCGCCGTTCCAGCCGGGCGAGCACATCCCGGGCCTGAACTACGGCGGCTGGTTCGATGCGGGTGACTACGACATCCGCACCCAGACCCACTACGCCACGGTGATGTCGCTGGTCGACACCTGGGAGCAGTTCCGCCCCGAGCGGGACGAGACCTCGATCGACCAGAAGAAGCAGCATGTCGAGATTCATCGCCCCGACGGCGTGCCCGACATGCTGCAGCAGATCGAGCATGGCACCCTGGCGCTGATCGCCCAGCACCGCGTGTTCGGCCATGCGATCCCCGGCATCGTCGAGCCCGACCTCGGCCAGTACACCCACCTGGGCGACGCGGCCAGCAAGACCGACGGCAGGGTCGACGATCCCAACGATCCCGATTCGCCCAACGACGACCGCCTGGCTTTCACCACCAACACCACCGCGCTCAACTACGGCTCGGCCGCGGCGCTGGCCGCCGCCAGCCGCGCGCTGCGCGGCTACAACGACGCACTGGCCGACGAGTGCCTGGCCACCGCGCAGAAGGTGTGGGACTTCGAGCACGCGCGCGAGCCCAACCTGTTCCGCGTCGGCAACACCACCGGCGGCGATCCGGAGGACGAGGAACTGCGCGCGGCGGTGCAGCTGTTGCTGAGCACAGCCGACGCGAAGTACGGCGCGCGCATCGAGGCGCTGTGGCCGGCGATCGACACGCGCTTCGGCTTCAATGCCGGCCTTGCCATTGCCGCGCTGCCGAAGATGGACGCGGCATTCGCGGCCAAGCTGCGCGCCCGCGCGGAAGCCTTCAAGGTGGAGCGTTCGGAGATGGTGGCCGAGAACCCCTACGGGGTCCTGATCACCCGCGGCGGTTGGGCCGGCAACGGCGCCGTCATCGGCATGGCCAGCACCAACTACCGGCTGCACAAGGCCTTCCCCGACCTGTTCGACATCGAGCCGACCCTGCAGGGCCTGAACTACCTGTACGGCACGCATCCGGACTCGAACATCTCGTTCGTTTCCGCAGTCGGCGCGAAGTCCAAGCAGGTGGCCTACGGCATGAACCGCGCGGACTTCAGCTTCATCGCCGGCGGCATCGTGCCGGGCGTGCTCGTGCTCAAGCCCGATTTCCCCGAGAACAAGGAGGACTGGCCGTTCTTCTGGGGCCAGAACGAATACGTGATCAACCTGGGCGCCAGCTACATCTACCTGGTGCACGCGGCGCAGGAGCTGCTTTCGCAGCCGTAGCCGACAGCCTGGGACCGGCCGCTGGAGCGGCGGCCGTCTCAACCCTGCAGCGAGTTGACCAGGGCGAATGCCACCGCAAGCACCAGCGCGGCGCGCAGCAGCACGATGCCGGCTTGCTCGCTCAGCTTGCGGAAGGGAAGGTCGGAGAGGTTCATGGCTGCGGTCGCCTGTCGGTCCGTCGCTTCTGTTGACGGCACCGGGACGGCAAGCAGGAGTCGTGCCTGCGGGAACTGAGACGGGCGGCGCACTTTTTCGCGCAGAAGCTGACGCTGGCCGGCAGTCTGCTGCGTGGCGGCGGGCGGGTTGTGCCGTTGCGACTCGCCACCGGGCGTCGGCAATACGTCTTCGGCTCCCGGAACGTCTCGCCCGGATACGCAAAAGCCCCCTTGCGGGGGCTTCGGCGGATCTGGCGGGGAGGGGGGGATTCGAACCCCCGAGGCGCTATAAACGCCTGCCTGATTTCGAGTCAGGTACATTCAACCGCTCTGCCACCTCCCCTGGATGCGGGTGTTGCGCGGTCCCGGCGCTGAACGCCGGGGGCGCAATCATACGGGGCGGGCTGCCCGTGGACAAGGCGCGCGCTAGACTTCCCGGCCCGACTTTTCCGCAGGAACCGCGTCCATGTCCGAGATTTCCGTGCCCGTGTCGTTCGGCGAGCTGCTGGACAAGATCTCGATCCTGCAGATCAAGTCCGAGCGCATGACCGACGAGGCCAAGTTGGCCAATGTCCGCAACGAGCTGACGGCGCTGGAAAACACCTGGATGGCGCACCCGGTCGCCGGCAACGACATCGCGCGCCTGCGCGCCGAGCTCAAGGCCGTGAACGAGCGGCTGTGGGTGATCGAGGACGACATCCGCCTGAAGGAAAAGGCGCAGGCCTTCGACGAGGAATTCATCCGCCTGGCGCGCAGCGTCTACTTCGAGAACGACGTCCGCGCGCGGGTCAAGAAGGACATCAACCTCGGCCTGGGCTCGGCCTACGTCGAGGAGAAGTCGTACCAGGACTACGGCAGCGGGACTGGCGCCTGAGGCGAACGGTCAGCTGCGGTCGGCGCGATAGCGCTCGAACGCGGCGATGGCGTCGTCCACCGTCACCAGGTCCATCACCGCGTCGAACTCGATCTTGGTGCCCCATTTGAGTGCGGCCGCCGGTTTGCCCAGATAGCGACGGGCGGCGGCGTCGTAGCGGTCGACGCAGTAGCGCAGGTCCGAATACGGCCCGCTGCGCGCGGGATTGCTGGCCGCGTGCAGGCCCAGGACCTTGGTGCCCATGGCGTTGGCGATGTGCATGGGGCCCGAATCGGGGGTCATCACCAGGTCGGCGCGTTCGAGCAGGGCTGGCAGTTGTTTGAGCGTGTCCTTGCCGACCAGGTCGAGGGCGGGCGCGGCCATCGCGGCGAGGATCGCGTCGCTGGTGTCGCGCTCGAGCTGGCTGCGGCCGCCGCACAGGACGATGCGCCAGCCTTGGGCGGCCGCGTGGTCGGCAACGGCGGCATGGCGGTCGGCGAACCAGTTGCGGCGCACGTGGCTGGAGCAGGGTGAGATCAGCAGGGTCGGGGTGCCGTCGTCGGGCCACTGCGCGCGGGCCCAGTCGCGGGCTTCGTCGGGAACCGGCATCGTCCAGCGCACGTCGTCCTGGCGCAGGCCCAGCGGCTCGCAGAAGCTGCCGATGGCGTCGAGCACGTGGATGCCGGGCCGGTCGGGGATGCGCTGGTTGATGAACAGCCCATGCAGGTCCTTGGAGCGCGCACGGTCGTAGCCGATCCGGCACGTGGCCGGGATGAAGGCCGACAGCAGGTTCGCGCGCGCAGCCACCTGCATCTGCAGCAGCGCGTCGAATCGCCGGCCCTGCAGCTCGCGCCGCAGCGCGCGCATGCCGGCCAATCCGGTCTTCTTGTCGTAGACGATGAACTCCACGCCGGGCACGCCTTCCAGCAGCCGGTGCTCGCCGCGGCCGATGATCCAGGTCAGTTCGACACCCGGCCAGGCCTCGCGCAGGGTCCGCACCAGCGGCAGCACGTGGGTGACGTCGCCGAGCGCGGACAGGCGCAGCAGGCAGATCGAGCGCGGAGCAGGGTGGAGATGGGGCACGGCTTGTTAGACTCGCTGGATGGTCGCGTTCGATGCCACTGAGAGCCTGACGCCCTTCCGCGACCCTCGCGGCAGCGGGGAGTATGGCGCGATTCTGTTCGACGCCGCGCAGTTGCGGCAAGTCGACCCGCGCTGGTTCGATGCCCAGGAGTGGGGCGCGCGCGCGCAGGCGGTGACGGGCAGCGGTCGCGGCGGCGCCTGGTTCATCGAGGCCAGCCACGGCCCCTGCGTGCTGCGCCAGTACCTGCGTGGTGGCATGGCGGCGAACATCAGCCGCGACCGCTACGTCTGGCGCGACGCCAACGCGACCCGCAGCTTCGTCGAATACCGCCTGCTGCGCGAACTTCGGCGGCGCAAGTGCCCGGTACCCGAGCCGGTCGCGGCCTGCTACCTGCGCGGCCGCTTCAGCTATCGTGCCTGGATCATCATCGAACGGCTGATGGACGTGCGTTCGCTGGCAGACCTGGTGCGGGAATCCGCCGCCGGTGCGCCCTGGGAGGAGACCGGGGTGCTGATCGCGCGATTCCATCGCGAAGGCCTGGACCATGCCGACCTCAACGCCCACAACGTGCTGTTCGATGCGCGCGGCAAGGGCTGGCTGATCGACCTCGACCGCAGCCGCATGCTTATCCCGGCCACCGCCTGGCGCGAGCGCAACCTGCAGCGGCTGCTGCGCTCGCTGCACAAGATCGCCGGCGCGGGCAACAGCGCCGCGGTGGATGCCGGCTTCGCGCGGCTGCGCGAGACCTATGACGCGCGCTGGGCGCGGGGCAATTGAGCATGGACGGGCGTTGCTTGCGCGGCGCGCCACGCGTTGACCCGCGCCGCAGGGGCGCGCCCGGATGAGCTGGGCGCTGCGCTTCCACGGCGTGGGCAACGCTTCGGCGATCGAGCTGGGTTCACCCATGGCGACCATCGAGCGCGATGGCCGGCCGTGGCTGACCGTCGACTGCGGCAGCGAGGGCCTCACTGCTTTGCTCGAGCATTACGGCGAGCCGCCGCCCGCGCTGTTCATCACCCATACCCATCTCGACCACGTCGGCGGCTTCGAGCGGCTGTTCGTGTCGGAGTATTTCGATCCGGCGCGGCGCGGGAGGATGCCGGTGTACGTGCCGGCCAGCGTGCTGCCGCTGCTGCACCAGCGCGTGGCCGCCTATCCCAACGTGCTGGCCGAGGGCGGCGCCAACTTCTGGGACGCGTTCCGCGTGATCCCGGTGGGCGACGCGTTCTGGCACGACGGTCTGCGGCTGGAGGTGTTCCCGGTGCGCCACCACTGGCCGGACACCGCATTCGGCCTGCGCCTGCCGGGCAGCCTGGTGTGGACTGGCGACACCCGGCCGATCCCCGAGCAGCTGCGCAGGCACGCCGATCGCGACGAACTGGTCGCGCACGACTGCGCCCTGCATGGCAATCCCTCGCACAGCGGCATCGACGACCTGGAGCGCGAATACGAGCCGCAGCTGCTCGCGCGCTGCGTGCTCTACCACTACGCCAGCGCCGCCGACGGCCGGGCCATGGCGGCGCGCGGCCATCGCGTGGCGCAAGCGGGCGAGGTCTTCCCGCTGCGGGCGCCTGCGATTTCCCCGGAGACGGCGGCATGAGTGCGCAGCCCGGTTTCCCGCTGGCGCTGGTCGACCGACTGGCGCGGCCGCTGCATGACCTGCGGCTGTCGGTGATCGAGGCCTGCAACTTCCGCTGCGGTTACTGCATGCCGGCCGATCGGATTCCCGACGACCACGGCCTCGATGCGGCGGGCCGGCTCTCGTTCGACGCGATCGAGACGCTGGCGCGCGGCGCCGCCGGGCTGGGCGTGACCAAGCTGCGCATCACCGGGGGCGAGCCGCTGCTGCGTCGCGGCCTGCCCGAACTGATCGCACGCCTGGCGCGTATCGAGGGCATCGAGGACCTGGCGATGACCACCAACGGCTCGCTGCTGGCGCGACACGCCGCCGCGCTGCATGCGGCCGGCCTGCGCCGGATCACGGTGAGCCTGGACGCCCTGGAGCCGGACCTGTTCCGTACGCTGTCCGGCGGGCGTGGTGACGTGGCCGACGTGCTGGCGGGGATCGCCGCGTCAGAGGACGCGGGCTTTGGTCCGCTCAAGATCAACTGCGTGGTCCAGCGTGGCGTCAACGAATCGCAGGTGCTGGCCCTGGCCGGGCATTTCCGCGGCAGCGGCCATGTGCTGCGCTTCATCGAATACATGGACGTGGGCACCTGCAACGGCTGGCAGCGCGAAGGCGTGGTGTCTTCGGCCGAACTGCGCGCGCGCATCCACGCGCGCTGGCCGCTGCGTGCGCTCGACGCCAACTATCGTGGCGAAGTGGCCGAGCGCCATGCGTTCGAAGACGGCGGCGGCGAGATCGGTTTCGTCAGTTCGGTGACCGCGCCGTTCTGCGGCGACTGCCACCGCGCACGTGTATCGGCCGACGGGCATCTGTACACCTGCCTGTTCTCCTCGCAGGGCCTGGACCTGCGGCCTGCGCTGGCGCAGGGCGAGGCCGCGCTGGCGGCGCGCCTGGCGGAGATCTGGTCGCGGCGGGCCGACCGCTACAGCGAGCTGCGCGGCAGCCCCCACGCGTCGCCGCGGCACGTGGAGATGTTCCTGGTCGGCGGCTGAGTCCAGCGGGCGCGCCGCCGCCGCAGCGACTACGATGGCGCAATGGCGAAAGGCAAGACACTCACGCATCTGGATGCCGACGGCCGACCCGCGATGGTCGACGTGTCGGGCAAGGCCGTCACCGCGCGCCAGGCGCTGGCCGAGTGCCGCGTGCGCTTTCCGGCCGACGTGGCCGCGCAGCTGCGCCGCTCCGGACTGCGCAGCGCCAAGGGCGGCATCGTCGACACCGCGGTGATCGCCGGCACCATGGCGGTCAAGCGCACGCACGAGCTGATCCCGTTCTGCCACCCGCTGCCCATCGACGGCATCCGCATCGCCATCGACTGGCACGGCGAGCGTGACCTGCGCATCGAGTGCCTGGTCAGGACCACGCACCGCACCGGCGTGGAGATGGAAGCGCTGACCGGCGCCACCGTGGCCGCGCTCACCGTCTACGACATGTGCAAGGCGCTGTCGCACGCGATCGTGCTGGGCCCGGCCAAGCTGGCCGGCAAGCGCGGCGGCAAGCGCGATTTCGGGAAGGTCGGCTGATGGCGCGGGTGACGCTGCTGTATTTCGCCAGCCTGCGAGATGCCGCGGGCGCAGCGTCGGAAACGCTGGACACGGGCGCGGCCGATTTGGCCGCGCTGTACGCGCAGACGCGCGAACGCCACGGCTTCGCGCTGCCAGTCGAGCACCTGCGCGTCGCGGTGGATGGTGCCTTCGCCCGCTGGACCGATGCCGTCCCCGACGGGGCGGAAGTGGCCTTCATCCCGCCGGTGTCGGGAGGATGAGCATGCGCAGGCCCAATCCATCCGCCGTCATCCCGGCGAACGCCGGAAGCGCCTTTCAACAGCCCGCAGGGCTGGTCATCCATTTTGCCGCTGATGTTTTCGCGGCGGGTACGCCTGGATGCCTGCCGGCATGAAGCGCTTCCGCATCGCCGACGCACCCTTCGACATCGCGCCCCTGCGCGAGCGCCTGCTGCACGAGCGCGCCGGCGCATTCGCCGCGTTCGAAGGCTGGGTGCGCGACCACAACGATGGCCGTCCGGTGCTTGGGTTGCGCTACGAGGCTTACGTCGAGCTGGCCGAAACCGAGGGCGGGCGGATCCTGGAAGAAGCGCTGGCGAAGTTCGGCGCGATCGACGCCTGCTGCGTGCATCGCGTCGGCGATCTCGCGATCGGCGAACTGGCTGTATGGGTCGGCGCCAGCGCCGCGCATCGAGACGCGGCCTTCGACACCTGTCGCTGGATCATCGACGAGGTGAAGTCGCGCGTGCCGATCTGGAAGCACGAACGCTACGCCGACGGCCACGCCGACTGGTTGCATCCGCGCCAAACCGACCCTCCAGGTTCCGGCAACTGACACCGTCGCCACGGGCGAAAGCAAAGAGTGGCCGCTACGCCCGGTCTTTTGCACATCCCTGCCGGTCCATCCGCCGTCGCTGATTACGCAGAGGTCCTCATGAAGCGATTCACACTGTTCCTGCTGGGACTGCCGCTTTCCATGTCGTGTGCGGCAGCGTTCGCCCAGGATGCGCTCCTGGTCGGCAACAAGAGCGACGACACCGTGTGGCGGATCTCGCTCGAGGACGGGCGCAGGCTGGGCGAGATTGCGAGCGGCGCGGGGCCGCACGAGATCGCGGTGTCCGCCGACGGCCGCGTGGCGGTGGTGACCGACTACGGCCAGCAGCAGCCGGGCAGTTCGCTGACCGTCATCGACCTGGCATCGGGCGTCACGCGCAGCATCGACCTGGGCGAGCACGGCCGCCCGCACGGCCTGCGCTTCCTGCCGGGCGGCGACCTGCTGGTCACCACCGAGCAGAGCCGTGCGCTGCTGCGCGTGGACCTGGAGGCCGGTGCGGTGGCGCAGGCGATCGACGTCGGCGACGGTGTCGGCCACATGGTCGCGATCTCGCGCGATGGCGCGACCGCCTACGTGAGCAAGATCGGCGCCGGAACCGTGTCGCGCGTCGATGTTGCGGCTGCGCGCGTCACCCATGAAGTCGCGGCGGGCGAGGGCGCGGAAGGCATCGAGGTCGCGCCCGACGGCAGCGTGTGGGTGACCAACCGCGCCGAAGACACGGTGACCGTGCACGACCCGGACACATTGGAAAAGATCGACACGCTCCAAGGCGCCGGCTTCCCGATCCGCGTGGTGTTCACGCCCGAGGGGCGCCATGCGCTGGTCACCAATGCCAGGGCCGCGACGATGTCGGTCTTCGACGCCGCGACCCGTGCGCCTGTGGCCACGGTGCCGCTGCAGCCCGAAGGCGGCGAGTCCGGCCAGAGCATGCTCGGCCAGGGCCCGATGCCGATTGGCGTCATCGCCGATCCATCGCGGCCGCGCGTGTACGTGGCGATCAGCGGCGCGGACCGGATCGCCGTGATCGACAGCAGCGACTGGCGCGTGCTCGAGTACTGGAACACCGGCCGCCAGCCCGACGCTCTGGGGATCGTGCGCCAGGGGCCGTGAATCCTGGTTCCGGGTTCGCCGCAGGACGCTGGCGTCGCGCGAAGCTTCCACTGTCATCCCGAGCGCAGCGAGGGATCTTGCATCGAGGCCGAGATCCCTCGCTGCGCTCGGGATGACAACCGTAGTGTGCGGACCATCGGCCGCCCGCTTTTGCTCGTCATTCCCGCGAAGTGCTCTGCAACAGCCGCAGGCTGGTCAAGCGGAAGCGCGTTTCAACAGCGGCGGAAGCGCTGGTCAATCCATTGGCTTCGAACTCAACGGCTTGCGGTCACTGGATCCCCGCGTTCGCGGGGATGACGACAGTTGTTCAGAGGTCACCTGCAACCGCCACCAGTGGCCGCTGCCGCCAGTGACGATCGGCGTGAATACGCAGCGGACTCCGGAAAGGGTGATGGCCCCGCCAGCTTGCCTCGGCACCCGCGTCGATCGATACCGTTGCTGCCTTCCGGCCCTGGCGGGATTTTCAACCTAGCGTCGCGAGGGGCCGACGGGGCCACCATAGGACGGGCCACGCAACGCGCGGCCCTTGAACATGAAACTGAAACTGGCGGAGAGAGGGGGATTCGAACCCCCGAAGCGCGGTTTAGACGCTTACACACTTTCCAGGCGTGCTCCTTCAACCACTCGGACACCTCTCCGGGAGGCCCCGGTGGGCGACAGCCGCCGCTCACAGGGGCGCAAATTCTAGCGGTCGCGCGGCTTTGCCACAACCAAAGACTGCGCTGGCGTCGCGCGATCGTTCGGGCATGGCCAATCGGGACAGGCAAACCGGGGCCCGGCGCGGCACAATGGGCGCATGTCGTATCTCGTCCTCGCCCGCAAGTGGCGCCCCAGGCGGTTTGCCGAGCTGGTGGGCCAGGAACACGTGGTCCAGGCGCTCTCCAACGCGCTCGATTCGGGCCGCGTGCACCACGCCTACCTGTTCACCGGCACCCGCGGCGTGGGCAAGACCACGATCGCGCGGATCTTCGCCAAGAGCCTGAACTGCGAGCAGGGCACGGGCGCCGATCCTTGCGGCCAGTGCGAAACCTGCCTGGCGATCGACGCAGGCCGCTACATCGACCTGCTGGAGATCGACGCGGCCTCCAACACCGGCGTCGACAACGTCCGCGACCTGATCGACAACGCGCAGTACATGCCTTCGCGCGGCCGCTACAAGGTCTACCTGATCGACGAAGTCCACATGCTGTCCAAGCAGGCGTTCAACGCGCTGCTCAAGACGCTGGAGGAACCGCCGGAGCACGTGAAGTTCCTGTTCGCGACCACCGATCCGGAAAAGCTGCTGGTGACGGTGCTGTCGCGCTGCCTGCAGTTCAACCTCAAGCGGCTGGACGAGGAACAGATCGGCGGGCAGATCTCGAAGATCCTCGAGGCAGAGGGCATCGCGGTCGAACCGGGCGCCGTGCGCCAGCTGGCGCGGGCGGCCGATGGCAGCCTGCGCGATGGCCTGTCCTTGCTGGACCAGGCGATCGCCTACACCGGCGGCAACCTATCCGAGGACGGGGTGGCGACGATGCTCGGTACCGTCGACCGCACCCGCGTGGGCGCGCTGCTCGATGCGCTGGCCGCGGCCGATGGCGCGCGGCTGATGGCGGAAATCGAGGCACTGGCCGGGTTCTCACCCGACTGGTCGGGCGTGCTGGACGCGCTGGCCGCCGCGCTGCACCGCATCCAGGTCCGGCAGCTGGTGCCCGACAGCACTGGCGAGGCCGATGGCATCGATATCGCACCGCTCGCCGCCGCGCTGCGGCCGGAGCTGGTGCAGCTGTGGTACCAGATGGCGCTGACCGGGCGTCGCGACCTGCCCCTGGCGCCAGGCCCGCGTTCTGGCTTTGAAATGATCCTGCTGCGGATGCTGGCGTTCCGGCCGGTGGAAGGCGGCAGCCAGGCGGCTGCGGCGACGCCGACGGGTAGCGTTGCGCCGGCGCGTGGCGGACGTTCCGCCGCCGCCGACGCCGCGCGCGCTGCACTCGCGGCGGAGATGGCGCCCGCTCCGCGTGCGGGGGCCGCGCGCGATGCGATGCTTCCGCGCGAAGCAGCCAGCCCTCGCGACGCCGCGCCTGCGGGCCACACGGCCGTTGCACGTGACAGTGCTCCAGCCGCTGGCGCCGTCGACACCCCACCGCCGACACCAGCGACACCGGCGCCAGAACCCGCGCCGGTCGTGGCTGCCTCGCCACTGGCGGCGCTCGACGCCGCGGCCTGGGTCGACCTGGTCGCCGGCCTGGCGCTGCGCGGTCCGGTCCGCGAGCTGGCTGCGCATGCCTCGTTCATCGACTGGAGCGGCGCCGTGCTGCGCCTGTCGCTGCCGGCCAGCGACGACCATCTCAAGACACCGTTCCTGATTTCACAGCTGGCCAATGCGCTGTCGCCGAAGCTTGGCGTCGCGCCGCAGATCCGGTTCGACGAGGTGGCCGCGGCCGTTGGCGAGACCCTGCATGCACGCACCGCGCGTGAGCGCGACCAGCGCCAGGCCGCTGCCGAAAGCGCGTTTCTGGCCGACCCGCAGGTGCAGCGCCTCATGCAGCAGCAGGGCGCCAAGCTCGTGCCAGATTCCATCCGACCATTCGACGAAGCCTAGGAACCAAACATGCGTGGAAACATCGCCCAGCTGATGCAGCAGGCGCAGAAGATGCAGGAGAACATGCAGCGCGTGCAGGAGGAAATCGCCGCGCTCGAAGTCATCGGCAGCGCCGGCGGCGGCATGGTCAACGTGACGCTCTCGGGCACCAAGGAGTGCCGCAAGGTGCGTATCGACCCGAGCGTGCTCTCCGATCCGGAGATGGCCGAGGACCTGGTCGCGGCGGCCTTCAACGACGCTTCCAACAAGATCGACGCGGCGTCCAAGGACAAGATGGCCGGTGCGACGGCCGGAATGCCGATCCCGCCGGGGATGAAGCTGCCGTTCTGAGAGCCCCGCTGATTCGTCAGCAACCGCCTGCCGCTCTCCTGAAGCGCGGTGGCCGCTCGCTGCGGCCGACGGTCGGCCTGGCGCTTTTCGAATCACCGGTTACCGGTCCAGCAGTCACCAGCCCATGTCCTCGCTCCTCGAACAGCTGATCGAAGCCTTCCGCGTGCTGCCCGGCGTGGGCCAGAAGACGGCGCAGCGGATGGCCTACCACGTGCTCGAGCGCGAGCGCGACGGCGGGCGTCGCCTGGCCTCGGTGCTCGCCGACGCGGTCGAGCGGGTGGGCCACTGCACGCGCTGCCGTGATTTCAGCGAGACCGAAGTCTGCGCGACCTGCGCCAGCGGATCGCGCGACGCGCACCTGCTGTGCGTGGTGGAATCTCCCGCCGACCGGCTCGCGATCGAGCAGGCCACCGGCTACCGCGGGCTGTACTTCGTGCTGCAGGGCCGGCTGTCGCCGCTCGATGGCATCGGGCCGCGCGAGATCGGCCTGGACCGGCTGGACGCGCGCCTGCGCGAGGGCCAGGTGCAGGAACTGATCATCGCCACCAATCCCACCGTCGAAGGCGAGGCCACCGCGCACTACCTCGCCCAGCTCGCGCGCCAGCACCAGGTCAAACCCAGCCGGCTCGCCCACGGCGTGCCCCTGGGCGGCGAGCTCGAGTACGTCGACCGCGGCACGCTGTCGCACGCGTTCGGCTCGCGCAGCGAGATGGCCTGAGTAAATCCCGGACACCCCATGCCCACCATCTTCCACAGGATCATCCGCCGCGAGATCCCCGCGCAGATCGTGTTCGAGGACGAACACGTCATCGCCTTCCACGACATCGCGCCGCAGGCGCCGGTGCACGTGCTGTTCGTGCCGAAGCAGGATTTCGCCACCTTGAACGACGTGCCGTCCGCGCGGCCGGAAATCATCGGCAGGCTTGCCCTCGCGGCGGCCGCGTACGCGAAGGCGCAGGGATTTGCCGAGGACGGCTACCGCGTCGTCATGAACTGCAACGGCGACGGCGGCCAGACCGTGTACCAGATCCACCTCCACCTGCTGGCAGGTGCGCCGCTGGGGCGATTCGGGGCTTGATGGCCCGCGGCGCGCCGATAACGGTTGCCGCTTACCACCACCCCCACCACGGCCAGGGCTCGGGGCGGGTGATCACGCGCACCGCGTCGCGCTTGGGCCACAGGTAGACCACGTCGGCGGCGAGCTTCGGGAAGCGGTAGTCGTACTCGCCGATGCGACGCGTGTCGTAGCCGGTGACGGTGCCGGTGAAGGTCACTTCCCGGTTCACTTCGAACACCGCCGGGTCGTAGAAGCCGGTGCGGCAGGCGATGAAACGGCCGTTGCTGTCGTCGCTGCCCCACCACGGGCGACCCGTCGAGGTCAGGCGCGTGGAGATCATCTCGAAGCAGGTCTGGTTCGGACCCGGTTCGACCCGGACGATGCGTCCGCCCCAGCGCACCGGAAGGCCGGTCGCGTCGGATTCCACCACGGCATGCGGCGTGGTCTCGCTGAAGCCACCCTGCAGTGGCCTGGGCTGCGACACGCAGGCCGCCAGCAGGAGCAGCATCGCGGCGGCGGGAAGCATGGGACGGACGGTCATGGTGGTGGTTCCGTGCGGTCGGGTCATTCGGGGCGATGCCTGCGCAGGTCGCGGATCAAGGGGCATGGGTCTGCAGCAGCGCTGCGCGGAGCGTAACGCCAGGCTTCGAAACGCGCGGTGAGCGAGAGCAGGGTTTCGCCCTTGCCCGGTCGCGCGGCGGCCACGCGCCTGGCCCACTGCAGCGCCGGCTCGTGTGGCGCACGCGCCAGCCCAAGTTTCGCGTAGCGTGCGCCCAGCCGTCGCCAGGCGGCCAGCACGACATCGCCGCTGCGCTCGGCGCGCGCGGTCAGCCACAGCATCCAGGCCAGCGCCAGGCCCGCGCATACGGCGAACAGGGCAACCAGTCCGCGCGTGCCGGTCTCGCCCATGCCCAGCGGCCGCAGCATCGCCATCTGCCGGCTGGCGTCGAAGCCCAGCACCAGGTCGTTCCAGCCGCGGCGCAGCCAGTCGCCGACATCGAGCATCGGCAGCACGCCGGGCAGGGCGCCGAAGCCGCCGGCGTTGGCGCGGTCGTCGATGGTGTCGTAGATGCGTTCGGGCGCGACCGCGGCGGTCGGATCCACCCGCACCCAGCCGCGGTCTTGCAGCCAGACCTCCGCCCAGGCATGGGCATCCTGGTTGCGCACGATCCAGTAGCCGCCGAACGGATTGCGGTAGCCGCCGGCGTAGCCGGTCACCACCCGCGACGGAATGCCGGCTGCGCGCATCAGGATCACGAACGCCGAACTGTAGTGTTCGCAGAAGCCTTCCTTCCATTCGAACAGGAACTCGTCGGCGCTGTGGCGACCGGGCAGGGGCGTGGCCAGCGTGTAGCCGAATTCGGCGCGGATCATCGCCATCGCACGTTCGACGATGGCGGCGTCGGCGGACGGGCCGAGCTCGCCCCGCCACTGCTGCGCAAGCGCGACGGTGCGCGGGTTGAAGCCGGCCGGCAGGCGCAGCGCGGCCTCCCGCACGAACGGATACAGCTGCGTTTCGAAGCTGCGCGGCGGCGCGGCGTCCATGCGCCAGCGCGTCACCGAACTCATCGGCAGCCGCGACTCCAACGTGTAATCCCACGCCAGCCGCGCGCCCGCCGGCACGGCATCGGGCAGCTCCAGCGCGACCAGGGTGCGGCGGTCGGTGGGTTCCAGCACCATCTCGTAGTGCCAGCGTCCGTCGACCCGCGCGGTTGCGGGCACTGGCAGCCCTTCCAGCCGCCGCGCGCGGGTCCATGTGCGCCCGTCGTAGTCCATCAGCACCGGGCCACGCCAGTACATCTGCGACTGCTGGGGAACCGGTCCGCTGAAGCTGACGCGCAGCGCGGGCCGGTCGTCGTTCATCATGTCCAGCCATTCGCCCGGCGCCATCTCGTCGGACAGGCCCGGACGCGCCAGCGCGCGCTCGGGCACGCCCCACAGCGGCGCACCCAGGCGCGGGAACAGCCAGAACCCCGCCAGCGCCAGCGGCAGCCCGATCAACAGCAGCCGGCCCACCGTGGCCAGGCGCGCGCGCGGCGCCAGCCGGGTCGCAGCGCCCGATTCGTGCTCCGACAGCTGCGCCAGCGCGGCCAGCGCGATGAGCACGCCGGCCAGCCCCAGCAGCAGCGACAGCGGCCCCTGGTCGAGCAGGAAGGTCGAGAACGGCGCGAACAGCGCAAAGCCGACCAGGCTGCGCGCGTCACGCAGGGAGGCCAGCTCGCCCGGCTTGATCGCGAGCATCGCCGCGAGCAGGGCGCAGGCCGTGTCGCGTCCCAGGCTGAAGCGCGACATCGACAGCACCATGCCGACCAGGCACAGCGCCAGCAGCACGCGGATCCAGGTCGGCAGCGGACGCCTTCGCGAAGCCAGAACCACCAGCAGTCCGACGCCGGCGCAGCCCAGCGCCAGGGTCGCCGGCAGCTGCAGCAGCAGCGGCAGCAGGCAGGCGGCCGCGGCGGCCAGCGCCCAGCGGCGGCTGCCGCGTTCGAGCGGCGCGCGCTCAGCCCGCCGCACCGGAGCCTCCCTCCCGCGGCAGCAGGGCCAGGGCACGCAGGCAGGCGTGCCGATGCGCGGCACCATGGCCCGGCCCCAGTACGGACTGGCCAGGCAGGTGCAGACGGTAGCGCCGCGATTCGCGCTCGGCCTCGTCGACCCAGCGCGCGAGCCGGCGGATGCGGTCCTCGTGGCGCAGCGCGTGCAGCGCCTGCCAGTCGAGCACGATGTCGGCGCCGAGCGGCTGTTCGAACTCGCGCACCAGCAGCGCGTCGCGCCGGGCCGAGGCTTTCCACGCCACCCCGCGCAGGCTGTCGCCGCGCCGCCACTCGCGCAGGTGGTGGACGTCGTCGCCGCTGGGCGTCAGGCGCGATTGCGCGTGTTCGCCTTCGCCGGTGGGCAGCGGTGGCCCGGCCGCTTCGGGCGCGGGATAGACCAGCAGCGGCGTATCCGCCCAGGCATAGGCCCAGGCGCGCGCCAGGCCCAGCGGCCGCGTGGTGGAGATGCGAAGCCGGCCGGGGTCGAGCCAGCCGCGGGTGGCGGTGGCTAGCGCCAGGTCGGCTTCGCCGGTGCCATCGTCCAGCGACAGCGTCGCGGCATGGCCTGCGCATTCCACGCGCAGGCCATGCCGCTCGCGTCCAGCCTCCGCGCGGGCGTGTATGCGCAGCTGCAGCGGCGAGCCGGCAGACACCGGCTCGGCGCCGATCACGTGGATCTCCAACCCACCCAGCTGCAGCTGTGCCTGCAGCAGGCTGGCGATGCCTGCGCCTGCCAGCAGCATGCACAGCAGCAGGGCCGGGTTGTTGTTGTAGTTGAGCGCGCCCGCGCCCATCACCAGCAGCAGCACGCCGAAGAACAGTCCGAAGCGCGTCGGCAGGACATAGATGCGGTGGCGGTCGAAGCGCACCGGCAGTGAAGCCGGCGTGCGCCTGCGCGTCCAGGCGTCGAAGCGTGCGTCCAGCCGCTGCCGGAGCTGCCGCAGCATCACGGCGCCGCGCGAACGGTCGCGGGCATGTGGCCAGCCGGCGCGGATGCGGGGATCGGAGTGACCGGAGCGGCAGTCATGGCACGGGCCGCATCAGTCCACCGGCACGTCCTGCAGGATCGACGTCGCCAGCGCGGCGCCGTCGCCCCCTGCCTCGATCTCCGGCACCAGCCGGTGCGCGGCCACCGCGCCAAACAGCGCCTGCACGTCGGCCGGGGTCGTGCTGGTCCGGCCCTGCAGCAGCGCGTAGGCGCGGGCCGCGCGTAGCAGGGCGATGCCGGCACGCGGCGACAGACCCACGCGCACGCCGGGCGCGTGACGGCTGCGCGCCAGCAGGGCCTGCACGTAGTTGACCAGCGCCTCGCTGGCGTGCACGGCGGTCACCGCCTGGCGCAGGCGCGTCACGTCGTCGCCGCCGAGCATCGGCGTGGCGCGCGCGATCAGCCCGCGCCGGTCTTCGCCGGCCAGCAGTGCGCGCTCGGCGGTTTCGTCCGGATAGCCCAGCGACAGCCGCAGCAGGAAGCGGTCGAGCTGAGAGTCGGGCAGGGGATAGGTACCCGACAGGTCCACCGGGTTCTGCGTGGCGATCACGAAGAACGGTTCGGGCAGCCGGTGGGTGGTGCCGTCCACGGTCACCTGGTGCTCGCCCATCGCTTCGAGCAGCGCGCTTTGCGTGCGGGGCGGGGCGCGGTTGATCTCGTCGGCGAGCAGGACGTTGGCGAACACCGGCCCGGGATGGAATTCGAAGCGCCGCGCCTGCGCATCGAAGATCGATACGCCCACGATGTCGGACGGCAGCAGATCGGAGGTGAACTGCACGCGCTGGAAACCAAGCCCCAGGGTCGCGGCGAGCGCGTGCGCCAGCGTGGTCTTGCCCAGGCCGGGCAGGTCCTCGATCAGCAGGTGGCCGTCGCACAGCAGCGCGACGAACGCCAGCTGCACTTCGCGCGCCTTGCCCAGCACCAGGCTGTTCACCTGGTCCTGCGCGGCCGTCAACGCCTCTTGATCGCGGTCGGTTAGCATGGCCGGTTCATGGATGGCGGCGGACACGACGCTCTCCGTAATGATCAATTTCCAGTGTACGGGGTTGCGGCGGATGCGGGAACGGAACGGTCAGCGGACAGCGTTCATCGCGCTGTGGACGGGCGTGGTGCTGGCCAAGCTGCTGGTGGCCGCACGCTTGCCGCTGTTCGTGGACGAAGCCTTCTACTGGCAGGAAGGGCAACACCTGGCCTGGGCCTATTCCGACCTGCCCGGGCTGACCGCGTGGACGATCCGTTTGGGCAGCGAGCTGTTCGGCGACAGCGTGCTCGCCGCGCGCTCGCTGTTCGTCATGATTTCCGCCGCGCTGCCATGGCTGGTGGTGCGCATCACGATGCGGGAAACCGGGCCACGCCATGCCTGGATCGCCGGCTGTGGCGCGCTGGTCCTGCCGCTGTTCGGCAGCCTCGGGGTGATGGCGCTGCCGGACGTGCTGATGGCGCTGGCGACCCTGCTCTGCCTCGATGCGCTGACCCGGATGCTGCGCGAGGTCAGCTACGGCAGCGCGGTGCAGCTCGCGGCCGGCCTGGCGATCGGTGCGCTGAGCCACTACCGCTTCATCGCCGCGATCGGCGCAGGTGTGGTCGCGCTGCTGCTGATCGCGCGCGGCCGCGCGCTGCTGCGCGATCCACGGGTGATCATCGCCGTCGCGTTCGGCGCCGCAGCGTGGATGCCGCTGCTGGCCTGGAACATCGAAAACGCCGAGGCCGGCCTGCGCTTCCAGCTGGTCGACCGCCACCCCTGGGCGCTGCACCGCGACGGCATCGACTTCATCCCGATCCAGGCGGCCTTCGTCACGCCACTGCTGCTGGTGGCGCTGCTGGTGGCGGCCTGGCGCTTCCGTCGCCACGACAACGATGCGCTGCGGCTGCTGGCGCTGTCGGGCGGGATCGTGGTGCTGGGATTCTTCATCCTCGGTTTCTTCGCCGACACCGAGCGCGTGAGCTTCCACTGGCCGCTGCCGGGCTATGTCGCGCTGCTGCCGCTGCTGCCGCTGGTACTCGCGTCGTGGCCGCGCTGGCTGCGCACGCTGACCTGGGGCGTCGCGGTGGCCGGCATGCTGGCGATGCTCGGCTACTACGCTGCCGTCTCGGATCCCGCGCTGCGCGAGCGCAGTGCGGAGACCAAATGGTATCCGCAGAACTTCTCCGGCTGGGACGAGCTCGCTGCCGCCGTGCGCACCAAGCGGGCGGCCATGCCTGCCGGCACGCGCCTGATCGCAGACAACTTCAAGGTCGGCGCCGAGCTCGGCTTCGCGCTGGGCGACCCCGCCATCCCCGTGCTGCCGCATGCGCTCAACCGCGGCCACGGGCGCGCGCCGCAGCTGCAGCTGTGGGGGCTTGAAGTCGGCGCACAGGGCGCCGGCGACCGCCCGGCGCTGCTGGTCGTGTCGCCCAGCGACGTGAAACTCAGCGAACTGCTTGGTCACTACCAGGCGCTGTGCGAGCGCTTCGGGACCCTGCCTGCGCCGCAGGTCGTCCACGCCGATGGCGGCGGCAGGCGGTTCCTGCTGTTCGCGCTCGAGGACGGAACGCCGGATGCGTCGTCGCCCTGCGTGCCGCCGGCCATCGCCTATCTCAACGCGCCGCAGGCCGGGACGCGGGTGCCGGCCGTGTTCGAAGCCAGCGGCTGGGCGATCAAGGACGTTGCGGGCGTGGAGCGCGTGTCGCTGACGCTCGATGGCCGCGTGGTGGCCGAAGCCGAGTACGGGCTGCCCGACGACTGGCCGCAGCGCTTCTATGGCGACCGCTCGAAGGACCCGTCGCTGCCTCACGTGGGCTTCCGCGCGCAGGTCGATGCGGGCGACCTGCGCCCGGGCCGCTATTGGCTGGGCCTGGAAGTGGAGGGCAAGGACGGCAGCGTGGAGCGGTTCGCCGGCCAGCCGGTCGAACTTGTCGGGGAATGATGCGCGACGCGTGCCGCATGGGCAGGGGGGTGGGATGACGACGGTTCCGCTGCGCACATGGTTTGCGTTCGCCACCCTTGCCCTGCTGCTGCTTGTGGCCACGATGGCCTGGCACCTGCCGATGATGCTCTGGGACCACATCGACCTGGTGCCGATGTACGAGGCCTGGCGCGACGGAACGCTCGCATCCTCGGCGTTCTGGCGGATCCACGACGGCAGCCACCTGCACGTGTCCGGATACGCCGTGCTCCTGCTCACCACCGCTGCCTCGGGCGGGCAGCCGTGGCTGGATTGCCTGGCAAGTGTCTGCCTGCTGGTGCTGCAGGCCTGGATCCTCATGCGCATCGCCGGTGCGGCTCCAGTAGGCAGGATCGGCGGGATCTGGCTGCTGGCGTTGCTGTGGCTGGCGCTCAACCCGGGCCATCTGGTCAACCTGCAGTGGGGCTGGCAGGTGGCGGTGTTCATCAGCACGCTGGGCGCGGTTGCCACCATCGCGCTGCTGACGCGGCCCGGGCTGTCTGCGATCGGCAACCTGCTGGCGGTGCTGCTGGCCTCGCTGGGCGTGCTCGGGTTTTCGACCACGCTTGCGGTGTTCCCGATCGCGCTCGGCCTGCTGGCCCTGCATCCGGGCCTGTCGCGTGCGCAGCGTGTGTTGTTCGCGCTGCCGTGGCTGCTCGCGGGCGGGGCTCTGCTGGGCTGGGTCTGGGCGGGGCGGGGCGCCGCCGCCGGTGCGCCCGGGCTTGGCACCTTGTTGATGTACGTCCTCAATTACCTTGGCGCCGGTGTGTCGCGGCTGGCGACCACGGCCGCGCCGGTATGGGCCGCGGTCGCGCTGGCGACCGCGGTCTGGGCGGCGGCCAGGCGCTGGCAGCCCGCGCTGCTGCCGTGGCTGGCGCTGATGCTGTTCGGCATCGGCTGTGCGCTGTTGACCGCGCTCGGGCGCGCGGCCGAGTACGGCGCCGAGCACGCGTTCGTGACCCGATACGTCAGCTTCTCGTCGTTGTTCTGGTTCGGCTGGATCGGACTGATGCTGGTGGCCTGGCGCGACGTCCAGCCCGCGTGGCGGCGCTGGGTGCGACCGCTGCTGTCGGTGTTGCTGGTGTTCCTGCTGGGCAACGGCATCCACATGGCCAAGCAGGCCCGGGAGCTGCACGTGCGCGCCGAAGGCTACGCGGCGCATATCCGCGCAAGCTGGCCCGACGTGGATGCCGGCGTGATGGAAGCGGCCTATGGCTGGCGCGCCGAAGCGGCGCACGGGTATCTGGGGGTGCTGCGTGCGCGCGGCTTTGCGCCGTTCGATCGTGCGTCGCAGCCGGCCGGCACCGGCGTGGGCTCAGGGCAGGACGAAGCCGGCCGCGCGCAGTAGTCGCGCCGTTGCGATCAGCGGCAGGCCGACCAGCGCGGTCGGGTCGTGCGACTCGATCGCCTCGAACAGGGTGATTCCCAGGCCCTCGCAGCGGAAGCTGCCGGCGCAGTCCCAGGGCTGCTCGGCATCGACATAGCGGGCGATGGCGTCATCGGCCAGCGGGCGGAAGCGCACCAGGGTGGTGTCCAGCGCCTGCCCGGTCGCGGCGCCGGGGCCGGCCACCGCCACCGCCACCGCGGTCAGGAACACCACGTCCCGCCCCGACATTCCCTGCAGCTGCGCGATCGCGGCCTCGCGTGACCCCGGCTTGCCCAGCGGCCGACCGTCGCAGCTGGCCACCTGGTCGGAGCCGATCACCACCGCCTGCGGCTGCTGCCGGGCTACCGCCTCGGCCTTGGCGACGGCCAGGCGCAGCGCCAGCGAGGCCGGCGGTTCGCCCGCCCGAGGCGTCTCGTCGACCTCCGGGCGCGCGGCCTCGAACGGCAGGCGCAGCCGTTCCAGCAGCTGCGCGCGATAGCGCGAGGTCGAGGCAAGCACGAGTGGGAACGGATGCGGCACGAAGGTCGCCTAGTGGAGTGGGGCGCGTGCGCGTTCGATCTGCAGCAGCTGCGCGTCGATGCTGCTGCGTGCGGCCTCGATCGATTCGCGCACGCTGTGGAGCTGCTCCAGGGAGGCCGACTGCCCGTGCAGCTGCAGCCACAGCCGCTGCCGCAGCATTTCCTGCATCGCCTCGCGCACCGGGTTGTGCTCGTCGCCGGCAATGGCCTCGATCTCCAAGCGCGCGGTGCGCAGCCGGTCCTCCAGGGCATCGGCTGCGTCGAGCAGCTCCGCCATGGCGCGGTTGCGTTGTCCGCCGCGGCGGCGCAGCCATGCCGCCAGGCCGGCCGTCACCGCAACGACCAGCACGGAAAGGGCAATAACGGTCACAATGCAGCTCCCCAAAGTGGACGGCAGTCTGACCGCCGCCGCGCTGCCGGGCAAATTCCCCTGCCGGCACAACGGCTTGCCTTCCCCATTCGGGTTTGACAGGGGCGGATCCGACCTTTAAAATCCTACAGCTTATGTCTGCGGAACTGCCCGAAATCCTGGACGCCTGGCGGATGGTTGCCGCGCGGCGGGAGTTCAAGGGGAGCGTCGCGCTGGCGTCGCTGCCTAGGCTGCGCGATGCGCTGACGGATGCGGAGGGCGATGTTTCATTCGCACTCGGCTTCGACAGCGACGCGATGCAGGTGCCGTATCTGGAGCTGAGGATCGAGGCTGAGCTGCCGCTGCAATGCCAGCGCAGCCTGCAGCGGTTCCTGTTCCCGGTGCTGATCGAGCAGCGGCTGGGGCTGATCAGGGACGAGGACGAGGACGCCGGTCTGCCCGAAGGCTACGAGCCGCTGCTGGTCGCGGCCGACGGCATGCTGCGGACGCTGGACCTGGTGGAGGACGAACTGATCCTCGCCCTGCCGCTGATCCCGGTGAAGCCGGGCTCCGAGGCGGTCGAGCGCGACTGGCCGGTGTCCGCGGAAGAAGAGGTGCGTGCCAATCCGTTCGCCGGGCTGGCCGCGCTGAAGAAGAAAGAATAAGCGGTTGGCGCCCCGGCGCTGCCGCACTGGCAACAAACGAATCGTTCCTGGAGCAATCCCATGGCTGTGCAGAAATCCCGCGTCACCCCGTCCCGTCGTGGCATGCGTCGTTCCCACGACGCGCTCACGGCCAAGCAGCTGGCCACCGACCCGACCTCGGGCGAGACCCACCTGCGCCACCACATCACCGCCAACGGCTACTACCGCGGCAAGCAGGTGATCCAGCCGAAGACGAAGGCCGTCGAGGAAGATTGACCCGCTCCCGGGCCCGCACGCGGGCCTGGTGACCTCGGCTCGTCACCCGCGCCCGCGCCCTGCGGCATCCCGCGGCGCGGGCCGCCCCGTTTCGACCCGAGGGCCGTCCACGAGATGAGCAGCAGCGCGCGGATCTATTCACGTATCGCCGGTACCGGCAGCTACCTCCCCAGCAAGGTGCTGACCAACGACGACCTGTCGAAGATCGTCGACACCAGCGACGAGTGGATCGCCTCGCGCACCGGCATCCGTGAGCGCCATATCGCCGCCGAAGGCGAAACCACCGTGGACCTGTCGTACCACGCGTCGGTGCGCGCGCTCGAGGCTGCCGGCTGCAGCGCCGACGAACTCGACCTGATCATCGTCGGCACCACCACGCCAGACCTGATCTTCCCGTCCTCGGCCTGCCTGCTGCAGGAACGTCTGGGCGTGGCCGGCTGCGGCGCGTTCGACGTCAACGCCGCCTGTTCGGGCTTCCTCTACGCGCTCTCGATCGCCGACAAGTTCATCAAGTCGGGCGATGCCAAGACCGTGCTCGTGGTCGGCGCCGAAACCCTGACCCGCATGGTCGACTGGACCGAACGCACCACCTGCGTGCTGTTCGGCGACGGCGCCGGCGCGGTCGTACTCAAGGCCGATGCCGACACCGGCATCCTCAGCACCCACCTGCATGCCGACGGCAGCAAGAAGGAGCTGCTGTGGAATCCGGTGGGCGTGTCGGTGGGCTTCGAGGAGAATGCGAAGAACGCCGGCGTGCGCATCCAGATGTCGGGCAGCGACGTGTTCAAGTACGCGGTCAAGGCAATGGATTCGGTGGTCGAGGAAACGCTGGAAGCCAACGGGCTGGACCGCCATGACATCGACTGGCTGATCCCGCACCAGGCCAACCTGCGCATCATCGAGGCCACCGCCAAGCGGTTGGACATGCCGATGGAGCGCGTCGTGGTCACGGTCGACAGGCACGGCAATACCTCCTCGGCCTCGGTACCGCTGGCGCTGGACGAAGCCGTGCGCTCGGGCAAGGTGCAGCGCGGCCAGCTGCTGTTGCTCGAAGCCTTCGGCGGCGGCTTCACCTGGGGCTCGGCGCTGCTGCGCTACTGAGCACGTAGCTGTCGCGGCCCACGCCGCGCGGCATACGGCCCGGTACAGACGACGCGATGGCTTTGCCCGTATCATCCCGCCCTGTTTTCACCCCGGATGTTGGCGTGACCGATCCGAAACTCGCGTTCGTGTTTCCCGGGCAGGGCTCGCAGTCGGTGGGCATGCTTGCGGAACTTTCCGAACGTCATCCCGTCGTGCGCGACACCTTTGCCGAAGCCTCGCAGGGTGCGAGCGTCGACCTGTGGGCGTTGGCACAGGACGGCCCCGAGGAGCAACTCAACCGCACCGAGTTCACCCAGCCGGCGCTGCTTGCCGCGGGCGTTGCGGTGTGGCGTGCGTGGCTGGCTGCGGGCGGCGCGCAGCCGGCACTGCTGGCTGGCCACAGCCTTGGCGAATACGCGGCGCTGGTCGCTGCCGGCGCGCTGTCCCTCGAAGACGGCGCGCGTCTGGTGCGCGTGCGCGGCCAGCTGATGCAGGACGCGGCACCGGCCGGCACCGGCGCGATGGCCGCGGTGATCGGCGCCGAGGACGCACTGGTGGAGGAGGTCTGCCGCGAGGCCTCGCGGGACGGCGTGGTGGTGCCGGCCAACTACAATTCGCCCGGCCAGATCGTCATTGGCGGGCACGCGGCCGCGGTCGACCGCGCGCTGGCGCTGCTGTCCGAACGCGGCGTGCGCAAGGTGGTGAAGCTCGCCGTCAGCGTGCCCTCGCACACGCCGCTGATGCGCGATGCGGCCAATCGCCTGTCGGAAGTGATGGCGGGCCTGTCCTGGAGCGCGCCGTCGATCCCGGTGGTGCAGAACGTCGATGCCGAGGTGCACGACGGCGCACACGCGATCCGCGACGCGCTGGCGCGCCAGCTGTACCTGCCGGTGCAGTGGACCGGCTGCGTGCAGGCGCTGACCGCGAAGGGCGCGACGCGTATCGCCGAGTGCGGCCCGGGCAAGGTGCTGGCCGGACTGGCCAGGCGCATCGACAAGGGCATCGACATGCGCACGCTCGGCACGCCAGGCGACCTCGACGCTGCGCTGGAAGGTTTGAAAGGCTGACCAGCCACGGATTTACGCGGATCACGCGGATTGGAAAGCGCGCGACGCTGCGGCTGATCCGTGTCCACCCGCGAAATCCGCGGCAGAATGCTCCAGTTTGAGACAGGCAGGAACAAGATGACCCAGGAACTCAAAGGCGAAATAGCGCTGGTGACCGGCGCCAGCCGCGGCATCGGTGCCGCGATCGCCGACACGCTGGCCGCGCAGGGCGCGACCGTGATCGGTACCGCGACCTCGGAGCCGGGTGCCAAGGCGATCGGCGATCGGCTCTCCGCGCACGGCGGCCATGGCCGCGTGCTGGATGTGTCCGTGCCGGGCCAGGTCGAGGCGCTGATCGATACCATCGGCAAGGAGATCGGCCCGCTGTCGATCCTGGTCAACAATGCCGGCATCACCCGCGACGGCCTGCTGATGCGCATGGGCGACGAGGACTGGCAGGCGATCCTGGATACCAACCTCACCAGTGTCTACCGGTCCTCCAAGGCCGCGATGCGCGGCATGATGAAGGCGCGCAAGGGCCGCATCATCAACATCGCCTCGGTGGTCGGCGTCACCGGCAATGCCGGCCAGACCAACTACGCCGCGGCCAAGGCTGGCGTCATCGCCTTCAGCAAGTCGCTGGCCAAGGAGATCGGTTCGCGCGGCGTGACCGTGAACGTGGTCGCGCCGGGTTTCATCGAGACCGACATGACCGCCGCGCTTCCCGAGGAAGTAAAGAAGGGCCTGGTGAGCCAGATCGCGCTCGCGCGCCTGGGCCAGGCCTCCGACATCGCCAATGCGGTGGCCTTCCTCGCCGCCCCCGGCGCCGGCTACATCACCGGTGAAACCATCCACGTCAACGGCGGCATGTACATGCCCTGATGCACCCTGTCTTCCGGGGAGCACCGCGGCCCGCCGCGATGCTTTCCTAAGTTGCCGTTTTCAAAGGGAATGCGGGGCCGGATGTCGCGGCCTGCCTGCCCGCACCGGGGCCGCGCAGCGGCAACGCGCTATCCTCGCCCCGGATCAGACCTTACACTTGTCAACGTAACAGCCTCCGCGGAGCTACAACCAATGAGCAGCATCGAAGAACGCGTCAAGAAGATCGTGGTCGAACAACTGGGCGTCAAGGACGAGGAGGTCAGCGCAAGCGCGTCCTTCGTCGACGACCTCGGCGCGGATTCGCTGGACACCGTCGAACTGGTAATGGCGCTCGAAGAAGAGTTCGAGTGCGAAATCCCCGACGAGGAAGCCGAGAAGATCACCTCGGTGCAGCAGGCGATCGACTACATCAAGACCCACGTCAAGGCGTGATGTCGGGCCGGCGCGCCTGGCCTGTCGGCCGGGCGTCGTCGCGCCAGGCGATACCGTCGACCCTTCAGGTCGATCTGTAACAACCCGGGGCCGCATTGCGGCCTCGTGCGTTTTGCATCGCGCCATCGAAACGGCGCATGCCCACGAATGCATCGAAGAGAGAGCTGCCCATGTCCAAGCGCCGCGTCGCCATCACCGGAATCGGCATCCTGTCGCCGCTCGGCAACGACCTGGCCTCGAGCTGGGACGGCGTCGTCAACGGTCGCTCCGGGATTGGCCCGATCACCCATTTCGATGCTTCCGCATTCGCCACGCGCATCTCCGGCTCGGTCAAGGGCTTCGATCCGGCGCAGTGGATCCCGGCGAAGGACGTCAAGAAGATGGACCCCTTCGTGCACTACGGCGTGGCGGCGGCCCTGATGTCGATCGCCGATGCGGGGCTCGAGATCCGCGACGCGGACGCCGATCGCATCGGCGTGGCCATCGGTGCCGGCATCGGCGGCCTCAAGGGCATCGAAGAGACCGCGATCAAGTACCACGAGGGCGGTCCGCGCAAGATCTCGCCGTTCTACGTGCCCAGCACGATCATCAACATGGTCGCGGGCCAGGTGTCGATCATGACCGGTGCGCGCGGCCCCAACATCGCCGTGGTCACGGCGTGCACCACGGCCACGCACAACATCGGCCTGGCCGCGCGCATGATCCAGTACGGCGACGCCGACGCGATGATCGCCGGCGGCTCCGAGTTCGCGACCACGCCGACCTCGCTGGGCGGGTTTTGCGCGATGAAGGCGCTGTCCACGCGCAACGACGATCCGGAGCGTGCGTCGCGTCCCTGGGACGCGGGCCGCGACGGCTTCGTGATGGGCGATGGCGCGGGCATCCTGGTGCTCGAGGAATACGAGCGGGCGAAGGCGCGCGGCGCGCACATCTACGCTGAACTCGCAGGCTTCGGCATGAGTGGCGATGCGCACCACATGACCGCGCCCAGCGAGAGTGGCGAGGGTGGCGCGCGCTGCATGGTGGCGGCGTTGCGCGATGCGGGCATCGATCCGTCCGAGGTCGGCTACATCAACGCGCATGGCACCTCCACGCCGCAGGGCGACCTGGCCGAGACCATGGGCATCAAGTCGGTGTTCGGTGCGCACGCATCGAAGCTGATGGTCAGCTCGACCAAGTCGATGACCGGCCACCTGCTCGGCGCGGCCGGCGGGGTGGAAGCGGTGTTCTCGGCGATGGCGCTGAAGACGGGTGTGGTGCCGCCGACGATCAATCTCGACAACCCGTCCGAAGGCTGCGATCTCGACTACGTGCCGCATACCGCGCGCGAGGCGAAGATCGACATCGCGCTGTCCAATTCGTTTGGATTCGGCGGGACGAACGGGACATTGATCTTCAGGCGGGTTTGAGGATCTGTTCTATGCAGCTACGGAAGGATGTTGCGGCTCAGCGATTGCGTAGAGCGAGCGCCTTCGGAAACAGCGCCCTGCCGGCCGGGGATTGCTCCTCGGCTCGGTCAGCCATCCATCGCTGACTCGCCGCCGCAGGCCATCCATGGCCTGCTCTCCGCAATCCCCAGCCGGCACGGCGCCGGGATATTCGTTGACGTCGCTTGAAGCAGGCGGCTTGAGCGTCTATCTCGCCAAGAGCTCGGTGCTTCATCAGGTCTGGATAGCCATCATTTTCGGGAGTTTGCAGAAACTCTTTGTGCAGTGAAGATTGGCTGCGCTTGGGATGGCAGCATTCCAGCCTCCAGACGACTACTCAAAGCGAGTCCACGTGCTGATCAGCAGGCCGCTACCGCCCGACACCGACCTGCTGGCGCTGCACCGCCTCGATCCGGGCCGCTATCGGCTGCTGCTGCAGTCGGTCGCGCACGGGACGGCGCAGGCGCGCTGGGACCTGCTGCTTGCAACCGATGGCGGCTCGCTGACGCTGGGCAACGACGGCGTCACGCGCGACGGGTCCGGTGTCGCGATGGCCGGCACCTTCCTCGATGCGCTCGATGACGCGTGGCGCGCCGCGCGCCTGCCGCGCGAGGAGTCGCGCTGGCCGTTCCGCGGTGGCTGGGCGTTGCTGCTGGGCTATGAGCTGGCGCGGCAGGTCGAGCCGGTGCTGCGATTGCCGGACGCGGCGGGCAGCCTGCCGGTCGCACAGGCGCTGCGCTGCCCGGCTGCCATCCTGCGCGACCACGCCAGCGGTGAATGTGTCGCGGTTGCCGAGGCCGACCAGGACGCGATGCTCGATGTGATCGAAGCCGACCTTGCCGCGGCTGCCACGCTGCCGGCCCTGCCTGCGTGGCAGGCGCCTGCGCAGGTGCGGGAGGACGCGCCGGCGCGCTTCACCGCTGGTGTGGTGCGCATCCTCGACTATCTGGCCGCGGGCGACGTGTTCCAGGTGAACCTGTCGCGCGGCTGGCGCGCGGATTTCGCGCAGGCGCTGGATCCGGCGCGGCTCTACGCGCGCATGCGCCAGGCCAATCCCGCGCCGTTCGCGGGCCTGTACGCAGGCGATGGCTGGGCGGTGGCCAGCGCCTCTCCCGAGCGGCTGGTGTCGATCCGCGGCGAGGTGGTGGAAACGCGGCCGATCGCCGGCACCCGTCCGCGCCTGGCCGGCGATGACGATGCCGAGCGCGTGCGCGAGCTGATCGGACATCCCAAGGAACGCGCCGAGCACGTGATGCTGGTCGACCTGGAGCGCAACGACCTCGGCCGCGTCTGCGTGCCCGGCAGCGTCGAGGTGGACGAGCTGATGACGATCGAAAGCTACGCCCACGTGCACCACATCGTCAGCAACGTGCGCGGTCGGCTGCGCGCCGATGCCAGCCCGGGCGACGTGATCGCGGCGACGTTCCCCGGCGGCACCATCACCGGCTGCCCCAAGGTGCGCTGCATGCAGGTCATCGCCGAACTGGAAGGTCGCGGGCGCGGCGCCTACACCGGCGCGATGGGCTGGCTCAACCGCGACGGCGACCTCGACCTCAACATCCTCATCCGCAGCGCCGAGGTCGAAGGGGCGCGGGTGCGCTTTCGCACCGGCGGCGGCATCGTGGCCGATTCGGATCCTCCGCGGGAACTCGACGAGACCCGCGCCAAGGCCCGCGGCATGCTGCAGGCGCTGGCGGCCGACGCCGACGCCGACGCCGACGCCGACGGCGCCACGGTATCCTAGGCCGATGATCCGGAATTTCCCCTCGATGGAGCAGGCGCATGGCCAAGGCTCCTAGGCGCTGGCGCGGCCTGCGGCTGCTGTTCGTGCTGTCGGCCCTGGTGGCCGGTGCCGCCGCGTTCTTCCTGTCTGAGCGCTACACCGGTTTCGCCGATGCGCCGCTCTCTGGGATCGAGGCGGGCGACACGCTGCGGGTCGAGCGCGGCGATTCGTTCCGGCGCGTGCTGTCGCGGCTGCGCGAGGCCGGCGTGCGCGACGGCCATGACCTGGAGTGGCAGGCGCTGGCGCGCCAGCTTGGTGCCGACGCGCGCGTGCAGGTCGGCGAGTACGCGCTGGAGCCGGGCATGACGCCGCGCACGCTGCTGCAGCACATGCGCAATGGCCGCGTGGTCAGCTATCGCTTCACCATCGTCGAAGGCTGGAACATGCGCGAGCTGCGCGCTGCGCTGGCCAGGGCCACGCCGCTGCTGCAGACCATCGGTGAACTGGACGACGCCGCGTTGATGGACACGCTGGGCCGCGCCGGCGTGCACCCGGAAGGCCGATTCCTGCCCGAAACCTATGCCTACACCCGCGGCGACAGCGACCTGGATGTGCTGCGCCGCGCCAACCAGTCGCTCGAACGTGCGCTGCAGGCCGCGTGGGAGGCGCGCGCACCGGATCTGCCGCTGGACGACGCGGAGCAGGCGCTGGTGCTGGCCTCGATCATCGAGAAGGAAACCGGCATCGCCGAGGAACGCGCGCGCATCGGCGGCGTGTTCGTGCGCCGCATGAACAGCGGCATGCGCCTGCAGACCGATCCGACCGTGATCTACGGCATGGGCAGCCGCTATGCGGGCAACATCCGCCGCGCCGACCTGCTCGCCGACACGCCCTACAACACCTACACCCGCGATGGCCTGCCGCCGACGCCGATCGCCATGGCCGGCGTGGCTGCCATCCGTGCGGCGACGCAGCCGGCCGCTGGCGACGAACTGTATTTCGTGGCCGTCGGCGACGGCAGTGGCCGCCACGTGTTTTCGCGCACGCTGGACGAGCACAACGCCGCGGTGCGCGAATACGTGCAGCGCTACCGCGCACAGTTCGGGCCGTGATGGCGCTGCGTTCGCATGCGCGCTTCATTTCGCTCGAAGGCGGCGAAGGCGCGGGCAAGACCACCGTGCTCGATGCGCTGCGCGAAGCGCTGCGCGAAAGCGGGCAGGAGGTGGTGTGCAGCCGCGAGCCGGGCGGTACGCCGCTGGCGGAAATGATCCGCGGCCTGCTGCTCGATCCGGCACACGAGCCGCCCGCGGCCGACACCGAACTGCTGCTGATGTTCGCCGCCCGTGCCCAGCACGTGCGCGAGACGATCGCGCCCGCGCTCGAACGCGGCGCCTGGGTGCTGTGCGACCGCTTCACCGATTCCAGCTACGCCTACCAGGGCGGGGGCCGTGGCCTGGACGCCGGCTGGATCGCGGAGCTGGAGCGGCGCGTGGTCGGGCTGCAGCCGGGATTGACCCTGCTGCTGGACGTCGATGTCGGTCGGGGGCGCGAGCGCACGCGCGGCCGCGATCTCGCGCCCGATCGCATCGAGTCCGAACGCGATGAATTCTTCGAGCGCGTGCGCGCGGTCTACCGCGCGCGCGCCGCTGCCGAGCCACAGCGCTTCCGCGTGATCGATGCCTCGCAGCCGGCGGCCGACGTGGCCAGCGAGGCGGTGCGCCTGTTGCGTGAATGGATGGCGCGCGCATGACTGCGCCGCTGGCCCCCTGGCAGCAGCGTGCGTTCGACCATGCGGCGCGCACGCTGTCCGAAGGCCGCCTCGGCCACGCGCTGCTGATCTGCGGCCCGGCGCGACTGGGCAAGCGCGCGGTGGCCGCGCGCCTGGCCGCGCACCTGCTGGGCGCGCACGAACCGCGTGCCGCGCATCTGATCGAGGCGGGAACGCATCCGGATTTCCACGTGGTCACGCTGCTGCCCAACCGCGAAGGCACGAAGCTGCGCACCGAGATCGTGATCGAGCAGATCCGCGAACTGTCGGAAAAGCTGTCGCTGACGCCGCAGTACGGCAGCGCGCAGGTGGCGATCGTCGATCCCGCCGACGCGCTCAACGCTTCGGCCGCCAATGCGCTGCTCAAGACCCTGGAAGAACCGCAGCCCGGCCGCTACCTGTGGCTGCTCGCCTCCAGTCCCTCGCGCCTGCCGGCGACGATCCGCAGCCGCTGCCAGCGCCTGGAGTTCGGTCTGCCGCCGCGCGATGAAGCACTGGCCTGGCTGCAGGCACAGGGTCATGCCGCCAAGGTTGCCGGTGAGGCGCTGGACGCCGCGCGCGGCCATCCGGGCCTGACCGATGCCTGGCTGCGCGATGGTGGCATGCAGCTGCGCCACGAAGTGGCTGCGGACCTGGACAAGCTTGCGCGCGGCGAGCTGGCGCCGGTCGAGGCCGCGCAACGCTGGACCGGCGACGAACATGCCGTCCTGCGCCTGCGCCTCGCCGCCGACCTGGCGCTGGCCGAGGCCTCGGGCTTGACCGATCCAGCGCGAATCCGGAAGCTGGCGCAGTGGTTCGACGCGGCCAACCGCACGCGCGACCTGTTGCGCACCACGGTGCGCGCAGACCTCGCAGTCGCGGAGCTGCTGCTGTCCTGGCGAGGCACGGATGTGCCAGGCCCGGCATCCGCCAACAAGAGGTATCGATGAATACGACCGCGGGCGGCGCGCGGCAGGGAATCCTGTCGCTGGCACTGAAGGACAAGGCGCAGCTCTACAGCGCCTACATGCCTTATCTGAAACACGGCGGCATCTTCGTGCCCACCGCGCGGCGCTACTTCCTCGGCGACGAGGTGTTCCTGCTGCTCACCCTGCCCGAATCCAACGAGCGCCTGCCGGTGGCCGGCAAGGTGGTGTGGGCCACCCCGACCGGCGCGCAGGGCGCGCGCACCGCGGGCGTCGGCGTGCAGTTCGCCGACACCCCGGAAGGCGAGACTGTGAAGGGCCGGATCGAAACCCTGCTCGCGGGCACGCTGTCCGCGGAAAAGCCGACGCATACGATGTGACGGGCGCGATCGCGTCGCGCATGTGGCAAGGCGCTGCAGCGCTGTTGCTCGCGGCGTCGCTGGCACTGCCGGCGATCGCGACCGAGCACATCCGGCTGGATGATGGCCAGCTGCAGGTCGAGGTGGCGCCCGCGGTCGGCGGGCGGATCGTGCACCTCTCGTTGCCCGGCCGCGGCAATGTGCTCAAGGTCGGTCCAGCGCTGGCGACCGTGCCCGCGCCAGAACCCTCCGCCGACGGCCCGGACCTGCCTTATTTCGGACACGAGCTCTGGCTCGGCCCGCAGTCGCGCTGGTGGCTCGACCAGGACGTGAACCAGACCCGGCGCGCGGCCGCGGCGCCGTGGCCGCCGGATCCCTGGCTCGCGCATGCGCGCAACCGCATCGTCGAGCGCGACGCGCACGCGCTGGTGCTCGAAGGCGTGACAAGTCCGGTGAGTGGCCTGCGGGCGACACAATCGTTCCGCCTCTCCGGCGGCACTCCGGCGACACTGGAACTCTCCGCTGAGGCGGTGAACCGCCGTGACCGGGACGTGCGCCGCAACCTGTGGTTCAACACCCGCCTGCCGGCGGGCAGCCGCGTGTTCGCGCCCGTGGCCAGGCCCGAAGATGCGCGCCTGCGGGCGGATGCGGACGCGGTGTTCGACGGCCCCGTCGCCTGGTGGCGGGACGGCCTGTACTCGCTGCAGCTCGAGCCGCCATCGGCCGGGAAGGGCGGTCGCCGCGGCAAGATCTTCATCGCCCCGTCGGCCGGCTGGGTTGCCGGCTTCAACGCCGGGCAACTGCTGGTGATCCAGTTCGAGCGCCAGGACGGCGCGCTGATCGATCCCGAACACGGCCAGCTCGAGCTGTATCAGCAGTGGCACCACGACGATCCGCAGGCGGGGATCCTTGAGCTCGAGGTCCACGCTCCGCTGCGCACGCTGGCGCCGGGCGAGTCGATGCAGGCGCGCGAACGCTGGACGGTGTTCGCCTACGAGGGACCGGACACGCTGGACGCGCAGCGCGCCGCGCTGGAAGAAGCGCTGCGCGGCCTCGGCCTGGATCGCTGAAGGGCGACTTGCGCGCCTCCCGAACGCGTGCGAACCCGGGCAACTGATTCGCGTCGCGGTCCAGGGCTGGCCGGATCGCGCCCGTTCCGGGATTTCTCCCTGCGGTCGAAATGACAGGGTCGGGGCGCACGCCGTGCGCCCCGATTACCGTTCGTCCTGCTGACGCCCCGGCCTCAGCGCAGCAGTGCATCAACGCAGCAGTACATCAACGCAGCAGCGCATCCGCGCATCAACGCATCAGCGCATCAGGACGCCAGGCTGCCCGTCTCCGCGCCGTCGCGCAGCGCGGGGTTGTCCCAGCCCGCGCGCGGCGCGAAACGATCGCCGTATCGCGCCTGCAGCACCTGCAGCCGCGCGAGCAGCACGTCGACGCCGACTTCGCGGATGGTCTGGATCGGGCCGCCGCGGAAGGGCGCGTAACCGGTGCCGAAGATCACGCCGGCATCGAGCAGGTCGGCATCCTCGACCACGCCCTCGTGCAGGGCGGCCACGGCCTCGTTGAGCAGAGGCAGGATCAGTCGATCCTCCAGGTCCTCCGGCACGCGGTATTCCTTCGGCACCTCCGGCTTCTTCGGCTTGCCGTTCTCCCAGGCGTAGATGCCCTGGCCGTCCTTCTTGCCGCGTTTGCCGGCTTCCGGTGGCTGCGACAGCGCCGGCGGGATCGCCAGGCCAAGGAAGGGAGCCAGTTCCTGGCCGACGCCGTAGGCCACGTCCAGGCCCACGGTGTCGATCAGCTCGATCGGCCCCATCGGCATGCCGTACTTGACCGCCGCCTTGTCGATCACCGATGCCGGGATGCCTTCGGCATACGCGGTGGCGGCCTCGAGCATGTACGGGAACAGCAGCCGGTTGACCAGGAAGCCCGGCGTGCCCGCCACCGGCACCGGCAGTTTGTCGATCGCCTTGCAGAACGCGGCCAGGCGCTGCTCGGTCTGCGCCGACATCGCGTCGTGGCGCACGATCTCCACCAGCGGCATCGACGCCACCGGGTTGAAGTAGTGCAGGCCGGCGAACTGCGCCGGACGCGCGATATGCCCGCGCAGCTCGTCCAGCGGGATCGACGAGGTGTTGGTGGTCAGCAGCGCATCGGGCTTCAGGCGCGGCTCGACGCCTGCATACAGTTCACGCTTGGCATCGGCGCGCTCGATGATCGCCTCGATCACCAGGTCGGCCTGCGCGAGGCCGCTGCCTTCGAGGTCGGATTTGAGCCGCGCCGCGACCGCCGGACGCTTCGCCTCGTCCTTGACCCGCTTCGCGAACAGCGCCTGCGCGCGCGTCATCGCACCGTCGATGAACTTCTGCTCGCGGTCCTGCAGCGTGACCTCGAAACCCTTGTACGCCGACCACGCGGCGATGTCGCCGCCCATCACGCCGGCGCCGACCACGTGCACGTGCGTGATGCCGTGCGGATCCTTGCCGCCCAGGCCCTTGAGCCGCTCCATCAGGAAGAACACGCGGGTCAGGTTGCGCGCGGTCGGGGTGCCGGCCAGCTTCACCACCGACTTCTGCTCGGCCTTGAGCAGGGCCTGGATGCCGCCACCGCTGCGCCGCCAGGTTTCGATCAGCGCGTAGGGCGCCGGATAGTGTTCCTTGCGCGCCTTGCGCGCGACCTGCTTGACCAGCATCGGCGCCAGCAGCTGGCGCACTGGCCAGGTGTTGGTGAACCAGCCGAGGAAGCGCTGCTTGAAGGGGCGCTCGCGGCCGCCCAGCGCGAGCTTCGCGGCCTCGTCGAGCAGCAGCGCGGGTTCGACCACCTTGTCGACCACGCCCATGGCCTTCGCGGACGCGGCCGACAGGTTGCGGCCGGTCAGCATCACGTCCATCGCCGCTGGCGCGCCAATCAGTCGCGGCAGGCGCACGCTGCCGCCCCAGCCCGGGTAGATGCCCAGCTTCACTTCGGGCAAACCGATGCGCGTGGACGGGTCGCTGCTGGCGATGCGGTAATCGCAGGCCAGCGCGATCTCGGTGCCGCCGCCCATGCAGAAGCCGTGGATGGCCGCGACCGTGGTGCAGGGCAATTCGGCCAGGCGCTGGAACACCTGTTGGCCGCGCCGGATCGAATCGCCGATCGTGCCCTTGCGGTCGAACTCGGCGAACTCGCGGATGTCGGCGCCGGCGATGAAGCCCTTGTCCTTGGCCGAGCGCAGCACCAGGCCCTTCGGCGGCTCCAGCGCCACGCGCTCGAGCAGGCCTTCGAGTTCCAGCAGAACGTCCTGGGCGAAGGTGTTGACCGACTCGTCGGCGCGGTCGAACGACAGCACCAGCACGTCGTCCGGGCGCAGTTCGACCTGCCAGTGGCTGAAGCGCAATCCATCGAGGCCAGCGATCATGCGGGACCATCCGTTAGGGTATGGGAACCCCTTATGATCCAGAGGGTGTTGCGCCGCAGTCAAATCGGATGTCTTGGCAAAGCCGCAGGCGGCCTGTGGCGCGGCTTGCGGCGGACGGCTGGCGCCCCCAGATCCGTCCGATGCGGGAACTTCCCGCCCCAGCGCAGGTCACAGCGCCCGGCCCCGGCCGGCCAACCCAGGAGTGACCAAGGCCGATGGCCGAGATCGACACCCAGACACTCGACCTCGAACTGGTCAAGCGCGTGCAGCGCGGCGACAGCGCCGCGTTCGACCTGCTGGTGCGCAAGTACCAGCATCGCATCGCAGGGCTGATCGGGCGCTATGTGCACGACTGGAGCGAAGTCCAGGACGTCGCCCAGGACACGTTCATCCGCGCCTACCGCGCGATCGGCAACTTCCGCGGCGACGCACAGTTCTATACCTGGCTGCACCGGATCGCGGTGAACACCGCCAAGAACCACCTGGTGGCCGGCAACCGCCGCCCGCCGGGCGCCGATATCGACATCGAGGACGCCGAACAGTTCGATTCCGGCATCCGCCTGCGCGACAGCGACACGCCCGAACGCGAACTGATGCGCCACCAGCTGGAACAAACCGTGATCCGCGCGGTCGAAGCATTGCCCGAGGAGCTGAGGCTGGCGATCACGCTGCGTGAGGTCGACGGTTTGAGCTACGAGGAAATCGCCCAGCGCATGGATTGCCCGATCGGCACGGTGCGCTCGCGCATCTTCCGTGCGCGCGAAGCGATCGACCAGGAGATGAAACCCTTGTTGGACAGCGACAACAGATCGGAGCGTGCTGCACGATGACTTCCGTCCACGACAACGAAACCCTGCAGATCGTCCCTGACCCGGACAAGCTGTACGTCTACCACCGGCAGCAGCTGTCGGCGATGCTCGACGGCGAGCTGTCGCCCGACGAGGCGAAGTTCATGCTGCGCCGGCTGCAGCACGACGGCGAGCTCGCCACCTGCTGGGAGCGCTGGCAGGTCTGCGGCGACATGCTGCGTGGCCAGCGCAACGACCTGCTTCCGGCCGACTTCGCGCACCGCGTCGCGGTCGCGGTGGGTGCTGGCGGCGCGGGCGTGGAGACGGTCGAGCCGCGTCGCGCGACGCGACCACGCCTTGCACGCTGGGGCGGCGGCGCGGCGGTGGCCGCTTCGGTCGCGCTGATGGCGGTGTTTGCCACCCGGCAGCTTCCCGAGGCGGGCCTTGTGCCCGTTGCCGAGCCTGCGCCGATGGTGGCGGCGGTCGCCCCGCCCCCGCTGCAGGAACCGGGAGCAGCGGCGTCCGCCTCCATGAACGACGATGTGTCCGCCGCGATTGCCGACGCAGCCGATCCGGCGCCGGCAATGCCGCGCGCGCAACCCGACGCGACCGTCGCGGTGGCGGCGATGGCTGTGGCTGCGGCCGTCGAGACGCCGCGCCGCGCCGCGCAGCGGCGGCGTGCGGCGCGTGCGCAGCCAGCGTCGGTCGAAGTCGCGCGCGCGTCCGTGCCCGCAGCGATCGACGACCCGACGCCGCCGATGTCCCTCGCCAGCGAGGACATCGCGCCCGCCATCGTGTTTCCCATGCCGCAGGCCGCGCGCCGGCCCTGGCCGCGCGCGCTGCTGGCGCCGCAAGGCGCGTTCACCGTGGCCAACGGCAGCCTGCTGCCGCGCGAGCCGCAGTTCGAACCGCTGTTGCCGCGCGAGTCGCAGTTCGACCCCGTGCTGCCGGGTGGTCGCGTCGCGCCATGGCTGGCACCGACGCCGTCCGAGCCGCAGGCGGACGCCACCCAACCCTGAGGTCGCTGCGGCCCTGCCGCGTCGCGCTCCGGTCACCATCTTCCCCACGCGTTGTCCAGGGTCACATCCCGATGAAAACCCCGCTGCATGCTCTTACGCTGATCCTCCTTGCCTCTGCTGCCACGACCGCCGTGGTGCTGCCCATCGCCACCGCACAGCCGGGAGCGGACGCCGTTGCCGCGCCGCTGGCCGGACAGGCGACCGCGGTCCCGGCCGCGCCGCTGGTCACCGGGCTGCCTGATTTCACCCGCCTGGTCGAAGAGGTCGGCCCGGCCGTGGTCAAGATCGACACCATGATCGGCAGCCGCCGCACCGCCCAGCAGCCCGACGACAGCGTCCCGGGCGAGGAGCAGATCCCCGAAATCTTCCGCCGCTTCTTCGGCCCCGGCTTCCAGATGCCTGGCCCCGGCGGCCCGGGAGGCCCGGGTGGCGGCGGCCAGGCCCCGCGCGGGCGCGCAATGGGCACCGGCTTCATCATTTCCGATGATGGCTACATCCTCACCAACCACCACGTCATCGACCGCGCCGACGAGGTCAAGGTCACCCTCAGCGACCTCAGCGAGTACACCGCCAAGGTGGTGGGCAGCGACGAGCGCTCGGACGTGGCCCTGCTCAAGATCGAGGGCAAGGGCCTGCCGGTGCTGCGCACGGGCGATGCCTCGGGCGTGAAGCCCGGCCAGTGGGCGGTGGCGATCGGCTCGCCGTTCGGCTTCGACCAGACGGTGACCGCCGGCATCGTCAGCGCGGTCGGCCGCAGCAATCCCTACGCCAACCAGCAGTACGTGCCCTTCATCCAGACCGACGTCGCCATCAACCAGGGCAACTCGGGCGGCCCGCTGCTCAACACCCGCGGCGAGGTGATCGGCATCAACTCGCAGATCTTCAGCAACTCCGGCGGCTACATGGGCGTGGCCTTCGCGATCCCGATCGACGTGGCCATGAACGTGGTCGACCAGCTCAAGAAGACCGGGCGCGTGCAGCGCGGCCAGCTGGGCGTGCAGTTCCAGGCGACCGGCATCACCGCCGACCAGGCGAAGGGCTTCGGCCTGCCCGATACCCTGGGCGCGCTGGTCAGCGAGGTGGTCCCGGGGAGTCCGGCCGAGAAGGTCGGCATCGAGCCCGGCGACGTGATCCGCGGCGCCGACGGTGTCACCATCCGCCAGCCGGGCGACCTGCCGCCGATCGTGGGCAACAAGGTGCCGGGTGCGAAGATCAAGATCGTGGTGTTCCGCGAAGGCCGCGAGCGCACGCTCGACGTGACCCTGGCCGAGCTCGACGACGATGCGCTGGCGAGCGCCACCCCGCGCCCGGGCGCGCCTTCGCCGGCGGCGGCGAGCGATGCCAATGCGCTCGGCCTGGTCACCCAGGAGCTCACCGAGGCCCAGCGTCGCCAGCTTGGCCTGGAGGCGGGTGAAGGGGTGCGCATCGCCCGCGTCGAAGGCGCGGCAGCCCGCGAGGCCGGCCTGTCTGCTGGCGACGTGGTGCTGCGCGTGGGCCGCACGCCGGTCGGCAGTTCGGCCGCGCTGGCCCGCGAAGTGCGTGGCGTGAAGGCGGGGCAGACGGTGATGCTGCTGGTCCGCAGCCAGGGCGGCGGCAGCCGCTTCGTTGCAATCACGCCCGAAGGCTGAGCGGCTCCATCAGGCCCCTGAAAGCGCCTGCCCTGCATCGCCGGGCAGGCGCCTTGCCGCGCGGTGATGGGGCTGGGAGCCGCGGCGGGGACCACGTCTGCCCTATGCGATAATCTCCGGCTGTCCTGACGACGGCCGCTGCCGCTTCCCCATGTCCGACCCCATGCGGCTTATCCGCAACTTCTCCATCATCGCCCATGTCGACCACGGCAAGTCGACGCTTGCCGACCGCATCATCCAGCTGTGCGGCGGCCTGACGGCGCGCGAGATGGAGGCGCAGGTCCTCGACAACAACCCGATCGAGCGCGAGCGCGGCATCACCATCAAGGCGCAGTCGGTGTCGGTGCCCTACACCGCGCGCAACGGCGAGACCTACCACCTCAACTTCATCGACACGCCCGGCCACGTCGACTTCAGCTACGAGGTCAGCCGCTCGCTGGCCGCTTGCGAAGGCGCGCTGCTGGTGGTCGATGCCGCCCAGGGCGTCGAGGCGCAGTCGGTCGCCAACTGCTACACCGCGGTCGAGCAGGGCCTGGAAGTGGTGCCGGTGCTCAACAAGATCGACCTGCCCACCGCCGACATCGAGCGCGCCAAGGCCGAGATCGAGGCGGTGATCGGCATCGACGCCAGTGACGCGGTCGCAGTCAGCGCCAAGACCGGCCTCAATGTGGAGGAGGTGCTGGAAGCCATCGTGCACCGCATCCCGCCGCCGCAGCGGCGCGACAGCGACAAGCTGCAGGCGCTGATCATCGACTCCTGGTTCGACAATTACCTGGGCGTGGTCTCGCTGGTGCGGGTGATGCAGGGCGAGATCAAGGCCGGCGCCAAGATGCTGGTGATGTCCACCGGCCGCACCCACCAGGTCGACAAGGTCGGCGTGTTCACCCCCAAGCGCAAGGAAACCGCTGCGCTGCGCGCGGGCGAGGTGGGCTGGATCAACGCCTCGATCAAGGACGTGCACGGCGCGCCGGTCGGCGACACGCTCACGCTCGCCGGTGACCCGGCCGCCGAGCCGCTGCCCGGTTTCCAGGAGATGCAGCCGCGCGTGTTCTCGGGCCTGTTTCCGGTCGACGCCGACGACTACCCGGACCTGCGCGAGGCGCTGGAAAAGCTGCGCCTCAACGACGCCGCGCTGCGCTTCGAGCCGGAAAGCTCGGAGGCCATGGGCTTCGGCTTCCGCTGCGGGTTCCTGGGCATGCTGCACATGGAAATCGTGCAGGAGCGGCTGGAGCGCGAGTACGACCTCAACCTGATCAGCACCGCGCCGACGGTGGTCTACGAAGTGCTGTTGACCGGTGGCGAAGTCATGTCGCTGGACAACCCGGCCAAGCTGCCGCCGGCCAACAAGATCGAGGAAGTGCGCGAGCCCATCATCCGCGCCAACATCCTCACGCCGCCCGACTACGTGGGCAACGTGATCACGCTGTGCGAAGAGAAGCGCGGCAGCCAGATCGGCATCCAGTACCTGGGCAGCCAGGTGCAGATCAGCTATGAGCTGCCGATGGCCGAGGTGGTGCTGGACTTCTTCGACAAGCTCAAGTCGGTGTCGCGTGGCTACGCCTCGCTGGACTACAACTTCCTGCGCTTCGAGGCCGGTCCGTTCGTGCGCGTGGACACGCTGATCAATGGCGACAAGGTCGACGCGCTGAGCATCATCGTCCACCGCAGCCACGCCGATCGCCGCGGTCGCGACCTCACCGAGAAGATGAAGGAACTGATCCCGCGGCAGCAGTTCGACGTCGCGATCCAGGCCGCCGTCGGCTCGCAGATCATCGCCCGCAGCTCGGTCAAGGCGCTGCGCAAGAACGTGCTGGCCAAGTGCTACGGTGGCGACATCAGCCGCAAGAAGAAGCTCCTCGAGAAGCAGAAAGAGGGCAAGAAGCGGATGAAGCAGGTCGGCCGGGTCGAGATCCCGCAGGAAGCATTCCTGGCGGTGCTGCAGGTGGACAACAAGTAGGGGATGGCGTGACATGATGAAATGGTTCGAGCTGGGGCTGGTCGTGCTGACCTTCGCAACCGGCATCACCTGGCTGCTCGACCGGCTGTTCTTCGCCAAGCGTCGCGCGCAGCGGTCGGGTCTGCTGGAAGAGAAGGAGCCGATCCTCGTCGACTACGCGCGGGCCTTCTTCCCCGTGCTGTTCGTGGTGCTGATCCTGCGCAGCTTCATCGCCGAACCGTTCCGCATCCCCTCCAGTTCGATGATGCCGACCCTGCTGATCGGCGACTTCATCCTGGTCAACAAGTTCAGCTACGGCATCCGCCTGCCGGTCAACAACCGCAAGGTGATCGCGCTGGGCGAGCCCGAGCGCGGCGACGTGGTGGTGTTCCGCCCGCCGCACCATCCCGACCAGGACTGGATCAAGCGCGTGGTCGGCCTGCCGGGCGACGTGGTGTCGTATCGCGACAACACCGTGTACGTGAACGGCGAGTCGTTCGGCTACGGCGAGCCCCAGCACTATGTCGGCGTGGGCCGCGGCAGCGACATGACCGGCGCTGGCCTGATCGACGAGACCATGCCCGGCCGCACCCACCAGGTGCTCGAGACCCGGCGCCCCGGCATGCTCGACCCCGGCGAGGGCGAGTGGCGGGTGCCCGAAGGCGAGTATTTCGTGATGGGCGACAACCGCGACCGCAGCGACGACAGCCGGTTTTGGGGTACGCTGCCGGAGAGCCAGCTGCGCGGGAAGGCGTTCCTGGTCTGGATGAATCTCGACAGCAGCGCGCCGGGCTGGATCGACTGGAGCCGGATCGGCAGCCGCATTCCGTAGCGCCGGCGCGGAAGGCTGTCAGCGTGCCGGCACATCTGCAGCAACAGGGGATCGGATCATGGACATGCGTCGCAGGCAGGGCGGCATCACGCTGCTGGGCTTCATCATCGTCGCCGGCGTGGCCGGCTTCCTGGTGTTCATGGGGATCAAGCTGTTCCCCATGTACTCCGAGTACTACAGCGTCAAGTCGGCGCTCAAGAGCCTGGCGGCCGAACCCGGCGTGGGCAACTACGCGCCGGGGCGGATCCAGGACCTGTTTTTCCGCCGGCTCAACATCAGCTACGCGTCCAACATCAAGAAGGAACACGTTAAGATCCAGCGCGTGGACAACGGCTGGCAGATGGACGTGACCTACGAGGTGCGCAAGCCGATGGTCGCTAACCTCGATGCGGTGGGCCGGTTCCATGCCAGCCAGCACCTGACCGGGACCGGCGGTGCCGCAAACTGACCCACGGGGCGGGGTGTTCGACGCGCATGCGTTCGGCGACCCGTCCCTGCTCCAGCAGGCGCTGACGCACCGCAGCGCGGGGGCGCCCCACAACGAACGTCTGGAATTCCTCGGCGACGCGGTGCTGGGCGTGATCGTGTCCGATGCGCTGTACGCGCGCTGGCCGAAGGCCGACGAGGGCTCGCTCACCCGTGCCCGCGCCGAACTGGTGCGCGAATCCTCGTTGGCTGAAGTGGCGCGGCGGCTGGCGGTCGGCGAGTGGCTGACCCTGGGTCCGGGCGAGATGAAATCCGGCGGCCACCGGCGCGATTCGATTCTGTCCGACGCGCTGGAGGCGGTGATCGGCGCGATCTACCTCGACGCCGGCTTCGAGGCCTGCCGCGCCGTGGTGTTGCCCTGGTTCGAGGAAGCGGTGTCGGCGGTGCCGGCCAGCAAGGTCGGCAAGGATGCCAAGACCCGCCTGCAGGAGTGGCTGCAGGGGCGGCAGAAGCCGCTGCCGCAGTACGAACTCAAATCCGAGAGCGGCGAGGAACACGCGCGCGTGTTCGTGGTGCGCTGCGTGCTGTCCGACCCGGCGGCGGCCGGAGAGGGCGAGGGCGGTTCGCGGCGCGCGGCCGAGCAGGTCGCGGCCGGCGTGGTGCTGGAGTTGCTGGAAGCAGGCGACTGACGTCGCGCGCTCGCGGCGGGTTCGGGCTGCCGATCACCCGCCCACGTCCGCAACTCCCCTACAATCCGCGCCATGCAGCAGCCCCCCCCCGCCGCGCACCGCGCCGGCCACCTCGCCGTGATCGGCCGTCCCAACGTTGGCAAGTCCACCCTGGTCAACGCGCTGGTGGGCGCCAACGTCAGCATCGTGTCCAACCGGCCGCAGACCACGCGCCACCGGCTGCTGGGCATCGCCACCTTGCCTGCGGGGCAGATCGTCCTGGTCGATACGCCCGGCCTGCACCTGGAAGGGGGCAAGCGTGCCTCGTCGGCGCTCAACCGGGTGCTCAACCGCGCCGCCCGCGGCGCGCTCGAGGGCGTGGACGCGGCCGCGCTGGTGGTCGAGGCCGGTCGCTGGGACGAGGAAGACACGCTGGCCTACGACACCCTGCACGCCAGCGGCCTGCCCCTGGTGCTGGTGGTCAACCAGGTCGACCGCATCCCCGAGAAGGCGAAGCTGTTGCCCTACCTGCAGCGCATCACCGAAGGGCGCAGCTTTGCCGCGGTGCATCCGGTGTCCGCGCTCAAGCGCACCGGCCTCGATGCACTCACCACGTCGCTGCTGTCGCAGCTGCCCGAGCAGCCGCCGCTGTATGGCGAAGACGAGATCACCGACCGCAGCCAGCGCTTCCTGGCGGGCGAACTTCTGCGCGAGCAGCTGATGCGCCAGCTCGGCGCCGAGTTGCCCTACGCCACGACGGTGGAGATCGAATCATTCACCGAGGAGCCCTCGCCCAAGGCCGGGGTGATGTACCGTATCGGCGCGGTGATCTGGGTCGAGCGCGAGGGCCAGAAGGCGATCGTGATCGGCAAGGGCGGCACCCGCCTGCGCGACATCGGCAAGCGTGCGCGCGAGCGGATGGAACAGCTGTTCGACGCCAAGGTGTTCCTGCAGACCTGGGTGCGCGTGCGCGAGGGCTGGTCGGACGACGAAGCGGCGCTGCGCACGCTCGGCTACGAGTAGCCGGCGCGCTGGGGGCGGGCATCCGTGCGCTACGACGCCGAACCGGCCTATGTCCTGCATGCGCGAGCCTGGCGCGAGACGAGCCTGCTGGTCGACGTGCTGACGCGTTCCCACGGCCGCCTCGGCCTGCTCGCGCGCGGCGTGCGCGGACCGCGCAGGCAGGCGCAGTTCGCCGCGCTGCAGCCGCTGCAGCACGTGCGGCTGGTGGCGGTGCAGCGCGGTGAGCTGGCCACCCTGACGTCGGTGGAGGCGATCGACGCGCCGCCGCGGCTGCCCGGGCACGCCGCGCTGTCGGCGTTCTACGTCAACGAACTGGTGCTGCGCATGGCGCCACGACAGGATCCGCACCCCGAGCTCTACGAGCTGTACGGATGGTTGCGCGCGCGGCTGCACGATGCTGCGGGGCTGGCCTGGAACCTGCGCCGCTTCGAGCGCGACCTGCTGCAGGTGCTGGGCTTCGGCTTCGATCTTGGCCATGACGGCGACGGCACGGCGATCGACCCGGCCGCGCGCTACCGGCTTGATGCCGAGCACGGCCCGCGGCGTGTGCTGGGCGAGCGCGTCGGCGAATCGCGCGCGCGCTACGCGACCGGTAGCGCGCTGCTGGCGCTGGGCGAGGACCGCAGGCCCGATCCCGCCGATCTCGACAGCCTGCGCGGCGCCATGCGCGACGTGCTGTCGCAGCACCTGGGTCCGCGCGGATTGAAATCCTGGCAGCTGGCCGGCGAGCTGGGACGGCTCGCGCGCGGGTCCGATCAGGCGCCTGACAGCGTGTCCTGAACCGCATCGCGGAACGCCTGCAGCGCATCGCCCGAGCCGGGCGCGGCGTGCAATCGAGAGACCGCCGCGCCCAGCCGCGCCGCGCCCACGAAGCCGCATCCGGCCTCGAGCCTGTGCAGCGTGGCGCGCAGCGCCTCGGCATCGCCCGCGGCTGCGGCCGCGGCCACTGCGTCGCGCGCCCCCGCGAGTTCGGCAATGAACAGCCCGCGCATGGCCGCGACATTGTCGGCGTTGCCGGCCAGCGCCGACAGCGCCTGCGCATCGTCCCAGACCGGCAGGTGGTAGCCCGCGGCCGGTTGCCGCACGTGGTGCGTGCCGTCAGCGGTATCGCCGTCGCCCCGCGGTTCCAGCACGCGCCGGATCGCAGCCAGCCAGGCATCGGCCGGTAGCGGCTTGGCGACCGTGGTGGCGAAGCCGGCTGCCAGCAGCGCTGCGTGTTCGTCCTGCTCGCGCGAGGCCGTATGCGCGATGGCCGGCGTCTGCAGCCCGCGTGCGCGCAGTCGCGCCAGCAGTTCGCTGCCGCTGCCGTCCGGCAGGCGGGCATCGAACAGCCACAGTGCGTGTGGATTGGCAGTGGCGAGCGCGAGCGCTTCGGCCATGCTGGCCGCCGCATCGACCACGGCCGGCAGCAATTCGGTCGCCGCCTGCAGGAACGCGCGGCTGGTGGGATCGTCCTCGACCAGCAGGATCCGTGGATTCATCGTCGCCCCCTGCGCAGCGGATATGCTCGCCCGATGCCTTGGCGCATCTTAACGCTGTTGCTGCTGGTGCTGGCCGCGAGCCCGGCGCTCGCGCGCACCGCGACCGCGCGCATCGACGCCATCGATGCCGCCGGCGTGGCGCTGCGCGACGTGCGCGTGCGCCTGCACTGGCCGGCGGACGCGGCGCAGGGCGAACTGCGGATCGAGGCGGCGCTGATCGAGGCGTCGGCGCTGGGCTACCGTTTTGACAACGTGCGCTGGCAGTGCCCGCTGGCACGGCCGCAGGCCGATGCCTGGCGCTGCGAAGGGCCGCTGCAGGGCCAGGGCGGCGCCCCTATGCGACTGGCGGTGGATCTCTCGCCGGCCAGCACCGACGCGCTGCTGGCCCGCGGCGACGCGCGGCTGGCGCTGCATCGCAATGCCGCCAGTCCCGACGCCACGCAGCTGCAGCTCACGCGCGTGCCGATGCTCTGGGCGCAGGCGCTGCTGGCCAATGCCTGGCCGGGCGGGCGGCTGGCTGCGGGCACGATGGATGGGGCGATCACGCTGCAGACGCCGAGTGGACGACCGCTGCAGGTCGAAGGGCGTCTTGCGCTGGCCGGCCTTGGCCTGGAATCGGACGACGGCACGATCGCGCTGGGTGATGTCGATGGCAGGGTGCGCTTTGACCTGCGCGTGCCCGAGGACAGCGGCATGCTGCTGTCGCTGGACGGCGAGGTCGATCGCGGCGAGGCGCTGTTCGGCAATGCCTACCTCGCGCTGGGCGGCACGCCGGTGGCATTCGCGATCGATGCGCGGCAGATGCCCGGCGGCGGCTGGTCCGCGCCGCGGGTCGAATGGCGTGACGCGGGCGCAGTCGATGCGCGCGGCAGCGCTGAGCTCGATGCCCAAGGCGGGCTGCGCGCGCTCACGCTCGACGTGCGCAGCGATGCGCTCACGACCTTGCCCGACCGCTACCTCGCCGGCTGGCTGGGCCTTGCCGGAATGTCGGGCCTGGCGCTGGACGGCGCGGTGGGCGCACAGATTCGCGTCGAGGAAGGTCGGGTCGAGGCGCTGGAGCTGCAGCTTGGCGGGGTGGATATCCGCGACCCGCGTGAGCGCTTTCGCATCGACGGCCTGGAGGGCGACCTGCGCCTCGCCGCAGGCGGAATGGTCGACAGCGAACTGCGCTGGCGCGGCGGCGCGCTCTACGAGCTGGCCTTCGGGCCGATCCGCCTGCCGCTGCGCAGCCAGTCCGGCACGCTGCAGCTGCGCGAGGCCGTTGCGCTGGACATGCTCGGCGGCCAGCTCCAGCTGGAGAACTTCAGCCTGACCCCGCCGGATGAGGACAGCGGCCTGCGCCTCGGTTTCGGGCTGGCGCTCGACGCGCTGGACGTCGGCCAGCTCGCCAGCGCCTTCGGCTGGCCGGAGTTCCGCGGCACCCTGGGCGGGCGCATTCCCAGCGCACGCTATGCCGACGAACGCCTGGAGTTCGACGGCGGCCTGAGCGTGCATCTGTTCGATGGCCGCATCGACGTCGGCGCGCTGTCGATGGAGCGTCCGTTCGGGGTCGCGCCCACGCTGTCGGCCGACCTGTCGCTGCACGACCTGGACCTGATGGACATCACCGGCGTGTTCGACTTCGGCAGCATCAGCGGTCGGCTGCATGGGCGCATCGACGGGCTGCGCCTGGTCGACTGGACTGCGACCGCCTTCGACGCCGAACTCCATACCGAACCACGTCGTGGCGTGCGCCAGCGCATCAGCCAGCGCGCGGTGCAGGACATCTCCAGCGTCGGCGACGCCTCCTTCGTCAGCAGCCTGCAGGGGCAGCTGATCGGGCTGTTCGACGATTTCGGCTATCGCGGCATCGGCATCGGCTGCCGCCTGGCCAACGAGGTCTGCGCCATGTCGGGACTGCATTCAGCGGGAGACGGCTTTACTATCGTGCAGGGTGCGGGCGTGCCCAGGCTGCAGGTGGTCGGGTTCAACCGCAACGTCGACTGGCCTACCCTGCTCGAGCGCCTGGCCGCAGTGGCCGCCGGCGATGTCGCGCCGGTGGTGGACTGAGCGGCCGCAACGTCATCAACGCAAGGGAGTCGTCGCATGCGCCGTGTCTTGGGAATCTCGCTGTTTTCGCTGGTGCTGTGCGCCTGCGTCACGATCAACGTCTATTTCCCCGCCGCCGAGGCGCGCGAAGCCGCGCGTGAGTTCGTCGAGAACGTGATTGGCGACGAGGCCGCGCCCGCGTCCACGCCCCCGGGCGACGGCGGCATGGCCACGCGCCAGCTGCGCTTCGATCCCTGGATGCTGCTTGGCATCGGCAGCGCGCAGGCGCAGTCGCAGCCGGACATCACCATCCGCACGCCGGCGATCCAGGCGATCCAGTCGCGGATGGAGTCGCGCTTCAACTCGATGCGCCCGCATTTTGATTCCGGCGCGCTGGGTTTTGCCGGTGACGGCACGGTGGTGGTGCGCGATGCATCGCAGCTGGCGATCAAGGACCGGGTTGCGGTCAACGCCGCCGTCGCCGACGACAACCGCGACCGCAAGGCGGTCTATCGGGAGATCGCCGTGGCCAACGGCCATCCCGAATGGGAGTCGCAGATTCGCGACGTGTTCGCCCGCCAGTGGATCGCGAGCGCGCGCCCGGGCTGGTGGTACCAGCAGGGCGGGGTCTGGAAGCAGAAGTAGGGCGCGGCGCTCCAATGCCAGCGCAGGGGACGGAACGGCACCGGCCAATCCGTCCCCTCCATCGCATCTGCGACAATGTCCGGCCCTGCAAGCAGCCTGATGCCACGTGGCCCGGATCGACCAGACGCCTTTTGAACTCGACATCGTCGACCTCAGCCACGATGGACGCGGGGTGGCGCGCCGCGCCGACGGCAAGGCCGTGTTCGTGGCAGATGCGCTGCCCGGTGAACGCGTGGTGGTGCGCCAGACCGCGCGTTCGCGCAGCTTCGACGAGGCGACCACGCTGGAAGTGCTGCAGGCCTCGCCCGACCGGGTGACGCCGCGCTGCCCGCACTTCGGCGTGTGCAGCGGCTGTGTGCTGCAGCACCTGGACGAGTCCAGGCAGATCCTGGCCAAGCAGCGCGTGCTGCTGGAGAACTTCGAGCGAATCGGCCATGTCGCGCCCGCGGCGGTGCTGCCGCCGCTGACCGGCGGTGCCTGGGGATACCGGCGCAAGGGCCGCTTCTCGGTGCGGCGCGTGGAGAAGAAGGACAAGACACTGGTCGGCTTCCGCGAGCGCGACGCGCGCTACGTGGCCGACCTGCGCGAGTGCCATACCGTGGTGCCCGAAGTCGGCGTGCTGATCGTTCCGCTGTCGGTGCTGGTCGACGGCCTGCAGGCGCGGCGCGATGTGCCGCAGATCGAGTTCATCGTCGGCGATGCGCAGCCCGACTTCGACGGCGTCGCGCTGGTGTTCCGCCACCTGCAGCCGCTGGGCGAGGCCGATCTGGCGGCGCTGCGCGATTTCGGCGCGCGCCATCGCGTCGCCATCCACCTGCAGCCGGGCGGGCTGGACTCGGTGCATGCGCTGTGGCCGGTGCAGCCGTCGCTGTCGTTCCGGCTGGAGCCCTGGGATATCGGCCTGTCGTTCCGGCCGCTGGATTTCATCCAGGTCAACGCGCGCCTCAACGAGGACATGATCGCGCGCGCGTTCGAGCTGCTCGACCTGCAGCCGACCGACCGTGTGCTCGACCTGTTCTGCGGCCTGGGCAACTTCACCCTGCCGATGGCGCGCATCGTTTCTGAAGTGGTAGGCGTCGAGGGCGAGGCCGGACTGGTGGCGCGCGCGCGGGAGAACGCGGAACGCAACGGCCTGTCCAACGCGGGCTTCCATGCTGCAGACCTCACCCAGGACCAGCGCGGCAGCAGCTGGATGCGGCAGGGATTCGACAAGCTTCTGATCGATCCTCCGCGCTCGGGCGCGATCGACGTGCTGAAGCAATTGCCGCTGGAGCGGTTCGGCCGCATCGTCTACGTCAGCTGCCACCCGGGATCGCTGGCGCGCGACGCGGGCTACCTGGTCAATGAGCGTGGCTGGAAGCTGGCGAGTGCGGGGGTGATGGACATGTTTCCCCAGACTGCGCACGTCGAGTCGATCGCACTGTTCGAGAAGCGATGATCGACGTGACGTCGGTCCTCAGGCGTGTCATCCCGAGCGCAGCGAAGGATCCTGTTTCCGTCGACCTGATACCGGATTCCTCGCTGCGCTCGGAATGACAATAGGTATGTCCCCAGCCTCCAACCCCGGTTGAAACGCCATGCCCATCGAAATCGAACGCAAATTCCTGGTCACCGGCGACGGTTGGCGCGCCGCCGCGCATGACGTCCTGCCCATGGCCCAGGGCTACATCAACGACCTTGGCGCGATGGATGACGGCGGGCAGAAGGCCTCGGTGCGCGTGCGTATCCAGGGCAAAGAGGCCTTCCTCAACCTCAAGTCGCGCGAGCTGGGCAGCACGCGGCAGGAATTCGACTACCCGATCCCGCTCGATGATGCCCGCGCCCTGCTCGCGCTGTGCGTGGGCGGGGTGATCGACAAACTTCGGCATCTGGTGTCCCACGAGGGGCACCTGTGGGAAGTCGACGAGTTCCTCGGCGACAACGCCGGCCTGGTGGTCGCCGAGATCGAGTTGTCCAGCGCCGACGAACATTTCGCCCTGCCGCCGTGGGCCGGGCGTGAGGTCACCGACACGTCGCGCTACTACAACCTCGCGCTCGCGTCGCACCCATACGCGCGCTGGAACGCAGAGGACCGCGCCGGGGTCGGCTGAGGGCTTGGCCGCGGTGGATCCGCCCCCATGACCGTTGCATGAGAATCGATGTCTGGTCCGACGTGGTCTGCCCCTGGTGCTGGATCGGCAAGCGCCGCTTCCAGCGTGGCCTGGAACTGCTGGGCGCCGATGCGCCGCAGGTCGAGGTGCACTGGCATCCGTTCCTGCTCGATCCTGACGCAGGCACCGTACCGGTCCCGCTGCGCGAGGCCTACGCGAAGAAGTTCGGCGGCCCTGAGCGCACCGCGCAGATGCTGGCCAGCACCCAGGCCACGGCGCGCGCGGAAGGCCTGCCGTTCGATTTCGACCGGGGCCAGGTGCGCGTGACCACGCTGCCGGCGCACCGCCTGCTGTGGCTGGCCGCGCGCGAGGGCGATGCCGACCGCGTTGGTGAGGCGCTGTTCCACGCCCATTTCGCCGAAGGCCACAATCTGGCCGACCCGGAGGTGCTGGTCGCGGCCGGCCTCGTCGGCGGGCTGCCCGAGACGCGGATCCGCGCCCTGCTCGCCGGCGACGAGGGCGAGGCCGAGGTACGCGCGCAATTCGCGCAGGCGCAGGCCATGGGCATCCGTTCGGTGCCGACCTTCATCATCGATGGCCGCCTCGCGGTGCAGGGCGCGCAGCCACCCGAGGCGTTCGCGCAGGCGCTGCTGCAGGCCCGTGGCACCGCGCCGGCCAACGAGGCTCCCGACGATGCGAGCTGCGGTCCGGACGGCTGCCGCATCTGAACGCGTCGAGCCGCCGAGGGCTGCGGCCCGGCGGCCATCTGCGACAATGGCGCGGTGCGCAACCGCGCATGTGAAGGAGACCCGCGGATGCTCGTGATCGGCGTTGCCGGCATGGAACTCAGCGCGCAGGAGCGCGACTGGCTGCAGAACGACGCCTGTGCTGGCGTGATCCTGTTCAAGCGCAATTTCGCCTCGCGATCGCAGGTGATGGAACTGTGCACCGCGATCCGCGAAGCCGCGTCGCGCCCGCAGCTGATCTGCGTCGACCAGGAAGGCGGGCGCGTGCAGCGCTTCCGGGACGGTTACAGCGCGCTGCCTTCGCTCGACGGCTTCGGCCGGCTGTATGCCGACGACCGCGAGGCTGCCCTGCGCCTGGCCGAAGAGCATGCCTGGCTGATGGCCAGCGAAATCCGCGCCACCGGCGTGGACCTGAGCTTCGCGCCGGTGGTCGACGTCGGCCACGGCAACCTCGCCATCGGCGACCGCGCGTTCTGCACCGATCCGCAGGTCGTGGCCGACTTCACCCGCGCCTACGTGCGCGGCATGCATTCGGTGGGCATGGCGGCCACGCTCAAGCATTTTCCCGGGCACGGCACGGTGCGCGAGGACACGCACTTCGACAACGCGATCGACAACCGCTCGCTGGACGAGATCCGCGCGCACGACCTGGTGCCCTTCGTCGCCGGCATCGAGGCCGGCGCCGACGCGGTGATGCTGGCGCACGTGGTCTATCCGCAGGTCGCGCCGGAGCCGGCCGGCTACTCGCCGCTGTGGATCAACGACATCCTGCGCAAGGAAATGGGCTTCCGCGGAGTCGTGTTCTCCGACGACATCGGCATGGCCGCGGCGTTTTCCGCCGGCGGCATCAAGGCACGCGTGGACGCGCACCTGGATGCCGGCTGCGACGTGGTCCTGGTCTGCCATCCGCAACTGGTGGAGGAATCACTGGCGGCGGTGAAGCACCGCAGCCTCAACACCATGGCCCTGGTCGGCCTGCTCGGTCGCGGTGGCCTGGGCTGGGACGGCCTGCTGGCCGATGCGCGCTACAGTGGCGCGCAGGCGCAGCTGGCTGCGCGACTGGGACAGACCGCATGAACGTGCCGAAGCTCTCGGAAATCCTCGAGACCGCCGAACTGCTCTTCGATCGTGACGAGCTGGACGATGTGATCGAGGAAATGGCCGACGCGATCCTGGCCGACTATGCCGGCGACGAGCAGCCGCCGCTGTTCCTCACGGTGATGCACGGCGGGCTTCCATTTGCCGGACAGCTCGCCTTCGCGCTGGGCGAACGCGGCCTCGACCTCGAGTTCGACTACCTGCACGCCACCCGCTACCGCGGCAACACCACTGGTTCGGGGCTGGCCTGGCTGCATCGTCCGGCCACGCCGATGCGCGGCCGCCGCGTGCTGCTGGTCGACGACATCCTCGACGAGGGCCACACGCTCAAGGCGGTGAAGTACTGGTGCGAGGACCAGGGCGCGGCCGAGGTGCGCGTCGCGGTGCTGGCGGTCAAGGAGCACGACCGCTGCGTCGACGACATCTGCGCCGACCACATGGGCGTGGGTGTGCCGGACCGCTACGTGTTCGGTTACGGCATGGATTTCCACGAGCAGGGCAGGAACCTGCCGGGCATCTACGCGCTCGGCGAGTAGGCGCTGCGCCACCGGCCATCGCGGTCACTCCGTAGTCCGGTCATTCCAGCGCAAGCTGGGATCCATTGGACGGCAGCCGCGGCAGGCGAGGTCAAGCTGACGCGGGCCTCGTGATCCTGGCGGTATCCTTTGGCTCCGCCCGCCTGAAGCAGTCCAGCATGACCACCCCGATCCCGCTCGCCGTCATCGGCGGCACCGGCCTGTATGCGCTGGCCGAGCTGCAGGACATCGAAACCCACCAGCCGGTCACGAAGTACGGCGCGCCCTCCGGCCCGATCCGCATCGGCACGCTGGACGGCACGCGCGTGGCCTTCCTCGCGCGCCATGGCGAAGGACATTCCGTGCCACCGCACCGGATCAATTACCGCGCCAACCTCGCCGCGCTGCAGGCACTGGGCGCAAGCCGCGTGCTGGCGCTCAATACGGTCGGCGGCATTGGCGAGCGCTTCGGCCCGCGCGTGCTGGCCTGCCCGGACCAGTTGATCGACTACACCTGGGGGCGCATCTCCACCTTGTGCGAAGAGCCCGGCACCGAGGTGCTGCATGTGGATTTCGGCGACCCCTACACGCCACCGCTGCGGCGGCAGGTGCTTGACGCGGCGAAGGCGGCGGGCGTCGAACTCGTCGATGGCGGCTGCTACGGCGCCACCCAGGGTCCGCGCCTGGAAACGAAAGCCGAGATCGCGCGCCTGCGACGCGACGGCTGCGACCTGGTCGGCATGACCGGAATGCCCGAGGCGGGACTCGCGCGCGAACTCGGGCTGGAGTACGCATGCCTGGCGATCGTCGCCAACTGGGCGGCGGGCGCCGGACCGGATCCGGATGAAACGATCACCCTCGACGACGTGCTGGCCAACGTCGCCGCCGCGTCCTCCGGCATCCCCGCGCTGATCTCGACACTGTTGCGCGGGTGATTGCAACCCCCCGGTTTGCTTTGCATACTCGGCGTGCACGACCGGCCGCCCAGCGCGACCGTGCGGGCGCCACCCGCCATCACGAGGTTTGACGAGTCATGCAATACGGCACAGTGAAGTGGTTCAACGACGCCAAGGGATTCGGATTCATCGCGCCCGAGGACGGCAGCGCCGATGTCTTCGTGCACTATTCGGCGATCGATTCGACGGGCTTTCGCAGTTTGCAGGAAGGCCTGCGTGTGCAGTACGAAGTCACCCAGGGTCCGAAGGGTGCGCAGGCGACAGGCGTACAGCCAGTCGTCTGAGATGTCGGCAAAGACATTTTTGAAGCCCCGCCCAGGCGGGGCTTTTTTCTGGTTCTTCGCCTGGCCGGGACGGGTTGGTTTCCCTCACAAAGATGGAAAGATGAACTTCCGTTCCAACGATTTGCGTTGCCTCGTCCCGTCGCGACCTGACGGGCCACGCCGTGACCGGCAGGCCCTCTCCGCGAATGTCCCCCGGCATCCGCCTGCCGGCGGATGCCTCCTCCTTGATTTCGCTGCGAAGGCCAGCCGGCCACGGCCTGGCCCGGCTTACGGCCGCGTGCGCGGGAGCGAAGCAGAGGCCATGGCCTTGCACTTCCTGAAACGCCAACCATCCCGACACGTCGGGTGCGGGTACCCCTGGGTGCGAAATCAAGGAGGAGGCGACGGCCGCAGGCCATTGCCGGGGGACATTCGCACCCAGGGGTACCCGCAGCCGGCGCCTCTAGACCGCAACAGACGCCAGGTTTTTTCCTCAGTTGGCGAGGAGAGTCTTTCCTCCGGGCCGGAGCCTTGCCCATGAAGCGCCGCATCGCCATCGTTGGCTACGGCAGCGCGGGGCAGTGCGCGGCGGTGTTGCTCGAGCGCGACGGGCATTGCGTGGAAGTGTTCGAACGGGTGCCGGAGCCGGGCCCGGTGGGCGCTGGATTCCTGCTGCAGCCCAGCGGTCTGCAGGTGCTGTGGCGGATGGGGCTGCTGCCGCAGGTGCTTGCACACGGCGCGGTGGTCGAACGGCTGTTCGGCGATACGCCCTGCGGCCGCGCGGTGATGGACATGCGCTATGACGGGCTCGATCCGCGGCTGGCGGGTGTGGGCCTGCAGCGTGGCGCGCTGTTCTCGATCCTGGCGGCAGCGTTTGAAGGCCATCGGCGCGTGCGGGCGGGCATGCGGATCGTCGGGCTGGACGACGATGGCCGCGTGTTGCTCGATGCGGCCGGCGGGCGTCATGGGCCCTATGACCTGGTGGTGGTGGCGGACGGCGCAGCCTCGCTGCTGCGCGGCCATGCCGGCCGTGTACGCCTCGATCAGCCTTACCCGTGGGGCGCGCTGTGGTGCCTGCTGCCGTCCGCCGACTGGCCGCACCTGCGCGAGTTGCGCCAACGCTATGTCGCGGCGCGACGGATGATCGGCCTGCTGCCGGTCGGGACCAGGCCAGGTGACGACACGCAGCGCCTGAGCTTCTTCTGGAGCCTGCCCACCGCCGCCTTCGATGCCTGGCGCGAGGGCGGCATCGAGGCCTGGAGAGCGGAGGTGTGCGCGCTGTGGCCGGAGATCGAATCGCTGCTCGCGCATATCCGCGTGCCCGACCAGCTCGCCTGCGCCAGCTACCGAGACACTGTGGTCACGCAGTGGCACCGCGGCCACGCGGTCCTGATCGGCGATGCAGCGCATGCGATGAGCCCGCAGCTGGGGCAGGGCGTGAACATGGCGCTGATGGACGCGATGGCGCTGGCATCGGCGCTGCGCGTGCCGGGTTCGATGCACGATGCGCTGGCCGCGCTGCAGCGCGAGCGTCGCCGCCATGTCGCGATCTACCAGCTGTGGAGCCGCTGGCTGACGCCGATGTTCCAGTCCAATCTCGACACGGTGGCCCGCTTGCGCGACCTTGCGCTTCTGCGGGCGGGCCGGCTGCCGTTGGGCGGGACGCATATGCTGCGGGTGCTGAGCGGCACGCAACAGGGGCTGTTCGGCCGGATCGCGCTCGACGAGGCCTTCGTCGAGGCGCTGGCGCAAGGCTGCAGCCAGCGCGGATGAAGACAGGAGGGCAGGATGAGCGGATCGGCCACCCACATCGTCGACAACCAGCCGCCGGAGTTCGCGCCGCGCGAACTCTGGCGCGATGACCACGCGCTGCGCGAGGCGTTGCAGCGCGAAGGTGGCGGCGCCTTCGCCGACACCGTCGCCGGTTACGGTGCGCTGGCCGGCAGCGAGCTGCTGGCGCTGTCGTTCGACGCGCATCGCGACCGTCCGCGCCTGCGCACGCATGATCGCGGCGGCCATCGCATCGACACGGTCGAGTTCCATCCGCACTACCACCGCATCATGCAGGCCGCGATCGGCCACGGCGTGGCCGGGCTGTCCTGGGCACGACCGGGGCCGGGCGTCCACGTCGCACGCGCCGCGCTGTCCTACCTTCACTACCAGGCCGAGCCGGGCAGCAGTTGCCCACTGACGATGACCCATGCGGCGGTTTCCGTCCTCGCGCGGGAACCGGGCCTGCAGGATTGGGCCGCCGGGGTCGCCGCCTGCCGCTACGACCCGCGTGACCTGCCCATGACCGACAAGCACGGCGTCACCCTGGGCATGGGCATGACCGAGAAGCAGGGCGGCAGCGACGTGCGCGCGAACACCACCACCGCGACACCGTTGCCCGGTGGCGACGACTACGTGCTGCGCGGCCACAAGTGGTTCCTCTCCGCGCCCATGAGCGACGGCTTCCTCGTGCTGGCGCAGGCACCCGGCGGCCTGACCTGTTTCCTGATGCCGCGGCGCCTGCCCGATGGCGCGCTCAACGGGTTCCGGCTGATGCGGCTCAAGGACAAGCTCGGCGACTGGAGCAACGCGTCGTCCGAGATCGAATTGGACGCGGCGCGTGCGCATCGCGTCGGCGATGAAGGGCGCGGGGTGGCGACGATCATCCAGATGGTCATGCTGACCCGGCTGGACTGCATGCTGGGTTCCGCGGGATTGATGCGCATGGCGCTGGCGCAGGCGCTGCATCACTGCCGGCATCGCCATGCGTTCGGCCGCGCGCTGGTCGACCAGCCGCTGATGCGCAACGTGCTGGCCGACCTGGCCATCGAATCCGAAGCCGCGCTGGCCTTGTCGATGCGGGTGGCGCGCGCGGTCGACGCCGCGCCGGGTGATCCGGTCGAGGCTGCATTCGCGCGCATCGCCACCGCGATCGGCAAGTACTGGGTCTGCAAGCGTGCACCAGCCTTCGTCAACGAAGCGCAGGAGTGCCTGGGCGGCGCCGGCTACGTCGAGGAATCGCTGTTGCCGCGGCTGTACCGGCAGGCGCCGCTGAACTCGATCTGGGAGGGCAGCGGCAACATCCAGTGCCTGGACGTGCTGCGCGCACTTGCGAGGGAGCCGGAAACTGGCGCGGCGGTGCTGGCCGAACTGGATGCGGCTGCGGGTGCGAACGGGGATTTCGATGCAGCGCTCGCGGTGCTGCGCGATGCGCTTGCGGCCGGCCCGGCCGAAGCTGGCGCACGCCGGCTGGTCGAGCGCGTGGCGCTGCTGCTGCAGGGCGCTGTGCTGCTGCGCGCGGGAAGCCCGATGGCTGCGGGATTCTGCCGCAGTCGCCTGGGTGGTGGGCAAGGCCTGGCGTTTGGCAGCCTGGATGCGGATGCGGGTTTCGATGCGCTCGTTGGGCGTGCATCTGGCGTGTCATCAGGCCTGGACGCGTCCGGCCGTAACGCTCGCGGCTGAAGCTGCTCCTACAGCCGCGACCACGACGCCTGGCCTGCATCGACAACCGCTCGCGCCCGACGCACTTGCACGCAAAAGCGGACGCATGCCGAAGCATGCGTCCACAGTGATGCGTCCATGCGACCTACCGCCGCAGGAACTCCAGCAGATCCTGGTTGAGCCGGTCCTTGTGCGTATCGGTGATCCCGTGCGGCGCGCCGGGGTAGAGGATCACTTCGGCGTGCTTGACGTGGCGCGGCACGAGCTGCGCCGACATCGCCGGGGGCACGATCTGGTCGTCGCCGCCGTGGATCACCAGGGTCGGGACGTCGAACTTCGCAAGGTCGGGGCGGAAGTCGGTGGCCGAGAACGCCGCGATCGAATCGAAGGTGTTCCTGTGGCCGGCCTGCATGCCCTGCGCCCAGAACGTCTGCACCAGCCCCTGGCTGACGCTGGCGCCGGGCTTGTTGAAGCCGAAGAACGGGCCCGAGGCGATGTCCAGGTACTGCTGCGAGCGGTTGGCCTGCGCGGCCTTGCGGAAGCCGTCGAACAGCTCGATCGGCGCGCCGTCCGGGTTGTCGTCGGTGCGCAGCATGAAGGGCGTGACCGCGCCGACCAGCACCGCTTTCTTCACTCGCGAGGTGCCATGGCGGCCGATGTAGCGTGCCACTTCGCCGCCGCCGGTGGAGAAACCGACCACGGTGACCTCGCGCAGGTCGAGCGCGCTGATCACCGCCGCCAGGTCGTCGGCGTAGTGGTCCATGTCGTTGCCGTCCCAGGGCTGGCTGGAGCGGCCGTGGCCGCGGCGGTCGTGGGCGACCACGCGATAGCCGTTGTCGGCGAGGAACAGCATCTGCGATTCCCAGCTGTCCGAATTCAGCGGCCAGCCGTGGCTGAGGGTGACCACCGGCCCGTCCTTCGGGCCCCAGTCCTTGAAGTACAGGCGCACGCCGTCGGCGGTGACGATGTGGCTGCCGTCGATGGTGGCGGCGCGGGCGGCAGCCTGCAGCTCGGCAGGCGCGGGCGTTGCCGCCTGGGCGGTGCCGGCGTGGACGGCGATGGCCAGCAGGCTGGTGGCGAGGGTGCGGGCGATGGCGTTCATGGGTGGTGCTCCTGTGGGGGTGCGTGCCCTGGCCGGCGGCTCAGTCGGCGATCGAGAGCGAGACGTCGATGTTTCCGCGGGTGGCATTGGAGTAGGGGCAGACGATGTGGGCCTGCTCGACCAGTGACTGCAGGATGTCGCGATCGACGCCCGGCGCCGAGACGGTGAGCGCGGCCTCGATGCCGAAGCCGGTCGGGATCTGGCCGATGCCGACCTTGCCGGTGACGCTGGCGGACGCCGGCAGCGTGACCTTCTGTCGGGCTGCGACGAACTTCAGTGCGCCGAGGAAGCAGGCCGAATAGCCGGCGGCGAACAACTGCTCGGGATTGGTCCCGGGACTGCCGTCGCCGCCCAGCTCGCGCGGGGTGGACAGCTGCACGTCGAGCACCCCGTCGCTGGACCGGGCGCGGCCGTCGCGGCCTCCGGTGGCGGTGGCGGTGGCGGCGTAGAGGATCTTCTCGATGGACATGGCGCAACTCCTGTCGTTGGTGGTGGCCGGGGGCATCCCCCGGTGAGGCGTACTTTGCGCCGTGCAGCGGGACCACTGGTGTTGTAAAGTCCTGAAAATTTGATCAGGAGTACTGGTATGGTGGACAGGCTTGCGGCGCTCATGGCGCACTTCCCGATTGCCGCACGGGTGTTCAACACCGGCCCGCTGTGCGGAATCAACAGCGTCGAGGACGACGGCCACCACGGCCAGCTGCACCTGGTGCGCGAGGGCGCGGTCGAGGTCGTACACGGCCGCGAGTCGCTGCACATCGACCGGCCCAGCCTGCTGCTGTATCCGCGGCCGCTCGCGCACCGCTTCATCACCGATCCACTGCGCGGCGCGGACATGGTCTGCGCCCACCTGGCGTTCGAGGGCGGTGTCGGCAACCCGGTCGCGTCCGCGCTGCCGCCGGTGGTGTGCCTGCCGCTGGACGAATTGGGCGGCGCTGCACCGATCGTGGCGCTGCTGTTCGAAGAGGCGTTCGAACAGCGCTGCGGCCGCGTGGCGCTGGTCGAGCGGCTGCTGGAGGTGCTGATGATCCAGATCCTGCGCCACCTGATGGAAAGCGGCGCGGTGCGCGGCGGGATGCTGTCGGGCCTGTCCCACCCGCGCCTGCGCAATGCGCTGGTGGCGATGCACGAGGCGCCGGCGAAGGAGTGGACGCTCGACGGGCTGGCGCAGGTCGCCGGCATGTCGCGCAGCGTGTTTGCAGGCAGCTTCCGCGACGCGATGGGCACCACGCCCGGCCAGTACCTGCAGGGCTGGCGGATTGGCCTGGCGCAGCAGGCGCTGCGGCGCGGGCGGCCGCTGAAGGTCGTCGCCAGCGACGTCGGCTACGGCAGCGAGGCCGCGCTGTCGCGCGCGTTCAAGGCCCACACCGGGCAGTCACCGCGCGAGTGGAAGAAGGGTATGGCCCAGGCAGCGTAGCTGCCTGGCTGCTTTTGCTCCTTCCCCCGCAGAGCGGGGCATTGCGCCCTTTACGGGTGGAAGGTTGGGATGGGGGCGCGCGCCAACGGCGCGCGTAAACGACGTGGCGACCTGCCTGCCCCCACCCCGGCCCTCCCCCGCACGCGGAGGAGGGAGCAAAACGGCGTCAGTCGATGAACTGCAGCCGCGCCAGCTCCGCGTAGAGCCCGCCCTCGGCCAGCAGCTCGGCGTGGGTGCCCTGGGCCACGATGCGGCCCTGGTCCATCACGACGATGCGGTCGGCCTTGAGGATGGTGGCCAAGCGGTGCGCGATCACCAGCGTGGTGCGGCCGTCCATCAGGTGTTCGAGCGCGGTCTGCACCGCGCGTTCGCTCTGCGCGTCGAGCGCCGAGGTGGCCTCGTCGAGCAGCAGCACCGGCGCGTCCTTGAGCAGGGCGCGGGCGATGGCGATGCGCTGCTGCTGGCCGCCGGACAGGCGCGCGCCGCGCTCGCCGAGCTGCTCGTCGTAACCCTGCGGCAGGACGCTCAGGAACTCGTGCGCCTCCGCCGAAGCCGCGGCGGCCGCGACGTCCGCATCGCTGGCGTCCAGCCGCCCGTAGCGGATGTTGTCGCGCGCGCTGGTGGCGAAGATCGTCGGCTGCTGCGGCACCAGCGCGATCGATTCGCGCAGCGCGACCGGATCGAGCGTGGCCACGTCGACCCCGTCGACCGTGATCGTCCCCGACTGCGGATCGTGGAAGCGCAGCAGCATCGCGAACACCGTGCTCTTGCCCGCGCCCGACGGCCCAACCAGCGCCACCGTCTCGCCCGGCGCCACGTCCAGGCTGAAATCGTGCAGCGCCGGCGCATCCGGGCGCGTCGGGTAGTGGAACGAGACCGCATCGAAATGCAGTGCGCCGCGCAGCGGCCGCGGCAGCGATGCGGGCTGCTGTGGCGCCGCGATACCCCCGCGCTCGTCCAGCAGTTCGCCGATCCGGCCCATGCCGCCGGCCGCGCGCTGCAGCTCGTTCCAGACTTCGGCCAGCGCGCCGACCGAACCCGCGCCCAGCAGCGCGTACAGCACGAACTGGCCGAGCGTGCCCGCGCTCATATCGCCGCGGATCACGTCGTGCGCGCCCGACCACAGCACCAGGATGATCGCGCCGAAGATCAGCGAGATCGCCACCGCGGTCACCAGCGACTGCACGCCGATGCGCCGGCGCGCGGTGGCGACCGACAGCGCGACCGCCTCGGCAAAGCGGCCACGCTCGTAGGCTTCGCGTGCGTGCGCCTGCACGGTGCGGATCGCGCCGAGCGATTCGGCCGCCAGCGCATTGGCGTCGGCCACGCGGTCCTGGCTCTGGCGCGAGATCTTCTGCAGCCGGCGCCCGCCCAGCACCAGCGGCAGCACCAGCAGCGGGATGCCCACCAGCGCCCACACCGCCAGCTTCGGGCTGGTCACCATCAGCATGACCACGCTGCCGAGCACGGTCACCGTGCTGCGCAGCGCCACCGACATGGTGGTGCCGATCACGCTGCGCAGCAATTCGGTATCGGCGGTGAGCCGCGACACCAGCTCGCCGCTGCGGCTGCGTTCGAAGAAGGCCTGGTCCAGGCCGATCAGATGCCCGTAGAGCCGGTTGCGCAGATCGGCGACCACGCGCTCGCCCAGCAGCGAGACGAAGAAGAAGCGTGCGGCGGTGGCCAGCGCCAGCGCCAGCGCGACCAGCAGCACCATGGCGAAGGTCGCGTCGATGTTGCTGCCGCTGCTGAAGCCCTGGTCGATGATGTGGCGCACCGCAACCGGCAGCGCCAGGGTGGCGCTGGACGAGGCCATCAGCGCCAGCAGCCAGGCGAAAAACAGGCCCTTCTGGCGCATGACGAACGGCCACAGCGTGCGCAGCGAGCCGATCGGGGCCTTGGAATCGGGCGCATCCGGTGCGGTGGGCGGGTTGCCTGGGGCGCCGCCGCGCCGGTCATGGTTAAACGCCATCAGCCTTCAGTCATCGAAACGTGCCCGGTCACGAGTGGCGTCGCGCAGCCGGGTTTTCAAGGCGTCGACCTGGTCGACGGGCAGTTCGACCACCATCCGGGCGCCGCCGGCGTCGAATGTTTCGGCCTGCTTGGCCGCCGCGAACGCGGGCAGCAGGTGGTGCAGCAGCGAGATGTCCTCGAAGGCGACATGCACCGCCAACGTGGCGGTTTCGACCAGCGGCAAGCGTGGTGCCAGGCGCAGGCATTCGGCTGCGGCGCCGCCGTAGGCGCGGACCAGCCCGCCCGCGCCGAGCTTGATCCCGCCAAACCAGCGCGTGACCACGACCACGATGCGGTCATAGCCCTGGCCGTCGATCGCGGCCAGGATCGGTCGCCCCGCGGTGCCGGCGGGCTCGCCGTCGTCGCTGCTGCGGTAGTCGCCACCCAGCCGCCAGGCCCAGCAGTTGTGGGTGGCGTCGGCAACGGAGACCTCGCGCAGGAAATCGGTGGCGTGGGCGGTCGCGCCGATGGGTGCGGCGCGGGCGACAAAGCGGCTGTGCCTGACTTCGATGGCGTGCTGCGCCGGCGCGGCCAGCGTGTCCAGCGTCATCCTTCGAGCAGCGGACGCAGATCGTCCGGCACCCCGGCCTGCGGATGACGGCGCACGAACTCGCGCAGGCTGTCGCGGGCCGCCTCGTGCTGGCCGGCGTCGCGCAGTTCGCGGATGCGCTGCAGCCAGCGCTCGCGCACGGCCGGGGAATCGGCCGAGGCCGGCGGGCTGTCGTCCAGCGGCTGGTCGGCCAGCACATCGACCACGTCCGCGACAGGTGCGGCGCGGTGGCCGGTGACCTCTATCCTGTCGAGGGCGGGCGAGGCGGCCTGCGCGCGCGCGCGGCGCTCTTGCGCCGGCAGGGGAGCGGGCGCGGCGACGCCCGGCGGCGGGGCAGCGAGCGTGCGGACGGGCGACGGGGGCTGCGCAGGCGGTGGCGGCGCCGAGACGAATTCCGGCGCCCGCGCTGCCGCCGCAGGCGGGGCAGGCGGGGCAGGCGGGGCAGGGGGCGCGGGTAGAGGCGCCTGTGTCAGTTCCGGTTCCAGCGCCATCTCGGCCGATGGAGCCGCCATCGCCGCCCGCGGCGCCTGTCGCGCGGTGTTCTCGCGTGCGCGCGCGTCCTGCGACGCGGCCTGTTTCCGCGCGGCGGCCTGCCGCGCTTCTGCCTGCCGGGCTTCGACCTGCCGCGTGGCGGCTTCGCGGGCCAGCTGCGCGGCCCATTCGCTGCGCTCCCGCTCGACCGAGGAAGTCACCGCGCCGGCTGCGGCGGCCTCCGGCAGGGGCGCAGCCATGGGAGCGGGTGCCGCCGGGTCGGCAGGCATGCCGGCGCTCTCTTTGGCAGCGGTTGAAGCGGCCGCCGCGGACGGCGCATCCATAGTGTCGGCCGTCGGCGCCGGCTCGGCCTGTGTGCGCGACATTGCCACTTCAGACGGTGCGTCCAGCGCCACGCTGTCCGGCTGCGGTCGCAGCTGCCAGGCCACGCCCATTGCCACGACCAGCGAGGCGGCAATGCCCATGCCCACCGGCCAGCGTGGCCTTGGCGGGCGGGCCGGGACCACCGGCGTCGCCGCCGGGGCTTCAATTTCCGCCCGCGCTGCGGCCAGGATCCGCGCGTCCAGCCCGGCCGCAGGCGCGGCGCTGGCCTCCAGGCGCGCCAGCCGTTGCGCGATCTCGCGCTCCTCGGGCGTCAGCGGTTCGCGCTCGTGGCGGGTCATGGCAGGGCCGTCCCCAGCCGCGCGCGCAGCTTGTCCATCGCGTAGCGCAGGCGCGATTTCACAGTCTCCCGGCCCACGCCGGTGATCTCGCCGATCTCCTCCAGGCTCAGCTCCTGCTCCAGCCGCAGCACGATCACCTCGCGCTGCTCCGGCGGCAGTTCGTCCAGTGCCAGCTGCAGCCGCCGCCGCTGCTCGAACTCCGACAGCTGCCGTTCCGGCGTGTCCGGGTCGGGCACCCGCGCGGTGCGCTCGTCGGCGTCGGCCGGTGCGGGCGGCCGGTGGCGCAGCGCCCGCCAGTGGTCGGTCAGGCGGTTGTGGGCGATGCGGTACAGCCAGGTCGCGAACGCGGCCTCGGGCGTCCAGGTCGCGCGCGCGGCGATCAGCTTCTGCCAGACGTCCTGGAACAGCTCGTCGGCCAGCGCCGGGTCACGCAGCTGGCGCAGCAAGAACCGGTACAGGCGCAGCCGGTGGCGCCCGTACAGCGCCTCGAACGCAGCCACGTCGCCGCCGGCATAGGCCAGCATCAGCGTCTCGTCGCTGGGCTCGGGATCGCTGGCGGGCGCGGCTTCGTTCACTGGCAGCAGGGTAAGCCCTGCCCCGGCGCGAGTGAAGCCGGGGCCGTAAGGCTGCCGCGCAGGCGGGTGGCAGGCGAGGGACGGGGACATGGGCATGACAAACGGACAAACGCGGCAAACGGGGTTGCCGGATCGGGCGCCTTATTGCGTTATGCCTCTCCGATGGAGAACCAACCCGTGGACATCCCCGTGGTCGAGGCGCAGATACCGGACCCCGCGGAGCAGGCGGGACTGGCCGGCCTTGCGCCATTGCTGGCGCGGACTCTCCCTCCCGGGGCGGCGGTGGCGGTCGGCTGGGAAGACCCCCTGTCCGGCGCCGGCGCTTCGCATGGCGGCAAGGACGGCCCGGTCGCCCTCGCCGCGGTGGTGGCGATGCTGGCCGGGGAGAGCGCAGGCCTGCGCCGCCAGGACCTCGCCCTCGGCTGGACGCTCGACGCCACCCGCATCGCGCTGGTGGTGCAGCCCGGGCGCTCGCTGCCGGGCGCGCTGCGCGACGGCTGGCTGGCGCTGGCCCGCAGCACGGTCGATGCCCATGTCGCCAGCGCCCGCGCGCAGTCGCGCATCGAGGGCATGCGCAAGTCCGAGCGCCTGCGCCAAGCGCTGTACGAAATCGCCGACCTGTCCGGCGCCAGTCTCGACATGCAGGAGATGCTGGCGCGCATCCACGCCGTCGTCGGCACCCTGATGGCGGCCGAAAACTTCTTCATCGTCCTTTACGACGACGTCCGCGAAACGCTGCGCTTCCTCTATTTCGTCGACCAGCGCGACCCCTGGGTCGCCGATCCCGACGATGAGATCGCGATTGCCGACATGCCCACCAGCCTGACGGTGGCGATGCTGCGCCAGGGCCAGCCGATGCTGGGGCCGTCGGTGCAGGTGCGGCGCGCGCTGGGCGTGGTCAAGGACCCGGCCCACGGCCCCGACAGCGCCGACTGGCTGGGCGTTCCGATGCGCCGCGAAGGCTACGTCAGCGGCGCGATCGTGGTGCAGAGCTACGACCAGCCGCAGCGCTACACCCACGAGGATCGCGCGCTGCTGGAGTTCGTCGCCCAGCACATCCTGACCGCGCTCGACCGCAAGTCCGCGCAGGAGGAGCTGGAGCGGCGCGTCGAGGAGCGCACCCGCGACCTGCAGCACGCCAACGGGGTGCTGGAAGCGGAAATCGTCGAACGCGAGCGCGCCGAGCGCCTGCAGCGCGCGCTGTTCCGGATCAGCGAGCTGTCGATCACCGCCGGCAGCATCGAACGCTTCTACGCCGACGTGCACGGGATCATCGACGAGCTGCTCGATGCCCGCAATTTCTATATCGCGCTGCTGTCGGAGGACGGCAGCGCGCTCGAGTTCCCGTATTCGGTGGACGAGCGCGACGCGGTGCGGCGCCCGCGTCGCCTGGGCATGGGACTGACCGAATACGTGATCCGCACCGGCCTGGCGCTGCTGGTGGACCGCTACGGCATGGCGCAGCTGGAGCAGGCCGGGCAGATGCGCGGCCACGGCACGCTTGCGCACTGCTGGCTGGGCGTGCCGCTGACGCGCGACAGCGTCACCTGCGGCGTGATCGCGGTGCAGAGCTACGGGCCGGACTGCACGTTCACGCCAGCCGACCAGGACCTGCTCACGTTCGTGGCCCACCACGTCGACGGCGCGCTGGCGCGCAAGCGCGCGCAGGAATCCCTCAAGTCCACGCATGCCGAACTCGAGTTCCGGGTCGAGGCGCGCACGCGTGAACTCGAGCAGGCCAACCGCGAGCTGCGCGCGCAGATCGGCGAGCGCGTGCGCGCGCAGCAGCGCCTGACCCACCAGGCGCGCCACGACCACCTCACCGGCCTGCCCAACCGCGTGTTCCTGCTCGACCGGCTCGACGGCATGATGCTGCGCATGTACGAGGCCGGCCGGCAGCCGTTCGCGGTGCTGTTCCTCGACCTGGACCGGTTCAAGCTGATCAACGATTCGATGGGGCACGCCGCCGGCGATGCGATGCTGCTCGAGGTCGGGCGCCGGATCCGCGCCGCCATCGGCGCCGAGGACGTGGTCGCGCGCCTGGGCGGCGACGAGTTCGCGATCGTGCTCGCCTCGGTGGCCGACGCGCAGGCCGCCGAGGTCCGCGCCACGCGCATCCTCGCCAGGCTCAGCCGTTCGATGTGGGTGGCCGGGCGCGAGCTGTTTCCTTCGGCCAGCATCGGCATCGCCCTGTGGCAGCCGCGCTACCGGCACGCCGACGAGCTGCTGCGCGACGCGGATGCCGCGATGTACCGGGCCAAGGCCTGCGGCCGCGACCGCAGCGCGCTGTTCGACGAGGCGATGCGCGCCGAGGCGATGCGCCTGCTCGACCTGGAAGCGGACTTGCGCCGTGCGATCCAGCGCGAAGCGTTCGAACCGCACTTCCAGCCCATCGTGCGCCTGTCCGACGGCGCCGTGGTCGGGCACGAGGCGCTGCTGCGCTGGAAGCACGAACTGCACGGTTGGCTGCCGCCCTCGGAGTTCCTGCGCGTATGCGAGGACAGCGGCCTGATCGAACAGGTCGACTGGCAGCTGTACCGGCGCGTGGTCGGCTGGATGGCGCGCAACCTCGACGGCTACGTGTCGATCAACGTCTCGCCGCGGCACTTCCACGCCGAGGACTTCGCCGAACGCCTGCTGCGCACTGCCGCCGAAGCGGGCGTCGACCACCGCCGCCTGCGCATCGAGATCACCGAAGGTGCGCTGCTCGATGACGCCCCGCGCGCCGCGCGCATCCTCAATACCCTTCGCGAGCAGGGCGTGCTGGCGCTGCTCGACGATTTCGGTACCGGCTTCTCTGCGCTGTCGTACCTGCACCGCTTCCCGATCCAGGCGCTGAAGATCGACCAGAGCTTCATCGCCGGGCTGTCGGGCGACACGCACGCCGAGAGCCTGGCCCTGGTGCGCGCGATCCTGGCGCTGGCCGGGACGCTTGGCATCGACACCATCGGCGAGGGCGTCGAAAACCTGCAGCAGCGGCAGCTGCTGTCGGAGCTGGGCTGTGCCTACGGCCAGGGCTATCTGTTCGGGCGGCCGCGGGCGGAGGAGATCGAGTCCGCCGCCCTGCAGCCGGCTTGAGTCAGTACGCCACTGGCGGCGCGGCGGACGCACCGTCATCGCCACCGCCGGCGATCATTGCGGCCGAGGCTTCGGCCAGTTCGACGAACTCCGCGCGCAGCTTCCAGGTGTCGCGTCCCTGCGCATCGCGCGCGCTCGCCACGATCGACGGCCAGTCCCAGCCGCCCAGGTGGGTGCCGCCGCGCAGGGCATCGGCAAAGGCCGCCACCGTGGCCGCGAAGCGCATCGATTCGCCCGGCTGCGCGCGCATTGCGGCGCGCGTGACCGGAGTTTCGATCAGCCGGCTCTGCGTCTGCCCGGGGCGCTTGTAGCGCATGCGCAGGTGCGCGAGTTCGCCGGCCTTCGACGCATCCGATGGGGTGGCCGCCTGTCCATAACGCAGCGCGGGCAGCTGCTCGGCGCCGGATCCGGCCAGGGTGATCTCGTACAGCGCAGTGACCTCGTGGCCGGCGCCGATATCGCCGGCGTCGACGCGGTCGTTGGCGAAATCCTCGCGCGCCAGCATGCGGTTTTCGTAGCCGATCAGGCGGTACTCCGACACCAGCGCAGGATTGAACTCGAGCTGGATCTTGACGTCCTGGGCGATGGTGAGCAGGGTCGAGGACATCTCTTCGACCAGCACCTTGCGCGCTTCCTGCAGCGTGTCGATATAGGCATGGTTGCCGTCGCCGGCGTCGGCCAGGCGCTCGGCCAGGTGGTCGTTGTAGTTGCCGTGGCCGAAGCCGAGCGTGGTCAGCGCGATGCCCGACTTGCGCTGGTCGGCGACCATGGTTTCCAGCGAGCCGCCGTCGACGGTGCCGACGTTGAAGTCGCCGTCGGTGGCCAGGATCACGCGATTGACGCCGCCGTCGATGAAGCCGCGTCGCGCCATCGCATAGGCCAGGCGGATGCCGTCGCCGCCGTTGGTGCTGCCGCCGGCCTCCAGCCGGTCGAGCGCGGCGAGGATCTCGTCCTTGCGGTCGCCCGGCGTGGGCGGCAGCACCAGTCCGGCCGAACCGGCGTAGACCACGATCGACACCCGGTCCTGCGCGCGCAGCTGGCCGGTGAGTTCGGCGAAGGCCTGCTTGAGCAGCGGCAGCTTGTCGGGCGAGTTCATCGAGCCGGAGGTGTCGAGCAGGAACACCAGGTTGGCCGGCGGCAGCTGCGCCTTGGGCACGTCGAAGCCCTTGATGCCGATCATCAGCAGGTGGCGGCGCGCGTCCCAGGGCGCGGGCGCGATCTCGGTGGTCGCGAGGAACGGCGTATCCAGCGAATCCGGGCCGGGGTGGCCGTAGTCGAAGTAGTTGATGAACTCCTCGGCGCGCACCGCATCGGCAGGTGGGCGCGTGCCGGACCGGATCATCCGGCGCACGTTGCTGTAGCTGCCGGTGTCGACGTCGATGGAAAAGGTGGAGACCGGCTGCTCGGCGACGCGCTGTACCGGGTTGTCCTCGCGTTCGGCGTAGTTCTCGGTATTGGCGGGCGGCGGGACGTGCGCGGGGTAGGGCGCGGCAATGGAGGGCGGCGGTGCCATGGCCGCCGGCATGGCCGCGTGCATCTGCCGCTGCGTGGCGCGCGCGGCCTCCGCGCGCTGGCGGCTGCCGGTGACCATGACCGACTCCAGCGCCATGTCGGCCGTTGGCGATGGCGGCGACGGCGGCGGGGGTGGCGCTTCGGCGAGGTGGTCGGAGCGGAAGCTGCAGGCGGTCATGGCAATGGCGGCAACAAGGGCGACGGCAAGGACGTGGCGATGCATGGCGGGACTCCGTGATGGACAGGGAGATTGAACGCGCGGCACTGGGGAACGGGGTTGGGGCTCCGGAAGATCGCTGGAAGCCGGCACAGACATCGTGCTGCGGGCCCCCACCCCAACCCTCCCCCGCAAGCGGGGGAGGGAGCAGAAAGCGGTTCGTTCTTGCTCCCTCCCCCGCGTGCGGGGGAGGGTTGGGGTGGGGGCCGCCGGAGGCCGGGCATGTCCCGACCACGCACACCGATCCACGTCCCATCCACCGCCACCCGCCTCACCCCCGATAATCCCCCCATGCCCGCCGACACCCGCCCACCCGCGATCGCCCTCATGGGCCCCACTGCCTCGGGCAAGACCGCGCTGGCGCTGGAGTGGGCGCAGCGCCATGGCGGCGAGATCGTCAGCGTCGACTCGGCCCTGGTCTACCGCGGCCTCGACATCGGCGCGGCCAAGCCCGATGCCGCCGAACGCGCCCGCGCCCCGCACCACATGCTCGACCTGCGCGACCCCTGGCAGACCTACTCGGCCGCCGAATTCGCACGCGATGCGCGCGCCGCCATCGACGGCATCGTCGCGCGCGGCCACCTGCCGATCCTCGCCGGCGGCACCGGCCTGTATTTCCAGGCGCTGCTGCGCGGCCTATCGCCCATGCCCGCAGCCGATCCGGCGATGCGCGCCGCCATCGCGTCCGAGGCCGGCGAGTGCGGCTGGCCGCGCATGCACGAGGAACTGGCCCGCATCGATCCCGCCGCCGCTGCCCGCATCAAGCCCGGCGACCCGCAGCGCATCCAGCGCGCGCTGGAGGTGTTCCGCCTCAGCGGCCGCCCGATCAGCGACTGGCAGCGCGAAGCCAGCGCCTCGCCGCCGCTGCCGGTGCGCGTGCTGAAGCTGGTGATCGCGCCGGCCGAACGGGCCCTGCTGCACGCGCGCATTGCCACCCGCTTCGACGCGATGCTCGCCGCCGGTTTCCTGGACGAGGTGCAGGCGCTGCGGGCGTTGCCGCAGCTCCAGTCCCACCCCGCGCCGCTGGACCTGCCCGCGATCCGCGCCGTCGGCTACCGCCAGGCCTGGGAACACCTGGATGGCGCCACCGATGCCGCGCAGCTGCGCGAGCGCGCCATCGCCGCCACCCGCCAGCTCGCCAAACGCCAGCTCACCTGGCTGCGCGGCCAACTCGACGCGCTGTGGTTCGACCCGGGCAGGCAGGGCGGGGCCCTCGATGGGACAGTTCGCCGCTTCCTCGGCGGCTGAAGCGCCTGCAGATACCCCGGCTGGCCCGGAAATGCGATCGGGCGGGCCCCCAATTCCCCTTTTGTGACGCCAGCCCCCCACATCCCGTCCGCAGCCGCGCCGGTTGTGTACCATCGACCTGTTGCCGCCGCCGGGGATGTTGCGGGTCGGGCAATGCGGCCGGGGAGGCCCGCCAGGGCACCCGCCGGACACAACAATAATCAAGCTGGGGAAACACCATGTCCAAGGGACAGTCCTTGCAGGATCCTTTCCTGAATGCGCTGCGGCGCGAACGCGTTCCCGTTTCGATCTACCTGGTCAACGGCATCAAGCTGCAGGGCGTGATCGAGTCTTTCGACCAGTTCGTGGTCCTGCTGCGCAATACCGTCAGCCAGATGGTCTACAAGCACGCGATTTCCACCGTGGTGCCGGCGCGCAACGTGCGCGTGGGGCCGGGCGGAGGCGTGGTCCAGTCGGCCGATGGCGTCGACGAGGCGCCAGTCGATCCGGCCTGATCGTGAATCCCCGGGCGCCTGCGTGGCGCCCCGGAGGTTGAAGACCGGTCCTGCGGCCTCCATGTCGCAGGACTGAGCCAACCGCCGAGATCCAATGCCCACCGAATTGTTCGAGCGCTCCCGCAAGGGCGAGCACGCGCTGCTGATCCAGCCCCACTCACAGGGCGCGCCCGATGATGCCGAGCTGGAAGAGTTCGCCGAGCTGGCGCGTTCGGCCGGAGCCACTGTCGCGACCGTCCTGACCGCGCGGGTCGACAAGCCCAATCCCGCCACCCTGATCGGCAGCGGCAAGCTGGACGAGGTGAAGGCCGCCTGCGAGGCGACCGGCGCCGACCTGGTACTGGTCAACCACCATCTCAGCCCCGGCCAGGAGCGCAACCTCGAGAAGCTGCTGGAACGCCGCGTGGTCGACCGTACCGGCCTGATCCTGGACATCTTCGCCCAGCGCGCGCGCAGCCACGACGGCAAGCTGCAGGTCGAACTGGCCCAGCTCAAGCACATGTCCACGCGCCTGGTGCGCGGCTGGACCCATCTCGAGCGCCAGCGCGGTGGTTCGATCGGCCTGCGTGGCCCCGGCGAGACCCAGCTCGAGACCGACCGCCGACTGCTGCAGAAGCGCGTGGACATGCTGCAGAAGCGGCTGGCCAAGGTGCAGGTGCAGCGCGACCAGATGAGCCGCGCCCGGGTGCGCAGCGAGCTGCCGCGCGTGGCGCTGGTGGGCTACACCAACGCCGGCAAGTCGACCCTGTTCAACGCCCTGACCGGCGCCGACGCCTACGCCGCCGACCAGCTGTTCGCCACGCTCGACCCCACGGTGCGTCGCATCGGCCTGCCCAGCGGCCCGGTGGTGCTGGCCGATACCGTCGGCTTCGTGCGCGACCTGCCGCATGAGCTGGTCGCCGCGTTCCGCTCGACCCTGAGCGAGGCGCGCGAGGCCGACCTGCTGCTGCACGTGATCGACGCCGCCGACCCGCTGCGCGAGGAGCGCATCCGCCAGGTCGACAAGGTGTTGGGCGAGATCGGCGCGGGCGACATCCCGCAGTTGCTGGTCTTCAACAAGATCGACCGGATCGAAGGCGCGCTGGCAAGGCGCGACACGCCCGAGCCCGCCAACGGCAATGGCGAGGACGCGCTGCCGGGCGGCACTGTGGCTGTCGGTCGCGAGCGCGTCTGGATCTCGGCCCGCGACGGCCTCGGCCTGGACCTGCTGCAGGAGGCGCTTTCGGCGCGGCTGGCCCAGCGCCGGATCGTCGCCCAACTCGACTTGCCGCCCGAAGCCGGGCGCTTGCGCGCGCGCCTGCACCAACTGGACGCGGTGCGCGGCGAGTCGCAGGACGAGCACGGTTGGCGGCTCCAGGTCGACCTGTCCGAGGCCGATGCCGCGCGCCTGGCGGCGCACGCCGATGGCGCGGTGCTGCGGCCGCTCTTGCCGGAACTCGAGCCCGACCCCACCCTGTAAACTAACGGACCCGCTGGCGCAGGAGCGGGCCATGCGCGCGACCGGAGGCCAGGCCTTCGATCGCGTGACAAGGCCACTCCCACGCCCGCACCCGCACCCTCGGTACACGATGCGCTGCCGCCCGCCCGGGCACGGCGCACACACACTGGAGCAGGCATGGCCTGGAACATTCCCGGCAAGAACAACGGCGAGCGGCCCGAACGCCCGCGCCCCGGCGGCGAAGGCCGCAATCCATGGCCGCCCAAGCGCCGTGGCAGCGGCGGCGGCGGGGGGCTGGGCGACGTGGTCGATCGCCTGCGCGGCATGTTCGGCGGCGGCGGTCCTGGCGGCGGCCATCCGCTGCGCTGGATCGGCGTGGCGCTGGTGGTGTGGCTGGTGTTCAATTCCTTCGTGCTGATCGGCGAGCAGCAGCGGGGCGTGGTGCTGCGCTTCGGCAAGGTGGCCCGGATCATGCAGCCCGGCCCCAACTTCAAGGCGCCCTGGCCGATCGAGATCGTCACCAAGGTCGACGCCACCAGCGTGCGCACCTTCACCAACAGCCTGCCGGTGCTGACCCGCGACGAGAACATCGTCACCGTGTCGTTCAACGTGCAGTACCGCGTCGCCGACCCGGAGATGTTCCTGTTCGGCACCCAGAACGCAGTGCGCGTGCTGGAGCAGATCGCGCAGAGCACGGTGCGCGAGCAGATCGGCCGCGCCGACCTGGACACCGCGCTCAACGCGCGTGGCCCGCTGTCGGTGGCCGCAGCCACCGCGCTGCAGGCTTCGCTGGAGGCCTACCGCACCGGCCTGGTCGTGACCGAACTCAACCTGCAGGACGCGCGTCCGCCGGAAGAGGTCAAGCCCGCGTTCGACGAGGTCAACAGCGCCCAGCAGACCAACGAGCGCCTGGTCAACGAAGCCCGTGCCTACGCCGCCAAGGTGGTGCCCGAGGCCCGCGGTGACGCGGCGCGCCTGCGCACCACTGCCGAGGGTTACAAGACCGCGTCGGTGGCTCGCGCCACCGGTGACGGCGAGCGCTTCACCCTGCTGCTCGACGAATACCTCAACGCGCCCGACGTGACCCGCAAGCGCCTGTGGCTGGAGACCCTGCAGCAGGTGCTGGCCGACAACCGCAAGGTGGTGGGTGGTGACGGCCGCCAGCTGATCTACGTCCCCATGCCCCAGCAGGGCGAGGGTGCATCCGGCAATGTGCAGCCGCCGCTGCTGCCGCCCGAGGTGGTGATCCCGCCGACCGGTACCGGCACGGAGGCCACGCTGCCGCGGCCGACCCGTGGCGCCCGCGGTGAAGGAGGCAACCGATGAGACTCAACCTGATCATTCCCGCCGTGGTCGTGGCGCTGCTGCTCCTGCTCGGCTCGGTGTTCGTCGTGCGCGAGGGCCAGACCGCACTGGTGCTCAACCTGGGCCGCGTCGCCCGCACCGACCTTGCGCCCGGCCTGCACTTCAAGGTGCCGCTGATCGAAACCGCGCGCGTGTTCGACCGCCGCTTCTACGCGGCCGAGTTCTCGCCCGAGCGCTACCTCACCTCCGAGCGCAAGGACGTGAGCGTGGACTTCGTCGCGATCGGCCTGATCAGCGACGTGGCCGATTTCTATCGTGCCACCGGCGGCCAGATGGACCTGGCCAGTGAGCGCCTGGCCCCGATCATCAAGGACTCGCTGCGCAACGAGATCAACCGCCGCACCCTGCAGCAGCTGGTGTCCGGCGACCGCACGGAGATCATCGCCAAGCAGCTGGAAGGCATCAACGAGGCGGCCATGACGCTGGGCATGCGGGTGATCGACATCCGCCTCAAGCAGATCGAACTGCCCACCGACAGCGACGTCATCGCCCAGGTCTACGACCGCATGCGCGCCGAACGCCGCCAGGTGGCCAGCCGCCTGCGCGCCGAGGGCGAGGAGCAGGCCCGCATCATCCGCGCCGAAGCCGACCGCGAACGCACCGTGCTGGTGGCCGAAGCCGAGCGCGATGCGCAGAAGCTGCGCGGTGAAGGCGACGCCGAAGCCACCCGCATCTACGGCGAGGCCGCAAGCCGCGATCCCAGCTTCTACGCCTTCCAGCGCAGCCTCGAGGCCTACCGCGCCGCGTTTGCCGACGGCGAGGGCGTGATCGTGCTCGAGCGCAACGATCCGTTCCTGCAGTACATGCGCAGCGAGCGCTGAAGCGGCACGCGCTCGCCCCCGCAGGCGAGCGCGACCAACCAACGTTTTCCTTCCCCCGCTCGCGGGGGAAGAGCCCTGCCCTGAGCCCGCCGAAGGGTGCCGAAGGCGGATGGGGGCCGCCTCCGAAGGCGCGTCACCCGACGCCCAACCAAACCACAAGGAACCCGACCCATGCAAGACCTCTGGGCCGCCCTGTGCCTGGTCGCCGTTCTCGAAGGCCTGATGCTGTTCGTCGCCCCCGGCGGCTGGAAGCGCGCAGCCGAGCAGCTGCAGTCCCTGCCTGACCACAACCTGCGCCGCATCGGTGCCATCGTCCTGGCCTGCGGCCTGCTGGCGCTGTACTTCGTCCGCAGCTGACGGCCAAGGCCGCCGTAATCCCCAAGGCTGGCCCCGGTCCCCGAAAACCCGGATAATGCATAAAAGCCGGTCGGGGACTGACGTCCCCCCGGCTTTTTCCGTGTCAGGCCCGGCGTAGCGGACGGTTCCCCGATGGAACCGGCCCACATGCACTTCGTGCCAGACCCGACCGATCCCGCGGCCCCGATGGCCGCACGCAACAAAGGAGTCATGGCCATGGGCCAGTCAGTCGTGGTGCTCGGCGCGCAGTGGGGCGATGAGGGCAAGGGCAAGATCGTCGACCTGCTCACCGAGGAGATCGGCGCCGTCGTGCGCTTCCAGGGCGGCCACAACGCCGGCCACACCCTGGTCATCAACGGCAAGAAGACGGTGCTGCACCTGATTCCGTCCGGCATCCTGCGCGACGACGCGCTGTGCCTGATCGGCAACGGCGTGGTGATCTCGCCCGCCGCCCTGATCAAGGAGATCGAGGAACTGGAAAGCGCCGGCGTGGAAGTGCGCTCGCGCCTGAAGATCTCCCCGGCCGCGCCGCTGATCATGCCGTACCACATCGCGCTGGATCAGGCGCGCGAGAAGGCTGCCGGCGGCAAGGCCATCGGCACCACCGGCCGCGGCATCGGCCCGGCCTACGAGGACAAGGTGGCGCGTCGCGGCATCCGCATCGCCGACCTGCACTACCCCGAGCAACTGGCCGAAAAGCTCAAGTCCGCGCTCGATTACCACAACTTCGTGCTGACCAAGTACCTGGGCGTGGACGCGGTCGACTACCAGAAGACGCTGGACGAGGCGCTGGCCTTCGGCGACTACGTCGAGCCGATGAAGTCCGACGTCGCCGGCATCTGCCACGACCTGCGCAAGCAGGGCAAGCGCGTGCTGTTCGAAGGCGCGCAGGGCGCACTGCTCGACATCGACCACGGCACCTATCCCTACGTCACCAGTTCCAACACCACCATCGGCGGCGCGCTGGCTGGCACGGGTGTTGGCGCCGATGCGATCGACTATGTGCTCGGCATCGCCAAGGCCTATGCCACGCGCGTGGGCGGCGGCCCGTTCCCGACCGAGCTCGACGACGAGGTTGGCCAGGGCCTGCGCGACCGCGGCGCCGAATACGGCGCATCGACGGGGCGTCCGCGCCGCTGCGGCTGGATCGACATCGTCGCGCTCAAGCGTGCCGTGGCCATCAACGGCATGTCCGGCCTGTGCATCACCAAGCTCGACGTGCTCGACGGCATGGAGAAGCTGAAGATCTGCATCGCCTACGAGTACCGCGGCAAGCGCACCGAATACGCCCCGCTCGACGCGCAGGGTTGGGAAGAGATCACCCCCGTCTATCTCGAGTTCCCCGGCTGGACCGAGAACACCCACGGCATCACCGTGTGGGACGAACTCCCGCCCGCCGCCCGCGCCTACCTGCGCGCGCTGGAGGAACTGGCCGGCTGCCCGATCAGCATCGTCTCCACCGGCCCGGACCGCGACCACACGATGGTGCTGCAGGATCCCTTCGCCTGACTACGCACTGTTGCCATCCCCGCGCAGGCGGGAGACCGGTGACTTGAAGAAAGCCCTGCGAAAGCGGGGCTTTCGCTTTGTGGGGTGCGTCAGCCTTCGGGGGCTGGGCATCGCCACCTCTGGTGGGAGACGTGCAGACCGTCCGTGCTTCGCGCCCTGTCCACGCCCGCGCCGCGACCCTGCCATGTGGATCCAACCGGGAGCGGCGCAGTGCGGCACATTTCCAGCGGCACGCTGAGCAAGCTGGTCATCAGCCTGCGGTCCAGTTTCTGGTTCCTGCCCGCATGCATCGTGCTCCTGGCGATCGGGCTGGCGCTGGGGCTGGTCGCGCTCGACCGCCAGCTCGGCGGTGCGCCGGGTGAACGCTGGCCGTGGCTGTTCGGGGTCGACGCCGACGGCGCGCGCGAGCTGATGGCGACCATTGCCGGTTCCATGATCACCGTGGCCGGCGTGGTGTTCTCGATCACCATCGTCGCGCTCGCGCAGGCGTCCAACCAGTACACCTCGCGCGTGCTGCGCAACTTCATGCGCGACCGTGGCAACCAGGTGGTGCTGGGCGTGTTCCTGGGCGTATTCGCCTACTGCCTGTGCGTGATGCGCACCATCACCGGCGGCGATGGGCAGCAGTTCGTGCCGCTCGTGGCGGCGACCGCGGGTCTGTTGCTGGCGCTGGTGGCGGTGGCGTTCCTGGTGTACTTCATCCACCACGTGGCCGCGTCGATCCAGTCCGGCTCGATCGCGCGCAGTATCGCCGTCGATACCCTGGACACGATCGACACCGTCTTCCCTGATCAACTCGAGGACGACGAAGCAGCGCCCGACCGCGACGCCGGCGGCGGGCTGCAGTGGTATCCGGTCCCCGCCACGCAGATGGGCTACATCGAGCGCGTGCAGTACCAGGCGCTGCTCGAATTCGCGCGCGAGCACGACGTGGTGGTGCGGATGGAAAGCAGCCTCGGCGATTCGCCAGCCCCGACCGCTGCATTGCCAGCATCGGCGCGCGCCGCGCACCCGATGCGGACGCCATGCGCTACCTGTCCAGCCTGTTCGCCATCGATTCCTACCGCCCCATCGGGCAGGACGTGGCCTTCGGCATCCGCCAGCTGGTGGACGTGGCGCTGAAGGCGCTTTCGCCCGGCATCAACGACGCCACCACGGCGGTAACCAGCCTCGACTACCTCTCGGTGATCCTGCAGCGGCTGGCCGGGCGCCACATCGAGCCGCGTCCGATGCGCGATGGCGACACCCTGCGCGTGCTGCCCGCCGGGCCGGGGTTCGAGCGCCTGCTGGCACTGGCCTTCGACCAGATCCTCGAGAACGCGCACGCCAACACCACGATCCTGCTGCGCCTGCTGCAGGCCATCGAGCAGGTCCGCGCCGGCACCCGTTCGTCGCAGCGGCGGCGGGCGCTGGACGACAAGCGCGACACGATTGCGGAAGTGGCACGACGCACGGCGTCGTGCAGCGATGCGCGGCGGCAGATCGAGGCCAGGCTCGGGGGCGGCGAGGTGGTGGAGGATACGGCGGGAGCGTAGCGCTTCGTCAGCGCGCACCTTGCCGAACGGCCCAGCGTGCTGCGCCGGGCCGGGCGGGCGAGGTTGGGGCGTCCCAGCCGCTGCGACGCGTCCACGCCAGCATGGTCGCCTGCAGACAGGGGAAAGCGCATGAATCAACAAGACCAGCCACTCGCCCGCGTCATCGACGCCATTGCCTTCGCCGCGCACGCCCATCGCGCCCAGCGCCGCAAGGACGCCGACGCGACGCCCTACATCAATCATCCCGTCGCCCTGGTGCGCATCCTCGCTGTCGAAGCGGGCATCGATGATCCCGACATCCTCTGCGCTGCCGCCCTGCACGACTACCTCGAGGATTGTTGCGGCAGCGACGGCCAGCCCGAACTCGACGAGGGCCGCAAGCAGCTGCGCAGCCGCTTCGGCGACGCGGTCCTGGCCTACGTCGACGCCCTGACCGACGACAAGACGCTGCCCAAGGCCGAGCGCAAGCGCCTGCAGGTCGAACACGCCGCGAACGCCTCCCACGGCGCGCGGCTGGTCAAGCTGGCCGACAAGATCGCCAACCTGCGCGACCTCATCGAGTTCCCGCCCGCCGACTGGCCCGCCTACCGTCGCCGCGAATACTTCGACTGGACCGCGGAGGTCGTCGCCGGGTTGCGCGGCACGCACCCGCGGCTGGAAGCGCTGTTCGACGACGTGCAGGCCTTGCGCCCCGCCTAGCGTTGCCGGCGCGCGGCGTTCGTCATTCGCGCTGCTTGAGGATCGACGAAGGCAGCGTCGCCACGCAGCGCTCCAGCATCGCGACAAGCTGGTCCTGTTCGGCAGGCGACAGCACGCCCAGCGCGCCATCGATCACGCCTTGTGCCACCAGGCCGCCGCGCGTGACCAGTTCGCGCCCTTCCTCGGTGATCCGGAATGACATCACACGTCCCAGCCAGGGATGCGGCGCGCGCGTCACCAGTTCGTCGCGGCCGAGCCGCAGCAGGATCTGGTGCATCGTCTGCGGCGACACCGCGCTCATCCGCGCCAGTTCCGCATTGGACGCGCCAGGGCATTCGGACAGGTGCATCAGCGCCAGCGCCTGCGGCCGCGTCAGCACGATGCCGTGCCCGCGCAGGCGCTCTTCCATCATCACCGTCAGGCCGACGTGCAGGCGCTTGAGCAGGGAGCTGGCGCGATAGCCGCGGGAATTCCTGAACGCCTGCAGTGGACTCAGCTTCTTGTTCGGCATCGCAGGCCCTCCGCAGCTTTCGCTACATATCAGTGTGCTGATAGAGTATCAGCCTTCTGATACGAGCCGAAGCCCCCATGCCTGCCATTCCCCTGCGTGCGCTGGCTGTTGCTGGACTGCTTGCCCTGGCCGCCTGCGGCGCCGACGCGCCTCCCGAGGCGACGCCGAGCCTGACCGTATCGCTGGCCACGCCAACGACGCGTGAGGTTGTGCGCGAAGTGGTTGCCTCAGGCGCGGTGGCCGCGTGGGAGGAGGTGTCGGTGGGCGTCGAGCTCTCCGGCGTGCGCGTCTCCAGCGTCGACGTTGAAGTGGGCAGCGTGGTGAAGCAGGGCGACGTGCTGCTGCGCCTGGACGACCGCACCCTGGCCTCGCAGCTGGCCCAGTCCGAGGCGTCGGTGACCGAGGCGCAGACCAACCTGGAGACCGCCCGGCGCAAGGCCTCGCGCGTACGCGAACTGGCCGACGACCGCATGGTCTCGCTGCAGGACGCCGAGGAGGCAGAGGCCGCCCGCGCCAATGCCCAGGCCCGGCTCAACACCGCCATCGCCGGCCGCGACGCGGCCCGCGTGCAGCGCGATTTCACCGTGGTGCGGGCGCCGGTCGACGGCGTGGTGTCGGCGCGCAGCGTGCAGGGAGGGCAGGTAGTAGGGGCCGGAGGCGAACTGCTGCGCCTGATTCGCGACGGCCGCCTGGAATGGCGCGCCGAACTGGCCGAGGCCGACCTGCTGCTGGTCGCGCCCGGCGCCACCGTGCAGGTGCGCACGCCCGCTGGTGCCGTCGCCGGTGTAGTGCGCCGCGTCTCGCCGGCGCTGGATGCGCAGACCCGCACCGGCACCATCTACGCCGACCTGCCCGAACCCGGCGGCCTGCGCGCGGGGATGTTCGCGCAGGGCCGCATCGCGCTGGGCCGCGCGCAGGCGATGCTGATTCCCAACGATGCCGTGGTGCGCCGCGACGGACGCGCCTACGTGTTCACCGTCGAGGATGACCAGCGCGTGCGCGAACGCGGCATCGAGGTCGGGCCGACGCATGGGGACCAGATTGAAGTCGTCAGCGGGTTGCCTTCCGACGCACGCGTGGTCGCGCGCGGTGCCGGCTTCCTGGGCGATGGCGATCTGGTGCGGGTGGTGGAATGAACTTCTCCGCCTGGTCCATCCACCGCCCGCTGCCGGCGATCCTGCTCTTCATCCTGCTCACCGCCGCCGGCCTGGTCGCCTTCAACCGGCTCGCCGTCTCGCAGTTCCCCGACCTCACCGTTCCGGTGGTCACCGTCACCGTCACCCTGCCGGGCGCCAGCCCCAGCACCCTGGAAACCCAGGTCACGCGCAAGGTGGAGGATGCCACCGCCAGCATCCCGGACCTGCGCAACATGGTCTCGATCGTCAACGAGGGCGTGTCGACCACCGTGCTCACCTTCCAGATCGAGAAGGACGGCAACATCGCCAAGGACGAGGTGCGCGACGCCATCGATCGCGTGCGCATCGACCTGCCGGCCGATGTGCAACCGCCGATCGTCTCCCTGGTCAACGTTACCGGCGGCGACATGATCAGCTTCGCCGTCACCGCCGACGGCTGGAGCGACGAGCAGCTGAGCTGGTACATCGACGACGCCATCGCCAAGCGCCTGTTCGCGGTGCCGGGCGTGGGCGCGGTGCGCCGCATTGGCGGCGTCGACCGCGAGATCCGCGTCGACCTGCGACCCGAGGCGGTGCAGGGCTTCGGCGTGAGCCCGGCGCTGCTCTCGCAGCAACTGGCGCAGATCCAGCAGGAGCAACCGGGCGGACGCACCACCGTGGGCGGCAGCGAGCAGGCCGTGCGCACGCTGGGCACCGTGGACAGCGCCGCTGATCTGGAGAACTACCCGATCTTCGTGCCCGACGGGCGCAGCGTGCGCCTGTCCAACATCGCCGAGGTCAGCGACGGCCACGCGCCGATCACCCAGCGCACCACGCTCGACGGCACGCCGGTCATCGGCTTTGCCGTGCAGCGCACCACCGGTTCGAGCGAAGTGGACGTGGGCAATGCCGTGCGCGCGAGCATCGCCGAACTGCAGGCGCAGCAGCCGCGCCTGCGCATCGTCGAGGTGGGGTCGACCACCGAGGTGGCCGAGAACTCCTACACATCGTCCATGCACATGCTCTACGAGGGCGCGCTGCTGGCGGTGGCGGTGGTGTTCTGGTTCCTGCGCGACTGGCGCGCCACCCTGATCTCGGCCGTGGCGCTGCCGCTGTCGATCATCCCGACCTTCGCGGTGATGTACTGGTTCGGCTTCAGCCTCAACATGATCACCCTGCTGGCGCTGGCCGTGGTGGTGGGCATCCTGGTGGACGATGCCATCGTGGAAGTCGAGAACATCGACCGCCACCTGCGCATGGGCAAGACACCCAAACAGGCCGCGCTCGAAGCGGCCGACGAGATCGGCCTGGCGGTGGTCGCCACCTCGTGCACGCTCGCCGCGGTGTTCATCCCGGTGGCCTTCATGCCAGGCATTCCCGGCAAGTTCTTCCGCGAGTTCGGCTGGACCGCGGCGTCGGCGGTGCTGTTTTCGCTGCTGGTCGCGCGCCTGATCACGCCGATGATGTCCGCCTACCTGCTCAAGCCCACGCCCGAACACAAGGGCGATTCGAAGCTGATGCAGTGGTACCTGCGCTGGGCCGACCGCGCGCTGCGCCATCGCAACCGCACCCTGGTCGCTGCGCTGGCGATCTTCATCGGCTCACTGGCCTTGTTGCCGCTGCTGAAAGTGACCTTCATCCCGCCCAACGACGGCATCCTGAGCAGCGTGCTGGTGGAACTGCCGCCCGGCACCGCGCTGGAGACCACGCGCGAGGTGGCCGAGACCGCGCGCCAGCGCATCGCCGACATTCCCGAGATCGAACACGTGTTCGTCACCGCCGGCAGCAACAGCGGCGCCAACGGCCCGGCGGGCGACATCACCAGCGCCGAGCTGCGCAAGGCCACCCTGCTGATCCGCTGGTCCGACGATCGCGACGCCACCCAGTACGAACTCGAATCCCAGGTGCGCGCACGCCTGGCCGACATGCCCGGCGTGCGCCTGAGCTTCCAGGGCGGTGAGCCCGGCCGCGCGCTGCAGCTGGTGCTGGCCGGCGATGACCCGGTGAAGCTGGCCGAAGCCGCGCGCGACGTGGAGCGCGGCATCCGCCAGCTGCCGGGCCTGGGCACGGTGAGCTCATCGGCCGCGCTGGTGCGCCCGGAAATCATCGTGCGGCCCGATGCCGCGCGCGCCGCGGACCTGGGCGTTTCCACCGCCGACATCGCCGCCGCCACCCGCGTGGCCACGCGCGGCGACTATGAGCAGTTCCTGTCCAAGCTCAACCTGCCCGAGCGCCAGGTGCCCATCCGCGTGCAGCTCGACGAGGCCGCATTGTCGGACCCGGCCCTGCTCGGCCAGCTGCGCGTGCCCACCGCCGGCGGCGGCAGCGTGCCGCTGTCCTCGGTGGCCGAGATCACCACCGCCAGCGGCCCCTCGCAGATCGACCGCTACGACCGCCGCCGCAACGTCACCATCACCGTCGACCTCAACGGCATGGCCATGGGCGAGGTGGAGGGCCAGATCGACGCACTGCCTGCACTGCAGAACCTGCCCGTGGGCGTGGACCGCCAGGCTGCCGGCGACAGCGAGGTGTTCGCCGAGATGTTCGGCGGCTTCCTGATGGCCATGGTGGCCGGCATCTTCTGCGTCTACGGCGTGCTGCTGCTGCTGTTCAACCACGCCAGCCAGCCGATCACCATCCTGGTAGCCGTGCCGCTGGCCGCCGGGGGCGCGTTCGGCGCGCTGCTGATCACCGGCCTGGACATCTCGCTGTCGGTGCTGATCGGCCTGATCCTGCTGATCGGCATCGCGGTCAAGAACTCCATCCTGCTGGTGGACTACGCGGTCATGGCCGAAGCGCAGGGCATGGCACGCCACGACGCCCTGATGGACGCCTGCCACAAGCGCGCCCGCCCCGTGATCATGACCACCATGGCCATGGGCGCCGGCATGCTGCCCATCGCCCTGGGCTTCACCGCCGACGCCAGCTTCCGCATGCCCATGGCCGTGGCCGTGATCGGCGGCCTGATCACCTCCACCGTGCTCAGCCTGATCGTGGTGCCGGCGGCGTTCACGCTGGTGGATGATGTGGAGGAGTGGCTGGTGGCGAAGTTCCGCAAGCCGAAGGTGGCGACGGCCTGAGCCTGCTGGATCGCAACACGCGGCGCCTGCAGCCACGCGCTGTCGCCTGCAACTGCAGAGTTCAAGTTGCCCGACTGAAACAGGAAGAGCCCCGCACACGCGGGGCTCCTTCGTGTGGCGACACAGCACGCATTGGTGGTCGCAGTCGTGCGGCTCACGCGGCGCCTACCGCTGGGTTGGTCCACTGGTGTCATGCCTACGCCTGCAACTTCGACCGCCGACACAGCGCCTTCTTCCCTCGAAACACGCGCCCGCGCACGCCTGCGCAAAGCCCCGCTACCGCTGCCGGGGCAGGGCGAAACGCTCGCCCGCTGGCGCGCCCTGGCCCGGTGGGGTGCCGACGACCTGGCGCTGGCCAAGGTGCTCGAAGCCCACCATGACGCGCTCGCGATCCTGGTCGAGCTGGTCGCCGCCCCACCCGCGCCGACGACGCTGCTGGCGGTCTGGGCCGCGGAGGGCCCGGAGTCGACGGTGGTGGTGCGCGACGGGCCCGGCAAGCCGCGCCTGTCCGGACGCAAGCCCTGGTGCTCGGGCGCGCGCTTCGTCGACGCCGCGCTGCTTACCGCGAGCGAGGGCGATGCGCGGCAGCTGGTGCTGGTGGACATGCGCCAGCCCGGCGTCGCCATACCCGACGCCGGCTGGCAGGCAGTCGGCATGGCCACGATCGAAAGCGGGCCGGTGGAGTTCGACGCCGTGCCGTGCGTGCGCATCGGCGCGCCGGGCGCCTATCTCGAGCGTCCCGGCTTCTGGCACGGCGGCGCTGGCGTGGCCGCCTGCTGGCACGGAGCTGCGGTGGAAATCGCCCAGCGCATGGCCGACCCGGCACGCGTCGCGCGCGACCCGCACCTTGCCGCGTCGCTGGGACGCGTCGACATGGAGCTGGGCGCCGCGTCCGCCATGCTGCGCGAGCTGGCGGCACAAATCGACGCCAACCCCACACAGCCATACCAGCGCGAAGTGGTGCGCCTGCGCTCGGTGGTCGAGCGCGCCTGCCACGACGTGCTCGATGCCGCCGCGCGCAGCCTCGGTCCCGGCCCGCTGTGCCGCGACGGCCAACATGCGCAGCGCTGCGCGGATCTCACCGTGTTCGTGCGCCAGAGCCACGCCGATCGCGACTGGGCAGCGCTGGGCGCGCAGGTCGCAGCGCTGGACGCGGAGGCACGATGGCCGCTGTAGCCCCGCCGCGCATCAATGGCGCAGGCCAATGCGAATCCGCGTGGCGCGCCTCGCCGTGGCTGGCCGCGCTGGACGAGCGGCTGGCCGCGCAATTGCTGCACGGCCGGCACCGCCTGATGCTGCTCTCGCCGCATCCGGATGACGAGACCCTCGCCTGTGGCGGCCTGCTGCGCGCCGCCAGCCAGGCCGGACTCGACATCCTCCTGGTGGCGGTGACCGATGGCGAAGCCTGCTATCCCGGCGACGCCGCCTGGACCCCCGATCGCCTGCGCGAGGTGCGTCCGCGCGAAGTGGCGCAGGCACTCGACGTGCTGGGCGTTCGCGCGCAGGTGCAGCGCCTCGACATTCCGGACGGCGGGGTCGAGGCGCGCAGCGCTGCCCTCAAGGCGACGCTCCGCACACTGCTGCAGCCCGGCGACCTCGTCCTCGCACCCTGGGAGCAGGACGGCCACCCCGACCACGACGCCGTCGGCCGCGCCGCACTCGCCGCCGCGGCGCAGCCGGGCATGCGCCTGCTGCGCTATCCCGTGTGGGCCTGGCACTGGCTGTTGCCGCACACCAGCCGGCCGCCGTTCGATGCGTTCCGCATGCCGCTGACGCCCGAAACCGTCGTCCTCAAGCAGCGCGCCATCGCCTGCTTCGCCTCGCAGCTGCAAAGCGACGCGCCACACGCGCCCGCGCCGATCCTGCCCCCGCACGTGCTGCAACGCTTCCACCGCCCGTTCGAGGTCTACCTGCCATGACGCTTGCGCGCTATTTCGACCAGGTCTGGCAGGCGGGCGACGACCCCTTCGGCTACCGCACCCGCTGGTACGAAACCCGCAAGCGCGACCTGCTGCTGGCCGCGCTGCCGCGTCCGGAGTTCGAACGCGGCTGGGAAATCGGCTGCGCCAACGGCGAGCTGACCCGCAAGCTCGCCGCACGCTGCGACGCCCTGCTGGGCACCGACCTCAATCCGCGCGCGATTGCCGTGGCGCGCCGGCGCTGCGCAGGGCTGGGCCACCTCGAGCTGCGCTGCATGGAGCACCCGCGCGAATGGCCCGACGGCCGCTTCGACCTGGTGGTGGTCGGCGAGATGGGCTACTACCTCGACGACACCGCGATGCAGGCATTCGCCCACAGGATCGAAACTTCGCTCGCACCAAACGCCGTGCTGCTGGCCTGCCACTGGCGGCATGGCTTCGACGGCCGGCACAGCGACACCCTGGACGTGCATGCACGGCTGGCGGCCATCCCCGGGCTGACCCGCATCGCCCACTACCGCGACCCCGACTTCATCCTCGACTGCTGGAGCGACGACACCACCTCGGTGGCGCAGCGCGAGGGCCTGCGATGATCGGCGTGCTGGTACCCGCGCACAACGAGGAGGTACTGATCGGCGACTGCCTGCGCTCGATCCTCGCCGCCGCGCAGTGGCCCGCGCTGGCCGGCGAGCGCGTCGAGGTGGTGGTCGCACTGGACAGCTGCCGCGACGCCACCGCCGACGCCTGCGCCGCACTGGGCGTGCGCACCGTGGCGCTCAACGCGCGCTGCGTCGGCCGCGCCCGCGCCGCCGCGGCCGAGCTCCTGCTGCACGAAGGCGCGCGCTGGCTGGCCTCGACCGACGCCGACAGCTGCGTGCCCGCCGACTGGCTCGCCGCGCAGCTGGCCTGCGATGCGGACGCCTTCTGCGGCACCGTGCGCGTCGCCGACTGGCGCGACTTCGCCCCCCGCGTGCGCGCCGCCTTCCTCGCCGGCGAGCACTACATCGACGGCCACCCGCACGTACACGGCGCCAACCTCGGCGTCTCGGCTGCCGCGTACCGCGCTGCGGGCGGCTTCCCCGCGCTCACCGCCCACGAAGACCGCGCCCTGCTGGACGCCCTGGAGCGCAGCGGCCACACCGTCGCCCGCCGCGCCAATCCCGCCGTCATCACCAGCGCCCGCCGTGACCCCCGCGCAAGGCACGGCTTCGGCGACTACCTGCTGGCGCTCGAAGCGGCGGCTTAAATCGCGCGCTCACTCCCTCCTTGCCGAACCTTTGCTCCTTCCCCCGCGCGTGGGGCATTGCGCCCTTCACGGGTGGAGAGCTGGGTCGGGGCCCCCAGAAGCCTCAATATCCGACCCACCACCGCCCACCCCGGAGGCGCCACCCATGCGCACCCAAAACCTCGCCCCCATCCAGGCCTCCCTCCTTACAGTCGCCCTGATCCTCCTCGCCAGCTGCATCACCACCCCCCAATCCGCAGCCACCCCACCACCCACCCCCGACACCACGGCCCACGCCCCCGGACTGAGCCGCTTCAACAACCCCACCCCCGGCATCCACACCGGCGGACGCATCACCGCCGAAGACCTTCCCGCCCTGCGCGCCGCCGGCATCACCCACGTCATCGACCTCACCCCCGACGCCGAAACGCCCGGATTCGACGAAGCCACTGCCGTGCGCACCGCAGGCCTGAAATATGAAAACCTCCCCATCGCCGGCGCGGCCGATCTCTCGCCCGCATCGGTCGCCGCCTTCGACCAGCTGCTGCGCGGCATCGAAGGCCCGGCCCTGGTCCACTGCGCCAGCGGCAACCGCGTCGGTGCACTGGCTGCACTGCGTGCCGCGTGGCTGCAAGGCGCCGACGAGGAGGCCGCCATTGCAGAAGGCCGTCGCTGGGGTTTGCGCAGCCTGGACGGCGAAGTCCGCATGCGGCTGGCACGAGAGCGCTGCGTGGCCGCGGCGCAGGGGCAGGATGCGATCGCGGCGTGCGCAGCAGGCGGATAACCCCTATGCGTCATTCGCGAATAGGTAATGGGCGGCGGCACGACGTCAAGTGACGCATGTAGTCCCCAACGCGCCCGCTCTGCTCCTTCCCCCGCACGCGGGAGAGGGGCGCCGGTGGGGGCGCCCTAGTATCCGTGCACCACGCCACGCTTGCCGGCCTCTCGCAGCTAGGCAAGGCGCTCGTCCCCCCTGCACGCGCGCCCCGGCGAACCTTAGGCGCTCGAACTCCTGGCCGCGCTGGCCCCATGCCGCGCAGCGCCTTCGCCCCCGCGTTCAAGCACGCCGTCGGCACACGCCCGCCGCCTACGTGCTCAACTGGCGCCCGGGCCTCGCCGCCACCCGCCTGCGCGGGGGCAGGGCGGTGAAGCAGGTGGCGCACGAGCTGGGGTTCGCTGGGGCCGGGGCGTTGTCGAAGGCGTATCGGAGGCGGTGTGGCATGTCGCCAACCGTGCTGCGGCCTCCCTGCTGAGCTCGAAGGGCAACTAAACATGAGCCGCACATGCGGCAATCCGCGGTGCGCAAGAGTTATAGGCCAACTTCCAGCCCCCAGTCGTTAGACTTGCTTGGGGTAGCGTCTACTGAATCTGAAAGGCTGGACTGGGCTATGCACATCAAGGAAAGCATCATTGAGCAGGAACTCGTCGCCAAGCTGGGCGAGCTCAAGTACACCCTGCGTCCAGACATCCGTGACCGCGCCGCGCTCGAACGTAACTTCCTGGAGAAGTTCGAGTCGCTCAACCGCGTCTACCTCACGCCCGGCGAGGCGCAGCGTTTCTTGGACGAGATTGTCACCGCGGATGTCTTCACTGCTGCACAGCGCCTGCGTGAGACCTCCACCTTCCTACGCGATGACGGCACCCCGCTGCATTACACCCTGGTCAACACCCGCGACTGGTGCAAGAACACCTTCGAGGTGGTCAACCAACTGCGCATCAACCACGACAACAGCCACCACCGCTACGATGTAGTCCTGCTCATCAACGGCGTGCCAGTCGCCCAGATCGAGTTGAAGACGCTCGGCATCAGTCCGCGCCGGGCCATGCAACAGGTTGTCGACTACAAGGCCGACCCCGGCAACGGCTACACTCGCACGCTGCTGTGTTTCTTGCAGGTGTTCATCGTGAGCAACCGCACAGACACCTACTACTTCGCCAACAACACCGCGCGACACTTCAATTTCAGCGCAGACGAGCAATTCCTGCCCGTCTACCAGTTTGCCGACGAGGCCAACCGCAAGATCGGCCACCTCGATGCTTTTGCCGAAACCTTCTTGGCCAAGTGCACGCTGGGCCAGATGCTAAGCCGCTACATGGTGCTGGTGGCCAGCGAACAGAAGCTGCTGATGATGCGGCCGTACCAGATCTATGCGGTCAAGGCCATCGTCGACTGCATCGAGAAGAACGGCGGCAACGGCTATGTCTGGCACACCACCGGTAGTGGCAAGACGCTAACTTCCTTCAAGGCATCCACCCTGCTCAAGGACAACCCGGACATCGAGAAGTGCCTGTTCGTGGTGGACCGCAAGGATCTCGATCGCCAGACCCGCGAGGAGTTCAACCGCTTCCAAGAAGGCTGCGTCGAGGAGAACACCAACACCGAGGCGCTGGTGCGTCGACTGTTGTCAGACGACAAGGCCGACAAGGTCATCGTCACCACCATCCAGAAGCTAGGGCTGGCGTTGGACGGGTCTGCGGGTCGCAACCATCCGCAGCGGCTGGAGCCGCTGCGAGACAAGCGGCTGGTGTTCATCTTCGACGAGTGCCACCGCTCGCAGTTCGGCGAGACCCATCAATCGATCAAGGCGTTCTTTCCGCGTGCCCAGATGTTCGGTTTCACTGGCACGCCGATCTTCGACAAGAACGCCTCCAGCGTGCAGCGCGAAGGCGAAAACGCGCGCGTACGTACCACGCTGGATCTGTTCCAGCGCGAACTACACGCCTACACCATCACCCACGCCATCGACGACCGCAACGTGCTGAAGTTCCATGTGGATCATTTTAAGCCCGAAGGCGCCAACCCGCCCAAGCCTAGCGAGGCGCCGCCCAAACCCAAGGTCATCGAGACCATTCTCGACAAGCACGATGCCGCCACCGCGCAGCGCCGTTTCAATGCGGTGTTCGCCACCGCATCGATCAACGATGCCATCGAGTACTACCGGCTGTTCGGCGAGATGCAGGCCCAGCGGCAGGCCGAAGATCCGGAGTTCCGCCCGCTGAAGGTCGCCTGTGTGTTTTCCCCGCCTGCGCAGGCCGTGGCGGCGGAAGGCGGCGACGATGCCGCGAAGAACGCCGCCGACGTGCGCCAGCTGCAGGAAGACCTGCCGCAGGAGCAGTCCGACAACCGAGAGGATCCCGAAGGCAAGTACGCCGCGCTTAAGCAGATCATTGCCGACTACAACGCCCGTTACGGCTGTAATTTCGGTGTCGGTGAGTTCGATGCCTATTACAAGGACGTGCAGCAGCGCATCAAGCAGCAGCAGGTGCCCGATGCCGACCTGCCCGGCAAGGGCGCGGAGAAGATCGACATCACGCTGGTGGTAGACATGCTGCTCACCGGCTTCGATGCCAAGTACCTGAATACGCTGTACGTGGACAAGAAGCTCAGGTACCACGGCCTGATTCAGGCGTTCAGCCGCACCAACCGCGTGCTCAACGATGCCAAGCCCTACGGCAACATCCTCGACTTCCGTCAGCAGCAGGTGCAAGTGGACGAGGCGATCAAGCTGTTCTCGGGCGAAGGCAGCGACGCGCCTGCCCGCATCTGGCTGGTGGACCTGGCACCGAAGGTCATCGAGCAACTGGATGACGCTATGCAGAAGTTGCAGGGCTTCATGCAGTCGCAGGGGCTGGTCAGCAAGCCCGAGCAGATCGCCAACCTGCGTGGCGATGCCGCGCGTGCGCAGTTCATTGAGTTGTTCAAGCAGGTGCAGCGCTTCAAGACGCAACTGGACCAGTACACCGACCTGACGGCCGCCCAGCGCGACCAGGTGGATACGCTGATCGCACCGGACGACCTGCGCGCCTGGCGCGGCACCTATCTAGAAACGGCGCAGCGGCTCAAGTCGCAGCAGCAGGCGCAGGGCGACGGCGCTGCGCCGGAAGTGCAGCAATTGGACTTCGAGTTCGTGCTGTTCGCCTCCAACCTGATCGACTACGACTACATCATGGCGCTGGTCGCTCGCGATAGTGGAAAACCGCCGGACGAGCGCAGCATGACCCGCGAGCAGGTGATTGGGCTGGTGCAGGCTGATGCAAAGTTCATGGACGAGCGCGAGGTGATTGCGGACTACATCCGCAGCCTACCGACCGACCGGGCGCTGGACGAAGCTGTGATCCGCAAGGGCTACGAGGCGTTCAAGGTGCAGCGACGCACCGATCAGCTCAACGCGATTGCGCAGGCGCATGGGCTGGAGGCAGAAAAGTTCAAGGAATTCGTGGACGAAATCCTGCGTCGCCGCGTGTTCGATGGGGAGGCGCTGAGCGCATTGATGGCGCCACTGGAACTGGCCTGGAAGGAAAGGACGCGCCGTGAGCTGGATTTGATGGAAGAGCTTACCCCTGTGCTGGAGCGGTTGGCGCAGGGTCGGGAGATTGCAGGATTGAGTGCGTATGCGCAGTGAGAACAAGAGTGTCCAGAAATCAGTCGGATATCGGACTTCTCTGCCAAAGTTACGTTTCCCAGAATTCGACGGATGGTGGGAGTCGAGGCCGCTATCTCAGGTAGCCCGTATCGCACAGGGCGGTACACCTAGTACTGGCGTGGCGAAGTACTGGGGAGGCGATGTTCAGTGGGTAACTCCCGCGGAGATGGGGAAGGATGCAAGCCCTTACATTTCCAAGACGGTCCGTACTATTACCGAAGAAGGGTTACAGAACTGCTCCTCTGAAGTGTTACCTCCAGAATCGACTATTCTCTCAACACGTGCGCCCATTGGCCATCTCGCGATCAACGCAGTCCCGATGGCGATGAATCAGGGTTGCCGAGGTTTTGTCTCAAAGGAGGGATTCGACGGAAAGTTCCTCTACTTCTCTCTGGCAAGATCCAAGGCTGCGTTGGAGAGACTTGGTGCAGGCAACACGTTCAAAGAACTTTCGGGAGGTGTTCTTAAGTCTTTTGAGCTTGCTTTCCCGTCGCAGAGGGAGCAGCAAAAGGTTGGTAACGTCCTATCAACTCTCGATGACCGTATCGGTGCGGAAGCCCGCAAGCTCGATACGCTCAGGGCTCACAAGCAGGGGCTTATGCAACAGCTGTTCCCGGACGAAGGACAGCCCCTGCCGTGTCTGCGTTTTCCGGGGTTCGTGGGCAGATGGAAAGTCCAGAAACTCGAAAACACTATCGTCACGGTTACGCCGCCGAAGAAACTGCAAACGTCGCAATACATGCAGGAAGGCGCGTATCCAATCATCGATCAGTCAGCGAAGCCAATCGCCGGTTGGACAGATGACTCGTGCGGCCTTGTCGCTGGCCCGTTTCCGCTGATCGTGTTTGGTGACCACACGTGTGTGTTGAAGTTGGCGAACAAGCCATTTGTTCAGGGCGCGGACGGCATCAAGATACTTCGTGCAAAAAAGGATGTTTCGACGGCGTTTCTTTTTCAGTGTTTGCAGGCGAACCCCATAGTCATGCTCGATTACCGCCGACACTTTTCTCAGCTGAAAGAGATGATGGTGAAATTCCCGGAAGACCCTGATGAGCAGTTGCGGATCGCCGATCTGCTCGCGAATCTGGATGTTCTCATTCGGGCCCAGGTTGAAATGATCGAGCTGCTCAGGCAGCACAAGAAGGGCCTGATGCAGCGACTACTCCCACTTGTTGAGGCTGATGCCCCGTGAGTCCGCCGCCGAACTTTCCCGACCTGGCCCTACTCGCCGCCCACGTCCGTACAACTCTGAACGGCCCCGCGAGCGCGCCGGAAGAGGCCAAGCGCTTCGTGCTGCTCTATGGCCACAACGGCGTCGGCAAGACCCAGTTGTCGATGGCGTTCAAGAACATTGGTCGGCAAGGCGACGCCCGCGACACGTTGTACTTCAACGCCTACACAGAGGACCTGTTTGGCTGGGACAACGACCTGACCGGCGACAGTGACCGCAGGCTTGTGCTTAACACCAACTCACGATTCTTCTCGGGTCTAACCGAGCTGGAGATGGACAACCGAATCCGGCCACTGCTGCAGCGCTATGCGGATTTCGATTTCCGGATCGATGCAGAAGCGGGTGTGGTGCGCTTCTACCCGAAAGGTAATGACGAGCAGCCGATCAAGATTTCCCGTGGCGAGGAAACCATGTTCATCTGGTGCTTCTTCCTCGCCATCGTGCAGCTGGCGATGGATGGAGCGGAAGCCTACCAATGGGTCAGGTATATCGTCATAGACGATCCAATTTCTTCGCTCGATGAGCACAACGCCATCGTCGTGGCCAACCACCTGAGCCAGTTCTTGGCGCGTAACGATCACGCCATCAAGACCGTGATCTCCACCCATCACGCCCTGTTTTTCAATGTGCTGTGGAACGAAATCAGGCAGATTGATCGCAAAAAGTTCCAGTCATGGCTGCTTTCGCGCTCACGCACCACGGGCGAGTTCACCCTTGCCTGGAGCAGCGATACGCCGTTCTTCCATCATCTGGCGCTGTTGGAAGACCTGTGCCGCGCACGCGACTCGGGACAGGTCTATACGCATCACTTCAATGCGCTGCGCAGTCTGCTGGAGAAAGCGCAGATATTCCACGGGCACGACAAGTTTTCGGTGTGCATCCAGCAGGACGCCGAGAACGATCCGGATGCGACACTTTACGGTCGTGTGGTGAACATCATGAGCCACGGCAATTATTCGTTCTACGACCCCGTGGAGATGCTGCAGGAGAATCGCGAGCACTTCGAGAAGGTGCTTGACGACTTCCTGAATTACTACCCCTTCAACAGGGCCTCGTTGCCCGGCGTGGATGCCTGACATGTTGATCCTCTACACCCCCGACGATGGCCACAGCCAGATCCGGCTGCACGCCGACCAGCAGACTGTCTGGTGCGGCCAGCGCCGACCGAAGCCCTGATTACCATGACCCAAGACGAACGAAACAAGCTCGGCGCGTTACTCTGGAACATCGCCGACACCCTGCGCGGCAGCATGGACGCGGACGATTTCCGGGACTACATGCTCGCCTTCCTGTTCTTGCGCTACCTGTCGGACAACTACGAAGCGGCGGCCAAACGCGAGCTTGGCGGCGACTATCCGGTTCCGGGCAAGGAAGAGCGCCGGGCGCCGCTGGCCATTTGGTATGCCGACAATCCCACAGACGTGCTGGCCTTCGAGAAGCAGATGCGCCGCAAGGTGCACTACGTGGTGCATCCAGATTACCTGTGGTCGAACATTGCCGAGTTGGCGCGTGTGCAGAGCAATGACCTGCTGAGCACGCTGCAGGATGCCTTCAAGTACATCGAAGAGGAATCATTCGAGAGCGCTTTTGGCGGGTTGTTCTCAGAGATCAACCTGAACTCCGAAAAGTTGGGCAAGGCATATGCACAGCGTAATAAGCAACTGATCAAGATCGTCGGCGAGATCGCCAAGGGGCTGACGCACTTCAAGGCCGATAACGATACGCTGGGAGATGCGTACGAGTATCTGATCGGCCAGTTCGCTGCCGGCAGTGGCAAGAAGGCCGGCGAGTTCTACACGCCGCAGTTCATCTCCGACATCTTGTCCGCCATCGTCACCCTCGACAGCCAGAATCCCGCATCCGGCCCGCGCGCCCACCTGGACCAGGTGCTGGACTTCGCCTGCGGTTCCGGTTCGCTGTTGCTGAATGTGCGCCGGCACGCGAAGGAACGAAGCATTGGAAAACTGGTAGGGCAGGAGAAGAACATCACCACCTACAACTTGGCGCGCATGAACATGCTGCTGCACGGGGTGAAGGATTCAGAGTTCGAGATCTATCACGGCGACACGCTGGAGAACCAATGGGACTGGCTGCGCGAGTCGAATCCTGCTCGGATGCCGCGGTTCGATGCCGTGGTGGCCAATCCGCCCTTTAGCTATCGCTGGGAGCCGAACGAGGCATTGGGCGAGGACATGCGCTTCCGAAACCACGGGTTGGCACCCAAGTCGGCGGCGGATTTCGCCTTCCTGCTACACGGCTTCCATTACCTCAAGGACGATGGCGTGATGGCCATCATCCTGCCGCACGGTGTGTTGTTCCGCGGTGGCGCCGAGTCGCGCATTCGCACCAAACTGCTCAGGGACGGGCACATCGATACGGTAATCGGGCTGCCGGCGAACCTGTTCTATTCCACTGGAATTCCCGTTTGCATCTTGGTACTGAAGAAGTGCAAGCAGCCGGATGATGTGTTGTTCATCAATGCTAGTAGCCCCGAGAATTTCGAGAAGGGTAAACGCCAGAACCGCCTGCTGCCGGAACACATCGCCAAGATCGTCTCGACATATCGGGAGCGCTCAGAGGAGTCCCGTTATGCAAGGCGCGTCGACATGGCCGAGATCGAGAAGAACGAGTTCAATCTCAATATTTCCCGTTATGTGAGCACGGCGCGTGCAGAGTCGGAGATTGACCTTGCGGAAGTCCATAGCGGTCTGGTTACGATCGAAAAGGAGATCGCCGAGGCGAAGAAGCGCCACAATTCCTTTCTGAAGGAACTGGGGCTGCCGCTTTTGCCCTGACACTTTTTGTAAAGGTCAAGGGCTATGAGGAGGATCGGGTCAGGTTCACTTTCTCTGCTTCCCAACGCTTGGATCGCAAACATCGCGGCTTCTGGCCGTCCCGACTCATCCTACGAGCAGATTTGCATCAGCGCCAAGCCACCGCGCCTTGCACGCGACTGAAAACCAGTTGCGCGCAACCAAATATCGCTTGCGCGCAAGCCTTCGCGGCTTGCGATTGGATGGCTCGTGCTGGAGCACGGGCGCCGTTGGCTTGCGCGCAAGCCAATTCCGCTTGCGCGCGACTGTTGCCGCCTTGCGCGCAAGCCGGACTCGCTTGCGCGCAACCGCCGAATGCTTGCGCGCAAGCCATTTCGGCTCGCGGCCCACTGTTTCCCGCTTGCGCGCCGGCCGTGTCCGCTTGCGCGCTACCGCTGGCCGCTTGCGCCATACCCGCCGCCAGCCGCTGTAGGCCCAGTCCCACCCGCCACCGGGGCGTTGTCCTACAGCGGGGTGCGGACTTCCCCGGCGGCGCGGCGGGCGTCCGCCCGCTGGAATGCACAGGCCGGACGGGATGCGCCGGCCAACTTTCACATGGACCAAGGAGACACGTGATGTCGCAGAACCTGATCGACCTGAGCCTGGATGCCGAGCGGCTGGGACGCCTGGATGCCGCGCTGGCGGCGGTGGAGACCGAGCTGGCCGGGATGGCCGCGCTGGGTCCGGACCAGACGCGGGACCTGGCCAAGATGGGCGCCAAGTCCGAGGCCTTCGTGCGCCAGAGCACGGTGGCCTTTGCCGAGAACCCGGGCGTGCTGCCGCGCAACTTCGACCTGGAGGGCTTCCAGCGCGACCTGGCCTCGCTCGACGCGCTGCGCCCGCGGCTGCAGCGGATCAAGCGCCTGCAGGAGCGCATGTCCGGGGCGGAGATTGCGCTGGGCAGCGACCTGATGAACGCGGCGCTGGAAGGCTATGCGGTGCTCAAGGTGTCGGGGCGGGGCGAGGGCATGGAGGCGCTGAAGCGGCTGCTGTCGCAGCGCTTCAGCCGCACTGCACGTAGCGCCGCGTCGCAGCCGGCGCCCGAGCCGGTGCCCGCAGGCTGATCTCGACACCTCACGGTAAACCTGCCATGGCCCCGCTCCGGCGGGGCCATTCGTTCAGGGGTCGGGATACATGTGTCACATTTGTGCTACTTTTGCCGCGAGACGCAAAACCGGAGCTTCCATGAGCACCACCACCATCCGCCTGCCCGACGACCTCAAAGCCCGCGTCGCTCAGGCTGCGGAAGCGGCCGGCACCACCTCGCACAACTTCATCCTGGAAGCCATCGCCGAGAAGGCTGATCTCGCCGAACGGCGCGCCGACTTCTATGCACAGGCCGATCAGCGCTGGGCGGCGTTCCTCGAAACCGGCGAGAGCATTCCCTGGGAAGAGATGCGCCGTTATCTGGTCGACCGCAGCCACGGCAAGGCCGGTCCGCATCCAGTCGCGCGCAAGTTCGCCAAGTAACATGGCGCGCGTCGAGTTTCTGCCCGGCGTGTATGAGGACCTGCAGCGCGTCATCATCCATCTGGAGCAGCACGAGGCCGGGCACCTTCACGATCGGCTTGGCGAGATCGTCAGCGCTTCCGATGTGCTCACGAACAATCCGCTGATCGGACGCCCAACGCGCGATGGTCTGCGCGAACTGGTCATCGGCCGGGGCGCTCGCGGGTACATCGCCCTCTACCGGTATGTGATGGCGCTGGATGCGGTATTCGTCCTGGCGATCCGGGCGCAACGCGAGGCGGGTTATGCGCGCGACGAATGAGGCGAGGCCGGCACCTGAGCTAGCCGCATCCTGGGCACATGAGGACAGGTGGGTTCCCTAAGGAACCTCTGAACAACTGTCGTCATCCCCGCGAACGCGGGGATCCACTGACTGCAAGCCGTTGAGTCCAAAGTCCCTGGATGACCAGCCCTGCGGGCTGTTGAAAAGCCCCGCCTTCGCGGGAATGACGAGCAAAATGGGGCTTGTTCAGAGGCTCCCCGGCGAGCGCTCAGACTCACCTGGTGAGACTGCCCCCCACAACACTGGCCCGCCCAATCAGGGCAGGCCCCATGAACGCCATCCTCCACGCCAGGCCGTTGCCTGCGCCCGTTCCCTCCGGCGGACAGCTGGCGCGTCGCCTGGCCGATCGCTATGCCGACCGTGTCACCGGGCAGTTCACCATTCCGGGCCAGGCGGCCGACCTGCGCCCGCTGCCGCGTGACCTGCCGCCCGCGCTCGATGCGGCGCTGCAGGCGCGCGGTATCCGCTCGCTGTATTCGCACCAGGCGCAGGCCTGGGACGCGGCGCGCGCGGGGCGGCATGTGGTGGTGGCCACGCCCACGGCGTCGGGCAAGTCGCTGTGCTACACGCTGCCGGTGGTCAGTGCGGCGCTGGAGCAGGGGGCCAAGGCGCTGTACCTGTTCCCGACCAAGGCGCTGGCCCAGGACCAGGTGGCCGAGCTGCTGGAACTCAATGCCGCGGGAGCCCTGGGGCTGCGCGCGGCGACCTTCGATGGCGATACGCCGGGCGATGCGCGCCAGGCCATCCGGCTCAATGGCGACATCGTGGTCAGCAATCCCGACATGCTCCACCAGGCGATCCTGCCGCACCACACCAAGTGGGCGCAGTTCTTCGAGAACCTGCGCTACGTGGTGATCGACGAGGTGCATACGTATCGCGGCGTGTTCGGCTCGCACGTGGCCAACGTGATCCGGCGGCTCAAGCGCGTGTGCGCGTTCTACGGGGTCAAGCCGCAGTTCGTGCTGTGCTCGGCGACGATCGGCAATGCCGCGCAGCACGCCAGTGCGCTGATCGAGCACGAGGTGGAGGCGATCACCGACAGCGGCGCGCCCACCGGCGACAAGCACATCCTGCTGTGGAACCCGCCGGTGGTGAACCCCGACCTCGGCATACGCGCGTCGGCCCGCTCGCAGTCCAACCGCATCGCGCGCATGGCGATCAAGTCGGGCCTGAAGACGATGGTGTTCTGCCAGTCGCGGCTGATGGTCGAGGTGCTCACCAAGTACCTCAAGGAAGTGTTCGACCACGACCCGCGCAAGCCGCGGCGCATACGCGCCTATCGCGGCGGCTACCTGCCCACGGAGCGGCGCGAGGTGGAGCGCGAGATGCGCTCGGGCAAGATCGACGGCATCGTCAGCACCTCCGCGCTCGAGCTGGGCGTGGACATCGGCAGCCTGGATGTCGTGGTGCTCAACGGCTATCCCGGCTCCATCGCGCAGACCTGGCAGCGCTTCGGTCGGGCGGGTCGGCGCCAGCAGCCGTCGATCGGCGTGCTGGTGGCCAGCAGCCTGCCGCTTGATCAATACGTGGTGCGTCATCCGGAGTTCTTCGCCAGCGCCACGCCCGAGCAGGCGCGCATCGAACCCGACCAGCCGCTGATCCTGATGGACCACATCCGCTGCGCGGCCTTCGAGCTTCCGTTCCTGGCTGGGGATGCCTTCGGGCCGGTCGATCCGGGCCCGTGGCTGGAGGTGCTGGTCGAAAGCGGCGTGCTGCACCAGGAAGGCGAGCGCTGGGAGTGGATCGCCGACAGCTATCCGGCCCAGGCGGTGAACCTGCGCTCGGTGGCCGACGGCAACTTCGTGGTGGTCGACCGCACCAACGGCCGCCAGACCATCATCGCCGAAGTCGATTATTCGGCTGCCGCGCTCACGCTCTACGAGGGCGCGATCCACATGGTGCAGTCCGAGCCCTACCAGGTCGAACGCCTGGACTGGGAAGGGCGCAAGGCCTACGTGCAGCAGACCAACGTGGACTACTACACCGACGCCATCGACTACACCAAGCTCAAGGTGCTCGACGAGGCCGAAGGCGCGCTGGCCGGGCAGGGTAGTGCCCACCACGGCGAGGTGCACGTGCTGCGGCGGGTGTCGGGCTACAAGAAGATCCGCTTCCACACCCACGAGAACATCGGCTACGGGCCGGTGACTCTGCCCGACCAGGAGCTGCACACCACCGCATGCTGGTGGCAGCTGCCGCAGCGGGTGCTGGATAGCAGTTTCGACAGCCGCCAGGATGCGCTCGATGGGTTTCTTTCAGCGGCGTACGCATTGCACCTGGTGGCCATGGTCTGCGTGATGGCCGAAGGGCGCGACCTGCAGAAGGCGGTGGGCAGCGGCGACGGTGCGTGGTTCGCCACCGCCGACCAGGCCGGGCGCGGGCAGATCCGCTCGGGCGACAGTGGCGAGGCGATGGTGGAGGCCGCACGCGGGTTCACGCCCACGCTGTTTCTCTACGACAACTATCCGGGCGGCGTGGGGCTGTCGCTGCCGCTGTTCGAGCGTCGCGAGGATCTGCGCCAGCAGGCGCTGGGGCTGATTCTTTCGTGTCCCTGCAAGCATGGCTGCCCGGCGTGCGTGGGGCCGATCCTGGCCAGCAGCGAAGCGGCAGGCAAGTCGGTGAAGGCGGCGGGGATGCAGGTGCTGGAACTGCTGGGAGAGACGGCTTGAGCGTGCTGGCCAAACGCCTGGCCGGATTGCGGCAGCAGGCGGGCGTGGCGGCCCGACCCATGGCGGCGCCCGTTGCGCCGCAGGGGAAGACGACCGGCGAGCAGGTGGTGCCGCCCGCCGCGCCACGCGGGAAGACGACCGACGCGCAGGTGGCGCAGCTGCGCAAGCTGCTTGGCCTGCGCCCGCGCGCCCTGTCGCCAGTGCACAGTTTCGACCGCAGCCTGGAGGGTGTGGAAATCGCGCCCGGCCTGCGCTACATCGAGAAGTGGGTGCCGTTCGAACGCCTGCCGGCGCGACTGGACCTGACGGCGCTGAACCTCACTGCGCCCGCCCTCGACCAGATCGAAACCCACCGCATCCTCGCCTTCGACACCGAGACCACCGGCCTTGCCGGGGGCACCGGCACGCGCGCCTTCATGATCGGCGCCAGCGACTGGCGCGACGGCGGCCTGCGCATCCGCCAGCTGCTGATGACCACCATGGGCGCCGAGCAGGCGATGCTGCGCGAGTTCGCCAACTGGCTGGAGCCGCGCACCGTGCTGTTGTCCTACAACGGCAAGTGCTACGACCGGCCACTGCTGAGCACGCGCTACACCCTGGCCCGGCTGTCCGATCCGGTGCTCGGCCGCGACCACATCGACCTGCTGCATCCGGTCCGGCGCCGCTACCGCGGCGTCTGGGAGAACTGCCGCCTCGCCACCGTCGAGCGGCAACTGCTCGGCGTGGTGCGCGAAGACGACCTGCCCGGATCGGAAGCCCCCGCCGCCTGGCTCGACTACCTGCGCGGCGGCAGCGCCGACAAACTCCGTCGCGTCGGCGACCACAACGCCCAGGACCTGCGCAGCCTCGCGGGGCTGCTGGTGCATTTCCACGCGCAGGCGCAGCTTCTGTCAGTGCCGGACCGAGCGGAAGCGGCGGCGTTTTCCGCATCGCGCAGCGGCACGCGGATCCCGCAACGAAGCAGGGCGGGCTGACCGCTCTCAGTCCCCTGCCGGCATGTCCACCGCAGTGCCCGACACGATGATCCCGCCCTCGGCAGGCACGGTGACGACCAGCAGGCTGGGTCGCCCCATCGCCGCGCCCTGGATGATCTGGAACCCATCCGGCACTGGCATCAGGCCGGCATCGCGCAGGTAGCCGCCGAGCGCCGCGGCGGCCGCGCCGGTGGCCGGATCCTCGACCACGCCGCCCACGGGGAAGGGATTGCGCGCGTGGAATCGCGTGGGCGATTCGCGCCACACCAGCTGCAGCGTTGACAGCGCGTGCGCCAGCATCAGCGTCTTCAGACGCTCGAAGTCGTAGCGCAGCTGTTCGAGCCGCTGTCGCTGCGCAACCGCGAGCACCAGGTGCCACACCCCGGCGTACGCCAGCATCGGGGGCAGCAGCGGATCCAGTTCACCCCGGCGCCAGTCGAGCGCAGCCAGGGCTTCGTCGAGCAGGGCCGCGGGCACAGGGCGCTGCTGCGTGGGGACCGACTGCAGGCTGGCCCGCCACATATCTCCTTCGCGCTCGACCTGGACACGCACGTCGCCCGCGCGGGTGGCGAGCGTGTAAGTGCCACTGCCGGACCTGCGACCCAGCACGACGCCGCTGGCGATCGTGGCGTGCCCGCAGAACGGCACTTCGGCCAGGGGACTGAAGTAGCGGACCCGCCACGCGCGCCCAGCGGCAGGGGCCAGGAACGCCGTTTCCGAGTACCCCACCTCGGCGGCGACCCGCTGCATGTGATCCGCAGGCGGCAGCGCATCGCCGATCCAGACGCCGGCGGGGTTGCCGCCTCGCGGATCGTCGGTGAACGCCGCCAGGCGGTGCAGTTCGTGCGGGGTGGTGGTCATGCCGTGCGTGCGTGTGCCCGGGGTTGCCCAGTCTCCGAAGAGACAGGGGAGGCCGCAAGCGAATCGTCTCGGCGGCGTCTGCCCGCGGCAGCGGCGTCTGCCTGCGGCAGCGAGGGGCAGAAATCGGACGCAACGGGGCACCCTGCGGATGCCGGTAGGCGCAGCGAGTCAATTTTCCGGCAGCGCTGCGGCGCGCCGGTCGACCCGGATCGGGTGGTGGGCGCGCGGACAACGGTTCGGTGTCAGCCGGACGGCGCCTGGCGTGCACATCCCGTCCACATTCCTGCATCCGAAGTGAACAAATCACTGAATTCACTGGAGTTTAGTGGCGACACACCCACAACGGCACGCGCCTTGCTTTGCCCCATGCGCCGGCGTATGCCAGCGCGCCATGGGAAGCGCGCCAGGTAGGCCCGGCCCCCACCGAAGTTCCGGAGTTTCCATGTCCCGCAACCACCACCAAGCCACGGTCATCGACGGTCCGTGGCAGTCCGTGGCGCCGCCTCCCGGGCCGCGCACGCCCGAGCGCCGCAGGCCGGCCCCGCCGACCGCTGCCGAAGCGCTGCGCGCCGGGCTCACGCCTGCCCAGCTGGTCACGCTGGAGGCGCTGGAGATCTTCCGCTGGCGGCTGGCCTTCGTGCGCCGGCCGCTGTTCCAGACGCCGATCCCGGTGCTGTTCGACAAGGACGACACGCGCCACGTGGTGATCCTGGAAGACGGCGTGCTCGACGAACATCCGACGCTGAAGCTGCGCGACTGAACGGTCGCGTCCGGACTCCGTCAGGGCTGCCGGCAAGGGGCCCGACGGCGCGGCCGTATCATGGTGGCCTCCCAAGCAAGGTGCCGCCGCCATGGCCAAAGGCAATCCCCTCCAGGAACAGCTGCTCAAGGCCGGGCTGGTCAAGAAGTCCAAGGTTTCGGCGGTGGCGCGCGAGCAGCACCTGGCCCGGCATGCGCGGGCGCCGTCCGGGCCGAACGAGATCGAGCTGGAAGCGCAGCGGGTGCGGGCCGAGAAGGCCGAGCGCGACCGTGCGCTGGAGGCCGAGCGCAGGGCGCAGGCGCGCGTGGCCGAGCTGCGCGCGCAGGCGCGCCAGATCATCCGCGACAAGCGCGTGCCGCACGGTGGCGAGAGCGAGTACCGGTTCACCGCCGATGGTGCGATCCGCACGCTGCTGGTGACCGAGGACCTGCGCCGCAAGCTGGCGGCGGGTGAGCTGGTGGTCGCGGCTGGCGCGGACGGGTATGTGCTGCTGCCGCGCGGGGCGGGGCAGCAGGTGCGCGAGCGCGATGCGGGGATGATCGTGCTCGATCACGGGCAGGCGGGGGCAGCGGCCGCGCCGTCGAGTGATGAAGACGATGCGTATTACGCGCAGTTCAAGGTGCCGGACGACCTGGTCTGGTAGCGGGTTGGGGTGATTGCGCCGCGACGCGGCTGCGCGTTAGTCCGGCGTCCCCACGTGATAGCGGTTGCGCCCTGCATTCTTGGCCGCGTACAGCGCGGCGTCCGCCTCTGCCATCAGCGTGCCGGCGTCGGTGGGCTGCCGGGTGCAGGCGATGCCGATGCTGGTGGTGACGGTGATGCGGTGGCCGTCGCCGGCATCGATGGGATCGACCATGGCGGCCACCACCTTGCGCGCCACCGCCTCGGCGCCCGTGGCCGGGACGTCCTCGAGCAGGATCACGAACTCGTCGCCGCCCAGGCGCGCCACCAGGTCGGTCTCGCGCACGCAGTGGCACAGGCGACGGGCGAACGCCTGCAGCACGGCATCGCCGGCGGCATGGCCATAGCCGTCGTTGATGCCCTTGAAGCGGTCGATATCGAGGTACAGCAGCGCCACCGGCGTGTGGTGTCGCTGCAGGCGCTTGAGCGCCAATGACAGGCGCTCTTCGAACTGGCGACGGTTGGCCAGGTCGGTCAGCGCGTCCACGCGCGACTGGCGTTCGAGTTCCAGGCGGCTTTCGGCCAGCGCCTGTTCGGCGGCGACGCGGCGGTTGATGTTGCGCGCGGCGATCACCACGTCGTTGCGGTCGCCGCCGTCGTCGGCGGGGATGCAGCGCGACACCGCCTCGATCCAGACGTAATGGCCGTCCTTGTGGCGCAGCCGGTATCTGTCGGTGTTCGGCTCGCCACTGGCGAGCACCTCTTCCATCGCCGCGCGTTGTCTGTCCCGGTCTTCGGGATGGACGATCTCCCAGCGCGGCCCCAGCAGGTTGGCCGGCGCCCAGCCCAGCATCTCGGTGGCGGAGGGCGAGACGTAGATGCGCTCGCCCTCGGCGTTTACCCGGGTGACGGCATCGTGCGAATGGTCGGCGAGCATGCGGTAGCGGCGCTCGCTGTCGCGCAGGCTGGTGGCGAGGCGGTCGCGTTCGGCCAGGGCCAGGCACACGGGAATGGTCATCACGCAGCCGCCGGCGATGTACAGCTGCAGCAGGGCGATGCGCGTGGCCGCGTCGAGTTCCTGGTGCGCCATCGGGCCCAGGCCGAGGGTAGTAGCCGTGGCGCCGATCAACGCCAGCGCGATCACGCCCAGCGCCACGCCGGCGAAGCGGTGTTGCACCGCCACCAGCAGCAGCGGCGGATAGGTGAGGAACAGCACCGAGTGGCTGGTGGTGAACACGCCGACCGCCACCGCTGCCAGCAGCGCCAGCGTGGCGGCCAGGCTCCAGCCGCGCCTGGACGCGATGGGCAGGCCCAGGCCTCTGCGATGCGCGACCAGGGTGGTGGTGGCCACCACCACCATGCCGACCACGTGCGCCGAGTACCACCGCCCCAGCGCGGGCAGGAACGGCTGCGCGTGCAGCGAGTAGGCCACGGTCGCCGCCAGCACGCCGGCCACCGCGCAGGCCGCCAGGGTGGCGGCAGTGGCGATTCCGCCCAGCCGTATCCAGCTGCGCGGATCGCGGATGTCGGGGACCCGCAGGCGCACGATGCCGGCCACACCCAGCACTTCGATCAGGTTGCACACGGCGATCGCGATGGCGTAGAGCGGCTCGTCGCCGGCGAGGATGCGCGCCGACAGCTCGGACGCGAATGCAACGAGGAGGTAACCCGGCCAGGTGGCGGTGCGCCGCGACAACAGCCAACCGGTGAGGATGCCGTTGCCCACCCAGATGGCCGCGAGCTCGCCGGGGCCGCGCGCCAGCGTGAGCGACAGCCACGCTGTCCCCGCGATCAGCACGGCCAGGATGGACCTGTCGGCCCAGTAGGTGCGCGGAATCCTCAAGCGGCGGGGCATGGCGTCTGCATGGACGGGTACGCACGCACTGTAGGCAAGGCCAGCGCGGCTGTCATTCGGTGGTGCGGCAAAGTGGTTGGTGGTGCGGCCGGAGATTGACCGGATTCGCCGTTGTAAAGCTCTTCTCGCTGCGCTCGGAATGACAGGCTTGTTGTTCCGGTTGCTCACGAACTGGCGCAGCAGAAAAATTGTCATCTCGAGCGCAGCGAGAGATCCCGGCAGGATCTCCGCCAGAGATCCCTGTTCCCCGCGCTCAATGTTCCCTCGGGGTGCTGATCGATACGTCGATCTGGTCCAGCCGCCAGTCGATCGCCTGCGCGATCGCGCGCACTTCCTCCACCTGCGCGGCGGTGAGCGTGCGGTTGCGCAGCAGCACCACGCCGGACAGGTGGAAACCTTCCTCGTGCAGGCGCACCGCGCAGCCGTCCATCCAGGGCAGTGCGGAGATCTCGGCGCACAAGCGGTCGGGCAGGGGGTCGGGCTCGCCGCGTTGGAGTGTTTCGGGGCGCGCGTCGTGCAGGTTGCGGACCGCGGCGCGCAGGTTGCCGGCGCCGTCGTGCAGGATGCTGCCGGCGATCACCAGCGCCGCAGTGGCATCGGCCCACCACAGGCCGAAGCCGATGCCCGCCACGCCGACGATGCCGGCTGCGGCCGTCATCCAGTCGGCCTTGCCCATGTCGGCATCGGTGTGCAGCGGCTTGAGCGAAAGCGTCTTCGCCAGCGCCAGCTTCTTGTGGCCCAGGATGATCGGCGGCACCGCCGAGACCAGCAGCGCGCCCATCATGATCCAGCCCTGCCACAGCACGTGCCCGGCGATCATCACCGTGCCCACCACCGGGCGGGTGGCGGTGAGCAGGGTATGCAGGCCGTCGTAGACCAGGGCCAGGCCCACGCCGGTGAGTGCGACGGCGGAGATCAGGAAATTGACGTCGAAGGCGCGCTCGCGGCCGGTGATGTACTCGGCGTCCACGCCCTTGCGGCGGAAGCGGCTGGCCACGAGGAAGGCGATCGGGGGAACCAGGCTCAGCACGTCCTCGATCAGCGCGGTCTTCATCGCCTGCGAGCCGCCCATCGTCACGAACATCAGCGCCGCGACCAGCGACATCCACAGCAGCGTCCAGCCGCACAGCCGCTCGGCGCGGCGCAGGGCGTCGCGCTGCGCCTGTGGAAGTTCGCGCGCTGGCGGACGCAGGCCGTCGGCGCTCATTGCGCGGCCTCGCGCTCGGCCAGGTGGCGGTCGAAGGCCAGGTGCCAGGCCGGTTGCCCGGGCGGCAAGGCGATGCGGCGTTCGGGCATGGGCCCGTCCGGCGATGCGCGCAGCGCGAGCGGGCGCGACCAGCCGACCTTGGGCTTCCATGGCGAGTCGGGATGGTGGCCGCCGACCACCGCGTGCAGGCGCGCGCGCTCCAGGTCGCCTATCAATGCGTCATGGCTGCCCGGCAGCCAGGTAAGCCGGTAGCCCTGCGCATCGGCGTAGCGCTGCACCAGTTCGGCTTCCGGGCCGCCGACCGTGCCGTCGGTCGACACCACCACCCAGGGCGGATCGTGGCTGGCGCCCACGCGCATGCCCTGTTCTTCGGCCTGCCTGGTCATGTCGTCGGCGTCGCGGGGGTAGTCGTCGCAGGCGGACAGGGCGAGCAGGGCGAACAGGGTCGCGAGTGCGGCTGCGGCTGCGATGGAAGGTCTGGCCATGGCGGCGTTATGGACGCAGTGCGGTGAACGGGCCGTCACTTCGTGCTCCAGACGTCATGCCCACGCCACGCGTGCGATCGTGCGGCCTTCATCGCTTGCACCGGCCGCCCCATGCATCTTGTCCAGCTGTTCCTGCCGCTGCATGACAACGCCGGCGTGGCGTTCGAGAGGTCGCTGTTCGACACCGTACGCACAGAACTAACCGACCTCTTCGGCGGCGTCACCGCCTTCCTGCGTGCGCCGGCGCTGGGCGCCTGGGAAGACGATGGCGGGCAGGTGCAGCGTGACCAGGTGGTGCTGTTCGAGGTGATGGCCGCGCAGCTCGACCACGGCTGGTGGGCGGCGTACCGGCGGCAGCTGCAGCAGCGCTTCCGCCAGGACGAGGTGCTGGTGCGGGCGATGGCGGTGGAGCGGCTATAGGCGGGTCGGCACGCCTTGCGCGGAACGGGAATGCCGCAGGTGCGGCGGTAGACGCCATGACGCGATGCCGTTTGCACACGGGCCTGTTCATAGTCTTCTGCACAAACCTGTACAGACCGGCGGTCGACCGGCCGGGGCGCACGACCTGGACATCCCGCTGCTGCGCAAGCCCTGCGCGTTCGAGGAGCTGCGGCTGGCGGTGGAAACGCAGCTGGCAGCAGCGCGGGACGTCTAGCGCGACGCGCCCGGGTGTCGCGGAGCAGATCCCTCGCTGCGCTCGGGATGACAGCTGGCGAGGGCCACAACGCAGCGAAGCATCTGTCCGCTGTATCTCTGTCATCCCGAGCGCAGCGAGGGATCTGCCGGTCGCGCCGCTTCGTATCGCATGCGCGCCACCCACGGGCTGCGGCATCATCGGCTGATGCAGACGCCGCACTCGCCCGCACTCACGCGCCCGGACATCGCGCGCATGGCCTGGCCGATCATCCTGGCCAATGCCTCGGTGCCGCTGCTGGGGCTGGTGGACACCGCCGTCATCGGCCACTACGGCAGCACGGCCGCGCTGGGCGGGCTGGCGCTGGGCGCGCTGCTGTTCAACTTCATCTACTGGAGCTTCGGCTTCCTGCGCATGGCCACCACCGGCTTCGTCGCGCAGGCCGATGGCGCCGGCGACGAGGCCGAGGTGCGCGCCACGCTGGCGCGCGCGCTGTTGCTGGGCGTGGGCCTGGGAATCGTGGTGATGCTGCTGCAGTGGCCGCTGGCGACGGCCTACTTCGCGGTGATGGACGCCAGCGTCGCGGTGGAAAACGCCGGCATGGACTACTTCCAGGCGCGCATCTGGGGCGCGCCGGCGGCGTTGGCGCTGTATGCCTTCAGTGGCGCGCTGATCGGGCTGGGCCACAGCCGCACCCTGCTGCTGGTGCAGTTGCTGCTCAACGGGCTCAACGCCGCGCTCGACGTGTACTTCGCCGGCGTGCTGGACATGGGCGCGCGCGGAATCGGCCTGGGCACCGCGATCGCCGAGTGGACCACCTGCGTGGTGGCGGCGCTGGTGCTGTGGCGCACGCTGCGCGCGCGGCACCGCGACGACGCGCCGTTCCTGCCGCTCGAACGCTTGCGCGACGGCACGCGCCTGCGCCGGATGATGGCGGCCAACGGCGACATCATGCTGCGCACGCTGTGCCTGCTGGCTGGCTTCGGCTGGTTCGCCAGCCAGGGCGCGCGCTTCGGCGACGTGACGCTCGCGGCCAACCATCTGCTGCTGCAGCTGGTGTCGTTCAGCGCGTTCTTCCTCGACGGTTACGCCTTCGTGGCCGAGGCGCTGGTGGGCGGCGCGGTCGGCGCGCGCAACCTGCCCCGGCTGCGGCGCGTGGTGCGCCTGTCGAGCGAACTGGCGCTGGCCACCGCGGCGCTGCTGGCGCTCGCCATCTGGCTGCTGGGCGGGACGGTGGTGGGGCTGCTGGTGTCGCTGCCCGAGGTGGTCGCGGCGGCACGCGCGTACCTGCCCTGGGCGGCGCTGTACGTGCTGCTGTCAGTGGCCGCGTTCCAGCTCGACGGCGTGTTCATCGGCGCCACGCGCACGCGCGAGATGCGCAACGCCGGCCTGCTGTCGCTGGCCGTGTTCCTGCTCTGCGCATGGCCGGCCGCCGCGCTGTGGGGCAACCACGGGCTGTGGGCGGCGTTCGTGCTGTTCGTGGTCGCGCGCGCGCTGGCGCTGCTGCCGTACTACCGGCAGCTGGAACGGTCGCTCAGCCCGGCTTGCGCGCGCTGAGGAAGGTCCACAGGTCGCGGTAGGACGGAACCAGCACGCTTTGTTCGCAGCGATCCTGGAAGTGCGCGTCCACCGCCTCGCGGATCAGCGGCAGCAGTTCGCGGCGGGTGGCGCGGTCCTCGGCGTCGCGCAGGCCGTGGCCGCAGCACTGCATGCTCAGTACGCCACCGGGGCGCAGGGCGCGCGCCATGTGGGCGATGACGCGGGCGATGAACTCCGCGCGTGGATGGCCTTCGCGCACCGGGTCCATGGTCAGGTCGTAGATCACTGCGTCCAGGCCGCGCGCCTGCGCGATCCAGGCGTAGGCGTCGCCGTTCACCACGCGCGCATGCGGGCTGTCGAAGGCATCGCCGCACAGGGCGGGAAGATGGCGGCGTGAGAGCGCGACCACGCGCGGGTCGATCTCCACCATGGTCAGTTCGGAGGGAATGGCGTCGAGCGGTTCGAACGTGCGCAGCAATTCGCAGAGCACGCCACCGTCGCCGCCGCCGAGGATGGCCACGCGTGCGGGCCGGGGCAGTTCCAGCAAGGGGCTGGTCATGGCCACGCCGTAGGCGGTGTCGGATTCGGAAATCTGCAGGTCGTCGTCGAGGAACAGCTGCCCGCCGAAGTGCGGGTGGCGAGTGACCATCACGTGCTGCAGGCCGGTATGTTCGTCGGCCAGGACGCTGGAACGGGCCGGCAGCGCCGGCGCGAAGTGGGGTTGGAGGCCGGCACGTTGGCCGGTAAATGCTGGCATCAGGGCTCCCAGATCGGGTGAATGGAGTCCCATCCTCGCGGCTGGGAGAGGAAGGGTCAAACCGGTGGGCGCGGCGTGTGGCGGTGATCGCGTGGTGGGCGGCGTGGCGCCCCTACCTGCGTTCGCGGCTGAAGCCGCTCCTACAAGTGGAGACGACCGCGTTCTGTAGGAGCGGCTTCAGCTGCGAGCGACATGCACGTGGCGCGATCCTGGATCGTCGCCTCCCGGACACGCCCGTCCACACCTTTGTAGGAGCGGCTTCAGCCGCGAGCGACATGCACGTGGCGCGATACAACGTTGGCATCCCACGCCACGCCACAGTCACGGTGCCACCCGGGCCTTGCTCAAACCTTCAGCGACGCCTGCAGCGCAACCGCCAGGGCCGCATCTCCGCTCACCAGCTCGGTCCAGCGCAGCACCAGTCCCTTGCGCTTGCCCTTGGGCACCAGCTTCAGGCCCTCGGGGTCGATGGTCAGCGTGTAGGGCATCTCGTCGATCAGCAGTTCGCGGCGCAGCGGCTTGTCGAGCGGAGTCATGGCGATCAGGCGCGCGCGGACTTGCGTCGCGGCATCCCGGCCAGCGCATCGGCGAGGTCCTGGCGGCCGAAAGGCTTGCGCACCAGTACCGCGCCGGCATGACGGGCCGGCAGCGCGCCACGGCCATAGCCGGAGGCGAACAGGAACGGGATGCCGCGGCTGTCGAGTTCGTCGGCGATGGGGAACGACGCGGCACCGGCCAGGTTGATGTCCAGGATGGCCATGTCCGGCTCGTGTTCGTCCATCGCCTCGAGCGCGGTCTCCACCGAGTGCGCCGTCGCCACGACCTCGTAACCGAGCTCGGGCAGCAGGTCCTCGAGCACCATCACCAGCAGCGATTCGTCTTCGACGATGAGAACGCGAGGGGTCATGGCCGGATTCCTGCATTGCAAGGGAGGGGAGCTTCGATGTGGCAGCGCACGCCCGCGGGGGGGAATTCCAGTGTCACCGTGCCCTGGAGGTCGTGTTGCAGCCCACGCTGCAGCAGGCGCGTGCCAAAGCCGCCGCGCGTGGGCGCCTGCACGGGAGGGCCGCCGGATTCTTCCCAATCCAGCACCAGTCGCGTTTGCCCGTCCTGGTCGTGCAGCGCCCAGTGCACGCGCACGCGACCGTCGGGCACGGACATCGCGCCGTACTTGGTCGCATTTGTGCACAGCTCGTGCATCGCCATCGACAGGGCGACCGCGCGCCGGGGGTCGAGGCTGACGGCTGGCCCCTGCAGGTCGAAGCGCGCCGGGTTGCCGTCGCGGCAGTGTCCGACCGCCAGGCGCACGATCTCCTCGACCGGGGCGCCGCTCCACTTCTCGCGGGTGAGCACGTCGTGGGTCGCGGCCAGCGCCTGCAGCCGCGATTCGATCAGCGGCGTCGCCTCTGCGCCGTCCGGGCTGGTCCGCAGCGTCTGCGCCACGATCGACTGGACGATGGCGAGCGTGTTCTTGACCCGGTGGTCGAGTTCGTTGACCAGCAGGCGCAGCGATTCCTCGTGGCGGACGCGCTGGTCGATGTCGGTGGCGGCGCCGAACCATTCGCTGACCGCACCATCGTCGTCGCGGATCGGTACGGCGTGCGACGAGACCCAGGCCCAGCGGTCCTCGCCCAGCCGTATCCGGTGCTGCGACTGGTACGGGGTCAGCGTTTCGCGCGCATGGCGGATGGCTTCGGCCACGCGCTCGCGATCCTCCGGGTGGATGAGGTTGAACGACCAGGCCAGCGACTGGCCGCGGGTGAAATTGCCGACCGCACGCCCCCCGACCACCGCCAGCTGCCGCCAGTCCGGACTGACGCGGTAGATCAGGTCGGAGCTTGCATTGACCATCGCGCTCAGGCGCTCCTCGCTGCGGCGCAGCGACTCTTCCTGGCGTTTGCGGGTGGTGACGTCCCGCGCGGCGCCCGCGATGGCCTCGACTTGCCCCTGCGGGTCCAGCACCGGCATGAAGATGTAGTCGTATACCCGCTCGCCCAGTGACGCATGCTCGAAAGGCACGTCGTTGCGGATCGTGCCGCGCGTGGCGATGATGCGATCGATCTCCTCGTCGTGCATCGACGCGTGCCAGGGCTCGTAGCCCATCTCCAACAGGGTCTTGCCCCTGGCCTGCTCCCAGGTGCAGCCCCACATCGCGAGCAGCGCCTGGTTGGCGTAGATGAAGCGATGCTCGAGATCGAACACGTACACCAGGTCCGGCACGGCCTGGAGGATGGTTTCGTACAGGCGCAGCTGGTTGGCGTCGACAGCTGGGCCCTGCACCGGCGTGAGCATATCCAAGCGCGCTCCCCGCGGGCCATGACACAGACAAGTCTAGGAGCGGTCGCCCGGCGTCGTGTGAAGGACTTGTGATGGCTGCGCGCGCAATGCACCCTGCGTCGCCCCTATTCGCCCCTGTTCGCCCCTGCGGCGGGGTCAGCGTGCACTCACGCCGGCTGCCACCCTCGCCGCCACAATGACGGTCTTCTTCCTTGCGTCCCCCTTTGTCCCCGAAACGCCTGCTTCCGCTGATCATCGCCACCGCCCTGTTCATCGAGAACATGGACTCCACGGCGATCTCGACCTCGTTGCCGCAGATCGCGGCCGACCTGGGCGTGGCGCCGGTGGCGCTGAAGCTGGCGCTGACCACTTACATGCTGGCGCTGGCGATCTTCATTCCGGTCAGCGGCTGGGTTGCCGATCGTTTCGGCGCCAAACCGGTGTTCATGGGCGCGATCGGCGTGTTCCTGCTGGGATCACTGGGCTGCGCGGCCAGCGATGGACTGGGGCAACTGGTGGCCGGGCGCTTCGTGCAGGGCGTGGGCGGCGCGATGATGGTGCCGGTCGGACGGCTGGTGCTGTTGCGCAGCGTGGAGAAATCCGAGCTGGTGCGCGCGCTGAGCTGGCTCACCGTGCCGGCCATGCTCGGGCCGATGCTGGGCCCGGTGCTGGGCGGCGCGATCACCACCTATGCGCACTGGCGCTTCATCTTCCTGATCAACATTCCGATGGGCCTGCTCGGCATGTGGCTGGCGTGGCGGCACATCCCGATGCTGCGCCAGCCGGTGGGGCCGCTGGACTGGCGCGGCTTCCTGCTCTCGGCCGGCGGGTTGGCGCTGGCGATGTTCGGGCTGTCGGCGATCGGGCACGGGCTGGTGCCGGGCGTGGCGCTGGCGGCCGCGATCCTGGTCGGTGCCGCACTGCTGGCGGCCTACGTGCGCCATGCATGGCGGCATCCGCATCCGCTGCTGCAGCTGGACCTGCTGCGCGTGCCCACCTATCGCGCAGGCGTGCTGGGCGGCTCGCTGTTTCGCATCGGCATCGGCGCCACCCCGTTCCTGCTGCCGCTGATGCTGCAGCTGGGCTTTGGCCTGGATCCGCTGCAGTCGGGCCTGGTCACCTTCACCTCCACGGCCGGCGCCATGCTGATGAAGGTGCTGGCGCCGCGCGTGCTGCGCATCTCCGGCTTCCGCCCGGTGCTGGTGTGGAACGGGCTGCTGGCCTCGCTGATGCTGTGCGGCTTCGGGCTGTTCCGCGCCGATACGCCGTACGCGCTGATGGTGGGCGTGCTGCTCACCAGCGGCTTCCTGCGCTCGCTGCAGTTCACCAGCATCAACGCCATCGCCTATGCCGACATCGACCAGGCGCGAATGAGCCAGGCCAGCAGCCTGGCGGCGATGGCGCAGCAACTGTCGCTGGCGCTGGGGGTGACCATCGGCGGCTTCGCGCTGAGCATCGCTTCACGCATGACCGGCGCAGGCGCTGACGCGCCGATCAATTTCACCTTCGCGTTCCTGACCGTGGGCCTGGTTTCGCTGGTCTCGGTGCTGCAGATGCGCAAGCTGGCACCGGATGCGGGGGCGGAGATGGCCGGCCGCGCCGAAGCGGGACAGGAAGTGACCGAACCCAAGGCCGAGACGCGCCCGCAGGCCTGACGGCACGGGCAGCCCCTCACGCATCCTGCATTGCGGCCGGCGCACGGTAGGGCGCCTCGCAGGTGCAGGAGTGCAACGATGAACAACCGACCCTACGACAACGGCATCGAGCAGGAGCCGCCCCCGCGCCGCGAGGATCCGCATCCGGCCAATCCCGATCGCCAGGCGCCGGGCCAGCAGCCGGGCGAGCAGCCGGGCGAGCAGCCCAGGCAGGATCCGGGGTCCGGCCCCGATCGCGAACCCGACCGGCGCCCGCGCCAGGATTGAAACGCGTCGATACCAGTGGCAGCAGGAGAGAGAGATGACCCGCAAGACCGACACGCCGCCCCAGGCCGACAAGCCGGAGCGCGAGCAGCGTGAGTACCCGCATGGCAGCGGCGACCGCAACAGTTTCTCGCCGTTCGGCAAGGACCGCATGCCGATCCATGAAGGCGGCAGCCAGCGGCAGGCGCCGCCCGATCCGGAGGCCGAAGGCGACAAGGACACGCCATCGCGTTGAGCGGGTCACGCGACATTGATCGCGGATGGGTGAAGGTGGTTCCTCGATCAAAGAGGAGAACCGCATGGCACTGATTCCTTCCGGCACGCTGGTGGTGGTCGCCGACGGCGGCAACGCGTGACTGTTCCGCAACCGTGGCGACGAACGCGAGCTTGCGCTGCATCAGGTCGAACTGCGCGAGCTGATGAACATGGACGACGACGGCCCGGCCGGCAGCATGCCGAACGAGTCCACCGGCCAGCAGATCGACGAGGCCACCTTCGCCAAGCAGCTGGCGCACGCGCTCAACGACGGCGCGCTCAAGCACCAGTACGAATATCTCGTGCTTGCCGCCGACCCCACCACGCTCGGGCGCATGCGTCCGCTGCTGCACAAGGAAGTGCAGGCGCGCATCATCGCCGAGCTTCCCAAGACCCTGACCAACGCGCCGCTGGAGGATATCGAGCGCGCACTGCGGGCATCCGCGTGAGCTATCGCGGCGACTACGAAGTGGTGGAGCCGGCGCGCATGGATGTCGATGCAGCGCCCGGACTGGTGCTGCTCGAATTCGGCGCACCCTGGTGCGGCCACTGCCAGGCGGCCCAGCCGGCGCTGCGGGACATGCTGGACGGGCCGGCGAACGTGATCCACCTGAAAGTGGAAGACGGACGCGGCAAGCCGCTGGGCCGCGCTTTCGGCGTGAAGCTGTGGCCGACACTGGTGCTGTTGCGCGCGGGAGACGAGATCGCGCGCGTGGTACGGCCGGTGTCCGGCGAGGATCTTGTGCCATTGGCCGAGGCCCTCGGAGCGCGGTAGCGCGATGCATCCCGTCGGCTTCACGGCGTGCGCATGTTTCCGGACAGCCTGAACGATTTTCAGCGCAAAAAAGCCGGTGAATTCACGCACCTGTTTCAGTCGCACCGATAGCTTCGGCGGCCTGTGCAGAGCGACGTAGCCCGGTGACTTCCGCCCAACGCGGAACATCGCGCGCGACCGGTCGCACAGACCCGGATCTCCCGTATCGTGCGCCCAAGGAGCAGCAGATGTTCAGCCACAACAAGCGACTGCAATACACCGTCCGCGTCGCCGCGCCCAACCCCGCCTTGGCCAACCTGCTGCTCGAGCAGTTCGGCGGCCCGCAGGGCGAACTGGCAGCCGCCATGCGCTATTTCACCCAGGCCCTTTCCGAGGATGACCCGGGCAGGAAGGACATGCTGCTCGACATCGCCACCGAGGAGCTCAGCCACCTGGAGGTCATCGGCTCGCTGGTGGCCATGCTGAACAAGGGCGCCAAGGGCCGCTTGGCCGAAGCGGTCGAGGAAGAGGGCGAACTGTTCCGCTCGCTGCAGGGCGAGGGCAACGATTCCCACGTGACCCAGGTGCTGTATGGCGGTGGCCCGGCGCTGATCAACTCGGGCGGCCAGCTGTGGAACGCCGGCTATATCGACAGCATCGGTGAACCGACCGCAGACCTGCGTTCCAACATCGCGGCCGAAGCGCGCGCCAAGATCGTGTACGAGCGACTGATCAACGTCACTGCCGATCCGGGCGTCAAGGACGCACTGACGTTCCTGATGACGCGCGAGATGGCGCACCTCAAGTCATTCGAGAAGGCGCTCTACGCCATCGAGCCGAACTTCCCGCCCGGCAAGCTGCCTGGCATGCCGGAGTTCCAGGAGATGTACGTCAACACCTCGCAGGGCGATGGCGACATGCGCGGGCCGTGGAACAGCGACGAGAACTTCGACTACGTCTCCGACCCCGAGCAGTTCACCGCGGTCGATGGTGGTGATGGCGTTCCCAGCGTCGTGCTGGATCCGATGGAAGAGCGCGTGGTCACGGCCATGGCGGAGCGCACTGCCTCCGACCCTGCGTCCAACCCGGTCACCGGCATTGAACTGGGCAAAGCCGAAGGCACGATGGCCAAGACCACCAAGGTCAGCCTGAGTTCGGATGATGTCGGCGAGGCCGAGTGACTCGGTTCGCAACATCCCCGCATGTCGATGCGGAGAGGGTGGGCCATTGAGAGGGTGCGTCTTCCGGGCAGTTCCGGGGACGCGCTCCCTGCCGTATTCCAAATGCCACGGTGCGTGCGGCCGATTCGCGCGCCCTTGACGCGTCTACGTCGAATCTGGAGCGCCAACGCACCGACACTCCATGGCAAGACTTCGACACACCGACTGGCCCGACCGCCTGTGGATCGTGCGACACGGCCAGAGCGCAGGCAACGTCGCGCGTGATCGCGCGGAACTTGCCGCGCACCACCTGATCGATCTGGAAACCCGCGATGCCGACACGCCGCTGTCCGAGCTCGGCCGCGAGCAGTCGCGCGCACTCGGCGACTGGTTCGCACGCCTGCCGCCGGACATCCAGCCCACCACGCTGATGAGTTCGCCCTTCGTGCGCTCACGCCAGACCATGGAGGCGGTGGCGCGTGCACTGGGTACGCCCGACGAGCAGGTGCTGGTTGACGAACGCCTGCGCGAGAAGGAATTCGGGGTGCTCGACGGCTACACCATCGCCGGCATCAAGGCGAAGTTTCCGGAGCTGGCCGCGCAGCGCTCCAGCGTGGGCAAGTTCTACTTTCGCCCGCCTGGCGGCGAGAGCTGGTGCGACGTGATCCTGCGCCTGCGCAGCGTGACCGAGGAACTGCGTCGTGACTACGTGGGCGAACGCGTGCTGATCGTGGCGCACCAGGTGATCGTCAACTGCTTCCGCTATCTGTTCGAGTGCATGGACGAGGCCGAGATCCTCGACATCGACCGGCAGGCCGACGTGCCCAACTGCTCGGTCACCACCTACGCCATGGACCGCACCGCGCCGGACGCACGCTTCTGGCTGGAGGTGGCCAACATGGAGCTGCCGCTGCTCCAGGCAGGCGCGCCGGTGACCGAAGCGGCGGACGTCCCGGCCGGGCCGAAGTGAGCACTGCCGCGCCCGACACAGGCGGACGCGCGCCGCGGCCCAAGCCGCTGACTGCGGCCCTGCTGCGATCCTGGCCGCTGCCGTCGCGGCGCGATGGCGGCGGCAAGGAAGAGCGCGGCCGCGTGCTGGTGGTCGGCGGCCAGCGCGACCTCGCTGGCGCGGTGCGCCTCGCAGGCGAGGCTGCTCTGCGCGCGGGCGCGGGCAAACTGCAGCTCGCGGTCGCGGGCAGTGCTGCGCCTGCGCTGGCCATCGCCGTACCCGAGGCGCGGGTGCTCGGCCTTCCCGAAGCTGCCGACGGCAGCATCGCGAGTGGTGGCCGGCACCTGCCCGCAGCGGTGACACACACCGACGCGCTGGTGCTGGGGCCAGGCGTGGAAAGCGGCACGGCGATGCGCGCACTGGCGGCGCGACTGCTGTCGCGCCTGCCCGGCACCGCAGTGCTGGATGCGGGTGCGATCGACCTGCAGCTGCTGCGCGGATGGCATCGCCTGCGCGAGCGGCCGCCCGCCATCATCACGCCGCATCACGGCGAAATGGCATCGCTGCTGGGCTGCGATGCCGCTGATGTCGCCGCGCACGCTGCGGCATTGGCGGCCGCATTCTCACGCGATTGGGATCTGGTGGTGGTGCTCAAATCCGCCGACACCTGGATCGCCGATCCGTCGGGCGGCCTGTGGCTGCATCGCAACGGGCCGCCGGGACTGGGCACTTCCGGATCCGGCGACGTGCTGGCCGGCCTGATCGGCGGCCTGTGCGCACGCGGCGCCACGCCCGCGCAGGCGGCGTGCTGGGGCGTGTGGCTGCACGCGCGCGCCGCGGCAAGGTTGGAGGGCGGCGGCGCAATGGGATTGCTTGCGCGGGAGATCGCGGTAGGGGTGCCTGCGCTGCTGCGCGGATTCTGAGGGCTTGCGGCCGACCGTGTTCAAGTTGCCCGTGCGTCGCGGGACAGTCCCGGCCTCAGAAACCCCAAGCCAGCCGCAGGGCGACGCGGCCGTCGGCCTTTTCGGCGTCGTCGAAGTTTTCCGACAGCGCTTCGCCGTAGCTGAAGGTGTTGGTGTAGTGCAGTTCGGCGTCGATCGGGCCGAAGGAGCGGGTCACGCCGACCAGCCAGTTGCCATAGCTGTCGCCGGCGGCATCGTCCAGGTCGTACCAGCCGCTGGACAGCTTGAAGCCGAAGCCGCTGTCGCCCAGCGGGTACTCGGCGGCAGCGCTGTAGTAGATGCCCTGCTCGCCGAACTGGACGATGTCGGGTGAATAGGCGACGCCGACGGTGTAGTACTCCGCGAACGACAGCGCGGCGGCGAATTCGGTGTAGTCGAGTTCGTAGCCTTCGTTGACGCCGGGGTACTTGACGCGCGTGACCGACAGGTCCAGCTCGACGTCCTCGGCCAGTTCGCCGGCCCAGCCGAGGTAGAGGTCGATCTCGTGGTCGATGCCGGACTCCGAATCGCCGGTATCCGCGCTGCCGGCCCAGGCGCCTGCATAGAAGCCGCTTTCGTGGGACACGGTGATTTCGCCCATCAGAGCGGGCTTGCCGTCGGTCTGGGTCAGGCCGCGCCAGACGTACTCGCTGGCGACGGCGATCTCGCCTTCCACGGACCAGGCGCTGCCGCCGTCCGCGTCCTGGGCGAGGACGATGCCGGGCAGGGCGGCGAGGGCGAGCAGAAGGCTGGTCTTGGCGAGGCGCATGTGCGTGGGCGGGCAGCGTGGGGGCGCATACGATACACGCGTGGAACGCGCCTTCGCATGCAGCCCCGGAGTGCAGGGCTTAACATGCCGCCACCACGGGCGGCCACGGCCCGCCTGCTTCTTTCCCTGCACAGGAATCCCCCCGATGCGCACGATCCTTCCCCGCCTTGCGCCGCTTGCCTGCGCGCTGACGCTGGTCGCCTGCGGCGGCGGCTCCGGCGACGCTGGCGGTGGTTCCGCGCAGGAGCTCAACGTCTACAACTGGTCGGACTACGTGGCCGAGGACACCATCGCGGGCTTCGAGGCCGCGACCGGCATCAAGGTCAGCTACGACGTGTACTCGGAGAACGAGACGCTCGAGACCAAGCTCACCACCGGCAGCTCCGGCTATGACGTGGTGTTTCCCTCGGCGCGCCCGTTCGCGCAACGCCAGATCAAGACCGGACTGTATGCCGAGCTCGACAAGGCCCAACTGCCGCACTGGTCACACCTGGATGCGGACGTGCTGGCCGGCCTGACCGACATCGACCCGGGCAATGCGCACGTGGTGCCGTACATGTGGGGCACCACGGGGCTGGGCATCAACGTGGACAAGGTGCAGGCGGCGCTGGGGCCCGATGCGCCGCTGGATTCATGGGCGCTGCTGTTCGACCCGGCCAACGCCGCGAAACTCGCCTCCTGCGGCATCCATGTGCTCGATGACGACCAGGAAGCCTTTGGCGCGGCGCTGATCTGGCTGGGCAGGGATCCCAATGGCGGCGGGGTCGAGGAGATCGAGCTGGTGAAGCAGGCCTATGCCGGGGTTCGGCCGCATGTGCGCACCTTCAACAATGCCGCCTACAAGGATGCGCTGGCCAATGGCGACGCCTGCCTGGTGATGGGCTATTCGGGCGACATCGGCCAGGCGCGCGACGTCGCCGCCGAAGCGGCCGAAGCCACCGGCAAGGATGCGCCCGACATCCGCTACGTGATTCCGAAGGAGGGCGCTATCCGCTGGATGGACGTGATCGCGATTCCCAAGGACGCGCCGCACGCCGACAACGCGCATGCCTTCATCGACTACCTGCTGCAGCCCGAGGTGATCGCCAAGGTCACCGACCACGTGGCCTATGCCAACGCCAACCGCGATGCGACCGCGCTGGTGGATCCGGAGATCGCCGCCGACCCCGGCGTGTACCCGCCGGAAGAAGTGCGCGCGAAGCTGGTCGATCCGGTGTCGTTGCCCGAAGACGTGCAGCGCCAGCGCGTGCGCGCATGGACGGCGATCAAGAGCGGGCGGTAAGGGGCGGTGAGGAGTGGCGGCCAGGCTTGGCCACAAAGGCTCGCGGCAACGGCTGGCGGTGAGGAGCGGGCGCCGTTGACCTCCAAACGGCACACTGTCATTTCGACCGCAGGGAGAAATCTGCTTCTTGCCGGGATAAAACCAGATTTACCGGCTGCGCCGTTGAAGAGCGCTTCTCCCTGCGGTCGAAATGACAGCTGTAGACAGCCGGTGTCTGCAGTTGGGAGGCACTTTAGGAGCGCTGCCCCCGCGGCAGTCGCCGCATGATCCCACTACGCTGAGCCCCGGTTCCAGACCATGACGCGCCCATGACGCGCCCATTGCCCGAATGGATCTGGCCCGAGCGGCTTGGCCGCATGGACGTCGAGGCCGCCATCCGCGCCTCGTTCTGCGTGGTCGTGCCGCTGGCGCTGCTGCTGGCGCTGGGGCGGTCCGACCTGATCGTCTACGTGGCCTTTCCTGCATTCACCTCGCTGTACGGCCGCGGCGAACGCTATCGCGACCGCGTGGTGACGCTGGCCGTGGCCGGGTTCTGCCTGCTGGGCATTGTCGCGGCGGCGACGCTGGCCTCGGTCGCGATGTGGAACGGCTGGCAGGTCACGCTCATGCTTGCGGCGCTTGCGGCCGCGGGCGTGGTGTTGTCGGAGCGGATGCAGTGGATCCCGTTTGGCGGGACGTTCTTCGTGTTCTCTTTCGCCGTGGTCGCCTCGGTGCCGGTGGAACCCGCGCAGGTGCCGGCGCGGCTGCTGCTGTCCGCGGCCACGGTAGCGCTGTGCTGGGTGGTGGGCATGGCCGGGCTGTTGCTGCGCCGGGCGATGGCGACGCGGTTGCGGCGAGCCGTGCATCTGCCCGCGTTCGCGCCGCTGCGCCCGGCGCGACGCAGACCCGCGGCCTGGACCGACGTTGTGGTGTGGTGGACGGCGGTGGAAGTGGCCATGGGCGTGGTGCTGGCGATCGTGGTGGTCGAGGCGCTGGGCTTCGGCCACGCCTACTGGGCCGCGGTGACGGTGGTGGCCTGCATGCCGCGCCCCTACAGCCGGCACTTCGCGGTCAAGACCGGACACCGGATCATCGGCACCGCGCTGGGCGTGCTGGTCGCCGGCCTGCTGCTGGGCCTTGGCCTGCCGGCCTGGGTGCTGGTGCTGGCGGTGGGCGCGTTCCAGTTCGCCACCGAGCTGTTCGTCGGCCGCGTGTACTGGCTGGCGACGGTCTTCATCACGCCGCTGGCGCTGGTGGTGGGATACCTGGCGCAGGTGTCGGCGCTGGCGCCGCTGCTGGTCGACCGCCTGGTCGATACGCTGATCGGCGGCGCGGTGCTGCTGGTGGTGGAGTTCGCGGGGCGTCCGCTCGCGCAGCGGCTGCTGCGCCGCCGCGGCGTGCCGGCAACGCGCTGACCGTCACCATCGCGGACGTCGCGCACAGGCGCGGCGCGAGGACGTACCATGCCCGCTTCGCCGAATGCGGCGTCCTGCGGACGCGCACTGTTTCCACCGGTCTTGCCCGACGTGCGCGCAGCGCACCGGTGCCAGGGCCAGCCCGGGAGATCGACACACATGGCAGCACCCGCTCGCGCCACGCCACCGATCGAGCCCTGGCGCGATGCCGACGCGCAGCCGTTCGTGCGCATCGAAGGCGTCACCAAGACCTTCGGCAAGTTCTACGCCTGCGACGACATCTCGCTGGACATCTACCGCGGCGAGTTCTTCGCGCTGCTCGGCGGGTCGGGCTCGGGCAAGAGCACGCTGCTGCGGGTGATGGCCGGCTTCGAGGCGCCCGACAAGGGGCGCGTGCTGATCGACGGCGTCGACGTGACCGCGCTGCCGCCCTACCAGCGGCCGGTGAACATGATGTTCCAGAGCTATGCGCTGTTCCCGCACATGACCGTGGCGCAGAACATCGCGTTCGGCCTGAAGCAGGACCGGCGGCCGGCCGGTGAAATCCGCGACCGCGTGCAGGCCATGCTGGAGCTGGTGCAGATGCCGCAGCTGGGCAACCGCAAGCCCGACCAGATCTCCGGCGGACAGCGCCAGCGCGTCGCCCTGGCCCGCGCGCTGGCTCGCGAGCCCAAGCTGCTGCTGCTCGACGAACCGCTGGGCGCGCTCGACAAGCGCCTGCGCGAGCGCACCCAGTTCCAGCTGGTGAACATCCAGGAAAAGGTCGGCACCACTTTCATCATGGTCACGCATGATCAGGAAGAGGCGATGACCATGTCCTCGCGCATCGCGGTGATGGATGCGGGGCGCATCGTGCAGGTGTCCACGCCGGCGGCGCTGTACGAATTCCCGGCAACGCGCTTCGTGGCAGAGTTCATCGGCGGCATCAACCTGTTCGAGGGTCGCGTGCTCTCGCATGACCTCGATGCCGGGCTGGTGCGCGTGCAGTGCGACGCGCTGGCCGAGCCGGTGCTGGCGCGGCATACGGACTACATCCCGGAAGGCACCACGGTGAGCGTGGCGGTGCGGCCGGAGAAGATCGACGTGCACGAGGAGCGCCCGGCCGCCGACAACGTGGCCGTGGGCAAGGTGCGCGACATCGCCTACCTCGGCGACGTGTCGATCTACCACGTGCAGACCGAGTCCGGCGCGGTGATCCAGGTACAGGAAACCCACGTCGAGCGCAGCTCCGAGCCGCACTACGACTGGGACGACACGCTGTGGCTGAGCTGGCCCGCCACCGGCGCCGTGGTGCTGGCCTCGTGAACGCGCGGCGTGACCAAGGCACGTGGAGCTTCTGGGCCGACGTGGTCCGCAACCTGTTCGGTTTCTTCCGCGTGGTGCGCGACGAGTTCCGCACCCGCCGTGGTCGGCTGCTGGTCAAGCTCATCCCGATGCTGTGGCTGGGGCTGTTCTTCGCCGTGCCGTTCCTGATCGTGGCCCGGATCAGCTTTGCCGAGGCGGTGTTCGGGCAGGTGCCGCCGTATACCGCGCTGCTCGAGCAGGCCGGCGACGGGGCGCTGTCGCTGCGCGTGCACATCTCCAGCTATGCGCTGCTGCTGCAGGATCCGCTGTACGTGGCGGCCTACCTGCGATCGCTGCTGTTCGCCGGTGTGTCGACGCTGTTCTGCCTGCTGATCGGCTATCCCATGGCGTACGGCATTGCGCGTGCGAAGCCGGTGACGCGGCTGCTGCTGATGATGCTGGTGATCCTGCCGTTCTGGACCAGCTCGCTGCTGCGCACCTACGCGATGATCGGCATCTTCAAGACCAACGGCTGGCTGTCGAGCGCGCTGGCGGCCATCGGCCTGCTTGAGCCGGGCGAGGCGGTGCTGCACACCAACCTCGCGGTGTACATCGGCATCGTCTACAACTACCTGCCGTTCATGGTGCTGCCGCTGGCGGCGACACTGATGCGGCTGGACTTCACCCTGCTCGATGCTGCGGCCGACCTGGGCGCGAAGCCGGCGCAGTCGTTCCTGCGCATCACCCTGCCGCTGTCGATGCCCGGCATCATCGCCGGCTGCCTGCTGGTGTTCATCCCGGCGGTGGGCGAGTTCGTCATCCCCGACCTGCTGGGCGGTCCCGACGCGCTGACCATCGGTCGCGTGCTGTGGACCGAATTCTTCACCAACCGCGACTGGCCATTGGCCTCGGCGGTGGCGGTGGCGATGCTGCTGCTGATCGTGATCCCGACCCTGGTGTTCGAGTACATCGAAAACCGGCGCGAACAGCGCGAGGTCGACGCATGAAAGGCCGGCCATGGTGGCTGTGGGCGGTGATCGCCGGCGGCTATGCCTTCCTCTACATCCCGATCCTGTCGGTGATCGTGTACTCGTTCAGCGCCTCGCGTCTGGCGACGGTGTGGGGCGGGTTCTCGTTGCGCTGGTATGGCGCGCTGCTGGACAACCAGCAGATCCTCGATGCGCTGGGGCGCAGCCTGGTGATCTCGGCCACCGCAGCCACCGCCGCCGTGTTCCTCGGTACCGCCAGCGGCATGGCGCTGTCGCGCTTCGGGCGCTTTCCCGGGCGCGGCCTGCTGAGCCTGATGAATTCCGCGCCGATGGTGATGCCCGACGTGATGCTGGGGCTGTCGTCGCTGCTGCTGTTCGTGTCGCTGCAGCAGATGACCGGCTGGCCGCAGCGCGGCATGACCACGATCATGCTGGCGCACATCACCCTGACCACCTGCTACGTGACCGTGGTCGTGCGCTCGCGCCTGACTTCGCTCGACCGCAGCCTGGAAGAGGCGGCGATGGACCTGGGCGCGCGGCCGTGGCGGGTGTTCTTCCTGATCACCCTGCCGCTGATCGCGCCCGCGCTGCTGGCCGGCTGGCTGCTGGCCTTCACCCTGTCGCTGGACGACCTGGTGATCGCCAGCTTCACCTCCGGCCCGGGCGCGAGCACCCTGCCGATGCTGATCTATTCGAAGGTCAAGCTGGGGGTGACGCCGGAGATCAACGCGCTGGCGACATTGATCATCAGCGTGGTGGCGGTAGGCGTGGCGGTGGCCGGCGTGTTCATGCACCGGCTCGAAGCAGGACGCGGCTGAGCGGCGGCATCCGCTCCCGCGATCAGGAGGCGCGGTGACCGCCGCCGTCGCCGGACGCCGTTGTTGCCTGGCAACGGCGATGTCGCCGCCCCGGGAGCGCTGCCGATGATATTCCAGGACATTCGATTCACCTGCGCGGCGGCGCTGCTGCTGACTTGCACGGCAGCGATGGCCGTCGAACCGGCTGCGGCGCGCGCGGACAGCCCACTGGCGATCACGGCTGGCGAGGCGCCGGCGCTACCCTACGATGCCGGCGCGCTGCGTGTGCTGGTGCCTTCGGCCAGCACCGGGGGAGCGTACGCGCTGGTGGAGCTCATCGAACAACCGCCCTACCGCACGCCGCCGCACGTGCATCCGCAGCTGGACGAAAGCTTCTACGTGCTGGAGGGCACCCTGACGCTGGACATGGACGGCCATGCGTACCGGCTGCCGGCGGGTTCGTACGTCCATGTCCCGCGCGGAACGGTCCATGCCCAGGGAAGTGCCGACGGCAACCCGGTGCGCCTGCTGACGCGACTCTCGCCGGGCGGGTTCGAGCAGTTCTTCCTGGACCGCGTGGAACTGGCGCGGACCATCGGTCGTGAGCATCCCGACTTCCAGCAGCGCATGCTCGAGATCGTGCGGCGCTATCCGCAGTGGCTGGGGCCGGCGCCGTCTGCGGAAGAGTGAGGCGCGGCGTGGCGGGCAGCAGAAGCAGATCTCTCCCTGCGGTCGAGATGACGGACTCTGCGGTCGAGATGACAGGGTGAAGGGATGTTGCAGGCAGCTCCGCCGCCCCGAGCCTGTCATTTCGACCGAAGGGAGAAGCGCTCTTCAACGGCGCAGCCGGTAAATCCTGGATCGGACAGCAGATCTCTGCAGTCGAGATGACGGGGTGGACCTGAGGGCATGGATGCGGCGGTAATCTCAGGCGCCGCTGCCGGCCGTTTCCTGCACCCGCCCACCTGGCTTGATGGTGATGCGCGGACGCAGCCAGGCGGCGAACCCGGCTTCGTCCAGGGAACCTTCGGCGAGACCGAGGTACTGCGGATACAGCTCGTGGTCTTCGGCTTGCAGCGTGCCGCCGTTGAGCATGATGAAGACTTCGCAGCCCACTGCGGCGGTGCGCTTGTTGCCGTCCACGAAGGGATGGTTGCGTGCAAGGCCAAAGGCCAGGCTGGCGGCAAGAGCAGCCAGATCTGGTGGAGGATCGCCGTAGGCGTATAGCTGCTGCGACCGGGCAAGGGCGGAATCGAGCAGGGCGTCGTCCCGCACGCCACTGGCACCCCCATGTTCGGCGAGCTGCCTGTCGTGGATGGCCATGGCCAGCGCCTTGTTGATCCAGACGATCATGGCTATTGCGCCAACTTGTTGAGCAGCGTGCGTCGCTTGCGCATCACCTGCTCGGCCACTCCCATCTGCGCGGCCAGCTCGGGATCGAAGGCGGTCAGGCGGATGCCGTCGGGCGTCTCCAGCGCATACAGCTCGTCGCCCTTGCCCAGGCGCAGGCGGGCGAGCAGTTCCTTGGGCAGGATGACGCCGGCGGAATTGCCGATGGCGGTGATTTTCAGCTTCATGGTGGGTACCGGTCCGTTATAACGAAAGTTATATTGCGTCCTCCGGGCCTCCCGGGCAAGTGAAAGCGCGGCTATGTCCAGTCTCGCGCAATGCGCCGGAGAGGTGTACATATGTACACCCATGAGCCCCATCGACACCCTCTCGCCGCAACGCGCCGCCGTGCTGGCCTTCCTGCGCCAGGAACTGGCAGCGGGCCGGGCACCGAGCCTGGCCGAGATCGCCCACGCTTTCGGCTTCGCCTCGCGCAACGCCGCCCACAAGCACGTGCAGGCGCTGGTGGCCGACGGCCTGCTGGAGCTGGACACCGGCCGCATGCGCGGGCTGCGCCTGCCCGGGCGCCCCGACCAGCTGCCGCTGCCGGTGCTGGGCCAGGTGGCGGCGGGTACCCCGATCGGCGCCGACATCGGCAGCGACGAACTGCTGCTGCTCGACCGCGCGCTGTTTTCCGAAAAGCCCGACTACCTGCTCAGGGTGAAGGGCGAATCGATGCGCGACGATGGCATCTTCGACGGCGACCTGGTGGCGGTGAAGCGCGCCAGCGAGGCGCGCAACGGCCAGGTGGTGGTGGCGCGCATCGATGGCGAGATCACCATCAAGCGACTCGAGCGCGGGCGCGCCCGCATCCGCCTGCTGCCGCGCAATCCCGACCATGGACCGATCGAGGTCCGCGCCGGACAGGATTTCGCCATCGAGGGCGTGTACTGCGGTCTGGTGCGCAGGGGCTAGGCATGTCGGCCGTTGTCGCACTAGAAACCCTGCTGGCCGCGCGCACGCTGTGGCACGCCGGCCGCAGCGCGGCGATCGCCGCCGATGGCGAGCCGACCGGGCACGCCGTGCTCGACGCGCTGCTGCCGCAGGGTGGCTGGCCGCGGCGCGCGCTGACCGAACTGCTGCTGCCGGCCGACGGCGTGGGCGAACTGTCGCTGCTGCTGCCCACGCTGGCGCGCTGCACGCAGCAGGGCGAACGGGTGGCGGTGATTGCGCCGCCATACCTGCCGTATGCACCGGCCTGGCAGGCGGCCAGCGTGGACCTGTCGCAGCTGCGCATCATCGATGCATCCCCGCGTGATGCACTTTGGGCATTCGAACAATGCCTGCGCAGCGGCACCTGCGCGGTAGTACTGGGCTGGCCGCAGCAGGCCGACGCGCGCGCGCTGCGTCGCCTGCAGGTGGCCGCCGACAGCGGCCAATGCCTGGGCTTCGCGCTGCGCGACCGCAAACACGCGGCGAACCCTTCTCCGGCAGCGCTGCGGCTGGAAGCGGTGTGCACGGAGCGCGCGATTGCCTGGCAGGTGCGCAAGTGCCGCGGTGGGCCGGTGCCGGCAGCGCCATTCGTGCTGGAGCCGATGCAGACGGACACGGCTGCAACTTCCGTTCCGGTCGCGCAGCTTCCGTCTGCCCGGACGGATCGGGAGGTCGCAGATCGGGAGGCACCCGCGCACCTGGCTCCCTCCCCCGCAAGCGGGGGAGGGCTGGGGTGGGGGCAAGCCGGTCGCGACGCAACTGCCCGCGCCTGCGGCGCGCCCCCATCCGCCTTCGGCACCCTTCGGCAGGCTCAGGGCAGGCTCTTCCCCCGCGAGCGGGGGAAGGAAAAGCCAACGTTCGAGGTTTCGCGCGCTCCCTCTCCCGGAACGCTCGCCTGCCCGCAGCACGAGCTCCATCTCGTCCAGGCCCCCGCGCCGCTCCTGCGTGGCTGACGACGCCGATGCTCTGGGCCTGCGTACTGCTGCCGCAACTGGCGCTGGATGGCGTCCTCCGCCGTTTGCCTGATCCGCAGGCGCCGCTGGCGCTGGTGACCGGGCCGGCGCAGCTGCGCAGCCTGCATGCGGTGAATGCCGCAGCCGCGGATGCGGGCCTGCGGCTGGGCATGCGCCTGACTGCCGCGCATGCGCTGCTGCCGGACTTCGCGATGGTCGAGCACGATCCGCAGGCCGAAGCTCGCTGGCAGCGCTTCCTCGCCGCCTGGGCCTATCGCCACAGTTCGCTGGTGAGCGCGCAGTGGCCGGGCTGCATCGTGCTGGAGGTGCGCGGCAGCTTTCGTCTGCTCGGGCCGTGGCCGCAGATCGAACACCGCCTGCGCGAGGAGCTTGCGGCGCTGGGCTTCGAACACCGCATCGCGCTGGCGCCGACGCCGCGCGCCGCGCGCGTGCTGGCGGGACTGCGCGATGGCCTGGCGTTGATGCACGGCGACGCGATGACGGCCACGCTCGACCGCATGCCGGTGCGGCGCGCGCGCTTTCCCGGCGACAGCGGCGAGCGCCTGCAGCGCATGGGCGTGCGCGACCTGCGTGCCTTGCGCGCGCTGCCGCGCGATGCGCTGCGGCGGCGCTTCGGGCGCGAGCTGCTCGACCATCTCGACCGGCTCTACGGTGAGGTCGACGATCCGCTGGACTGCTACGCGCCGCCGGATCATTTCGATGCGCGTGTTGAAATGGGCTACGAGGTCGAAAGCCACATGGCCCTGTTGTTCCCGCTGCGGCGGCTGGTGGGCGACCTGTGCACCTATCTGTCGATGCGCGACGGTGGGGTGCAGTGCTTCGTGCTGCGGCTCGAGCATGAAACAGGACACACCGACGTGGAGGTCGGACTGCTCTCGGCCGAACGCGATGCGGCGATGCTATTGGAGGTGACGCGCAGCCGGCTGGAGCGGGTGCGGATCGACAGGCCGGTGGTCGCGCTGCGCCTGCTTGCGCGCGAACTTCCCCCCTTCGCGCCGGCCTCGCGCGACCTGTTCGATACGCGCAGCCAACAGCAGCTGCCCTGGCCGCAGCTGCGCGAGCGGCTGCGCGCGCGCCTGGGCGACGAGGCGGTGTATGCCGTGGCGCCATCAGGCGATCCACGTCCCGAGCGCGCGTGGCGAAGGGTGGAAGACGATGCGGGCCGCATCGACGAGGCGCCCGCCCGCCCGCCGCGCCCCTGCTGGCTGCTGCCGCGTCCGATCCCGCTGCGCGATTCGCGGCCGCGCATCGTCTCGGGACCGGAGCGCCTGGAAAGTGGCTGGTGGGACGGCGAGGACGCGCGTCGCGACTACTACGTCATCGAAACCTCGCAGGGACAGCGCGCCTGGGCCTTTGCGCCGCCGGGCGAGCAAGGCGGCTGGATGCTGCAGGGATGGTTCGCATGAGCGATACCGACGGCATCGACCGCGACACCCCCAGCGGCCGCCCGCCGCGCGCCTGGGAAACCGCGCAGCGCCTGCGCCTGTCGACCGCGGCCAACGACGATGCGCCGGTCGAGGCGGGGCTGCCGGCCTATGCCGAGCTGCACTGTTTGTCCGACTTTTCCTTCCTGCGCGGCGCGGCAAGCGCCGAAGAGCTGTTCGCACGCGCGGCCCAGGTTGGCTACGAGGCGCTGGCGATCACCGATGAGTGCTCGCTGGCCGGCATCGTGCGCGGACTTGAGGCGGCGCGCATCACCGGGGTCAAGCTGATCGTCGGCAGCGAGTTCATCCTCGACTGCGGACTCAAATTCGTGTTGTTGGTGGAAACCCCGGCCGGCTACACGCGGCTGTGCGAACTGATCACCCAGGCGCGGCGTGCGGTCGAGGGCAAGGGCTACCGGCTTACGCGCCAGGATGTCGAACGCCGGCTGTCGGACGTGGATGTTTCGCTGAGCGGCCTGTTCGCGCTGTGGATCCCGGCGCGCGAGGTTGATCCCGCACAGGGCCGCTGGCTGCGCACGGTGTTCGATGATCGCGCCTTCCTCGCGGTGGAGCTGCATCGCGAACAGGACGACGTGGCGCGACTCACGCAGCTGCTCGACCTCGCAAAGGCACTGGACATGACGCCCATCGCTGCCGGCGACGTGCACATGGACGTGCGCCGGCGTCGCGCGCTGCAGGACACCATGACCGCGATCCGACACAACACGCCGCTGTCCCAATGCGGCGCGCAGCTGTTCCGCAACGGCGAACGCCACCTGCGCACGCGCCGCGCGCTGGGCAACATCCATGGCGCGGTGGAGGGCGGGGCGGCCCTGCTGGACAACGCGGTGGCGCTGGCGCGCCGCTGCAGCTTCGATCTCGGCAACGACCTGCGCTACGCCTATCCGGTCGAACTGGTGCCCGAAGGCCACACCCCCACCACCTGGCTGCGCGAACTCACGTATCGCGGCATGCGCGAACGCTGGCAGGAAGTTGTGCCTGCGGACGTGGTGCTCCAGATCGAGGACGAACTCGCCCTGATCGCGAAGCTCAGATACGAAGCCTTCTTCCTCACCGTCGAGGACATCGTCCGCTTTGCCAAGTCGCAGGACATCCTCTGCCAGGGCCGCGGCTCCTCGGCCAACTCGGCGGTGTGCTTCGCGCTCGGCATCACGGTGGTGAACCCGACTGAAAGCCGCCTGCTGATGGCGCGCTTCCTGTCGGAGGAACGCAACGAGCCGCCCGACATCGACGTCGATTTCGAGCACGAGCGGCGCGAGGAAGTGCTGCAGTACGTCTACGCCAAGTACGGTCGCCATCGTGCGGCGCTGGCTGCGACCGTGATCCGCTATCGCGGCAAGAGCGCGGTGCGCGACGTGGCCAAGGCCTTCGGCCTGCCGCCCGACCAGATCGTGCTGCTGGCCGAGTGCTTCGGCTGGGGCAATGGCGAGACGCCGATGCAGCAGCGCCTGTGCGAAGCCGGTTTCGATCCGGACAACCCGCTGATCGCGCGCGTGCTGATGGTGGCCGGCCAACTGCGCGACCACCCGCGCCATCTCTCGCAGCACGTCGGCGGCTTCGTGATCTGCGATGCACCGCTGGCCACCGTGGTGCCGGTGGAGAACGCATCGATGCCCGAGCGCAGCATCATCCAGTGGGACAAGGACGACCTGGAGACGATGAAGCTGCTCAAGGTCGACTGCCTGGCGCTGGGCATGCTCACCTGCATCCGCAAGGCGGTGGAACTGGTGGAACGCCATCGCGGCCACGTGGTGGACATCGCGCGGCTGCCCACCGACGACAGGCCCACCTTCGAGATGATCCAGGCCGCCGACACCGTGGGCGTGTTCCAGATCGAATCGCGCGCGCAGATGAGCATGCTGCCGCGACTCAAACCGGACAAGTACTACGACCTGGTGGTGGAAGTCGCGATCGTGCGCCCCGGCCCGATTCAGGGCGACATGGTCCATCCCTACCTGCGCCGCCGGCAGGGCAGGGAGGCGGTGACCTATCCGTCCGAAGGCGTGAAGGCGATCCTGGGGCCGACGCTGGGCATCCCGCTGTTCCAGGAGCAGGTGATGGAGCTGGTGATCCACGCCGGCTATTCCCCGAGCGAAGCGGACAACCTGCGCCGCTCCATGGCGGCATGGCGGCGGGGCGGCGACATGGAGCCGCACCGCGTGCGCATCCGCGAGCTGATGCTCGACAAGAACTACGCGCCCGAGTTCATCGACCAGATCTTCGAACAGATCAAGGGCTTCGGCTCCTACGGCTTCCCGCAGAGCCACGCCGCCTCGTTCGCCAAGCTGGTCTACATCAGCTGCTGGCTCAAGCGCCACGAACCGGCGGCCTTCGCCTGCGCCCTGCTCAATTCGCAGCCGATGGGATTCTATTCGCCCAGCGAGATCGTGCAGGACGCGCGCCGCGGCCGCGATGCGCGCGTGGGCCTGGAGGTGCTTGCCGTCGACGTGGCCTGCAGCCAGTGGGACTGCACGCTCGAAGGCGGGCATGCGCGCAGCGGCCTTGACGACGGCGGGCAGGCGGCGATCCGGCTCGGCTTGCGCCAGGTCAAGGGCCTGTCGCAGGCCGCGGCCGACGCCATCGTGGCCGCGCGCGGCCAGCGTCCGTTCGTCGACGTGCGCGACCTGTGCCTGCGCGCCGGTCTCGACGGCAAGGCGCGCACTGCGCTGGCCGAATCCGGTGCGCTGGCGTCGCTGTCCGGGCATCGGAATGCCGCGCGCTGGGCGGTGGCGGGCATCGAGAACAAGCGGCCATTGCTGCCGGGCAGCCCGGACGAAGACGAGATCGCGTTGCCTGCGCCTTCGCCCGGCGAGGAGGCGGTGGCCGACTACCGCAGCACCGGGCTGACGCTCGGCGCGCATCCGCTGTCGCTGATCCGCGAACGCCTGCAGCGCGAGCGCCTGCTCGACACGCGCCAGTTGCTGGAGCTGCCGCACGGGCGCGGCGCCTTCGTCGCCGGCATCGTCACCCAGCGCCAGCGTCCGGCGACGGCCAAGGGCACGATCTTCGTCACCCTCGAGGACGAACACGGCATGGTCAACGTGGTGGTGTGGCCGCATCTCGCGCTGCGCCGGCGCAAGGCCCTGCTGGGCGCGCGCCTGCTGGCGGTGCGCGGTCGCTGGGAGCAGGTCGATGGCGTGCGCCACCTGATCGCGCGCGACCTGCAGGACATGACCGCGCTGCTCGGCCAGGTCCACACCAGCTCGCGGGACTTCCGCTGATGGCATCCATGCGCACCGCCTCGCTTGCCGGCGACCTGTTCGCACCGTCCATGCTGCAGCTGGTGGACGATGCGCAGGGCGGCGCGCGCTACTGGCCCGGCGTGGTCGACCCGGACACGGCGCAGCGCTGGTTCGACCAGCTTGTCGAGCGCGCCGGGTGGCGCCACCTGCGTCGCCCCATGTACGAGCGCATGGTCGACGTGCCGCGGCTGCTTGCCTCGTACGCGGTGAACGACCTGCCCGTGGACCTGCCGTTGGCAACGATGCACGCCTGCGTGCAACAGCACGTGCCGGCGCCATTCACCTCGATCGGCATGAACTTCTATCGCGACGGCAACGACAGCGTGGCCATGCACGGCGACAAGCTGCACCTGCTGGGCGAGGGGCATCCGGTCGTCGTGTTCTCGCTGGGCGCACCGCGGCGCATGCTGATCCGCTCCGTGCGCGACCACGCCGACCAGATCGCCGTCGACCTGATGCCCGGCAGCCTGCTGGCGATGAGCCATGCGATGCAGACCACGCACGAGCACGGAATCCCGAAGACGCGCCAGGCCGAACCGCGCATCAGCGTGGTGTTCCGCGCGAAACCGGATGCAGTCGCATGACGCCCGCGCACGACGCATCCACAAAACAGCATTGCCATCTGTAGGAGCGGCTTCAGCCGCGAAAGAAGGCACACGTGGCGCCGGCGTTCGCGACTGAAGCCGCTCCTGCAGGGGCTGATGCTCCGCCCGCGAGACGCCAGCGCGCAGGCTCACGCGGTTCTGTGGCCTCAGGCGTGGCGCTGTACCCACTCCAGGTACGCATCCATCCAGTCCTGCAGGAACTTGCGGCTGCCATCGGCGATGTCGCCGTTTTCATCCAGCACGTCGTCGGCCTTGAGGAAGGCCTCGGGCTGTCCGAGCGTGGGCATGTCGAGGTAGGCGAGGATGGTGCGCAGGTGTTGCTGCGCGACCGCGGTGCCGATCGCGCCGATGGAAACGCCGATGACGCCCGCCGGCTTGTCCGGGAAGGCGCTGTCGCCGTAGGGGCGCGAGGCGTGGTCGAGCGCGTTCTTGAGCACGCCGGGGATCGAACGGTTGTACTCGGGCGTGACGAACAGCAGCCCGTCGGCTTCGCGGATCGCTTCCTTCAGTCGGATCACCGGCGCCGGCGGCGAAGCGTCGTCGTCCTGGTTGTACAGCGGCAGGTCGTCGATCCGCAGTCGGCGGAACTCGATGTCGTCCGGCGCGAGCCTGGCAAGCGCATCGGCCAGCCGCGCGTTGAATGAATCCTGGCGCAGGCTGCCGACGATCACGGCGATGGTCAGTGACATGGATGGCTCCTGGAGTGCGTGCCGGCTCCTGGAACCTCCCGGGTGGCACGGATGCGGCGTGAGCGCAAGATGGCCCCGACCGCGTGAACGCGGCGTCTGGACGGTTGTCGCACCTGTTCGCAGCGCCTTGACGGACATGGCACCAAGGTGGAAGCAGGCTTCGGGGGTCACGATGCAATCGAAACATCTGCGCTTTGGAAAAGGATTCCGCCCCGCCTTCACCGTCCGCAAGGTCCAGGCGGCGGAGATGGTGATCGCGCCCGGCGACAGCGAAGGTGGCGCGGACAATTTCCATCGCGGCGCCGACCAGTGGATCTATGTGGTCAGCGGCACCGGCCTCGCCATTGTCGATGGCTCGCGCCGGAAGCTGCGCGAGGGCAGCCTGCTGGTGATCGAACGCGGCGAGCGCCACGAGATCCGCAACACCGGTCGCGGCCTGCTGAGGACACTCAACTTCTATACGCCTCCCGCCTACACCGAGGGCGGCGACCCGCTGCCCGCGGCGCGGCGCGCGCCACGGGGACATGCGCGCGACTGAGGGCCCGTCGCTGCCGCGCCTGCCTGGCGGCGGATCGGGTCAAGCCCGTCCGCCACGGCGCGGGCAACGGCAGCCACCACCACGAGGCCTTCAGGCCGAAGCGTCCGTGCCGATGTCGTGGTTGCGTCACCACAGCGAATGCTGCGCGTCCTTGCACGCCGCCGCGGCGGTTGGCATGGTGCAGACAATCTAGGGGAGCAGAACGGTCCAATGCGTCCACGCGTGCGCAAGCGGTTGCCCGGATCGGTCAGGAAGGTACTGACCGTAGGGGTCGCGCTGGGCCTGCTGATGATGCTGGGACTGGCGCTGCTGCTGTACCAGGATCGTGAGCTCCGCGTCGCGTCGGCGCAGCGCCAGGCGTTGGCGCTCTCAACCGGCGTGGACCGGCTGCTGCGGCAGGAGTTCGGCAGCCTGGAGCGTGCGATGGCCGGCATCACTGCCGATGCCACCGCCTACGCCGGCTCGGCCCCGGCCCGGGCGGACGCGCGGCTGCGCGATGCCATCGCAGGCGTGGTTGCGCGGCGCGCCGATCTCGACTCGGTCGCGGTGGTCGATTCGCAGGGGCGCGCCCTGGTGGTGGGCGAGCAGGGCGACCCGGGGCTGCCGGAATGGGTCGCAAACGCGCGCAGCGGCCGCCTGGTGATCGGTACGCTGCAGGCCAACGGCGAAGACGGATGGTGGCTGCGCGTGGCTTGGCCGTTCGGCGACGGGCGCTGGCTGCTGGCGCGACTGCACACGATCGCGATCGAGCGGATGATCCGCGACCTCGACATCGGCCGCGAAGGCAACGCCACCGTGCTCGACCGCAACGGCGTGGTGCTCGCGCGACAGCCGGAAGCTGCCACCGGTAGCTTCGTTGGCCGCCAGACCCCGCTGTCACCGGAACTGCGGGATATCAAGGGCACGGCGTCGGGCCTGCGGGTCAGCCACGTCGATGGCGTCGCGCGGCTGGCCGGCCTCAGTGCGATGAGTGGCTATGACGTCGTCGTCGTTGCCGGCATCGGCCTGCGCGAGGCGCTGGTGCCCTGGTATCGCAACGTGTCGATCGCGTCCGGCTTCGTGCTGCTGTACTGGCTCGGGCTGGGCTATTTCTTGCACCGGCTCACCAGCGGCGAGCGCGTGCGCGAGGATCTGCTCGTCGAACTGGAGGAGCAGGCGGACTGGCTGGACCAGGCGCAGCGCGCCTCGCGCACCGGCGTGTGGCGGATCGAATCCGACGGCGAGCACATCAAGGTCTCCGAGCACACTGCTGTGATGTTCGGGTTCGAGCCCAGGGCCGGGGTGCTGCCGATCCGTGCATTCTTCGAGCGGATCCATCCGGACGATCGCCAGCGGGTGGAGCAGCGGTTCGCTCACACGCTCGAGACGGGTACGCCCTTCAGCGCGGAGTACCGCGTGCTGACCGATCACGGCAGCGAGCGCTGGGTCAGGGGCAGCGGAGGCCTCGCCGCCGACAGCCAGGGAAAGGGTCGGATCACCGGCACGGTCGCCGACGTGACCGCCAGGCACAAGGCGCAGGAACGCATCGAGCGCGCGGAAGCGCAGTTCCGCGCATTGTTCGAGCGTAATCCGCTGCCGTTCTGGGTGTTCGACGCGCAGACCCTGCGGTTCCTCGCCGTCAACGACGCTGCGGTATCGTCCTACGGCTACAGCGCGGAAGAGTTCCGTGCGATGACCATCTTCGACATCCGTCCGGCATCGGAGCGAAAGCATGTCGAAGCGTCGATGGACAGGCGGGGCGCCAACCAGGACGTGGACGGCGTGTGGACCCACGTCCGCAGCGATGGCAGTCGCCTGGACGTGCGCGTCTTCAGCAGCGGCATCGAGTTCGGGGGGCGGCCGGCGCGGCTGGTGCTGGCCGAGGACGTCAGTGACCGCGTCTCGTATGAGCGCGACCTTGCCTGGCGCGCCACCCACGACGGCATCACCGGCCTGACGCGTCTGTCGGCGCTGGTCGAGCAGATCGATGCGCAGCACGTGCCCGGATCGCGCTATGCGGCGGCCTTCGTGCGCCTGCGCGACCTGGAGCTGGTGGCGCCCACCCTGGGCGCGACCACCAGTGAGCTGCTGTTGCGCGAGACGGCGGCGCGCCTGAGCGTGGTGGGGCGCGAATTTGGCGCGGTGGGGTTCCGGCCCGGCGAATCGTTCGTCGTGGTGGCGCTGGACGCCAGTCGCCAGCAGGAGATGCTGGCGGCAGTCGAGGAAGCGATCGCGCTGCCGGTCCAGATCGAGGGCGGGGCCCATCCGGTCGAGGCCTGGATCGGCATTGCCGAAGGTCCCGAAACGGGCGAGGGCGCCGAGCAGGTGATCGGCCACGCCGCCCTGGCCTCGCTGCAGGCGGGACGGGAGCTGGTGCAGGTCCTGCCCTACGACCGCACCATGGCCGATCAGGCCGCGCAACGCATCGCCCTGGCGCGTCGCCTGCACGGCGCGCTGCCCAACGGCGAGTTCGAGCTGCACTACCAGCCAATCCGGCGCGTGTCCGACGGTCGGCTGGTAGCGCTGGAAGCGCTGCTGCGCTGGCGCCAGGACGGCGGGCTGGTGCCGCCGGCCGTGTTCATGCCGCTGGCGGAAACCTCCGGCCTGATCGTGCCGATCGGCCGCTGGGTGCTGGAGCAGGCTGCGCTTTGTCACGGGCGCCTGGCCGATCGCGGACTCCGCGATGTCTCCATCGCCGTCAACATCTCGGCGGTACAGCTGCTGGGCGACAACATCGCCGACGCCGTGGCCGAACTGCAGCAGCAGTACCGGCTGCCACGCGGCGCACTGCACGTCGAGTTGACCGAGAGCGTGGTGCTGCGCCAGCCGCAGGCGGCGCGCACGCGCATGCTGGCGCTGCGCAATGCCGGGGTGCCGATTTCGATCGACGACTTCGGCACCGGCTTTTCCAGCATGGCCTACCTGCGCGACCTGCCGCTGGACTATCTGAAGATCGACCGGAGCTTCGTGCAGGACGTGCACACAGACGATCGCAACGCCTCGATCTGCCGCGCATTGATCGCGCTGGCCGGCGGCCTGGGATTGGGCACGATCGCCGAAGGCGTGGAGCACGAAGGTGAGTTCGAATGGCTGCGCAACAACGGCTGCGACCAGGCGCAGGGCTACCTGCTTGGCCGCCCGGCGCCGTTGAGCCAGCTGCTCGACTCGATCTGTGGTGGCACGCCGAAGTAGTCGGGCGTGCCGGGCGGACTGCTTGCGCCGCGGAAAGCATCGAAGGCCGGCCTGCTGCCTGCACCCCCGGCTGCATCCGTCAAGTGCGTCGCGATTGGGGCTTGCATTGCGCAACGATTGCCGAACCTCGTCGTGTGCCCGCGCAGACTTATCCACGACGCTTGTGGACAAGGTTGTGGAGGGCCCATTGAACAACCGCCGCCAGCCCGCGTGGCGTCACGCCCGGCGACTGTTTGGTGAAAACAACGCCATTGCCGCAAACGCGAACCGCCCCTTGCGGGGCGGTTGCGTGTGTGCTTGTTGCAGTGGTGAAACTTTGATCAGGCGTCGGCGTCTTCTTCCTTGAACGCGTCGACCGGGATGCAGGCGCAGAACACGTTCTTGTCGCCGTGCACGTTGTCCACGCGCGCCACCGGCGGCCAGTACTTCTGCTGCCGCAGGCTGGCCAGCGGGAACACCGCCAGCTCGCGCGGATAGGCGTGCGTCCACTCGCTCGCGGCGGCCGCGTCGGCGGTGTGCGGCGCGTTTTTCAGCGGGTTGTCCACGCGATCCAGGCGTCCATCCTCGATCGCGCGGATCTCGTCGCGGATCTGGATCATCGCGTCGATGAAGCGGTCGAGTTCATGCAGCGATTCGCTCTCGGTCGGCTCGACCATCAGCGTGCCGGCGACCGGGAAGCTGAGCGTCGGCGCGTGGAAGCCGAAATCGATCAGCCGCTTGGCCACGTCCTCGGCGCTGACGCCGGTGGCCTTCTCCAGCGGCCGCAGGTCGAGGATGCATTCGTGCGCCACCAGCCCGTTGCGTCCCGTGTACAGCGTGCGGTAGTGCGGAGCGAGCCGCCTGGACACGTAGTTGGCGCTGAGCAGCGCGACCTGGGTGGCACGGCGCAGGCCGCCGGCGCCCATCATCGCGATGTACATCCAGCTGATCGGCAGGATCGAGGCGCTGCCGTGCGCGGCGGCGGACACCATGCCCACGCTGCCTTCGGAATCCTTGTGTCCGCGTGGCAGGAACGGCGCCAGGTGCGCCTTGACCGCGCACGGGCCCACGCCCGGGCCGCCGCCGCCGTGCGGGATGCAGAACGTCTTGTGCAGGTTGAGGTGGCTCACATCGGAGCCCCACTTGCCCGGCTTCGCCAGGCCGACCAGCGCGTTCATGTTGGCGCCGTCGGTATAGACCTGCCCGCCGTGGCGATGGACGATCTCGCAGATCTCGACCACGTCTTCCTCGAACACGCCGTGCGTGGACGGGTAGGTCATCATGATCGCGGCGAGGTTGGCCGAATGCTTCTCCGCGGCGCGGCGGATGTCTTCGACGTCGACGTTGCCGTTGGCGTCGCAGCGCGTCACCACTACCTTCATGCCGCACATCTGCGCCGAGGCCGGGTTGGTGCCGTGCGCGGATTCGGGGATCAGGCAGATATCGCGGTGGCCCTCGTCGCGCGATGCGTGGTATGCGCGGATCGCGAGCAGGCCGGCGTACTCGCCCTGGGCACCGGAGTTGGGCTGGAAGCTGATCGCGTCGTAGCCGGTGATCTCCACCAGCATCGCTTCGAGTGAATCGATCAGTTCCCGGTATCCGCGCGTCTGCGAGGATGGCGCGAGCGGATGGATCCCGGCGAATTCCGGCCAGGTGATCGGGATCATCTCGGCGGTGGCGTTGAGCTTCATGGTGCACGAGCCCAGCGGGATCATCGTGCGGTCCATCGCCAGGTCCTTGTCGGCGAGCGCACGCAGGTAGCGCAGCATCTCGTGCTCGCTGTGGTGCGTGTTGAACACGGGGTGCTGCAGGAACTTCGACTCGCGCTGTAGCGCGGCCGGCAGGGCGTCGTCGATGTCCGCATCAAGCGCGTCGATTGCGCCGCCGTTGAGCTCGGCACCGAAGATCTTCGCCAGCGCGGCGAGGTCGGCGCGGGTGACGGTCTCGTCCAGGCTGATGCCGACGCTGGTCGCGTCGATCTTGCGCAGGTTGATGCGCTGGTGGCTGGCGTAGTTGTGGACGGTCTCGGCCTCGACGCCGCTGACGTGCAACGTGTCGAAAAAATCTCCGCCCACCTGCACGCCCACCTGGCGCAGTGCCGCAGCCAGGATCGCGGTCTGGCGATGCACGCGACGGGCGATACGCACCAGCCCGTCAGGGCCGTGGTAGACGGCGTACATCGCGGCCATCACCGCCAGCAGCACCTGCGCGGTGCAGATGTTGCTGGTCGCCTTCTCGCGCCGGATGTGCTGCTCGCGCGTCTGCAGGGTGAGGCGGTAGGCGGGCTTGCCGGCAGCGTCGACCGAGACGCCGATCAGGCGGCCGGGCATCGAGCGCTTGAACGCGTCGCGGCAGGCCATGAAGCCCGCATGCGGTCCGCCGAAGCCGAACGGCACGCCGAAGCGCTGGGTGTTGCCGACCACGATGTCGGCGCCCCATTCACCCGGTGCTTTGATCAAGGTGAGCGCGAGCAGGTCGGCGGCGACCGTGACCAGGGCGCCGCGCGCATGCACGGCCTCGGCCAGAGCGGCATGGTCGACGATGTGGCCGTAGGTGTCGGGATACTGCAGCAGCACGCCGAAGCAGTCGGCCTCGGCCGCGTCCGCCGCCGGCCCGACCTGCAGATCGATACCCATGCCGTCGGCACGCGTGCGCACCACTTCCAGGGTCTGCGGATGCACGCTGTCGGCGACGTAGAACAGGTTGGACTTCGATTTCGCCGAACGCTTGGCAAGCGTCATAGCCTCGGCCGCGGCGGTGGCTTCGTCCAGCAGCGATGCGTTGGCGATATCCATGCCGGTGAGGTCGGAGCACATCTGCTGGAAGTTGATCAGCGCCTCCATGCGGCCCTGCGAGATCTCCGCCTGGTAGGGTGTGTAGGCGGTGTACCAGGCCGGGTTCTCGAGGACGTTGCGCAGGATGACGTTGGGCGTGTGGGTGCCGTAATAGCCCTGGCCGATGAAGCTGCGGAACACGTCGTTGCGCTCGGCGATCGTGCGGATCTTCGCCAGCGCCTCGACCTCGGTCAGCGAGCCGGGCAGGGCCAGGCCGGGGCTCGACGCCGGATCGAGCGTGCCGGTGGGCTTGATGGTGGCGGGGACGATGGCGTCGGTCATCGACTCCAGCGAGTCGTGGCCGACCTCGCGCAGCATGTGCGCGACCTCGGCGTCGTTGGGGCCGATGTGGCGTTCGACGAAGGCGTCGTGGTGTTCGAGTTCGCGCAGGCTGGGCTTGGACATGGCGGAGGCACCGGAAAAGTGAAGGGCGCCGCCCGGATGCCGCTGCATCGTCATCCCGGCCGAAGCCGGGACCCATGGCCGCTCCTGCGCGGACGCAGGAGCATGGACGGGTTCCAGCGTGGGCTGGAACGACAACGGGCGTTCCGTGGCGGTGGTGCCCCTCTGTCCTTTTGCCTGAGAGTTTGGAAGCGCGCGGACGAGGATCGCGTGCTTCGTGCCCCTTCGGCGCCGGTTCCGGCTCGTGCCGGTCGGTCTCTCCAGAGTGTTTGCCGCGTCCGGTGGTATCGGGCCTGAGCGATTACGGGCGTTTGCGCCTTCGGCAGCACGGGCAACGCGCCCTGTGCTTCTCCCACCATTGCCTCGCGATTATAGCGCCTGGCTGCTGCCCGATCGCGGACCATGGGCGTCTTCGCGGGCACGGAGTTGTTAATCTGAACGCCTTTCCCGGATATTCCCCCGCATGATTCCGACCCAGGCGCAGCACTCCACCAAGGGCCCCGGGCCAGATGCCGACGGCGACGTGTCCCTGGTCCGCAGGATCTGGAGCGTGTTCCGTCGCGAACCCGTCCTGCTGATCAGCTGCAGCTACCTGTTCATCTCGGTCTACGGACTGTGGGACAGCTACTGGTTCTACCGCCGTTTCGACATCCCGATCCTGGAGTTCATGCAGAGCAGCGACTACTTCGTGGCCGGCCTGCGCCGGCCCGAGTACCTGTGGCTCCTGTTGTGGACGCTGCTGGCGTCCTGGTTGGCGTTGCTGCCCGAACGCTGGCGCCAGCGCCATCCCGAGCGCGTGTCGCGGATCGAACGCCGCTGGTGGGGCCGCGTGCTGCTGCCGCGCCGCAGCGACTGGTGGGCTTACATGGGGCTGCATCCGGAAACCATGACGACCCTGGCCGCGCTGCTGGCGATGGCCTTTTGCCTGTACGCACTCGGCGACAGCCGGGGCCAGCGGACGTACGAGGGTGGCGGCCACGCCGTGTCGGTGCGGCTGACCAACCAGGCGCGGGAACTGCCGGGAGACTGGCGCATGCTCGGCACCAGCAGTGCCTTCGTGTTCGTGTGGAATCCTGGCGAGCGGCGCGCGGAAGTGCTGCCGATCGATTCGGTCTCGGCGATCCGCCTGCTGGGCTGGCGCTCGCGTGGGGACCGCGAGGAAGCCGGTGTCGCGCCGGAGCAGCAGGCGCCCCCGACCGTGAGGCGCACGCCGCGATGAGCCATCGTCCGCCCGGCCTCCGCCGCCTGGCGCTGCTGCTGGCGGGCCTGGCAATGTTCGGGCCGTTCTCGATCGACACCATCTTCCCGGCGTTCCCGGTGATAGGCGCGGACCTGGGCGCCGACAAGCTGGCGATGCAGCAGACCATCAGCGTCTACCTGATCGCCTACGCGCTGATGAGCCTGGTGCATGGGCCGTTGTCGGACATGCTGGGCCGGCGCCGCGTGATCCTGGCCGGGCTGGTGGTCTTCATCGCCGCCTCGGTCGGTTGCGCGCTGTCCACCGACCTCGGCACCCTGCTGGCCTTCCGCGCGCTGCAGGGCCTGTCGGCGGGCGTGGGACTGATCGTCGGCCGCGCCGTGATCCGCGACGTGCTGCATGGCGACGACGCGCAGCGGCTGATGAGCCAGGTGTCGATGATCTTCGGCGTGGCGCCGGCGATCGCGCCGGTGGTGGGCGGCTGGCTGCTGGGCTGGGGCCGCTGGCCGCTGATCTTCTGGTTCCTGGTCGGGTTCTCGGTGCTGCTGCTGTTGGCGACCTGGCGCTGGCTGCCCGAGACACTGCCGCCGCAGGCCCGGTTGGCGCCGTCGCCGCGCCGGCTGCTGCGCGACTTCGCCTGGATCGCGACCAACCCGCGTTTCGTGCGCCTGGCGCTGGCCGGCGCGCTCAACTTCGCCGCGTTGTTCCTGTACATCGCTTCCGCCCCGGCCTTCGTGCTCGACCTGCTGCACCTGGACGAGCGCCAGTTCGGCTGGTTCTTCATCCCGATGATCAGCGGCATGATGCTGGGGGCCTTCGTGTCGGGGCGCGCGGCGGGGCGCATCAGCGGGACACGCCTGGCCAACATCGGCTTTGCGCTCAGCAGCGTGGCGGTCCTGGTCAACCTCGCCTACAGCGCGGCCGTGCCGCAGCCGAGCGTGCCCTGGGCGGTGCTGCCGATGGTGCTCAATGCCTTCGGCATCGCGCTGGTGTTCCCGATCGTGACGCTCGCCATCCTCGACATGTATCCGCGCCAGCGCGGCTCGGCCTCGTCGCTGCAGGCCTTCGCCGGGCTGGTGCTCAACGCGCTGATCGCTGGCGTGATCTCGCCGCTGGTGAGCCACGATCCACTGCATCTGGCCGCATTGGCCGCAGCCTTCATGCTGTCGGGCTGGGCGTTCTGGCGCTGGGAGATCCGCCGCGGCAGCACGCCGCCGGACTGCCCGCAGGCGCCGGGCGCGCTGGAACCGACCGAACAGCTGTAGGAGCGGCTTCAGCCGCGATGCTTTCGCGATGAGGCGGCAGTGGCGCTTCCAGCCGGTCAGCGCGGCCGTAGCGGCTGCGAGCCGTTGCGCCGGCGCGGCGCGGTGGGCTGCTCGGGGGCGAGGTACTGGCGGATGGCGGGAAAGTCCACGTCGAAACGCGAATACCAGTCGATGTTGTCGGTGTGCGTTGTGTTCGAGTTTGCGCAGGAGGCGTAGCCGCCTTGCAGCCCGCCGCGCAGGTAGTAGTTGCCGCCGTCAAGAGTGAACAGGCCTGAGCCACTGCTGCCTTGCTCGGTAGTTCCATTCAGCCAGCTCGCAGCATTGCGCGCCCCTGTGCTCCTGGACGTCGCGTGGTGGCCAGATGACACCTTTTTCAGATCGCCGGCGGGATGGTGGATGGCCAGGACACTGATGCCGGAGGGCAGCGCATTCGCATCCCAGCCGGCGAACACTGCACCGGCTGGCGCAGCGTCGCGCAGGCGCAGCAGGGCACCGTCGGTGACAGAGCTCGAGTACTGGTAGTCGGCGCCGCCGCTGAGCTGCACGTACCCGCCCACCGAGTTGGTGTCGCACGCGATGGATTCGTACTTCCAGTAGGTGTTGAGCGTCGCCGCAAGCTGCGCCGAATCGATGCAGTGGTCGGCGGTGTGGAACCAGGGCACCTGCGTCGCGCTGTCGGTATCGTTGAGCAAGGTGCCCGTGCACAGGTAGCTGACGCCGTCACTGACGAAAACCATGCGTGCCACCGCGTCTTTGGTTAGCGCATAGCCCTGGCCCAACTCGCCGACGCGGCACACGGCGTTGACGTTGCAGCTGCCCGACCCGCCGATGTTCTTGAGGATGCGAAACTCGTCGACCGCATTGGCCATCAGGTGGCTCAGGCGGGGTGCATCGATCTGGACGCCGTTGGGCGAGGTTCCCGTCGGCAGCCAGATCTCCAGGATCTGGCGCTCGCCTTCGGTCGTGGGCGTCCAGTACAGCCCGTCGTCACCGGCAAGCCCGGCGGCCTGTTGGCCGCGGACGATGGCGACGATGTGGCCCGGTTGGGCCGATCCCGCGAACCGCAGTTCAGCGCGTGGGTCCAGGCCGTCGATCCGCAGCCCGGCACGCACGCCGTAAGCCAGCGGTGAGACGAACTCGATGCGCGCCACCGAACTGCCGTCGGCCAGCCGGGTCCACTGCAGTGCAGGGAGCGCTCGCGCCGAAGTTTCGACGGCGGCCTCGCGGGCGATGCCGATCTGGATCGGCTTGCCGCTGCGCGAGGCGTTGTCCTGCTGCAGCCGGTGGATCCGCTGCGCGGACATCTCGCTGTAGCGCAACTGCGCCACCGGTGTATCCGCGGCGCGCCAGCCGGTGGCCGACTTCGTCGCGGGTGTACGGCTGGCCTCGCTGTGCACCCGCGGCGCATCCGCGGCCGCGGCCGTTGCGACGACCGCGGTCAAGCACAACGAAAGCACCGTCCTGCGCATGGCTGGCATCCTGTCATCCCCTGTTCGGCGCGCATCATAGGCGAGCGGGGCGGGAACGTGCAGCCCCGCGCTGGGCCGCACGACGGGCCTCAGCCGTCGCCGGGGGGAGCGGCCGCCGCCGGTTCGGCATTGGCCGCCGCCGCTGGCGCCTGCCAGCCGCAGGTCCGGCCCTCGTTCTGCTGCTTGAGCCACTCCTGCAGCGGCGCGAAGTACTCCAGCACGGCGGATGCATCCATCTGCTCGCCGCCGGTGAGTTCCTTCATCGTCTGCTGCCAGGGCTGGCTGTTGCCGTGCGAGAGCATCGCCCAGAACTTGGCGCCGCTGGCCTTGTTGCCGGCAAAGGTGCATTCGTACAGCGGACCCTGGTGGCCGGCCGCGTCGCACAGCGCCTTGTAGAACTGGAACTGCAGCACGTGCGAGAGGAAGTAGCGCGTGTACGGCGTATTGCCCGGCACGTGGTACTTCGCGCCGGCGTCGAAGAACTCCTCGCCGCGCGGCGTCACCGGCGCCACGCCCTGGTACTTCGCCTTGAGATCCCACCAGGCGCTGTTGTAGTTCTCCGGCGTGATCGAGCCGTCGAACACGCCCCAGCGCCAGCGGTCGATCATCAGCCCGAACGGCATGAACGCGACCTTCGCCAGCGCCATGCGCATCTGCGCGTTGATCAAGGCCTCATGGCTGGGCTGCTGCTCGCCGACCAGGCCGATCGACTTGAGGTAAGTCGGCGTCATCGCCAGCTCGATGGTGTCGCCGATCGCCTCGTGGAAACCGTCGTGCGCACCGCCCTGGAACAGCGGCGGCAGCTTGTTGTAGGCCAGGTAGTAATACACGTGGCCCAGCTCGTGGTAGATGGTGAAGAAGTCCTCTTCGCCGGGCTTGATGCACATCTTGGTGCGCACGTCGGGCGACTTGCCGTCATCGCCGCCCATGTTCATGTCCCAGGCGCTGGCATGGCAGACCACGTCGCGGTCGCGCGGCTTGATGAACTGGGTCTTCTGCCAGTAACTCTCCGGCAGCGCAGGCATGCCCAGCGAGACGTAGAACTCCTCGGCCTGGCGGGTCATCTGGCGCGCATGCTCGAGCTGCGCCTTGCGCACCACCTCGACCCGGCTGTCGGTGTCGATCAGCGCGTTCTCGCGCGAGAGGCGCTCGTTGAGCATGGCCTGGTACTGGCGTTGCAGCGCGCCGTTGACGTCGAGGCTGCCGGCCTGCTGGGCGCTGTACGGTGCCAGCACGTCCCACAGGTTGCCCCAGTCCTGCTGCCACATGTTGCCCATCAGGTGTGCCGGCAGCAGGCCGTCGACCGATCCCTGGCCCGGATACTGTGCGTCCAGGCGGCTGCGCGCGTAGCAGTGCAGCTGTTCGTACAGCGGCTTGACCTGGCCCCAGAGGCGATCGGTTTCGGCCGACAGTTCGACCGGCGACATGTCGTAGCCCGCGCGCCACATCTCGCCGGCATCGGCGTAGCCGAGTTCGCGCGAGCCTTCGTTCACCAGCTCGACGAAGCGCGTGTAGTCGCCGCGCATCGGCTGGGCGATGGTGTGCCAACCCTGCCAGGCGTCGAGCTGGGCGTTGTAGTCGCGGCTCTTGGCCAGCACGTCCTCCAGCTCGCCCAGCTGGCGGCACTTCTGGCTGTCGCCCTCGGCCTTGCAGTACGAACCCGAGCCGTACATGCCTTCCATCTTCGTGGCGATACGGGTCAGTTCGGCCAGCCTGACCGGGTCTTTGGGTGCCGGCATCGCGGTGCCGAGCTTGAGCAGGGTGATCGCGCGCGCGGTCTCGGGCGACATCTGCTGGCCTTCGAACTTCTTGGATTGCTCGATCCACGCATTGAGCGCGGTCAGGAACTTCTCGCTGGACTTGGCCGCCAGCAGCTGGCTGTCCTCGATGATGTAGGTGCTCGACAGCCACTGCGCGGCGGTCATCTCCGGATACATCGCCTTGAGCTCGGCGTTGACGCGCGCGACAAAGGCGTCGGCGGTCTCGTCGGCGTGCACCGTGCCGGTCGGCGCGCCCGCGCTGCCGTCGGTTGCGGGCGTGGGTTCGCGTTTGCAGGCAGACAGGGCAAGGCTTGCGCCGATGGCGAGGACGAGCAGGGCGTGGCGATGATTCACGATGGGATCCGGGCAGTGCGCGCAATGCGGTGCCGGCAGGCTAGATCGGCGGCCGCCGCCGGGCAAGTGCGGGAAGTCCGGACTCAGGCCGCCAGCAGCCTGCGCTGCGCATCGACCAGCCCGCGCGCGTGCAGCCAGTCCCAGGCCGCGCCGGCATCGTGCTGGAAGTAGGCGCGCGCGCTGCCGAGGCGGAAGGTGTAACCCCAGGCGTCCATGTCGGCGAACACGCGGTCGCGGCCGACGCCGGGCAGGGCGTCGCCGAGCAGGGCCTGCAGCAGGCAGACCGCGTCCTCCTCGGCCACAGAATCGGTCGCGTCGGTGTGCACGGCCTGGCGGCGCTCTTCGGGCAGCACGATCAGGTGGCAGGCTTCGTGCAGCATCGAGTGCACCGGCGTGTCGCCGCGGACGTACACATTGCTGCCGACAATGCCTGCTTCCGGCTCACCCCAATAGCTGCCGGGGATCGGCGCGCCATCGTCGACATGGTGCAACTGCAGGCCGTAGCGTTGGATCAGCGCTGCGGCGTCGGCGAAGGCGATGTGGCGCAGCAGCAAGATCTTGTCTGGTGCTGGCGTGGCTTGGGCGGTCATGTCGACAGTCGTCCGTTACGTCGGCGCCGATTGGGTGCAGGTCTTCGGTTTGGAGCCGTCCCGTGCTTCAACATCCGTGGGCACCAAAGCGTTGCGGCACCAGCAGCAGTGAGCCGTGTCCTGGCGGCCGGGGATCGCGACAAGCAAAACATGGATGTTTTGCGCGCGAGTCAGGGCACGATGCCCTGACCGAGCGCAAAGTGATGCCCAGCCGACAGGACGCGGCGTCTATCCGAAGTCCAGGTGGACAGTTAGCCCGCCGCGTCGGACTTGCGTCCAATGAGGAGACGCCCTTTCTTGGCGAACGCCTTGCGATCAGGCAGTCGCGGAACGGCCGTCAGGCAGTGCGACCGAGATATCCAGCACGTCGTGCTCGCCATCCTTGACCAGGTCGACCTTGACCGCGTCCACGTCCACGCTGACGTACTTGCGGATCACCTCCAGCAGCTCGCGCTGCAGCAGCGGCAGGTAGTCGGGCGCGCCGCGGCTGGTGCGCTCCTGCGCGACGATGATGCGCAGGCGGTCCTTGGCGATCGCCGCGGTGTTCTGCTTGGGCTTGAGGAAATCAAACAGTCCCATCACTCAGCTCCCGAAGAGCTTGCTGAAGAAGCCCTTCTTCTCCGCCTGGGTGAAGCGCATCGGCCGGTCTTCGCCGAGCAGCCGTGCAACGGCGTCGTCATAGGCCTGGCCGGCCATGGATTCGCTGGCCAGGATCACCGGCTCGCCCTTGTTGGAGGCGTCGAGCACGTCGTTGGATTCGGGGATCACGCCCAGCGTCTTGATGCCCAGCACCTCCTCCACGTCGGCGATCGAGAGCATCTCGCCCTTTTCCACGCGCTGCGGGTTGTAGCGGGTCAGCAACAGGTATTCCTGCACGCGCTCGCCGGTTTCGGCCTTTCGGGTCTTGGACGACAGCAGGCCCAGGATGCGGTCGGAGTCGCGCACCGAGGAAACCTCGGGGTTGACCACCACGATCGCGCGATCGGCGAAATACATCGCCAGGTGCGCGCCCTTCTCGATGCCCGCCGGCGAATCGCACAGGATGTAGTCGAAGCCGTCCTCGGACAGGTCCTTGAGCACCTTCTCCACGCCTTCGATCGTCAGCGCGTCCTTGTCGCGCGTCTGCGAGGCGGCCAGCACGAACAGGTTGTCGAAGCGCTTGTCCTTGATCAGCGCCTGGCGCAGCGAGGCCTCGCCCTGGACGACGTTGACGAAGTCGTACACCACCCGGCGCTCGCAGCCCATGATCAGGTCGAGGTTGCGCAGGCCCACGTCGAAGTCGATGACCGCGACCTTCTTGCCGCGCCGCGCAAGGCCGTTGGCCAGGCTGGCGCTGCTGGTGGTCTTGCCAACGCCTCCCTTGCCCGAGGTGACCACGATGATTTCTGCCAAAACACGTCTCCTGTGTGTGTCGCCGTCAATCGAGTGCGGCGATCTTGAGTTCGTCGTTGTCGAGCCAGACCTGCACCGCCTTGCCGTGCAGATCCTTCGGGATATCTTCCAGCACTTTGTAGTGGCCGGCCACGGCGACCAGCTCGGCGTGGAAGGCGCGGCAGAAGATGCGCGCCTTCGCGTTGCCCTGGGCCCCGGCCAGCGCACGCCCGCGCAGCGGGCCGTAGATGTGGATGGAACCGTCGGCGATGACCTCGGCGCCGGCGCCGACCTGGGAGAGCACGGTCAGGTCGCGGTTCTCGGCGTAGAGCTGCTGGCCGGAGCGGACCGGCGCGGTCTGGACCAGGCCCGGGGCGGCGCGGTCGGCGGGCGGGGGCGCCGCTGCCGGCGCGCGCTGGGCGGACGCTGGCGGGGTCGACGCGGGCGCGGGCGCCGCTGTCTCAGTCTCCCCTGCGACGGACTCGTACTGGGCGCGGAAGCGCGCCAGCACCGGCAGCCCGATCTGGACCGCCAGTGCCTCGTTGTCGCTGCTGCCCCAGGCCAGCGCCACCGGCAGCACGCCGGCCTCGCGCAGGGCCTCGACCAGGGCGCGGGCAGTGGCGGCATCGGGGGACGCGGCGAGGCCGCCAAAGTCGAGGATGACCGCGGCGCGGGCGAACAGCTTCGGCGCGCGGGCCACGCGGCTGCGCATCTCCTCGGCCAGGCGCCCGATGTCGAGCGTGCGCACCCGCAGGTTGGCGATGCCGACCTGGCCGATCTTCAGCTCGCCGGCCTGTTCGTAATCCATGCCCGCGCTCATGCGGCGGACGGCTCGGCCATGGCCGCGCGCGGGCGCAGCAGCCACGGCTCGGCCGGCAAGGCCTCGCGGTAGGTATCGCGCACCCATTCGTAACTGCACATGTCCTTGGCCATCATCGAGGCGCGGATGCCGCTCTCGGGCATCACGTGCTGGCCGATCTCCTGGAAACCGAAGCTGCCGTGGAACAGGCGCACCGGGTCGGCGTCGTGCTCCAGGAACACCTCGCAGGTCAGCAGCGGGTAGCGCAATTCGGCATAGCTCTGCGCGTCGGCGTAGAAGGCGCGGCCCACGCCGCCGCCGCGGCGGCGGCTGGCCACGACGATGCGGTCGATGTAGAAGAACCGGTCGCAGTGGGTGCGGAACCAGTGGAAGTTGCTGCTGTCGTGCTCGGCGTCCGAACCCAGGCCGACGAGGAACCCGGCCAGGGCGCCATCACGCTCGGCGACGCGGAAGTATTCGGCGGTGTCGAAAAACCTGCGGATGCGGGCCGCGTCCAGCGCCAGGATCGTCGGGCCAGCGGCATTGTTGAGGGCGAGGATGGAATCCAGCTCGTGCTCGCGCACGTCGCGGATGACGATCGACATTCCTGACTCCAGAAGACTGCGGGTGCTGCCCGGCCGCAGCTCGGCAAACGGCGCGCGCGCCGTGCGACGGCCACCGCGGATTATCGCATGGGCGCCGCCCGCGGGGGGGGGCGCATGCCGCTTCGCAGCATGACTTCCGAGGGATCGCGGCGGCCCGGATTGCGCCTACCATGGCGCCATGCTGTCGCACCTCGACCATGCCCGCCTCCTGCGCTATGCCGGCCTGTTCACATGGGCGGTGATGGTTCTGCCGCTGTGGGTGATTTCGGGGCCGGTGGACGATGCCGATCCGCTGTCGAGTGTCGGCGCCGGCTGGAACGCATGGTTCGCCTGGGGTCTGTTCGGGTTCAGCTTCGCGTGGCTGACCCGCGCGCTCGATTCGCGCCGCGTGAGCGTGCCGGACTACCTGCTGCTGGTGCTGATGATCGGCAGCGCGGTGGCGCTGAGCTACTACAGCAACACCGGCCTGGGCGTGCTGCTGCTGATGGTCGCCGCCTGCGTGCTGCCCTGGCTGCTGCCGCTGCCGGTGAGCATCGCCGCGCTGGTGATCAGCGTGCTGCTGGTGGTGCCGGTCTACGTGCGGGCGATCGGTTTCTCGCTGCTCGAAGCGGTGATGCAGTCGATGCTGTACGTCGGCTTCAACTGCTTCGTGTTCGCGACCGGTTATGTCGCCCGCCAGCAGGTCCTGGCCCGCGACGAGCAACGCCGGCTGAACGCCGAGCTGCGCGCCACCCGCGCGCTGCTTGCCGAAAGTGTCCGCGTCAACGAGCGCACCCGCATCTCCCGCGAGCTGCACGACCTGCTCGGCCACCACCTGACCGCGCTGAGCCTCAACCTCGAGGTCGCCAACCATCTCGTGGAAGGCCAGGCCCAGGTGCACGTCAGCCAGGCCCACACCCTGGCCAAGCTGCTGCTGAGCGACGTGCGCGAGGCGGTGAGCCGGCTGCGCGACGACGACGCCATCGACATGCGCGCGACCCTGCTGCCCCTGGCCGACAACGTGCCGGGCCTGCGCATCGACATGGACATGCCACGGACCTTCCTGGTCGACGATCCCGAACGGGCCCACGTGCTGCTGCGCTGTACCCAGGAGATCGTCACCAACGCCGTGCGCCATGCCGAGGCCAGCCTGCTGCGCCTGCGCTACCGGCTTGACGGGGATGCGGTGGTCCTGGATGCCCGCGACGACGGGCGCGGGGCTGAGGGTGCGACCGCCGGCAACGGCATGCTCGGCATGCGTGAGCGGCTGGCCGCGCACGGCGGCACGCTGCAGGTGGAAACCTCGCCCGGCAGCGGCTTCAGCGTACGCTTGCGCCTGCCGATGGACGGCGGCGTGGTGGTCATTGATCCGATCCCTCCGGCCGCGATCGCGCCGGCTCCCGCCCCGTCCCATCCGCCCCGACCCCTGGAGGTTCCATGATCCGTGTCTGCCTGGTCGACGACCAGACCCTGGTGAGGCAGGGCATCCGCTCGCTGTTGGCGCTCGACGGCGGCATCGAGGTCATCGCCGAGGCCTTCGACGGCAAGCACGCGGTCGAGCTGATCCCCGGGATCAAGCCCGACGTGGTGCTGATGGACATGCGCATGCCGGTGATGTCGGGCCTGGAGGCGCTGCAGGCGCTCTCGCGCGCCGGCCAGCTGCCGCCGACGATCATCCTGACCACCTTCGACGACGACCAACTGGTGCTGGCCGGCATCAAGGCCGGGGCCAAGGGCTACCTGCTCAAGGACGTGTCGCTGGAGCAACTGGTGGGCGCCATCCGGGCCGTCGCCGGCGGCGGTTCGCTGGTGCAGCCGGCGGTGACCCAGCGCCTGCTCTCGGGCCTGGAGCACATGCGCAACGATTTCGTGAGCCTCGACCGGCCCGACCCGTTGACGGAGCGCGAAACCGAGATCCTGCGGCTGATGGCAGGTGGCTTCTCCAACAAGGAGATCGCCAATTCGCTGGGCGTGGCCGAGGGCACGATCAAGAACCACGTGTCCAACATCCTGTCCAAGCTCGGCGTGCGCGACCGCACCCGGGCTGTGCTGAAGGCCTTCGAGCTGCAGCTGGTCTGATCGACAGGATGGCCGGCCCACCGCAGCGCGGCGGGCGTTCGCGGGCAGCACGGGTGCTGCCGCGACTGCGCAAAGGTCTGGTGCCCGGTCGCGGGGGGGGGGGGGGGGGGGGGGGGGGGGGGGGGGGGGGGGGGGGGGGGGGGGGGGGGGGGGGTAGNGGTCGCGGCTGAAGCCGCTCCTGCGTGGGGCGGATACCTGTAGGAGCGGCTTCAGCCGCGATCGTCAGCGACGAGACCGCTCGCTCCGGTGGCCGCCCCGCGAGCCGATGAAGCGCCTTGAAACTGCGTGATCCCGTGCGGGCGGGTGGTCGCACGGCCCGCGTTTGTATCCGGGCCAGCAGTTGCGCCGGCAACCGTGGCGCCCCTCCGGGAAGACCGGTTCAGGACTGCATTGCTCGCCCGGCGCGGGCGGTTCTTGATAGGATTGGCGACTTGCCCCTGCTACGGCAGGAAATGGTCCCGGAGAACCCTGAATGACCCGTTTGATCGAGATCCTGATTTCCACGGCGATCGTTGCCGCGCTGTTCGTGATCGTCGCTCTGTTCCTGCCGTCGAGCCGCACGATCACCGAAAAGATCGAGACCAACCGGCGCCCGGCCATTGTGTTCGACACCCTCAACAGCTTCAGCCGCTTCAAGGACTGGAACGCGCTGTCCATGCGCGATCCAGCCGCGAAGCTGGAACTGTCCGGCCCGCAGTCGGGCGTCGGTGCACGCATCGACTACACCTCCGAAGCGCGCGCGCTGGGCGAGGGCAGCTGGGAGATCGTCGAGAGCGATCCTGACAGCCGCGTGCTCTACCGGCTCGAGAATCCCGACCGCGGCGACAACAAGCGCATGGAATTCACGCTCAAGCCGACCGGTCGCGGCGGCCGCAACATCGAGGTCACCCAGCGCTACGACGTCGATTACGGCTGGAACCTGCTGGGCCGCTATGCCGGCATGTACGTGCGTGGCCACGTCGGCGAGGACATGAAGATGGGCCTGGGCAAGCTCACCAGCATGCTGGCGGGCGTACCCAACGTCGATTATCGCGCCGAGGGCGTGAGCCTGACCAACCTGGGCGTCGTCGATCGCCCGGCCGAGAACCTGCTGTCGGTGTTCGCGGGCGCCGTCGAGCGCAACAACGAGAAGATCAAGCAGTCGATGAAGGCCAACAGCGAGTGGATCAAGCGCACGATGGATGCGAATGACCTCGAGCCGGTCGGTCCGCTGCGCATCGTGTCCACCGAGCTGGGCCGCGAGAACTACACCTTCGACGTGGTGCAGGCGGTGCGCCGCAAGGGTGCGGGCGCATCATCCGGCGCGGAAGACGCGGCAGGTGAAGGCGAAGCAGGCGAAGCTGGCGAAGCCGTGACGCAGCCGGTTGCGCAGGCGCCGGCGGTGGACGAGGGCAAGCTCGAGATCAAGATCCCCGAGGGTGCGCCGGTCGAATACATCCGCGTCGAGGCGGGCAAGGTTGCCCGTGGCGAGTACACCGGCTACATGGCCGAGCTGGAGAACGTGCGCAATGCGGTGCGCGCCTGGGCGATGACCCACGGCCACGAAGTCACCGATCGTCCGTTCGAGTACTACAAGAACGGTATCGATGAGGCGTTCACCGAGAACGGCCAGTTCGAGGTGTTCTGGAGGCTCAAGCAGTAAGGCAAGGCGCTTCCATGCCCCTGTCCGTCGCGCGCCGCATCCCCGGATGCGGCGCGCTGCGTTTGTGTCCCCCGAATCCATGAGCCCGACTGTCGCCTTTCCGTCGACCCGCTGGCTGCGCGCGAGCGGCGCCGTGCTGGCGGGACTGGGCGTGGCGCTGGCGGCCTACGCGTCGCATGGCGCCAGCGAGGGCGCGCGCGGCAACCTGCAGACGGCCGCGCTGTTCGCATTCGGCCATGGCATCGCGCTTGCTGCGCTGGCGCGCGGAGTGGCGTCGCGGCTGTCGCTGGCGGCGCTGGCGATGCTGCTGCTGGGTACGCTGGTGTTCGCCGGTGCGCTGGTGGCGAAGTCGCTGTGGGACGCATCGTCGGCGCCGGCGCCATTTGGCGGCATGGTCCTGATCCTGGGCTGGCTGCTGTACGCGGCCAGCGCGCTGCGGGACTGAGCGCCGTGCCGCGATACGCCCGCGGTTTCGATACGGCGGCCGCCTGGGACCACCTGCAGCGGCGCGACCGTCGGCTGGGCGCGTGGATGAAGCGCATCGGCGTGATCGAACCGGAGCCCCGCTGGCGTGCCCGCTTCGATCCGGTCGATGCGCTGGCGCGCGCGATCCTGTTCCAGCAGCTCAGCGGCAAGGCCGCCTCGACCATCGTCGGGCGCGTGGAGACGGCGATCGGCAGCAGGCGGCTGCATGCCGACACGCTGGGGCGGGTCGACGATGCCGCGTTGCGTGCCTGCGGCGTGTCCGGGAACAAGGCGCTGGCGCTGCGCGACCTGGCGGCGCGCGAGGCGTGTAGCGAGATCCCGACGCTGCGGCAGATGTCCACCATGCATCACGACGACATCGTCGCGACGCTGGTGCCGGTGCGCGGCATCGGCCGCTGGACGGTGGAGATGATGCTGATGTTCCGGCTTGGCCGGCCGGACGTGCTGCCGGTCGACGACCTCGGCATCCGCAAGGGCGCGCAGCGCGTGGACCGCCTCGACGCGATGCCGACGCCGAAGGAGCTGGCGGTGCGTGGCGAGAAGTGGGGGCCGTACCGCACGTACGCGGGTCTGTACCTGTGGCGGATCGCCGACCTCGCCAGCGCGGCGAAGGCGGCGACGGATCGTTCGCAGGGATAGTGCGCGCTTGCGTCGTGCGCCGCAGGAAGTGCGCGGCGCGGCGAGTGCGGTTTATCGCGCCGTCGGGACGCCCGCGTACCGCCAGTGCCAGGGCTCGTACACGATCCCGTGTGCGTTGTCGCGCGGATAACTCATCGAGAAGCCGAAATCGTCGGCGTGCTGCTGCAGCCAGGCGAATGCGGCGGTCTGTTCGAACGATTCCTCCGCGGGGGGGTCTCCCGGCGCGCCGATATCCAGCGCTTCGCCCGAATGGTGTTCGCTGAAGCCCGGCGCTGCGTTGACCGTGAGGATCTGCGCCAGCGCGAGTCCGCGTGCGCGCTTGCGCTCGAAAATGCCCAACTGGTAATCGTGGCTGCGGTAGCCGGAGATGGCATCAAGCGCCACGCCGTCCCGTGCGGCCGCCTCGCGCATGCGCTGCCAGGCGCGCGCCGCCTCGGGCAGCAGCCATAGCGGGCGGCGGTAGCGGTCGAAGCCGGCCAGCGCCAGCACGTCGGGCTCGGGTACGAGCGCCAGGGCGCTGCGGGCGGCGTAGTCGTCGGCCTCAAGGCCCAGCGCATCGAGTCGTTCGGCCAGGCGATGCAGCGGCAATGTTCCGGTTTCACTCACGCTGTCGCGTGCGGGTTCGCCGTCGAGCAGGTCGAGCGCATCGTCCACGCCCGGCTCGCGCACGAGGCGCGGCACCAGCGGCATCAGGCCTTCGGGCAGCACCGCTGCCAGGTAGCAGCCGTCGCGCTTGCGTCGCAGCACCCGCGTGGCGCGCGAGACGATCCGCGCATCGCCATTGCTGCGCGCGCGCAGCAGCCAGGCTGGCCACAGCTCGATCTCCGGCGTGTTGAGCAGGGTGCGGGGAAGGACGCGCATGGGCGCAGCTTATCGACGCGCCCGGTGTGGCGCCAGTTCACGCCACGGCCTCTCGCGGCCTGCGTCGCACCTGGTCATTGCTCCTTCTTCAGGTAGCACCGCACGACCATCCCGGCCTGGACGACCGAAACCAGCTCCCATCCCTGCTGGCCGAGCCGGGACAGCTCCTCCTCGATGTCGACGGACTTGAGGCCGAGGAACTTCGGCTTGATCTCATGGATCCTGTACTGCCAACGCTTGCTCATGGCACGTCCTTTTCGTTGGGTGCGTCCGCCTGCGGCAGCCGCCCGGCCTTGCGCAGCGCGTCGCGCAGCACGTATTCGATCTGCGCGTTGAGGCTGCGCAGCTCGTCGTCGGCCCACTGCTGCGCCGCCGACAGCACGTCGGCACCGATCCGCAGCGGATAGGCCTTGCGTTCGGCCATCAGCGCCGCGCCCGTCCGCGCATGTGCAGGATCATCGAGAGCAGCAGCACGTTGACCGCGACCACCATGAGGATCGCGATCGTGGTCGCCAGCCCGCGGTCGGCACCGGCGAAGTACATGCCCACCGCGCCGCCGAACATGGCCAGGGCGATCCCGGCCCAGCGCAGGGCCAGGCCACGCGCCTTGGGATCGGACGCGGCGGGGCGGGCCTGCCACGCGGCGATGCCCAGCGCGGGCAGCGCGGTCAGGGCGATCAGCAGTGATCCCAGGGCGTGCATGGCGCTCAGTACAGCGAGCCGGCGTTGACGATCGGCTGGGTGCTGCGGTCGCCGCACAGCACGACCAGCAGGTTGCTGACCATCGCCGCGCGCCGCTCCTCGTCCAGCTTCACCGTGCCGTTCTTCTCCAGTTCCGCCAGCGCCATCTCCACCATGCCGACCGCGCCGGCGACGATGCGGGTGCGTGCGGCGATCACCGCGTTGGCCTGCTGCCGCTGCAGCATCGCCTGGGCGATCTCGGGGGCGTAGGCGAGGTGGCTGATGCGGGCGTCCACCACGTCGACGCCGGCGGCGGTCAGGCGCTCGTCCAGCTGTTCCTTGAGCCGGTCGGAAATCTCGACCGGATGGCTGCGCAGGGAGATGTCGCCCTCCTCGTGCTGGTCGTAGGGATAGCTGGTCGCCATTGCGCGCAGCGCCGCCTCGGACTGGATGTGCACGAAGCTCTCGTAGTCGTCGACGTTGAACACCGCTTCGGCCGAATCGACCACGCGCCAGACGATCACCGCAGCGATCTCGATCGGCGAGCCGTCCAGCTCGTTGACCTTGAGCTTGCCGCTCTCGAAGTTGCGCACCCGCAGCGAGACTTTCCTCTTGCTGAAGAATGGGTTGTTCCAGCGCAGCCCGTTTTCCTTGGCTGTGCCCACGTACTTGCCGAACAGGCTGAGCACGGCCGCCTGGTTGGGTTCGACCATGTAGGCGCCAAGCATCAGGAACGCACTGCCCAGCGCCACGACGATCGCCAGGATCGGCAGCACGCTGCCCTGCAGGAACATCCAGACGGCGGTGGCGATGAGCGCCAGCAGGACCAGCAGCACCGGAATGCCGGGCAGCGAACGGATCGGGTTCTCTTTCATGGTGTGCCTCGGGACTGGGGTGCGCGCGGGGAAAGCAGTGCGTGCCTGATTGATATCAATCTGATATCAGATTGTCAAGATTTTAGGCAGCACTGCGCCGAAGCGCTTGCGTGGCGCCGGTCCGGCGCTGGCTAGAATGGCGGCCCCGTACCCGGACCTGCCCATGCCCACCTCCCTCGGCACCCCCCTGTCACCCTCGGCCACCCGCGTGCTGCTGCTGGGGTCGGGCGAACTGGGCAAGGAAGTCGCGATCGAGCTGCAGCGACTGGGCGTGGAGGTGATCGCCGCCGACCGCTACGCCGATGCGCCGGCGATGCAGGTCGCGCATCGCAGCCATGTGCTCGACATGCTCGACCCGGCCGCGCTCGCCGCCCTGGTCGAATGCGAACAGCCGCACCTGGTCGTGCCCGAGATCGAGGCCATCCACACCCCGACCCTGGTGACGCTGGAGCGCGACCGCGGCCAGCGCGTGGTTCCGACCGCGCGTGCGGCGTGGCTGACCATGGACCGCGAGGGCATCCGCCGGCTTGCCGCGGAAACCCTGGGCTTGCCGACTTCTGCCTACCGTTTCGTCGACACCGGGGCCGAATACCGCGAGGCGGTGGCGGCCATTGGCCTGCCCTGCGTGGTCAAGCCGGCGATGTCGTCCTCGGGCAAGGGCCAGAGCACGCTGCGCGGCGAGGCCGACATCGACCCGGCCTGGGACTACGCGCAGACAGGCGGGCGCACCGGCGCGGGCCGCTGCATCGTCGAGGGCTTCGTCGATTTCGACTACGAGATCACCCTGCTCACTGTGCGCCACGCCGGCGGCACCTCGTTCTGCGCGCCGATCGGCCACCTGCAGCGCGACGGCGACTATCGCGAAAGCTGGCAGCCGCAGCCGATGTCGCCAGGCGCGCTGGCGCGTTCGATGGAGATCGCGCGCGCCATCACCGACGATCTCGGCGGCTGGGGCGTGTTTGGCGTGGAGCTGTTCGTGAAGGGCGACGAGGTCTGGTTCAGCGAGGTGTCGCCGCGGCCGCACGACACCGGCCTGGTGACCCTGGTCTCGCAGGATCTCAGCCAGTTCGCGCTGCACGCGCGCGCCATCCTGGGCCTGCCGGTGGGTGCCGAGGATGGTGGCTTCATCCCGCAGCGCGGGCCGTCGGCCTCGAGCGCGATGCTGGCGCAGGGCCACGGCGTACCGGCGTTCGGCAACATCCAGGCCGCACTGCACGCGCCCGACACCGCGCTGCGCCTGTTCGGCAAGCCGCGTGTCGACGGCCAGCGCCGCGTGGGCGTGACGCTTGCGCGAGCCGATTCGATCGACGCGGCACGCGCGGTCGCGCGCGATGCGACCGCGGCGATTACCATCGATCTCCAATAGCGCGTCCCCAATGGAGCAGGCATGAAAGGCAGCAACGGCTACGCCGTATTCTTCTATCCCCAGGCGCTGGAAGCGCTGGGCGATGCGATCAAGCCGTACCTGCAGGACAGCGGAAGCGGTGGCGCGCACCTGCTCTGCCATGAGATCGATACGGCCGGCGCCTTCGTCGAGATGACGATGTCGGGCAGGACGCCGCAGGACCAGGACGCGACCCTCGACCTGCTGGTGCCGACCAGCATGGTCCGGATGATCGTCTCGAGCCAGCAGGCCGGGAGTTTCGGCTTCCGCCCGCATGCGCCAGCAGCGGACGGAACCCCGCCGTAGGAGCGGCTTCAGCCGCGAACGCAGCTGCAGGTTCGCGGATCACCGGAGAACGGTCGAAGCCGCTCCCGCAGGTGCCGTACGCCAGATGCGTGTGCCTGCACGCCCACTCAACGCAACAGGTCCACCCACACCAGGTGATGATCGCTGGCCGCGGCGATGTCTTCGTCCGGATGACCCCGCGGTGGCCAGAACACGCCCGTACCCGCAAGCCGGAAGCCGGTGGACGGCAGCGCATAGTCCAGGCGCAGGTTGCCCACGCGCGGCCCGAAGCGACCGGTGTCGTGCGCGTGCGCGCCGCGGTGCGCGGCATTGCCCGGGTCGATGCGCGAGGCCAGGTCTGCGCCCTCGCTGCCCGGAGCCGCGTGGCGCAGCACGCGCGGATGTTCGAGCAGCGAGACGATGGCGGCGTGTTCCCCGGCGCCGTCGACGGGATCGTTGTTGAGATCGCCGAGGATCACGAAGCGCACGTCCGCGTCCAGCCCGCCACAGCGGCCGGCGTCATCGCACAACCAGGATGCCTGGCCTGCTTCGGGTGCGAGGTATTCGCGCCACAGCCTGATCTCGTCATGGTTGCGCAGCACGTTGCGACGTTCCGGCCCGTCGAAGGCCGGTGGCGTGGGATGCGAGGCCAGCACGTGCACCACGCCCAGCGGCGTGCGCACCGGCACGTCCCAGTGCGATTTCGACGACAGCCGCAGCTGGCGCCACACCGCATCGCTGTGGAAGGGCTGCCCGGTCACGGGATCGACCGGACGCCGCGCGCCGGGCATCGCACTCCACTTCAGCAGCTGGAAGGTGCGCGCCTGTGCCGCGTCGATCGGATGTTTCGACAGCAGCAGCATGCCGTACTGGCCGGGATGCAGTCCGTAGCCCCAGGCGTCATTGCCTCGCTCGCGGCCTTGGCCGCCGACGCTGCCGCTGCCGTCGAGGTCCAGGCCGCTCGGCACGCCGGTGTTGACCGGCGCCATGTAGCGGTGGGGATAGTGCAGCGGCTCTCCGCCGCCGGGCTGGGGCTGCTCGAGGTAGTCGCGCTGGAACAGGTCGGCCGCGCGGCCTTGAGGGTCGTGGTCGAACTCGTTGAGCAGGACGATGTCCGGTCGCACCTTCTGCAGCACCGCGGCGATGCGCCGCGCCTGGGCGTTGCCGAGCTCCAGCCGCTGGACCAGCCCGCCCGTGTCTTCGTCGAAGAGCGAGACGTTGTAGCTGGCGACGCGAAGCGGGGCGGGGTCGGGCATCGGGGATCCGGACTGCGGCGGGGTGCCGTGGACGTTGACCCGCACGCAGGCGGCCAGCGCCAGCGCAGACAGGGCGGCGAGCGCAAGCAGCGCGGTCAGGCGGCGGCTCATTCCGCCGCGATCGCTTCAAAGGGGCGCCAGCGACGGCCATCGAAGCCTTCCAGCGGGCGGAACCTGCGTTTGTAGTCCATCTTGTCGTGCCCTGCGATCCAGTAGCCCAGGTAGAGGTGGCGACGGCCTTCGCGCCGCGCCCATTCGATCTGGCGCAGGATCGCCAGCGTGCCAAGGCCGCGCGCGGCCTCGTCCGGATCATAGAAGGTGTAGACGGCCGACATCGCCTTCTCATCGATGTCGGTCACGGCGATGGCGAGCAGGCGGCCATGCTCGCGCAGCTCGAGGAAACGCGTGTTGGCCCAGCTGCCGACCAGGAACTGATCGAACTCGTGCGGGCCGTGCCCGTCCATGCCGCCGCCCGGATGGCGCGCGGCGAGGTAGCGCCGGTACAGCGCAAGCCGTTCGTCGCTGCGCTCGGCGGGCAGGATGCGCGCTTCGATCGCTGCGTTTTGCGCCAGGCAGCGGCGCTGGCTGCGGTCGGCAGCGAACGCGTCGACCGCGATCCGCACCGCGACGCAGGCGCGGCAGCCCTGGCAGTGCGGGCGGTAGACGATGTCGCCGGAGCGGCGGAAGCCCCACTCCAGCGCCTGCGGATAGAACGCGGCCAGGCGCTCGTCGTGCGGATCGAACACGAGGTCGCGCGCCACGCGCTCGGGCCAGTAGCCGCAGGCGTGCTCGCCGGTGTGGAACAGCCGCAGGTTGTCGTTCTCGCCCATGCCGAGGCCAGCATACTGCGTGGCTGTCGCAGGCGCCGCGACCGACCGCCAGCTGAATCGCGCGGCCGCCGGGTCAACGGTTGCCGCGGACGATGCGTTGATGGGTGCACGGCGGCGCTGGAGCCGCACCTTCGAGGAACACCGCAGATGAAGCACAGGATCCTGTTCACCGCGCTCACCCTGGCCGTGTTGACTGCCGCGGGCGCAACCGCCGCCGAGCCGGCAACCTCCACCCAGCGCAGCGCCAAGGCCACGCTGGATACCAACGGCGACGGCGTGATCGATCGCGCCGAAGCGGCGAAATCCCCGCGCCTGGCCGAGCGTTTCGATCGACTCGACCGCAATGGCGACGGACGCCTCGAGGCCAGCGAGCGCCCGCAGCGCAGGCACGGCCACCATGGCGGCAAGCGCCCGCAGCACGGCGCCCACCGCGACCATGCGCGACTGGACACCGACGGCGATGGTCGCCTCAGTCGCGCCGAAGTCGAAGCGAGCGCCAATGCGCGCGGCAAGCGTGCCAATCCGCTGGTCGAGCACTTCGCCGCGATCGATGCCAACCGCGACGGCCATCTCGTCCGCAGCGAGATCGGCGCCTGGCACGAGCGCCAGCGTCCGCAGCGCGAAGCAGAGATGCGCAAGCGCTTCGACGAGCGCTTCGCTGCCGCCGACCTCAATAGCGACGGCAAGCTCAGCCGCGTCGAGGTGGACGAGAAGATGCCGCGCCTGTCCGACCGCTTCGCCTGGATGGACGACAACCGCGACGGCTTCCTGAGCCGCGATGAATTGCGTCCTATGAAGCGCTGATTCCCGTCACTGCATGACTCGGAGGCCCGCGTCCCTGGACGCGGGCTTTTTTTGGTTCTGCCCCCAATCAAACTAGAAGGCCGGCGCAGGCTTCGAATTGACGCCGCGCCCTGTCGACCGGGGATCGCTTTTCGCTCGGTCAGGGCATCCTGCCCTGACTCACGCGCAAAACATCCATGTTTTGCTTTCCGCGACCCCCGGTCGCCAGGGCACGGCTCGCTCTACTGCTGCTGCGATGCTTCGATGGGCAGCTTTTTCGAAGCCACGCCAGTGACTGGGCGATGGTCGTTGCGGGGCGGGGGTTGCGGAGAGCAGCGCATGGATGCGCTGCGGCGGCGAGTCAGCCATGGATGGCTGACCGAGCCGAGGAGCAATCCCCGGCCCGGGACGACCCCCGGACGCAGGGCTGATCCAGTCGCTTCAGATCGGGCGAACTCCCCTCGGTTGGGGAAGAACCTCTTATGGTTCTTTCCGGTCCCGGAGCGGGCAGTGGCGTCGCCGCCGCGTCACGCGAAATGCAGATGAGCGATGACCAGCGAGCCGATCACGATGAGGTTGCTCATCAGCACGCCGCTACGGCCCCAGGTCAGGCGATAGGCCAGCAGGCGCTGCCTGGCGCCCACCGGATCGCGACGGGCATCGCGCGCGAGCAGCGGGTTCATGTGCCTGGGCAGCATCACCAGCAGCTGCCAGTTCATGGCGAGCATGGCGACGGCGATGGCGATGAAGGTGTGGGACGCATCGCGGAACACCAGGTGGGTGCCGACGATCGCGGCGATCATCACCAGGGAGAACGCGATGTAGCGGCGCGAGAAGCGCAGCAGCATGTTGCGTTCGGCGGGATCGTCGGCGTAGTCGAGGATGATGCTGCGCGCGAACCATGCGGCGACCAGGCCGCCAAGCAGGCCGCCGGCCGCGGCGCCCGCGAAACCCAGCGCAAAGCGCGCGAGCAGGCTACCCGCCAGCGACCTGGTGGCCAGGCCCAGGCCGGCCGCGGCCGCCGGCTTGGCGATGCCGAGGGTGGCAGTGACGCCGACAGCGAACGCCGCCGAAGGTGCGCTGCTGCGCGCGAACTCGCCAAAGCGCTGCAGCAGGTCCTCGCGCACGCTCTGGCGCGCGCGCGACAGGCGCTTGCGCACGGCGGCATCGGACAGGCCAAGCAGCATCGCCACCTGCCTGGAACTCTGTCCCTCGCGGTAGTACAGCAGCAGCGCCTCGCGGCTCTCCTCCGGCAGCTCGGAAATCAGGTCGGCGGCGACCGCGTCGCGCTCGGCATCGAGCGCCTGCTCCATCGGGCAACCGTCCGGGTCGGCGGCATGCTGGATCGCAAGATCGGCGACCTCGCCGTCGAGCATGCGGTTGCGGCGGCCGCGCAGGTGGTCGTGTGCGAGGTTGCGGGTGATCTGCCGCAGCCACGGCAGGAAGCTCGACGGGTTCTTGAGCCGCGGCAGATGGTGCCAGGCCGAGAGGAAGGCCTCCTGCGCGATGTCCTCGCTGGTGTGCACGTCGCGGGTGATGGCCAGGGCCACTGCGGTGACCGCGTTCTGGCTGGCGACGATGATGCGCCCGTAGGCGTCGCGGTCGCCACGGACGGCGGCCGGCAGTTCACGCTTGATCAGCAGGTCGATCGCTTCGTTGGACATGCGGCTTCGTCAGTTGGCTTCGTGACGGGACGCGCGGCGGCGACCGATGTGACCGCTCAGAGTGTATCGCCGACCTGCCATGCATCGCCCTCGCGGCGGACGTCGAGCTGCCGGACGGCCGGTGCGGCGTCGCCGCGGGCCACGTCCAGCGCGATCGTGCCCGCGCCCGAGCCGTCGGTGCGGTAATCGGACACGTCCACGCGCAGCACGTCGCCGGCCCCGGGGCAGGCGGACGCGGGTGCAGGGTCGAGGCCTGCTTCGCGCGCCGCGGCCTGCGTGGCCTCGCCCGGGTCCTGCCCGTCCACCGACAGGCACAGCTGTGCGCCTGGCACGCGCGCCTGCTCGGCCACGGCCAGCGTCACCGCCAGCGCGGGCGGAGTCGGGACGAGGTGCACGGCATCGACGGTGTTGATCGCCTGCAGTGATGGATCGAGCGGAGCATTGGCCGGCACAGTACGGCTCACCGGCGTCGGCAGGTCCCAGCCCGGGGTGCGGAACTGGTTGAGCCACAGCGCCAGCGCCACCGCCGCGACAAGGAACATGCCCAGCCCCACCTGCGCGCGCCGCTTGGGCGCGGCCGCTCGCGCGGCGTGCCCGGACCCGGGCAGGAAGCTGGCGGGATTGGCCGGCGTGGCTTCCAGCAGTCCCGCCGCGTGCAGCAACTGGCGCGCGCGTGACTGGTCGTCCGAACGCACCACCCACACGCTGGCGCGCGACGCGTTGCCACCGCTTTCGCGATAGCTGAAGCCGCTGCGGATCGAACGCCGGTAGCGCTGCCCGTCCTCGACCCGCACCTCGATCCCTTCGTCGGCGAGCAGTTTCGCCACGGCCTGCACGTTCTCGATGCGGGCACTGCTGAAGACCTGGCGCATGTCAGCCCCTGCATCCGCTTGTGGTCGGCCGCGTCGCCATCAGGCGCCCTGGCCCTTCGCCGGAGCCGTGTCGGCGTCCCCAAGCACGCGGATCATTCCTTCCTGCGCGGCGCTGGCCACCAGCCGCCCGTCGCGCGAGAAGATCTGGCCGCGCGCCAGCCCGCGAGAACCCTGCGCGCTCGGGCTGTCGATCGCATACAGCAGCCACTCGTCGGCGCGGAACGGACGATGGAACCACAGCGCATGGTCGAGCGAAGCCATCTGCACGTTCGGCTGGTAATAGCTGATGCCGTGCGGGAAGGTGGTCGTGCCCAGCAGATGGAAATCCGATGCGTAGGCGAGCAGGGCGCGATGCAGCTCAGGGGCGTCGCCAACCCGCTCCGACAGCCGGAACCAGACGTGGTTGAACGGCGGCTGCCGCGCCGGCTCCAGGTCGTTTCGGGGGTGGACGTGGCGGAATTCGAACGGACCGGCGCGGTCCAGCCAGCGCCGCACCTTGCTCGGTAGTGCCGCCAGCACATCGGGCGCCAGCGGATCCGCTGGCCGGATGTCCTCCGGGGCGGGCACCTGCGGCATCGGCGGCTGGTGCTCGGCGCCGTTCTCCTCTTCCTGGAACGAGGCCGCGCAGAAGAAGATCACCTTGCCGTGCTGGATCGCGGTCACCCGGCGCACCGAAAAGCTGCCGCCGTCGCGGGTGCGGTCGACGTGGTACACGATCGGATGCTCGACGTCGCCGGCGCGCAGGAAATACGCGTGCAGCGAATGCGCCGGACGGGGCTCGGGCATCGTCGCCTGCGCCGCCGACAGCGCCTGCCCCAGCACCTGCCCGCCGAACACGTAGCGGGTGCCGATATCACGGCTCTGCCCGCGGAAGAGGTTGTCCTCCAGCCGCTCAAGCGAAAGCAGTTCGATCAATTCGGATACGGCGGAATTCATGGCGCGGATTATACGGGGATGGCAGCAAGGCCCAGTGCAAGACACGGGAAGCGCTTGCCGTAGTAGCGGGATCCTGCCGAAGGCATGTGCCGCGAGTCGCAAAGCCGCGGCGACCCGGCGGGGGATGGTGCAAGCGGCACATGGATGTGCCGCGGCCGCGAGTGCGGACAAGGATGTCTGCCCGAGCGGTGCGCCATCCCCCGCCGGGGCGTCGTGGCCCCACCGCAGCCCGCGTTCCCCTGGATTTTTCTGGTTCCTCTCCAATCAAGGGGAAGTTGGATGCAATAGGGAAGAAGTGCCCCGCCGTCTTGGCTTCGGTCGGACGCCGCGCCCTGTCGGCCGGGGATCGCTTTTCGCTCGGTCAGGGCATCCTGCCCTGACTCGCGCGCAAAACATCCATGTTTTGCTTGCCGCAATCCCCGGCCGCCAGGACGCGCCTCGTCGCTGCTCCTGCCGGCGATGCCTTGATCCCCCGCGGTTCCGAACCCCGATTCAATCCCTGGCGCTTGGGCAGCCTCCCGCACATTGGTGGAGAACCATTTCTGCCGTATACGGGTTGTGCCCTGGACAAGGAGTCCCGGCAGGGAGTTCTCAGGGCAGTCGCCGCAGCCCGCAGCTGGCCAGCACCTGTGGCCAGGGAAACAGCGGGCCGGGATCGCGCTTGCGCGGCACCAGCGTGGTCGGGTCGTCGCTTGCCGGGACGCGCTCGGTGTCGAGGTCCTCGTGGCCCGCAATGCCTTCGAGCGCTGGCAAGGCGGCGTGCAGATGCGCGAGCAACGCAAGCAGCGCCTCGATCTGCGCATCCGGATAGGGCTCATCCATCGCCTGGTGGCCCGCGTCCAGCCAGTGCGGAAATCGCCCACGGTTGACCAGCTCGATGCCGACCGAATTTGCGTTGCGCCCGCGCACGTGGTGGGCGATGCGCGTGGCCGGTACGTACTCGACGATGCTGCCGTCGCGGTCGATGTACCAGTGGCCGCTGTTGCCCGTGCCCGCATCGTAGAGCACGCGTTCACCGTATTCGCGGGCAGTGGCCAGGTCCGGCAGCTCGGTGCAGTGGATCACGACCAGCTCCACCGCCTCCGGTGTACGTGCCTGCAGGCGCTCGACATAGGGCAGGTGATGGACGTCGATCCCGATCTCGCTGGAGGGCGCAGGCATCGGGCGATGCTAGCATTGCGCAATGAAAATCCCGCCTCCCGGAACACAGATGCACGCCCTGATGTCGCGGTTTCCGCGCGCCGGAATCGTGCAGTGGATCGGGCTGCGTCCGGGCCGGAACGTGGCGATGCGCGAGGTCGACGCGGTCGAGGCGGCGGCCGGCGGCGGCCTGGCCGGCGACCGCTATGCCGGCGGCAGCGGCAAGCGCGGCGTGACCCTGATCCAGGCCGAACACCTGCCCGTGATCGCGGCGCTTGCCGGGCATGGAATGGTCGTGCCGGCCACGCTGCGCCGCAACCTGGTGGTGTCCGGCATCACGCTGGCCGCGCTCAAGGGCCATCGCTTCCGTGTCGGCGGGGTGCTGCTGGAGGGCACCGACGCCTGCGATCCCTGCTCGCGCATGGAAGACGCACTCGGCGCGGGCGGCTACAACGCCATGCGCGGCATGGGCGGGCTGTGCGCACGCATCCTCGAGGGCGGCACGCTGCGGCTGGGCGACACCGTGGCATGGGTGGAGGCATGAGCATCCGCGGACACTGCATCCTCTCGCACGGGTTCGAGAGTGGTCCCGACGCAACCAAGGTCACGGCGCTGGCCGAAGTCGCCGCGCGCTTGGGCTGGAGCCACGAGCGGCCGGACTACACCGACCTCGATGCGAAGCACGGGATCAGCCGCGTCGGCGACGTGCTCGCGCGCGTTGAGCGCCTGCGCGCGCTGGCCGAAGCTGCCGCGATGCGCGGCCCGCTGGTGTTGGCCGGTTCAAGCCTGGGCGCCTGGATTTCCGGCCAGGTCTCTCTGCGCGTCGCGGTGCGCGGACTGTTCCTGATGGCGCCGCCCACGAGCATGGGCGAGGCGCCGCCGCTGCAGGCGGCGGACGTTCCGACCAGCATCGTGCATGGCTGGCACGACGAACTGATCGCCGCAGGCGACGTGGTCGAATGGGCGCGCGCACGCAGCGCGGAGCTGCTGCTGGTCGATGACAGGCACCGCCTGTCGGCCAGCGTGCAGGCCTCGGCCAATGCCTTCGCCGCCCTGCTTGCGCGGATCGGGCAATGAGGTTCTTCGCCTCCTGCGCCAAGGGCCTGGAATACCTGCTGGCCGACGAACTGGTCGCGCTCGGCTGCACGCGCGCCACCGCGGCCATGGCCGGCGTCAATGCCGAAGGCAGCCTGGTGGACGCGCAGCGTGCGGTGCTGTGGTCGCGCCTGGCCAGCCGCGTGCTGTGGCCGCTGTCCGATTGGGAGTGCGCCGATACCGATGCGCTCTATCGCGGCGCGCGCGAACTGCCCTGGCCCGAGCACCTCGACACGCAGATGACACTTGCAGCCGATGCGCACGTCTCGGGCAGCGCCATCACGCATGCGCGCTATGCCGCGCAGCGGGTCAAGGATGCCGTGGTCGACGTGCTGCGCGAGGCGACGGGCGCGCGCCCGGACGTCGATGTCGCCGCGCCGGACCTGCGCCTGAACCTGGTGGTGCGCAAGGGCCGGGCGCTGCTCTCGGTCGACCTCGGCGGTGGTCCGCTGCACCGGCGCGGCTGGCGCGGCGCACAGGGCGATGCACCGCTCAAGGAAACGCTGGCCGCGGCGGTGCTCATGCGCGGCGGCTGGGCGGCGCTGTACGCGCAGGGCGGCGGTTTGCTCGACCCGATGTGCGGCAGCGGCACCCTGCTGATCGAGGGCGCGCTGATGGCCGCCGACGTGGCGCCGGGCCTGCTGCGGCATGGCGACGTGGCGCCGAGCCGGTGGCGCGGCTTCGACATCGATGCGTGGCGGGTGCTGGTCGACGACGCGCTGGCGCGCGAGCGCGCCGGGCGCCTGTCGCTGCGTCCAGTGTTCGACGGCAGTGACCTGGATCCCCAGGCGATCCGCGCCGCGCGCGAGAACGCGACGGCGGCCGGACTGCGCGAGCTGATCCGCTGGGACGTGCGCGGGATCGAGCAGCTGGATGCAGGCGACATCGGCCCGCCTTCCGAGGGCGGCACGCAGGCGGTAGCGCCCGCGCAGGCACCGGCCGTGGCGCGGCAGGACGGCGAGGCGCAATCTCCGCCGGCCGACACGTCCCCCGGCCTCGTCGTCTGCAATCCGCCCTACGACGCGCGGCTGGCCGCCGATCCCGCGCTGTACCGCGCGCTTGGCAATGCGCTGCGGCGCGTGGTCCCCGGTTGGCGCGCCAGCCTGCTGTGCGGTGATCGCGAGCTCGCATTCGCCACCGGCCTGCGCGCCAAGAAGAGCTACCAGCTGTTCAACGGCGCGCTCGAATGCACCCTGATCGTCTGCGACCCGGTGCAGCCGACGATGCGCGCCGATGCCGCGCCGCGCGAGTTGGCCGAGGGTGCGCGCATGGTCGCCAATCGCCTGCGCAAGACGCTCAAGGCGTCGAAGACCTGGCGAGAGCGCGAGCATGTCGACTGCTTCCGTGCCTACGACGCCGACATCCCCGAGCACGCCGCCGCGGTCGACGTATACACCGATGCGAACTCGCGCGAGCGCTGGCTGCATGTGCAGGAGTACGCGGCGCCGGCGGAAATCCCCGAGCCCGTCACGCGCAGGCGCCTGGGCGAGCTGATGGCCGGTGCCGCCGACGCGCTGGATGTGCCGCGGGAGCGCATCGCGCTCAAGACCCGCACGCGCGGCAAGGGCGGCAGCAAGTACGGCAACCTGGCCCATCGCGGCGAGTTCATCACCGTGCGCGAGGGCGACGCGAAGCTGCGGGTGAACCTGTTCGACTACCTCGACACCGGCCTGTTCCTCGACCACCGGCCGCTGCGCCTGCGCATCGCGCAGGAGGCGCGTGACTCGCGCTTTCTCAACCTGTTCTGCTACACCGGCGCGGCCACGGTGCAGGCGGCTGTGGGCGGCGCCGCGCAGACCACCAGCGTCGACCTGTCCGCCACCTACCTGGAGTGGCTGGCCGACAACCTTCGCGAGAACGGCATCGGCGGCACCCGCCACCGCATCGTCCAGGCCGACGCCATGGCCTGGCTGCGCGCGGATCGCGGCGAGTACGACCTGGTGTTCTGCGATCCGCCCACGTTCTCCAACTCTGCGCGCGCAGATGACTTCGACGTGCAGCGCTCGCATGTGGAGCTGCTGCGGTTGGCGGTGGCACGGCTGTCGTTTGGCGGCGTGCTGTATTTCTCGAACAACTTCCGGCGCTTCCGGCTGGATGCGGAGGCGATCTCGGCGTTCGCCGAGGTCGAGGATGTCAGCGCGGGCACGATCCCGCCCGATTTCGCACGCAATCCGCGCATCCACCGGACCTGGAGGCTGGTGGGGCGGTAGCGCGGGGTGGCAAGTACCGTTCCATCGGTGCAGGTTTTGCGGGCGGCATCGGCGCGCCATATTGGCCGGCACTCCATGAGGACACCGCCATGAACGCGACAAATACCGACCGCCAGGCCCGCATCGTCCGCAAGGTGCGCGGCATGCCCGCGTCCGATGGCGCGGGGGTCAAGCTGACCCGCGTGATCGGCAGCGGCGAGTTGCCCGACCTGGATCCATTCCTGCTGCTCGACGAGTTCGGCACCGATCGCCCGGAGGACTATCTCGCTGGCTTCCCCAGCCATCCGCACCGCGGCTTCGAGACGGTGACCTACATGCTCGATGGCCGCATGCGCCATCGCGACAACCACGGCAACGAGGGCCTGCTGGTCCCCGGCGCCGTGCAGTGGATGACCGCCGGTCGCGGCCTGGTGCATTCGGAGATGCCCGAGCAGGAGGCAGGCCGCATGCGCGGCTTCCAGCTGTGGGTGAACCTGCCGGCGAAGGACAAGATGACCGCGCCGCGCTACCAGGAATTCCCTCCGGCGCAGCTGCCGGTGCTGGAGCCTGCCGAAGGCGTCAGCATCAAGCTGATCGCCGGCGAGGTCGACGGCGTGCGTGGACCGATCTCGCAGCCGGCCACCGACCCGCTCTATCTCGACATCTCGCTCGCGGCAAACACGCAATGGCAGTACGAACTGCCGGCCGGACACAACGCGTTCGCCTACGCGTTCGAGGGCAGCGCGAGCGTCGGTACGGGCGAGGATGCCAGGCCACTGGTGGCGCAGGAGCTGGCCGTGCTCGGCGGGGGCGGATTCGACAGCGAGCCGGGGCCTGCGCTGCTGACGCTGCGCGGCGGGGATGCGGGCGTGCGCCTGATCCTGGTCGCCGGGCGTCCGCTGCGTGAGCCGGTCGCACGCCATGGGCCGTTCGTGATGAACACCCGCCAGGAGCTCATGCAGGCCTTCGTCGACTACCAGGAAGGCCGTTTCTGAGTGGCAGCCGGGTTGGCGACAGCCCGGCCAGCGATCGGACATCCCGCCGGGGCGACGCGCTCGGCGCGACGGGGGAACGGTCGCCGCCGCCCGTCGATGCGGCGCTGCAGCACGGGTGGCCGCCGCGCGCCGCTATAGTGGCCTTGGAAATGGACTTCGCCCCCCTTGCAGTACGTGATACCCGCGGCGCTGTTGCGGTACGGCACCTTCCCCCATGCAGGACTGTGACCTCGTGGTCCCTTCGCTACATGGAGCTATTTCCGATGAGAACGATCTTCCTGCTGGTGGCCGGCCTGCTGTGGTCGAGCCAGGGGTCCGCGCAGGCGGCCGAAGAGAATTGTCCCGAGCTGCCTACGGGCGCTGCCGTGGCCTGGGATGTGGTCCAGGGGCCCGACTTCGTATTCTGCAAGGCGATCCGTCAGAGCGACGGTACCCAGGCGTTGTCGGTGATGCTGGGCGCTGATCCGTCGTTCCGACCGGAGCGCGGGATGCGTGAGGAATCCGCGGTGATCGATGGCCACAAGGTGCGCTGGTATCGCGGCGAGGTGGCGACGGTGCGCGAGGTGCACGTGCGCGAGACGCTGGTTGAACTTGGCCGGCGGAGCAATGCGCACATCGTGGTGCGCGCCGACTCCGAGGACCTGCTGGCACAAAACCAGCAGCTGGCCGAGGCGCTGCGCTTCCGCGCGACCGCCGTCGGCGGCGACTGACCGCTCGCGACAGCCGGCCGGTATCGCCGGCCGCAGCAACGTGGACCAGGCGCCGCCCCCGGTCAAGGCCGTGGCGCTAGTGGCTGCCCAGCCGCGTATCGCGGAAACGCAGGCCCTCGGCCAGGCGCCGGCTTTCGGCAAGCTGTTGCTCGCTGTCCGCGCGCAGCACGACATGCGCGAACACGTCGTCGTCCAGTTCGATCGCCGTCTCGCGCACGATCGCGCTCTGGTCGGCGATAACGCCGCGATACCAGCGCACTTCGTGCCCGTCGATCTCCCCGCGCTCCTCGCGCAGGGACATGCGCTCCCGCATTGGCGATTCGCTGCGCAACATCACCGAGAACGCCTGGCTGCCGTCGGTCTCGCGCATGGCCCGGCAATACAGGAAGCCGGCGCCTTCGGACATCTGCCACTCCAGTCCGCTGGCGGTTGGCAGTTCCGGGCAGTTGCCTGCCTGGGCGAGGGCCTGCAGCGGCACGAGCAGGGCGGCGAGCGGAATCCAGCGCTTGATCATCGGGCGGTCCATGCAAGGGAGAACCGCCCGACCATGCCATGGGCAGGCGGATGACGCAACGCACCAAAGCCGACGGACGTCATGCTTTGCATGCATGGCCCCGCTGTTTGCGGGGCATGCACGGACGGGCCCATCCGCTCCACCTGATTGTCAGTAGCGCCCGGTTTCCAGCCGCGCCCGCCCGCGGGCATCGATGCGGACGGTGCTGGTCCGGTCGAACTCGGCTTCGGTCATGGCTGCGACGTCGCAGCTGCACAGCGCGGCGACGATGTCCGGCACGGTGTTGCTGTGCCCGGCCACCAGCACCGTGCCCTCGCGATGTGCGGCCTTCAGCCGTGCGACCAGGATAGTTGCCGGCTCATCCGCGTCGTAGACGGTGGCTGCCAGTCCCTGCGCCGTGGCGGTGGGGGCGACCGTGTCGCGGGTGCGGCGGAAGCCGGTGGTGTAGATCGCCACGACGTTCGCGCCCGCCAGCCTGCGTGCCAGGGATGCGGCGCGTTCGCGGCCGGCGGCGCTCAGCGCGGGATCGCCGCCCACAGCGTCCGCCTTCTCCGCATGTCGCACGATGACGAAGGCCACCTCGTCCGTGCTGGCGCGCGGCTGCGGCGTGGCGCAGGCGGCAAGTACGAGCGCGGCCAGCAGCCACGACAGGCGGGCCACGCCGCGCCTGCCTGCGGCTGCAGGTGGGCACGCCACAGCGGCTTGGGCATTCCGCCTGTCGCCGCTCACTGCTTCCGTCCAGCCGGTGCGCCGGTGGGCGCGAGCGCCACCAACAGCCCGCGCGCGGCCTTGAGTCGCGTGTCGAAGTCGGGCAACTCCAGGGTGATGCGCAGCTTGTCCGGGCCGTCCATGCGGTAGTGATTCGGCTGGCTCTGGATCAGGCGGATCACGCCCATCGGGTCGATCGCGGGCTGGTCGGCGAACTGCAGTCGGCCGCCTGCGCCGCCCAGGTCGAGCTTGCGGATGCCCAGCGCCGTGGCCTGCAGCTTGAGCTCGGCGATGGCGAACAGCTGCTTCGCCGGATCGGGCAGCAGGCCGAAGCGGTCGATCATCTCGACCTGCAGCTCGCGCAGTTCGTCGGCGTCGCGCGCGGAGCTGATGCGTTTGTACAGGGTCAGGCGCGCGTGCACGTCGGGCAGATAGGCATCCGGGATCAGTGCCGGCACGTGCAGCTCCACGTCCGCGCCGCGATAGGCGGTTTCGTCCAGGTCGGGCAGCTTGCCCTGGCGGATCGAGCGCACCGCGCGCTCCAGCAGCTCGGTGTAGAGGCTGAAGCCGACCTCGGCCATCTGCCCGCTCTGGTCTTCGCCCAGCAGCTCGCCGGCGCCGCGGATTTCCAGGTCGTGGGTGGCCAGGGTGAAGCCGGCGCCGAGTTCGTCCATCGAGGCGATCGCATCCAGGCGTTTCTGCGCATCGGCGGTGATCGAACGGCCGTCGGGCACCACCAGGTAGGCATAGGCGCGGTGATGCGAGCGGCCCACGCGGCCGCGCAGCTGGTGCAGCTGGGCCAGGCCGAACTTGTCGGCGCGGTTGATGACGATGGTGTTGGCGTTGGGGATGTCGATGCCCGACTCGATGATGGTCGAGCACAGCAGCACGTTGAAGCGCTGCTTGTGGAAGTCGAGCATCACCCGCTCCAGCTCGCGCTCGGGCATCTGCCCGTGGGCGATGCCGATGCGCGCATCCGGCACCAGCTGTTCCAGCTCGCGCTGCATGCGCCCGATGCTTTCGACGTCGTTGTGCAGGAAGTAGACCTGGCCGCCGCGCGAGAGCTCGCGCTGGAAGGCCTCGCGCAGCATCGCGTCATCCCAGGCATGGATGAAAGTCTGTACCGCCAAGCGGTGCGCGGGCGGTGTGGCGATGATCGACAGGTCGCGCAGGCCGGCCATGGCCATGTTGAGCGTGCGCGGGATCGGAGTGGCGGTGAGGGTGAGCAGGTGCACGTTGGCGCGCAGCGCCTTCAGCGCTTCCTTCTGGCGCACGCCGAAACGCTGCTCCTCGTCGACGATGACCAGGCCCAGGTCCTTGAACTTGACGTCCTTCTGCAGCAGACGGTGGGTGCCGACGATGACGTCGATCTTCCCTTCCGCCAGCTTTTCCAGCTCGGCCTTGATCTCCTTGGTGCTCTTGAAGCGCGACAGCACCTCGACCTTGAGCGGCCAGTCGGCGAAGCGGTCGCGGAAGTTGCGGTAGTGCTGCTCGGCCAGCAGTGTGGTCGGCACGAGGATGGCCACCTGCTTGCCGGCGGCCGCGGCGACGAAGGCCGCGCGCACCGCCACCTCGGTCTTGCCGAAGCCGACGTCGCCGCAGACCACGCGGTCCATCGGCTGGCTGGAGCCGAGGTCGCGGATCACCGCCTCGATCGCGGCGTGCTGGTCGGGCGTTTCTTCGAACGGGAAGGCCGCGGCGAACGGCTCGTACATGGCGCGGTCGACGGTCAGCGCCAGGCCCGCGCGTGCCATGCGCTTGGCCTGGATCTCGAGCAGCTCGGCGGCGACGTCGCGCACCTTTTCGGCGGCCTTGCGCCTGGCCTTGGCCCATTGCTCGCCGCCGAGCGAATGCAGCGGCGCCGTTTCGGGAGAGGCGCCGGAGTAGCGGTTGACCAGGTGCAGCTGCGCGACCGGGACGTACAGGCGGTCGCCCTTGGCGTATTCGATGTCGAGGTATTCGCCGGCCTGCCCGCCGGCTTCAAGCGTGACCAGGCCGCGATAGCGGCCGACGCCGTGGTCCTCGTGGACGATCGGCGCGCCTTCGCCGAGCTCGCCCAGGTCGCGGATGATCGCCTCGGGTTCGCGGCCGGCGCGCTTGCGGCGGCGCGGCTGGGAGGCGCGCTCGGGGAACAGCTGGCGCTCGGTGAGGATCGCGACGTGCGGCGCGTCGAGCGCGAAGCCGTCGTCGAGTGGCGCGACGGCGATGGCAAAGCCGGGGTCGTGCGCGCGTGCATCGGTGGCCTTGCCGTCGGATGCCGGCTTGCCGCTTCCGCCGGGACCACGGTCGGAAATGAACGTGGCGAAGTCGGGCAGGACCTCGGGGACCAGGCCGGCCACGTCGAGCATCTCGAGCAGCGCCTCGCGTCGACCGGCCGAGTCGGCGGCCACCAGTACGCGGCCGCCGTAGCTGGACAGGAAGCTCTTGAGCGAAGCGCCCGGCGCGCTGTCGCGCAGTGCCAGCGGCAGCACGGGCGCGGGCTGGTCGCCCAGCGCCTGTGCCTGCGCGTGGCGCGGGTGCGAGGGCGGGCACAGCTCGATGCGCTGGCCTTCGTTGAGCCGTTCGCGCAGCGTCTCGGGCGACATCCACAGCTCGGACGGCGGCAGCAGCGGGCGCTCGATGTCGTGGCGCAACTGTTCGTACCGGTCGCCGGCCTGCTTCCAGAAATGGTCGGCGGCCTCCAGTGCGCCTTCGTCGACCAGCGGCAGGGTGCCGGGCGCGAGGTAGTCGAACAGGGTGGCGGTCGAATCGAAGAACAGCGGCAGGTAGTACTCGATGCCGGCGGGCGCGATGCCAGCCTTGAGGTCCTGCATCAGGGCACTGCGCCGGGTGTCGACGTCGAAGCGGCCGCGCAGCGCGTCGAGCACCGCGCCGAGTGCGTCCGCGTCGGTGGGCACCTCGCGCCCGGGCAGCATGCGCACCGCCTCGACCTTGTCCAGCGAGCGCTGGGTTTCGGGGTCGAAGGCACGGATTGTCTCGATGCTGTCGTCGAACAGCTCGACGCGGTAGGGCTCGGTCGCGCCCATCGGGTACACGTCCAGCAGCCCGCCGCGCACGGCGAAATCGCCCGGGTCGTACACCTGCGGCACGTTGCGGTAGCCGGCGCCACCCAGCCGGCGCTTCTCGGCATCGAGGTCGAGCGTCTGCCCCACGCGCACGTCGAACGCGCTGCCGACCGCGTAGCGCAGCGGCGGCAGCCGCTGCAGCAGGGTCTGCACCGGAACGATCACGATCGCCTGCCTGCGCAGGGTCGGCAGGCGCAGCAGCGTGGACAGGCGCTGGGAAATGATGTCCGGATGCGGGCTGAAGCGGTCCCAGGGCAGGGTTTCCCAGTCCGGGAAGGGGACCACCGGCAGGCTCGCGTCAGCGCCCAGCAGGGTGTGCAGGTCGGATTCGAGCTGGTGCGCGGCGTGGTTGTCGCGGGCGATCAGCAGCAGCGGCGCCGACTGCGCGTGCGCCGCGCGTGCGGCGTGCCAGGCCAGGGCGCTGCGGCTGGCCGGCACGCGCCACCAGGCGCGGGGCTGGCCGGCGCGCGGCAGGTGGGGGGAAGGGCTGTCCTGTGGGGGCATCTACGCGGGTTCCGGAAAAGCACGACCGCGCCGGCAACGGCGTTGCCAGCGTTCGAAAGGCCGGATTTTAACGCGTGCAGCCCAAGGGGCGGGCGCTCAGCTCTCGTCCTGGCGCAGCCACTGCAGCCTGTGGGCGCCGCCTGCAGGCGCCAGCGCGGCCTGCAGCGCTGGCAGCAGCCGCTGCAGGGTCTGCTCGAACTGCCAGGGCGGGTTGCACAGCAGCAGGCCGCTGCCGTTCATGCGCAGCGCTGATTCCTCGGGGCGCACCATCAGCTCCGCGATCACTACCGACTTCGCCGGCAGGTGCGCGGCCTTGCGCAGGAACGGCTGCAGGGTCGCGCGCTGCTTGATCGGGTACCACAGCATGAACATGCCCTGCGGCCAGCGCAGCAGGCCCGCGCGCAGCGACGACAGGATGGCGTCGAATTCCGCGCGCTGCGCCTCGTACGGAGGATCGATCAGCACCAGGCCGCGGCCGATGCGGGGGGTTCCGGATTTGGGCGGCAGCAGCGCCTCGATGGCGGCATAACCGTCGCGCTGGTGCACACCCACGCGCGGGTCGCCGGCGAAACACTCCTTCAATGCTGCGGCTTCGCCCGGCTGCAGTTCACAGCACGCGATCCGGTCATACTCGCGCAGCGCGCGGGCCAGCAGCCATGGTGAACCCGGATACGCGCTCGGGCCGTGCTGCGTGCGGCAGGCATCGATGGCGGCGCGATACGGTGCGAGCACGGGATCGTCACCCCGCTCCAGCAGGGCGCCGACGCCATCGGTTGCTTCCCAGGTACGCCGCGCATGCTCGCCATCGAGCTGGTACAGGCCGCGCCCGGCGTGCGTATCCAGCGCGAAGCAGGCGCTGGGCTTGGTCACCAGCGCTTCGCACAGGGCCAGCAGCACGGTGTGCTTGAGGACATCGGCGTGGTTGCCGGCGTGGAAGGCGTGGCGGTAGTTCATGGGGCTGGGCTGGGGGTCGGGGGTCGAAGGAGCCTAACGGTTTGTCATCCCGAGCGCAGCGAGGGATCTGCTTTACCCGGATCAGAAACACATCCCTCGCTGCGCTCGGGATGACAACTCGCTACGCTTCCTTTCGATTCCGCTTCCCGATTCCGCCCATGCCTTCCATCCTCCTGGTCGAAGACGAAGCCGCCATCGCCGGCACGGTGCTGTACGCGCTGCGCGAGGAGGGCTACCAGGCCAGGCACTGCCTCACCGCGGGCGATGCGCTGGCAGTCGCGGCGGAGCAGGCGTTCGACCTGGCCATCCTCGACGTCGGTCTGCCCGACCTGGGCGGTTTTGCGCTCTGTCGCAGGCTGCGCGAGCAAAGGGACCTGCCGGTGATCTTCCTGACCGCGCGACAGGAGGAGGCGGATCGCATCCTGGGCTTCGAGCTGGGTGCCGACGATTACGTGTCCAAGCCGTTTTCGCCGCGCGAGCTGGTGGCGCGCGTGCGCGCGGTGCTGCGACGCGCGCAGCCCACGGCGGCCGAGGCCATTGCGCAGCCGGCGATGACGGCCTTCGAACACGATGCAGAAGGCATGCGCGTCCGCTACCACGGCCGCCTGCTGGAGCTGACCCGCTACGAGTACGGCCTGCTGGCTGCGCTGCTGGCGCGCCCCGGCGCGGTGCTGGGCCGGGCGCAGCTGATGGACCGGGTGTGGGGCGATGCGCTGGACACCGGGGACCGCACCATCGACACCCACGTCAAGACGCTGCGCGCCAAGCTGCACGCGGTCGCGCCCGATGCCGAGCCGATCCGCACGCATCGCGGCCTCGGCTATTCGATCGACGCCGGCTGAGCCGCCGTGAAGATCGGCCTGCGCATCCTGCTCGGCTATTTCGTGATCGTCGCGGTTGCCGGATTCCTGCTGATGCGCGTGTTCGTGCAGGAGGTCAAGCCGGGCGTGCGCCAGGCGATGGAGGACACGCTGGCCGACACCGCCAACGTGCTGGCCGAGTTGGCCACCGACGACATGCTCGCCGGGCGCATCGCCGACGGCCACTTCGCCGCGCGCATCGCCCGGCTGCGTGAGCGCGAACTGGGCGCGAAGATCTGGGACTTCGACAAGGCCGGCGTGAGCTACCGCATCACCGTCACCGATGCGGCCGGCATCGTCGTGTTCGATTCGGCCGGGCGCGACCTGGGCCGCGACAACTCGCGCTGGAACGATGTCCACCGCACGCTGCGCGGCCAGTACGGCGCGCGCTCCACGCGCAGCGATCCGGACGATGAGTCCTCCTCGGTGATGTATGTGGCCGCGCCGATCCGCGACGGTGGGCGCGTGCTCGGCGTGCTCACGGTGTCCAAGCCGAATCAGACGATCGAGCCCTTCATCCAGCGCAGCGAGCGCATCGTGCGGCGCTGGGGCCTGGTGCTGCTGGGCGTGGCGCTGACCATCGGCCTGTTCATGGCCTGGTGGCTGTCGCGCCAGCTTGGCGGCCTGCAGCGCTACGCGCGCGCGGTGACCGAGGGCGAGCGCGCCACGCTGCCGCGCTCGGCCGGTGAATTCCGCGACCTCGGCCTGGCGCTGGAAACCATGCGCGACCGGCTCGAGGGCAAGCAATACGTGGAAAACTACGTGCACAGCCTCACCCACGAGCTGAAATCGCCGCTGACCGCGATCCGCGGTGCGGCCGAACTGCTCGAACGCCCCCTGCCCGAGGCCGACCGCGTCCATTTCGCCGGCACGATCCGGGAACAGGGCGAGCGCATGACCCGGACCATCGACATGCTGCTGGCCCTGGCGGCCGTCGAGCACCGGCAGCGGATCGATGCGCCCGAAGCAGTGGGCCTGCCTGCGCTGCTGGCCGAAGTCGCCGCCGACGCCGCCATGCGCGCCGGCGAGGCTGGCGTCCGCATCGAGACAGGTGACGACGAGGCGCTGCCGCCGCTGCACGGTGATCGCTTCCTGCTGCGCCAGATGCTGGGCAACCTGCTCGACAACGCCATCGACTTTTCGCCGCGTGGCGGGGTGGTGACGCTCTCCGCCCGCGTGGACGGCGCACGCCTGCATATCGAGGTGGCCGACCAGGGTGGTGGCATACCCGACTACGCGGCCGGCCGCGTGTTCGAGCGGTTCTATTCGCTGCCGCGTCCCGGCACCGGTGCGCGCAGCAGCGGCCTGGGGCTGGGCTTCGTGCGCGAAGTCGCCGCGCTCCACGGCGGCGAGGCGGACCTGCGCAACCACCCCGAAGGCGGCGCGATCGCCAGCGTGAGCCTGCCCCTCGCCGGAGGTTGATTCCGCGTCGGCAGTCGCCGTCTTTCGTCCGCCCGCAGCAAGATCACCACTTCACTCCCGCTTCACCGTCCCGCCATCCTCTCCCCGCACGTCGCGCGCATCGTGGCGCCCTGTTCCTTCGAGGAGGTGGTGCAATGCGACTGTGGCTGAAGATCTTGATGGTGGCGGGCATGACCCTGGCGATCCTGGTACCGCTGATGCTGATCCGCGGCACGATCCAGGAGCGACAGGCCTACCGGCACGAAGTGGTGCGCGACATCGCCGCCAACTTCGGTGGACGCCAGGTGTTTGGCGGGCCGGTACTGTTGGTGCCCTATGTCGACACGGTCGAGGAGGATGTCGTCCACGGCGAAGGCGACGTGCGCAGGGTTGTCCAGCGCAAGCCGGGCACTTGGACGTTCTTTCCCGAATCGCTCTCCATCGACGGCACGCTGCAGCCGGACACGCGGCGGCGCGGGCTGCACGAGGTGCGGGTCTACCAGTGGGACGGCGTGGCGCTGGCCAGGTTCGACGTGCGGCTGCCGCCGCCCGAGAGCGCCGCCACGAGCCGCGAGGTTGGCCGCCCCTGGTTGAGCTACGGCATCGCCGACGTGCGCGGCCTGCGCGGCACGCCGCAGCTGCAGGTGGGTGGTCGCGCGATGACGCCGCTGCAGGGCATCGGCCACGGCGACGGTCCCGGCCTGCACGTACGCCTGGATGCGCCCGGCGACGACGGCCGCATCGTGCTGGACACGCGCATCGAACTGCAGCTGCGCGGCACCGAGACCTTCGCGATGATGCCCTACGGCCGCAGCAACGACCTGCGCCTGGCCTCGTCGTGGCGGCATCCCAAGTTCGAAGGCGTCTCGCCGCAGCACGACATCGACGGCAGTGGCTTCCGCGCGCGCTGGCAGGTGGCATCGGTGGCGAGCAACGCGCAGCGCCGCTACCTGCAGGATCCCGCGCTCACGGTTCCGGAGCGATTCCGCGAAGCCGCGGCCGACCTGCCGTGGTCGCCCCAGCCCGATGGCGTCAGCGTATCGCTGGTCGACCCGGTCAACCCCTACCTGCAGGCCGAGCGCGCGACCAAGTACGGGCTGCTGTTCGTGTTGCTGACCTTCGTCGGCTTCTTCATGTTCGAGCTGCTCAAGCGGCTGCCGATCCATCCGATCCAGTACGCGCTGGTCGGCCTGGCGATCGCGCTCTTCTTCCTGCTGCTGGTGAGCCTGAGCGAGCACGTGGCCTTCGGCCTGGCCTACCTGTGCGCAACCGTCGCCTGCATCGGGCTGATCGCGTTCTACTTGGCCGCCGTGCTGCGCAGCACTGCGCGCGGGCTGGGTTTTGCGGCGATGCTTGCGGCGCTGTACGCCGCGCTCTATGGCCTGCTGGTGTCGGAGGACAACGCGCTGGTGCTGGGCGCTGGGCTGCTGTTCCTGATCCTGGCCGCGATCATGGTGGCCACGCGCAAGGTGGACTGGTACCAGCTGTCCTCGCGCACGACGACGCCGGGCTGAGGTGCAGCGCTAGAATCCGCGGATGCACGAGGCGTCTTCCATCACCATCCGCAGCCTGACCGGCAGCGACGCGCGGCGGCATCTGGACGATGTCGCCGCGCTGCGCATCGCAGTCTTCGACCATCGCGAGGCGCATGCGCGCCGACTCGGCGGCTTCGGATGGACGGCCTTCGCCGCGGTCGAGCGCGGGCCACAGGATCCGCGCCGCCCGGAGGGCCACCGCGGCCATGAGGTGCTGTGGACGGCCCGCGGCTACACGCGCAGGCCGGAGCTCGGGATGCAGCTCGACTGGGCGGAAGCCGGTGTCGGCGAGTGCTCGCACGCGCTGCGCTTCTGGCTGCGTCCGCTGGAGCAGGCGGCATGAAGGTCGCAGCCGCGAAGTATGCGATCCAGGCGCCGCCAAGCTTCGACGCGTTTGCCGAGCGCCAGCGGCGCCTGCTCGAGGGCGTCGCCGTGCAGGGCGCGGATATCGCGGTGCTGCCGGAGTACCTGTCGCTGGAGCTGGCCTCGACCCTGGCCGCCGACGTGGCGGGCGAGTTGCGCGCATCGCTGGCGGCGATCCAGCGCTATCGCGAAGCATGGTTGGCGCTGTTCGCGGCCATCGCGCGCGACACCGGCATGATCATCGCCGCGGGCACCTTCCTGCTCGACCTTGGCAACGGCCGCTACCGCAACCGCGCCGATCTGTTCCTGCCCGGCGGCGGCCACGCGTGGCAGGACAAGCTGCAGCTGACCGGCTTCGAAAAGTCCACCGGCCTGATTGACGGCGGTGATGCGCTCAAGGTCTTCGACGCGGGTGGTGCGAGGCTGGGCCTGGCTGTCTGCTACGACATCGAATTCCCACTTCCGGTGCGCGCGCAGTACGAGGCCGGCGCGCGACTGCTGCTGGTGCCCAGCTGCACCGATACCGCAGCAGGCGCGACGCGGGTGCGCGTGGGCGGCCTGGCGCGCGCGCTGGAGAACCGCTGCTTCGTCGCGCACGCGGTCACCGCCGGCGACGCGCCGTGGCATCCGGCGCTGGACGTGAACACGGGCGAGGCCGCGATCTACGCACCGATGGACGCAGGGTTTCCCGCCGACGGCGTGCTGGCGAGCACCCGTGACGGTGGGCAATGGGCGATCTCCGATATCGACCTCGCCGCGCTGGAGGCATCGCGCGACCACGCGCAGGTGGCCAACGACCGCGACTGGCGCGGGCAGTCCCTGCCTGCACTCACCACGGCGCGGGTCGAAGACCCGACATAGGGTGCGTCAGGCGTCGCCGCTTGGTGATGCCGCTGCTAGATCATCGACCCGAGCCACAGCGACAGCGCGGCCAGCGCGCCACCGATGGCGGTGGCCGCCATGACGTCGCTGGGATAGTGCAGCCCCAGCACGACGCGCGACGCGCCCACGCCCACGGTGAAGGGCACCAGCAGCCATGCCAGCGCGGGGTAGTAGGCCAGGGCCACGACGGTGAACGCCACCGCGTGCAGGGTGTGGCCGGACGGAAAGCTGAATTCGTCGAGCGGCGCGACCCAGGCGTGGATGCGGCCGTCGGCGGCAAACGGACGCGGGCGCCTGGTCCAGCGCTTGAGCGTCTTGTACAGGCTCAGCGCGACGGCGCCGGTCGCCGCCAGATGGGCGCTGGCGGCCAGTCCGTCCAGACCATCGGCCACGATCATCCCGGCCATCAGCAGGTACCAGAACACGCCGTCGCCGAGCCGGCTGATCACGGCGAAACAGAAGCGGATGTCGCGCCTGGCGCCGGCGCGGTTGGCGCGCAGGCACCAGCCCGAATCGCTTTGCGACCACCAGTTAGGCTGCGGCGCTGCCGACATGTGCGTTCTCCCGGTTGCAAAGCCCAGCCAGCACGGCATCGAAGTCGGCCGCCACCTGCCGTGGCGACAGCCCCAGCATGGCGGCGCGCGCGGCGCGGCCCATGGAATGCAGGGTGTCCGTGTCAGTGCCCAGGCGCAGCACCGCTGCGAGGAATGCCTGTTCATCGCCGGAGGTGATTGCTGCGCCGTGTACGCCGTCGCACAGGTGCTCGCGCGCCGCGCCATAGTCGTAGGCGACCACCGGTACGCCGCTGGCCATCGATTCAAGGGTGACATTGCCGAAGGTCTCGCTGCGGCTCGGGAACACGAACAGGTCGGCGCTGGCGAACAGCCGCGCCAGCTCCTCGCCACGCAGCACGCCGGTGAAGATGCAGTCCGGGTTCTCGCGCTGCAGCCGCTCGCGCAGGGGACCATCCCCAACCCAGACCATGCGTGCGTCGGGTCGCCGCGCCTGCAGCATGCGCAACGCACGCAGCGCCAGCGGCAGGTTCTTCTCCGCGGCAAGCCTGCCAACGTGGATCAGCAGCGGCGCGTCGGGAGCCACGCCGAACCCGGCGCGCACGGCCTCGCTGCGCTTTGCGGGATCGAACAGCTGCGTGTCCACCGCGCGCGACAGCAGGCGCACGTGCCGGAAGCCGCTGCCGCGCAGCGCCACCTCGAGTTCGTGCGTCGGTACCAGGGTGGCATCGGCGCGATTGTGGAAGCGGCGCATCCAGCCCAGCGCCACCGGCTGCAGCCACGGCATCCGATAGTCGCGCATGTATTCGTCAAAGCGGGTGTGGAAGCCGGTCGCGACCGGGATGCCAAGACGTCCTGCCGCGCGCAGGGCCGACCAGCCGAGCGGACCTTCGGTGGCGATGTAGATCGCGTCCGGCGTGGCGCGGCGCCAGATCCGGCCCAGCAGGCTCGCCGCCGGCAGGCCGGCACGCAGGCCCGGGTAGCGCGGCAGCCCGAAGCCGGGCACGAGGGTATGGTCGGGCGGCGCGGGGCTGGCGCCTTGCTGGCGCGGACGTACCAGCGAAACCCGGTGCCCGCGTGCGCGCAGCCCGTTTTCCAGCGACTGCACGGTCAGCGCCACGCCGTTGACCTCGGGCGGGTACGTTTCGGTGACGATGGCGTAATGCATGCGGCCTCCGCGTTTGGCCCATGCTGCCGTGCCCGCATGAAGCCCGGATGGCGTGCGGATGACCGTGCGGTGACGGTGCCGGCGGGGCAAGGGGACGCGTGACGGATACCGCCTCGCGGGATCGGGAGCAGCGGGCTATTCCGCCGCGATCTCGAGCTCGATCCCCAGCGGCGCGATGTCCGCCGGCTCACCCTCCAGGTCGGCGCGCAGGAGCGGGCGCATCTCCAGCCAGCGGCGGTCCATGCGCAGCGTGAGATGCGCTCCCGCCACGTCCAGGTCCAGCCGCGGGATCTCGTCTGCGTCGCGGCCGCGGTGCAGCAGCGCGGCGATGCGCAGCAGGGCCGCAGTGCGGCGCGCGGCGTCGAGCAGGCGGTCGGGCAGCGGGTCAAAGGCGGATTTCGGAACGCGGCGCCGGTGCGTGCGCACGAGCGCGGCGAGGAACTGCTGCTCCTGGCGCGAGAAGCCGGCGATGTCGGAGTGTTCGATCATGTAGGCGCCGTGCACCTGGTACTGGCTGTGCGCGATGACCAGGCCCACCTCGTGCAGTCGCGCCGCCCAGGCCAGCATCAGCAGGTCGTCGGGATCGAGATTCCAGGCGGGCGCAGCCTGTTCGAACAGGCGGATCGCTGTGGTTTCCACGCGCGCGGCCTGGGCCACGTCGATGCCGTAGCGGTGGGTCAGGGCGAGGATCGATGCCTCGCGCGGATCGTGTTCGCTGCCGCGGCCGAGCATGTCGTACAGCACGCCCTCGCGCATCGCCGCCTTGCTCACCGCCATGCGCGTCAGGCCAAGGGCCGCGAAAGCGGCCTCCAGCACCAGGATCCCGCCGGTGATGATCGGGCGCCGGTCCGCGGACAGGCCGGGCAGCTTGATCCGGTCGATATGGTCGGCCTGCAGCAGACGGTCGCGCACCTGCGGCAGCGCTTCGGCGGTGACCGCGCCCTTGGTGAGCTTCATCGCCGCGCAGATGTCGCCGATCGCCTTGTTGGTGCCCGATGCGCCGATCGCCTCGTTCCAGCCCAGCGCGCGGTAGGCATTGGCGAACTGCTGGAACTCCGAGCCGACCTCGATCACCGCCTCGCGCCACCTGTTCTTCGACAGCTTGCCGTTGCCGAAGAAGCGGCGTGTGGTGGCGATGCAGCCGACCTGGAGGCTCTCGCGTTCGACGGCCTGGAATCCGCGGCCGATGATGCACTCGGTCGAGCCGCCGCCGATGTCGATCACCAGGCGCAGGCTGCCGGGCCGGGGCCGCTGTGCGTGCGCGACGCCCAGGTAGATCAGGCGGGCCTCCTCGCGACCGGAGATGACTTCGATACTGTGGCCCAGCGCCGTTTCCGCTGGCACCAGGAACGATTGCGGCGACGCGAGCAGGCGCACGGTGTTGGTCGCCAGCGCGCGCACCCGCTGCGGCGGGATGTCGCGGATGCGCTGCCCGAACCGCGCCAGGCAGGCAAGCGCGCGTTGGCGCACCTCGGCCGACAGCCCGCCCTTGCCGTCCAGGCCTTCGGCCAGGCGCACGGTTTCGCGAAGACGGTCGACGATGCGCAGCTGGCCCAGCGTGAACGTCGCGACGACCATGTGGAAGCTGTTGGAGCCCAGGTCGATCGCGGCCAGCACGTCGCCATCGCGCAATGGCGATGTCAATGAACCGGCACGGGCAAGCGCATCCATCATCCGCAGAGTCTGTCCAGCAGGAAAGTCTGCGCCGAGTGGGGCAGGGCGTCGTCGTCGGGCGCAAGCTTGCGGTAAACGCCGTCCTCGTGCAATTCCCATGCGTTGAGGTTGTCGGCCAGGTAGTTGTCGAGAACCTCCTCCTTGACCCGCGCGGCGAGCGCCGGATCGAGGATCGGGAAGCAGGTCTCCACGCGTCGCAGCAGGTTGCGCTCCAGCCAATCGGCGCTGGAGCACAGCAGGTCCGGCTCGCCGTCGTTTCCGAACCAGTACACGCGATGGTGCTCGAGGAAGCGCCCCACGATCGAGCGCACGCGGATGTTCTCGGACACCCCCGGCACGCCGGGGCGCAGGGAACAGGCACTGCGCACGATCAGGTCGATCGACACGCCCGCCTGCGATGCGGCGTACAGCGCGCGCATCACCTGCGGTTCGTTGAGCGCATTCATCTTGGCGATGATCCGGCCCGGACGTCCCGCCTGCGCATGCGCGATCTCGCGCTCGATGCGGTCGAGTATCCCCGGGTGCAGGGTGAACGGCGATTGCAGCATGCGTTTGAGGCTGATCGCAGGCGCCAGTCCCGACAGCTGCTGGAAGATCTGGTGCACGTCATTGCCGATGTCGGCATCGGCGGTGATCAGCCCGATGTCGGTGTACACGCGCGCCGTGCCCGAGTGGTAGTTGCCGGTCCCCAGGTGCATGTAGCGGCGCAGTTTGCGGCCTTCGCGACGCACGACCAGCAGCATCTTGGCGTGGGTCTTGAAGCCGACCACGCCGTACACCACCTGCACGCCTGCCTCCTGCAGTCGATCCGCCAGGCCGAGGTTGGCCTCTTCGTCGAAGCGCGCGCGCAACTCGACCACCACGGTGACGTCCTTGCCGTTGCGTGCGGCCTGGACCAAGTGCTCGACGATGGGCGAGTCGGCGCCTGTGCGGTACAGCGTCTGCTTGATCGCCAGCACGTTCGGGTCTTCGGCCGCCTGCTTGATCAGCTCCAGCACAGGAGAGAAGGCGTCGAAGGGATGGTGCAGCAGTACGTCGCCGCCGGCGACCAGGTCGAATATCGCGTCGCTGTGCCGAAGTGCGCGCGGCTGGAACGGCGTGAACTTCAGGTCGGGGCGCTGCACCAGGTCGTACACCTGGATCACGCGGTTGAGGTTGACCGGCCCGTCGATCCGGTACACCGCGTTCTCGGGAAGATCGAAGTTCCGCAGCAGGGTGCGCACGATCGGCTGCGGGCAGTTGGCCGCGATCTCCAGTCGCATCGCGCGCAGGTAGCCGCGACCCACCAGTTCGTCGCGCAGCGCCAGGGCCAGGTCATCGACCTCGTCCTCGTCGACAATCAGCTCCGAGTTGCGGGTGACGCGGAACTGGTAGGCGCCCTTGACCTCCATGCCCGGGAACAGCTCGTGCACGAACTCCGACAGCACCGCCGACAGGAACACGAAGTCGTTCTCGCCGGAGACCTTCTCGGGCAGCTGGATGATCCGCGGCAGCGAGCGCGGCGCGCGCACGATGGCGAGGTTGCCGACACGGCCGTACGCGTCCTTGCCCTTGAGCACGACCACCAGGTTGAGCGACTTGTTGAGGATCTTCGGGAACGGATGCGCCGGATCCAGCCCCAGCGGCGACAGCACCGGCATGATCTCGTCGCGGAAGTAGGCGCGCAGCCAGCGGGTCTGGCGTGCACTCCAGTGTCCGCGCCCGAGCACGCGCACGCCGCTGTCGGCGAGCGCCGGACGCAGCACCTCGTTCCAGCACCTGTACTGCGCATCGACCAACTCGGCCGCGCGATCGTGGATGCGCTTGAGCACCGTCGCAGGTGCCAGGCCGTCGGGGGGCGTGGGCACCGTGCCGAAGTCCTGCGCATGGCGCACGGTGGCAGCGCGGATCTCGAAGAACTCGTCGAGGTTGGTGCAGGAAATGCACAGGTAGCGCAACCGCTCCAGCAAAGGAACCGATTCGTCCAGGGCCTGCGCCAGCACCCGGAAATTGAAATCCAGCTGCGACAGCTCGCGGTTGAAGTACAGCGAAGGATCGCGCAGTGGATCGGCTCCGGCCAGCTCGCCTGGAGGAGACGCGACCGGCTTGGAAGGACTTTTGCGTGGCTTGCGCGGCTGGGCCGCCTGGCCTGATCGGGTCACGGGGCTACTCCGGAATGGGCGCCGTCGCGCGCCAGCACGCGCTCGGGGCCGAAGTGACAGGAAAACACGCTGCCGCGCCCGACCTCGCTGGTGATCTCCAGCCGTGCCTGGTGCAGGTTCAGTATGTGCTTGACGATGGCCAGGCCCAGGCCGGTGCCGCCGGATTCGCGCGATCGGCTGGTCGACACCCGGTAGAAGCGCTCGGTCAGGCGCGGCAGATGCGCGGCCGGGATTCCGTAGCCGCTGTCGCGCACCGACAGCACCGCGCCGCCGCGGTCGCGCTCGAAACCGATGGCGATGGTCCCGCCCGCCGGGGTATAGCGCACGGCATTGCTCACCAGGTTGGAGAACGCGCTGTGCAGCTCGCGGGTGGAACCGTCCAGGTCGACCCCCGCGCTGTCGTCGATGCTCACCTGGTGCTGTCCGTGGCTGAGGGCCATGGCCTCGCGGCGCAGCGTGGAGAGCATCGAGCCCATCGCTACCGGTTCGCTCTCGATGCCGTCCTGGGCTTCGAGCCGGGACAGGGTGAGCAGGTCTTCCACCAGCTGGGTCATGCGCTGCGACTGCTGCCGCATTTCGTCAAGCATCGGCGCCCAGTCCGGATGCTCCTCCGGGTCGAGCATGTCCAGGTAGCCGTGCACCACGGTCAGCGGCGTGCGCAACTCGTGCGAGACGTTGGCCACGAAGTCGCGGCGCATCTGCTCCAGCCGCATCATCTTGGTCACGTCGCGCGCAATCACCAGCCACAGCTCGTCCGAATAGGGGATCAGTCGCAGGGTCAGGCGGGTATCGGACGCAGCGGGCGAGGGCACGTCGAGCAGCGGCTCGGCATTGCGCCCGGACGCGAGCCAGTGCGAGATCCGCAGCGGTCCCAGGCGTTCGCCCAGCGGCTGGCCGATGTCGACCGGATGGCGCAGCCCGAGCAGGCGCGTGGCCGCTTCGTTGAACCACTGCACGCGCTGGCTGTTGCGCTCGACCACGATCACCGCATCGGGCAGCGCCGCGGCGATCGCGCGGTAGGCGCGCAACATCGCGACCAGGCGACGCTTGCGCGCGCGCATGCCCTCCTGGTTCGCGCGCAACTGGCGCTCGAGTTCGTTCCAGACCCCTTCGCCGCGGGCTTCGGGCTGGCGCTGCCGCGACCCGAGCCGGACCAGCAGCCGCCGCAGCCGCCAGTAATGCCAGGCCACCACGCCCAGCGCCGCGATCGCCAGCGCCAGGCCGACCTGTCCAAGCGCCAACCCCGCCAGCAGCGCAGCCACCAGCACCAGGCCAAGCTGGCCAAGTGTGCGGATCCACGCGGAACGGGCGTTGGGGGGCATGGGGGAAGGCGGCCGTCGGGAATGGTGGGGCTGGAAGTCTGTCATCCCCAGCGTAGCCGGGGGATCAGCCCGCCGGCACGCCGGGTGGGCCCGGCTGGATCACCCGCTGCGCGCGGGCTGGGCGCGAGTGCTTATACCGACGCCGAGAACCGGTACCCCGCGCCGCGCACGGTCTGCACCATGCCGTCGAGTCCAGAGGGTTCCAGCGTCTTGCGCAGTCGCCGGATGTGCACATCGACCGTGCGTTCCTCGACGTAGACGCTGCCGCCCCAGACGTGGTCCAGCAACTGCGAGCGGCCGTAGACGCGCTCGGGATGGGTCATGAAGAAGTGCAGCAGGCGGTATTCGGTCGGGCCGATGCTCACCGGCGCATCATTGGCGTACACGCGGTGCGCGGCGCCGTCGATGCGCAGGCCGCCGATGCTGACGCTGCCGTCCTCGTCGTCGTCGCGGGAGCGGCGCATCACCGCACGGATCCGCGCCAGCAGTTCGCGCGCCGAGAACGGCTTGACCACGTAGTCGTCGACGCCGGCCTCAAGCCCGCCGACACGGTCGTTCTCCTCGCCGCGCGCGGTGAGCATGATGATCGGCACCTCGCGGGTCAGCGTGTCCTTGCGCCAGCGCCGCGCCAGCTCCAGGCCGCTGGTGCCGGGCAGCATCCAGTCGAGCAGGATCAGGTCGGGCACCTTGTCGGCAATGGCCGCCTGCGCCTCGCGCGCGTCGCCGGCATGGGCCGGTTCGAAATCGCCCTTGCGCAGGGCAAAGGCGACCATCTCGCGGATCGCGGGTTCATCGTCGACGATCAGGATGCGTTTCTGCACGTCCAGTCCTGCAAGCGAGCCACAACGGCCGATGCAGGCATTAGACGACAGTTTTGTGACATAACCATGACACCGGCTCGCCCGCGGTTCAGCGGCGGCGGTTGTTGAGGTCCGGATCGCGGATGCCCTGGCGGCGCAGTTCGAGCACCACCGGCGTGATGTGGGCAATGCGCGCGTCGATCCGCGCCCGCGCGTAGTAGTCCAGGTCCTCGCGCTTCTTGAGCGTGTCCAGCTGGACCAGGGCCTGCTCCTCGCGACCGCTGAGGAAGGCAGCTTCGGCCCATGCTTCACCCGCGCGGACCGGGTCGCCGGCGATCTCGCTGGCGCGGGCGAAGGTGCGCTGGAAGGCCGGGTCGTCGCCGCTGGAGTTGGTCAGCGGCCGCAGCACCGCTTGCGCGCGACGCCCCGCCTCGGCCGTGTTGCGCGCCACCAGCACGTCGGCGTAGGACAGCGCCACCGCCGGGTTGCGCGGCATGCGTTCGAGCAGCGTCTCGAAGCGGCGGTCGGCGGCCGCGGCGCGACCGGCATGGGCGTCGGCCTCGGCCAGGCCGAGCGTGATCCACAGGTCGCCTGGATAGCGCTCCAGCAGTTCGGCGAAGCCGGTCGCGGCCTGGTCGCCGCGCCCGGCGCGCAGGTGTGCGACAGACAACCCATAGCGCTGCGCGTCGTCGAGCGGAGCGGCGCGCGCGATGCCGTCGTATTCGCGCACCGCGGCCTCGGCGGTGTTGGCGCTGAGCACGCGCAGGCGCTCGCGCGCCCAGCCGAATTCACGGCTCTCGCCGGCGTCCAGGCCAACGGCCATGCTAAGGGTCGAGGGCAGCAGCGGGTTGTCGCTGACGCGCAGGCTGTCGGGCACGCTCACGCCGTCGATCCGCACGCGCTGCGTGCGCGTGGCATCTGGCGTCGAGACCGACCCGGTCACGATGTTGCCGGCCAGCCGCTCGGCGCGATCCTTGGCCTCGCTGATGCGGGTGGTGGTGACCGGGTGGGTCTTGAGGTAGTCGGGCAGCCGCTCGCGCTCGCCGCCCTGGTTGGTGCGCGACACCGCCTGCATGCGCTCGAACATGCTGGCCATCGCCTCGGGCTCGTAACCACCGCGGGCGAGGGTGCGGATGCCGATGCGGTCGGCCTCGGACTCGTTGGAGCGGGTGTAGTTGATCTGGCGCTGCGCGGCGAAGCCCTGCGCGCTGGCGATCGCCGCCATCGCCGCGTCGTCCGAGGAGTTGCCGCCGGCCGACTGCGCGATCGCGATCGCGCCCAGCATCGCCAGCAGGATCGGAATGCTGTCGCGCTGGGCGCGCTCCACGCTCCGCAATACATGCGCCTGGGTGACGTGGGCGATCTCGTGGCCGAGCACTGCGGCCACTTCGTCCTCCTGTTCGGCGGCCAGCACCAGCCCCGCGTTCATGCCGATATAACCGCCCAGCGTGGCGAAGGCATTGATGCTGCGGTCCTTCATCATGAAGAAGGTGAAGCGCTGTTCCGGGTCGTCGCTGACCGCGGCCAGCCGGTTGCCGGTGGACTGCAGCCAGGCTTCGGTCAGGGGATCCTCGAGGATGTAGCCGTAGTGGCGCAGCTGGGCCAGCATCATCCGGCCATATTCGGCCTGCTGCACCGGGCCGAGCAGGCTGCCGGCGGACGAGCCGATGTCCGGCAGGCGGTTTTCCTGCGCATGCGCGCCGGCCGCGCCCACCAGTACCAGCAGGGCGGTGGTCAGCAGCGTGCAGAAGCGGGCGAGGCAAGGGCGCATGTGGCTCCGGGGGTGGCTGGGTCGAGGCGGCTGCGCACGCGTCAAGCATGCCGGGGCGCCCCTGCGGGGGAGTGAATCCGATGTTAATCGTTTGCAGCGTTCCGCCTGCGGCGGTGGAAAAACATGGCGGGCGGACCCACCATTCGACCCATTCCAGCGATACAAGGTTCCCTCATGGCCGATGAACCCACTCCAGCGCACGCGCAGCCGCCGATCATCATCTACACCAGCGCGATCTGTGGGTACTGCGTGGCCGCCAAGAACTTCCTGCGCAGCCGTGGCCTGCAGTGGGACGAGGTGCGCATCGACCTGGATCCGGTCGAGCGCGAACGCATGGTCGCGCGCACGCGCCGCACCTCGGTGCCGCAGATCTTCGTCGGCGACGTGCACGTGGGCGGCTACGACGAGATGATGGCGCTGCATCGCCAAGGCAAGCTCGAGCCGCTGCTCGGCGGCTGAGGCCAGGCGACTTTCCCAGTGGGACGCGGCCGTTCGAACCGCGAGAGCGGTGAGCCCCGGCCGTCTGGCTCCCGGCGATTTTCCGAAACAATCAAGGCAGGGCACATGAGCGAAGCAGACCGCGGCGAGGAGTTCACCGCATTCCGCAAACGCATGAACGAGCGCATCCTCGCCGAGCCCAATCAGGTCGTGCGGCGCTTTTTCGCGCTCGACACCCAGACCTACCAGGCCGGGGCGCTCGACGTGAAGACCAAGGAACTGCTGGGTCTGGTCGCCTCCCTGGTCCTGCGCTGCGACGACTGCATCAGCTACCACGTGGCCCAGTGCCACGAGGCGGGTGCCAGCCGCGAAGAGCTGTTCGAGACGTTTTCGGTCGGCCTGGTGGTGGGCGGCAGCATCGTCATCCCGCACCTGCGCCGGGCGGTGGATTTCCTCGACAGGCTCGAGCAGGGCGGGGCTGACGCACCGGCCGCGCACGATCATTCGCAGGCCTGAAAGCGCCCGCTGCCTGCGGGCGCGACGATGGTCGGCTTGGGGCTAAGCCCGGCTTTCGGGCATAATTTCATATTGAACCAATTTCCACGCCGCGCCTTCCGCGCGGCGTCTTTCGCATGGATATCCCCCACATGACCCAGACAATCACGGTCATCCGCGGCGACGGCATCGGCCCGGAGATCATGGACGCCACCCTGCACGTGCTTGACGCGATGGACGTCGGCCTGCGCTACGAGGAGGCCGACGCCGGCCTGGTCGCGCTGGAGAAGCACGGCGAGTTGCTGCCGCAGGCGACCATGGATTCGATCCGCCGCAACAAGATCGCGCTCAAGAGCCCGCTGACCACGCCGGTGGGCGAGGGCTTCAGCTCGATCAACGTCGAGCTGCGCAAGCGCTTCGACCTGTACGCCAACGTGCGTCCGGCCAAGTCGTTCCCGAACACCAAGTCGCGCTTCCCCAGCGGCGTGGACGTGATCACGGTGCGCGAGAACACCGAAGGCGCCTACATCGGCGAAGGCCAGTCGATCACCGAGGACGGCGAGACGGCGACCCTGATGCAGAAGATCACCCGCAAGGGCTCCGAGCGCATCGTCCGCTATGCCTTCGAGCTGGCGCAGAACACGGGCCGCAAGAAGATCACCGTGGTGCACAAGGCCAACATCCTCAAGAGCACGTCGGGCCTGTTCCTGAAGGTGGCGCGCGAGGTGGCGGCGCAGTACCCGCAGATTGAATGCAACGAGATGATCGTCGACAACACCTGCATGCAGCTGGTGATGCGGCCGGAGCAGTTCGACATCATCGTCACCACCAACCTGTTCGGCGACATCATCTCCGACCTGTGCGCCGGCCTGGTCGGCGGCCTGGGCCTGTGCCCGGGCGCGAACATCGGCAAGGACGCGGCGATCTTCGAGGCCGTGCACGGCACCGCGCCGGACATCGCCGGCCAGGGCAAGGCCAATCCCTGCGCGCTGCTGTTGGGCGCGGGGCAGATGCTCGACCATCTGGGCAAGCCGGATGACGCCACCCGCCTGCGCAACGCCGTGGTGGCCACGCTCGAGGCCAAGGACAGCCTGACCCCGGACCTGGGCGGCAGCGGCAACACCATGTCGTTCGCCAAGGCGATCGCTACGCGGATCTGATCGCGGCGGCCTGCGGTACGGAAAACGGGACGCCTCGGCGTCCCGTTTTCGTTTGTCCTGGAACCTCGAAGCGTCGGCTTCGGATGGGCCGCAGCGCCCCGGGCAGAGGTGACGCACCGCTCGGGCAGACGTCCCTGTCCGCACTCGCGACCGCGGCACATCCCTGTGCCGCTTGCGCCACCTCTGCCCGGGTCGCTGCGGCATCGAGGCTTGAATTTCGTGGCTGCGGCGCCCGTACCCGACGTGATCCGTCAGATCGTGCCGAGAGAAGCACAACACGAATCCCCGAATACAAGGCGCTGCCTGACATGGTGTGCGGTGCCGACGCTTAACGGACTTAGGGGAAAAGCCGCACAATCGACGTTTTCCGCCGGCGCTCCACGATGACCACCCGCCCCAGTGCGCTTGCGCTGACTCCGCTGCTGCTGTTCGTCGCCATCTTCTTCGGCGCGGGCGTGTACTACTCGATGCAGGGCGAGCCGATGGGCTTCTACCAGCTGCGCGCGCCGGTGGCGATCCTGCCGGCGCTGGCGCTGGCCGCCTGGATTGCATGGCGGCGCGGGATCCGCCCTGGAGAGACCCTGCTGCAGGGCATGGGCGACCCGAACATCGTGCTGATGTGCCTGATCTTCCTGCTGGCCGGCGCCTTCGCCTACGTGTCCAAGGCGATCGGCGCGGTCGATGCGGTGGTGTCGCTGGGCATCGGCGCGCTGCATCCGGCGCTGCTGCTGCCGGGGCTGTTCCTGATCGCCTGCGCGGTGTCGCTGGCCATCGGCACCTCGATGGGGACCATTGCTGCGGTCGTTCCGATCGCGATCGGCGTGGCCGATGCGTCGGGGCTGGACCGCGTGCTGGTGGCCGGCGCGGTGGTCGGCGGCGCGATGTTCGGCGACAACCTGTCGGTGATTTCCGACACCACCATCGCCGCCACCCGCACCCAGGGCGCGCAGATGCGCGACAAGTTCCGCGAGAACTTCAAGATCGCGCTCCCGGCCGCGCTGCTGACGATGCTGCTGCTGGGCTTTGCCGGTGACTCCGCGCCGGTGCAGGCCGAGGTCTCGGCGCCCGCCTGGCTGGCGCTGCCCTACCTGGTGGTGCTGGTGCTGGCGTTGGCGGGGCTGGACGTGTTGCTCGTGCTGGGCCTGGGGCTTGCGCTGGCAGGTGGCTTTGGCCTGCTGCTGGTCGAGGGCTACGACCTGCAGCAATACGCCGGCGACATCTGGACCGGGTTCGAGGGCATGGTCGAGATCCTGCTGCTGTCGCTGCTGATCGGCGGACTGGCCGGGCTGATGAAGGCGAGCGGCGGCCTGGCCTGGCTGGCCCAGGTCATCTCGCGGTTTGCGCGAGGCCATCGCGGCCGGCGCACCGGCGAGTTCAGCATCGCCGCGCTGGCGACGACGGCGGACGTGTTCACCGCCAACAACACGGTCGCGATCCTGGTCGGCGGCAGCGTCGCGCGCGACATCGCGCAGCAGCACGGCATCAGCCCGCGCCGCGCCGCCAGCGTGCTCGACATCTTCGCCTGCGTGCCGCAGGGGCTGCTGCCCTATGGCGCCCAGCTGCTGCTGGCCGCATCGCTGGCGGCGGTGTCGCCATTCGCCCTGGCCGGCAGCGTCTGGTACTGCTGGCTGCTGGCGCTGGTGGCGATCGGGTTCATGGCCTGGCCGCAGCGTGCCGATTCCGCACCCGCGCAGGCTGCGGACAGCGCGCCACCGACCCCGTAGGCAGGCGCCAGGCACGAAACAGGCGCCCGCAGGCGCCTGTTTCGATCGCTGCTGCCGTGTCAGTCGCGCGACTGCAGCTTGGCCAGCAGTCGCAGGAACTCGATGTACAGCCACACCAGGGTGACTATCAGGCCAAACGCGCCGTACCACTCCATGTACTTGGGCGCGCCCTGCTCGACGCCGCTCTCGATGAAGTCGAAGTCCAGCACCAGGTTCATGGCCGCGATCACGATCACGAACAGGCTGAAGCCGATCCCGACGATGCCGTTCTCATGGATCATCGGGATGTCCTTGCCGAACATCCGCAGCGCGATCGTCGCCAGGTAGACCAGGGCGATGCCGCCGGTGGCCGCGACCACGCCCAGCTTGAAGTTCTCGGTGGCCCGGATCAGGCCGCTGCGGTAGGCGAACAGCAGGGCGAACAGCGTGCCGAAGGTCAGCATCACCGCCTGCATGACGATGCCTTCGTACAAGTGGTTGTACAGCGCCGAGATCGCGCCGAGGAAGAAACCCTCCAGCAGCGCATACAGCGGCGCGGTGACCGGCGACCACTCCTTCTTGAACGCGGTGACGATGGCGATCACAAACCCGCCGATCGCGCCGCCCCAGACATAGACGCCGAAGCTGGGCGCCGGCGTGCCGTCGGGCCCGAGCGCCTGGTTCCAGGCGAACGCGGCGGTCAGCACGGTCAACAGCAGCAGGAAACCGGTCTTGTTGACGGTGCCGTTGATGCTCATCGCATCGCCATCGCGCGAGACCACCGCGCCGCTGCCGAGGTCGAGGAAGGTCGATTCTTTCAGTACCGGGTTGCCGCTGCGCATGGAGGTCCTGTCCGCTGTATGGAGCCGGCGTTCAGGATACACGGCCCGCATGGGCGGCCGCTGTACGAAGCCGTGCCGCAGCCGGCGCGTTGACACTACGCGGCGCGCTGCGGAGAATGTCCGGCTCCGCCGGGCGTGCCCGGTGGGGATCGGTTCGACCGCCCGTCACCGGCCGGGGTATAGCGCAGTCTGGTAGCGCGCCTGCTTTGGGAGCAGGATGTCGGGGGTTCGAATCCCTCTACCCCGACCATCCGTCCCGTCCGGGACAGCTATCATGCGCACACGCGCCCGTAGCTCAACCGGATAGAGCACCGGCCTTCTAAGCCGGTGGTTGCAGGTTCGAGTCCTGCCGGGCGCGCCACACCGGGCAGGGGTCGGGTGCTGGTGGGGAAGCCGATCGAAGACATGCGTTGTGCGACCAGGACAGCGTTCGCGGTGTCCTGGTCCGCATCGCGACGGGGAATCCGGGCCGTGCTCGGGTATCCTGTGCAGGTTCCAGTGGTGGCTGTAGCTCAGTTGGTTAGAGTCCTGGATTGTGATTCCAGATGTCGGGGGTTCGAGTCCCCTCAGCCACCCCATTTGTTTGACTGCGGCAGTTCTTTGCCGCACACGGCGCGCTTTTGCTACACTGCGCGCCCGCTTTCCGGGCCGTTAGCTCAGTTGGTAGAGCAGTTGACTCTTAATCAATAGGTCCAAGGTTCGAATCCTTGACGGCCCACCATTCGACGGATCGCCCGGCTTCGGCCGGGCGTTTTCGTTTCTGGGCGGAGATGAAGCATTGCCCGGGCATTTGGCTGTCGGGCGCGGACGGATTGGCGCCGCGTGGCCTTAAGATGCGCCCAGCGCGAAAGTGGCGGAATTGGTAGACGCCCTGGATTTAGGTTCCAGTGCCGCAAGGCGTGGGGGTTCGAGTCCCCCCTTTCGCACCAGCCCTCCTCAGAACGGTCCGTCGCCACGTCGACTCGCGAGCGCTGGCGAGGGCAGGACCCGCAGTCGCAAAAAAGGCCTCCTCGCAATAGCCCGCTTCCCGTCCTGTGCCCGCAACATGTTCGTCCCCGCACGCGTCGGAACGCAGGGCGGAAATCTCCAAACCCACCGCTGTGCGCCAAGCTGAATAGAGTCGGCCCAGAACCGCCGCCGACCGCCCGGATCTCTCCCCACCGCCGCACCCCGCCGCCACGATTCACCAACACTCTGGCGGCCAACCCCCAATTCCGCCAAAATATCCCGTTCCGCCGGCCGTCGCCGGCCTGCTGCGGCAGGCCACGGCGCCTCCCGGCCCCCCATCCGATCCAAACAGCGGCGGCACTGGCCGCGCGGCAGGAGTGAGTCAATGCAAGTCTCGGTCGAAACCCTGGGCAGCCTCGAGCGCCGCCTCACGTTCCGCCTGCCGTCGGAACGGCTCGAGACCCAAGTGGGTGGGCGCCTGCGCGAGATCGCGCGCACCGCCAGGCTCAAGGGCTTCCGTCCGGGCAAGGTGCCCGCGAAGGTGATCCAGCAGCGCTACGGCGAGCAGGTCCGCGCCGAGATCCTCGACGGGCTGCTGCGCGAGGGCTTCGACGAGGCCGTGCGCGAGAACGAACTGCGCCTGGCCGGCCAGCCGAAGATCGAGCCCAGCCAGGACACCGCCGAGGGCGAGCTGGCATACGTGGCCACCTTCGAGGTGGTGCCGGACTTCGGCGACATCGACGTGTCGAAGCTGAGCGTCGTGCGCCACGCCGCGGACGTGACCGAGGAGGACATCGACCGCATGATCGATAACCTCCAGCAGCAGCGCCGCAGCTGGAGCGTGGTGACGCGCCCGGCACAGGCCGGCGACGCAGTCGAGCTCGAGACGTGGTCGCAGGTGGGCGATGAGCGCTTCCCGGCCGAGGGCGTCGAGCGCGGCACGACCGTGATCGGCTCCGGCGGCATGTTCAAGGACATCGAGGACGCACTGGCGGGCATGGCCGCCGGCGAAGAGAAGACGGTCGAGGTGAGCTTCCCGGCCGATTGGCGCGTGCCCGCGCTGGCTGGAAAGACCGCACAGGTGCACCTGAAGGCCGTGCAGGTTTCGGAGCAGCAGCTGCCCGAGGTCGATGCGACCTTCATCAAGAGCTTCGGCGTCAAGACCGGCGGGCTCGAGCAGTTCCGCGGCGATATCCGCACCAACCTGGAGCGCGAGCTCAAGGGCGCGCTGATGAACCGCCTGCGCCGCGAGGTCGGGGAGCAGCTGGTGGCAGCGTATTCGCAGGTCGAACTGCCGCCGCGGCTGGTCGAGACCGAGGCGCGTTCGATGCTGGCCCAGCAGGTCGAGCAGGTGCGCCGCAGCGGCCGTGACCCGGGTGCGGTTCCGAACGACGCCCATCAGGGCTTCACGGACGCGGCGCGCAAGCGCGTGCTGGTCGGTCTGCTGGTGGGTGAGGTCGCCCGCCGCAACCAGCTGCGCCTGGATCCCAAGCGGCTGAACGAGCACCTGCGCCTGATCGCCTCGACCTACGAGGAGCCGCAGCAGGTCATTGACTTGTACCGCAACGACCCCCAGTTGATGTCGGGACTGCAGAACCGCGTGATGGAAGAGCAGGTGATCGACTGGATTGCCGAGCGCGCCCAGCACACCGAGCAGCAACTCACGTTCCAGGAAGCCATCACGCCGTAAGCCGGGTCCACCCGGCCGGCGCAGCGTCAACCCCGGGCCGGCCCGTCCGCCAGCCCACGACCCGCAAGCGAGAATCGATCCATGAGCTACGAGACCAGGGCCCTCAACCTCGTTCCGATGGTGGTCGAACAGACCAGCCGCGGCGAGCGCGCCTACGACATCTACTCGCGGCTGCTGAAGGAGCGGGTGATCTTCCTGGTCGGCGGCATCGATGACCACGTGGCGAACGTGATCGTGGCGCAGATGCTGTTCCTCGAGGCCGAAAACCCCGAGAAGGACATCAGCCTCTACATCAATTCGCCCGGCGGCATCGTCACCGCCGGCATGGCGATCTACGACACCATGCAGTTCATCAAGCCCGACGTGAGCACCATCTGCGTGGGCCAGGCGGCCAGCATGGGCGCGCTTCTGCTCGCCTCGGGCGCGGCCGGCAAGCGCTACTCGCTGCCCAATTCGCGGGTGATGATCCACCAGCCGCTGGGCGGGTTCCAGGGCCAGGCGACGGACATCGACATCCATGCCCGCGAGATCCTGTCCCTGAAGCAGCGCCTGAACGAGATCCTGGCTCGACACACCGGCCAGTCGATCGAAACCATCGCCAGCGACACCGAACGTGACAACTTCAAGAGCGCCGAGGCGGCCCGGGAATACGGCATTGTCGACGAGGTCCTGGAGCGGCGTCCGGAAGAGTCGATCCAGCCCGCTTAAGTAATTGATTGAAAACGAAAACGGTGTTCCGGTGGCGCGATCTTTGCGCCCCCGGGCGCTGTGCTATTCTCAAACCGTGACCGCATCAGCAAGCCAGATCCATTCATGACTGAAGACCGCCAGGGCCGTTCCGGCGACAGCAACAAGATCCTCTATTGCTCGTTCTGCGGGAAGAGCCAGCATGAGGTCCGGAAGCTGATCGCCGGTCCCAGCGTGTACATCTGCGACGAATGCGTCGAGCTGTGCAACGACATCATCCGCGAGGAGCTCGAGGAGAAGGCCCAGTCGGCGCGCAGTTCGCTGCCCAAGCCGAAGGAGATCCTCGAGGTCCTGGACCAGTACGTGATCGGCCAGACCCGGGCCAAGCGCACGCTCGCGGTTGCGGTGTACAACCACTACAAGCGCATCGAGAGTCGCAGCAAGAACGACGAGGTCGAGTTGGCCAAGTCGAACATCCTGCTGGTCGGCCCGACCGGTTCGGGCAAGACCCTGCTGGCCGAGACCCTGGCGCGCCTGCTCAACGTGCCGTTCACGATTGCCGACGCCACCACGCTGACCGAAGCCGGCTACGTGGGCGAGGACGTCGAGAACATCATCCAGAAGCTGCTGCAGAAGTGCGACTACGACGTCGAGAAGGCGCAGCAGGGCATCGTCTACATCGACGAGATCGACAAGATCTCGCGCAAGTCCGAGAACCCGTCGATCACCCGCGACGTGTCCGGCGAAGGCGTGCAGCAGGCGCTGCTCAAGCTGATCGAGGGCACCACCGCAAGCGTGCCGCCGCAGGGCGGGCGCAAGCATCCGCAGCAGGAATTCCTGCAGGTGGAGACCAAGAACATCCTGTTCATCGTCGGCGGCGCGTTCGCGGGCCTGGACAAGATCATCCAGCAGCGCAGCACCGAGGCCGGCGGCATCGGTTTCGGCGCCAAGCTCAAGAGCTCCGAGCGCAAGACCGACACCGGCAAGGTGCTGGCGCACGTCGAGCCCGAGGACCTGATCAAGTTCGGCCTGATCCCCGAGTTCGTCGGCCGCCTGCCGGTGGTCGCCACGCTCGAGGAGCTCGACGAGCCGGCGCTGGTGAGGATCCTCACCGAGCCCAAGAACGCGATCAGCAAGCAGTTCAAGAAGCTGTTCGAGATGGAAGGCGTGGAGCTGGAGTTCCGTCCCGACGCGCTGAGCGCGATCGCCAAGAAGGCGATCAAGCGCAAGACCGGCGCGCGCGGTCTGCGCACCATCGTCGAATCGGTGCTGCTCGACACGATGTACGAGCTGCCTTCGCTGGAGAACGTCAGCAAGGTGGTGGTCGACGAGTCGGTGATCGAGCACAAGACCGAGCCCTACCTGATCTACCAGACCCCGCCGGCCGCACCGAAGGTCGCCTCGGCCGAGTAGCCGCGGTCGCGGCGCGAGCTGTCGCGGTCATCCCCGCGAGCGCGGGGATGACGGTCACGGAACGGCCTCGCGTTCGTGGCATGACGTCGCAGGAACAGTCCGCCGTTCACGGGATGACGGTCGCGTAACCGCCCCGCGTTGCGCCACGACCCAGCAACGACCCGCGTTCGCGGCAATGACGGTGTGCCGGCAAGGCAGGCAGCCGCTGCTCCGATGGGCGGACCACCGTCCGCCGTCCGGGATACTGCGTTCGCCCGCGGCGCTTGCATCGTTCCCCGCCGGGCCCCATAACCCAGCAGTGGGCGGCGTCGTGCCGCCCGGCTCCCGCCGCTCCGCTGTCCATGGAACCCGCAATGACCGATCGACCCCGCAGCGAATCGCTGGAACTGCCCGTCCTCCCCCTGCGCGACGTGGTGGTGTTCCCGCACATGGTGATCCCGCTGTTCGTCGGCCGGGACAAGTCCATCCGTGCGCTCGATATCGCGATGGAAGGCGACAAGCGCATCCTGCTGGTCGCGCAGAAATCGGCCGAGACGGACGATCCGGAAGGCGACGACCTGCACGGCATTGGCACGCTTGCCCAGGTGCTGCAGTTGCTCAAGCTGCCCGACGGCACGATCAAGGTGCTGGTCGAAGGCGTGTCGCGGGTCAGCGTGTCGCAGGTGCGTGAGGTCGACGGCACGCTCGCGGGCGTGGGCCATGTGATCGAGCTGGTGGAAAGCCGCGATGCGCGTGAGGTGGAAGCCATCGCGCGCTCGCTGGTCTCGCTGTTCGAGCAGTACGTCAAGACCAACCGCAAGCTGCCGCCGGAGCTGATGCAGACCCTGGCCGGCATCGACGAGCCGGGCCGCCTGGCCGACATCGTGGCCGCGCACCTGGGGGTGCGCCTGGGCGAGAAGCAGCGTCTGCTCGAAAGCGTGGACACCGCCGAACGGCTGGAGCTGCTGGTCGGCCTGGTCGACGGCGAGATCGACGTGCAGCAGATGGAGAAGCGCATCCGCGGCAGGGTCAAGTCGCAGATGGAGAAGTCGCAGCGCGAGTACTACCTCAACGAGCAGATGAAGGCGATCCAGAAGGAGTTGGGCGAGATCGACGAGGCGCCCAACGACATGGAGGAGATCGCCCGCAAGATCGCCCAGGCCGGCATGCCCAAGCCGGTCGAGACCAAGGCGAAGAACGAATTCAACAAGCTCAAGCAGATGTCGCCGATGTCGGCCGAAGCCGCCGTGGTCCGCAACTACCTGGACTGGCTGCTGGGCGTGCCGTGGAACAAGCGCAGCAAGGTGAGCAAGGACCTCAAGGCCGCGCAGGATACGCTCGACGCCGACCACTACGGCCTGGAGAAGGTCAAGGAGCGCATCCTTGAATACCTCGCGGTGCAGACGCGTGTGAAGCAGATGAAGGGCCCGATCCTGTGCCTGGTCGGGCCGCCCGGCGTGGGCAAGACCTCGCTTGGCCAGTCGATCGCCAAGGCGACCAACCGCAAGTTCGTGCGCATGGCGCTGGGCGGCGTGCGCGACGAGGCCGAAATCCGCGGCCATCGGCGCACCTACGTCGGCTCGATGCCGGGCCGCATCGTGCAGAACCTCAACAAGGCGGGCGCGAAGAACCCGCTGTTCGTGCTCGACGAGATCGACAAGATGTCGATGGACTTCCGTGGCGATCCGTCCTCGGCGCTGCTCGAGGTACTCGATCCCGAGCAGAACCACACCTTCAACGACCATTACCTCGAGGTCGACCTCGACCTGTCCGAAGTGATGTTCATCGCGACATCGAACTCGCTCAATATCCCTGGCCCGCTGCTCGACCGCATGGAGGTGATCCGCATCCCCGGCTACACCGAGGAGGAGAAGATCAGCATCGCCACGCGATACCTCGTGCCCAAGCAGATGAAGGGCAACGGCCTGAAGGACGAGGAGATCGCGATCGCGACCGATGCCATCCAGGACATCGTGCGCTACTACACGCGCGAGTCGGGCGTGCGCAACCTCGAGCGCGAGATCGCCAAGATCTGCCGCAAGGTGGTCAAGCAGATCGCGCTGGCCGGGCCGAAGAAGGGCAAGGTGAAGGCGGTCAAGATCGGTGCAGACAACCTCGACGCCTACCTGGGCGTGCGCCGTTTCGACTTCGGGCGCGCCGAACAGGACAACGAGATCGGCACGGTCACCGGCCTGGCATGGACGGAGGCAGGCGGCGATCTGCTGCAGATCGAAACGACCCTGGTGCCCGGCAAGGGCAACCTGATCCTGACCGGCCAGCTTGGCGACGTGATGAAGGAATCGGCCTCGGCCGCGCTGAGCGTGGTGCGCGCGCGCACCGAGCGCCTGGGGATCGACGTGGATTTCCTGCAGAAGCAGGACGTGCACGTGCACGTGCCCGACGGCGCCACGCCGAAGGATGGCCCCAGTGCCGGCATTGCCATGACGACCGCGCTGGTGTCGACACTGACCAAGGTGCCGGTGCGCGCCGACGTGGCGATGACCGGCGAGATCACGCTGCGCGGCAAGGTCACGGCCATCGGCGGGCTCAAGGAAAAGCTGCTCGCTGCGCTGCGCGGTGGCATTACCACGGTCATCATTCCCGAAGAGAATCGCAAGGACCTGGCGGACATTCCGGCCAACGTCACCGACCACATCGAGATCGTGCCGGTGAAGTGGATCGACGAGGTCCTCGACCTGGCGCTGGAGCGGCCGCTGGCGGTTGCACAGCCGGAGGCTGTGAAGGCGACTGCGCCTGCGCGCAGCGCGATCGTGCGTCGACGCAAGGAGAAGACGCCGGGAGCGGACGTCAAGCACTGAGGTCGATGGTGCAAACCGGGACCGCTTCGCATGCTTCACGCTGGCCTAACGATTGAATGCATGACCGGTTGATCCGCAAACCCACGTCGCGGCTGTCGTATTCGGCCGCGCCTCCGCGTAAAATGCCGCGGATTCCAGATTCCATCCTCATGGCCAGGCCGCGTCGCGGGAACCCCCGTCGACAAGGGGCCTGGTCCCCAGCAAGGCGGGCTGCGGTCCGCACACGGAGTGTCCAACATGCCAGTGAACAAGAGTGAATTGATCGACCAGGTCGCCGACAAGGCAGGGCTGTCCAAGGCCGATGCCGGGCGCGCGCTCGACGCGGTGCTTGAATCGGTGACCGCGGCGCTCAAGCGCGGCGACACGGTCAACCTGGTCGGCTTCGGTTCCTTCTCGGTCAAGGCCCGGGCCGCGCGTACCGGTCTGAACCCGCGCACCAAGGAGCCGATCGCAATCCCGGCGTCCAACAATCCTGCGTTCAAGGCTGGCAAAGCGCTGAAGGATGCCGTAAACTGAGCGGCTCCTGAGTTCCCCTGCACGGGTGCTTAGCTCAGCGGTAGAGCGTCTCCTTTACACGGAGAGGGTCGGGGGTTCGAAACCCTCAGCACCCACCAGGCAACGGGGCGCAAAACTGCGGGGAAAGTTTCAAGATCAAAGCGCGGAGCGGTAGTTCAGTTGGTTAGAATGCTGGCCTGTCACGCCGGAGGTCGCGGGTTCGAGTCCCGTCCGCTCCGCCATTTCGATACGAAGGACCCCGCAGCGATGCGGGGTCTTTTTTTTGGGTCTTCTCCTCTGCGAGGGAGTTGGCCGGGTTGCAAGCGAGTGGATCAGGCCTGCGGCCGGGGGTCGTCCCGGCCCGGGGGTTGCTCCCCGGCTCGGTCAGCCATCCATGGCTGACTCGCCGCCGCAGCGCATCCATGCGCTGCTTTCCGCAACCCCCGGCCCGGAACGACCATCGTCCAGTCACTGGCGTGGCTTCGAAAGCTGCAATAGAAGCATCGCCGCACCAGTAGCAGTGAGCCGCGCACTGGCGGCCGGGGATTGCGGCAAGCAAAACATGGATGTTTTGCGCGCGAGTCAGGGCAGGATGCCCTGACCGAGCGAAAAGCGATCCCCGGCCGACAGGGCGTGGCGTTCGTCGGAAGCCCGGAAAGGGGCTCTTCCTTACCGCATCCAACTTCCCTCGATCGCTTCCATGGGCCGCAAAAACCGTCCGAAGGCGCTTCGCCGCCCCTCGCGGCGGCAAGCGGGTAAACTGCGCGGCTACGTCCCGACTCCGCTTGCCCAATGCTGCAGACCCTCAGAGACAAGATGTCCGGCTGGTTCGCGATCGTCATCGTCGCGCTCCTGGCCATTCCGTTCGCCTTCTTCGGCATGGAGCAGTACCTGTTCCAGAGCGGCGCCAACTACGCCGCCAAGGTCGAGGTGCAGCCGTCGTGGTGGCGCAGTGCGCCCGACTGGTGGCTCGTGCGCCGGCTGGCGTGGGAGTCCGAGGAGATCAGCCCGGAAGAGTTCCGCGAAGCCTTCGAGTCCGAGCGCCAGCGCCGGCGCGAGGCCGGGGGTGAGGCCTTCGACGCGCGCGCGTTCGAATCCCCCGAGACCAAGCGCGAGCTGCTTGAGGCGCTGATCGACCGCAAGGTGCTCAAGCTGGCAGCGGTGCGTGACGGCATGGTGGTCGGCGATTCGCGCGTGCGCGAAGCCATCGACGCCATTCCCGCGTTTCAGGTGGATGGCCGCTTCGACGAGCAGCGCTACCTGTTGACCCTGCAGTCACAGGGCTATTCGCCGCGTGGCTTCCAGGAAATGGTGCGCGAGGACCTGCAGGCCGCGCTGCTGGCGGGGCAGGTTGCGCAGTCGGCGTTTACCACGTCGTCGGAGACCGGGCGGATCATGGCCCTGCTCGGTGAGCGTCGCGACGTGTCCTTCGTCGTGCTCCCGCCACCCGCGGCGGATACGGGAGCCGTGTCGGCTGTGGAGATCCAGGCCTGGTACGACGAGCACCGCAACGAGTACCGCGCACCCGAGCGGGTCACGCTCGAGTACGTCGAACTTGATTCGAACACGCTGCCGGCCGCGCCCGAGCCCGACGAGGCCACGCTGCGCCAACGCTACGAACAGGAGAAGGCACGCTTCGTCGAACCCGAACAGCGGCTGGTGTCGCACATCCTGGTTCCTGTGGAGCAGGGCGCGGACGACGCCGCGCAGCAGGCCGCCCAGACGCAGGCGCGGGAGCTCGCGCAGGCGGCGCGTGCGCCGGGCGCCGATTTCGCGGAACTGGCACGGGCCAATCCGGGTGATCCGGGTTCGGCCGCCAACGGTGGCGACCTGGGCTGGGTCCGCCAGGATGGCGGCATGGCCAAGCCGTTCGAGGATGCGGTGTTCGCCGCCGAGGCCGGCAGCGTCAGCGATCCGGTGCGCAGCCAGTTTGGCTGGCATGTGATCCAGCTGCGCGAGGTGCGGACCGGGCACCAGGTGCCGTTCGAGCAGGTGCGCGACACGCTGGCGCAGGAACAGGTGCTGGCTGACCGCGAACGTGCGTTCAACGACCTGGTCGGTGGCTTCGTCGACGAGGTCTACCGCAATCCCACCGAGCTGACCGCAGCGGCGAAGACGGCCGGCCTGCAGGTGCATACCGCAGGCCCGATCGCGCGCGGCGAGGGCGAAGGCGTGATCGCGGTGCCCGCCGTGCAGCGCGCGGCGTTCTCGGAAAGCCTGGTGCAGGACAACACCGCCAGCGATCCGATCGAAGTCGGCCCGGACCGCAGCGTGATCATCCGGGTGACCAAACACGAGCCCGAACGCGCGCTGGGCGTGAACGAAGCGCGTGACCGCATCGTCGCCGCCATCCGCGCCGATCGCGCGGACAAGCGCGCCGAGGCTGACGCCGAGGCCATGGTGGCCAAGCTGCAGGCAGGCGAGACGCTGCAGGCGCTGGCGGACGCGGCATCGCTGCAGCTGCAGGAATTCACGGGCATGCCGCGCGGTACGCCGGTGCCTGACGAGGCGGCTGCTGAAGCCTATTTCCGCGTGGCGGCGCCTGGGGAAGGCGAGGTTTCGGCCGGCCATGTCGCTCTGTCCGACGGCAGCAGGCTGGTGTTCACGGTGGGGAATGTGAAGCCGGGCGACGCTTCGGAGGCCAGCGACGTGGAGCGCGACATGTTCCGCCAGCAGATGGCCTCGTTGATCGGCGCGGAGGATGCGCAGACCCTGCAGCGCGCGCTGCGCCGGCAGATGAAGGTGACGGTGGTGGAGTCGCAGCTGTAGCAGGCAGCGGATTGCGCACCCATGAAAAAGCCCGGCTTGTGCCGGGCTTTTTCGTTGGCGTGGAAGCTGCCGGGATACGCTTCATTCGGCTTCCAACCCGGTCATGCCGACGATGTTGTAGCCGCCATCGACGTAGCTGTCTTCGCCGGCGATGCCCGGCGCGAGGTCCGAGCACCAGAAGGGTTCCAGCCCGAGATCACGGACGCTTACGCGAAGGCCGATCGAGGCCATGAGGAGTGTTCGTGTCAAGCGCCGCAGTAATCCACCACAGGTGATCGAACGTTGCCGCGATGAGTTTCCGGTTCGACTGATCCGGCGCTGCTTGCGGGTGTCGCCAGCGGCTACTACGACTGCTCGTACCTTCTGTGGCGAGCACGTGCAGCGTGGGAACTCGGGGGCAACTGGCCCTAGGCGGAGTCGCGCATGACCAGATGGCTTGGAATGAACTGGGCTGCCGGCCGGAGCTCCGGTCCTGGCTGATCTACCAGGATTTCGAATGCTGCGGTTGACAGTGCACTGAAGTCCTGCGCGATGGTCGTCAAAGAGGGGCAGGCGTAACGACTAAGTGGATGGTCGTCATGGCCGGCGATACGCAGATCACAATCTTCGCCGCGTCCAACCTTGAGCCCGCGTTTGTTTGCGGCGGACAACGCGCCAAATGCCAGACGATCGTTCGCGCAAAGCAGGGTCGTCGACGGCAGGCCCCGGCCACCCAGCGCTGTGTCGACTGCTTCGAATCCGGCCAGTTCGAAGTCCCAATCCTTCCGCTTGGTGTGAATGACATGGGCTTCGAATCCGGAAGCCTTGGCCGCGGCGAGATATGCCCTGCGCCGACCTGCGGCGTTCTCATTCACTGCGGGCATCTCCAGAAAGCAGGGAGGCTCGCCGGTCCGCACGAGGTACTCGACCATCAAGTGGATGCCGGTCTCGTTGTCGGTGCCGACGAAGGGAACATCGAGCTCGACACGATTGTCGAGCAGGACCACGGGAAGTTCACGCGCGAGGGTGGCGTAGACCCTGCGGTTGGATTGAGTTCCCAATGGGGCCACAACGGCGCCAGCCAGCTTCAACGAGAGCAACGTCCTGAGCGCGGCCTCTTCGCGTTCACGGTCGCCGTGCGAGCTGAGCACGATGGCCCAGTATCCCCTGGTTGCGCACAAGGTCTCCAGGTGGCGCACCACCTCGGCATAGAAGGGGTCGGTCAGGTGGGGCATCAGGATGCCTAGGGTTCGGGGATGCCGGCGGTTCTGGTTACTGGCGAAGATGTTGTGGTGGTACTCGTACTGCTTGATCGCCTCCTCGATCCTGGCCCGCGTCCGTGCGCGGACGCTGCTCGGATCGTTGAAGAACTTCGAAAGCGTGGGCCTGGAGATGCCGCTGGCCGCGGCCAGTTCCTCCATCGTTCTGATCTTCGACATTGGACCTGAAGTGCTCTTGGTTGAGGCCCGCGGACCGGCCCGGCCGGCTTCGGGCGAGGCCGCGCCGGCCGGCCTGGTGAGTGGGCGAGTGAGGGACGGCGGCGTCCGGAAGTCTATCGTCGACGGCCGTCATTATTGGCGACCGGTGTCCGAGCGCTGACAAGGGTATGGTTTTACTTTTACGCGTGTAAAGGTTTATGCTTCCGGGCGTTGCGTTCGGGGGCCTTGGCGTATGTGGTCCGGCCACCCCCAGGGCAGGAGGAAAACACGTGCCGACAAGCCACACCACAACGCCCACCGCCGCGCCGCGACCGCGCTTGACACCGCCCAAGGTGCTGGTGATCGGCGAGATCCTGGTCGAGATAATGGCCGACCAGATCGGCGAGGGTTTCCTGGAGCTGCAGCGCTTCAGCGGCCCGTATCCCTCCGGCGCGCCGGCGATCTTCATCGACCAGGTGGCGCGCAACGGCGTGGCCTGCGCGATCGTGGGTGCAGTCGGCGACGACGATTTCGGGCGGGTGAACATCCAGCGCCTGCGCAGCAGCGGCGTCGATGTCTCGGCGGTCAAGGTGGTGCCCGTGCTCGCGACCGGCAGCGCCTTCGTGCGCTACCGCCCCAGCGGCGAGCGCGACTTCGTCTACAACATCGTCGGCTCCGCCTGCGCGGCGATCGCGAGTGGCGCTGCCCCCCGGCGCGCGATCGACAGCGCCACCCATCTCCACGTCATGGGTTCGTCGCTGTTCTCGGCCGGCGTGACGCAGCTGACGCTCGATGCCATCGCGCAGGTCAAGAGCAGGGGCGGCAGCGTCTCGTTCGATCCCAACGCCCGCAAGGAGATGCTGGCCATCCCCGGCATGCGCCAGGCTCTGGAGCAGGTGCTCGCCGCGACCGACCTGTTCATGCCCAGCGGCCAAGAGCTGACGCTGCTGACCACGCGGACCGACGAAGCCGGCGCGATCGCCGAGCTGCTCGAGCGCGGCGTGCAGGCGATCGTGGTCAAGCGCGGGGCCGAGGGCGCCTCCTACCACGACCGCTCTGGCGCCCTGGCCGTCGACCCGATCCCCGTCACGGAAGTCGACCCAACCGGTGCCGGCGACAGCTTCGGCGGCACGTTCGTGGCCAGCTGGCTTAGTGGCGCGAGCCCGGACGCCTGCCTGCGCCTGGCCAACGCCAGCGGCGCACGGGCGGTGATGACGCGCGGGCCGATGGAAGGCAACACGTCCAGAGCCGAGCTCGAGCGCTTCGTCGCGCAAATGGCCGCTGCACCCGCCCGCGCTCCGGTTTCCGCACCATGAGCATCGCCACGATGACGACGAATGCCGCCTCCGGATCCACCTGCGCGCGCGTGCGCGGCATCACCTCAGTGTGCTCGGCCCATCCGCTGGTCATCGAGGCGGCGCTGCGCCACGGGCTGGAAGAGTCGCGGCCGGTACTGATCGAGGCCACCTGCAACCAGGTCAACCACAGGGGCGGCTATACCGGCATGACTCCCGCCGACTTCAGACGCTTCGTGCTGGGGATCGCCGACCGGGTTGGCCTGGCCAACGACCGGATCCTCCTGGGCGGTGACCACCTGGGTCCCAATCCCTGGAAGTCGCTGCCGGCCGATGCGGCGATGGACGAGGCGTCCTCGATGGTCGAGGCCTACGTGCTGGCGGGGTTCACCAAGATCCACCTCGACACCAGCATGGGCTGCAGCGGCGAGCCTGTGGCCCTGGACAACGAGGTCACGGCTGCGCGCGCTGCCCAGCTAGCGCAGGTGGCCGAGCGTGCCGCGGCGCGCTCTGGCCATCCGCCGCCGATGTACGTGATCGGCACCGAGGTGCCGGTGCCCGGCGGCGCGCTGGAAGAGATCAGCGAGCTGGATGTGACCACGCCCGAGGCCGCACTCGAAACGCTGCGGGTACACCGTCAGGCGTTCGACGCGCTGGGTCTTGGAGAGGCGTTCGGGCGCGTGATCGCGGCAGTGGTGCAGCCCGGCGTCGAATTCGGAAACGCCAACGTCGTGTTCTACGACCGCGCGAAGGCGCACGCCCTGAGCGCCGCGCTGGAGCAGGCCGACGGCCTGGTGTTCGAAGCGCATTCCACCGACTACCAGCCCGTGACCGCTCTGACGGACCTGGTCGAGGACGGCTTTGCCATCCTGAAAGTGGGCCCGGGCCTGACCTTCGCTTTGCGCGAGGCGCTGTACGGGCTCGACTGCATCGCCGAGCTGCTGGCGCCGGAGGTGGACGAGGACGCGAACGGCCTGCGTCCGGCCATGGAAGCGCTGATGACGTCCGAGCCGGGCTACTGGAAGGACTACTATCACGGCAGCGCGAACCAGCTGCTGGTCCAGCGCCATTTCAGCTACAGCGATCGCATCCGCTACTACTGGAGCCACCCGCGCGCGGTGGCCGCCGTCGACCGGCTGTTCGCACGGCTCGAGGGCGTGGATATCCCCGAGACGCTGGTCAGCCAGTTCCTGGCGCCGCTGTATCCGCTGGTGTCGGCGGGCAGGGTGGCCGCGCGCGCGCGCGAGCTGTGCATCGCCGCCGTGCGGCATGCGCTGGCACCCTATTCGGAAGCGACGCGGGGCGGCAGCGCGCCGACCGTTCCGGTTCCGCCGGCATTCGACCCATGAAGCACCCGTACGGCCGGTGTGGCCATTCCATCCTCGAGGACTGATATGAAACTTGACGGGAAAGTCGCGATAGTGACCGGCGGCGGACAGGGCATCGGCGCCGAGATGGCGCGCGCGCTCGCCGCGGAGGGTGCGCGTGTGGCGGTCGCAGACATCGCCCTGGACCATGCCGAATCGGTTGCCGTGGCGTTGGGCGACAAGGGGCTGGGGGTGCGGGTCGACGTGCGCGACCGTGCTTCGGTCGATGCAATGGTGCAGCAGGTGGTCGCGGCCTTCGGCCGGCTGGACATCCTGATCAACAACGCCGCCGTATTCGAGCTGGCGCCGATCCTGGAGATCACCGAGCACGGCTTCGATCGCCAGTTCTCAATCAACGTCAAGGGCACGCTGCTGTGCATCCAGGCCGCCGCGCGGCAGATGATCGAGCAAGGGCAGGGCGGCAAGATCATCAACATGGCGTCGCAGGCCGGCCGCCGGGGCGAGGCTCTGGTCGGCGTCTACTGCGCGTCCAAGGCGGCGGTGATCAGCCTGACCCAGTCGGCCGCGCTGGGCCTGATCGAGCACGGCATCAACGTCAACGGCATCGCCCCCGGCGTGGTGGACACCCCGATGTGGGATGAAGTCGATGCCGGCTTCGCCAGGTACGAAGGCCTGCAGCCTGGCGAGAAGAAGCGCCAGGTCGGCCTGGCCGTTCCGGCCGGACGCATGGGCGTGCCGGCGGACTACCGCGGCATCGCGGTGTTCCTGGCATCCAGCGACTCGGACTACATCGTCGCGCAGACCTTCAACGTCGACGGCGGCAACTGGATGAGCTGAAGCCGGACCGCTCCGTCGCGCCGCCGGCGCGGCTGGACGATCCGCCAGGACCAGGAGGTGCATCGATGAAGTTCAAGCGTCCACGGGCCACCCGCCCCGACACGGGATCGGGTGATGTCACCGAAATTGCATAACGCAAGGCCAATCTCGGCAGGCCCCGGCGTCCCGCCTTCCGCAGGTGCGGGAGCGGACACGCCTGAAGCGCCACCTCCTCCCGTCATGCCCATGGACATCAATCGCAACCACATCGCAGCCTGGGTCGCCGAGAAGATCCTTCCGCACGAGGCCGAGGTGCGCCACTGGCTGCTGCGCCACTGGCGTACGACCGTGGACGTCGATGATGTGGTGCAGGAGGCCTACTGCAGGATCTCGGAGCTGGACTCGGTCGACCACATCCGCAACGGCAGGTCCTACTTCTTCACCACCGCCAGGACCATTGCGATCGACACCATCCGGTCGGCCCGGCATCGCAATTCCGTTTCGCTGACGGAAGACGAGTGGTCGTGCGTCCTAGATGAGGCCCCCTCACCGGAGCGGGTGGCCGAGGCCGGCCAGACGCTGGAGCAGGCCACGGCGGTGCTGTCGAGCCTGTCGGTGACCTGTCGCCAGGTGATCGAGTTGCGCCGGATCCGCGGCCTGTCGCAGGCGGAGACGGCACGCAGGCTGGGCGTGAGCGAAAATGTGGTCGAGAATCACATCGTGCGCGGCATCCGGCGGCTGCTGCACGCGATGACGGCCGAGGACGCATGCGGGTCAAGTCGAGGTAAACGGAATTGGAGCACCCGCGATCGAGCGACCGCTCAGAAAAGGCAGCGAGGTGGGCGGCCCGCCTGAGCCTCGGTGAGCTCACGCCTGCGCGCCAGGCCGAGCTGGACGCGTGGCTGCAGGCCGATCGCCGCCATCGCGGTGCGCTGCTGCGCGCGCAGGCGGCCCTGCATGCGCTCGAAGCCGCGGCCCGCGAGGGCGTCCACGCGCAGTCGTCCTACGATGACACCGGATCTCGCTAGGCCCGGAATCCCGACTGATCCGGGTCGGCAAGAACAAGGCCAGCACCGTTCCCCTGCCGCGGGCCCATCGCCGGAGAATGAAGAGCCACATGGCCTGAAGGAAATCGCCGGCTGCGTCGTCCTCATCAGGGAACGCCATCCCTACAGGAATTACGCAGTGCGTCCCACGACTTCCCGTTTGGCCATCTCCATCGCCGCCGCCATGGTCGCGATCTCCTCTTCCGCCAGCCTGCATGCGCAGGACCAAGCCCTGAGTTCCAGCACGGAGCCGGCAGCGGCCGACTCCGCTGCGACCGGCGAAGACGTCTCGACGCTCGCCAACGTGGTTGTGACCGGATCGCGCATCGCACGTCCGGAACTCGACAGCCCGATGCCGGTCAGCGTGATCACCATGGAGGACATGGAGCGCATCGGCATCGTGTCCGCAGAAGACGCGTTGCGCCTGGAGCCGGCGATCGGTTCCGGGATCGGCCGCTACAACGCGCAGGGCGAGGGTTTCGACGGCGGCATGGCGGCGATCTCCCTGCGCAACATGGGCACCAACCGCAGCCTGACGCTCGTGGACGGGCGCAGGCGCGTGAGCGGGTCGGCCCGCAGCTCGGCGGTGGACGTGAACATGATCCCGTCGGGCATGATCGAGCGGATCGAGGTCGTGACCGGCGGCGCCGCTGCGATCTACGGCGCGGACGCCGTGACCGGCGCCGTCAACGTCATCACCAAGAGCGACCTCGAAGGCTTCCAGGCCAACGTGCGCTACGGCATCTCCGACCGGGGCGATGCGCAGACCAGGACGGTGTCGGCCTCGTACGGCACCCCCTTCGCGGACGGCCGCGGCCACTTCAGCGTCGGCGGGACGTTCCTCGACAGCGAGGGCTTGCGCACCAACGACCGTCCGCGCACCCACCGCGGCCGGCTGCTGTACGGCGTCAACCCGGAGAACACCGCGATCGGCGACGGCATCCCCGACCGCATCGTCCACTACGACTTCGGCGAGTTCTACTACAACGACTACCCGACTTTCCTGCTGAACAACCTCAACTACGGCTACACCGGCGGTGGCGTGCGGGAGCTGTACATCCACACGCCGCTCAATGCCCGTGGCGAGTTCTACGGCGGCGACGGCGCGTTCCAGAGCGATATCCAGCCGCTGACCCAGGGCAACCAGCTGCGCGCGCCGATCCGCCAGTCGGCGGTGATCGCGCGCCTCGATTACGACATCAGCGACTCGGTCCGCTACACCGCGCGCCTGGACGTGGGCAAGACCCGGTATGAGGGCACCAAGAGCTTCTACCGCGAAGACAGCCGTAACAGCTGGCTCAACGGCGCCGGCAGTGCCTGGGCGTACCTGGACAATCCTTACCTGCCCGGGCCCGTGCGCGATTTCATGAGCGACAACAGCCTGGAGCGGCTGCGGATCTCCCGCGCCTACCGCGGCTTCGGCCTGTTCGAGGACATCCACGACCGCGAGCTGTGGTCCATCGACAACACCTTCGCCGGCAGCTTCGACAACGGCTTCCAGTGGGAGGCGTTCGCGCAGTACGGACGCAACACCGGCGAGGTCTCCAACCCCAACACGGTGCGCGTGTCGCACTGGCTGGCCGCGCGCGACGCGGTGATCGATCCGGCGACCGGCATGGCCGCGTGCCGCGACGTCGAAATGCGTGCGCGTGGCTGCGTGCCGTTCAACATCTTCGACAGTCACGTTCCCACGCCAGAGGAGGCGGCCTGGATCTTCGGCAACCGCCAGGAGAAGCGCACCAACAGCCAGCACGTGTTCGGCGCCAGCCTCACCGGCACCGCGTTCTCGCTGCCGGCGGGCGACGCCAGCTTCGCCGTGGGCGTGGAGCACAGGGGCGAATCGCTCAACACGCAGGAAGACCCGCTGGCGAAATCCGGCGAGCTGGCGCACAGCGCCAGCGTGGCCGCGCACGCCGAGATTTCCGAATCGATGCGGGTCAGCGAGGCCTACGGTGAGCTGGTGGTGCCGCTGCTGGCCGACCTGCCGTTCGCCGAGCGCCTGGAGATCGAGGGCGCCTACCGCTATTCGCACTACGACAGTTTCGGCGGCACCAAGGCCTGGAAGTTCGGCAGCACCTGGTCGCCGATCCGCGGCATCACGCTGCGCGGAGTGCGGTCCCACAGCGTGCGCGCGCCCAACTTCGGCGAGCTGTACGAGCCGATCAATGTCAGCATGAGCAACCTTGCCGACCCCTGCGAGGACATCTACACCTACGAGACCCCCAACCGGCTGGCGAACTGCCAGGCCATGGGGATCGCTATGCCGCCAGCCAACAGCGTAGCCGTGTCCGAAGTCACCTCGGGCGGCAACCCGGACCTGCAGCCGGAAACCTCCGACAGCGTCACCTACGGTGTGATCCTGCAGCCGAGCTTCGTCCCCGGCCTCGACGTCACCGTGGACTACTGGGACATCGACATCAAGGACGTGGTGACCCAGATGAGCGCGAACAACCTGCTCAACTTCTGCGTCGACATGCCCACGCTCGACAACCCGTTCTGCCGCCAGATCGTGCGTGACACGGATCCGGCGCGCACGGTCCTGCAGGTCTCGACGCAGCAGATGAACGCGGCGCGCTTCCTGGCCCGCGGCGTGGACTACGGCATCAACTACCGCGTGCCGGTGGGCCCGGGCTATCTGCGGATGAGCCTCAAGGCGACGCGCCTGATCCAAAAGCAGCAGCAGGGCGTTCCGGGCATCGAGGCCAGCACGTCCTACCAGGAAGGCGGCCGCGCCGATCCGATCTGGCGGGGCACGCTGATGACCAGCTACTCGGTGGGCGATTTCGACGTGACGCTGCACAACCGCTACAACGGGAGCGCGATCTACGATCGCAACCGGGCCTCGGAGGAGAGCTTCGACATTGACGAGATCCCGGCGGTGCGCTACATGGATCTTTCCGCGGGCTGGCACTTCAACGACAACCTCCGCGTCACCGCGGGCATCACCAACCTCACCGACAAGGATCCGCCCTTCCTGCCGTCGATCTACATGGGCGAGTCGGGCAGGTACGACATCGTCGGCCGCGCCTACTTCGTCAGTCTGAACGCGCGCTTCTGAGTTTGCTCGTCTGGCGCCCGCCGGCTCGTTGTGGTCGGCGGGCGCCCTCTTATTGGTTCTCTGTCATTGGGTCGACCGCTGCCGCATCGGGTTGCCCCCCGGCGTGGCGGATCGAGGCCGTCCCGGGCCGGGGGTTGCTCCCCGGCTCGGTCAGTCCGCGTCCCTGCCCGGCCTGGCGCAGCGCGCCGGGCGTTCACGCGCCTACGCGTCAGTGCCGCGCATGCCATGCGCTCACCCATGGCTGACTCGCCGCTGCGCATCGATGCGCTGCTATCGGCAACCCCGGCCGACAGGGCACGGCGTCCGCTTTCGAAGTACGGGTCGACCGTCGCCACGTGGCAACCCATGCGCTCTAGCGAACACAGGGGAGTTCTTGGCACGGATCCCTCGGTCCGGCGGCCGGAGAATCTGCACTGCTCCTTGCCGTGCCGCGCAAATTCCGGCAGCCATTTCAATTTTGATACATTTGCCCAGGCGGTATGCGTTCGCTCAGTCGGCTGCTATAGTGAATTTCCGACAGACGACAGGCAGCCGCGGGTGGCACCGAATCCAGCTCCTTCCCTGGTGATCTTCGACTGCGACGGAGTGCTGGTCGACAGCGAGCCGCTTTCGCTCTCCGTCCTGTCCCAGACGCTGACCCAGCGCGGCCTGCCCGCCGACGTTCCCTATGTCACGCGCCACTTCCTCGGCCGCCAGTTAGCCACGGTGCGCGAGCACGCCGTGGCACACCAGCTGGATCTGCCGCCGAACTTCGAGCACGACCTCAACGACCAGCTGGTCCAGCGGTTCCGCGGCGAACTTCTTCCGATCCCGCACGTGGCCGATCTGCTGGCCGGGCTTGCGCTCCCGCGCTGCGTGGCTTCTTCCAGCGATCTGGCGCGGGTGCGGCTGAGCCTGGAGATCACCGGGCTGGCGCAGTTCTTCGACGAGCATCTCTTCACTGCTGAAATGGTCTCGCGCGGCAAGCCCGAGCCCGACCTGTTCCTGTTTGCCGCCGAGCGCATGCGAGCGGTCCCGGCCGACTGCCTGGTGATCGAGGACAGCCCTCACGGCGTGCTCGCGGCGCGAGCGGCCGGCATGGAGGTGTGGGCCTTTACCGGCGGAAGCCATCATCGCGGTCGAGCCGAGGCGGCAGCTCCGTTGCTCGAAGCCGGCGCGCACCAACTGTTTGACGACATGCGTACACTAGGAGCGGCCATTTCCAGCGCTGTCGGCAATGCCGAGTACGCGGCCACCATCAGGTAACAGGCACCAGGTAACAGGTGATATGGCAAGTCCCGGAAACGACACTTCCCGTCTGGACGCGGCCGCCCGGGCGGGCTGGCTGTACTACATCGCCGGCAACACCCAGGACGAAATCGCCCGCAAGCTGAAGGTGTCCCGGGCCACCGCGCAGCGCCTCGTGTCGCTGTGCCTGACGCAGCGATTGATCACCTTCCGCCTGGGCCATCCCATCGCAGAGTGCATGGACCTGGCTGCCCGGCTGCAGGAGCGGTTCGACCTGCGTTCCTGCGACGTCGCGCCCAGCGAGCCAGACGATCCCAGTGGCATCGCCGGCATCGCCGAGCGCGCGGCGGCGCTGCTCGAGACCACGCTGCGCAGCGAGGTGCCGAGCATCATCGGCATCGGCACCGGTCGGGCGATGCGCGCGGCCGTCGAACGCCTGCCCGCGGTGCAGGCACGCGACCACCAATTGGTGTCGCTGGTGGGCAACATCTCCCCGGATGGGTCGGCCAGCCCCTTCGACGCCATCGCCCGGCTGGGCGAGCTCACCGGCGCGCAGTACTACCCGATGCCGCTGCCGATGCTGCTGTCCTCGCCCGAGGAATGCCGGAGCCTTCTCGACATGCAGGTGTTCAAGCGCATCCACGCGATCGCAGCGAAGGCCACTCTGCGCCTGGTCGGTGTCGGTCAGATCGACCAGACGGCACCCGTGTACGTGGACCGGTTTCTGACCCGGCTCGAGTTGCTCGAACTGATCCAGCTCGGAGCCGTGGGCGAGGTGGTCGGCTGGGCGTTCGACCGCGAGGGCAAGGTGATCGTGGGTGGCAGCAACCTGCGGTTGACCAGCGTCCCGCATACGCCCGACCAGGACTGCGTGACGGTCGGCGTAGCAGCCGGCACGGTGAAGGTCGGCGCCATCCGCGCCGCGCTCAAGGGCCGCATCATCAATGGCCTGATTACCGACGAAGCAACCGCCAAGGCCATTCTGGCCGACTGAGCGCGGCGCGCTTTCACCCATCCAGCGGGCCGACGCCCGATTTCGCCCTGGCGCTCCGGCGTTGGCGTTCTGCCACGTCGCTGACATTTTTCCCCTATAGCCTCGTTCATGCCGCGCGGTGTGCGGCGCGCGCCAACGCGTTTTTACGCTGCGACGAATGCTGCAGTGCAGGATCGAAAGTGCTTTACAACACTTATGTAACATGAGCATATGCGCACAACGAGGGCATTTGTTCATTTCTTGGGAGAGAGAAATCAAATGAAAGTATTCCGCATCCAGCCAAAGAAGCATCTGCTCACGGCGGCCCTGCTTGTCGCGCTCGCCCCCACGGCGGCGGCGCAAGAGCAGCCGGCCACCCAGGCCACGGGCACTGATAGCAAAGTCGCCCAGACCCTGGACAACGTCGTGGTCACCGGCAGCCGCATCGCCCGTCCCGAGCTCGAATCGGTGATGCCCATTTCGGTCGTGGACTTCGACGAGATGAAGGACACCGGCCGATTCAGCGTGTACGACGCGCTGCAGCTCAATCCCGCGATCGGCCCAGGCGTGGGCGAAATGAACTCGATGGGCCAGGAGTTCGACAAGGGCGTGGCCAACATCGACCTGCGCAGCATGGGGACCAACCGCTCGCTGGTGCTGGTCGACGGCCTGCGCTGGGTGTCCGGTGGTGCGCGTACCGCGGCGGTGGACCTCAACACCATTCCTTCGGCGCTGATCGAGCGTATCGAGACCGTCACCGGCGGCGCGTCCGCGATCTACGGCGCTGACGCCGTCACCGGCGCGGTCAACATCGTGATGAAGAAGCGCATGGACGGCACCTCGCTCTCGCTGACCACGGGTCTGTCCGAGCAGGGCGATGCGCGCCAGACGCACATCTCGGCGGCCTCGGGCCTCAACTTCCTGGATGACCGGGCGCACCTCGTGTTTGGTGCGAACTACGTGTACACCGACGACATCCCGCTGCTGGACCGCTCCAGCGACCGAATGGTCTATGCAGCCAATCCCGACAATACCGGTCCGGATGACGGCATCCCGGACAACATCATCATCGACTTCCATCAGTTCTACCGGTCCCCCTACCCGACCTGGTGCGAATATGAGGGCGAGGCGCCCTGCGGCACCAACGCCATCGACGGCGACTGGTACCAGTTGATCGACGGTCAGGTGCGTCACATTCCTCGCGACAGCTACCGCTCCATCACCAACAACGACACCGGCCAACAGGACGGGGGGCCTGATACGGCGTTCGGCATCTACGACTACATGTTGCTCCGCGACAAGTCGGAGAAGAGTTCGCTCTATGCCAACCTCGAGTTCGCGGTGACGCCGGAGTTGATCTGGAACACGAACTTCGGCTACGCGCGCACCTACGTCAGCGGCCACGCCCAGTGGCCGGGGCACCGCGACGACATCCGCCAGGTGAACTGGTGGGGACGTGATCCCGACACCGGGGTGGCCTATCCGGGCCTCGTGGCGCGACTGTCCGACCCGTTCCTGCCTGATTCGCTGCGCCAGCGTATGCTGGACCAGGACATGACCGAGCTGCCCATGAGCCGGCACTATTCGCATCTGCCGATGTCGCGCGAGATCCATCGCCGCCAGGCGGTGAGCTTCGGCACCGACCTGTCGGGTCCGCTGAGCGAACGGATCGACTGGAAGGGCTTCCTGCGCTGGGGCACGGTCGAGGACGACATCACCACGACCAACATGGTGGGGCACAACGAGTGGCTGTTGGCGCGTGACGTGACGGTGGACGCCGCCGGCGCCCCGATCTGCGCCGACCCGATCGCCCGGCGCGCCGGCTGCGTGCCCACCGACCTGTTCAGCACGGAGATGCCCAGCCAGGAGTGGCTGAACTACGTCATGCCGCACGAGCGCTACGAGCGGACGCAGAACAGCATGCTCAACGTCGGCATCGGCTTCAATGGCGAGCTGTTTGACCTGCCTACAGGCACGGTGCGTTTTGCGGCTGGCGCGGAGTGGCGCCATGAGAAGCTCGATACGCGCGACGACCCGAACACAGTCAAGCTCAACAACATCATCTGGTCGCCGGGCAACGACCACGGCCTGCACCCCGACATGAGCGCGGAGCGCAAGGTGTCGGAGGTGTACGGTGAGCTGGTGGTGCCGGTGCTGAGCGACCTGCCGTTCGCCCAGAAGCTCGACCTCGAGGCCGCGTACCGCTATTCGCACTACAGCGACAATCCGTCGACCAACACCTGGAAGCTCGGCATGATCTGGTCGCCCTTCCAGGGCGTGAACGTGCGCGCTGTCAAGGGCTACAGCATTCGCGTGCCGAACTTCGGCGAACTGCACTCGCCGGTCAGCATGGTCACGATGGGCCACATCTCCGACCCCTGCCAGGAAGTGCTGATTCTCCAGGACAACGATCGTGCCGCGAACTGCGCCGCGACCGTGCCAGGGTGGACGGGGCCCCTGCCGCGGCCGAATCAGAACACGCCGAGCGTGCTCACCGGCGGCAACGCGGATCTCGAGCCGGAAACCTCGAACTCGTTCTCCTACGGCGTGGTGTGGCAGCCCTCGTTCGTCCGCGGTCTTGACCTGACCGCCGACTATTGGGAGATCGACATCGACAACGTGATCACGTCGATCGCGTACGGCACGATCATGAACAACTGCGTCAACGCCAGCGGCGGCCCCGACATGGGCTATTGCCAGTTCGTGCATCGTCACACCACGTCGGGCGAGGGACACCAGGTCGGTGAGGTGGACTATGTGCAGGCGCAGTACGCCAACCTGGCCGGCCGCAAGACTCGCGGCATCGACTTCGGCGCCCAGTACCGCTTCGACCTGGGCCCGGGCAGCTACCGCGTCGCGTTCAGCGGCACGCGCAACCTGGAGCGCAGCATCATCTCCCAGCGTGGCAGCCAGGGCACGGATCGCGCCGGCCAGTTCCAGTACCCGGACTTCAAGGCCAACCTGATGAACCGGTACGACGTCGGCCAGTTCAGCTTCGCGCTCAACACCCGCTACACCAGCAAGGGCCTGTATTCGCGGACCGACCAGTCAATGGAGACGCGCGAGTTGCCGTGGGTGCCGGAATACTGGCAGCACGATCTGAATGTCAGCTGGTACCCGACCGCCGGCTATTCGATCTCGCTGGGGGTGAAGAACCTGACCGACACCAAGATCAAGCACCCGACGCTGCGTGCCTACACGACATCTCCACACCTTAACGCCGACTCGGCCAACGCCAACTACGGCGCGAACTACATGGATGCCATCGGACGCTACTACTTCGTCACCCTGAAGGCGGATTTCTGATGAGGCTCAGCACTGCATCCCTGCTGACCGGGCCGACGCTCGCCGGCCTGGTGTCCCTGGCCTGCGCGGGGTTCGCGCAGGCTGCGCCGGCGGACGGGCCGGCGCAGAAGCTGCGCGATCCCGAGCGCGTGCTGGTCGTGGCCCATCGCGGTTGCGTCGGCCCGGCGCCGGAGGTCTCGGTGGCGTCGATCCATGCCTGCGCAGGCAAGGGCATCGACGGCATCGAACTGGACATCCGCAAGTCGAAGGATGGCGTGCTGGTGTCGATCCATGACACCACCCTCGAGCGCACCACCAACGGCAAGGGCAGGGTGGCCGACCATACTGCGGAAGAGCTGCGCAAGCTGCGCCTGCGCCGCGGCAACGGCGGCCCGAGCGTGGTGGTCACGGACGAGCCGCTGCCGACCCTGGAAGAGATGCTGCTGGCAGCCAGGCAGCACGGCTTCATCGTGCACCTGGACATCAAGGACGCCACCCACGCCGAAGTCGCCGCGATGATCCGCAAGCTCGGCATGGAAGGGCAGGCCACGGCCTGGGTGACCGGTTCGCCGGATGATGCGGACCAGCCCGATCCTTCCGTGGGCCAGGTGCTGGTGATCGTACCGCGCATCCAGGACTGCTCGGAAGGCGCGCCTGCCTCGTGCCGGCCGAACGACCTGGCCGACCTGATGGGTTTTGCACGATACAACCCGGCGGGCTATTTCCTCTGGTACCGCGCCACGCCGGAGTTCTTCGCCGCCTTCCACGCCGCGCCGCGGCCGCCGGGTACGCGCTTGACCACAGAAACCCTTTGGGAGATCGACAGCCTGCCCAAGCAGGAGCGGCACGCGCAGTACCGCCGGCTGCTCGACGCGGGCGCTACGCTGTTCCTGACTGACCGCCCGGAGGACATGGTGGCCTTCATGAAACAGGAAGGAGGCAAACCATGAGGCCGGTCCGGTCGATTGTGCTGGCGGGGATGCTGCTTGCCGCCTCGGCAGCGGCCTCGGCCGAAACGCCCGAGGTCGTGGCCCATCGCGGCGGTGCGCTGCTGTGGCCGGAGAACACGCTGTACGCGTTCGAGCAGGCGACCAGAGCCGGGGTCGAGTACCTGGAGTTCGACCTGCAGATGACCGCCGACAACGCGCTGCTGGTCACCCACGACCAGGACATCAATCCGGCCTTCTGTTCCGCGCCGGCCGGCCAAGGGCTGATCCCCAAGCCCGTGCGCAATCTGACCCTGGAACAGAGCCGCGCCTTCGATTGCGGCAGCCGCTCGCGCAGCATCTATCCGGATGCGGAAAAGCGTGCCGCGGGCATGCCGACGCTGGCGGAGGTGTTCGAAGCCTTCCGCGACAACGCCCGGATCAAGTATTTCATCGAGACCAAGCTGCCCAAGCCGGGTTCGCCCGGAGAGCCGGTCGACACCACGCTCTACGCGGCCAAGCTCGAGCAGGTGATCCGCAAGTACGGTCTGGAGGATCGCGTGGTCCTGCAGTCCTTCGACTGGCGCACCATTACCGCGATGCACGAGCTCAATCCCAAGGTGCGTACCTGCCCGCTGGGCGTGCCGCGCAACAGCCATGATTACGACGCCACGCTGCGTGAGCTGCACGCCACCTGCATTGTGCTGGATGCCCGGACGACGACGCCGGCGCAGGTCAGGCAGTTCCAGCGCGATGGCGTCCTGGTGTTCTCCGGCGTGATCGACAACGAGGAAGACTGGCGCGAGGCGCTGACGTTCGGCTACGACGCGATCTTCACCAACGACCCGCTCGGGGTGATCGGATTCCTGCGCAAGGATTCTGCACGCGGCCGCTGATGCAGCCGTGTCGCGGGCACCGGCCCACTTGAACGAACGAAGCCAATCAACAGGAAGCCAATGAATATCTGCTCCATGCTCAGGTTCGCCCTTGCCGCGCTGCTCGCGGTCGCCCCCGCAGTCAGTGCGCAGGAAGGCAAGCCTGCGGTTCTGCTGATCTCGATCGACGGTCTCCATCCAAGCTACGTGATCGAGTCGCAGCGGTTCGGCGTCGAGGTTCCGACCCTGCGCGAGTTCGTGAAGAGGGGCACGTACTCCACCGGCGTGGTCAACGTCACGCCCACGCTCACGTATCCCAACCACACCTCGATCATCACCGGCGTCGCGCCAAACGAACACGGCATCCGCGGCAACACCGTGTTCGATCCGGAGGGCCTGGAACAGGGCGCCTGGAACTGGTACGCATCGCAGATCCGCGTGCCCACCCTGTGGGACGCCGCCAAGGCTGGCGGACTGACCACCGCCAGCGTGCTGTGGCCGGTGAGCGTGGGCCATCGAGCCATCGACTACAACGTGCCCGAGTACTGGCGCACCAAAAACCGGGCGTCGGACGACCACGTGCTGCACGCGGTCAGTACGCCGCGTGGCTTCCTGGAGACGGTGGACGGCGCCAACCGGATGTTCGACCCGACCGATACGCCGGACGAGTGGTCGTTCGACGAGAAGCTGACGAAGATCGCGCTGGCGATGATCGAGCAGGGCAGGCCGCAGCTGCTGAGCATCCACATCACCAACCTCGACAGCGCGCAGCACAAGCGGGGTCCGCTGGAGACCAACGACCTGGCGCGGCGAACGCTGGAGAAGATCGACGCGATGATCGCGCGCCTGATCGAGGCCCAGCGCGCCGTATACCCGGACTCGACCATCGTTGTCGTCTCCGACCACGGCTTCCATCCGGTCAACGCGACCATCAACCTCAATGCCGCGTTCGCGGATGCCGGGCTGATCGAACTGGACGCGCAAGGGGAGCTGGGTTCGTGGAAGGCCTATGCCTGGAGCGCGGGGGGCAGCGCCTCGGTGGTGCTCAAGGACAAGGACGACGCGGCGACGTACCGCGCGGTCGATGCCATCCTCACCGCGCTGGAGCGCGACCCCGACAGCGGCGTGGCCAGCGTGCTGCGCGGCGAAGCGGCGGTGCGCGACGGCGCGCTCGAGGAAGCGTCGTTCATGGTGGACGCCAAGGGCGGCTTCGCCATGGGCAAGGCGCTGACGGGCGAAGTCTTGCGGCCGCAGGCACGCACGACGGGTGCGCATGGATATCGCAACACGCATCCGGAAATGAACTCCTCGTTATTCGTGACGGGACCGGGCGTGGAGCAGGGCAGGAACCTGGGCAGGATCGATGCACGCCAGGTCGCGCCGACGCTCGCGCGGGTGCTGGGCGTATCACTGCCAACGGCCACGCAGGAGCCGCTGCCGCTCGGGAACTGATCCCGGCGGTCTGGGTTGCGAAGGCGGGCAAATACTTTACAAATTCGGCCTGTTGTGAGTATGTGTGCATACGACGGGCAATTGTTCGAAATGATATTGGAGATATACGCAATGGGCACTTTGACCAAAGGCGCGCTCGTGGTGGTCATCACCGCGGGACTGGCGGCATGCGGCCAGTCCCGCGAAAGCGGCACGCCGGGCAAGCCTGAGACGTTGGTCATCGCCACGCTCAACAACGCCGACATGATCCGGATGCAGAAGCTGACGCCGGAGTTCACGGCGAAGCATCCGGGGATCAAGGTCGAGTGGGTCACGCTGGAGGAGAACGTCCTGCGCCAGCGCGTCACCACCGACATCGCCACCAAGGGCGGCCAGTTCGACATCCTGACCATCGGCACCTACGAGGTTCCGATCTGGGCCGCGCGCGGCTGGCTCAAGCCGCTGGAGTTCGGGCCGGAGTACGACGTCGATGACCTGCTGCCCAAGATCCGCGAGGCCGCGAGCTTCGACGGGCAGCTCTATGCCGCGCCGTTCTACGGCGAGAGTTCGATGCTGATGTACCGCACCGACCTGTTCGAGCAGGCCGGCCTGGCCATGCCTGAAGATCCGTCGTGGTCATTCGTGACCGACGCGGCCGCCAGGCTCACAGACAAGGACGCAGGCGTGTACGGCATCTGTCTGCGCGGCAAGGCCGGCTGGGGCGAAAACATGGCCCTGCTGACCGGGATGGGCAACGCCTTCGGGGCGCGCTGGTTCGACGAGAACTGGACTCCGCAGTTCGACCAGCCCGAGTGGAAAGCCGCCATCCAGACTTACGTCGACGTGATGCGCGAAGCCGGCCCGCCGGGCGCTGCGTCGAACGGCTTCAACGAGAACCTGGCGCTGTTCAACGCGGGCAAGTGCGCGATGTGGGTGGACGCTACGGTAGCGGCCTCGTTCGTCAGCGACCCGAAGGATTCCAGGGTCGCCGACAAGGTGGGCTTCGCCCCGGCCCCGCATGCAGGCAAGGGCAAGACGACCGGCTGGCTGTGGGCGTGGAACTTCGCCGTCCCCGCCAGCTCCAGGAAGGTCGAACAGGCGCAGACTTTCATCGCCTGGGCGACCAGCCGCGAGTACATCGAGCTGGTGGGCGAGCGGGAAGGGTGGGCCCACGCGCCGCCCGGCTCCCGGGCTTCGCTCTACAAGAATCCCAAATACCTCGAGGCGGCGCCGTTCGCGGCGCAGACCCTGGCCGCGATCGAGGGCGCCGACACGCGCAACCCCGCGGTGAAGCCCGTGCCCTACATCGGCGTGCAGTACGCGGCGATTCCCGAGTTCCAGTCCATCGGCACCACGGTCGGGCAGCTGTTCTCGGCCGCCTTGGCCGGCTCGGTGAGCGTGGACCAGGCGCTGGCGAGTGCGCAGGAGACCACCGAGCGCGAGATGAAGCGCGCGGGGTATCCGAAGTAGGCGCGACGACAGCAAGCGCGTCGAGCAGGCGCGCTGAACAAGCCGCGCGACGACGCAAGCGCAACCCCCGCCGGTCCACGGGCCGGTCCCGGTTTTTTAAAGTCCTGCGGCGGACACCCCGGGACGCTACCTCCCCTCCCCGGCACCCGGGGTGTCCGCTGACAGGCTGCCGGTCCCGGCTGCCGCCGGGTCCATACGCATCAACGGAAAGCGCCTGATGGCAACGCAACAGACGCAGAAACTCGCACGATTCCTGATCGCGCCGTCGGTCATCCTGCTGCTGGCGTGGATGATCGTCCCGCTGGCGATGACGATCTGGTTTTCAACACTCAACTACAGCCTGCTGAACCCTGAAAAAGCGTTTGTCGGCCTGGCCAACTACAGGTATTTCCTCAGCGATCCAGCATTCCTGTCTTCCCTGACCAACACGCTGGTGATGGTCGGTTCGGTGCTGGCCATCACCGCGGTGTTCGGCGTGCTGATCGCGCTGCTGCTCGACCAGGTATTCATCGGTCGCCAGATCGTGCGGCTGATGCTGATCGCGCCGTTCTTCATCATGCCCACGGTCAGCGCGCTGGTGTGGAAGAACCTCCTGATGCATCCGGTGTCGGGCCTGCTTGCGTGGTTGTGGGGGGCATTCGGGCTGACGCCAGTCGACTGGTTCACCCAATATCCGATGTTTTCGATCATCCTGATCGTGGCCTGGCAGTGGCTCCCCTTCGCCGTCCTGATCCTGCTGACCGCCCTGCAATCGATGGACCAGGAGCAGCAGGAGGCTGCGCGGATGGACGGGGCCGGCGTGTTCGACCGCTTCTTCCACCTGACCCTGCCGCACCTGGCGCGCCCGCTGACCATCGTCATCCTGATCGAAATGATCTTCCTGCTGACAGTGTTCGTGGAGATATACGTCACCACCGCCGGCGGGCCCGGCATGGAGACCACGACCCTGACCTACCTGATCTATTCGCAGGCGCTGCTCAAGTACGACGTCGGCGCGGCTTCGGCCGGCGGCCTGGTGGCGGTGGTGCTGGCCAACATTGCCGCGATCTTCCTGGTCTACATCATCGGCAAGAACCTGGAGACCTGAGCAATGGCACGCCGCACGCCCCCCCTCCAGCTCGCCCTGACTACCGCATTCGCCTGGGCGGTCGGCCTGGTCGTGTTCTTCCCGATCCTGTGGATGCTGCTGACCAGCTTCAAGACCGAGATCGACGCGTTCACCACGCCGCCGTCGTTCGTCTTCTTCGACTGGACGCTGGAAAACTACATCGCCGTCCAGGAGCGCAGCAACTACCTGGCCCACGCCTGGAACTCGGTGGTGGTGGCGCTGGGTTCGACCCTGCTCGCCATGGCGGTCGCCATTCCGGCTGCATGGGCGATGGCGTTCTCCCCGACCCGGCGCACCCGCGGCATCCTGCTGTGGATGCTGTCGACCAAGATGCTGCCACCGGTTGGCGTGCTGGTGCCCATCTACCTGATCTACCGCGACTCGGGCCTGCTCGACACGCAGCTGGGCCTGGTGATCGTGCTGTGCCTGAGCAACCTGCCGATCCTGGTGTGGATGCTGTTCAACTACTTCAAGGACATCCCCAAGGACATCCTGGAAGCGGCCCGCATGGACGGCGCCACCATCGGCAAGGAGATCCTCTACGTCCTCACCCCGATGGCGCTGCCGGGCATGTTCTCCGCACTGCTGCTGTGCGTGATCCTGGCCTGGAACGAGGCGTTCTGGTCCTTGAACCTGACCTCGTCGAGCGCCGCGCCGCTCACCGCCTTCATCGCTTCGTATTCCAGCCCCGAGGGCCTGTTCTGGGCCAAGCTGTCGGCCGCATCGACGATGGCGATCGCGCCAATCCTGGTGCTGGGGTGGTTCTGCCAGAAGCAGCTCGTGCACGGGCTGACGTTCGGCGCCGTCAAATAGATCGCAACGAGGAACTCATGGGACGTATCACACTGCAGGGCGTGCGCAAGAGCTTCGATGACACCACCGTCATCCATGGCGCCGACCTCGAGATCGAAGACGGAAAGTTCATGGTCTTCGTCGGCCCCTCCGGGTGCGGCAAGACCACCCTGCTCAGGATGATCGCGGGCCTGGAGGACGTCAGCGGCGGCAGGATCCTGATCGACGGCCAGGACGTGACCCGCTTGCCGCCGGCCAAGCGCGGGCTGTCCATGGTGTTCCAGTCCTACGCGCTGTATCCGCACATGAGCGTGCGCAACAACATCGCTTTTGGCCTGAAGATGGCGGGCCTGCCCAAGGGCGAGATCGAAGAGCGCGTGGCCAGGGCCGCCGAGATCCTCAACCTCACCGATTACCTCGAACGCCGCCCGGGCCAGCTCTCGGGCGGGCAGCGCCAGCGCGTGGCGATCGGCCGCGCCATCGTGCGCAAGCCGAAGGGCTTCCTGTTCGACGAGCCCCTGTCCAACCTCGACGCCGCGCTGCGGGTGCAGATGCGGATGGAGGTCACGCGGCTGCAGAAGCAGCTCAAGACCACCGCCGTCTACGTCACCCACGACCAGGTCGAGGCCATGACGATGGCCGACGAGATCGTGGTACTGCAGGCCGGCCGCATCGAGCAGGTCGGTTCGCCGCTGGAGCTGTACGAGCGTCCGGCCAACGTGTTCGTCGCCGGCTTCATCGGCTCGCCGCGCATGAACCTGCTCACCGGCGCGCCGGCCGAGCGACACGGCGCGAGCACGCTGGGCATCCGCCCCGAGCACATCGGCGTGCACCACGGCCGCGTCGACGCCCAGGGTCCCGGTGAAGCGTGGCCAGGCACCGTGATCCAGGCCGAGCACCTGGGCAGCGACACCTTCGTCTACGTCGACGTCCCGGAGATCGGCCCCGTAAACGCGCGCTGCACCGGCGAGCTGAGGGTGGCCTCCGGCGACGCAGTCACGCTGCTGCCGGACCCGGCGCACCTGCACCGGTTCGACGCGAACCGGCAGGCGATCCGCTGAGGCCCGTGCCCGCGCCCGCTTTCTTCCCAATCCACTTTGCAGACAGGAAAGGCACCATGTATCTGGACATGTTCAGACTCGACGGCCAGGTGGCGGTCGTCACCGGCGGCGGCCGCAGCATCGGCCTTGCGATCGTCGAAGCGCTCGCCGAGGCCGGCGCCAGGGTGATCATCGCCGACCACGACCCGGCTGTGGCGGAGCAGGGCCTGGCTGAATTGCGCGGCAAGGGGGTCGAGGCCGAGTTCGTGCAGATGGACGTCACCGATTCGGAGCGCGTGACCGCGGTGGCCGACGAACTGGTCGCGCGCTACGGCAAGGTCGACATCCTGGTCAACAACGCCGGCATCGCCCGCAGCCAGACGCCGGCCGAAGCCGTCACCGACGAGCACTGGCTGAACGTCGTCGACGTCAACCTCAACGGCACCTTCTGGTGCTGTCGCGCCTTCGGCAGGCACATGCTGGAGAAAGGCGAGGGCACCATCGTCAACATCGGTTCGATGTCCGGCTTCATCGTCAACAAGCCGCAGGAGCAGTCGTACTACAACGCTTCCAAGGCCGCCGTCCACCACCTGACCAAGTCGCTGGCGGCCGAATGGGGCTCGCGCGGCGTGCGCGTCAACGCGCTGGCGCCGACCTATATCGCCACTCCGCTCAACGCCTTCGTCAAGGACGACCCACAGATGTACGACGCCTGGATCGGCGGCACGCCGATGGGACGGCTGGGCGAGGTCGAGGAAATCGCGTCGGTGGCGCTGTTCCTGTCCTCGCGCGCGTCCAGCCTGATGACCGGCAGCGTCGTGCTGGTTGATGGCGGCTATACCTGCTGGTAAGCCCGGCCCGCTCCGGCTATCCGGGCGCCGCACGGTGGGGCCGCGTCCGCTGACACACCGCCCGTCCACCGGCGTTTCCACTGAAGGCTGGTACGACATCCGTCGAACGCCTCTGCAACCCGAAGGATTCCAGATGCCCCGTAAGCTGCCTGCCGCTACCGCACTTGTCGCCGCCCTGTTGGCCGGCTGCGTCGCGACCCCGGGACACCAGGCGAGCCCACCGCAGGCGAGCGCGGCACCGCAGGCGGTCGCGGTGGACGTTCCGTCCATCGCGCGTCCAGCGGGCGAAACGCCGCAGTGGTGGTACCGCAGCGGTGCGGCCCATGCGGCGCGCAACGGAGCGATGTCCGGCGGCGCGAAGAACGTGATCTTCTTCCTTGGCGACGGCATGAGCCTGACCACCGTGGCGGCTGCGCGCATTCTCGAAGGCCAGCGCGCCGGCGGTCCTGGCGAGGAGCACCTGCTGAGCTGGGAGCAGTTCGAGCACACGGCGCTGAGCAAGACCTACAACACCGATTCGCAGACGCCGGATTCGGCCGGCACCATGACCGCGCTGGCCACCGGCGCGAAGTCGCACATGGGTGCCATCGGCGTGTCCGCAGGCAACCGCAGCGACTGCGCCGAAAGCCTGGACCGGCAGTTGCTGTCCTGGCTGCGGCTGGCCGACGACGTCGGTATGCAGAGCGGCATTGTCACCACCGCACGGCTGACCCACGCCACGCCCGCCTCCCTCTATGCGCACTCGCCCGACCGAAACTGGGAAAGCGATGCGCAGCTTCCCGCTGACGCGCGCGCCGCGGGCTGCCGCGACATCGCCAGCCAACTGCTGGACTTCGCGCCGGGCCAGGGGCCGAAGGTGGTCATGGGCGGCGGCCGCGCGATGTTCCTGCCCGCGACCGAGCGCGATCCGGAGTACGACGGGAAGACCGGCCTGCGCCGGGACGGCCGCAACCTGGTCGCCGAATGGCAGGAGCGCAATCCGCGCGGAGCCTACGTGTGGAACAACGAGCAGCTGCGCGCGGCCCGCGACGCCGAGGCCGTGCTGGGCCTGTTCGAGCCCGACCACATGCAGTACGAGCACGACCGGCGCAAGGACGCGGCGGGCGAGCCGGATCTGGAGACGATGACGCGCGTGGCGATCGAACGGCTCTCGCGCAGCGGCGACGGCTACGTGCTGCTGGTCGAGGGCGGACGCATCGACCACGCCAACCACGAGGGCAACGCCTTCCGTGCGCTCGACGAGACCACCGCCATGTCGCGCGCGGTGCAGGCCGCGGCCGAGATGACCTCGGCCGAAGACACCCTGATCGTGGTGACCGCCGACCACTCGCACACGCTCGGCTTCGTCGGCTATCCCACGCGCGGCAACCCGATCCTGGGCAAGGTCCGCGGACTGGCCAGCGAGGGCGGCGACCCGACCCAGTACGCGCGCGATGCGCTCGGCCTGCCGTACACCACGCTGGTCTACGCCAACGGTTCGGGCTACGTCGGTGCCAGCGACGAGCAGCCCGCCGGTCCCAAGCACCACCTGCATGTCCCGCGCAAGTTCGAGCCGGCGACCGGCCGTCCCGACCTGAGCGAGGTCGACACCGAGCATCCGGACTTCCTGCAGGAAGTGCTCGTGCCGATGACCGCCGAAACCCATGGCGGCGACGACGTGGGCATCTGGGCGCGTGGTCCCGGCAGCGATGCGTTCCGCGGCACCATGGAGCAGCACGTCGTCTACCATGTCATCGTGCAGGCCACGCCCCGGCTGCGCGAACAGCTGTGCGCGGCGGGTACCTGCAATGCCGCGGGCGTTCCGGTCGAACTGCCCGATCCGGCGGCGTTCAACGTCGTCAGCGACTGACGCCCGCGATGATTGACGCCGGCGGCGCGCGATCGCCGCCGGCGCAGAACGCCTGTCCGCGCCAGTGTCGGCCTCCTATCCCCGGACCCGCTGGCGCGGACCAGGCACCTGCGCGCCGCCGCCTAGCAGGGCGGGGCATCCTCGCCGACGAGCTCGGGCGGAATTTCCACGACCCCCGCCGCCTTGATTTTGCCGTCTATCATGTCGAACAGGGCCTGCAGCATCTTCGGCACGTCCTGGCGGAGCATGAGGATGTTGCGGTCGAGTGCCCGCACCATCGGATCCCAGTCGAAGCAGCCGATGCACGGGCGCGCCTGCGCGTACGCCGGGTCTGTCTCGATCCAGGGCACCACGCCCTCGAGGGTGATGGTCGAGCTGACGAAGATCGCACTGGGCGAGCTGCCGCCGCCGGCGACATAGGCCTCCAGCGCGCCGCGCGATTTTTCCGGCGCGTAGCCCCTGGTGAGGATCCTGTCCTCGTCGACCGGGATGCCGGATTCCGAATGCGCATCGCGGAAGCCCTTGATGCGTTCGATCGTGTTGTGGTCGCTCGGCCGGCCGCCGACGAACAGCAGCGGCTCGTTTTCCACGCGCCGGTCCCGGGAGGCCTTCAGGATCTCCCGCGTCAGCTCGCGTGCTCCGCCGCGGTTGTCCGAGATCACCGACGGCGCGAGCTTGCCCGGGAGATCGAGGTTGAGCGAGCGCACACCCGCCCGCGCGCAGATTCCAGTGATGCGGTCGGGGTCCGTTGCGCCGGTTGCGATCAGGTAGTCGACCTGGTGGGAAATCATCTCGCGCGCGGCCTGGATTTCCAGCTCCGCGTCGCGCTGGGTGCAGGTGATGATCGGGAACAGGCCGCGCTCGCGCGCCATCGCCTCGAACCGCTCGACAATGGAGCCGAAATAGCGGTTGTCGTACTTGGGCACGATCATGCCGATGAGGTTGGAGCGCTCGCGGCTCAGTCCGCGCGCCTGCAGGTTGATCGCGTAGCCTTGCTCGTCGGCCACCCGCTGGATCTTCTCGGCCAGGGCAGGGCCGATGCGCCGCTCGCGCCAGGTACCGTTGAGCACGGCGCTCACGGCCGATGGCGAGGTGCCCGCCAGTTCGGCCAGATCGTAGATCGTGGTGCGCTTTCCGGTGCGCCTTGCCGTCGCTGTCCGCTTCCCCGTCAAGGCCATTCCCCAGCATGCCCATCGTCCATGAGCTGGGCGCAGCTTGACATCGACCGGCCCTTACAGCAACCTCGCTCAACCGGTTGAGCACGGGTGCTCAACCGGTTGAACAGATGAGCGGGTCCAAGCGCGGCGGCCGGCGGAAAAGTGCCCGGCCATGCGGCGATTGCCGCCCATACCAACAGCCACAAACAGTCCCAGGCACACCGGAGAAAACCGGAATGAATCTTTCCAGGCTGGCGACGGCCGTAGGCTTTGTCGCATTGCTCGTCGGCTGCAGTTCCGGCGGTGAGTCCGCCGGCACGGTCGCCTTCCTGATGCCCGACCAGAGCTCGACGCGTTACGAGGAGCGCGACTTCCCCGGCTTCAAGGCCGAGATGGCCAGGCTCTGCCCGGACTGCACGGTGATCTATCAGAACGCCAACGCGGATGCGACGCTGCAGCAGCAGCAGTTCAACTCCGCGCTGATCCAGGGCGCGAAAGTCATCGTGCTCAACCCGGTGGACTCCTCGGCGGCCGCCGCGCTGGTGACGCTGGCCAGGTCGCAGGGTGCCAAGGTCGTGGCCTACGACCGGCCCGTTCCGGGCACGCCGGCGGACTACTACGTGTCGTTCGACAACGAGGCGCTGGGCTACGCGCTGTCGAGCTCGTTCGTCGAGCACCTCAAGGCGTCCGGCGTACCCGAAGGCTCCGGCGTGCTGCAGGTCAATGGCTCGCCGACCGACGCCGCGGCCGGCCTGATCCGCGACGGCATCCATCGCGGCCTGGCGGGTTCGGGGTACGCCACGCTTGCCGAATTCGATACGCCCGACTGGAAGCCGGCCGAGGCCCAGCAGTGGGTCGCCGGCCAGATCACGCGCTTCGGACCCGAGATCAAGGGCATCGTCGCGGCCAACGACGGCACCGCAGGCGGCGCCATCGCCGCGCTCAAGGCGGCGGGCGTCGACGCGCTGCCGCCGGTCACCGGCAACGACGCGGTGGTCGCCGCGCTGCAGCTGATCATTGCCGGCGACCAGTACAACACCATTTCCAAGCCCTCGGAGATCGTCGCGGCCGCGGCGGCCAACGTGGCCGTGGCGCTGCTCGACGGCGAGGGGCCGGAGGCGAAGACCACCATCTACGACACGCCGGCGGAACTGTTCGTCCCCACCGTGGTGACGCGCGGGAACATCAAGGCCGAGATCTTCGACACCGGCATCCAGACGCCCGCGCAAGTGTGCACCGGCGAGTACGTGGAAGCCTGCCGGGAGCTCGGCATCCCCGAGTAGCCAGCCGCGATCGTTCCGCGCGCGCCGCGCATCCGAATGGGATGCCGGCGTGGCCCGGAACTGCCCAGCCGCCATGCGCGCGAAGCCACGGAGACCACCATCATGAGCCAGACGGCGCGACGCCCGGCAACAGGCGAGGTCATCCTCCGCCTGAAGGGCGTGTCCAAGAAATTCGGCGCGGTATCCGCGCTGACCGACATCGACCTGGAAGTGCGTGCCGGCGAGGTCGTCGCCCTGGTCGGCGACAACGGTGCAGGCAAGTCGACCCTGGTGAAGATCCTCGCCGGCGTCCACCAGCCGACCTCCGGCTCCATCGAGTTCATGGGGCAGCCCGTGACCTTGGACAGCTCCGCGACAGCCCTCAGGCTGGGTATCGCCACCGTGTTCCAGGACCTCGCGCTGTGCGAGAACCTGGACGTCGTGGCCAACGTGTTCCTCGGGCACGAGCTCAACCCGCTGTGGCTGGACGAGGTGCAGATGGAAGTCCGCGCCTGGACGCTGCTCAAGGAACTGGCGGCGCGGATCCCTTCGGTGCGCGAGCCGATCGCGTCGCTGTCGGGCGGCCAGCGGCAGAGCGTGGCCATCGCCCGTTCGTTGCTGCTCGATCCCTACATCATCATGCTCGACGAGCCCACCGCGGCGCTGGGCGTCGCCCAGACGGCCGAGGTGCTGAACCTGATCGAGCGGGTGCGCGCGCGCGGCCTGGGCGTGATCCTCATCAGCCACAACATGGAAGACGTGCGCGCGGTCGCCGACCGCATCGTCGTGCTGCGGCTGGGCCGCAACAACGGGATCTTCGAGCCCGACGCGAGCAACCACGAACTCGTCACCGCGATCACCGGCGCGACAGAGAATTCAGTCTCCCTGCGCACCCGCAGGAAGGCGGCCGAATCGGCAGGGGAACTGCAATGAGCAAGCAGAACGCACAGGCGATCGACCGCGCCGACGAGCGCGTCAGGCACGACGACAGCATGCTCGGGGCGGTCCGCGCCTTCTTCGACCGGGTCCGGTCAGGCGACCTGGGCACACTGCCGGTCGTGGTCGGGCTGGTCGTCATCTCGGTGGTTTTCAGCAGCCTCAACCCGCTGTTCCTGGCGCCGGACAACCTGGTCAACCTGCTGTTCGACTGCGCCACCATCGGAGTCATCTCGCTGGGCGTGGTCTGCGTGCTGATGCTGGGCGAGATCGATCTTTCGGTGGGGTCGATGAGCGGGCTGGCCTCGGCGATCGTCGGCGTGTTCTGGGTCAACATGGGCTGGCCGCTGCTGCCGGCCATCCTGGTGGCGGTGGCGGCCGGCGCATTGGTTGGCGCGGTCTACGCCACGCTGCTGAACTGGATCGGCATGCCGAGCTTCATATCGACCCTGGCGGGCCTGCTCGCGCTGCTGGGCTTGCAGCTGTACGTGCTGGGCAACGCGGGTTCGATCAACCTTCCCTACGCCTCGTCCTTCGTGGCCTTTGGCCAGTTGCAGATCATGCCCGTCTGGCTCTCCCACCTGGCGGCGCTGGTGCCCGGACTGGCCATCCTGCTGGTCGGCCTGGATACGGCCAGGCGCCGGCGCACCGTCGGCCTGACCGCACAGCCGACCAGCCTGCTGCTGATCAAGGCCGGCGCCCTGACCGCCGCGCTGCAGTTCGCCGTGTGGTACCTCAACCTCGGGCGCGGCGTGCCGTGGATGTTCTGCCTGTTCGTGCTGCTGGTGGTGGGGCTGGACTATGCGCTGACGCGGACGAAGTGGGGCCGTTCGATGTTCGCCGTCGGCGGCAACCGCGAGGCGGCGCGCCGCACCGGCATCAACGTCAAGCGGATCTACCTCTCGGCCTTCATGCTCGGATCGTCGCTGGCCGCGCTGGGCGGCATCCTCTCGGCCGCGCGCCTGGCCTCGTCAAGCCAGCAGGCCGGCACCGGAGACGTCAACCTCAACGCGATCGCCGCGGCCGTCATCGGCGGCACCAGCCTGTTCGGCGGCCGCGGCAGCGCGTACTCGGCACTGCTCGGCATCATCGTCATCGTGGCCATCTCGAACGGGCTGACGCTGCTCAACCTCTCGTCCAGCCTGCGCTACATGATCACTGGTGGCGTGCTGGCCATCGCCGTCATCGTCGACTCGCTTGCCCGTCGCTCGCGCGCGACGCACGGCCGCGGGTAACCGGACAACCAAGGCAGAGAACGTCATGTCGCAACAGATGAAGGGCAAGGTCGTCGCCATCACCGGCGCGGCATCGGGAATCGGCCTGGCGTGCGCGCGCGCGCTGGTGGCCGCGGGTGCCAGGGTGGTCATGATCGATCGCGCCGGGGACCGGCTCGAGGCGCTGTGCGGGGAGATCGGCCCGGATGCGCTGCCGCTGGTCGTGGACCTGCTCGACGGGCCGCAGGTGTCGGGGATGCTGCCGCACATCCTCGAGTTGGCCGGCCGGCTCGACGCGTTCCATGCCAATGCCGGCGCCTACATCGGCGGCGCGGTGGCGGAGGGCGATCCGGACGCCTGGGACCGCGTGCTCAACCTCAACATCAATGCAGCGTTCCGCTCGGTGCGCGCCGTGCTGCCGCACCTGATCGCGCAGAAGGCGGGCGACATCCTGTTCACCTCGTCGGTCGCAGGCGTCGTGCCCGTGGTCTGGGAGCCGATCTACACGGCGTCCAAGTTCGCGGTGCAGGCCTTCGTCCATTCCACCCGCCGCCAAGTCGCGCCGCACGGCGTGCGCGTGGGCGCGGTGCTGCCCGGACCGGTCGTCACCGCGCTGCTGGACGATTGGCCCAAGGCCAAGATGGAAGAGGCGCTCGCCAACGGCAGCCTGATGCATCCGGAGGAAGTGGCCGACGCGGTCGTGTTCATGCTCACGCGCAAGCCCAGCGTGACCATCCGCGACATGGTTATCGTGCCGAGCGGCCTGGACCTTTGATTCACCTTCGCAGACCTGGATTCGGGAAAAACTGATATGGGCAGGAACAACGGGCGTTTCATCCTTGGTGTCGACGTCGGCACGGGCAGCGCGCGTGCAGGGCTGTTCGACCTTTCGGGCCACATGCTCGCCTCGGCCAAGACCGAGCTTGAAATCTGGCGCGGCCCGGGCGCCATGGTCGAGCAGTCCTCGGCACAGATCTGGGACGCCGTATGCAGCTCGGTGCGCGCCGCCATCGAGGTGGCGGATGTGCTTCCTTCGCAGGTCGCCGGCATCGGCTTCGATGCCACCTGCTCGCTCGTGGTCCTGGCCGAGGGCGGCGCCTCGCTGCCGGTCGGGCCGTCGGAAGATCCGGCGCGCGACGTGATCGTGTGGATGGACCACCGCGCCGTCGACCAGGCCGCGCGGATCAACGCGGGCGGGCACGACGTGCTCAAGTACGTCGGCGGTCGGATCTCGCCAGAGATGCAGACGCCCAAGCTGCTCTGGCTGAAGGAGAACCGCCCGGAGATCTATGCCAAGGCCTGGGCGTTCTTTGATCTCTCGGATTTCCTGACGTGGAAGGCCACCGGTGATCTGGCCCGTTCGACCTGCACCGTCACGTGCAAGTGGACCTATCTGGCCCATGAGCGCCGGTGGGATGCGTCGTACTTCGACAGCATCGGCCTGGAAGACCTGGTCGAGGACGGATTCGGGAGGATCGGTGCGCGGGTGATCGACCCGGGCCAGCCGCTGGGCCTGGGCCTGAGCGCAGCCGCGGCACGCGATCTCGGGCTGGAACCAGGCACCGCCGTGTCGGCGGGGATGATCGACGCGCATGCCGGTGGCATCGGTACGGTCGGCGTCGAGGGCTCGCCTACCACGCATGTGGCCTATGTGTTCGGCACCTCCTCTTGCACCCTCACCTCGACCATCGAGCCGAAGTTCACACCCGGCGTTTGGGGTCCTTATTACTCGGCGATGGTGCCGGGCATGTGGCTCAATGAAGGCGGGCAAACCGCCGCCGGTGCGGCCATCGATCACCTGATCGAATGCCACCCTGCCTCGGGCGAGGCGCGTGAGCTGGCCCGGGCCCGCGGCATCCCGGTGTCGGAACTGTTGACCGAACGACTGATCACGAGGGCGTCCTGCTTGTCGGAGATCGTCCGCCTCGCGGGCGGGCTTCATGTCGTTCCCGAGTTCCTTGGCAATCGTGCACCGTTCGCCGATCCCCACGCTCGCGCCGTGATCGCTGGCATGGGCATGGAGCGGGATCTCGACAGCTTGGCCGCGCTCTATCTGGCAGGCGTGTGCGGCGTCGGGTACGGCTTGCGGCAGATCATCGAAACCCAGGCCAAGGCTGGCGCACCGATCGAGAAGATCGTCATCTGCGGAGGGGCAGGGCAATCGCGCCTGATCCGGCAATTGCTGGCAGACGCTGTTGGCAAGCCGGTGATGGCCTCGCACAGCGAGGAGCCGGTCCTGCTTGGTGCCGCAACTCTTGGCGCTGTAGCGGCCGGCCTGTTTGTGGATATCCAGGCAGCGATGGCTGCGCTCAGCCATCCGGGTGAAACGTGCCTGCATGCCGGCGGTGAGATCGCCGAACTGCACGATCTCCGCTTCGACGTCTTCTGTCGCTTGCAGGCGCTGGCACGCGAGATACGCTGATCGTCACGGTACGGGCGGTTCGTCCGGCCTTCGGCTCCAACGCCGGTCGGTCGCCGTTCCCGTAGCATTGAGTTGTATCGCTCGGGAAAGGACGGAGCCGACCGGGCTGCCCTGATTTGCTCGTCCGGTTGTCGTCCGCCCTTGCCGCTCAACGCCGGGACGAGGGCGTTCTGGTTAGCGGAAGCGCGCTTATTCGCCGGCTTCCAGGCCGGTCATGCCGACGATGTTGTAGCCGCCGTCGACGTAGGTGATTTCGCCGGTGATGCCCGAGGCGAGGTCCGAGCACAGGAAGGCGGCGGCGTTGCCGACGTCCTCGATGGTGACCGTGCGCCGGATCGGGGCGTGGGACTCGACGTGGCCGAGGATCTTGCGGAAGCCGCCGATGCCGGCTGCGGCCAGGGTCTTGATCGGGCCGGCGGAAATCGCGTTGACGCGGATGCCCTCCGGGCCAAGGTTGAGCGCCAGGTAGCGCACACTCGCCTCCAGCGCGGCCTTGGCCACGCCCATGACGTTGTAGCTGGGCAGGGTGCGGACGGCACCGAGGTAGCTCAGGGTGAGGATCGAGCCCTGGCGGCCCTGCATCAGCGGGCGTGCGCCCTTGGCCAGCGCCGACAGCGAGTAGGCCGAAATGTCGTGGGCCATCGCGAAGTTCTCGCGGGTCAGCCCGTCCAGGAAGCCGCCGGTGATCGCCTCGCGCGGGGCATAGGCGATGGCGTGGACGAGGATGTCGAAACCATCAGTCCAGTGCTTGCCCAGATCGTCGAACAACGCGGCGATCTGCGCGTCATCGGTGACGTCCAGGGGGAAGGACGGGCCACCGCCCAGCTTCGCGGCCGCGTCGTCGACGCGCGACTTCAGCTTTTCGTTCTGATAGGTGAAGGCCAGTTCGGCGCCTTCGCGGTGCATCGCCTCGGCGATGCCGTTGGCGATCGAACGCTGGCTGGCGATGCCGGTGATCAGTGCGCGCTTGCCCTGCAGGAAACCCATGGATGACTCGCGATGTGGACCGGCGCCTATTCTGCCATGACCGTCGAGGCAGCCCCGGCCGGATCGATCGCCAGCACCATGCCGGGCCGCAGCACGCTGCGGGCGTCGAGGCCGTTGCGCGCCAGCAGGTCGGCCACGCGCAGGCCGTAGCGGCTGGCAATGCGCCAGGCTGAGTCGCCGCGCACGACCAGGTGCGTGCGCGCCGGCATCGCTTCGACGAAGCCCGACGCATCGGCCATGGCGTCGGAGATATCGTCGTCGCTGGCGAGGACGCGCGCCGGCGGCGGGGCAGCGCGAGCCACCAGTTGGGACGGCGCCTGCACGGAGGCCAACAGCACGCGGGGCGTTCCGCCGGCGCGGGCGATGCGGCCGTTGCCGTGCACCGGGTTGAGGCGTCGCAGCTGGGCGGGATCGGCGCCGTGCTCGCGCGCCAGGGCGTCCAGCGAGGCAATCTGCAGGGGCACCGCGGCCGCGGTGAGCACCGGAACCGGCCGGTCCAGCGCCTGCAGCCAGGCATCGCCTTCCCCGGCCTCGACCAGGAGGCAGGACAGGGCCTGCAGCTTGCGCACGTAGGCCTGGGTCATCTGCGGCATCGGCAACGCGTCCGGATCGGCTTGCGCAGGGCGCTGGCCAGCGCGCTTGAGGGCGCCGAGCAACCGGTACTCGCCGGCGTTGTAGGCCATTACCGCCAGGCGCCAGTCGCCGGCGAACATGCCGTGCAGGGTGCGCAGGTAACGGGTCGCGGCATCGGTGGAATCGACCGGCGACAGGCGCCCGTCGTATCCCGGGCCCACCGCCACCTTGTGGTTGCGCGCGGTCAGCGCGATGAACTGCCAGAGCCCCGCCGGACCGTGCGGCGAGCGCGCGCCCGGCCGGTAGCCGCTCTCCACGAACGGGATCAGCGCGTACTCGGTGGGCAGGTGCAGGTCACGCAGGCGGTCGACGACATAGCCGAACAGCGGCAGCACGTCGCTGCCGGGCGCGACGAACTGGCCGGGCGCATGGGCAAAGTGGCGCCGCCAGCGCGGGCTGGCGTCCGCCGGGCATGCCTGGTCGGCCAGGCCTTCGCGGAAGTTGCGGTAGATGTCCAGGCCGCTGCGCGTGCCCGCCGGCAGGGCGATCGCGGATGCATCGGAAGCGGGCAACTGCGTCGCAGCGTCGCCTGCGACGGCGTCGACAGCGGCAGCTTCGGTTCGATCTGCGACCTCTGCCGTCTGCGCGGCGACCGGGCCCGGTGCAGTCGCCACCGGCTGACCGGCAAGCGCCGGTCCGGCCAGCGCGCACAGCAGCGCGAGGCCCCCGGCAATGGCGCGCGCCCTCATGCGCGGAAGCCGTCTTTCCAGCGCCGCAATGCGGCGAATGCTTCGACCCGGTCATGCGCCGCGGATGGCTCGCGCGCGGCCAGCGTGGCGCGGACGGCAGGCGCGTCGATCCGCAGGAACGGGTTGCAGGCCAGCTCCTGGGCAAGGGTCGAGGGGACGGTGGGCTGTGCGGCGTGGCGCATGGCGATGGCCTCTTCGTGGCGGCGTCGCAGCGCCGCGTTGTCGGGATCGACCACGCGCGCGAAGGCGGCGTTGGCCAGGGTGTATTCGTGCCCGCAGCAGACCAGGGTTGCCGCGGGAAGGGCGGACAGCCGGTCGAGGGCGCCGAGCATGTCGCGCGGCGTACCTTCGAACAGGCGCCCACAGCCCAGGCTGAACAGGGTATCCCCGCTGAACAGCAGGCCATGCCCGTGGAAGGCGATGTGGCTGGCGGTATGGCCGGGCACGGACAGGACATCGAACGCCCATGGCCCGGCCTGGATCCGGTCGCCGTCCGCGGCCACGTGGTCGACGATGGCCTCGATCCGCGCGTCCGCCGGGCCGTGCACCGGCACCTGCGGCCAGCGCTGGCGCAGGCCGGCGACCCCGGCCACGTGGTCGCCGTGGTGATGGGTGAGCAGGATCGCCTCGGGGGCGCGCCCGTCGCCGGCCGCGGCCAGGACCGGTGCGGCATCGCCCGGGTCGACCACCAGCCAACGGCCGTCCGCCCCGGCCAGGTGCCAGATGTAGTTGTCGTCCAGCGCGGGGAGCGCGGTGAGCTGCATCGGCGGGTCCGGGTCCGGCTGCCTTTAGAATGGCGACCATGCCCGTCCAGATCCCGGTCCGTCAAATGGACCCCGCCACCGTCCACGACTGGTTCCTGACCGATGCCGGGCGCGCCGTGCTGGCCAGCGAGGAGGCGGCTGTCGCCGAGGCGCTGGCCGACCGGCCCGGGCTGCCCTGGCTGTGGTGCGGCCCGGTGCCGCGCGCGGCGGATGGACCCGGTCGCGGCCTGTACCTGGCGCCCAGGAGTGGCACCCGCTGGCGCGGCCCGGTCGACTGTGCGCTGCCGCTGCCGCTGCCCAGCGAGGCCTTCGGTGCCGTCGTCCTGCAGCACGTGGCGCGACCCGGGGGCGCCCGCGGCGTCGCCCTGCTGGAGGAGGCAGCGCGCCTGCTGGTGAACGGCGGGCGCCTGTCGCTGTTCGTGCTCAACCCGCTGGCGCCCTACCGGTGGCGCTGGCGCGGCAGCGGGATCAGCGCCTCCGAGCCGCTGGCCTGGCGCCGGCGCCTGCGCGAGGCCGGGCTGGCGCCCGATGCGGTGTCGCAGGGGCTGGGTCCGAACTGGACCGTGCAAGTCTCGCCCGTGCCGCAGCAGGGCCCCGGGCTGCGCGCGGCCTATCTGCTGCGCGCCGAGAAGCGCGCCATCCCGCTGACGCCGGTGCGGTCGCGGCGGGTCCTGCCGCTGCCCCAGGGAGCCTCGGCGATATGAGCGTCGGCATCCATACCGATGGCGCCTGCCTCGGCAATCCTGGTCCCGGCGGCTGGGCGGCGCTGCTGCGCTTTGGTGAGAAGGAGCGCGAGTTGTCCGGCGGGGAGCCGCTCACCACCAACAACCGCATGGAGCTGATGGCCGCGATCGTCGCGCTGGAAACCCTGAGCCGCGCCTGCGAAGTGGTGCTGCACACCGACTCCCAGTACGTGCGCCAGGGCATCACCCTGTGGATGCCCAACTGGGTGCGGCGCGGCTGGAAGACCTCCGGCGGCGACCCGGTCAAGAACCGCGACCTGTGGGAGCGCCTGCATGCGGCCTGCGCCCGCCACGAGATCGACTGGCGCTGGGTGAAGGGCCACTCCGGCGACCTGGACAATGAGCGCGTCGACGTGCTCGCCCGCAACGAGGCCATCCGCATGCGCGCGCGAGCGGGATAGGCCAAGCGATCCCTCGCTGGGTCCGGCGTGACAACCGGACCGGATCAACCACTGCCACCAGGCACCCAACCACAGCCCCGGCTTCTGAAGACCATGCGCCACATCATCCTCGACACCGAAACCACCGGCCTTGAATGGAAGAAGGGCAACCGCGTGGTCGAGATCGGCTGCGTCGAAATGATCGAGCGCCGGCCCACCGGGCGCACCTTCCATAAGTACCTCAATCCCGACCGCGAGTTCGAGATCGGCGCGCAGGAGGTGACCGGGCTGACCCTGGAATTCCTGGCCGACAAGCCGCGCTTTGCCGAGGTCGCCGACGAATTCCTCGCCTTCGTCGACGGCGCCGAGCTGGTGATCCACAACGCGGCGTTCGACATGGGTTTCCTGGAGTCCGAGCTGTCGCGGCTGGGCGACGGCTACCCGCCGCTGCGCGAGCGCGTGACGGTGCTCGATTCGCTCGAGCTGGCGCGGAAGCGCTACCCGGGACAGCGCAATTCGCTCGACGCACTGTGCCGGCGGCTGGGCGTGGACAACTCGCACCGCCAGTTGCACGGCGCGCTGCTCGATGCGCAGCTGCTGGCCGAGGCGTGGCTGGCGCTGACCTCGGGGCAGGGCGAGATCGGCTTCGCCGCCGCCGAGCCTGCGGCCGGGACCGGGGCCAACCGCTTCGTGCTGCCGGCGGGTGCAAGCGCGCCGCGTCCGTCGATCACGGTGTCGGCGGAAGATCTGGCGCTGCACGACGCGCGGGTGGAGGCGATCCGGCGCAAGGCCGGGCGCTGCGTCTGGGAGCTGCCCGAGGCGGCGCCGCCCGAGGCGGCGCCGCACGAGGCGGTCGCCGTCGCCGGCTGATCGATCACCGGAAGGCGGGCGCACCAGGGCGTGATGTCCGGTGCAGGGCGGAATGCCCTGACGGTCCGATCGCGCCACGACTTCAGTGGCTGCGCACCAGCACCACGGTCACGTTGTCCGAGCCGCCGCCATCGAGCGCGGCCGCGACCAGGCCGTCCACGCACTCCTGGGCGCTGCATTCGGTGTGCCCCAGAACGCGCGAGATGGCGCGGTCGTCCACCTCCTCGGTCAGGCCATCACTGCACAGCAGCAGCTGCGAGCCGGGCGCGAGTTCGCCGGACAGGGTTTCCACGTTGAGCAACTGCGGTTCGGTCACGCCCAGGGCCTGGGTGACCACGTTGCGGTGCGGGTGGGTGCGCGCCTGGTCGATGCTGATCGCGCCCTGGGCGATGAGTTCCTGCACGTAGCTGTGGTCGTGCGAGAGCTGGGCCAGCTTGCCGTCGCGCCACAGATAGGCGCGGCTGTCGCCGACCCAGGCCACCTCGAAGCGGCTGCCGGTGACGCGCACGGCCACCACGGTGGTGCCCATCGGCAGCGCGTCGCTGCGCTGGCGCGAGGCGCGGATGATCTCCTCGTCGGCGATGCGGATCGCCTGCGGCAGTGGCGTGCCCTGGCGGGTCTCGCGCACGATCGTCTCGCGCGCCAGCGCGCTGGCAACCTCGCCGTACTCATGCCCGCCCATGCCGTCGGCCACCAGCCAGAGCCCCAGCTCGCTGTCGCCGTAATAGGTGTCCTCATTCAGTTCGCGCCGCAGGCCGACGTGGGTGAGGTGTCCGAATTCAATCATGCGTTGCGCGTCGGCGGGGGGCGGACTGGCGGGGTATTGTGCTTGGGAACGGGGAAAGAAGGGCAGTCAGGTCACCCGGCTTCCATGAGCCCGGCCAGAGCCAGGCAAGGCGACGCTAGCAAGTGCCAAGTGAATGCCGCATCGCGTCGGTTCCGTCAGCGGCCTTCGGGCTGCAGCCGCAGGGTGTGCGTGGCCGGGCCCGGCAGGAATGGCGTCGGCCGCCCCTGCACCCAGTCGTCGTGTCCCGCGCCCCAGAACGGCGACAGCGGATGGCCGCTCTGCCCGCCGGGCATGTGCATCACGCCGGCCTCTTCGTGGCCCGGCGCGACGACCATGCGCTGGGAGGCGCCGAAAGCCGGGCCCTGCACCCGCGGCATCATCGTGTCGCCCGGCAGGCGGTCGGCCGGCATGCACAGCAGCCGCCGGCCCAGCGGAATGGCACCGGCCAGGGGATGGCAGATGGCGGCGGTGTTGTGCTCACCCCAGCTGCGTTCGCGCAGCGGGCCCAGGACGGTGAGGTCGTCGCGGACTTCGCGAGCGGCGTCTTCGAACAGGGCAGGCCAGGAGTCGAACCGTTGCGGCAGCAGGTGTGCGGGCCGCTGCTGGACCAGCGGCCAGGCGACGCCCTCGAACAGGGGAAAGGCGGGTGGTTCGAAATCCTCGCCGGGTGCCGCCTGCGCCGGGGCCAGCAGGCCCTCGAGCAGCCGCGCGTGCACCGCCAGCCGCCACGCGCGGACGATGCGGTAGCTGGCGGAGTCGACGCTGGCGCGGCCCTGCCATGTGTCGGCGGCTGCGGCGAGTTCGTGCAGGGCCGGGGTCGCGCCGCTCCCGAGCGAGCGCAGCAGTTCCCACCAGCGCGTCATCAGCAGGGCGCGGTCGTCGAGCTGGATGGCCAGCAGATCAGCTTCGGTGAAGCGCTGGCCGGCCTGCAGCGCGTCGCGGATCTGCCCGGCGCGGGCGCCGAGGGCATAGCCGCCGTCGCCGATCCGGGCGAGGGCTTCGCCATCGGTGGTGCGGGCGTTTGCGGTCCAGATCCGGTCGAAGGCGGGGGAGGTGGCGAGGGGCGAGGCGTCGGCGGTGGACTGCCAGGGCGGGCAGGCGCCAGCCAGCGCGCCTTCGGAGGTGGCCCCGTCGGGCCCGATCGCTTCGCCGGCAATCGCCACGGCCGCCGGTGCGGCAGGATCGCAGCCGGGTGCGCGCGACGGCAGCGGTCCCAGCAGCCGCCAGGCGATGCGGCCGCCGGCATCGCCGATCACCAGGTTCTGGGTCGGCACGCCGGCGCTGTCCGCAACCGCGAGGGCGGCATCGAGGTCGCCGGCACGCGCGAAGCCGGCCAGGCCGAGGTTGATCGAGCCGGGCAGGTGCGCGGTCCAGCGCAGGCTGAGCAGCCTGCCATCGGGCAACTCATGGAGAACCGGGCCCCAGCGGGTTTCGTGCACGTCCAGAGTGACTGGCTCGGCGCCGGCGATGTGGATGGTTTCGCGATGGAGCTGGACCGCGGCACAGGGCGTCGCCGCCTGGGCAGGCGCCATGCCGGCGTCGGCGCAGGGCGTTTCCAGCGCCCAGTCCAGGTAGTCGCCGTAGCTGTTGGTATAGCCCCAGGCGACATGGCCGTTGCTGCCGACGATGATCGCCGGCAGGCCGGGCAGGGTGACGCCCTGCACGTCGACCCTCCCGCCGGGCGCAGCTGCCTCCGGCCAGCGCAGGCGCGCGCGGAACCAGAGGTTGGGCGCGCGCAGCCCCAGATGCATGTCATCGGCGACGATCGCGCGGCCATCGTCGGTGAGCGCACCCGACACGGCAAAATTGTTGCTGCCCGGCAAAAGATCGGTCGCCGCAGGCGACCAGCCGCTGCCTCTCCCCTGCGTAGCGGTGGAGAGGGGGACCGTCCGCGGAGCGGACGGTGGAGAGGGGGCAACCGCCTCCCGCGCCGCGCCCGCACCCGCCGCCGCAAGTTCGCGCAGGTCCACTTCCTCCGCGCCCGGCAACACCGCGTCGCCGAACGCTGCCCCCATCAGCGGCGCATCCCAACTGCTGCCGGGATGCGTGAGCAGCGCGTACAGCGGCGCGGGCAGGCCTTGCCTGAGCTTCCACAGCGCGAGTTCGTTGGCGTTCGACGCATCCTGCAGATCGAAGTACATCGCGTAACCGGCAAGCGCAGTGTCGGCCGGTCGCCAGGGCTCCGGCTGCTGGCGCAGCAGCAGGTAGGGCCAGGGCCGGGTGCGCAGCGCAGCCACGCCGGCGTTGACGCCGTCGGTATAGGCCCGGAGCATCGGCATGCGCTCGCCTGCGATGGCCTCCAGATGCGCGTCCACCCGTGCGCGCATGCGGTGCACGCGATGGCGGCGGTCGGCATCGAGCGCGACCGCGCCAAACAGCGCAGACAGTTCGCCCGCGGACGTGCGCCGCAGCAGGTCCATCTCGAAATAGCGTTCCTGGGCGTGCACGTAGCCAAGCGCGCGCATCGCATCGGCTTCGTCCTGCGCGTCGATGGTGACCACGCCCAGCGCGTCGCGCTGCACACTCACCGGCGCGGACAGCCCCGCCAGCGCCAGCTCGCCGTCGAGCGCGGGCAGGCTGCCGCGCAGCAACCACCAGGCGAGGCCGCCGCCCGCCACCGCCAGCGCGAGTCCAAGCAGCAGCAGCCGTTTCAGCCATCGAACCATCGTTGCCGCTCCGCGCGCGCGTGAGCGGTGACTCTAGCGGATCGCGCACCGCCGACCGCCGCGGTGGCGGGTGCACCGTTGCCGCGCGACGGGTAGGCGCATGGGCGATGGCGCGGTCTAATGGCAGCCCGCTGCGGGGAGGGAGTGGAGCATTGGGTTCGAAACTGCGCGTGTTGCTGCTGGCTGTCGTCGTCGCGATCCTCGCCTGGTCGTTCTGGCGCGATGCCGGCTGGCTGCAGCTGTGCGCGGGCCTGGCGATCTTCCTGTTTGGGATGCAGTGCCTGGAGGAAGGGCTGCGCCAGCTCGCCGGTGGGCGCCTGGAGCAATTGCTGGCGCGCAGTACCGGCACGCCGGCGCGCGGCCTGCTGTTCGGCATCGGCGCGACGGTGGTGCTGCAGTCGAGCACCCTGGTCTCGCTGCTGACCATCGCCTTCATCAGCTCCGGCCTGGTCGGGCTGGCGGGCGGGCTGGCGATCATCTTCGGCGCCAACCTGGGCGCGACCAGCGGCATCTGGCTGCTGGCGCTGGCGGGGCAGGATTTCAGCCTGGCGCCGCTGGCGCTGCCGCTGCTGGTGTTCGGCGTGCTGGCCGGCTTCACCGGGCCGCGCGGGCGTGCGGCGGGACGGGTGGTGCTGGGCGTGGCGTTCGTGTTCCTGGGCATCGACCAGGTCAAGGCGGGGTTTGCGGCGTTCGGCGGCGGCCTGGACTTCAGCGCGATTCCGGCGGAGGGCGCGGGCGGGGTGATGCTGCTCGTGCTGGTGGGGCTGGCCGCGACGGTGGTGCTGCAGTCCAGCCACGCGACCCTGATGCTGATCCTGGCCGCGCTGGCGGCGGGCCAGCTCGAGCTTGGCCAGGCGCTGGCGCTGGCGATCGGCTCCAACGTTGGCAGCAGCGTGAGCACCGGCGTGGTCGGCGCGCTCGGCGGCAACCGCAGCGGCCAGCGCCTGGCGCTGGCGCACGTTCTTTTCAACGTGGTGACCGCGGGACTGGCGCTGGTGCTGCTGGTGCCACTGACCTGGATGGTGGTCGGCATCGCCGGACCTGTCGGGTTCGGTGGCAACACCCTGCTGCAGCTGGCGCTGTTCCATACGCTGTTCAACGCCACCGGCGTCGCGCTGTTCTGGCCGTGGCAGGGCCAGCTGGCGCAATGGCTGCAGCGCTGGCTGCCTGAACGCGCCGTGCCCGCGCTGGTCGCGACCGGGCCGGTGACGCCGGGAGACGTCGAACCGGTCCGCGCACGCCACCTGAGCGGCCATGCGCTGGATTCGGCCGACGCCGCGGCCGCGGCGGTGGCGCTCGAACTGCGCCACCTGGGCGAACTTAGCGTCGAGGTGATCTGCCGCGCGCTGGGCCTGCCGCTGGAGGGACTGTCTGAATCCGCGTTTGACGACGCCCGGCTTTCCGAGCCACCGGGACGCGACAGCCCCGATGCGGATGCGCTCTATCGCCAGCGGGTCAAGGGGGTGTACGCCGACCTGCTGGCGTTCATGGGCCGCATCGAAGTGCCGATGGACGAGGAGCACCAGCGCTTCTGGACCCAGGCGCAGATGGCGGCGGTGCAGATGGTCGAGGCGGTGAAGGGCGCCAAGCACCTGCAGAAGAACCTGCTGCCGCGCCTGCGCGATGGCGAGTCGTCGCTGCGCGAGGCCTACGTTGCGCTGCGCCGGCACCTGTACGCACAGATGCGCGGACTGCACGGCATCGCCGGGGACAAGCCGGATACCGACGCACTGACTGCGCTCGAGGCACAGGCCGTCGACTTCGAGACCGGCTTCCGCCAGCACGTGCTTTCGATGGTCGGACGCGGCGAGCTCGATGGACTGCAGGCAGCTTCGCTGCTCAACGACCTCGGTTACGTCGATCGCATCGACCGCAGCCTGCGCGGGCTGGGAATCGCGGAGGAGCCCAGCTCGCTGCGCGCGCTGCGGCAGGCGACGCGTGCGGGCGGAGCGAACGAGGCTGGACAGGCGACAGCGCAGCACGTGGTCGAGAATGCGAACTGAAATGGCTCTCATCCGGCGCCGTCGCGCCGGCTTGGGCATACTGCCCGGCATTCCTGTTCCCGGAGCCATTCGCCATGAAAGGCCAGCCTGAAGTCGTCGATTACCTCAATTTCCTGCTGCGCGGCGAGCTGGCCGCGCGCGACCAGTATTTCCTGCACTCGCGTCGCTACGAAGACCTCGGGCTGCACGCGCTGTATGCGCGCATCAACCACGAGATGGAGGAGGAAACACAGCACGCCGACGCGCTGCTGCGCCGGATCCTGTTTCTCGAGGGCGATCCGGACATGCGGCCCGATCCGTTCGAGCCCGGGCGCACGGTCGAGGAGATGCTGCGCAAGGACCTGGACCTTGAATACCAGGTGCGCGGAAACCTCGCCAAGGGCGTGGCGCTGTGCGAAGAACACGGCGATTACGTCACCCGCCAGATCCTGGTGGCACAAATGGTCGACACCGAGGAAGACCACACCCGCTGGCTGGAGCAGCAGCTGCGCCTGATCGAAATGGTCGGCCTGCAGAATTACCAGCAGGCGCGCATGGGCGAGGACGCGCCGCACGGCTGAGGACCAGCCGCCGCCGGATACCTGCCGTCGCGCCGCAGCTCCTACAGGGTAGGCGGCGTGCGCTGCATGCGGTAGACGGCGGTGGACAGGGCGGAGACGCCTTCGCTCTGGAACGAAGGCTCGTTCGCAAGGATGTCGCGACGCTCGACCAGGGCGAGCTCCCACTCCGGCGCAAACTGCGCATGGACTTCCGCTTCTTCGACGGAGAACGGTGGGCCAGCCTTTTCCGCCTGCGGATATTCGAGCGTGACCAGCAGGCCACGGCAGCCCGACGGCAGGCGCTGCCACGTGGTCCGGGCGTAGGTGGCGCGCATGTCGGGCGGCAGCGCGATCAGCGCGCCGCGGTCGTACACGCCGACGCTTTCGGCAAGCAGTTCGCGGGGAATGGCGAAGGCATCGCCGGCGACCAGTTCCCACGCGCCGCTGCTGTAGTGCGTGCCGGCGGGGCTGGTGTGGATCCGCGGATTGAGCCCACGCTCGTCGAAGAACTGCTCGATGGCCGTTGCCGACAGTTCGATGCCGAGCACGCGATGGCCCTGTTCGGCCAGCCACACCATGTCCAACGACTTGCCACAGAGCGGGACGAAGACGCGGCTGCCTGCCGGAAGCTGCAAGTCCGGCCAGTGCCGGATGAGCAGCGGCAGCGGCGCGTCGCGATGAAAGCCGATGCGGTTGCGTTGCCAGCGGTCGTGCCAGAAATCAGGTTGCATGGTGGTCTCCGGTTACCGGCAGGGTCGGTCTCTTGACGGGAGAGCGATGCGGGGCGTCCTTGGTTTGCGCGCTGCATGGCGGATACAGGCGAGATCCCTCGCTACGCTCGGGATGACAGCTGGAGGGTCGCGTCCTAGCGCTGGCTTACGACTCCACGGACAAGGCTTCCACCTTCTGCCATCCTCTCGGCAACAGCCCGCCGCGGCTGGCGCGCAGACCCAGGTACACGTCGAGGTCCTTGAACGACAGGCTCATCGTGCGTGCGCCCGACTTCACCACCAGGGTGCCGCCCGGCGGCACCACGGCCACGGCGACCACGCGCTCGGTGCCGCGCTTGGCCTTGGGGATCTCGATCAGCTTGTTGCCCTTGCCCCGGTCCAGCTCGGGCAGCTCGGCGACGGGGAAGGCGAGCAGGTGGCCGGCGCTGGTCACCGCGACGATGCGGCCTGCCTCCACGCCGCCCGCCGGCGCCGGCTGCAGCACGCTCGCGCCTTCCGACAGCGACAGCAGCGCCTTGCCAGCCTTGTTGCGGCCGGTCAGGTTCTCGAAGCGGGTGACGAAGCCGTAGCCGTGCGAGGAGGCCAGCACGAAGCGCTCGTCGTTGCCGCCGCTGGCCAGCGCCACGAACGAGGCGCCCGCCGCAGGCGAGAAACGTCCGGTCAGGGGTTCGCCGTTGCCGCGCGCCGAGGGCAGTGCGTGCGCCAGCGTCGAATAGCTGCGCCCGCCGCTGTCGAGGAAGGCGACCTGCTGCGTCGTGCGTCCATTGACTGCGGCGAGCACCGCATCGCCATCGCGATACGACAACGCCGCAGCGTCGACATCGTGCCCCTTGGCCGCGCGCACCCAGCCCTTCTGGCTGAGCACGACGGTCACCGGCTCGCTGGGCACCAGGTCGGTCTCGCCCAGCGCCTGCGCCGCGCCGCGCGCGACCAGCGGCGAGCGCCGCGCATCGCCGTGCTTCTTCGCGTCGGCCAGCAGCTCGTCCTTGATCAGCTTCTTCAGCTTCGCCTTGCTGTCGAGCGTGGCCTGGATGCCCTCGCGCTCCTTCGCCAGTTCGTCCTGTTCGCCGCGGATCTTCATCTCCTCCAGCCGGGCGAGCTGCTTGAGCTTGGTCTCCAGGATGTATTCGGCCTGGTCCTCGGACAGCGCGAAGCGCGCGATCAGCGCGGCCTTCGGCTCGTCCTCGGTGCGGATGATGTGGATCACCTCGTCGAGGTTGAGGAAGGCGACCAGCAGGCCCTCGAGCAGGTGCAGGCGGCGCTCGACCTTCTCCAGCCGGTGGTTGAGGCGCCGGGTGACGGTGCTGGTGCGGAACACCAGCCACTCGGTCAGCAGCATGCGCAGGTTCTTCACCTGCGGACGGCCGTCCAGGCCGATCACGTTGAGGTTGACCCGGAAGCTCTTTTCCAGGTCGGTGGTGGCGAACAGGTGGCCCATCAGCTGTTCGGCATCGACCCGGTTCGAGCGCGGGATCAGCGCGATGCGCACCGGGTTGGCGTGGTCGGACTCATCGCGGATGTCCTCCAGCCACGGCAGCTTCTTGGCGCGCATCTGCGCGGCGATCTGTTCGATCACCTTCGACGGCGAGACCTGGTGGGGCAGGGCGGTGACGATGATGTTCTGGCCCTCGCGCGCGAAGGTGGCGCGGGCGCGCACGCTGCCGTGGCCGGTTTCGTAAATCGCGAGCAGGTCGGCGGCCGGGGTGATGATCTCGGCCGCAGTCGGGTAGTCCGGGCCGCGCACGTGCTCGCACAGTTCGGCCACGGTCGCGTCGGGATCGTCGAGCAGGCGCAGGCAGGCGCTGACGATCTCGCCCAGGTTGTGCGGCGGCACGTCGGTGGCCATGCCCACGGCGATCCCGGTGGTGCCGTTGAGCAGCAGGTGCGGCAGGCGCGCGGGGAGCCAGCTCGGTTCCTCGAGCGTGCCATCGAAGTTCGGCACCCAGTCGGCGGTGCCGTGGCCAAGTTCGCCCAGCAGCACCTCGGCGATCGGGGTGAGCCGCGATTCGGTGTAGCGCATCGCCGCGAACGACTTGGGATCGTCCGAGGAGCCGAAGTTGCCCTGGCCGTCGACCAGCGGATAGCGGTAGGAGAACGGCTGCGCCATCAGCACCATCGCCTCGTAGCAGGCGCTGTCGCCGTGCGGGTGGAACTTGCCGATCACGTCGCCGATGGTGCGCGCGGACTTCTTCGGCTTGGCGGGGGCGGCCAGGCCAAGCTCGCTCATCGCGTAGATGATGCGGCGCTGCACCGGCTTGAGGCCGTCGCCGATGAAGGGCAGGGCGCGGTCGAGCACCACGTACATCGAATAGTCGAGATAGGCGCGCTCGGCGTATTCGCGCAGCGGGATCTGCTCGAAACCGTGGAAAACGGGACGGACGGACTCGGTCATTTCAAAACTGCGTAAGGGAGCCGGAGAATTCTACCCGGGCATGGAAGCCGGCCGCGGTCTCGCGGGCTGAGATGCGGGCGCGTCGGCGGAGGCGCCGGGGTTCGACACGACTGCTACCGGATCCTGTCGGGGCCGGTGCTGGCCGGCCAGTGCCGGATCATGCGGCTCTGAGACTGAGGAGGCTCTTCGGACGGTGGGAAGTGACGCAGGGGGCGCGGCAGTGAGCCGGGCCGGGCCCGAAGCCTTGGCCGCGGATTGCGCGGATTGACGCGGATCAGGCCAACAGGAGAGAAGCGTCCGGGTGCGGAATCCTGTTCAGCTTTCTTGATCCGCGTAATCCGCGTGATCCGCGCAAATCCGTGGCAAAAACCCTCCAATTGGAAATTAAATGTTAACGCTAACGTGATCCGGGTCCCGGGCTGACGCCGATTGCGCAGTGCAGCAAGGCTTTTTTCCAACAGGTGTGTAGAGTTCGTGCACGCCGCTACGCCTGAACACGACATCGACACACATCGGTCGGTGTTGTTCTGGGTGCCCTGCATCCACGTTGTGGTAGCGCTAACTTTTTTGGGGATCTCTCGATGGGGCTGTTTGCTGGACTCGATATAGGCACGCAGAGCGTGAAGCTCGTGGTCTATGACCCCGGGGCGCGCCAGATCGTCGCGACCGCGGGCCAGCCGCTGGACCTGGCGGCCGGCGACGACGGCAGCCGCGAGCAGCGCGCGGACTGGTGGGTGGACGCGGTGCGCGCGTGTTTCGCGCGGATCGATCCGACGCTGCGCGCACGCGTGGCGGCCATCGGCGTATCCGGGCAGCAGCACGGATTCGTGCCGCTCGACCAGGGCGGCAACGTGCTGGCCCCGGCCAAGCTGTGGAACGACACCAGTACCACTGCAGAGTGCGACGAGATCATGGACGCGGCCGGTGGCGCACAGCGCTGCATCGAGCTGGCCGGCAACCCGATCCTGGCCGGCTACACCGCCTCCAAGCTGCCGTGGACGCGCAAGCACCGCTCGCAGGCCTATGCGCGCCTGGCGACGATCCTGCTGCCGCACGACTACATCAACTACTGGCTGACCGGCGAGCTGTGGATGGAGCACGGTGATGCTTCCGGCACCGGCTGGCTCGACGTGCGCACGCGCGACTGGTCGCCCGAAATGCTGGCCGCGACCGACCCCGACCGCGACCTGCGCGACTGCCTGCCGCCGCTGGTCGGGGCCGACACCCTGGTGAAGATCCGCCCGGCGCTTGCCGACGAGCTGGGCCTGCCGCATTCGGTGCAGGTGTCGGCCGGCGGCGGCGACAACATGATGGCCGCGATCGGCACCGGCAACGTGGTGCCCGGCGTGCTCAGCATGAGCCTGGGCACCTCGGGCACGCTGTTCACCTATGCCGGCGAGCCGGTGGTCGATGCCGAAGGCCGCTGGGCTGCGTTCTGCGATTCGACCGGCGGCTGGCTGCCGCTGATCTGCACCATGAACTGCACCGTCGCCACCGAAGCGGTCGCCCGGCTGTGCGGCTTCTCCTCGCGCGACGGCGACGCGCTGCTGGCCGGCACCACGCCCGGCGCCGACGGCCTGCTGATGCTGCCCTTCCTCAACGGCGAGCGCACGCCCGACCTGCCGCACGGGCGCGGCAACCTGTTCGGCATGACCGCGACCAACCTGACCCCGGCCAACCTCTATCGCTCGGCGATGGAGGGCGCGCTCTACAGCCTGATGACCGGCTACGACGCACTGGTCGATGCCGGCCTGCGCTTCGAGGCCATCCGCCTGACCGGCGGCGGCAGCCAGAGCGCGGTGTGGCGGCAGATGGTGGCCGACATGTTCGGCCTGCCGGTGGACGTGCCCGAGCAGTCCGAGGGCGCGGCCTTCGGTGCCGCGCTGCAGGCGCTGTGGGCAGTGCGCCGCGCCGAAGGCGGCAGCGACGGCGAGCTCAGCGCACTGGCCGCCTCGCACGTGCGCCTGGACCCGCGCCTGGCCGCGCAGCCGCACGCCGGCGCCACCGCGGCCTACGCCGCGCAGTACCGTCACTTCCTTTCCCACCTCGATGCGATCCGGCCGCTCTACGCCGACTGACGCCTCGTTCCCACCACGACACCACGGACATACATATGAGCAAGGCATTCATCGGCGCGAAGGAGTACTTCCCCGGCATCGGCACGATTCCCTACGAGGGACCGGGTTCGGACAATCCGCTCGCGTTCAAGACCTATGACGCGGACAAGAAGATCGGCGGCAAGACCATGCGCGAGCACCTGCGCTTCGCGGTCTGCTACTGGCACACCTTCTGCAACGCCGGCGCCGATCCGTTCGGCCCGGGCACGCGCCGCTTCCCCTGGGAAACCGGCGATGCGATGAAGACCGCCGAGGCCAAGGTCGACGCGGCGTTCGAGTTCTTCACCAAGATCGGCGTGCCGTACTGGTGCTTCCACGACGTCGACATGGCGCCCGACGCCGAGGACATCGGCACCTACGAGAAGAACCTGCACCACCTGGTGGGCCTTGCCAAGGAGCGCCAGCAGGCCACCGGCATGAAGCTGCTGTGGGGCACGGCCAACCTGTTCTCGCATCCGCGCTACATGAATGGTGCTTCGACCAACCCCGACTTCAACGTCGTTGCCCGCGCCGCGGTGCAGGTCAAGTCGGTGCTGGACGCGCTGGTCGAACTGGACGGCGAGCATTACGTGTTCTGGGGCGGCCGCGAGGGCTACTCCTCGCTGCACAACACCGACATGAAGCGCGAGCTCGACCACTTCGCGCGCTTCCTCACCGTCGCTCGCGACTATGGCCGCAGCATCGGCTTCAAGGGCCAGTTCTTCATCGAGCCCAAGCCGATGGAGCCGATGAAGCACCAGTACGACTTCGACAGCGCCACCGTCGTCGGCTTCCTCAAGCAGCACGGCCTGGAGAAGGATTTCTCGCTCAACATCGAGGCCAACCACGCCACGCTGTCGGGCCACACCTTCGAGCACGACCTGCAGGTCGCGGCCGACAACGGCCTGCTGGGCAGCATCGATGCCAACCGCGGCAATGCGCAGAACGGCTGGGACACCGACCAGTTCCCGACCGACCTGTATGACACGGTCGGCGCGATGCTGGTGGTGCTGCGCCAGGGTGGCCTGGTTGGCGGCCTCAACTTCGACGCCAAGCCGCGCCGCGAGTCGACCGACATGGAGGATCTGTTCATCGCCCACATCGGCGGCATGGACGCGTTTGCCCGAGGCCTCGAGGTGGCGCACGCGCTGCTCAACGATTCGCCGTGGGAGCAGTGGCGCAAGCAGCGCTATGCCAGCTTCGACAGCGGCGCAGGCGCCGATTTCGCGGCCGGCAAGCTGGGCCTGGCCGATCTTGCGGCGCTGGCGGGCAAGAGCGGTGAGCCGGTGCAGATCAGCGGCAAGCAGGAGCGCTACGAGAACCTGCTCAACCAGTACCTGCTGCGCTGAGCCGGACGGCGGCCGGTCGACATGGGAGTGCAAACGCCCCTGCCAGCCGAGCCGCCGCGCCGTTGCCGCATCGATGTCCCGGCCCGCAAGAGGGCTGGGGCGTCAGCGTGCCGGTGGCGCGACCGAATCGCGTTCGATCAGTTCGTGCGGCACGACGTGGTCGACCACCGTGCGCGTGCTCTTGTCCTTGCGGCGGATGTTGCGCAGCAGGATGTCGACAGCCGAGTCGGCCATCGCCGAGATTGGCTGGCGAATGGTGGTCAGCTCGGGCCAGACCGTGGTCGCGGCCGAGGTGTCGTCGAAGCCGACGATGGACAGGTCGCGCGGCACGTCCAGCCCGCGACGGTGCGCGACCGACACCGCGGCGGCGGCCATGTCGTCGTTGGCTGCGCAGATCGCGGTGGGCGGGTTGGCGTGCGCCAGCAGCTTCTCGGTCGCATCGAGCCCGGAGCGGTAGGTGAAGAAGCCCGACTCGACCACGCTCTCGTCGAGTTCGATGCCCGATTCGGCCAGCGCCGACTGGAAGCCCTCGTAGCGTCGGGTGCTCGCGGTCTGGTTCGGATTGCCCCGGATGTAGCCGATGTGGCGGTGCCCGGCGGCGATCAGGTGCAGGGTGATTTCCTTGCTGGCGCGGAAGTCGTCGATGCGCACGCAGGAGATGTCGTGGTGGAAGCGGCCCGAGGCGATCGCCACGACCGGCACCTCGGCTTCGACAAACTCCGCCACCAGGGATTTGGATTCGCACAGCGGCGGCGGCAGGATCACGCCGGCCACGCGCTTGGCCAGCGTGCGCGCGGCCTGGCGCTGGGCGTTGACGCCGATGTTCTCCCAGGTGTCGATGACCAGCTGGGCGGCCGTGCGCGTCGCGCCGCGCAGCGCGCCGGCGAGCAGCTCGCGCAGGTAGGCGTTGCTGGGATTGGTGTAGATCATCGCCACCCGCGTGTCCTGCGCGGTGGCCAGTGCGCTGGCGGCGAGGTTGGGCGAGTAGCCCAGTTCGTGCACCGCCCGCAGCACCCGTTCGCGGGTGCTTTCGCGCACCTTGCCGTGGCCGTTGACCACGCGCGAGACCGTCATCGGCGACACCTTGGCAAGTGCCGCGACCTCGTCGAGCGTGACCGCCAGTCCCTTGCGGCGCGCGGCCTTCTTGGGCTGATTCTGCAATTCCTGTCCCCTTGCCGCGCCGCGGCGGCGTGCTGCGCTGGCGCGCACGCGACCCACGGCGCAAACCGGCGGTCGCCGCCGGAGCGCGTACATCATTGACCAACTGAGGGCTGAACGAATGGTACACATCGACAGGCGTCCACGACATCCCGGCGCAATGTCCGCGCAGGACAGGCCCGGACGCGCCCGCGGCGCGATCCTGGCCACGCTGGGCTGCCTGCTGGCCGTGCTGTCGTGCCTGCCGTTTGTGGCGCAGGCCGAGGACGGCTACGACCTGTGGCTGCGCTACCGGCCGATTGAATCCGTTGCTGCCGGCGAATACCGCGCGCGGTTCGCGCAACTGGTGGCGCCTGCGTCCACGCCGGTGCAGCGCGCCACGCGCGACGAACTGCTGCGCGGACTGCAGGGCCTGCTCGGCCAGGCGCCGGCGCAGGGTGAGGCGGCCGGCCGCGCGGGTGCGCTGCTGGTCGGCACGCCGGCCTCGCTGCCGCGGATCGCAAGCCTGCAGCTTGCGCTCGACGACCTTGGCGACGAGGGCTACCTGATCCGCAGCACGCGCATGGACGGCAACGCTGCAACCGTGGTCGCGGCCAATACCGATGCCGGCGCGCTGTATGGCGCCTTCCACCTGCTGCGCCTGCTGCAGACCGGACAGCCGGTCGACGCGCTCGACCTGCGCGAGTCGCCGAAGGTCAAGCTGCGCGTGCTCAACCACTGGGACGACCTCAGCCGGCACGTCGAGCGCGGCTATTCGGGCCAGTCGATCTGGGACTGGCATCGTCTGCCGGGCTGGCTCGACCCCCGCTACACCGACTACGCCCGCGCCAATGCCTCGATCGGCATCAACGGCACGGTGCTCAACAACGTCAATGCCAATGCGCAGATCCTGACACCGCTGTACCTCGAAAAGGTCGCGGCGCTGGCCGGCGTGATGCGTCCCTACGGCATCCGCGTGTACCTGAGCGCGCGCTTCAGCGCACCGATGGAACTTGGCGGCCTCAAGACCGCCGACCCCAAGGACCCAGCGGTGCAGCGCTGGTGGCGCGCGAAGGCCGACGAGATCTACGCGAAGATCCCGGACTTCGGTGGCTTCCTGGTCAAGGCGAACTCGGAAGGACAGCCGGGCCCGCAGGACTTCGGCCGCACGCACGCCGACGGCGCCAACATGCTGGCCGACGCGGTTGCGCCGCATGGCGGCGTGGTGATGTGGCGCGCCTTCGTCTACTCCGACGAAGAGCCGGACGACCGGCACAAGCAGGCCTACACCGAGTTCGTGCCGCATGACGGCGAGTTCCGCGACAACGTGCTGGTGCAGGTCAAGAACGGCGCGATCGACTTCCAGCCGCGCGAGCCCTTCCATCCGCTGTTCGGCGCAATGCCCAAGACGCCGCTGATGATGGAGTTCCAGATCACCAAGGAGTACCTGGGCTTCGCCACCCACCTGGTGTACCTGGGGCCGATGTACGAGGAAGTGCTGCGCGCCGACACGCATGCCAGGGGCGAGGGCTCCACCGTGGCCAAGGTGGTCGACGGCTCGCTCGAAGGGCACGCGCTCAGCGGCATCGCCGGCGTGGCCAACATCGGCAGCGACCGCAACTGGAGCGGCTCGCACTTCGACCAGGCCAACTGGTACGTGTACGGGCGCATGGCCTGGAATCCGGACGCCGCTGCGCGCGGGATCGCGCAGGACTGGGTGCGGATGACGTTCTCCGCCGACAGCGCCGTCGTCGAGCCTGTGGTCGAAATGATGATGGCCTCGCACCAGGCAGTGGTGGACTACATGACGCCGCTGGGCCTGCACCACCTGATGGGCCGCGGCCACCACTACGGGCCCGCACCCTGGGTCGAGGGCGGCCCGCGCGCGGACTGGACCTCGGTGTATTTCCATCGCGCGACGAAGGACGGCATTGGCTTCGACCGCACCACGAGCGGCAGCAACGCGGTCTCGCAGTACGCGCCGCCGGTGGCCGCGCTGTTCAACGATCCGGCGCGCGTGCCCGAGGATTTCCTGCTGTGGTTCCACCACCGTCCCTGGGACAGCCGCGTCGCCTCCGGGCGCACGCTGTGGGACGAGCTGGTGCATCGCTACTCGCGCGGCGTGGCAGAGGTAGAGCGCATGCAGGCAACGTGGGCCGGCCTGCAGCCGCATGTCGACGCCGAGCGCCACCATCAGGTGGATCGTTTCCTCGCCATCCAGCGCGACGAAGCGCAGTGGTGGCGCGATGCCAGCATCGCCTATTTCAAGACCTTCTCCGGCCTGCCGCTGGCCGAGGGCGAGGCGCCGCCGGCGCAGTCGCTGGAGTACTACAGGGCGCTTGAATTCCCGCATGCACCGGGAGACACGCAATGAGCCGGGCATTGCATTGCGCCGGGCGTGGCGCGGCGCTGGGCCTGTTGCTGTCGGCGTGCCTGCTTGCGCCGGTGGCTGCGGCAGAGGGCGGGACACCGCTGCTGCACGCGATGTTCCAGGACCACGCGGTGGTGCAACGCGACCGGCCGCTGCAGGTCTGGGGGCAGGCCGATCCGGGCGCGCAGGTGCGCGTATCGCTGGGCGGCAAGCGCACATCCGCGCGCGCCGATGCCGACGGCCGCTGGGAGGCGCAGCTGCCCGCATTGAAGGCCGGCGGGCCGCACGTGCTGGAGGTCGCCGCGGGCGGCCGCAGCCAGCGCGTGTCGGACGTGCTGGTCGGCGATGTCTGGCTGTGTTCGGGCCAGTCGAACATGGAGCTGCAGGTCTGGCGCGCGCTCGACGCGCGCGCGGAGATCGCCGGCGCCGGCAACGACCGCATCCGCCTGCTGACGGTGCCGCAGGTCTCGGACGTGACGCCGCAACCGACCTTTTCCGAAGACGTGCGCTGGGAGCCGGTGAATCCGGAATCGGTGCGCGAGTTCTCCGCGGCCTGCTACTTCTTCGCGCGCGAACTGCAGAAGACGGTCGACGTGCCGATGGGACTGATCGACGCCTCGTGGGGCGGCTCGCGCATCCAGGCCTGGACCAGCGGTGAAGCCTTGCGCACGCTGGGAACCTATGACGGCGAGCTCGACGTGCTCAAGCGCTACGCCGACGATCCGGTCGCGGCGGTGGGCGAGTGGGGCGCGCTGTGGCAGCGCTGGTGGGCGCAGCAGCCGGCAAATGGCGAGGGCGATCGTCCCTGGGAGGGCGGTGCCGCCGGCGACTGGCGTGCCGCGCCGGCGCAGCTTGGCGCCTGGGAGCGTTGGGGCGTGGCGGAGCTGGCCGAGTTCAACGGCATGGTCTGGTACCGCACGGACGTGCAGCTGACTGCGGAGCAGGCGGCGCAGGATGCCGTGCTGTTGCTGGGTCCGGCCGACGAGATCGACATGACCTGGGTCAACGGTCGCGGCGTCGGCAGCACCTACGGCGCCGGCGCGGGCCGCGAGTACGCGCTGCCGCCGGGCCTGCTGCGCGCGGGCGACAACACCATCGTGGTGAACGTCCTCGACACCTATCGCGATGGCGGGCTGGCCGGCCCGGCCAGCGCCCATTCGCTGCGCCTGGCCGACGGCAGCAGCGTGGCGCTGGAGGGCGGCTGGCAGTACCGGATCGTCCCGGAGGAAGCGGGCACGCCCCCGCGTGCGCCCTGGCAGAGCGCGGCGGGACTGTCGACGCTGTACAACGGCATGATCGCGCCGATCGGTCGCTACGGCCTGCGCGGCGCGCTGTGGTACCAGGGCGAGTCCAACACCTTCGAGCACGCTGACTACGCTGAACTCCTGCGCGCATTGCGCAGCGACTGGCGCGCGCGCTTCGGCGAAGGGCTGCCGCTGCTGGTGGCGCAGCTCGCCAACTACGGCGCGGCGCCGACCAGTCCGACCGAAAGCGACTGGGCCGCGATGCGCGAGGCACAGCGTGCGGTCGCAGCCGAAGACGCCGGCACCGGCCTGGTGGTGGCGATCGACATCGGCGACCGCTACGACATCCATCCGACCAACAAGCAGGAACTCGGGCGCCGCTTCGCGCGCGCCGCGCGCCACGTGGTGTACGGCGAAACGCTGCCCGCGTCCGGTCCGGTCGCCATGGCGGTCCGTCGCAATGGCGAGGCGGTGGTGGTCGAGTTCGGCGATGTGAGCGACAGCCTGGTCGCATACGGCGCTGACGGTCCGATCGGCTTCGAGCTGTGCGGCGCGGATGCCGGCTCCTGCCGCTACGCGCAGGCGCAGGTCCGGAGCAACCGCGTCACCCTCAACGCGCCTGCCGCCCATGCGGCTACGCGCGTGCGCTACTGCTGGGCCGACAGCCCGGTCTGCACACTGTTCGATGGCGCCGGCCTGCCGGCAGGCCCGTTCGAGCTGCCCGTATCCCCTTTGATCGACGACGACCACGCACGATGAATACCAACACCACGGAAACCTCCGCCCACGGATCGAAGAACGACCGCGAGATCGTCGATGCCAAGGTCATCGTCACCTGCCCGGGGCGCAACTTCGTCACCCTCAAGATCACCACGCGCTCGGGCGTGTACGGGCTTGGCGATGCCACGCTCAACGGCCGCGAGCTTGCGGTCGCGTCCTACCTGCAGGACCACGTGGTGCCGAACCTGATCGGCCGCGACGCCGGCCGCATCGAGGACCTCTGGCAGTTCCTCTACCGCGGCGCCTACTGGCGGCGTGGCCCGGTGACAATGAGCGCCATCGCCGCGGTCGACGTGGCGCTGTGGGACATCCTCGGCAAGATGGCGGGCATGCCCGTCTACCAGCTGCTGGGCGGGCGCTCGCGCGAAGGTGCGCTGGTCTACGGGCACGCCAACGGCCGCGACATCGCCGAGGCTTCCGATGCGGTCGGCGGATTCATCGAGCAGGGCTTCCTGGCGGTGCGCGCGCAGTGCGGCGTGCCCGGCGTCAAGAAGTCCTACGGCATCTCCAACGCCAAGGGCTACGAGCCGGCCGAGAGCGAGCTGCCGCTGGAGACGGTATGGAGTACGCCGCGCTACCTCGACACGGTGCCGAAGCTGTTCGAGCAGCTGCGCGCCGACCATGGTCCGGACGTGGAGCTGCTGCACGACGTGCACCATCGCCTGACCCCGATCGAGGCCGCCCGCCTGGCCAAGTCGCTGGAACCCTACCGCCTGTTCTGGCTGGAGGACGCGACCCCGGCCGAGAACCAGAAGGGCTTCGAGCTGATCCGCCAGCACTCGGTCACCGCACTGGCCGTGGGCGAAGTGTTCAACTCGATCTGGGACTGCAAGCACCTGATCGAGAAACAGCTGATCGACTACATCCGAACCACCATCGTCCACGGCGGCGGTATCACCCATGTGCGCCGCATCGCCGATTTCGCTGCCCTGCACCAGGTGCGCACCGGCTTCCACGGCGCCACCGACCTGTCGCCGGTGACCATGGGCGCCGCGCTGCATTTCGATACCTGGGTGCCGAACTTCGGCATCCAGGAATACATGTTCCATACCGAAGAGACCGACGCGGTGTTCCCGCACGACTACGTGCTGCGCAACGGCCGTCTGCACGTGGGCGACACGCCGGGGATCGGCGTGGACATCGACGAGAAGCTGGCGGCGAAGTATCCGTATGCGCCCAAGCAGTTGCCCATCGCGCGCCTGGAAGATGGCGCGATGTGGGACTGGTGAAGCACGTTCTTGAAAGGGGAATGAAGATGAGCATCCGCAACACACGCCGCGCCCGGCTGGGCAACACCAACCGCATCCTCGCCACCGGCATTGCCGCGCTGCTGCTGGCCGCCTGCGGCAACGAGCCTGCGGCGCACGCCGCCGCCGCCGTCGACGGATCCGATGCGCCAGCGCCCGTCCATTTCGACTGGTTCGAATACACCGGGCGCGACGCCGCTTTCGAGGCGCCGGTGCCCGAGGGCAGCTTCCGCAATCCCGTGCTGGCCGGCTTCCATTCCGACCCGAGCGTGGTCGCCGCCAACGGCAAGTTCTACCTGGTGGCCTCGACCTTCACCTTCTTCCCCGGCATCCCCGTGTTCGAAAGCGAGGACCTGGTCCACTGGAAGCAGGTCGGCAATGCCATCCATCGGCCGGAGCAGCTGGATTTCGACGGCCTCGGCGTGTCGCGCGGCGTGTTCGCGCCGGCCATCGAGTTCCATGACGGCACCTTCTACGTGGTCAACACCTCGGTCGACGCCGGCGGCAACTTCATCGTCACCGCCACCGATCCGGCCGGGCCGTGGTCCGATCCGGTCTGGCTGCCGGGCATCGGCGGTATCGATCCGTCGCTGTTCTTCGACGACGATGGCAAGGTCTACATCCTCAACAACGATGAGCCTGCGGTGCCGGTGCGCTACGACGGCCATCGCGCGATCTGGCTGCAGGAGATCGACATTGCCAACGGCAAGCCGTTCGGCCCGCGCAAGGTGCTGATCGACGGCGGCGTGAAGCCCGACGAGAACCCGATCTGGATTGAAGGCCCGCACATCTACAAGGTCGACGGCTGGTACTACCTCAACAACGCCGAGGGCGGCACCGGGCCGCAGCATTCGCAGGTCATCCTGCGCAGCCGCGACGTCTGGGGCCCATACCAGCCTTACGAAAACAACCCGATCCTCACCCAGCGCGACCTTGATCCCAATCGGCCGCTGCCGATCACCAACGCCGGCCACGCCGACCTGGTGCAGGGGCCCGACGGCAGCTGGTGGGCGACCTTCCTGGCCAGCCGCAACTACGGCGTCGACCACTACAACACCGGACGCGAGGCCTTCCTGCTGCCGGTCACCTGGAAGGACGGGTGGCCGGTGATCCTGCCGGACGGCGAAAAAATTCCCTATGTACTGCCCGGGCCGTCTTTCATGAAGAAGCCGGCGGACCAGGCGCCGATGACCGGCAACTTCACCTGGCGCGACGAGTTCGACACGGTCGAACTGGGCACCGGCTGGATGACGCCGCGCGTGCCCAAGACGCAGTGGTACGACGGCAGCTCGCGTCCGGGCTGGCTCGCGATCCAGCCGCTGGCAGAGCGGCTCGACACGCTGGTCAATCCCGCGTTCTACGCGCGTCGCCAGCAGCACCAGGTGTTCGAGGCCAGCACCGCCATGGAGTTGCCCGCAGCGGGCGTGGCGGCAGGCCTGGCCGCGTTCCAGGGTGAGACGCACTGGTACTTCCTCGGCGTGCGCCGCGACGGCGAGCAGGGCGTGGAGGTGTTCCTGGAGAAGAAGGCGGGCGAGGGCGACGTCGAGGTGGTGGCGACGCACTCGGCCGACGCGGCGGAGCTGTTCACCCTGCACATCGAAGGCAACGAAGGGACCTACGGCTTCGGCTTCGACGCCGGCGACGGCAAGGGCGTGCAGTGGCTGGTGCGCGATGCCGACGGCACGATCCTGAGCACCGACGTGGCCGGCGGATTCGTCGGCGCGACCATCGGCCCGCATGCGCGCGACGAACGCGCCGCGCAATGAAACGACCTGGGAGGGTAGGGGACATGCGAGTACACGAAACACACGCGCCGGCAAGGCGCGCCAACCCGGCGCGGCGCACGCTGGTCCGCGGCTGCGCGATCGCGCTGCTGGCCGCGCTGCCGGCGCTCGGCGTGCAGGCCGATGACGGCAATCGGCCCTGGCTGGACACCTCGAAGCCCTTCGAGGAACGCGCCGCGGCGCTGGTGTCGCGGATGACGCTGGAGGAAAAAGCCGCGCAGATGCAGAACGACTCGCCGGCGATCGAACGGCTCGGCCTGTCCGAGTACGAGTGGTGGAACGAGGCCCTGCACGGCGTTGCCCGCGCCGGCGCGGCGACCGTGTTTCCGCAGGCGATCGGCATGGCCGCGAGCTTCGACGTGTCGCTGATGGACCAGGTCTCGAAGACCATCAGCGACGAGGCGCGCGCCAAGCACCACGAGTTCTTCCGCAACGGCCAGCACGGCCGCTACCAGGGCCTGACCTTCTGGTCGCCCAACATCAACATCTTCCGCGATCCGCGCTGGGGCCGTGGCCAGGAAACCTACGGCGAGGATCCCTACCTCACCGCGCGCATGGGCATCTCGTTCGTGCGCGGGCTGCAGGGTGTCGCGCCCGATGGCTCACTGCTGCCCGAATCGCAGGGCGGCAAGTACCGCAAGCTCGACGCCACCGCCAAGCACCTGGCCGTGCACAGCGGCCCCGAGGCCGACCGCCACACCTTCGACGTGCACCCCTCGCGCCGCGACCTGTGGGAAACCTACCTGCCCGCATTCGAGGCGCTGGTGAAGGAGGGTCAGGTCAAGGCGGTGATGGGTGCCTACAACCGCGTGTACGGCGAGTCGGCCAGTGGCAGCAAGTTCCTGTTGCGCGACATCCTGCGCGAGCAGTGGGGTTTCAAGGGCTACGTGATGTCCGACTGCTGGGCGATCGTGGATATCTGGCAGAACCACAAGATCGTCGCCACGCCCGAGGAAGCGGCAGCGCTGGCGGTGCGCAACGGCACCGAACTCAACTGCGGCAGCACCTATGCCGAGCACCTGCCGGTGGCGGTGCGCAAGGGCCTGATCAGCGAGGCCGCGCTGGACGATGCGCTGACCCGGCTGATGACCACGCGCATGGAACTGGGCATGTTCGACCCGGCTGACCAGGTGCCGTGGGCGCAGACGCCTTATTCGGTCAACCAGGCGCCCGCGCACGACGCGCTGGCGCGGCGCGCAGCGCAGCAATCGATCGTGCTGCTGAAGAACGAGGGCGTGCTGCCGCTGTCGAAGGACATCCGTCGCCTCGCCGTCATCGGCCCGACCGCGGATGACACCATGTCGCTGCTGGGCAACTACTACGGCACGCCGTCCGATCCGGTGACCGTGCTGCGCGGCATCCGCGAGGCACTGCCCAACACGGAAGTGGTGTATGCGCGCGGTGCCGACCTTGTCGAAGGACGCGAGGATCCGGCCGCCACGCCCCTGGTCGAGCCGCAGTACCTGCGCCCGGAGGCCGGTTCCAACGAACGCGGCCTGCGCGGCGAGTACTTCCGCAACCCCGACCTGTCCGGCGAGCCGGTGCTGGCGCGCGTCGATGCGCAGATCGGTTTCCGCTGGGACCGCGGTTCGCCCACCGACAACCTGATGGCGCGCGGCGAGGCTGGTCCCGACAACGCCGTGCCCAACGAGAACTTCAGCATCCGCTGGAGCGGGCAGCTGCTGCCGCCGGTGGACGGTCGTTATCGCCTGGAAGCCGGTGCCAACGACGGCTTCCGCCTGTACCTGGACGGCAAGCTGGTGCTCGACCACTGGGAAGACGCCGAACGCCTGCGCGCGGAAAGCGTCGAACTCGACCTGGAAGGCGGGCGCGCCTACGACATCCGGCTCGAGTACTACGAGCGCGAGCGCGACGCGAGCGTGCGCCTGGCCTGGGACCTGCCCGGCGCCAAGCCCGCTTTCGACGAAGCGATCGCCGCGGCGCAGGGCGCCGATGCCGTGGTGTTCGTCGGCGGCCTGACCGGCGACGTGGAAGGCGAGGAGATGAAGGTCGACTTCCCCGGCTTCACCGGCGGCGACCGTACCGACATCCGCCTGCCCGCCACCCAGCAGAAGTTGCTCGAGGCCCTGCATGCGACCGGCAAGCCGGTGGTGCTGGTGCTGACCGCAGGCTCGGCGCTGGGCGTGGACTGGGCCAAGGCCAACCTGCCGGCGATCATGGTGGCCTGGTATCCGGGCCAGCGCGGCGGCAACGCGGTGGCCGACGTGCTGTTCGGCGACGTCAGCCCGGCCGGGCGCCTGCCGGTCACGTTCTACAGCGCGGACGAAAAGCTGCCCGCGTTCGACGACTACGACATGGCAAACCGCACTTACCGCTACTTCGGCGGCAAGCCGCTGTACCCGTTCGGCCACGGGCTGTCGTACACCACATTCGACTACCGCGACCTGCGGCTGGACCGCGACCGCGCCGGCGTCGACGACACGCTCACCGCGACAGTGACCGTGCGCAACAGCGGACAGCGCGCCAGCGACGAGGTCGTGCAGCTTTACCTGCGGCCACTGGCACCGATGCGCGAGCGTGCGCTGCGCGAGCTGCGCGGCTTCCAGCGCGTGCACCTGGCACCGGGCGAATCGCGCGAGCTGAGTTTCGACTTCATCCCGTCGCGCGACCTGCGCCACTACGACGAGGCCGCCGGCGGCTACGCGGTCGACCCCGGCCGCTATGCGGTGGAAGTGGGTGCGTCCAGCCAGGACCTGCGCATCGGCAGCCAGTTCGAGGTGGAAGCGCCGTGAACCCCGCAGCTGGTGTGCAGACGCAGGCCGATGCGCGCGCGGGCCTGCCGCGGCTGGCCACGGCCACGCTCGCATCGCTGCCGGCGCAGGTGCTGCGCCCGGACTACGATCGTGAGGCCACGTGCATCGGCGTGGTCCACTTCGGCCCGGGCGCGTTCCACCGCGCGCACCAGGCGGTGTACCTGGACGACCTGCTGGCCGCGGAGCCGGACTGGGCGATCAGCGCGGTCTCGCTGCACAACCCGGGCGTGCGCGATGCGCTGCAGCCGCAAGACGGGCTGTACACGCTGGCGCTGCTCGGCGAGCAGCCGTCGCTGCGCGTAATCGGCTCGATCCGCGAGGTGCTGTGCGCGCCGCAGCAGCGCAAGGCGGTGATGTCGCGGCTGGTCGATCCGCAGGTGCGGCTGGTGACGTTGACCATCACCGAGAAGGGCTACTGCCTGTCGCGCGATGGCATCGATGCCGCGCATCCGGACATCGCCCGCGACCTGGCCTCGCCCGAGCAGCCGATCAGCGCCATCGGCTGGCTGGTGGCGGGCCTGCGCGAACGCCGCGAGCGCAGGCTGGCGCCGTACACCGTGCTCAGCTGTGACAACCTTGCCGACAACGGCGGGCGCCTGCGCCGCGCGGTACTGGACTACGCGCGCCGCATCGACCGCGGGCTGGCGGCCTGGATCGAGTCGGAGGTCGCATTTCCGCGCTCGATGGTCGACAGCATCACCCCCGCCAGCGACGACGCGCTGCGGGCACGCGTGTCCGCGGCGCTGGGCGTGGACGACGCCTGGCCCGTGCAGCGCGAGGCGTACACGCAGTGGGTGGTCGAAGACGATTTTCGCAGTGGCCGACCGCGGTTCGAGAACGCCGGCGTGGTGATGAGCGCCGACATCGTCGACTTCGACCGGGCCAAGCTGCGCCTGCTCAACGCCCCGCACTCTGCGCTGGCCTACCTCGGCTCGCTGATGCGCCTCGAAACCGTGGCCGATGCCATGCGCGAACCGGCGCTGGCCGGCTTCGTCGAGCGGCTGATGCGCGAGGACATCGTGCCGACGCTGTCGCTGCCGGCCGCATTTGATCCGGACAGCTATGTGGCTGCGATCCTGCAGCGCTTCCGCAATCCGGCCATCCGCCATCTGCTTGCGCAGATCGCCTGGGATGGCTCGCAGAAGATCCCGGTGCGCCTGCTTGGCACCATCGTCGATGCGCTGTCGGCCGGGCGCCGCATCGACCGGCTGTGCCTGCCGGTGGCCGGCTGGCTGCGCTTCGTCGTGCGCCAGTCACAGGTGGGCGCGACGCTGGTCGACCCGATGGAAGCAAAGCTCTCGCAGATCGGCCACGCCGCCACGGGCGATGCCGAGGAGGACGTTGCCGCGTTCCTGAAGATCGATGCGGTATTCGGCCCGCTCGCGGGCGATGCACGCTTCGCCGATGCGCTGCGCAAGGCCTATGCCGCGCTCGGGGACGGCGAGCCGGCGACGGTGGCGCATGCGCTCACCGTCGCCGCGGGGACGCCTCAGTCTTGAAAGCCCAGGCCCGTCACCTTCAGCGGTACGCGGGCCAGGAACTTGTGCGAGGTCATGTACAGCGTGCGGCCGTCGTCGCCGAAGGCTGCATTGGCAACGGCACTACCTGTTTCGATACGCCCCAGGCGCGTGCCGTCGGCGGCGAACACCAGCACGCCTCCGGGGCCGGTGGCGAACACCAGTCCCTCCGTGGATACCGCCAGCCCATCGGGCAGGCCCGGCGCATCATCACCGACCAGGTCGGAGGCATCGGCGAACTGGCGCTTGTCGACGACGTTGCCCGTCGCATCGAGCGTATAGGCCATCCAGATCGGGCGCTTGTCGTCGGAGTTGGCCACGTACAGGGTGTTGCCATCGGGCGAGAACGCGATGCCGTTGGGGCGATTCAGCGAATCGTCCAGCAGGTGCACGCTGCCATCGGCGTCGATGCGGTAGATGCCGTTGACCTTCTGCTCCTTGGCCGGCGAGTCGTCGCCGTCCTTGAGCCCGTAGGGCGGATCGGTGAAGAACACCGTGCCGTCGCCGCGCGCGATCACGTCGTTGGGGCTGTTGAAGCGCTTGCCTTCAAAGCTCTCGGCCAGCGTCGTGCGGGACTTGTCGGATGCATTGAAGCGGGCGATCAGGCGGTTGCCGGAATCGGCCAACAGCACACTGCCGTCGGCTTCGGTGAACAGGCCGTTGGCGCCGCCCTCGCGCAGCGTGTCGAGCGGCGGGCCGGCGTAACCCGAGGGATCGAGGAAGACCGACAGGCCGTCGGCCTGCGACCAGCGGTACATGCGGTTCTCGGGCACGTCGTTGAACAGCAGGTAGCCGCCACCATCGCGTACCCAGGTCGGACCTTCGGACCAGGTGAACTCGTCGCCGGTCAGCTTCTCGACACGCGCATCGGCGTCCGCGACGTCGGCGAAGGCCGCGTCGTAGGTGGTGAGCTGGCCGACGGTTTCGAAGCTGGCGGCCGTGGGCGGCTCGGCGGCAGCGGCATCGGCGTCGGTATTCGCGCTTGCGCTGTCGTCGCCTCCGGCCGTGCAGGCGGCAAGGCCGAGGGCGAGGGCGGCGGTCAGCAGCGAAGGAAGAAGTCGCATCGGCATGTCCTGTCTGGAAGTGTCGGAAGCAGCGCCGGCCTGCATGCGCAAGCCGGTCGCCATCGCGTGGCGCGTGCGCCGCATGGTGCGCGCGCGGGCGGCCTCTGTCGCAAGCCGCGTCCGCATCATAAGCGCTGCACACGATCGCGGCGCGGCACCTTTGAAGTTGCACGCGCAACCGTGGCCGCGCAATCGCGCTCGCGTTCGTACACCACGTTCCCCGGCGCGCGTGATCCCGAAACGCTTCCACCCACTGCCCCACGGAGCCAACACCGATGCACCCACTGCTGACCCGACACGCCACCACGGACGGCCCGCGCTGGGCAATTGACGGCCACTACCTGCCGCGCGAATTCTCGCTCTCGCGCTGGCTGGCGCTCGCGCCGGGTGAAGCCGCCGGTGCGCTCGATGCAGGCGATGAAGCGGCGGATGCACCGCTGCTTGCGCCGGTCGACGACGCGCAGGAAATCTGGGCCAGCGGCGTGACCTACCTCAGCAGCCGCATGGCGCGCGAGGCCGAGTCGCAGAGCGCGGACGTCTACCAGAAGGTCTACAGCGCCGAGCGGCCCGAGCTGTTCTTCAAGGCCACCGGCTGGCGTGCCTGCGGCCCTGGCGCGCCGATCCGCGTGCGCGCCGACAGCAGCTGGAACGTGCCCGAACCCGAGCTGGTGCTGGTGCTCGACTCGACGGGGCGCATCGTCGGCTACACCACCGGCAACGACGTATCCTCGCGCAGCATCGAGGGCGAGAACCCGCTGTACCTGCCGCAGGCCAAGGTCTACGACGGCTCCTGCGCGATCGGCCCGGGCATCCGCCTGTGCGATGCGGATGCGCTGCGCGACCTGCCGATCTCGCTGCAGATCCTGCGCGGCGGCACATCCGTGTTCTCCGGAGAGACCCGCAGCTCGCAGATCAAGCGTCGCTTGGAGGAACTCGCCGGCTGGCTGTTCCGCGAGCTGCGCCAGCCCGCAGGCGCCCTGCTGTTCACCGGCACCGGCATCGTCCCCGGCGAAGACTTCACCCTGCGCAGCGGCGACGTGGTGCGCATCGACATCGACGGCCTCGTCCTTGAGAACCCGGCCGAATGATCGTTGGCTGCCCGATCTCCCGCTCCGCTCCCTCCCCCGCCTGCGGGGGAGGGCCGGGGTGGGGGCGCACCGAAGCATCGAACCCGATCCCGCGCGCCCTGCCCAACGCGAATAATTGCCACTGCCTCGACCAAGAGGGGCAACCATGACCACTACCTCTTTCGACCCCATCTTCGGCGACGGCACCTCGCTCCTGCACACCCGCACCAGTGGCGAAGGCCCTGCCGGCAGCCTGCCGATCGACGCCGACACCCTGCGCGATGCACCCAGCGGCCACCTGTTCGGCATGACCCAGAACGCCGGCATGGGCTGGCGCGCATCCGAAGTCGCACGCGACCCGTACCTGATCCTCAGCACCCAGGGCGGCCTGCGCGCCGCGGACGGCAAGCCGGTCGCACTCGGCCTGCACACCGGCCACTGGGAACTCGACCAGATGGTGCGCGCCGCGGCAGAGACCCTGGCAGCGAAGGGCGGCCTGCCGTTCTCGGTCGCCTGCAGCGACCCCTGCGACGGCCGCACCCAGGGCACCACCGGCATGTTCGACAGCCTGCCCTACCGCAACGATGCGGCGATGGTGATGCGGCGCCTGGTGCGCTCGCTGCCCACGCGCCTGGGCGTGCTGGGCGTGGCCACCTGCGACAAGGGCCTGCCGGCGATGATGCTGGCGTTGGCCGGCTGCAGCGAACTGCCCGGCGTGATCGTGCCCGGCGGCGTGACCCTGCCGGCGCGCGACGCCGAAGACACCGCCGTGGTGCAGACCATCGGCGCACGCTTCGCGCATGGATTGATCGACCTTGAGCACGCGGCGGCGATGGGCTGCCGCGCCTGCGGCTCGCCCGGCGGCGGCTGCCAGTTCCTCGGCACGGCCGCGACCTCGCAGGTGATTGCCGAAGCGCTGGGCATGGCGCTGCCGCACAGCGCGCTGGCGCCCTCGGGCGAACCGGTCTGGCTCGACCTCGCGCGCCGCTCGGCGCTGGCGCTGATGCAGCTGGCGGGGCAGGGCAGGGCGATGTCGACGATCCTCACCCGCGAGGCATTCGACAACGCGCTGGTCGTGCACGCCGCGTTCGGCGGCTCGACCAACCTGCTGTTGCACGTGCCGGCGATCGCGCACGCGGCTGGTGTCGAGCGTCCCACGGTCGACGACTGGATCCGCGCCAACCGCGCCACCCCGCGCCTGGTCGATGCGTTGCCCAACGGGCCGCGTCATCATCCGACCGTGCAGGTGTTCATGGCCGGCGGCGTGCCCGAGGTGATGTTGCACCTGCGAAGCATGGGCCTGCTGCATCTCGACGTGGCGACGGTCAGCGGCCGCAGCCTCGGCGACAACCTCGACTGGTGGGAGCGCAGCGACGCGCGCCGCATTGCGCGCGAGCGCCTGCAAGAACTCGACGGTGTCGATCCCGCGCACGTCATCATGGGGCCGGATGCCGCGCGTGCGGCGGGGCTGTCGAGCGCGCTGGTGTTCCCGCGCGGCAACATCGCGCCGGAAGGCGCGGTGATCAAGGCCACTTCGATCGACGCATCCGTTGTCGACGCCGACAACGTCTATCGCCACAGCGGCCGCGCCCGCGTGTTTGCCAGCGAGCGCGACGCGATCCGCGCGATCAAGTCAAAGGGCGAGGGCGCGGTGGTGGCGGGTGATGTCATCGTGCTGGCCGGCTGCGGCCCGGCCGGCACCGGCATGGAGGAGACCTACCAGCTCACCTCCGCGCTCAAGCACCTGCCCTGGGGCAAGCACGTCGCGGTGATCACCGATGCGCGCTTTTCCGGCGTGTCCACCGGCGCCTGCATCGGCCATGTCGGTCCCGAGGCGCTTGCGGGTGGTCCGATCGGGCGACTGCGCGATGGCGACATCGTCCGCATCGAGATCGATCGCGGCCGGCTGGAAGGACGCATCGACTTCGTCGGCTGCGACCCGGACGCGCCGCTTGAACCGGTCGTGGCGGCCGCACTGCTCGACGCACGCGAACTGCATCCCGCCATCGCCCCGCATCCGCGCCTGCCCGCCGACACCCGCCTGTGGGCCGCGCTGCAGGACGCCGGCGGCGGCACCTGGGGCGGCTGCGTGTACGACGTCGACGCGATCATCGAAACGCTGCGCGCTGGGCGCGAGGCGCTGGCGAAGGAACACGGCAGCGCTGCACGCGACGCGGGCACATGAGTGGCGAGATTTCTCGCTTCGCTCGAAATGACAATCAAAAATTGTCATCCCAAACAACCTCCACATTGTCATCCCGAACAAAGTGAGGGATCTGCTCTTGCCCCCAAACCCGGCAAGACACCCACCGCCTCACACGATTGAAACCACCCAGGATCCACCCAGCCGCCGGGGAGGGCGCACCGCATGACCATGTTTCTGATCATCGCCGCGGCGATCGCGCTGCAGATCTTCCTGACCGCGCGCAAGCTCAGCCCGTTCCTGTCGCTGCTGATCGTCGCCATCCCGATGGGCCTGGCGCTCGGCATGTCGCCGCAGGAGCTGCTCAAGACCATCGACAACGGCGTCGGCAGCACGCTCGCCGGCCTGGCCCTGGTCATCGTGCTCGGCGCGGTCCTGGGCAAGGTGCTGGAAGAAAGCGGCGCGGCCGAGAGGATCGCCAACACCCTGGTCACGCGCTTTGGCGAGAAGAACATCCAGTGGGCGCTGCTGCTCACCGGCTTCCTGGTCGGCATCCCGCTGTACTTCAATGCCGGCTTCATCATCCTGGTGCCGTTGATCTTCTCGCTGGCGCGCAGGACCGGGCTGCCGATCCTCTACCTCGCCATCCCCACCGTCGCATCGCTCAGCACCACCCACTGCTTCCTGCCGCCGCATCCGGGGCCGGTGATCCTGGTCAACGCCTTCGGCGCCGACATGGGCGTCACCCTGCTGTACGGCATTCTCATGGCGATTCCAGCCGTGATCATCGCCGGGCCGTTCCTCGGCCGCCGCATGCAGCACATCAACCCGCCGCTGCTGGACCTGTTCGCGTCCTGCACCGGGCACAAGGAACTGCCGGGCACGTGGAGCTCGTTCCTGATCGCACTCTCGCCGGTGCTGCTGATCGGCCTGTCGGTGGCGGCCGACGGCCTGCTGCCCGACGGCATCACCCGGTCCGCGCTGCTGTTCCTCGGCAATCCCACGGTTGCCCTGCTGCTCTCGACCCTGGTTGCGTTCTGGTGGCTCGGCCACCGCCGCGGCGTCGACCTGCATACGCAGACGAAATGGCTCAACGCCGCCATCTCCGGCATCGCCGTGATCCTGCTCATCATCACCGCCGGCGGCGTGTTCAAGCAGGTGCTGGTCGACAGCGGCGTGGGCGCGACCATCGCATCGTTCAGCAGCACGTGGCAGATGCCGCCGCTGGTGTTCGCCTGGCTGGCCACCGCACTGCTGCGGGTGATGATCGGCTCGGCCACGGTGGCGGTGATCACCGCCGCAGGCATCGTCGGCCCCCTGATCGCAACCACCGGCGCCTCGCCGGAACTGATGGTGCTGGCAGTGGGCGCGGGCAGCGTGTTCGGCTCGCACGTCAACGACTCGGCGTTCTGGATGTTCAAGGAGTTCTTCAACCTGTCGATGAAGCAGACGTTCGCGTCATGGACGGTGATGGAGACGACGATCTCGATCGTGGGGCTGGCAGGTGTGCTGGTCCTTGAAATGCTGGTGGGCTGACGGCCACCTGTTTGCCTGAAGCAAGGCCGCAGCCGCGTAGCGGCGGATCTGAAAACGGAGCACGACAATGCAACACAAGCACCTGCTGACATTCCTGGGGACCCTGTGCTGCCTGTTGGGTCCAGGGCTCGCCGTCGCCTGCGATACGCCGGCATCCGTTTGCGATCGCGACACGGAGGGCAGCCTTGCCCTTATCGCGCAAGGCGTTCCCGCGACCGTGCTGATCGACGTCAACGCGGACTCCGCGGTCAGGCACGTGGCAGGGAACTTCGCCGAAGACCTCGGGCGCGTAGGCAGTCGCCGTGCAGAGGTGCTGACCGACGCCAGCCAGGCCAAGGGCCCGCTGGTGCTGATCGGCGTGGCGGGTGACAGTGCGCTGATCGATGGACTCGTTGCTGCAGGCAAGCTGGAGCTCGATCCGATCACGGCGCAGTGGGAGGCCTACCAGGTCGCGGTTGTCGATCAGCCCTGGCCCGGCACGCAGCGTGCGCTGGTGGTCGTCGGCTCCGACCGCCGTGGCGCAGTGTTCGGCACTTATGATCTGTCGGAGCGGATTGGCGTTACCCCGTGGTACTGGTTCGCCGACGTGCCGGTGCAGCGTCGATCCGTGGTCCATGTCACTGCCGGTGCACGAACCGACAGGCCAGGCGTGCGTTACCGCGGCTTCTTCATCAACGATGAGGACCCCGCCTTCAGCGGCTGGGCGAAGCAGCGCTTTGGCGGGATCAATGCCGAGATGTATGCCCACGTGTTCGAACTGCTCCTGCGGCTGAAGGGCAACTACCTCTGGCCTGCAATGTGGGCACCGAAGGCCTTCCACCTGGACGATGCGGACAATGCGCGTGTCGCCCACGAAATGGGGGTTGTGATGGGCACCTCCCATCACGAGCCGCTGACCCGGGCGCAATCTGAGTGGCACCGCCTCGAAGACGATCCTTCAACCGGCGGCGAATGGAACTACCAGACCAATGCCGAGAACCTGCGCGCCTTCTGGAAAGGAGGGCTCGAGCGCATGAAGGGCGCGGACGGCACGGACCCCCACGAGAATCTGCTGACGGTCGGCATGCGCGGCGACGGCGACGCGCCGATGAGCGAAGGCACGGCGACGGATCTGCTCCAGTCCATCGTGGCCGACCAGCGCGCGCTGATCGAGGAGGTCACCGGCAAGCCCGCCTCGCAGACGCCGCAGATGTGGGCCTTGTACAAGGAAGTGCAGGACTACTACGACGAAGGCATGACCGTGCCGGACGACGTCACCCTGCTGTTCTCCGACGACAACTGGGGACAGATCAGGCGGCTGCCGACCCGCGACCTCGATCGCGAGGGTGGTTTCGGCGTCTATTACCACTTCGACTACGTCGGCGTGCCGCGCAACTACAAGTGGATCAATACCAACCAGATCGAGAAGATCTGGCAGCAGATGGATCTGGCCCACGCGCGTGGCGCGCGAAACATCTGGATCGCGAACGTCGGTGACATCAAGCCCCTGGAGTACCCGCTCGAGTTCTTCATGGACATGGCCTGGGCACCGGAGAAGATGACGCCGCAAGCCTTGGCGGCCTATCCGGAAGTCTGGGCGACGCAACAATTCGGCGCCGACCTCGGAGCCGAGGTGGGAGAGCTGCTGACCCTGTACGCGAAGCTCTCGGCCCGGCGCAAGCCGGAGCTGGTGGACGAGAAGACCTATGCACTCGGCGAGATCCGTCCGGACGTGCTGGTGCGTGGCGAATGGAGCGGCGTGGTCGAGGACTGGCGCGCGCTGGTGGCCAAGCTCGATGCGGTGCGTCCACGCGTCGGTGGGGACGCGCAAGCGGCCTTCTTCCAGCTGGTCGAGTATCCGATCCTGGCGGTGTCCAACCTCTACGAGATGTATTACGCGACCGCGTGGAACCATCGTCTCGCTTCGCAGTTCGATCCGCGCGGCAACGTTTTCCTTGAACTGGCCGAGCGCGCCTACGCGCGCGATGCCGAACTGACGCGGCAATACCACGCGCTCAATGACGGCAAGTGGGACCAGATGATGTCGCAGGTCCACATGAACTACGTCATCTGGAACGATCCCACGCAGCACAATCCACCTGTGCTGATCCGCACCGCCGGCGATGTCCCGGAAAAGATGCGCGACGCCGAGGCGGTCTTCGTTGATCCCGAGACCGTGCCCGGCGTCATCGCCATCGAGGCGGCGGATTTCGCGCGCAACGTGGCAGCCGACGGCCTGGCCTGGACCCCGATCCAGAATCTGGGCCAGTCCCGCGCGGGCCTGGTGACGCTGCCCCAGGGGCGACCGACAACGGCGCCGCCGAGCGCGCCACGCGTCGAGTACGACGTCATCCTTCCGGAGAACCGCGGTGTCGAGGTCCGCCTCCGGCTCGCGCCAACCCTGGATACGACGGGCGGTGGCGGCGTTCGCATCGGCGTGTCGATCGATGACGGCGCCGTGCAGACGCTGGTGTCCGCACTCGAAGCCACGGGCGGCGGCGCGTCAACGCCGCAACAGCGGAACTGGTACCAGGCGGTGACGGAGAACCGTGTGGATCTTTCCGCGAACTTCGACGCGCTCGCGGCTGGCCGCCATACGGTCAAGGTCTGGCGACTGGACGACAACGCCATCGTGGAGGCGCTGGAAATCGTGCCCAGGTAGTCGGTGTCGGGCGATCTGTGGTCCGGATCCGGGCGCGCGGCCCTGCGCGCCCGGGTTCAAGGGCTGCTCTCCGGATGGGCCTGCCAACATCCGTCGACCCGTCGCGACGTTTGCACGCGACGGCGCCGGAGTGCGACAAGCCATCACTCCGCGGCTTTCAGAGGCCATGAATGGTGGCGATGAATCGTGCAATACGACTCATCGTATTCAATAAGCGGACCGTCGCATGGGCGCGGGCAGCGTGTTCGGGTCGCACGTCAACGACCCAGCGTCCTGGATGTTCAAGGAGTTCTTCAGCCTGTCGATGAAGCCGGCGTTGCTTCTTGGGCGGTGATGGAAATGACGAATTCCGTTGTGGGCCTGGGTGGCCTGCTGCTGCTGGGAATGCTGGCGGCTTGATAGCCTGGTCGCGCACGCCTCGTGATGGTCCGTTCAGATCGAAGCGGACAGTCGGATCTTTGCCCGGCGGTAACAGTAGTGGCTTTACGCTGAATTTACGCATCAAAGCCTCCGCGGAATAGAGGCTTTACGCGGTGTCGTCCCAGACTGGCGCCGTGGCCAATTCGGCCTCGTCGCCAGTCCCGGAACCCGCATGTCCCTGCATCTGCTTCGCCAGCGTGAAGCGTCGCTTCCGCTGTTCCTCGCCGCGTGTGCCGGCATCTTCAGCGCCACCCAGGGTGCGTCTGCCCACGCCGCCGAGTTGACCGGCAGCGCGGCGCTCACCACCGACTACGTGTTCCGCGGCATCAGCCAGACGCAGGGCGATCCGGCGATGCAGGCGGGCGCCAGGCTCGCGGCCGCGTCCGGCCTGTACGGCGCGGTCTGGGGCTCCACGGTCGAGTTCGCCGGCGACACTGGCGCGTCCAGCGAGATCGACTACGTGCTCGGCTGGGGCGGCAGCCTCGCGGATGACTGGGCGCTCGACGTGAGCGTGACCTGGTTCGATTACCCGGGTTCGCGCGCCGAGCTCGACTATCCCGAGCTGGTCGGCACGCTCACGCTGCGCGATGCCTGGTGGCTGACGGTTGGGTTTTCGCCGGACGTGTTCGCCAGCGACGGTAACGGCGTCTATGCGCAGCTCGGCGGCAAGTTCCCGGTCAACGACGCGCTTCGCCTGGAGGCGGCAGTCGCGCACTACGACCTCGACGATGCCTACGGCGACAGCTATTCGCACGCCCAGCTCGGTGCGGTGTGGGCGTTCAAGGCGCCGTTGGAGCTGCGCGTGACCGCGCACGGTACCGACGCATCGGCAAAGACGTTGTTCCCCGGACTTGCAGGCACGCGCATCGAAGCGGCCCTGCAGGCCTCGTTCTAGGAGCAGGACGATGCACGGCTGGCTTGCCATGGTGTGCGGTGTCGCGGTGGTGCTTGCCGCCGCGTATCTGCTGTACGTGATCCTGCGCCCCGAAGACTTCTGAGCGGCTCGAACGACGAGCGCGCCTGACCGCCAAATGGATGTAACCCAATGATCGAGACACTGCTGGTCCTGGCACTGGCGATCGGCCTTGCCTGGCCGCTCGGACACTATCTTGCGCATGTGATGCGCGGCGCGCCGTCCAGGCTGGACGGCGTGTTCGTGCCGGTCGAGCGCGCCGTCTATCGCGCCCTGGGCACGCGACCGGAGCGCGCCATGTCATGGCGTGGCTATGCCAAGGCGTTCGGGTTGAGCAACCTGGTGCTCGGCCTGCTGGTGTGGGCGCTGTTCATGACCCAAGCCTGGCTGCCGTTCAACCCCGACGCCATCCCCAACATGCGTTGGGACACCGCGCTGCACACCATGGTGTCGTTCCTGACCAACACCAACCAGCAGCACTATTCGGGACAGGCGCAGCTGAGCTATCTGTCGCAGATGGTCGGCATCGTCGGCCTGCAGGTGGTGACGCCAATGATGGGGCTGGCGGTGGTGGTGGCGACGCTGCGCGGCCTGTTCGGCGGGCGCGAGGCGATGGCGGCGGCGTCGGCGACGCCTGCCGCGACGACGCAGGACGCATCGGCGCCGCTGCAGGGGACGGGCGTTTCGCCGGCCCCGATCGCCACCGCCAGCGCCGCATCGGCGACGGCCGAACGCGACCTCGGCAACTACTGGGTCGACGTCACCCGCGCCACCTTGCGCTTCATGCTGCCGCTCTGCCTGTTGTGGACCGTGTTGCTCGTGGCGCAGGGCGTGCCCGCGACCTTCGATGCCGGGCCCACCGCGACGCCGCTCGACCCGAGTGTCGAGATGAAGCAACAGAAGATCCCGCTCGGTCCGGTCGCACCGATGGTCGCAGCCAAGCAGCTGGGCTCCAACGGCGGCGGCTGGTACGGCCCCAACAGCACCGTCGCGTTGGAGAACCCGACCCCGTTCTCGAACCTGCTCGAGCTGCTCGCGATCCTGCTGATCCCGGTCTCGGTCGTTTTCATGGTCGGCGCGTTCACCGGCCGCAGGCGGCTCACCGGCATGGTGTTCGGCACGATGCTGCTGATGTCGGTGGTTTCGACCGGCGCGGCCCTCTGGTCCGAGGCGCACTCGGCGACGTCTGCGGACATCGCGCTGATGGAGGGCAAGGAGGTGCGCCTGGGCGCCCAGTCGTCCGCCCTGTGGTCCACCATCACCACGCAGGTCAACAACGGTTCGGTCAACGCCATGCATGACTCGCTGGCGCCGCTCACCGGCGGCGTTGCGATGGTCAACATGCTGGTCAACTCGATCTGGGGCGGTGTCGGCTGCGGCCTGCAGCAGTTCCTGGTGTACCTGCTGCTGGCGGTGTTCCTCGCCGGATTGATGACCGGGCGCTCGCCGGAACTGTTCGGTCGCAGGATCGAGGCGCCGGAGGTGCGACTGCTGGCCCTGCTGATCCTGCTGCAGCCGCTGGTGGTGCTCGGCTTCACCGCGCTCACGCTGGCCTTGCCGCAGTTCACCGGCAACTCCAATCCAGGCTTCCACGGCATCAGCCAGGTGTTCTACGAGTACACCTCGGCATTCGCCAACAACGGCTCCGGCTTCGAGGGCCTGGGCGATGCCACGCATTGGTGGAACCTCACCTGCTCTGCCGCTCTCGCCCTTGGCCGGTTCCCCGCGCTGATCGTACCCCTCGCGGTGGCCGGCCTCATGGCCCGCAAGCGCGTCGCACCGCAAGGCAGCGGCACGCTGCAGGTCGAATCTCCGACCTTCGCATTGACCCTGGTGGCGGTGATCGTGGTGCTGACCATCCTGCAATTCATGCCCGCGCTGGTGCTCGGCCCGGTCGGCGACCACCTGACGCTCGTTGCGCGCTGAGGAAGACTGTAATGGACAAGACTGTGCCAATCCCCGCAACAACCCCGCGGCCCCGTCGCGATCGCGCCGCCGGTCTCGACGGCCCCGGCCTCCGCATCGCGATCCTCGAGGCCTTCCGCAAGCTCTCGCCGCGCCAGGCGATCCGCAGCCCGGTGATGGCCGTGGTGCTCCTCGGCACGGTGCTGGCCGCACTGATCACGGCAGCGGGGGCCGCACCGTTGGGCTTCGGTATCGCGGTGACCGCGATCCTGCTCACGACCGTGCTGTTCGGCAACTTCGCCGAGTCCGTGGCCGAGGCCCGTGGCCGCGGCCAGGCGGCATCGCTGCGGGCGGCACGCCGCGACCTGGTCGCGCGCAAGCTCGAGGACGGCACCGAGACCACGGTCACTGCCTCCGCGCTCCGGCGCGGCGACGAGGTCATCGTGTCGGCCGGCGAGCTCATCCCCGCCGATGGCGAGATCATCCGCGGCGTGGCCACCATCAACGAGTCGGCCGTCACCGGCGAATCCGCGCCGGTGCTGCGCGAGGCCGGTACCGACCGCTCGGGCGTGGTCGGTGGCACCACGGTGCTGTCCGACGAGATCGTGATCCGTGTCAGCGCCGAACCGGGCGGCAGCTTCCTCGACCGCATGATCGCCCTGGTCGAAGGCGCCAACCGGCAGAAGACGCCGAACGAGATCGCGCTGTCGATGCTGCTGGCGGCAATGACGCTGACGTTCCTGATCGTGGTCGCGACGCTGCCATTCCTGGCGGGCTTCGTCGGCGCCACGCTCGACCCGCTGCTGCTGATCGCGCTGCTGGTGTGCCTGATCCCGACCACGATCGGCGGCCTGCTGCCGGCGATCGGCATCGCCGGCATGAACCGCGCGCTGTCGGCGAACGTGCTGGCCAAGTCCGGCAAGGCGGTGGAGATCGCCGGCGACATCGACGTGCTCCTGCTCGACAAGACCGGCACGATCACCTTCGGCGACCGCCAGGCGACCGCATTCCACCCGATGGCCGGTGTCGACCGCGAGCGTTTGCGCGATGCCGCCATGCTCTCCTCGCTGGCCGACCCGACCCCCGAGGGCAAGTCGATCGTGCGCCTGGCCCTCGAGCAGCATGCGGTCCTCGTCGATCCGGAGCATGCCCGCTACCTGCAGTTCAGCGCACAGACGCGGATGTCCGGCGTCGACCTGCCCGGGGCGAACGGGCAACCGGACCGCGCGATCCGCAAGGGCGCCGGCGAGGCGATCGCCCGCCATGTCCGCGAACTCGGCGGCGACGTGCTGCCGGAGCTGACCGCGCGGGTCGACCAGGTGGCCCGCAGCGGCGCCACGCCGCTGGTGGTCGCCGACGGCCGCCACATCCTCGGCGTGGTCGAGCTGTCGGACGTGGTCAAGCGTGGCGTCAAGGAACGCTTCGCGAGGCTGCGCGCGATGGGCGTGCGCACGGTGATGATTACCGGCGACAACCCGCTCACCGCCGCGGCCATCGCCGCCGAAGCCGGCGTCGACGACTACATCGCCGAGGCCACGCCGGAGGACAAGCTCGCGCGCATCCGCGCCGAGCAGGCCGGCGGCAAGCTGGTGGCGATGGTCGGCGACGGCACCAACGACGCGCCCGCGCTGGCCCAGGCCGACGTCGGCCTGGCGATGAACTCCGGCACCCAGGCGGCGAAGGAAGCCGGCAACATGGTCGACCTGGATTCGGATCCTGCCAAACTGCTTGAAGTGGTCGAGGTCGGCAAGCAGCAGCTGATCACGCGCGGCGCGCTGACCACGTTCTCGCTGGCCAACGACGTCTCCAAGTACTTCGCGATCCTGCCTGCGCTGTTCGCCGCGGCGATCCCGTCGATGGCGGCGCTCGACGTGATGCAGCTGTCGAGCCCGCGCAACGCGGTGCTGGCGGCGCTCGTGTTCAACGCGCTGATCATCCCGGCACTGATCCCGTTGGCGCTGAAGGGCGTGCGCTTCAAGCCGGCCGGGGCGGCCGAGCTGCTGCGGCGGAACATGCTGGTCTACGGCCTCGGCGGCGTGCTGCTGCCGTTCGCGGCGATCAAGCTGATCGACCTGGCGCTGGCGGCGACGGTGGGCGTCTGACGGCCCGTCCGTCGCCCCGGTCACCCATCCCCATCAGCGTCTGCCGACGTTCGACCCCATCCTCTCGCGAGATCTGAACCATGAACTCCATCGCATCCATCGACGATCGCGTCTCCTTCCGTGCCGCATTCCTGTTTGCCGCCGTGGTGCTGCTCGGATTCGGCCTGCTCTACTCGCTGGCCGGCGCCGGCGCAGGCCGGATGCTGTTTCCGGCGCAGGCCACCGGCAGCCTGATCGAACGCGACGGCATCGTGGTCGGTTCGGTCTGGGTCGCCCAGCCGTTCGAGGGCGCAGGCTGGTTCCAGCCGCGCCCGTCGGCCGCCGGGTACGACCCGATGGCCGCGGCCGGCAGCAACCTGGCGCGCAGCAACCCCGACCTGCGCGTCCGCATCGACGCGACCATCGCGGCGGTGGCGCTGCGCGACGGCATCGCGCCGGCGGACGTGCCTGGAGATATGGCCACGCAGTCCGGCGGCGGCCTCGATCCGCACGTTTCGCCGCGCGGCGCGCAGGTACAGATCGCGCGGGTCGCGGCCGCGCGCGGACTCGATCCCGTCGAGGTGGGCGCACTGGTGGCCGCGCACACCGAAGCGGCGCAGTTCGGCGTCCTCGGCCAGCCACGCGTCAACGTATTGCGCCTGAACCTCGCGCTCGACGCGTTGCGATGATCGCGCTGGCGGCGTCGACGCTGTGAAGGCCACAATTGCTGCATGAGCGACAGCCGCCATACCCCAGACCGCGAGCACCAGGCCGATGCCCTGGTCGACGCGCTGCGCCGTGAGGGCGCGGGCCGGCTGACGGTCTTTCTCGGGGCGGCGCCTGGCGTCGGCAAGACCTACGCGATGCTCGCCCGTGGCCGCGAGCTGCAGCGGCGCGGCCTCGACATCGTGGTCGGACTGGTCGAGACCCATGGACGCAGCGAGACCCAGGCCCTGGTCGAGGGCCTCGAGTTGCTGCCACGCCGGCGTATCGCCCACCAGGGCCGCCACTTCGAGGAGCTCGACCTCGATGCCCTGATCGCGCGTCGGCCGGCGCTTGCGCTGGTCGACGAACTGGCTCACCGCAACGTGCCCGGCAGCCGCCACGAGCGCCGCTGGCAGGACGTGCTGGAACTCCTCGATGCCGGTATCGACGTCTATACCACGATCAACATCCAGCACCTGGAAAGCCTCAATGACGTCGTTCACCGCATCACCGGTGTGCGCGTCAGCGAGACAGTGCCAGACGTGGTGTTCGACCGCCTGCGCGACATCGTGCTGGTCGACTTGCCGTCGCGCGAACTGATCGAGCGCCTGCAGCAGGGCAAGGTCTACGTGCCAGAGCAGGCCGCACACGCGCTGCAGGCATTCTTCTCGCCGAGCAACCTGGCCGCGTTGCGCGAACTGGCGATGCAAACCGCCGCAGACCGCGTCGACAGTGACCTGCGCGAGACCCAGGCCGCGCGCGGCTTGCCGGGGGTGGCGCTGCGCCGCCGCGTGCTGGTAGCGATCGACGGCCGCGGGCAGTCCGAATACCTGGTGCGCGTTGCGCGCCGGCTGGCGGAGCGCCGCGACGCGCCATGGACGGTGGTGACGGTCCAGACGGGCGCGGTCGTCGACGAGGCACAGCAGCTCGAGCTCGATCGTGCGTTCGCCCTCACCCGGCGGCTCGGCGGCGAGGTGGAAGTCGTGCGCGGCGTGAACATCGTCGAATCGCTGCTCGACCACGCCAGTCGCAGCGGCGCGTCGGCGATCGTCGTCGGCCGCACCCGTGAGCGACCCTTCGCGCGGATCTTCAATCGCACGCTGACCCAACAGCTGATCCAGCGCGGCGCGCATTACGAACTCACCATCGTCAGCACGCCGGAGGCGCGCGCAAAGGCACGGCGATCCCTGCGTAGCATCACCGGACTGATGACCCGCAACGATGCCGGCCTCGCCTTCGCGGCGACGACCATGGCTGCGGCCCTGGGCTGGGTAGCCGAGCGTTGGATCGGGCTCGCCGATCTGTCACTGGTCTTCATCGTCGCCGTGGTGGTGGTCGCCTCACGCACGCGCATGGCCGCGGCGGTTCTGGCGGCGGGGCTGTGCTTTCTCGCCTACAACTTCTTCTTCATCGAGCCGCGCCTCACGTTTTTCATCGGCGCGCGCCAAGGTGTGGCGACGGTACTGCTGTTCCTCGTCGCGGCGCTGGTCGCCGGTCGCCTCGCGGCGAAGTTGCGCATGCAGGTCCTCGCATTGCGCGCATCCAATGCCCATGCGATGGCGTTGCAGACGCTCGGCCGGCAACTCGCCAGCGCGGCGGACCTGGGCCAGGTGGTGAAGGCCGGACGCGACGCGCTCAGGCGTTCGCTGGGAGCCGACGCCTTGGTCCACATTGGTGAAGAGGCGCTCGATCACGACAACAGCCTGGGTGTTGGCGACAAGGGCCGCGCCGCAGCCGACTGGGCGCGCAAGCACAGGCAACCGGCCGGGCGCTTCACGGACACGCTGTCGGGTTCGGCATGGTGGTTCTTGCCACTGGCAATCGACGGCGCGGGGGACGGCGTAGTCGGGTTGCGCTTTCCCCCTCACACCCCTCGTTTGGGTGCGGAGCAACTGCGCCTCGCCGAGGCGATGGCCGACGACATCGCCCAGGCCGTCGTGCGCACGCGACTGGTCGCAGACCTCGAGGACGCGCGTGTCAGCGGCGAGACCGAGCGGCTGCGGTCGGCACTGCTGTCGTCCGTCTCGCATGACCTGCGTTCGCCACTGGCCGCGATCATCGGTGCCGCCAGCAGCCTCGACCACTACGCAGAGGCGATGAGCCTCGACGATCGCCACGACCTGCTGGAGACGATCCGCCTGGAGGGCGAGCGGCTCGACCGCTATATCCAGAACCTGCTCGACATGACCCGCCTCGGCCACGGCAAGCTGGCCCTCAACCGCGACTGGATCGGCGTCGACGAGCTCATCGGCTCGGCGGTTGCGCGACTGCAACGCTACGAGCCCAGCGTGCGTTTCGAGGTCATGCTCGAACCCGGTCTGACGATCTGGGTGCACCCGGCGCTGCTCGAGCAGGCACTGTTCAATGTGATCGAGAACGCGGCCAGATTCTCGCCGCAAGGGGAGGCGATCGCGATCGATGCCCGTCGCATCGACGATGGCGCCTTGCAGATCGATGTGACCGACCGTGGTCCCGGTATTCCCGAGGAAGAGCGCAAGCGCATTTTCGACATGTTCTATAGCGTCGAGCGGGGCGATCGTGGTCGCCAGGGGGTTGGCCTGGGGCTGGCTATCTGCCAGGGCATGGTCGGCGCCCACGGCGGCAGCGTTGCGGCGTTGCCCGGCCCCGCTGCTCGCGGCACGACAATCCGCATTACCCTGCCGCGTATCGAGCCGCTGCCGAAACCCATTCCATGACCGACCCGGGAGTCGATGCAACCCCCTCCGCGCCGCCGCCGCGCGTGCTGGTCGTCGACGACGAACCACAGATCCGCAGGTTCCTCGACATCAGCCTGCGTGCGCAAGGCTACCGGGTTGAAACCGCGGCGACGGGGGCCGCCGGGCTCGAGGCTCTGGCCATGCACGGCGCCGATCTCGTGATCCTCGACCTCGGCCTGCCCGACCGCGACGGTCACGACGTGCTGCGCGAGCTGCGGGAGTGGTCGTCGGTGCCGGTCATCCTGTTGACCGTGCGCGCCGACGAGGCCGAGAAGGTGGCCGGGCTTGACGCCGGAGCCAACGATTACGTCACCAAGCCGTTCGGGGTGCAGGAGCTGATGGCGCGCGTGCGCGCATTGCTGCGTGCCCATGCGATGGCACCCGGTGAACTGGAGCCGGTGTTCGACGACGGCCGCCTGCATGTCGACCTCTCGCGGCGCGAGGTTTGGATCGAGGGTGAACCCGTCGCCTTGGCACGCAAGGAGTACGCGCTGCTGGCACTGCTGGTCCAGCACGCCGGTCGCGTGGTCACCCAGCCGCAGCTGCTGCGTGAACTGTGGGGTCCAACCCATCAGCACGACACGCACTATCTGCGCATCCTGGTCGCGAAGCTGCGCCATAAGCTGGGCGACGATGCCGCTGCACCGCGCTATGTCGGCACCGAGCCGGGGGTGGGGCTGCGTTTCATCGGTCGGAGGGCAGACCCCTGAGTGTATGCATTGGCCGGAAGCAGACTCGGTAGGGAATCTGGCGAAGTTGCCGGGATAGGGAACGGCAGCTCCTGGACCAGGCCGGGTCTCGTCAGATTTTTGTCCAAGCCGTGCGCAAGCGCTCAGGTCAGCAGCCAGCCCGTCCACGCCGTGAATATCGCGTCGCAAGCGTCATCGTGCCGACGCCGCACTCCCATCGAGAAGTACAGCCAGGTGCGCGGCGGGTCGCGGCGCGTCATGTCCGCCTAGACATCGAGGGCGGGTCACCGGCGTCTCTTGTCAAATACGAATCATTCGTATTCAATACGCAGACCGGCGCATGTCCCGGTGCGCCCACCGGGAAACGGGCGCATCGCCCAGTTCCCTTGCAATGGCAATCCTGGTGCTCCCGTCAACGAGACGGGCCTTCCTCCCATTGCCGTCTCCCACATGCCTACTCTTTCGCCGTCTTTGTCCTGTGCGCGGCCCGCTGCCGCCCGTGATTCCCTGCTGGTGCCCGGCCGTCTTGCCGTGGCGCTGGCCCTTGCCTTCGCCTGGTTGCCGGGCGCCGCGCTGTCGGCACCGCAGGACGCGGAGGCAGGCGGGGACACCGCCACCGACCTCGATACGGTGCTGGTGGTCGCCCAGCGCGCCAGCCGCGTCAGCAATGGCGCCACCAACCTCGACCTGGCGATCAAGGACACGCCGCAGTCGATCAGCGTGGTGAGCAGCGAGCAGATGCGCCAGTTCGGCGCACGCAGCGTCAACGACGCGCTGCGCCTGGCCACCGGCGTGCAGGTGGACGAATGGGAGACCAACCGCACCAGCTACAGCGCGCGCGGCTTCGACATCCTCAACACCCAGATCGATGGCGTCGGCCTGCCCAACAGCTGGGGCGTCGCCACCGGGGCGAGCGATGCCTTCGGCTACGAGAAGGTCGAGGTGATCCGCGGCGCCAACGGCCTGCTCACCGGCGTGGGCAATGCCGCCGGCACCATCAACTACGTGCGCAAGCGGCCGACCAACGAGCGCGAGGGCGTGGCCGGGCTGAGCTACGGCTCGTGGAGCACGCTGCGTGCGGAGGTCGACTATTCGACCCCGTTCACCGCCGACGGCAGCTGGGCCGGACGCGTGGTCGCAGCGCACGAGGACGGCGATACCCACCTGCAGGCCAACCACAACCGTCGCGATTTCCTGTACGGCGTCGTGGACGGGCAGGTGGGCGAGAACGGCACGCTGACCTTCGGCTATTCCTGGCAGCGGGCCAAGTCCGACGGGATCATGTGGGGCGCGCTGACCTTCATGAACAGCGATGGCACGCAGCGCGAGTGGCCGACCAATGCCTCGACCACCCAGGACTGGACGTACTGGAACACGACCAACCAGACGGCCTTTGCCGAATACGCGCATCGGCTGGGCGAGGACTGGCAGCTGAAGCTGGCCTACAACCATCGCCGCAGCAGCGGCGACGAGAAGATGTTCTACGCCTTCCTGCAGGACACGAATGGCGACGGCATTGCGGAGGGTCTGGATCCGGCCACCGGGCTGGGCCTGTACGGTTACCCGTGGGGCGGCATCGACGAGGCGAGCAGCCATCTGGGCTCGATCACGGTGAACGGCCACTTCCAGATGTTCGGCCGCGACCAGGAGGTGACGTTCGGTGCCAGCTTGGCGAAGAGCGAGACGGATGGCTGGGAGCAGGGCGTTCCCGACTTCTCGGACCCGGCCTGGGGCGCGCTGCCAGCGTTCCCGTATCCAGCCGATGCCATTCCCGAACCCGACTGGAGCGATCCGTCGCTGTACTCGGTACTCGACCAGCGCCTCGGGCGCGCATTCGGCGCGGCACGGATCGCGCTCAGCGACCGCCTCACCGTCATCGCCGGCGCCAACCATGCCCGCTACCGTCGCAGCGGCAGGTCCTACGACCTGGACTTCGATCAGACCACCAGCCACACCAGCCCCTACGGCGGCCTGACCTTCGATTTCAGCGAGCGCGTGCTCGGCTACGTCAGCTACTCGGACATCTACCAGCCGCAGGACCAGGTGGATGAAAACGACCGCTACCTCGACGCCAGCAAGGGCGAGAACTATGAGGCCGGTATCAAGGCCGATTGGCTGGACCAGCGCCTGCTGACCACGCTGGCGGTGTTCAAGGCCGACCAGGCCGGGCTGGCGACGCCGACGGGGCAGTACAACGAATTCGGATCGTCGATCTACGTGCCCATGGACGTGCGCTCCAAAGGCGTGGAGTTCGAGGCAGTGGGCAGGCTTGGCGAGGACGTGGACCTGGTGTTCGGCTACACGGCGCTGAAGCTGGACGGGTTGAATGGCGAGGACACGTATCCGTGGGTGCCGCGTCGCACGGCCAACCTGCTGCTGAGCGGGCGCCTGCCGGCGTTTCCGGCGCTGTCTCTGGGCGTTGGCGGGCGCTGGCAGAGCGCGATATCCAACATCGAGGCCAGCGGCTTCACGGTAAGGCAGGGCAGCTATGCTGTGCTCAATGCGTTCGCGGCCTGGGACTTCCTGCCAAACGCGAGCCTGCGGCTCAATGCGAACAATATCGGTGACGAGAAGTACATCAATACGCTGCGCTACAGCGGGTACTACGGGGCGCCGGCGAACTACACACTGAGCTTCGATTGGCGGTTCTGATGGGCATGTCTCGGCTTTCCACCACGTTCGTGCAACCCCGCGCAGCGCGACTGCAGGTCGTCCCGCGCATTGGCGCCGCCGTAATCGGCGGCTATGCCTTTGCCTGGGGCTTCGTCGCCGCGGGCGCGAGCTTGATGTTTGCGGCGGGGATGGGGTTCCACGACGCCGAGTTCCTGGCGAGCCTGCTGGGCGTGCTGGCGTTCCTGGTGGTGTTCCTGTGGGCGATCGCCGCAAAGCGGCCGTGGCGGGCGTGGATGCTGCTGCTCGGTGCGGGTGGGCTGCTGTCGGTGGTCGCTTCGCTCGTGCAGCGGGCACTGGTCTGAAGGAGGACAAGATGATGTTCAGCAGCTTCCGCCAGGCCATGACCTGGCTGCATACCTGGTTCGGACTGGTGCTGGGCTTCGTGTTGATGGCGGCGTTCTTCTTCGGCGCGCTGTCGGTGTTCGACCGCGAGATCGACCGCTGGGCGATCCCGGCCACGCGTATCGAAGCGCAGCCGATGCCGTCGTTCGAGCAGGTGCTGCGCCCGGCCTTCGAGCGCATGCAGCCCACGCGCGCCGCGATCGAGGCGATGCGACCGCGCGTGGATGGGCCGATGCCGGAGCGCTTCGACACCCCGGTGAGCTGGAGTGCGTACACAACCCATCGCGACCCGGTGCTGGCGCTGTTCGCGGGCTTCGAGGTGCCCAACGCCAAGGACCCGGAAGAGGCGATCTGGGCCGACGTGACCATCGACCCGCGCGACGGCAGGCTGCTGCCGGTCGACCAGCTGAAGGTCGGCAGCGGCTTCTTCTATCCGATGCACTACGGACTGACCCTGGACTGGAAGAACCTGGGTATCTGGATCGTGGGCTTCTCGGCGCTGGTGATGCTGGCCGCGCTGGTCAGCGGCGTGGTGATGCATCGCCGGATGTTCCGCGAGTTCTTCACCTTCCGGCCGGGCAAGGCGCGCCTGCGCAGCGTGCTCGACCTGCACAACCTCACCGGCGTGGTGGCGCTGCCGTTCCATTTCTTCTTCGCCTTCACCGGCCTGCTGATCTTCGCGGCCACGTACTACTTCCCGGTCGGGCATACCCAGCTGCATGCGCTGCACGACCTGCATGCGCAGGTGGAGGCGCGCGAGACCGGCCTGCCGCACGAGCGCGCAGGCGTGGCGGCGGGACTGGCCAACGTCGACGCGATGGTGGCCGAAGCCCGGCGCCGCTGGGAGGCGAACGGCAAGGCCGGCGAAGTCGGCTTCCTGTGGCTGCAGCACGTGGGCGATGCCAACGGCTTCGTCAGCGTCTATCGCGCTGGCACCGACCGCATCGCCCTGGTCGGCGATGCCATCCACTTCAAGGCATCGAGCGGCGAGCTGATCCGCGAGGACCCGGCGGCGACGCCGGTCGCGCGTGTCGCCGAGTTCCTCACCGGCCTGCACCTGCAGCACTTCCGCCACTGGCTGCTGCGCTGGCTGTATGTGTTCGGCGGGCTGGCGGGCGCGGTGTGCATCGCCACCGGCTTCATCTTCTTCGTCGAGAAGCGCAAGCGCCAGCACGCGCAACAGGGTAGCCAGGGCGCGCGCGTGGTCGATGCGCTGGCGGTGGCGTCGGTCACCGGCATGGTGTTGGCGGCGCTGGGCATCCTGGTCGCCAACCGGCTGCTGCCCGAAGACATAGCCGGTCGCGGCGACTGGCAGCGCTACGCGTTCTGGGGCACCTGGGTGCTGGCGCTGCTGCATGCGGCCTGGCGCAGCGCGCCGGTCGCACAGGGGCGATCCAACCCGGCGTGGCGCGAGCAGAGCGTTGCGATCGCGATGCTGGCCGTGACCGCCGTTCTGCTGAACTGGGCAACCACCGGCGACCACCTGCTGCGCACGCTCGCGGCGGGCTACTGGCCGGTGGCCGGCGTCGATCTGTCCTTGCTGGCCTGCGCGACGGTGGCGGCATTTGCCGCGCGCCGGCTGCGGCTGCGCGCTGCCGCAGCGGTGGGCTGCCCGACGGGTACGGAGGCAAGGCATGCCTGAGCCCACGCACGCAACGGCACTGCTGCTGGCCGCGATGCTTGCAGGCTTCGCCGGCATGGGCTGGCTGGCGCTGGCGATGCCGGCGCACGCGGCGCAGGTGTGGGGCCGTGCGCTTGACGTCCGCCATGCGCAGCTCCTGCGCGTGGCCGGCGCAATTGGCGCCGCATCGTCGCTGGCGTTGTGCCTCAAGGCCGACCACGCGTCGATGGCGGTGTTGGTCTGGCTGATGACCCTGTCCGGTTCGGTCCTGCTGGTGGCGATGTTGCTGTCCAGCCGTCCGCGGCTGCTGCGCCTGCTGGCACCGTGGGTGGATGCGCGCAGCAGCGCTGTTCGCTGAACGCTGTGGCGCGGCCGGTCAGGGCAGCCTCCAAGGAATCTCCGGACAACTGTCATTTCGAGCATAGCGAGAGGCGCTTTACAACAGCAAAGCTGGTCAATCTGCTCCCTTGATTCGACCAGATTGACCGGCTTCGCCGTTGTAAAGCGCCTCTCACTGCGTTCGGAATGACAAATCGGACTTGCCCGGAGGTTCCCCAACGCTTGGTTGTCATCCCGGACGCAATGAGGGATCCCGTGACGCGAGCCCCGCGCTTCAGGCAAACACGTGTTCGTACACGATCATCGCGCCGACCAGGATCAGGATGATCCCGCCCGCGATCTCCGCACGCCGGCCCAGCACCTGGCCGAGCGCGCGGCCCGCCATCACGCCCGCGGTGACCATCACGAAGGTGCACAGGCCGATCACCGCCGCGACGGCGAGGATGTCCACCTCCACGAACGCCAGGCCCACGCCGACCGCGAGCGCATCGATGCTGGTCGCCAGCCCCGCCAGCGCCAGCGCACCCAGTCCGCGCTGCGGCGGCGCATCGTCGTCCGTGCCGCCGTGCAGCGCCTTGTGGATCATGTGCAGTCCCAGCGCCGCCAGCAGGCCGAACGCGATCCAGTGGTCCCAAGCCTCGACCAGATCCGACGCGCTCGAGCCGAGCAGCCAGCCGACGATGGGCGTGGTGGCCTCGATCAGGCCGAACACCAGGCCGGCACGCAGCGCATCGCGCCAGCGCGGGCTGCGCATGGCGGCGCCTTTGCCAATGGCCGCGGCGAACGCATCGGTGGACATCGCCAGGCCGAGCAACAGGATGGAAACGGGGTGCATCGGGGATCCGGGACGGCGAGGCTTGGGCACAACGGACCGCGCACGCGCCCGACCGCAATGGCGTGCGTGGCCCGCTGGTCTCGCCAAACGTCAGGTTGCGGCCGCCACGGCCGGTACAGGCCGAGTGTGTTGACGGACGCGCTTCCGGGGTGGAAGCCGGCTACTCCCCAGGGGAGGTGCGGCTGCAGTTGCGGCCGCCTGCGCATTGTACGCGGCCGCCAGGACGCGGGGACCGGGGTGTCGCCTTGATCAATCGCGCTGCCGCCGCCGTTCAGCGCGTCCGGGGTACCGCGAGCACCGCCTCGAGTGCGGGCTTGGGCTGGCCGCTGCGGTCGAACAACAGGGTGTAGTTGGTGCGGTCGGGGATCGGGTAGCCGTTCTTCCACGACATGCCGTCCTCGACGCCCCAGATCGACACGCGGTGGAGCTTGTCGCGGCGGCCGTGGAAGATGCGGAACAGCTCGCCGTAGCGGTCGGCGAGCTGCTGCTGCACTTCGGCCGGCAAGCCGTCGCGGTAGGGATCAAGGAAGGTCTTGAACTCGGGCAGCTGGAACTGCGGATGCGCCATGCCCTGGCCGATGATCTGGCCTTCCTTCGTCAGCGGCAGTACGTCGACGTCGAGTTCGGTGATCATCACCTTCACCCCGAGCGCGGCGTAGGCGTCGATCGCGGCCTCGATATGCGCGGTGGACGGATAGTTGAGGCCCCAGTGGCCCTGGATGCCGATGCCGTCGATGCGGATGCCGTGCTGCTGCAGCATCTTCACCATGCGCACGATGCCGTCACGCTTTTCCGGGCGCCAGGCGTTGAAGTCGTTGTAGTAGAGCTGGGCGTCCGGCGCGGCCTCGCTCGCGAAGCGGAAGGCATCGCGCACCAGCGCGTCACCGTCGCCGCCGTAGCCGCGCGTCCACAGCGTGTCGCGGTACTGGCCGTCCTCGCCCATCACCTCGTTGACCACGTCCCAGGCCTGCACCTTGCCGGCGTAGCGCCCGGCGACGACCTTGATGTACTCGCGCATGCGTTCGCGCATGGTGTCGATGCCGGCGGGCTGGCCATCCGCGCCTTCGAAGAACCAGGCCGGGGTCTGGTTGTGCCAGACCAGGGTGTGGCCGATCAGATACATGTCGTGCTGCCGGCCGAAGGCGACGAAGGCGTCGGCGGCCGCAAAGTCCCACTTGCCGGGCTCGGGATGCAGCACCTCGGCCTTCATCACGTTCTCGGCGGTGATCGCGTTGAAGTGCAGCGCCACCAGCGCCTGGGCGCGCGCATCCTCGCCGCTGACAATCTCGTCGTTGACCGCAGTGCCGATCAGGAAGGCGTCGGCATAGGCCTGCTTGAGCGTGGTCGGCGGTGGCGCGGCATGGGTGGCGGCGGCACCGGCGAGCAGGATCGCGGCGGCGAGGAGCTTGGTGGAGTAGTGCTTCATGGGGAGACCTCGGATCGGGAGCGGTCGCGAGGCGTCGGCAGCCTCACCGGGAATGCGTGGATGCGGCTCAGCGGCAGGCGTCGCGCGGTGTTTCGGCGGCCCAGCCGATCGCGCCGTCGATCATGCGCAGGTGCAATGGCTCGGCGTAGGTTTCGGCCTTGTGCCCGAGCGCGCTGTAGAACACGCGGCCGCGCGCGATGCAGCGCGTCCAGACGATGGGATGGTCGCCCATGCGATGTTCGGGTGCGGGCTCGTAGCTGCCTTCGTCCAGGCGCGCGAGGATGCGGGTGCCGTGGCCGTTGGGCACGCGGTCGAACGCATACCACTCGTCCTGCCGGCGCCATTCGCCCGGAAGGCCGGCCATTGCAGGATGGTCGGGTTCGGCGACCAGCACGGTCGCGTCCTGGAACTGGTTCGGCGCATTGGTGTGGCCGATGAACTGCGCGCCGATCAGGGTGTCGACATACCAGTCCCAGTCGTAGCGCGGGTCGCCGCCGGAACCATGCAGGGCGACCACGCCGCCGCCGTCTTCGACCCATTGGCGGAAGGCGGCGCGCTGCGCGTCGGTGAAGACATTGCCGCTGATGCTGTTGAGCACCACCACGTTGAACTGCGCCAGCGCATCCGGGTTGAACAGCGCCGCGTTTTCGCTGACAAAGCTGTCCCATCCGCGCGCGTCCGCCATGTCGGCCAGGGCGTCGTTGGCCGCCTCGATCTGTTCGCTGTCGCGGAAGCCGTTGGTCTTGGAGAACACCAGCACCGCGCGCTCGCGTTCGAATGCGGGAAGCGGTGGCGGCGTCTGGTCCATCACCGGTTCGGGCCAGTAGCGGGGATCCTTCACCCAGGCGGTGGGCGCCTCGGGCTCGGGCGATCGCGCCGGTGGCGCGGCGCCTGCGCTCGCCGCGGCCAGGAGCAGCGCGCACAGCAGCGTGGTCAGGCGGGTCAACGGCATGGGCATTCCTCGCGTGCGTTGTTCACTGTGGCGGACCCACCTGCAGATGCAGTTCTGCCGGTTCCAGGCCTTCGCCGTGTACGCGCACGATGGCGGTGCCGGATTGGTCTTGCAGGCCGCGCACGATCGCCAGCGCCAGCCCGCTGAACGCCTCGCGTTCGGGCGAGGGGAAGGCGGTGAGGTCGCGCGGATCGCCGTTGTCGGTGGCGACCAGTTCGGCCGGCCCTTCGACCTCGAAGCGGACCCGGTTGTCGGCATTGCGGATTGCGCGACCGTCGGCATCCAGCACGCGCAGGGTGATGAAGGACAGGTCGCGGCCGTTGTTGCCGATGCGCGCGCGATCGGCCTCCAATGCAAGCCGCGCCGGCGCGCCGGTGGTCTGCACGCGCGCCTGCGTCCATTCGCGGCCATCGCGCCAGACCCGCACGTGCAGCTCGCCCGGCTGGTAGACCACCTCGTCCCAGCGCAGCCGGTACTCGTACTCCCCCTTCTTCCTGCGGCCCTGCGAGACGCCGTTGAGGAACAGCTCGGCCTCGTCGCCGCTGGTGAACACGTGCACCGGGGTCACCTGTCCCTCGCGGCCCGCCCAGTTCCAGTGCGGCAGGATGTGCGCCATCGGCAGGTCCGGGCGCCAGCGCGCCTGGTAGAGGTAGTAGCGGTCCTTGGGGAAGCCGGCCAGGTCGATCATGCCGCTGTAGGAGCTGCGCGCGGTGTAGTAGGGCGTGGGCTCGCCGAGATAGTCGAAGCCGTTCCAGACGAACTCGCCGGCAACAAAGGGGTGGCGGTCGAGCGCGGCGAAGACCTTGTCGGCGCTCGAGCCGAAGTCCACGGCGTACAGTTCGTACGCGCTGACGTTGTGGTTCACCGAATCGCCGCCGCCGTTGTGGTCGCGGACCGGGGCACTCTGCTGCGGCGACACCGGGAACAGGTAGATGCCGCGGCTGCTCAGCGCGGACGCCGTCTCGCTGCCGAAGATCACCTTGTCCGGGAAGGCCTTGCGGAACGCCGGGTACGACGGCGGCGTGCGGATGCGCTCGGTGCCTTCGAAATCCGGTGCCTGGCGGATGCCTTCGCCCTGGTAGTTGAGGTTGATCACGTCGAAGGCGGCGGGGAAGGGCATGTCGGCCTTGGCCCAGTTCATCGACGCGGTGGTGGGCCGGGTCGGATCCTCTTCGCGCACGATCTCCACCAGCCGTCGGCCGATGGCCGCGCCGGCATCGCCGTCGTACTGCTCGCCGACCTCGTTGCCCACGCTCCACAGGATCACGGATGGGTGGTTGCGGTCGCGGCGCAGCATCGCGCGCAGGTCGGCCTCGTGCCAGTCGGGGAAGACGAGGTGGAAATCGAGCGGCGTCTTCTTCTTTTCCCAGGAATCGAAGACCTCGTCGACGACCAGAAAGCCCATGCGGTCGCTGAGTTCGAGCAGCTGCGGATCGGGCGGGTTGTGCGCCATGCGGATGGCGTTGACGCCCATCTCGCGCAGGATCTCCAGCTGGCGCTCGGCGGCGCGCAGGTTGAAGGCGGCGCCCAGCGCGCCGAGGTCGTGGTGCTGGTTCACGCCGTTGAGCACGACGTGCTCGCCGTTGACGATCACGCCGCGGTCCGGATCCCACTCCACGTCGCGGATGCCGAAGCGCGTTTGGTAACGGTCGACGATGCGATCGTCCTGGCGCAGCGTGGTCACCGCGACATAGCGATGCGGCTGCTGTCGCGGGGGCGGACCCCACAGGCGCGGATTGGCGATGCGCGTGCCGGAGCTGACCCTGGTGCTGCCGCCTGCAACCACGTCGACGCCGATCGTGGGAATGCTTGCGACAGCTTCGCCGGTGGCGGCGCCATCATCGTCGAGCGCGAAGAAGCCGGTGTCCACCTGCACCCGCACCGGCGCGTCGGTGGCGTTGTCGATTTCCACGCGCAGGTTGACGGTCGCCGACTGCGCCGAGACCTCGGGCGTGGTGACGTAGGTGCCCCACTGCGTCACGTGCACCGGCGCGGTCGTGGTCAGCCGCACGTCGCGGTACAGCCCGCCGCCCGGATACCAGCGCGCGGATTCGGGTGGATTGTCGAGACGGATCGCAAGCTGGTTGTCGCCGCCAAACGCGATGTAGGGCGTGAGGTCCACGCGCCAGCTGTTGTAGCCGTAGGGCCAGCCGCCAACGAGCTCACCGTTGAGCCAGACGCTGGCGTGCGACATGGCGCCGCCCACGTCCAGGAACACCTGCCGGCCCTGCTGCGAGACCGGGATGTCGAGGCTGCGCCGGTACCAGCCGATGCCCCAGCTGGGCAGCCGGCCCATGCCGCCATAGGGGCCTTCGGCGATGAACGGTCCGGCGATCGCCCAGTCGTGCGGCAGCGTCACCGATTGCCACTTGCTGTCGTCGAAGCCGGACTGCAGGAACGATACGTCGCCCACGGCCGGGTCGGCATCGGGGCGCGCGTGGCGGCGATCCGGATCGGCGATGAAGCGGTTCGCGGTCGGCAGGATCCAGGGCTTGAGCACCGGCCGATCGGCCTGGATGCGCACCGCCTCGTCGGGGCGCGCGTCGGCGACCTTGCCGTCGGCACTCCGGATTACCTCGGGGCGTACGTCGTAGTCCAGGCGTCCGTCGACGCCGGGCGGGTCACCGCGATGGAAACGCCAGCCGCTGTCGAGGCGGACGCTCTCGCGCGGCGACGCAAACGCCGGCGCCGGCAGGGGCGCGAGCACCGCAAGCAGGAGCAGCAGGGCGCTGCCGTGGAAGCGCGATTGCGCGCGGGCGGCGTGGGCGTGTGGATTCACAGGCGGTATGCCTCCTTGGGCAGGCGCCAGGCGAGGTCGACCACGACCTCGGTGGCTTCGTCCTCGTCGATGCGGTGTTCGGACACAAGTTTGGACAGCACCGCGCAGTCGATGCGACGTGCGACGTCATGCCGCGCCGGGATCGACAGGAAGGCACGGGTGTCGTCGTTGAAACCGACCGTGTTGTAGAACCCGGCGGTGCCCAGGGTCTGCTCGCGGAAGCGCCACATGCCGTCGGGGGAATCATGGAACCACCACGCCGGGCCGAGGAACAGGCAGGGCCAGTGCCCGGCCAGCGGCGCGAGTTCGCGTGCGTAGGTGCTCTCGTCCAGGGTGAACAGGATCAGGCGGAAGCCGGGCTCGTTGCCGAAACGGTCGAGCAGCGGCTTGAGCGCGTGCACGTACTCGGTGCGCATCGGGATGTCGGCGCCTTTGTCGCGACCGTAATGCTCGAACAGGCCGCGGTTGTGGTTGCGGAAGCAGCCCGGATGGATCTGCATCACCAGCCCGTCGTCCAGGCTCATCGCCGCCATCTCGGTCAGCATCTGGGCGCGGAACAGCTCCGCATCGGCGGCGGTGAACTTGCCGGTGACGACACGGGTGAACAGCGCGCGCGCCTGCTCGGCGGGCAGGTCGGCGGTCGCGCAGCTGGGGTGTCCATGGTCGGTCGAGGTCGCGCCCATCGAGGCGAAGAAGGCGCGGCGCTGGCGATGCGCGCGCAAGTAGCCGTCCCAGTCGTAGACGTTCTCGCCGGTGATCTCGCCGAAGCGCTCCAGCGCCGAGCGGAACTGCTCGTGTTCCGGGTCGATCACCGGATCGGGGCGGTAGGCGGTGACCACGCGGCCGCCCCAGCCGCTGTCGCGGATCGCCTGGTGGTGTTCCAGCGGATCCAGCGGCGACTCGGTGGTGGCGATGACCTCGATGTTGAAGCGTTCGAACAGCGCGCGCGGCCGGAACTGCGGCGTCTGCAGCGCCTGGGTGATGGTGTCGTAGTAGCGGTCGGCGCTGCCGGCATCCAGCCGCTCGCGCAGGCCGAACACCTCGTGGAAGACATGGTTGAGCCACATCGACGAAGGCGTGCCGCGGAACAGGTGGAAGTTCTGCGCGAACAGCCGCCAGGCCGCGCGTGGATCGACCTCGGCACGCGAGCCGTCGGCGCGCGGGATGCCCAGCGCGTCAAGCCCAATGCCCTGGCTGTAGAGCATGCGGAACACGTAGTGATCCGGGACCAGCAGCAGCTCGGTGGCGTCTGCGAAGGGCGCGTCGCTGGCCCACCAGCCCGGGTCGGTGTGGCCATGCGGGCTGATGATCGGCAGCGACGCGACCTCGGCGTACAGGCGCCGCGCGATCGCGCGCTGGGTTGCGTCGGCGGGAAACAGGCGGTCTTCGTGGAGGTGGAGTGGCTTGGTCGCGATGTTCATGGGCTCGGGTCTGGGATACGTGGTCTGCGCCCGCCGGGCGGGGCAGTGAAGGGCTTGGGGCGTTTGCAGATGCGGGGCTCTGCTGGCCTGTGGGAGTCCGGGGTATCGATCCGCGCGCGAAACTGCGGCTATTCCGACCGCAGGCCTGCTGCGTCCCGGGCGAACCACATGTCATTTCGACCGGAGGGAGAAATCCACAGCGGCGCGCGACTGGACCGGACCTCTTAGCGTCGCTGGCTCTCCTCCGGCCCGAGCGTACCGCGCTCGCGCGGCCGCGTGACCACCTCGATGCGCTGGAACACCACGCCCGGATCCACCTGCCACAGCTTGAGCATATTGGCGCCGGCCGCCACGCGATGGCGCGAGCTGGCGATGTGCACGTTGTCGATTACCGCAAGTTCCCAGGTGCGGAAGTCGCGGTCGCCCGGCGTCGGATCCAGGCGCATGTTGACCAGCTGCGGTGCCTCGTCGCCAATCGACACGGCATAGCGCAGGCCACCGCGATGGCGCAGGTCGAGCGTCGGCGCCAGCGCGACGCCCACTTCGACCTCGCCATCGGCGTCCACGACGATCGGATACTCCAGCCGCGCGCCATCGCCACCGGGCACCAGCGGCTCGCCGGTGGCGGGCCAAGCGGTCACGCCCGACAGGGTGCGACCAAGATTCGGGATCACCTGCCATTCGCCACCGGCAGGCGCCACCGCGCGCGCATGATGCGCGGCCTCGATCGCGATCACGCCGTCGCCTTCGACGAAGCCGCGCGCGCCGCGATGCGCCGGCGGCTTGCGCACCGGTACCTGCACATACACCTCGGTGCGGTCGGCGCCGCGGATGGCGATCACCGCTTCGTGCTCGCCCTCGGGCAGGTGCGCCCAGTCGACGGCGAGCTCGAGCGCCTGCGCGTCCTGTACCTCGCCACTGGCAGGGGATACCTTCAGCCACGGCTGCGAGGACTTCGCGGTGAAGCCGATCGCCTGCGCGCCTCGGTTGTAGACCACCACCTCGCGGCTGCGCGCCCCGACGGGGTCGAGTTCCGGCAGCCGTGGCGATGCCGCACGCTGCGGCCAGCCGCGTGCATCGCCTTCGACCGCGACTCCGGCGACACCGCGTTCCGGCACGTCCACGCGCGCCAACGCCGGCATCACGTTGCGCGGCGGCTGCTGCCAGTGGGTGTAGCCGATGCGCACCTGCGACATCATGTGCACCCACTTGCCGTCGGCGACGTCGTGTTCGTAGACGCGCTGCAGTTCGGCGTCGCGCTCGAACAGACGCTGCGTTTCGTCTGCCCAGTGGTTGGCCGACGCGCGACCCTGCGCCGCATACAGGCGGTTGCGCGCGGCAGCGACGTACATGCGGGTCAGGTTGGCGCTCGCCAGCACCGGGTATTCGACCAACTGCACCCAGGCGTCGCGGTGGCTGGCCGGGATGCGCGCAGCGAGTGCGAGGGTGCGCTGCTCGAGCGCGTCCCATTCGGCGACCACGCGCTCGGCCTCGCCGTCGTGCAGCAGGCTCCAGGTATCGGCGTCGAGCAGTTCGGGCTTGCGCCGCGCGTTGAACTGCGTATAGCGGCTGAGGATTTCGCCGATCTCGCGCGCATGCGCCGGGCCGAACTGCTCGGCCGCCCAGGCTTCCGGATAGCCGGCGATCCAGTCCAGGTCGGCGGCATCGGGATCCCAGGCCTGGTCGAGGAAGACGCTGATCGGCAGTTCCATCGGCTTGATGTCGCCGACGTTGACCACCCACACCCGCTCCACGCCGTGCGCCCAGGCCAGCCGCATCTGTTCCCAGGCACGTTCGACCTGGGTGGTGTTGATCCACCTGTAGTTGCGCGGGCCGCCGACGTAGTCGAAGTGGTAGTAGACGCCGTAACCGCCGGGGCGCTTGTGCGCTGGATCGGGCAGGCGCCGGATGTTGCCCCAGTTGTCGTCGGCAAACAGCAGGGTCACGTCGTCGGGAACGCGCATGCCCTTGTCGTAGTAGTCCTGCACCTCCTTGTACAGCGCCCAGACCTGGGGCGTCTGCTCCACGGGCTGGCCGGTGACCTCGGTGATGATGCGGCGCTGGTCGGCGACGATGCGCTCGAGCAGGGCGGTGGCGGTCTCCTCGGTCATCGGCTCGTCGCCGTCGCCGCGCATGCCCAGCGTGACGACCGCTTCGCGGCCCTGCAGGCGCTCGATGCCGCCGCGCCAGAATTCCTGCAGCGCATCTGCGTTGCGCGCGTAGTCCCAGGGACCCTTGCCGTGGCGCGACCATTCGTCGTGCGCGCGCATCATCGGCTCGTGGTGGGTGGTGGCGATCACCACGCCGTATTCGTCGGCGAGCTCGGCATTGCGCGGATCGTCGTCGTAGAACGCGCGCGGCTGCCACATCGCCGGCCACAGGTAGTTGGCCTTGTGGCGCAGGATCAGCTGGTACACGCGCTCGTAGAAGCGGTGGTTGGTGCCGCCGAAGGTCGCCTTGCTCCAGTTGCCGAGCGCGGGATCCTCGTCGTTGATGAAGATGCCGCGGTATTTCACCTTGGGCGCGTCGACGAAACGCCCCGGCGCGACGTGGAGCGATGCGTGGCGCGGCGGAGGCACGTCGGCCCACCAGGTCCAGGGCGAGACGCCGATGCGGCGCGAGAGTTCGTACAGGCCGAACGCTGTACCGCGGCGGTCGGCGCCGACCACCAGCAGCGCGCGATCGATGCCGGGCTCGGGATTGTCGACCACCTGCAGCAGGTAGGCCTCCCAGGTGCCGGCAACGCCGCTGGTGTCGATCTGCTGCTCGCGCACGATCCGGTCGATGCGCGCGCTGTGGCCGAGCGTGCCGGCGATGATCGCGGTGTCATTCGAGCCCGCCGATGACGACGTCGCAGCGCCGGCCACGGCCGCCAGGTCTGCGCGCAGCGCATCCGCGGCGTGGCGCACGGCGGCAAAGTCATCCTCTCCGATGAGCACGCCAACCGGTGCGCCGCGTTCGATCAGCGCCAGGCTGCCGCTGGTCCGTGTCTCGCATACGGTCGCCGGGGCGCGGCAATCCTGGCTGGCGGCCGCTGCCCCCGGCAGGACAAGCAGGAAGGCCAGCAGCAGTGTCGGTTTCATGTCGGGATTCCTTGCGGGGACGCGACCTCGGCCGCTCCGGAGGTCATGTCATGCGTTGCGTGTGCGTAGTCGATCGGCTCAGGCGCGTGCGTCGCTGCCCGCATCCAGACGCGCCGGTTCCAGCCGCGGCGCCAGCAGGTGCACCACCAGCAGCGCCAGCAGATAGGCCGAGCCGGCCATCATGAACACCGGCACGTAGCTGCCGGTGGTCTGCAGCAGGAAACCGGTGAAGGTGGCGATCATCATGCCGCCCACCGCGCCGGCGAAGCCGCCGATGCCCACGACCGAGCCGACCGCGTGGCGCGGGAACATGTCGGAGGTCAGCGTGAACACGTTCGCCGACCAGCCCTGGTGGCCCGCCGTCGCAAGGCCAATCAGGCCCACCGCGACCCACAGGTTCTCGGCCTGCGCGGCGAACACGATCGGCACCACGCACAGCGCGCAGATCAGCATCGCGCCCTTGCGCGCGCGGTTGACGCTCCAGCCGAGCTTGATGAAGCGGCCCGCGATCCAGCCGCCGAAGATGCTGCCCACGTCGGCCAGCACGAAGATCACCACCAGCGGCAGGCCCAGGCCGAGCAGGGTCAAGCCGTATTCGGAGTGCAGGAACTTCGGCAGCCAGAACAGGAAGAACCACCAGATCGGATCGGTCATGAACTTCGCCGCGACGAAGGCCCAGGCCTGGCGATGCTTGAGGATGCGCGCCCATGGCACCTTGGCTGACACTTCCGGCGGGTCGCTGCGGATGTGGGCGAGTTCCGCGGACGTGAGTTTCGGTTGTTGCTCCGGCGCCCGGTACCACAGCAGCCAGACCACCAGCCAGATGGCGCTGAGCATCCCCGTGAACAGGAAGGCCGCCTGCCAGCCCAGCGACAATGCGATGAGCGGCACCATCAGCGGTGCGACGATCGCGCCGATGTTGGAACCCGAATTGAAGATGCCCGTGGCGAACGCGCGCTCGCGGCGCGGGAACCATTCGGCGACCGTCTTGATCGCGGCCGGGAAGTTGCCGGCTTCACCAAGCCCGAGGAAGAAGCGCGCGATCATGAAGCCGACCACGGTCGCGGCCAGCGCGTGCGACATCGCCGCGATGCTCCACACGACGATGGCGATTGCGTAGCCGATGCGCGTGCCGAGCCTGTCGATGATCGCGCCGGCGCAAAGCAGGCCGATCGCGTAGGCGGCCTGGAAGGCGGTGACGATGTAGCCGTACTCGATCTCGCTCCAGCCGATCTCGTCCTGCAGGAACGGCGCGAGCACGCCCAGCACCTGTCGATCGATGTAGTTGATCGTCGTCGCCGCGAGCAGCATCGCGCATACGCGCCAGCGGTACATGCCGAGTTTGGCGGCGGCCGGTGCGGCAGCGGAAGGGGGCGCTGTCATGCGGCGCCACCGGTGTCAGCGCCCAGGCGCGACGTGCGTCCGAAGACGTTTTGCAGCTGCGTCATGTCGCTCTCCCCGGCGCACGTGATAGCGCTATCAGTATCACATCCGGTGAGGGTCGCAATAGTCGGCCTGACGACAGTGCGCTTGATGGAACGTTGCAGCGGAATCGATGCCGCACCGCAGTAAACCGCGAGTTCGTGTCGCACTCAGAAGCATGCTGCGTCGCAGCGTGTATCCGTTGACTTGGTAGCGCTACCATCCGGCCGCGACTCAAACGCTCGAGCAAGGGAAATATCGAACCAACAATGTCCACCGGTGGTCATTTTTCAAGGCCAAGCCGGTCCACAGCAACGGGAGGGGAGTTCCGTGAAGATCAGACACACAAGAACCGCTTTGTCACATGCCCTGGGCCTGGCCCTGGTCGGCCTCACAGGCTCCGCGCTCGCGCAGCAGGCGCCTGTCGCGCAGGATGCGCCGGCGCCGACCACCACCACCGCCACCGACCTCGACTCGGTCGTGGTTACCGGCTACCGCCAGAGCCTGCAGTACTCGACCGACGCCAAGCGTGAATCGACCGGCTTCACCGACTCGATCTTCTCGGAGGACATCGGCAAGTTCCCCGACACCAACATCGCCGAGTCGCTGGCGCGCATCCCCGGCATCCAGATCGACCGCGACGTCAACGGCGAAGGCCTGAACGTCGGCATCCGCGGCCTGCCGCAGAGCTTCACCAAGACCATCATCAACGGCGGCGAAGCAGCCACGGCCTCGATCGGTCTCAACCGCGGCAACCAGAACCGCGAAGTCGACCTCAACCTGTTCCCGACCGAGTTCTTCAACAAGCTCACGGTCTACAAGTCGCCGCAGGCGAGCCTGCCCGAGGGCGGCATCTCCGGCGTGGTCGACATGCGCAGCATGCGCCCGTTCGACATCCCGGGTCGCCACCTCAACTACTCGGGCCAGATGGACTACAACACCATTGGCGAGAAGTTCAATCCGCGCGGCTCGGTCCTGTACAGCTGGACCAATGACGAAGGCACCTTCGGCGCCCTGATTGGCGCGTCCGTTGTGCGCAGCCGCATCGCGGTGCGCGGCTGGGAGTCGGTGGGCTGGATGAATCCGGGCCTCAACGAGCAGCAGTGCGGCATCGGTACTTCGGTGACCAATCGCCCGGCCGAGTGCAATCCCGGCGGCGGCGGCAGCCTGCAGATGCCCAACGTGGTGCCGGACAACGGTTCGACCCTCGGGGCCGGAATGACACCGGGGGACATTGTTGACGCCGAGTGGCTGCTTGCGCAGAACCCGGGGCTGACGATGGGCCAGATCACCGAGGCGCTGTTCCCGCGCCTGGCACGGCCGGTCGACATGTCCGGCGACCGCGAGCGCGACGCGGTGGTCGGTTCGCTGGAATGGCGTCCGAACGACAGGATGCATTTCTACGTCGACTCGATGTACTCGCGCGCCAACTACGAGAACGACCGCATCGACGCGAATCTGGTCGGGCGCACCTTTGGCCCGGTCGGCTTCCTCCCGACCAACATGCAGCTCGATGCCAACAACGTGGTCACCAGCGCCACCCTGGTGAACTCCCAGTTCCTGCTCGAGGCGCGGCCCTACCGCGATGAGGTGCAGTACTGGAACATCAATCCGGGTGCCACCTTCTGGTTCGGCGAAGACGACAGCATCAAGCTCGACCTGCAGGCCAACTGGAGCCGCAGCTGGTTCTTCCGCGAGTCGCCGACCATCATGCCGACCTCGCCGTTCACCACGGTCGACTACACCAACAATGGCACACCGGCTTTCACCAGCGGGCTTGATCTCAACAACCCCGACGCGGGCTGGGCCTGGGAAGGCGGGCGCCTCCAGATCAACAACGAGAAGCGCGTGACCGAGGCAGGGCGGCTGCGTGCCGACCTGCAGTTCGGCGATGATCGCCAGAACATCAAGGTGGGCGTTTCGCAGGACCGCTTCAGCCGTTCGATCGTGGCGTTCGGCGACAACGTCGACTGGCAGGCCTATGCCCAGCAGCAGGTTCCCAACGCCGACATTTCGCAGTTTCTGCGGCCTGGGCCCTACGGTTTCGTCACGGTCGATTTCGATGCGTTCTTCGACGCGACCAACTACCACGAGTTCAACGCCAACGCACCGGAAGTGAACACGTCGCAGTCGGTGGGCGCGGCTTCCGGCGGGGTTGACGAGACGAACGTCGCCGCCTACGTCGAGTTCAACGGCGAGACCGAGGTCTGGAACCGCAACCTGCGCTTCAACGGTGGCGTGCGCTATGTCGAGACCGACCAGGACATCAGCGGTCCGGTGACCCTGGGCGGCACGCGTGCTTGGCAGACGTTGAGCAGCAAGTACGACGAGTGGCTGCCCTCGTTCAACGTGGCGTGGGACGTGGCGGACAGCTGGGTGGTGCGCATGTCCAGTTCGCGCACGATGACGCGTCCCAACCCGCGCTCGATGCTTCCGGCGACGACCTTCTCCGATCCGTCCGCGGAGATCGCCGACCAGGGCAACCCGAACCTCGCGCCCTACCTGTCGACCAACTTCGACCTGGGACTGGAGTGGTACACGGGTGACGAAGGCCTGGTGGCGCTTACCCTGTTCAACAAGCGCGTGTCCGGCTACACCTACCAGGGCATCAACGTGCGTCCGTTCCGCACCCTCGGCATCCCGCTGGATGCGCTGACCGAGAACCAGCTGGCCGCGCTCAACGCCAATGGTGGGCTGGACGCGCCGGTCAACGTGCGCCAGCAGGTCAACGCCGACGCCACGCTCGATATCCAGGGCTGGGAGCTGATCTGGGTGCAGCCGCTGGACTTCGTGTTCCAGGGGCTTGGTTTCATGGCCAACTACACCGACATCGACCTGGAGCCGACCGGCCAGGAGGCCGCCCAGCTGGGAGGCAACCTGTTCGGCATCTCGCCGGTGATGTGGAACGCCACGGCGTACTGGGAGAACGACGTCACCTCGGTGCGCCTGTCGTACAACTGGGTCGAGGGTTCGGCCCAGCGTGCGCTCGGGAACAACGAGGGCGGCCTCACCTACGGCCAGTACTTCGGCGAAGACCGCGGCCAGTTCGACCTGTCGGCGAGCTACACGCTGGCGTCGCTTCCGTCCAAGCCGCAGATCACCTTCAACGTGCTGAACCTCACCAACGAAGAGACCCGCAACTACATCACCTACCCGAACGTGCCCGGCGAGATCTACCAGCCCGGTCGCACCTTCCTGATCGGCCTGCGCGGAACCTTCTGATCTGACTTGACCATTTACTCCCCACGACCCTCCCGGTGCGTTGCTGCGCCGGGCGGGTCGTGTTTTTTTTTGCCAGGCATTCCAGTCCTGAGCCGCGCCATGCCAAAGTTCGAATCGGTACGGTGAAAAATCGGCGGGGCTGGCCGTCGCAGCGTGGCTGCTGCGGGTACGATAGCTGCGCCCGGCGATCCTTCCAGCCAACGAACAGCAGGGGAGTTCCTTGAACACACGCACTGACCGGCTTTCGGTCACCGAGAAGGTCGGCTACAGCCTCGGTGATCTTGCGGCGAACCTCATCTTCCAGACGTTGATGACGTTCCTGGCTTTCTTCTACACCGACATCTACCGCATCCCAGCGGGGACTGCGGCCACCATCATCTTCGTCGTCGGACTGCTGGGCGCGTTCGTGTTCACGCCGCTGGTGGCGGTGCTGGCCGACCGCACCAACTCGCGCTGGGGCAAGTTCCGGCCGTGGATCCTGTGGACCGCGGTGCCGTTCGGCGTGCTCGCGCTGCTGGCCTTCAGCACGCCCGATTTCGGCATGCGCGGCAAGATCTTCTACGCAGCGGCGACCTACACCTTGCTGGTGCTGGTGTACGCGGCCAACAACCTGCCGTATTCGGCGCTGAGCGGCGTGCTCACCGGCAGCATGGCCGAGCGCAACAGCCTGTCGGCCTACCGCTTCGTCGCGGTGATGGTCGCGCAGCTGGTTGTGCAGTCGCTGCTGCTGCCACTGGTGCTGATCCTCGGCGACGGTGATCGTGTGCAGGGCTTCCAGAACACCATGCTGCTGTTCGCGGTGGTGGGCACGGTGTTCTTCCTGATCACCTTCTTCACCACGCGCGAGCGCGTGGTGCCGGCAGCGGGGCAGAAGTCGAGCATCGGCCAGGACGTGGCCGACCTCACGTCCAACCGGCCCTGGCTGGTGCTGCTGGTGGTGACCATTCTGGTGTTCACCACGCTCTCGCTGAAGGGCGGCACCTACGTCTACTACTTCCAGTACTACCTGGACGACGGCGCCATGGCCGCGTTCCTCGAAAACATCGGATTCAACGGCTTCATCGCCGGGCTCAACGCGACCCTGACCAGCATGGGCCTGGCCGGGTTCCAGTGGCCCGAGGATGCATCGACTTCGGCCTTCAGCCTGTTCAATGCGGGTGGCATCATCTTCATGGTCGTGGGCATCGGGTTTTCCAAGAAGCTCGCCGACCGCTTCGGCAAGCGCGATGTGTTTGGCATCTTCCTGTTCATCTCGACGATGTTCATGCTCGCGTTCTACCTGTTCCCGCCGGACCGCATCGCCCTGGTGTTCACAGCGCAGATCCTGCACGGGTTCTTCTACGGAATCACCATCCCGCTGCTGTGGGCGATGGTGGCCGACGTCGCCGACTACTCGGAGTGGAGGAACAACCGCCGCGCCACCGCCATCATCTTCTCGGCGATCCTGTGTGGGCTGAAGGTGGGCCTGGCCGTGGGCGGTTCGCTGGTCGCAGGCCTGCTGGCGCGCTACGGCTACAACGCCGACTTGGCGGTGCAGGCACCCGAGACCGTGGATGGCATCCGCCTGTCGGTCAGCCTGTACTGCTCGGTGCCGTTCCTGGCGGCCGTGGCAATGCTGTTTTTCTACCGAATCGACAAGCCGACGGAAGTGCGCATCGAGCGCGAACTGGCCGAACGCCGCGCCGCACAGCCGGCATGACCTGGCATTACTGAAGGAGACGCCGCCATGGCAGACCAGCAATACACCGACGCCGAACTCAAGGCACTGGCCGACCGGGCGCTCTCGCAGCCGCTGGTCAGCCACATCTACACCGCCGACCCGTCGGCGCACGTGTTCGAGGGCAAGATCTACATCTATCCCTCGCACGACATCGAGATGGGCGCCGCGTTCGATGACGACGGCGGCCACTTCCAGATGCGCGACTACCACGTGCTGCGCCAGGATTCGCCCGACGGCCCCGCCACCGACTGCGGCCTGGCGCTGGACGTGAAGGACGTGCCCTGGGCCGACCGTCAGATGTGGGCGCCGGATGCAGCGACGAAGGACGGCAAGTACTACCTCTACTTCCCGGCCAAGCGGCCGGACGGCATCTTCCAGATCGGTGTCGCGGTGGGCGATCGCCCCGAGGGACCGTTCCGCGCCGAACCCGAGCCCATCGCCGGCACCTATTCCATCGACCCTGCGGTGTACGCGGACGCGGACGGCGCGTATTACATGTACTTCGGCGGGATCTGGGGCGGCCAGCTGCAGAAGTACCGCGACAACGCCTACGACGCGGCGAACGAGGAGCCGGCCGCCGACGAGCCGGCCCTGGGCGCACGCATGGCGCGCCTGACCGCCGACATGAAGCAGCTCGCCGAAGCCCCGCGCGAGGTGCTGATCCTGGATGAAGACGGCAAGCCGCTGCTGGCCGGCGACACCGAGCGGCGCTTCTTCGAGGCCGCCTGGGTACACAAGCATCAGGGCCGCTACTACCTGACCTACTCCACCGGCGACACCCATCTGCTGTGCTGGTCGGTGGCCGACAACCCGTACGGGCCGTTCACCTACGGCGGCCGCATCCTGGAGCCGGTGGTCGGCTGGACCACGCACCACTCGATCCTGGAATTCGAGGGGCGCTGGTGGCTGTACTACCACGACTCGCTGCTCTCCGGAGGCGTCACCCACCTGCGCTCGGCCAAGGTCGCCGAGCTGGAGCACGATGCCGACGGACGCATCCGCACCCTGCAACCCTATGGCCGATGACGCGGCCGCGCCGGCCCACGCCGGCGCGCTCGCGCCGCTGCCGCCGGGGCCGTTGCTGACGATCGGCGATGGCGCGCTGTCGGTGGACATCGCGCCGCAGGCCGGCGGGCGTATCGCGCAGATCCGCTGCGACGGTGTTGAACAACTGGTCTCGCATGGCGAACACGGCAGCGATGCCGCCATCGCCTGGGGCTGCTATCCGATGGTGCCGTGGTGTGGGCGCGTGCGGCGTGGCCGCTTCGAGTTCGAAGGCCGGCGCCACGTGCTGCCGGCCAACCTCGGCGAGCACGCCATCCACGGGCTGGGCTTCGTCCTGCCCTGGCAGGTGACGACGCAGTCGAGCTCGCACGTGGAGATGGAACTGTCGCTGCCGTCCGATGCGCGCTGGCCATTCGGGGGCGTTGCCGGCCAGAGGGTCGCGATCGATGGGCGACAGCTGCTGCTGGCGCTGTCGGTCACCGCCGTCGACCAGTCGATGCCAGCGTCCCTGGGCTGGCACCCCTGGTTCCGCAAGCCCGAGCGGCTGGAGTTCCACCCCGAGGCGATGTATCCGCGTGACGGTGAGGGCGTCGCGGTACTGCCCACCGGTGCGGTGCAGCCCGGCCCCTGGGACGATTGCTTCGTCAACAGCCAGGATGTGGTCCTGCACCGCGGCGGGCAGCGTCTGGTGGTGTCCTCCGCGTGCCGGGACTGGGTGGTCTACGACGCCACCGCGCACGCCACCTGCGTCGAGCCGCAAACCGCGCCGCCGGATGCATTCAACCTCGTGCCTGACCACGTCCTGCAGCCAGGCGAGACCATGGCGATGCATTGCAGCCTGCGCTGGGACTGAGTCTTGACCCGATAGGCAGTTGCGCCTGGCACCTGCGTCGTGCCGCGCATATCCGCGCCAAAGAAAAACGCTCCGGGTGCGTACCCGGAGCGTCTTCGTGGAACGTTGGTTTTTCAGGCCAGGATCAGGCCGCCCTGGCCGCACGCTGGTTGCCGCCGCCCTCGGCCAGCATGGTGAGCTTGTCGTCGGTCGCCTTCTCTTCCTCAAGCGTCTGCTTGAGCAGGGGAAGCGCGTCGCGGTAGCCCAGCTGCTTGGCCAGCGCGCACAGCGTGCCGTACGCGGCGATCTCGTAGTGCTCGACCTTCTGCGCACCGCCGATGAGGGCCGCATCGCGCAGTGGACCGGCTTCGATCTCTTCGATGATTTCCTTGCTTTCCTCGACCAGGCCTTCCATCGCCGCGCACTTGATGCGCTTGAGCTTGATGCCCAGCAGCTCGACCACCTTGTCGATGCGTTCGATCTGGCCCTGCGTCTCTTCCAGGTGCAGCTCGAATGCAGCGGTCAGCTCAGCGGCGTCGGCCGCCTTGGCCAGGCGCGGAAGCGCCTTGCTCATCTGCTTCTCGGCGCTGTAGGTGTCCGAGAGGTCGTGGATGAAAAGTTCCTCGATGGTCTTGATTGCCATTGTTGCGTGCCTCGCGGGTGGTGTGGGGGGAACGCCGACTCTAAGAACGACGGGACGAAGGCGGAGTGAAAAAATGCGGGGCCCGACCTTCACGCCCCGCAGCTCATCCGCGCATGGGGCAGGGCGCCTCATTCCGGTCGGATCGGTCCCGATGCGGAGCCGCCGGGCGCGGGGCGCAACTGCGCAGGCCGGACCTCGACCGGCGTTCGATCCGGGTCCCCGTCTGCGTAGATTCGGCGCGCCTTCGCAACCGCTGCGACCGTCCGCGCGCATGCTGCGCGTTTCACGTGCCCCATCCAGCCATGCCGGCCTGCCACCTCTACATTCTCCCGCTGCTGAACGAGGACCTCGTCAAGCTCGGCATTTCGGTCGATCCGCTGGCGCGGGTGCGTGCGTTTGCGCCGCGCTATTACGAATGCTTTGACCTCGAGCGCAGCAGCCTGGTTGGTTTCGACAGCGTGGCCGAGGCGCAGCGCCGCGAAACCGGGCTGCATCGCCAGCTGCGTTCATGGAATGCTCCCCAGCCACTGACGGTGCCGCTGCGCGCCGGCGGGCACACCGAGTGGTACCGGGGTGCCTCCGCGCTCCTGCGCGAAGAGGCCGAGCGCGACCTGCAGCTCGGTCATCGCGTGCATCAGCCCGCCGGAGCCTGGTGGAGACGGCGGCTGCAGGAGGAGCGCCCGCTCCTGTTCGAGTGGGGCGAGCAGTGCTTGCGCGACCTGCCGTCCGATGCCCTGCCGCAGACCGCCCTGTGGCAGGGCATCGTCGATGTGCTGGACGCATGGCCGGCGCTGGGCCTGCGCGTGGACGATGCGCTGCCCGAGCCGCTTGCGCAGGCGTACCGCAGGTATCGCTCCGCCTGGGGAGCATCGCTTTCGGATCAAGGCTGATGTGCGCGAGCGCCGGATCTGGCCCGGTGACTGCGGGCAGCCCGCAACGCAGCGCATGAACACTCCACGCCGAGCTAACGGTTGCTGCGCGCGGCCTTCACTGTGCCGGTCTCAGGATGCGTCCACGAAGGCGTGCCGGGTGCGCGTCCGGATTCCGGGCACAAAAAACCCCGCACCTGGCGGGGTTTTCGTGCGGCTGGCGATGCTGCTTGCCGACCGACCATCTTGGTGCCCAGGAGAGGACTCGAACCTCCACGGTTTTACCCGCTAGTACCTGAAACTAGTGCGTCTACCAATTCCGCCACCTGGGCAGGTGGCCGCGTATGTTGCGGCGCGGCGGGGCCAAAGTCAACGGGTTTTGCTCGGGCAGACACGTCGGCCCGTGTACCATGCCGCCGATGACGAAGACTCCAGGCAAGGGCGGCGCCGGCCGCAGTACAGGACGGGGCGACGGCTCCGCATCGGGCCAGGGCCCGCAACCCAAGCGCGGTGGTCGCGGCAAGCCGAAGGCGCCGGGCTGGCTGCCTCCGGCTCCGCCTGCGCCCAGGGGCGAAGCGCGGCCAGCGGCCCGTCGGGGCGCGCGTTTCGTCGACCCGCACGCGGGCCGCGAAGCGGAACGCTATGCCGAACCCATCGCCAGCCGCGAGGCGATCCTGCAGCAGCTGGACGAGGCCGACGGCCCGCTGACCATGGAAATGCTGGCGGAACGGCTGGAGCTCACCGCGCCCGACCGCGCCAGTGCGCTGGGCAAGCGCCTGGGCGCCATGGTGCGCGACGGTCAGCTGCTGCAGAACCGGCGCGGCGGCTACGTGCCTGCGGGCACGCTGGACCTGATCGCCGGCACCATCATCGCCAACCCCGACGGCTTCGGCTTCCTGCGCCCGGACACAGGCGTCGGCGACGATCTGTTCCTGCCGCCGGCGGAAATGCGCAAGGTCATGCACGGAGACCGCGCGATGGCCAGCGTCACCGGCCTGGACCGCCGCGGTCGCCGCGAGGGCGTGATCGTCGAAGTGCTCGAGCGCCGGGTCAAGCGCCTGATCGGGCGCTTCACCGTCGATTCGGGCATCAGCTTCGTGGTGCCGGACGACCGCCGCATCCAGCGCAACATCCAGATCCCGTCCAGCGCGGGCCTGCTGGCGCAGCACGGGCAACTGGTGGTGTGCGAGATCACCGCGCCGGCCGAGGAGCGGCGTCCGCCGATCGGCAAGGTACTGGCGGTGCTGGGCGACGCGCTGACCCCGTCGCTGGTGGTCGAGACCGCGATCCACGGCCACGACCTGCCGCACGAGTTCCCGCCCGCAGTGCTGGACGAAGCTTCTGCGGTGCCGCTGGAAGTCGATGCCGCCGCCGCCGCCGGGCGCGTCGACCTGCGCTCCACGCCGCTGGTGACCATCGACGGTGAGGATGCCAAGGATTTCGACGACGCGGTCTACTGCGAACCCAATGCGCGTGGCTTCCGGCTGGTGGTCGCGATCGCCGACGTGTCGAGCTACGTGCGTCCGGGCCAGCCGCTGGACGACGAGGCGCAGCTGCGCGCGACCAGCGTGTACTTCCCCGGCTTCGTCGTGCCGATGCTGCCCGAGACGCTGTCCAACGGCATCTGCTCGCTTAAGCCGAATGTCGACCGCCTGTGCTTCGTCTGCGACATGCAGGTCGACCGCGACGGCGAGGTGTCGGAGTCGAAGTTCTACGAGGCCGTGATGCGCTCGCACGCGCGGCTGACCTACACCCAGGTCTGGAACGCGGTGGGCGAGGACGATGCCGACGCGCGCCAGCAGGTGGGCTCGCAGCTGCCGCAGGTCGAGCGGCTGCACCAGCTGTACAAGGTACTGGCCAAGGCGCGCGCGAAGCGCGGCGCGATCGAGTTCGAATCGTCCGAAGTGCGCTTCGTGCTCGACAATCGCGGCGAGGTGGTGCAGGCGGGGATGATCCAGCGCAACGACGCGCACAAGCTGATCGAGGAGTGCATGATCGCGGCCAACGTCGAGGCCGCGAAGTTCCTGCTCGAGGCGAAGATTCCCGCGCCGTACCGCATCCACGACAAGCCGCCGGAGTCCAAGTACACCGACCTGCTCGAATTCCTCAAGGAATTCGCCCTGCGCATGCCCGCCTGGGGCCGTCTGCAGCCGAAGGACTTCGCCAACCTGCTGACCAAGGTGCGCGAACGGGCGGACGCGACCCTGCTCGAGTCCGTGGTCCTGCGCAGCCAGAGCCAGGCGGTGTACTCGCCAGACAACCTCGGCCACTTCGGCCTGGCACTGCAGGCCTATGCGCATTTCACATCGCCGATCCGGCGCTATCCCGACCTGCTGGTGCACCGCGCGATCAAGCATGTGCTGGCAGGTGGTCGCCGCGAGGTCTTCCATAGCCCGAGCGAGATGGCGTCGCTGGCGCTGCAGTGCTCCGAGCGCGCGCGCCGGGCCGAGGAAGCCGAGCGCGAGGTGGACGAGCGCTACCGCGCCGCGTGGATGGAGCAGCATGTGGGCTCCGAGTTCGACGGCACCATCAGCGGCGTGACCAGCTTTGGCCTGTTCGTCGAACTCGACCAGTCCAAGGTCAACGGCCTGGTCCACGTGACCCAGCTGCCCAGCGATTTCTACCACTTCGACCCGGTGCGCAAGACCCTGACCGGCGAGCGCGCCGGCCGCGAGTTCCGGCTCGGCGACCGCGTGCGCATCATCGTGCTCAAGGCCAGCCTGGAGGAGCGCAAGATCGACTTCCGCCTCGCCGGGGAGCGCGGGGTGAAGCCGCCGGCGCCGCGCGGACAGCCGGCGAAGAAGAAGAAGCAGAAGTACTGAGAAGATCCGGGGCGGGTCCGTACAATCCTCGCCCCGGTTTCCGCTTTGCGGATCCATCCAGAATCCCACGTCTCCCCGCATGTCCAAACAGAACCAGTGGATCGTCGGCATCAACGCGGTCGCCTCGGCGGTCGAGCACGACGCCGAGCACGTGCGCGAGGTGCTGATCGAGGCCGGCGCCAAGAACCCGCGCCTGACCGAGATCGAATCGTCCGCGCGCCGCCGCGAGATCGACGTGCGCCGCGTGGCGCAGCAGGCGCTGGACGGCGTGGCCGGCGGCGTTCGCCACCAGGGCGTGGCTGCGCGCTACGCGGCAGCGAAGACCTGGGACGAGCATGACCTGACCGAGCTGGTCGAACAGGCGCAGGGGCGCGCGCTGCTGCTGGTGCTCGACGGCGTGCAGGACCCGCACAACCTGGGCGCTTGCCTGCGCAGCGCGGCCGCCGCGGGCGTGACCGCCGTGGTCATTCCCAAGGACAAGGCGGTGCAGGTCAACGCGACCGTGCGCAAGACCTCGGCCGGTGCCGCCGACAGCATCCCGGTGGTGCGCGTGACCAACCTGTCGCGCACGCTGGCCGAGCTGCAGAAGCAGGGCGTGTGGACCTACGGCCTGGTGGGCCAGACGCAGGCCTCGCTGTACGCGCTCGATTTGACCGGCAACGTCGCGCTGGTGCTGGGTGGCGAAGCAGATGGCCTGCGCCGGCTCACGCGCGAACACTGCGACCAGCTGGTGTCGATCCCGATGCCGGGCCTTGAAACTTCGCCGGGCGTGGAGAGTCTCAACGTCTCGGTGGCGGCCGGCGTGACCCTGTTCGAAGCGGTCCGCCAGCGCACCGGCTGAACAGCGCACCGGTTGAACGAAGGGAGGAATGGCGATGATGGCGGCGCTGCTGTGGCAGGACTGGCTTGGCTTCGTCGGTGCGGCGCTGATGCTGCTGGCGCTGTTCCTGCACCTGTTCTCGCCACTCGCCGACGGCCGCGGACGGCTTCGTGCCGCGCTCGGCCTTCTCGGTGCCGTCGCGCTGCTGCCCGTGGCGGTGGAGCGCTTCAACGCGCCGCTGTTCTTCCTGCTGGTGGCATGGGTGGGGCTGAACGCCTATCGCCTGCTGCGCGCGCCGGACCGGCACTGAGCCACCGGGGCGGGTCACCTGTCGCGCAGCGGTAGGCGTGCGACGATACCGCTGCGCGGGGACGACCCCGCGCGTTTGCCGGTTTCGGGGACGACCCCATCGATGATGGAGGTCTGCGAAATGCCCTGGATCATTCTTCTGCTGGCCAGTATTTTCGAGATCGGCTGGGCGATCGGACTCAAGTACACCGAGGGCTTCACCCGCCTGTGGCCAACGCTTGGCACCGTGACGGCCATGGTGGTCAGCATGGCGCTGCTGGGCGTGGCGATGAAGTCGCTGCCGGTCGGTACCGCGTATGCGGTGTGGGTGGGCGTGGGCGCCGTCGGCACGGCAATCCTCGGGATGGTGCTGCTGGGCGAGCCGGCGAACCCGGGGCGCCTGATCAGCCTGGGGCTGATCGTCCTCGGGATCATCGGCTTGAAGCTGGCAACGCCGGCCTAGGTTGCGGTTGTCGTGATGCGACTCAATCGTCGTTGCCGCGATTGTCCCGCTTGCCCTGATTGATGCGGTCGCGGGTGCTGACGCTGCCCTGGATCGCCGGCAGACGGACCTCGCCGGCATGCAGCCGCTTGGCCCGGCCTGCGGCGCTGTCCGACTGGTAGCCCGGCGTGCCGGAATCGACGCCGCCTTCGACGCCGTCGGCCCAGGGCTTGGGCTCCTGGTCGCGCGCCTGCTTGGCTTCCAGCAGCGCCTGGGTCTGCGCCAGCGCCTGCTCGGGCGTGATCCCGCGTTTGCGCGGACGGCTGCGGGACGCGCCCGCCTTGCCTGACGCGATACCTGGCGTCGTGCGGCTGCCCTTCGCGGCAGCGGTACTTGCGGCGCCGGTTGCGGTCTTGTTCGCAGCCCGCTTTTTCGGGGTAGTTGCCGCCGCCTTCATGGTCGCCGTCTTCTTCCCGATTCCCGTCGCAGCCTTCTTCGACGCGGTCTTCTTTCCGATTCCCGTCTCAGCCTTCTTCGTCGCGGTCTTTTTTGCGGCCTTGGTTGCAACCTTCTTCGGGGACTTGGCGACCTTCCCGGCGGCCTTCGCGCCGGTTGTCTTCGCAGCCTTCTTCGCAGGCGCGGCCGTCTTCTTCGTGGCCGTCGAGGTCGCGCGGCGGGACTTCGTGCCGGCCTCCCCATCCGCATCTCGCAGCCCCGCCTCGAAGCGCGCGAGGATGTCGGCCATCAGCTCGGCCTTGTCCTTGCTGCGCTGGTTGGCGGCGCCGCTGGCGCCGCGCTTGCTGCCGGTGTCGGCGCGGGAGGACAGTTTCTGTCGGCGCACCAGGTCCCGCGCCCGGTCGCGCGACGCGCGGGCGCGGGTGATGCGGGTCGAGATCGCCTTGCCGTCAAGCTGGCGCAGGCCGTTGACCCGGCTCTCGTCGTAAAGCGCCATTTCCTTCTGGTTGAGCAGCTGGCTGGCCTTGGCGCGGGTAATCTGCATCGTGCGGTCTCCTCTCGTGCGGATGTACACGAGTGGATCACAGGCGATGTGCAGCCCAGGTCGACGCTTGCGGCGTGGGTGCGCGAGCGTCAGCGGCTCAGCTGCGCTGCGGCGACGGCCAGGCGTTGACGATCTTGCAGAACAGCTTCGCGGTCTGCTCCGCGTCATACAGCGCCGAGTGCGCGTCCTCGCTGCTCCAGTCGAAACCCGCTGCCTGCACCGCGCGCGCGAGTACGGTCTGGCCGTACGCCAGGCCGGCAAGGGTGACCGTGTCGAACACGCTGAAGGGATGGAACGGATTGCGCTTGTGGCCCGTGCGCGCCACCGTGGCATTGAGGAAGTTCAGGTCGAAGTGGGCGTTGTGCCCGACCAGGATCGCGCGCTGGCAGCCGTGCTTCTTCACCGCCGCACGCACGGTCGCGAACACGTGGTCCAGCGCCTCGCGCTCGGGCTTGGCGAAGCGGAAAGGGTGGTCGAGGTCGATGCCGGTGACCTCCAGCGACTGCGGGTCGATGTCGGTTCCCGGTGCGGGCTCGACGTGGGTGCTGACCGATTCGCCGAGCACAAGCGCGCCGCTGTCGTCGACGTCGATCGGCACGGCGGCGATCTCGAGCAGAGCGTGGCGATTCCAATCGAAGCCGCCGGTTTCCACGTCCACGACCACGGGCAGGTAGCCGCGGAAGCGGCGGGTGAGCAGGCTGACGGGGGGCGCGGGCGTAGTGGCTTGATCCATGCACGAAGCCTAGCAGAGCGGCTGGTCAGGCCGGAATGCGACAAGGCTTGTGCATTGATGGATGGGCTGCAGGCTTTGGCGGCCCGCAGGCTGTCAGGCGGTGGCTATCCCGGGAGCTAGATCAAAATGGATCCCGGCTTTCGCCGGGATGACGGATCGGGCATGCGGCGGCGGCTGCCGGCACTGGTGGCGGCCGGCAAGTGCGGAAGGGATCCGGGTCAGGTCTCGCGGATGCCGCAGATCGTGCCTGCGGCCAGCATCTGCAGCAGCATGGCGCCGCCCTCGGCGAGGAACGTTTCCGGGTCGGCGCCGGCTTCGGTCGCGAGGGCCAGCAGGCAGTCGTGGCCGCAGCGGTCGCCTTGTGACAGCAGCTCCAGCAGGCGGAATGCCAGCGGCGACAGTTCGGCGAAGGACACTTCGCCTTCGGCATCGCGATGCACCAGCAGCAGGGTCGGCTGCTCGGGCGCAGCGGTCGGGCGCTGACCCGGGCTGATCCGGTGCACGGGCCAGCGATAGGCCAGTGCCCAGGCCTGCGGCGAACCCACGGGCACGCCGTCGAGCAGTGCCTGCATCGCGTCGAGTTGCCCGGCCTGGACCGCGACCACGTCGGCGCCGGGTTCGGCATCCGAAATCTGCAGCGCCAGCTCCACCCATTCGTAGTGCGCCAGCTCCGCAAGCCAGGGCGGCAGCGCAGGGGTATCGGACTCCCGGGCGTCGAGCCAGCGCACGAACTCGCGCCCGATCTCGGTGAACAGCGGTGTCTGACAGCGATGGCCGGCGTAGAAGGCGCGCACCAGGGCGTGCCAGTCCGGATCGGGCAGGGTCGCGCGGATCACCGGGAAGTTGCCTGCAAGCAGGGACTGCAGGTTGTTGTAGAGCAGGTCGCGATAGACCGCGAGTCGCCGCTCCTCGATGCCGGCGGGCGCGGGCGCTGTCTGCGGATCCCGCAAATGGCGCGACAGCGCGAACTGCTGCTCGCGCAGCGCGACCGGCGCCTCAGCCATGCGCAGGCACCGCTGCGAGCGTGGCAGCGCCGTACTGGAGCCTGCGGATGGCAGCGACCTCGTCCAGCAGTTCGCCGAACGGCGGGAAGTTGAAGTCGCGCTCGAGCAGAGTCGGGCGGACGCCGTGCACGCGATAGGCTTCGGCCAGCAGGGCCCACACGTCCGGGATGACCGCGGCCCCGTGGGTGTCGACCTTCAGGTCGGCGGCCTCGTCATGATGGCCGGCGACGTGGTAGCAGGCGATCCGCGCCGTCGGCATGCGCCGCAGGTAGCCGAGCGGGTCGTAGCCGTGGTTGACCGCGTTGACGTGGATGTTGTTGACGTCGAGCAGCAGGTCGCAGTCGGCGCGTTCGAGCACCGCCTCTATGAAGCCGGCTTCGTCCAGCGCCTGCGACTGCGCGGGCGGCAATGCCGCGTAGTAGCTCACGTTCTCGATGGCGATCCTGCGCCCGAGGATGTCCTGCACGCGGCGGATCCGGGCGGACACGTGCTCGACGGCCTCTTCGGTGAACGGCAGCGGCAGCAGGTCGTAGAGCTGGCCGTCGTCGCTGCACCAGCTCAGGTGTTCGCTGTAGAGCGGGACGCGATGACGCTCGAGGAAGCGCCCGACGCGGGCGACGAAGGTCTCGTCCAGAGGCGCCGGCCCGCCCAGCGACAGGGACAGGCCGTGGCAGGTGACGGGATGCCGTTCCGCCAGGGCTTCGAAAGCGGCGCCAAGCCGGCCACCGACGCCGATCCAGTTCTCCGGTGCGCACTCGAGGAAATCGAATGCGCCAGGCTCGGCAGCCTGCAGCGCGGACAGCAATCCGCGCCGCAGGCCCAGGCCCGCGCTGGCGTCGGCCAGCGGTGGCGGCAGCGCGTGCATGGCTACGCGGATCAGGCGATCAGGCCATGCCGCCGCACTTGCCCTCGCCGCACTTGCCTTCCATGCCGGCCTTGCTGCCGGCCTTGTGGGCCTCGTGTTCGGCCTGGTCGACGAAGCCGTCGGCGTTGGCGTCCATGGCGGCGAACTTCGCGGCCTCGTCCGGATGGACGGCAGCGAATTCGGCGCGCGAGACCTTGCCGTCCTTGTCGGTGTCGACCTTGTCGATGCCGCACTTGCCTTCGCCGCACTTGCCCTCGGCCTTCGCCTTGTCGCCGCTGCGGGCGGCCTGCTGTTCACTGGTGGCGGTGGCCGCTTCCTGCGCGCCCACCATGTAGCCCTGCGCGAGGGGGGTGATCGCAAAGCTTGAGCCCGACAGCAACAGGCCGCCGGCGAGGGCGGTGCCGAGGCTGACCAGGGTCGGTTTCTTGCTGGACTGCGTCATGGTGGAGCTCCTCTTTGGACGGATGCACCCGCCATGCGGATGGCGGGAGTCGGGAGGGGCGGATCCGTCGCATCGGCTCGATCTGAAGCCCGTGCCGCATGGCGGCACGGGTCACCCGGTTGCCAGGTCCCGCCATCTCCGGTCCGGGAGTGTGTGCGCAGCCGCATTAAGCGCGGGTTAGCCCGACGCCTCCCCAGGCTCGCGTTCCCGCCTGCGGCAGGGAGCTGCCGCAGCGATGTGCACGGCGTGTCCAGCGCCCTTGACGCAGCGCAGCACTCAGGTCGCGATGCTGGTGTCGTCGCGCTTCTCGCGCGGCGGCAGCGCGTCGTCGCCATGCACCAGGAACCAGATGTTCTCGGCGATGTTGGTGGCGTGGTCGCCCACGCGCTCGAGGTTCTTGGCCATGAACAGCAGATGGGTGCAGGGCGTGATGGCGCGCGCGTCCTCCATCATGTAGGTCAGCAGTTCGCGGAACAGGCCGGTATGCAGGAGGTCGACCTCGGCATCCTGCGCGCGCACGCGCTGCGCGGCCTCGGCATCGTTGGCGACGAAGGCGGCCAGCACGTCGCGCATCTGGCGCACCACGCGCTGGCCCAGCACGTTCAGGCCGCGCGTATGCGGCAGCGGCGGCGCGGCGTTGAGGGCGGTGGAACGCTTGGCCACGTTGGCCGCGTAATCGCCAATGCGCTCGATGTCCGAAGCGATGCGCAGCGCAGCCAGGATTTCCCGCAGGTCACGTGCCATCGGGCCGCGCAGCGCCAACCGCATGACGTCCTGGCTGATCTCCTGCTCGAGCAGGTCGATCGCCTCGTCGTTGGCGACGATGCGCGCGGCGGCCTTGTCGTCGCGACGCTCGACGACATCGAGCGCCGCCTCCAGTTGTGCGACGGACATTTCGCCCATGCGCAGGATCTCGCCGAGCAGGCGCTGGCGTTCTTCGTCGTAGCTCTTGACGATGTGGTCGTGGGGTTGGGTGCTCATGACGGTCACGGTTCCAATGGTGGGCGGTGTGGACGCAGCCGTACGTGGTACGGCAACGTGGGCTTCGGATCGTCCTTCCCGGCCATCATGGCCGGGCGTCCGGCAGTGCCGCGCAAGCGGGCTGTGTCACCCGAAGCGCCCGGTGATGTAGTCCTCGGTCTGCCGCTTGGAGGGGTTGGAGAAAATCGTCTCGGTGGCGTCGTGCTCGATCAGGTCGCCCAGGTACATGAAGGCGGTGAAGTCGGACACGCGCGCGGCCTGCTGCATGTTGTGGGTGACGATGACGATGGTGTAGTCCAGCTTGAGCTCTTCGATCAACTGCTCGATGCGGCTGGTCGAGATCGGGTCCAGCGCCGAGGTCGGCTCGTCGAGCAGCAGCACGTCCGGGCGCAGCGCCACCGCGCGCGCGATGCACAGGCGCTGCTGCTGGCCGCCGGACAGGCCCAGCGCCGACTGCCCGAGCTTGTCCTTGACCTCGCCCCACAGCGCACCCTGGTGCAGCGCGTGCTCGACGCGTTCGTCGAGCTGCGTCTTCGACAGCTTCTCGTGGTGGCGGATGGCGTAAGCGACGTTCTCATAGATCGTCATCGGGAACGGCACCGGCTTCTGGAACACCATGCCGACCTTCGAGCGCAGCCGGTTCATCGGGTACTTCGGCGAGAGGATGTTCTCGCCGTCCAGCAGGATCTGGCCGCTGGCGACCTGCTTGGGATACAGCGAGTAGATGCGGTTGAAGATGCGCAGCAGGGTCGACTTGCCGCAGCCCGACGGGCCGATCAGCGCGGTCACGCGTTTCTCGGGAATGTCGAGGCTCACGTCCTTCAGCGCGTGGAACTTGTCGTAGTGGAAATCCAGGCCCTTGACCGAGACCTTGGTCGGCATCGGCGCCAGCGCGCCGCGCTGGTGCGCCGCGAGCTTGATGCGTTGCGGGGACGCGGCGGTGGCGAGATCGTTCATGGACGGGTCCAGGGAAAGGTCAGTCATGGGAAATCCTGTTGCGCAGCAGCAGGGCGCGCGCAGACAGGCTGATCAGCAGGACGAATGCGGTCAGCACGAAGGCGCCGGACCAGGCAAGCTGCTGCCAGGATTCATACGGGCTGCCGGCGTACTGGTACATCACCACCGGCACGCTCGCCATCGGCTGCAGCACGTTGGAGTTCCAGTACTGGTTGCCGAAGGCGGTGAACAGCAGCGGCGCGGTTTCGCCCGAGATACGGGCCAGCGACAGCAGGATGCCGGTGATGATGCCGGCCGAGGCGCTGCGGTACAGCACCTGCACGATCACCTTCCACTGCGGAACGCCCAGCGACAGCGCCGCCTCGCGCATCTGCACGGGTACCAGTTGCAGCATCTCGTCGGTGGTGCGCACCACCACCGGCAGGACGATGAAGGCCAGCGCGATCGCACCGGCCAGCGCAGAGAAACGGCCGCCGGTCTGCATCACGATCAGGGTGTACACGAACAGCCCGAGCACGATGGACGGCGCGGACAGCAGGATGTCGTTGACGAAACGCACGACGGTCCCGATCTTGCGCGCCTTGCCGTACTCGGCGAGCCAGGTGCCGGCGGCGACGCCCAGCGGCGTGCCGATGCCGATCGCCATGGCGCACATCACCGCGCTGCCGAAGAAGGCGTTGAGCAGTCCGCCCTCCTGCATCGGCGGCGGGGTCATCTGGGTGAACAGCGCCCAGTTGAGGCCGCCGACCGCCTTGCTGAACAGGGTCCACAGGATCCAGCCCAGGAAGAACAGGCCGAATGCCGCGGCCAGCACGGCAAGCACGATGGCGAGCGCATTGCCAAGGCGGCGTCGCGCGTAGAGGCGGTCGGCGACCGCGAGTTCACGGGCGGTGACGGCGGACATCAGTTGCCCTCCTTGCGCGAGAGCTGCATCAGCATGAAGCGGGCGATCGCCAGCACCACGAAGGTCACGACGAACAGCACGAAGCCCAGCAGCAGCAGCGCCGAGCGATAGGTCTCGGTGGCCTCGCCGAAGTCGTTGGCGATCAGCGCCGCGATGGTGGTGCCCGGATCGAGCAGCGAGGCCGACAGCCGCACCGAGTTGCCGACCACGAAGGCCACCGCCATGGTCTCGCCCAGTGCGCGACCCAGACCCAGGAAGATGCCACCGATCACCGCCGAGCGGGTATACGGCAGGACGATGTCCCAGCTCACTTCCCACTTGGTCGAGCCCAGCGCGTAGGCCGATTCCTTCAGCCGAGTTGGCACGGTGAGGAACACCTCGCGCATCACCGAGGAGATGAACGGAATCACCATGATCGCCAGCACGAAGCCGGCGGTGAGCATGCCGATGCCCAGCGGCGGGCCGCGGAACAGCACGCCCACGCCCGGGATCGTGCCGAGGTGGTCATTGAGCCACGGGGTGACGTACTCGGTCATCACCGGCACCAGCACGAACAGGCCCCACATGCCGTAGATGATCGAGGGGATGCCCGCGAGCAGCTCGATGGCGGTTCCGACCGGCCCGCGCAGCCAGCGCGGCGCCACTTCGGTGAGGAAGAAGGCGATGCCGAAACTCACCGGCACCGCGATGATCATGGCGATGATGGCGGTGACGATGGTGCCGTAGATCGGCACCAGCGCGCCGTAGCGGTTCTCGACCGGATTCCATTCGGCCGAGTAGAAGAAACTCCAGCCCTGCGTAGCGAGCGCGTCGCGGCCGCCCCAGAGCATCGCCAGCGCGGCGCCGGCGAGCGCGAGCAAGACGAACACCACGGTGGCGGTGAGCACCCATCGGAACATGCGGTCGTTGCGCGCGTCGCGAACGTCGCGGGTGCTGCCGGTCGAAGCGGGGAGTGGGATGGCGCTCATTGGGTTTCCGGATTGGAGGAGGCGTCATCCCCGCGCGTTGCGCGCGGGGCCGATCGTCATTTGAACTCCGCAGCCCAGTAGGTCTCGATCTGCTGCACCAGCTCCGCCGGCAGCGGTACGTAGTGCAGTTCGCTGGCCTGCGCCTGGCCGTTCTCGAACGCCCACTTGAAGAACTCCAGCGCCGCCCTGCTGCGCGACGCATCCTTCGGCTGCTTGTGCATCAGCATGAAGTTGGTCGCGGTGATCGGCCAGGCGTCCGCGCCCGGTGCGTTGGTGATGACCAGGTTGAAGTCGCTGGCGCTGGCCCAGTCTGCGGTCGCCGCCGCAGCGGCGAAGCTCTCCTCGCTGGGCTGCACGAAGTTGCCGGCCGCGTTCTGCAGCGACGCATACGGCATGCCGTTCTGCAGCGCGTAGGCCAGTTCGACGTAGCCGATCGAGCCCTTGATCTGCTGCACGTAGGAGGCCACGCCCTCGTTGCCCTTGCCGCCCACGCCGGTCGGCCATTGCAGCGAAGTGCCTTCGCCGACCTTCGCCTTCCAGTCGGGGCTGAGCTTGGACAGGTAGTTGGAGAAATTGAACGTGGTGCCCGAGCCGTCAGAGCGATGGACGATGCTGATCTTGCCGTCCGGCAGCGTGGTGCCGGCGTTGAGCGCGGCGATCGCCGGGTCGTTCCAGGTGGTGATCTTGCCGAGGAAGATGTCGGCGAGCACGGCGCCGGTCAGCTTCAGCTGTCCGGGCTGCAGGCCTTCGAGGTTGACGACGGGCACGACGCCACCGATCGCGGACGGGAACTGGCCGAGGCCGGCCTGCGCCAGTTCCTCGCTCGACAGCGGCTTGTCGCTGGAGCCGAAATCGACGGTTCCGGCCTTGATCTGGGCGATGCCACCGCCCGATCCGATCGACTGGTAGTTGACCTTGGCGCCGGTGGCGGCGTTGTAGTCGGCCGACCACTTCGACACCAGCGGAAAGATGAACGACGCGCCGGCGCCGGAGATCTCGGTGCTCACGCGCTCGCCGGAGGCCGCCGCGGCCGAGGCTTCGGCCGAAGGTGCCTGGCCGGGAGCGGGGCTGTCGGACGAGCAGGCGGTGGCGAACAGGGCGGTCGACAGCGCCAGCAGGCTCAGGCGCGCGATGGGGGATTTCATGGGCGACTCCGTTGTGTCCGGTGCTGCGCGGACGGGATGCCACTATGAAATGATGTTTTTGTTACAGGCGTATGACGCCGCGACAGGGGAGCGTGGAAACGGCTGTATTTCGCGGTTCGCAGAATTTGTAGGAAGCCGCTCCTGCACGGGGCGGACGCGGGAGCGGGCAAAAAAAGACTCTTCTCCAAGCCAAGGGAGAAGCTGGACACGGTTGCTGGGAGTCCGCGCGGCTTCGATTGGACGCCGCGCCCTGTCGACCGGGAATCGCTTTCCGCTCGGTCAGGACATCCTGTCCTGACTCGCGCGCAAAACATCCATGTTTTGCTTTTCGCGATCCCCGGTCGCCAGGGCACGGCTCACTGGGACTGGTGCTGCGATGCTTCGATGGCCAGCTTTCTCGAAGCCACATCAGTGACTCGGCAGTGGTCGCTCCGGGGCGGGGGTTGCGGAAAGCAGCGCATGGATGCGCTGCGGCGGCGAGTCAGCCATGGATGGCTGACCGAGCCGAGGAGCAACCCCCGACCCGGGGCGATTCCGGGCCGCAGGCCTGATCCCGCCCACCCGGCCGACTCCCCTTGAATGGGAGAAGGAACAAAAAAAAGCGGGCCCGAAGGCCCGCAAAGAAGATCGCCGAGGGAGAGAGGGAGGGCGGATCAGTAAGGGAGCGCGGTGGTCCAGTAGGTTTCGACCTGGCGCACCAGCGAGTCGGGCAGCGGCACGTAGCCGAGCGCACGCGCCTGGTCGTCGCCGTTGGCGTAGACCCAGCGGAAGAACTCGCGCGCGTTCTTCGCGCTTTCCGCGTTCTTGGGCTGCTTGCGCATCAGGATGAAGTTGGTGGCGGTGATCGGCCAGGCGTTCTCGCCGGGCGCATTGGTCATCACCAGGTGGAAGTCGCGGGTCGTGGCCCAGTCGGCGCTGGCGGCGGCCGCCGAGAAGGTCTCTTCGCTGGGGTTCACGAAATTTCCGGCGGCGTTCTGGAGGCGCGAGAACGCCAGCTTGTTCTGCAGCGCGTAGGACAGCTCGACATAGCCGATGCCGCCCTTGATCTGCTTGACGTAGGCGGCGACGCCCTCGTTGCCCTTGCCGCCGATGCCGACCGGCCACTTCACAGCGGTGCCTTCACCCACTGCATCCTTCCAGCCGGAGCTGACCTTGGACAGGTAGTTGGTGAAGTTGAAGCTGGTGCCCGAACCGTCGGAGCGGTGGACGACGGTGATCTTGGCTTCCGGCAGCGGAACGCCGCCATTGAGCGCGACGATGGCCGGATCGTTCCACATGGTGATCTTGCCGAGGAAGATGTCGGCGAGCGTCTTGCCGTCGAGCTTCATCGCGCCGGCCTGCACGCCCTGCAGGTTGACGATCGGCACCACACCGCCGATCACCGACGGGAACTGCGCCAGGCCGGACTTGGCCAGGTCGTCGGGCTTGAGCGGCGCGTCGGACGAACCGAAGTCCACCGTCGCCGCCTTGATCTGGGCGATACCGCCGCCCGAGCCGATCGACTGGTAGTTGATCTGCTTGCCGGTGGCCTGCTGGTAGTCGGCCGACCAGCGCGAGATGGCCGGATACACGAAGGAGGCGCCGGCGCCGGTGGCGTCGTTGGCGTATGCGGAGGAAGCGGCAAGGGCCGCCGACAGGCCGAGCGCGGCGATCGAGGTCTTGAGGATGGCGTGCATGGAGTCCCTGGAGTCAATGCGGGAGGAGTCCCGCTGCGGACGCCATTGCACGACTGCGAGATGACAGCCCGATGCCGTTGCGATGACGGTTGCATGACAGCGCTACGGAACCGCGCTCTTGCAGTGGTTGCCGGCCACATCCGTCCTGTCATTTTCCCGTAATCAAACCGCCCCATTCTGTGCACGCCAGGGCGGCCATGCATCGCCGCCCAAGTGCTTCCGGACGCAGTGTCGCGCCCTTCTTGTCGCCTGCACCCTCCTTCCTACTCACCATCGGGAATCCATCACATGCGTCACACGATCCTCGCTGCCGCGCTTGCCACCGCGCTCGGCTCGACCAGCTTCACCGCCGCCGCGCAGTCGGCGCAGGACCGCGAAGTATCCGAGCTCAAGGCCCAGATCATGGCGCTCGCAGCCAAGGTCGAAGAGCTGGAGACGCGCACCGACGCGCAGTCGGACATCAACGTCGCCACCCAGGAAAACCTGGACAAGATGTCGACGACCAATCCGGTCGTCTCCACCAAGGGCGGGATCAAGATCACCTCGCCGGACAAGAAGTTCGAAGCCTCGATCGGCGGCCGCATCCATTTCGATGCCTATGCCTTCGATCGCGACCAGGCCGATACCACCGGCACCACCGAGTTCCGCCGCGCGCGCCTGACCCTGCAGGGCAAGGCCTACGGCTGGGACTACAAGATGGAGAACGACTTCGGCGCCGGCGGTGGCCTGGAAGGCTTCCGCGACGTCTACATCGCCAAGTCCGCGCTGGGCGGCAAGGTCACCATCGGCCACTTCAAGCCGTACCGCTCGATGGAGGAGCTGACCAGCTCCAACGAGATCCTGATGATGGAGCGTCCGTTCGCGTCGGCCACCGGCCTGTTCAACGGCCGTCAGTTCCAGCAGGGCGTGGGCTACCTGCGCGCGGGCGACAGCTACACCGCCGGCTTCAGCGCCTTCAACCTGCGTGGCGCCAGCGGCACGCGCAACGAGGGTGTGGGCTACGCGGGCCGCGCGACGTTCGCGCCGATCAACACCGCGGAAAGCACCCTGCACTTCGGCGGCTGGGTGAGCCAGGAGAACGCCAACAAAGGCTCGGCCGACCTGCGCGCCTCGGTCAACTATGCCGGCCGCCGTGGCCCGTCGCAGACCATCGCAACGGTCAGTGGTGCCAGCGGCGATGAAGTGACGGCCTACGGCCTCGAGGCCGCCGGTTCGTTCGGCCCGATGTTCTTCCAGGGCGAATACGCCAACGCCAGCTTCGGCCAGCCGATCGGCCCCGACCAGGACGTTGCCAGCTGGTACCTGCAGGGCAGCTGGCACCTCAACGGCGGCCACAAGCCTTACAAGGGCGGCACCGGCGTGTTCGGCTCGGCGGCTGTCGACGACCGCGGCCTGTGGGAGCTGACCGCGCGCTACGACTCGATCGAGAACAAGGACATCCAGGCGCTGGACGTCAGCAGCTGGATCCTCGGCGTGAACTACTACGTCAATCCCAACCTGCGCTTCATGTTCAACTACACGCAGGGCGACAACGGCTTCACCGGCGACGAGACCGGGCAGTACGCGCTGCGCACGCAGTTCTCCTGGTAACACGCCACCTGCTGATGCGATGCCGGCGAACCGGGCGCGAGCGAAAGCCGCGCCCGGTTCGTCTTTGTGCCTGGCCTACTCGTCTTCGTCGAACGCGGTGAACCGGACCGCGGGCGTGGCCTGCGTTGCATCCTTCCAGCGCGCGTAGATGGGACGCCGCTGCCGCGCCCGGAAACCGCTGCGCAGGAGCGCGGAGAGTTCCTGCTCCGGCAGGCAGCATTCGACGGCCAGCGACCTGCAGCCCTCGGCGACCGCGGCCTGGGCGAGCCGCGCGATGCAGTGCGGCACGGACGCCCCGGGCTCGAAGCCGAAATCCGCGATGCGCAACACATCACCGTCGCGATGGCATGCAAACCATGCGATGGGCGGCGCCTCGGCGCTGCGGCGAAGATAGAGGAACCGGAACACCGCCAGCGGGCTGTGGGCAAAACGCCATTCGAGCACCGCCCGGTCGCGCACGCCTTCGAGCATGCCTGGATGTGACCAGCGCGGATGCGGCAGGTCGTGCGGCGTCCGGCTCCAGTCCGCATGCAGTCGGCCGCGATGCGCGTTGCGCAGCAGGTCGCGGATCGCAAACGCGCCGTCGACGGCGCTGCCCAGCATGCGTGCGAGCGGCCTGGGCAGCTTGCGCTCGAGGTAGGGCGCGTGTCGCAGGGCGCGGACATAGAGCACCATGTCGCCGATGTGGACGTAGCCAAGCCGCCTCACCACCGGCACGGCGTTGGCATTGGGAAACCCGTAGACCAGATCGCCCGTCGCCAGTGCGCGTTCGCTGGCCGCGCGCTGCAGCTGCATGGCCGGGCCGAGCGTGCGGTGACCCGCGAGCACCGCCATGTCCGCAAGCAGGCCGCCGCGCAGGGCGCGCTCGCCGGCGCGCATGCGGCGCCAGCCGACGCCCGCGGTTCCCACGATCTCCTGGCCCGGCCCGGGGCGCAGGACCTGCAGCTGGGCGCCCTCGGGAGCGGCACGGTAGAACCATTCGAACTTGGCCGCACGCCCCTCGCTGCCGCCCAGGCTGGCGCGCCACACCGCGATGGCCGCGTCGCCTTCGCGCGCGATGTCGCCATCTTCGACCCGGTAACCGTTGCCTTCGGCGGCGGCGCTCATGCGATGTCTGTCCCGACCGCGACCTCGCCCAGCAGCACAGGACGCATGTGCAGCGGGCGTGTGGTGCGCCGCTTGCGGACGATGTCCTCGTAGACTGCCGCCGCCTGCGCCGGGGTGACGCCGATGGCCTGCGCCAACACTTCAGCATCGAGGCCTTGTTCGAGCGCCCACAGCGCGAGGTCCATGGACCGGTAGGGCAGGGCGAAGTAGAACTCGTCCTGGCCCTGCTCGAGGCTGTAGGTGTCGGTGGTCGGCTGCGCGCTGCACAGCCGTTCTGGCAGCCCGAGGTGGCGCGCCATGCCGTAGACCTGGGTCTTGTACAGGTGCGCGATCGGCTTGATGTCGGCCGACCCGTCGCCATTCTTGACGAAGAAACCCTGGTCGTACTCCAGCCGGTTGGGCGTGCCGACCACGGCGTAGTGCAGGCGGTCGGCGTGGAAGTACTCGATGGTCTTGCGCAGGCGCTGCTTGTAGCTGGTCGCCGCCACGATCGTCAGGTACTCGTGCAGGCGCAGCTCGCGTTCGTGCAGGGCGCCGTCCGGCGAGCGCGCGACCAGGCGGAAGCGGTTGATCGCGCCCTCGCTGCCGCCGGCGATCGCCAGCTTCATTTTCCAGTCGTCGCCGTACTCCGGAAGCACGGTGCGCACCGCGGCATCGCGCGCCGCGTAGGCGCCGATGGCTTCGAGCGCCGGCGCGATGTCGAAGGTCTCGGCGTGCACGCTCAAGGAGTCGGCCAGCAGCGCCGCACGCGCGGCGCTGTCGGGGTCGGAATCGCGCTCGGGCAGGATCAGGCAATGCACCTTGGTCGCGCCCAGGGCACGCACCGCCAGCGCCGCGCACACCGAACTGTCGATGCCGCCGGAGATCGCCACCACCAGGCCGCGCCGGCGCAGCTGCGTTGCCACCGCTTCGCGCAGCCCTGCGCAGATGCGGTCGGCCTCACTTTCGTAGTCGATGTCCAGAACGTTCCAGTCCAGTCCACTCACGCCACCACCTCCTCGAGCTTGCCGCGACGTGCCAGCACCGCGCGCACCACGCCGCCGGCATCCCTGTGTTCGCGCACCTCATCCCAGGCGGCATCGTTGCGCAGCCTGCGCGCCATGGCAGCTCCCTGTCCGGCGCCCACCTCGAACGCCAGCCAGCCGCCGCTGCGCAGGAACCGTGGCGCTTCGTGCATGAGCCGGGTGAGGATGGACACGCCCAGCGTCCCGCCGTCGAAGGCCAGCCGCGGCTCGTGCGCTGAAATCTCCGGCGCCATCGCCGCGACCTTGCCGCTGCTGATGTATGGCGGATTGCACACGATGAGATCGACGCTGCCCGCAAATTCCCGTGCGTCGAAAGGCGCGAGCAGGTCGCCGCTGCGGAACCCGGTGCGTCCCTCCAGGCCCAGCATCGCGGCGTTGCGGCGCGCGAGTTCGATCGATTGCACGCTGAGGTCGGCGCCGTGCACCTGGACGCCGTCGACATGGTGGGCCAACGCGAGGGCAAGATTGCCGCAGCCGGTGCACACATCGACCGCAAGCGTGGCGGCGATCTCCTGCGCCAGGCCGATCACGGCGCGCCCCAGCAGCTCGGTTTCCGCGCGCGGAATCAGCGCATCCGGCCCCGCCATCAGTTCCAGTCCGAGGAAGTGCTGGCGGCCGGTGAGGTGGGCGAGCGGTACCCCGGCCATGCGGCTGTCGATCAGATGATCCAGCCGGCGCTGCGCGTCCGCATCCAACGATGGCAGCATCGCGGATGCGTCGGCAGCGACGGCGGAGCGCGGCGAGCCGGCCGCGGTCCAGCACAGCGCAAGCAGAGTGTTTTCCGCGGTTTCCTCGGGCTTGTCCGGGATCGGCTGCCAGTCCTGCCGCAGCCGCTGCAGCCGGGCTGCGTACGCGTCTGGCAGGGTCATGCCGGTTTCGAGCGGAGCACGAACGAGACCATGCGGTCCACCGAATCGAAGTTGTCCGGCACGATCGCGGCGTCCTGCACCTGCAGCGAGAAGTTCTCCTCCATCAGCAGCACCAGCTCCAGCACGCCGGTGGAGTCGATGACGCCCATGTCCAGCAGCGACGCGTCATCCGGCAGGCGCGCGGGGTCGTCGGTGAACATCAGGTTTTCCATGATGTGGCCGCGGATCTTTTCGCGGACGGCGGTTTCAGTCATGTCTCACTCCGTTCCAGTGGCACGCAAGCTTGGCGCCGCCGTGTCGCGACGGCGGATGAAGGTGTCGTGCAGCAGCATCGTCGACAGGATGCCGACGAAGGCCTGGTTGTCGCCGAAGCCGACGGCGCGTCCGCGCCTGCACTTTTCGAACAACATTCCGACCTTGCCGGCATCGAAGCAGCCCGCGTCGCGGATGCGCGCGGGAGAGAGCAGTTCGTCGACATAGTCGGCCGGCCGGCCGTTGTCGAAGAAGCTGCTTGCATCCGGCGCCCGGTAGGGTTGCTTGGTGCGGTTGGCGATCTCGCGCGGCAGCAATGGAGCCAGCGCCTTGCGCAGGATGTGCTTCTCGGTCAGGCCGCGCAGCTTCCAGTGCGGCGGCAGGCGATTGCCGAACTCGATGACGCGATGGTCGAGGAACGGAAACCGGCCCTCGACCGAATTGGCCATCGCGACCCGGTCGCCCTGCGAGGAAAGCAGGTAGCCCGCCATCAGCGACTTGGCCTCGACGTACTGGTCACGCGACAGCGGTGCCCATCGCGACACATCCTCCGGCAGCCGGCTCTCCTGGAACGCGAGCGGGTCGAATGCCATCGCGCGCGCCTGCAGTTCCGGCGCCAGGAAGGCGAGCGCCCGCCGCGAGGTGGCCCAGCGTGGCGCATGTGCGAACACCGGGCGGTCGATGTGCTCCATGCCCTGCGCGAAGAAGGCGCGGGCGAAGCCGGGCGTGCCGACCGGCGAGTGCCCGAGGTAGCCGTACAGACGCCCCAGCAGCAGGTGGCGCCAGGCCGAGTCCGGGCGACGAGCCCAGAACCGCCGGACCTTCGCCTCCTTGAACAGGTCGTAGCCGGCGAACACCTCGTCGGCGCCTTCGCCGGTCAGCACCACCTTGTAGCCGGACCGGCGCACCTCGCCCGCCAGCAGCATCAATGGCACCGGGGCGGTGCGCAGCACCGGCGCTTCCGCGTGGCGGACCAGCGTGGGGAATGCGTCGGCAATGTCGCGGCGGGTGCAGTGCAGCGTGGTGTGCTCGGTGCCCAGATGCCGCACCATGGTCTGCTGCTGTTCGCGCTCGTCGAACTCGGCATCGTCGAAGGTGACCGAGAACGTGCGAACCGAAGCGATGCCGGCCTGCTTGGCGAGGGCCACGATCCCCGAAGAATCCAGCCCACCGCTGAGGTAGGCGCCCACCGGGACGTCGGCGCGCAGCTGCAGGCGCACCGCGTCGAGCAGAAGTTCGCGCAGCTCGACCACGGCATCGTCGAACGCCGCGAAGGGCGAAGCCGCGCCGGCGTCGGGGAATTGCCAGTCCCAGTAGCGCGTGAGCGTTTCGCGGCCGTCGGCCTCGATCGCCAGCAGGTGTCCGGGCGGCAGGCTGCTCACCCCGGAGAACAGCGTGTCCGGATCGCTGGGTCCCCACAGCGTCAGCGCCTGCACCAGCCCGTCCGGATCCAGCTGCGCGCATTCCGGCAGCACCGCCAGCAGCGCCTTGACCTCGGAGGCGAACCAGCGCCTGCCGCGCGCCGTGGCGTGGTAGAGCGGGCGGATGCCGGCGCGGTCCCGCGCCAGCAGCAGGCGTCGCCGCCGCGCATCCCACAGCGCGATCGCGAACTGCCCGTTCAAGCGCTCCACGAACCGGTCGCCGTCGCGGTGGTAGAGGTGGACGATGACCTCGGTGTCGGAACTGGTGCGGAAGCGATACCCCTGCCTGCGCAGCTCCTCGCGCAGTTCGACGAAGTTGAAGATCTCGCCGTTGAATACGGTCCAGGTCGATTCGCTGCCGTCATGCAGGGGCTGCTGCCCGGTGGCGTGGTCGATGATCGACAGCCGTGCGTGGGCCAGGCCGACGCCCGGCGCGAGATGGAAGCCGGTGGCGTCGGGGCCGCGATGGTGCAGCGTTGCGATCATGCGCTGCAGGTCGAGGCGGTCCTGCGGCGTCGCCGCCACCTCGCCCGCGAAACCCGCCAGCCCGCACATGCTCAGCGGACTCCGGTCGATGCGGGCGCAACACGGCGCCGGGATGGAGTGGCGTCGCGGCGCTGGCGTTTGGCGGAGTCTGGCTTGGGCATGGTCGGCATGGCGGCTCTGAGGGCGGCGGATGCCGGCCAGATGCATGCCGGAGCCGGTGCGATGGATGCCCGGCGTCCCCCCTTGTGTAGATGAACGGATTCAGCAAGCCGCCGAGGACATCCCCGGCCACAGCGATGACGCGGCCGCCGGCGCCTTACGCGGGAGGCGTCTTGTCCGGGTAGCGGCACAGGTCGCGGATCACGCAGTGCGGGCAGTCGGGTTTGCGCGCCTTGCAGACGTAGCGGCCGTGCAGGATCAGCCAGTGATGCGCGCCCAGCAGAAATTCCCCCGGCACCACCTTCATCAGCCCATCCTCGACCGCGCGCACATCCTTGCCTGGCGCCAGGCCGGTGCGGTTGGCCACGCGGAAGATGTGGGTGTCGACCGCGATCGTGCCCTCGCCGAACACCGTGTTGAGCACCACGTTGGCGGTCTTGCGTCCGACCCCCGGCAGCGCCTCCAGCGCCTCGCGCGCGTGCGGCACCTCGCCGCCATGCTGTTCGACCAGGATGCGGCACAGCGCGATCACGTTCCTGGCCTTGGCGTTGAACAGGCCGATGGTCGAGATGTGCCGCTTCAGTTCCTCTTCGCCGAGCTCGAGGATGGCCTGCGGCGTATTGGCGACCGAATACAGGCGACGCGTGGCCTTGTTGACGCCGACGTCGGTGGCCTGCGCGGACAGCACCACCGCGACCAGCAGTTCGAATGGCGTGGTGTACTCGAGTTCGGTGGTCGGCGAGGGGTCGATCCCGGCGAGCCGCGCGAACATCTCGTGCACCTCGGCGGCGGACAGGCGGCTGCGCTGCAGCCGGCGCGCCGGCTTGCGCCGCGCAGGCGGTCGGGTCACGACGATCCTGCCCGTGCCTTTGCCCGGGCCAGCGCAGCGGCTGCGGCCGGCGGCAGCGCGGGCGTGCCGGCGAGGGCAGCGGTCGCGGGACCGCGGCGCGTGTCCCGCGCCGCCTTGCGCCTGGCCGGGCGCGCTTCGCGTGCCCGGTAGCGCTCGCGCGCGTCCCAGGCCTCGCGCAGGCGACGCTGCGTGGCGAGGATCAGCGCGCGCGCGGGCGGCGCAAGCGCCGGGTCGTCGACGAATTCCATCAGTCCCGCTTCCAGGGCCGCGTCGAGGTCGTCGGCCAGGATCAGCGCGGCGATGTGTCCCGCGTCGAGGGCGGCCGCGGCAGGCGGCGGCGCGGCAGGGCCAGGGATGGGGCGCGTCACGTCGGTAGCTCAGCGCCCGCGGAATTCCGGCTTGCGCTTGTCGAGGAAGGCGGATGTGCCCTCGCGCATGTCGTCGGTGGAAAACACCAGGCCGAACTGCGCCGCCTCGTAGGCGAGGCCTTCCTCGATGCCGCATTCGCCGCCGGTGTTGATGCAATCGAGGATCCCGCGCAGCGCCAGCGGTGCCGCCGCCGCCAGCTGCGTGGCCAGCGCCATTGTCGCCGCCTCCAGCTCCGCGGCCGGCACCACCCGGTTGACGATACCCAGCTGCAGGGCGCGCGCGGCATCGATCGGCGTGCCGGTCAGGCACAGCTCCAGCGCCGCGGCACGCCCGGCCAGGCGCAGCAGGCGCTGGGTCCCACCGAAGCCTGGAACCAGGCCGAGGTTGATCTCGGGCTGGCCGAGCTTCGCGGTGTCGGCCGCGATGCGCAGATGGCAGCACATCGCCAGCTCCAGCCCGCCGCCCAGGGCAAAGCCGTTGACCATCGCGATCACCGGCTTGGGCAGGGTCTCGAACCGGCGCATCATGCGCTGGCCGCGCAAGGCGAAGTCGCGGCCCTCGCTCGGCGTCAGGCCCGACATCTCGGAGATGTCGGCGCCCGCCACGAAGGCCTTGGGGCCGGCACCGGTCAGCACCACCACGCGCACCGACGGATCGGCCGCGGCGGCATCGGCCGCGGCCAGCAGGGCTTCGATGGTGGCGGAGTCCAGCGCGTTCAGGCGCTCGGGGCGATTGAGGGCGATGACGCGCACGGCGCCGCGGTCGTCGATCAGCAGGGGAGAGTTGGTCATGGTCAGGGACGTGAAGACGGGTGCCCGGCGCCCGGCGTTGAACTTGTCGATCCGGGACGGGTCGGATGGGTGGCGTCAGTGGCGGTTAAGCCCGCCGGCCGTTATCCTAGCGCGTCCACTAGGGGGCGGCTCGACCGCCCCCTGTCGTGTCCGGGCCGGTCCACTGGCCGACCGTAAATCCCCTGGAGAGTGACCGAATGAAATTGCGACTGCTTGCCGCCTCCCTCGCGGCAATCACCCTGGTCTCCGCGGCGGCTTCCGCCCAGGACACCACATCCGAGAAAGGCAAGCTGAGCTATGCCATCGGCTTCAACACCGGCGTCGAGTTGGCGGAGCTGACCGCGCGCGGCGAGGCGGTCGACGTCAACACCGTGATCAAGGCGATCCAGGACGCGTACGCCAAGAAGCAGCCGACGGTGCCCGTCGACCAGCTCAAGGCCGCGGTCGAGAACATGCAGAAGCGGCAGCAGGCCAAGATGGAGGCCGAGTTCGCCAAGCTGTCGACCGACAACAAGGCCCAGAGCGATGCCTTCCTTGCGCAGAACCGCGCCAAGGCCGGCGTGCAGACTGTGCCGGGTAGCACCGTGCAGTACCGCGTGGTCGAGAACGGCAGCGGCGCCAAGCCGACCCAGGCCAGCGACGTGCAGCTCAACTACAAGGGCTCGCTGCCCGACGGCACCGTGTTTGTCGACACCGCGCAGGCGCAGGAAGGCCAGCAGGCTGGTCCGGTGACGATGAAGATCAGCCAGATCCCGCTGGTGGGCCTGCGCGAGGCACTGCTGCAGATGCCGGCCGGCGCCCGCTGGGAAGTGGTGTTGCCGGGCGACAAGGCCTACGGCACCGACATGCGCGCCGGGCGCATGGCCAACCAGGCGGTCGTGTTCGACGTCAAGCTCGTCAGCGTCAAGTGATTGAAAGCCGCGCGCAGCGCGGCTTTCAATCATCCCGAGCCGCAGGCGAGGGATCTCCGCGCAGCGCGGCTTTCAATCATCCCGAGCCGCAGGCGAGGGATCTCCGCGCAGCGCGGGGTTCACTGACGCGCATGCCGCGTCAGCTCGCCCACCGGCCAGCCGCTTCCGTAATCACCCAACGCCGGCTTCCCGCCGGCGTTGTGCTTTCCGGCCCAAGGCCACCTGTGGTATCCAGATGAGTGCATTCGTTCGCGCAATTCCCAGCCCCTGTACCGGCGTGTGCACGCTCGACGCGGATGGTCTATGCATGGGTTGCCACCGCAACGTTGCCGAGATCACGCACTGGGCGCGGATGGATGACGATGAGCGCACGCGGCTGATGGACGACGAACTGCCGCGGCGCGAAGCGCAGCGGAGGGCGTGATCGTGGCGATGGCGCATCTGGACGAGATCGTGCGGGCGGCGCATCCGCTGGGTGCCGACCCGGTCGGACCGGAATGGAACCTGGCCGAACTTGATGGCCTGCTCGAGCCGCGTCCGCCGCTGGTTGCGGCCGTGCTGCTCGGGCTGGTGGAGCGTCACGACGGCCTCAACGTATTGCTCACGCGGCGCAACGACGGGCTGCGGCTGCACGCGGGGCAGGTCAGCCTGCCGGGCGGACGAGTTGATCCGGAGGACGCCGGGGTGGTCGGTGCCGCGCTGCGCGAGGCCAGCGAGGAGATCGGCCTGTCGCCGGCGCAGGCCCGCCCGCTTGGCTATCTGGACCCGGTGCGCACGATCACCGGCTATCGCGTGGTGCCGCTGATCGCGCAGCTCGATCCGGGCTTCGTCGCGCGGCCTGACCCGGCCGAGGTCGCAGCGGTGTTCGAGGTACCGCTGTCGTTCCTGCTCGCGCGACAGCATCTGCGCGAACTGCGGATCGAGTTTGGCGGCCGGCCGCGTCCGGTACTCGAATATGCGCCATATCCGGGCGCGCCGGAGCAGCGGATATGGGGCGTGACCGCATCGATCCTGTACAACCTGCGGCAACGTCTGGAGGCCCTGCGATGAACGCTCGCGGATGGACCACGCTGGTGCAGCCCGAAGCGGTGGCCGCGGCGCTGGACGAGGCCGACATGGTGCTCCTCGACTGCCGCTTCTCCCTTGCCGACCCGGGCGCGGGCGAGCGCGCATACCGCGACTCGCATGTGCCCGGTGCACGCTACGCGCACCTGGACCGCGACCTGTCCGGCGCCGCCTCGGTGTCCCGCGGTCGCCATCCCTGGCCGGATGCGGATGCGTTCACCCGCCGGCTCTCGGCCTGGGGTATCTCGCCGCGCAGCCGCGTTGTCGCCTATGACGCCGGCGATGGCGCGTTCGCCGCGCGCCTGTGGTGCCTGCTGCGGATGCTGGGTCACGAATCGGTGGCCGTGCTCGACGGCGGCTGGGCGCGCTGGATCGCGCTCGGCCTGCCGGTCGATGCCGACCTGCCGTCGCCTGCGCATGCGCCTTATGAAGCGGTGTTCGACGCGGCCAGGCTGCTCGATGCCGACGCGACGGGCCGACATCTCGACCACAGCGGCTTGCTGGTCGACGCACGCGCGCCGGAGCGTTTCCGCGGCCAGGTCGAACCGCTCGATGCGGTGGCAGGCCATGTGCCAGGTGCGGTCAACCGTCCCTACGCGGCCAACCTGGAAGACGGTCGCTTCAAGTCCGCGGCGCAGCTGCGGTCCGAATTCGAAGCGCTGCTGGACGGGCGTGAGGCGCAGGAACTCGTGGCCATGTGCGGGTCGGGCGTCACCGCCTGCCACCATCTGCTGGCGCTCGAGCACGCAGGCCTGCACGGGGCTCGGCTGTTCACCGGGTCATGGAGCGGATGGATCAGCGATCCCTCACGGTCGGTCGCCACGGGCGAGGATTGAGCCGCGGCGGGCGGGACCAGGGACCAGACCCGCAAAGCGCGCGGCAGCTTGGGCCGACCGGACGATCTATTTGCCGAGCTTCGCCAGCAGGGCGCGCAGCGCCGACTGCGTGTCCGGGTCGTTCCAGGAGGCGACGAAGCGGTCGAGGTCGAGCAGCTCCGGTCGCAGTGCGTCGATGACGTCGGCGCGCGCGATCGCGCGCGTCGCCAGCATCGGCTTGCGCGGCAGCGCCAGCAGTTGCGCCAGCCAGGCGTGGGCGCGCTGCGGCACGTCCCCGATCGCGGCGAGTTCATCGACCAGTCCGATCCGGAGGGCGCGCTGCGCATCGACCATCTCGCCCGCCACCAGCAGGCGCTCGGCGCGGTGCGGCCCGACCACGCGACGAATCAGCCGCTGGATGCCCTCGGGCGCGACCAGGCCGACCTGGGTCTCGTTGAGTCCGATGCGGTAGTCACCTTCCGCCATCACCCGGTAGTCGCAGCACAGCGCCAGCACGCAGCCGCCCGCGGGCGCGTGTCCATTGAGTGCCGCCACGACCGGCACCGGGGATTGCGCCAGCGCCCGCGCCGCATCGATGAAGCCCTGCCAGGCTGCGTGCAGGCCCGCCGCATCCAGGGTCAGCAGGTGTGGCACGTCCAGGCCGGCGGAGAAGGCGCCGGGCCCGCCGCTGAGGACGATGCCGCGGGCACCATCGGCGACGGCCGCGGCGACCGATTCGACCAGCAGCCCGCACAGCTCAGGGTTGAGTGCGTTCACCGGCGGACGCGCGAGGCGGAGTTCGTGGATGCCGTCGTGCTGGCTGCGTTCGATCATGGCGCAAGGCCCGGTGCATGGAAGGCCGCTATCATAGTGGTCATGCAAAGTCCTATCGTTCTGCTCCTGTCGGCGCTGCTGCTTGCGCTTCCGGCGACGGTGCGCGCCGATGACTGCGTCCCGCTGCTGGAATCGGGCTGGATCCGCCAGCCGCCGATGGCGATGCCGATGATGGCGGGCTTCGCGCAGATCCGGAACCCGTGCGCGGCGCCGGTCACGGTCGTGTCCGCCAGCAGCCCGGCGTTCGGCTCGGTGGAACTGCACGAGACCACGCGCGTGGACGGCGTGAGCCGCATGCGCCACGTCGACACGCTCGACGTGCCGGCCGGCGCGACCGCGACGCTTGCCCCCGGCGGCCTGCACCTGATGCTGATGCAGCCCCGCGCGACGACGGCGCTGGGCGAATCGCTCGAGATCGAACTGGAGCTGGCCGATGGCCGCAGGCTTCGCGCCGGTTTCGAAGTGCGCGCCGCCAACGCGCTCTAGGAACATCGGACCGCTTTCGCGATCGCTGCCTAGGCGGGTCCGGGGCGGCCACGTTGTGAGTGCCATGCATCCCGGCGCCAGCCAATGGGTTGCACGCGGACGCGCGCAATACCGTCGTGATGGTGGGTCGCAAGTCTCCCCGTCCTTGCACGTGACCCGGTAACGCCACTGCGCCCGATTTGCGCGTTCGCATGTTGCATCCATGAATCAGCCGCGCCCGCCGTCGCGATGGTGGTGATTCCGCGCCCGGCGCGGCTTTTTCGATGGCAAACAACGCCTGCACGCGCAGCGCCGCTCCGTGGATGTTGCGTGGATGCAACATCTTGCAGCGAAAAACGTGCGCGTCGACGCATGCTGCTGCATCCGGCAGTCCGGAAATCCAGGGCATTCAATCGCTTGCGCGCGGTGCGAGCGATTGGCATCGCACTTGCGGGGAGAGTGCAGCGCAAGCGTCCGTCATGACGACTGGCCTTTGGCGCGAAGAACCTGAAGGAGTCACACAATGCGCATTCGACACAGCATCCTCACTGCGGCCGTCCTGGTCGTGCTGGGCGCCTCCGGCCAGCTCATGGCCCAGGAGCAGAGCGAAGCCGGCGCCGGCGACAACAACTCCACCCGTGGCAACAACCGCGACAACACCAGCCAGGCATTGGCCTCTGGAACGGGCAGCGCCGCGGCCGACAACCACAGCACCGCCACGTCCACCACCAGCGATTCGTTCAACACCAGCTCCAACACCGTGGTCGCGACCACCCAGCTCAGCGGGACGGTCACCGGCAACGGCGTATCCGGCCTGGGCAACGTCGCCAGCAACTCCGGCAACGCGGTAGGCGGTGCGGGCGGCACAGGCGGTGCGGGCGTCGGCGGCTCGGCCGGCGGCGGTTCGGGCACGGCCGGCGACGGCGGCGATGGCGGCGATTCGGGCGCCTGGAGCGACCGCGCCGGCGATTCGGGCAGCGCAACGCAGACCGCGGCGGCCGGCGAGTCCGCGTCCGACGCCTACGCCGAAGCGCGCAGCCGGACCCGCGAACGCGGTGCCGGTGCGGCCAGTGCGGACAGCCAGTCGCAGGCCGACGCCACGTCCACCGCCGATACCTCGGCCACCGGCGGCGCCAGCACCGCCAGCAACAGCGGCAGCAGCGGCGATGCCTCGTCCTGGGCCGGCAACGGCGGTACCGGCGGCAACGGTCGCGGTGGCGACGCCACCGGTGGCGACGGCAGCGGCGGCAACGGCGGCCGCGGCGGTGACGGCGGCGTGGCCTATGCCGACACCGGCAACTTCAACATGTCCAACGCCATGAACGGCTCCGGCAACGCGGCCGCCGGCATCATGGTCATGGCGCAGAACAGCGGCGCCGCGGCGCTGATCCAGCAGGGCGTGACCGTCCAGGCCAACCTCACCGTCGGTCCGTGATGCAGTGATTCGTCCCCGCAACGGGGCGAGGCTCGACCGGTCGCGATGCGCAGCCGCGCACCGCGACCGGTTGATCATCCAGGGCATGCCGCGGGCCGTGATGGTCGAGGCGAGGAGGTGAATCCATGGACGCATGCAGGACATGGCGTCGCGTGCTGGTCGCGGGCCTGCTGCTGGCACCGCTGCCCACGCTGGCGGGGCAGCCGGCTGCGGCCGGAATGCGCACGACGGGGGCAGGCGATGCGGCGACAGCGGTCGCGGACGCGGACGTGTTTGGCCGCGCAGTCGCCGACGAAGCACTGTCTGCGCTGCGGGGCGGTGATGGCCAGGCCACGGTCGAGGTCGACAACCAGGGCACGGTGGACGGCAACACAGCCAGCCACGTGGTGGCGGGCGACAACCGGATCGACGGCGGTGCATTCGCCAACGCCGCCGGCCTGACCACGGTGATCCAGAACAGCGGCTCGAACGTGCTCATCCAGAACGGTACGGCGGTCAACGTGCGCTTCGGCAGCGGGCCCTGACGATGCGGCTCACGCCCCTGCTTGCGGCGCTGCTGGCGCTGGCCGTGCCGGCGGCGCCGGCGCTGGCCGGGTCGATGGACCTGCGCGTGCCGTATGGGGGCGGTTACTCGGTGCCGGTGACCAGCCTGAAGGAGGCGCGGTTCCGCTCCACGGTTCGCCAGCACTACGACTTCAGCTGCGGCTCGGCCGCGGTCGCGACCCTGCTGACCTACCAGTACGGGATGCCGGTGGACGAGGCCGAGGTGTTCGAGCACATGTACGCCACCGGCGACCAGGCGCGGATCCGCGCCGAGGGTTTCTCGCTGCTGGACATGCGCCGCTACCTCGCCTCGCGCGGCTTCAGCGCCGACGGTTTCCAGGTGCCGCTGGACAGGCTGCTCGACCAGGGGCTGCCTGCAATCGTGCTGGTCAACGACCGCGGATACCGCCATTTCGTCGTGGTCCGCGGACTGCGCCAGGGCCGTGTGCTGGTGGCCGACCCGGCGCGCGGCGCGCGCGCGATCCCGCGCCGCGATTTCGAACGCATCTGGGACAACCGCGTGCTGTTCGTCGTCCACAACCGTCGCGAGCTGGCCAGCTTCAACCAGCCGCGCGACTGGAACATGACGCCATCCGCGCCGCTGCACACGGGCATCCAGCGCCAGGGACTGCAGAACATCGTGATCCCGCGGCGCGGCCCGGGAGACATCTGATGGCTGCCCGAGGCGCGTGGTGGCTGGTGGCCTGTCTCTGGCTGTTGCCGGGCCTGTCGGCGCTCGGGGGTGAACCGGCCGAGTCGGTGCAGGCATGGCAGCGCGTCGATCCGGCCCTGCTCGAAGACCAGCGCGGCGGCCTGGTGATGCCCTCGGGTCTGCAGGTCTCGTTTGGATTCGAGCGCACCGTGCACGTCAACGGCGCACTGGTCTTGGCGCTGCGCGTAGACGTGGTCGACGTGGGCCGGATCAGCGCCGATGAGGCGAGCCAGCTGGCGACGCTGGGGCGGACGCAGCTCGTGCAGATCGGCAGCGGCAATGCGGCGCAGGCACAGGCTGGCGGACTGGTGATCCAGAACTCGCTGGACGGCCAGCGCATCCAGGTGCAGAGCACGCTCGACGCCAGCAGCAACGCGCTCGGCATGCTGCAGGCGCTGAACGTGGCGCAGATGCTGCAGGCCGCTTCGACCGGCTCGCTGGGCGGGCTGTAGTGACCACCCCCGTGCGACAGGGACGTGCGCGATGAACAGGCAACCTCCAGCACCACGTCACCGCGATGATTCCGGCGCGCCATCGCGCACGACAGCCGGCCATGCCCGGCTGGCCTGGCCAATGCTGGCCAGCTGCTCGCTGCTGCTGGCAGGCAACGTTTGCGCGCAGGAGGGCGCGCAGGACGAGCGGCTGCAACAGCTGGAAGCGCGATTGGTCGAGCAGGATCGCCAGATCGGCGCCCTGCAGCAGCTGGTCGAACATCAGCAGCACGCACTCGACGGCCTGGCGCGCGAGGTCGGGGCCTCGCGGCTGGGCGACCTGCGTGCGCGCGGCGGCAGTCCGGCGCTGGCGCAGCTTCCGCTTGCCGCCGGACAGGCCGCGGTCGCCATGGCCCCCGCGCAGGTACCGGACGCACCCGATGCCGGTCCGGCCGGACACGCCGACACGATGGCGGTCGCCGACACCCAGGTCGGCCGCCCGCCCGAATCGGCCGGACGGCCGCCTGAAGTCGCGCAGATATTCGACCAGCCTGGCGTCCTCACGCCGCGCGGGCAGCTTGTGCTCGAACCGTCGATGCAGTTCGACTATTCCAGCAACGATCGCGTGGCGCTGGTCGGCTACACCGTGATCCCGGCGATCCTGATTGGCCTGATCGACGTGCGCCAGGTCAAGACCACCAGCCTGACCGCGGCCCTTGCCGCGCGCTACGGAGTGGGGCGGCGCTTCGAGCTGGAAGTGAAGGTGCCTTACTCCTACATCAGCAGCGATACCGTCAGCCGCGAGATCTTCACCGGGTCTGCGCTGGACAGCGTCTTCCAGGCCGACGGCAGGGGGGTGGGGGATGTCGAACTCACCGCGCGCTACCAGCTCAACCAGGGCGGCGCCGACACGCCGTTCTACGTGCTGTGGCTGCGCTACAAGACGCGCACCGGGCGCGACCTGTTCGAGGTCGTCACCGACTGCGTGACCCGCTGCGTGGCCAATGCCACCGGCACCGGCCTGCCGCTGGACCTGCCGACGGGAAGCGGGTTCGCGGCACTGCAGCCCGGCATCACCTGGCTGTACGCCTCCGATCCGGTGGTGTTCTTCGGCAGCCTGAGCTACCTGCACAACTTCGAACGCGACGACGTCTCCAGGACCGTGCTCACCGGCGCCCCCGAAGGTTTTCCGCAGACCACCACCGAGCCGCTGGGGACGGTGGAGGCCGGCGACATCATCGGCTTCAACTTCGGAATGGGCCTGGCATTGAACGAACGTGCGGCGGTCAGCTTCGGCTACGACCAGAGCATCGTCGACCGCACCAGGCAGAACGGCGTGGACGCACCGGGCGCGGTGCGCGTGGTCCTGGGCACACTGGTGGTCGGCGGGTCCTACCGTCTGGGCGACCACACCAGCCTGAACGTGGCGCTTGGCGTCGGGGTTACCCGCGACACCCCGGACGTCTCACTGGCCGTGCGCCTGCCGATCAGCTTCTGACGCGCCTGCCTCGCCGCCGCGCCGTGCGATGACGCGCGTCGGCTCGGCGCGCCTTCGGTCATCACTCCACTGTCCGGTAGATGTGCCCGACACTATGGCCGCTGCGCGCGGCCGGTTGCGTTGAGCTTGCAACAACAACAACAACAACTGGCATCCCGGGGGGAGGGTGCGGGGAGATGTCCCGCATGTCGTATCCCGGACCGCAGGCGCTGATCCACTTTCGGGTGCAATCCTTCCCCGACGATGGTGAACTCGAGCGCGGACTGCTCGCGGCGGGCTGGAAGATCCGGACTGCCGACGATGCCGGGGCGATCGCAAGGCTGTCGCCGCACGAGGTGCCGGGTGTCGGATTGCTGGACCTGCGCGGTGTCGACGACGCCGGCGCGCAGGAACTGTTCGCGCAGCCGGAGCTGGTGGCGATGCTGGCGGGCCAGCGGCTGGAGTGGGTGGCCGTGCTGCGCCCGGAACAGCGGGCCTGGCCGGCGCTGGGGCGGCTGGTGCATGTGTGCTGCCGCGACTACGTCACCCATCCCTGCGACCCGGAGACGCTCTCGATCGTGCTGGGGCATGCGCTGGGCATGGCGCGGCTGGCGGCCGGCGACGGGGCCGTGGATGCCGGCGGGCCGCGGATCGACGGCATGGTCGGTGACAGCGAGGTGATGCGTCGCCTGGCCTGCCGGGTGGCCAAGGCCGCAGGCAGCGAGGCACCGGTGTTCCTCGCCGGCGAGACCGGCACCGGCAAGGAGCTGGCCGCGGCGGCGATCCATCGCCAATCCCGGCGCAGCGGCATGCCCTTCGTCGGGATCAACTGCGGTGCGATCCCGTCCAGCCTGATGCAGTCCGAGCTGTTCGGCTACGAGCGCGGCGCGTTCACCGGCGCGGTCCAGCGCAAGTTCGGGCGGGTCGAACTTGCGCACGGCGGCACCTTGTTCCTGGACGAGGTGGCGGACCTGCCGATGGAGTCGCAGGCCTCGCTGCTGCGCTTCCTGGAGGAGGGGCGGATGCAGCGCCTCGGCGGCCGCGAATCGATCCGGGTCGATGCCAGGATCGTGTCGGCCACCCACGTCGACCTGTGCCGGGCGGTGGCCGAAGGGACGTTCCGCGCCGACCTCTACCACCGCCTGCGGGTGATCGAACTGCGGATGCCGCCGCTGCGCGAGCGCGGCAGCGACATCGTGCTGATCGCGCAGCACGCGTTGCAGCGACACGCCAGCGAGGTGCAGTGCCGCCTGAGGGGCTTCAAGGCCTGCGCGCTGCGCGCGATGCAGGCCTACTCCTGGCCGGGCAACGTGCGGGAACTGATCAACCGGGTGCGCGAGGCGATGGTGATGGCGGAGGGCTGCTACATCTCCGCAAGCGACCTGCAGCTGCAGGACACGGACCCGGAACTGCACGTGATCACCATCGACCTGGCCCGGCGCGAGGGCGAGCGCGCCGCGATCGATCGCGCGCTGGCGCGCAACGGCCAGCGCGTGGGCCAGGCCGCCGACGAGCTCGGCATCTCGCGCGTCACGCTGTACCGGCTGATGCTGCGACACGGCCTGCACGAAGCCCGGCCGGAGGCGCAGTGGAGCCGACTGGCGCTGGTCAAGGGCGGCAGCGAGGACGCCTGAGCGGTCCGCGCCTCAGCCGGTGGCGACCCGCTTGACCGCCTCCGGCAGCGGTGTCGGGCGGCCGCTGGCGCGGTCGATCCAGACCATCACCACGTGTCCGTCGGCGTACAGCACGGTGCCGTCCTCGCCGGCGATGCGGTGGCCGATGGTGACGCTGGTGGTACCGACCCGGTCGGCGAACAGTTCCACCACCACGCGCGCCGGGTACGGGATCGGTACCCGGTAGTTCATCTGCACCGCGGCCAGCAGCGGCGCGAAGGCGTCGGTCAGCCAGGGCTCGCCCAGCGATTCGAACCAGCGGATCCGCGCCTCCTCCAGGTAGGTCATGAAGTTGGAGTTGTTGACGTGGTTGAACGCGTCAAGGTCGCGCCAGCGCAGCTCGATCGGCAGGCGGAACAGGGCGGTGCGGTTGTCCAGGCTCATGGTGGGGAACTCGGCTGATCGGCGTTGCGCGCCAGCGGCATGCTCAAGCCGCCGACCTGCGCCTGGCGGGCTTCGCGTCCAGGCCCAGGGTGCGGGCCAGGAAGCGGCCGGTGTGCGATGCGGGAAGCCGGGCGATCTCTTCGGGCGTGCCCTGGCCGATGATCGTGCCGCCGCGATGGCCGCCCTCCGGGCCGAGGTCCACCACCCAGTCGGCGGTCTTGATCACGTCCAGGTTGTGCTCGATCACCACCACGGTGTTGCCGTCGTCGCGCAGCTTGTGCAGCACCGCGAGCAGATGCTCGATGTCGTGGAAGTGCAGGCCGGTGGTGGGCTCGTCGAGGATGTAGAGGGTCCGGCCGGTGTCGCGCCGCGACAGCTCCTTCGACAGCTTGACCCGCTGCGCCTCGCCGCCCGAGAGCGTGGTGGCCGGCTGGCCGAGCTTGATGTAGGCCAGGCCCACGTCGAGCAGTGTCTCGAGCTTGCGCGAAATCGACGGCACCGGCTCGAACAGCGCCAGCGCGTCCTCGACTGTCATCTCGAGTACGTCGCGGATGCTGTAGCCCTTGTAGAGGATCTCCAGCGTCTCGCGGTTGTAGCGCTTGCCCTGGCAGATGTCGCAGGGCACGTACACGTCCGGCAGGAAGTGCATCTCGACCTTGAGCAGGCCGTCGCCCTGACAGGCCTCGCAGCGGCCGCCGCGGACGTTGAAGCTGAAGCGGCCCGGCGAATAGCCGCGTGCGCGTGCCTCTGGCACCTGCGCGAACAGCTCGCGCAGCGGCGTGAACAGGCCGGTGTAGGTCGCCGGATTGGAACGCGGGGTGCGGCCGATCGGCGACTGGTCGATGTCCACGACCTTGTCGAACAGGTCCAGTCCGTGCACTTCGCGGTACGGCGCAGCGCTGTGCGAGGCGCCGTTGATCTCGTTGGCGGCCAGTGCGTACAGGGTGTCGTTGATCAGGGTCGACTTGCCCGAGCCCGACACGCCGGTGACCGCGGTGAACAGCCCGGACGGGATGGTCAGGTCGACGTCCTTGAGGTTGTTGCCCGTGGCCCCGAGCAGGCGCAGCTGCATCTTCGGATTGGGCTTGTGGCGCTGCGCCGGGATCGCGATCTGGCGCTTGCCCGACAGGTACTGCCCGGTCAGCGAGCGCGGGGCCTTGAGGATGTCGGCCAGCTTGCCCTGGGCCACTATTTCACCGCCGTGCACGCCGGCGCCGGGGCCGATGTCGACCACGTGGTCGGCCAGGCGGATCGCCTCCTCGTCATGCTCGACCACGATCACGGTGTTGCCCAGATCGCGCAGGCGGGTGAGGGTGCCGAGCAGGCGCTCGTTGTCGCGCTGGTGCAGGCCGATGCTGGGCTCGTCGAGCACGTACATCACCCCGACCAGGCCGGCGCCGATCTGCGAGGCCAGGCGGATGCGCTGGGCCTCGCCACCCGACAGGGTGTCGGCCTTGCGCTCCAGCGTCAGGTAGTCGAGGCCGACGTCGACCAGGAAGCCCAGCCGCTCGTTGATCTCCTTGACGATCTTCGAGGCGATCTCGCCTCGCCAGCCCGGCAGGTGCAGGCCGGCGAAGAACGCGCGCGCCTCGTCGATCGGCAGCACGACCAGGTCGGGCAATGGCCGCTCGGCCACGAAGATGTTGCGCGCGGCGCGGTTCAGTCGCGCGCCGCCGCAGTCCTGGCAGGCGCGTTCGCTGATGTACTTGGCCAGCTCCTCGCGCACCGCGGCCGATTCGGTCTCGCGGTAGCGGCGCTCCAGGTTGGGCACGATGCCTTCGAACCGGTGCTTGCGCTGGGTGCGTCCGCCGGCATCGGTGATGTAGCTGAAGCTGAGGGTGGTGGTGCCGCTGCCGTACAGCACCGCCTCGCGCGAGGCCTCCGGCAGTTCCTGCCAGGGGGTGTCCACGCTGAAGTCATAGTGCTTGGCCAGCGACTGGATCAGCTGGAAGTAATAGGCGTTGCGCCGGTCCCAGCCACGGATCGCGCCGGCGGCCATCGACAGCTCGGGATGCACGACCACGCGCGCCGGATCGAAGAACTGGGCCACGCCCAGGCCGTCGCAGGTCGGGCATGCGCCCTGCGGTGAATTGAACGAGAACAGCCGCGGCTCCAGCGCCGGGAGCGCGTATTCGCAGACCGGGCAGGAGTACTTTGACGAGAACAGCAGCGGCGTCGCGGCGTCGTCGATGGCCTGCACCGACGCCATGCCGTCGCCGAGCTTGAGTGCGGTTTCGAACGATTCCGTCAGGCGCTGCCTGAACCCGGCCGCGGACTCCTCGTCCGCGCTGCGCACCTTGAAGCGGTCGATCACCGCTTCGATGGTGTGCTTGACCCGAAGCGCCAGCGGCGGCACGGCGTCGATCTCGTGCAGCACGCCGTCCACGCGCACGCGCACGTAGCCCTGTGCGCGCAGCTGTTCGAACACCTGCGCGTGCTCGCCCTTGCGCTCGCGCACCACCGGCGCGAGCAGCATCCAGCGCTGCTCGGGATCGAGGTTGAGCACCTGGTCGACCATCTGGCTGACGGTCTGGGCCTCCAGCGGATAGCCGTGGTCCGGGCAGCGCGGCAGGCCGACGCGGGCATACAGCAGGCGCAGGTAGTCGTAGATCTCGGTGATCGTGCCGACCGTCGAGCGGGGGTTGTGGGACGTCGACTTCTGCTCGATCGAGATCGCCGGGCTCAGGCCCTCGATATGGTCGACGTCCGGCTTCTCCATCACGCTGAGGAACTGCCGCGCGTAGGACGACAGAGACTCGACGTAGCGGCGCTGGCCCTCGGCATAGATGGTGTCGAAGGCCAGCGACGACTTGCCGGAGCCGGACAGGCCGGTGAAGACGATCAGCCGGTCGCGGGGCAAGTCGAGGTCGACGTTCTTGAGGTTGTGGGTTCGGGCACCGCGAATGCGGATGGTGTCCATCGCCATCGGGCGGGGTTCCAGTAGGGGGCTGCGGGAGAGGGCAGCCGGGGAGAACCGGTCAGCCTAACGAGCCGCGGATATGGGGGCAAATGCGGTGGATGCCAGTTTCCCGGGTGGCGGTCTCATGCTGTGCGACGGGGCGGACATGGGCGCGCCGGGGAGAACCCCCTCGCCTGCGCAAGATGCTGTCGCCGAAAGGTCTAGGACGGTATGGCTGGCCTCAGGCGGAATCCCAGATTCGCGTGACGCCGAAAGTTATGCGGTTGTTAACGCGCCCTTCACGGCTCTGAACCTAAGCTGCCGCCGTGCGTTCAGCCTGCGTCTGCCGGCTGCGCCAGGCACATGGCACCGACGTCGCATCAGCGGTACACGGGGTCGAAATCCGATTGAACAAGTCCTTTCAAGGAACCGGAAATGACGAAGACCAAACTCCTCACCCTCGCGCTTCTCAGCGGCCTCGGCGTGACCCATGTGGCGTCCGCGCAGGAATTCGATGACCGCTGGTATCTGACCGGTTCGGTCGGTTTCAACCTCCAGGACGAGGACCGCCGTACCGACGATGCGTACGCGCTCGGCCTTGGCCTGGGCAAGTTCATCAGCCCGGAGTGGTCGGTCGAAGGTGAGCTGAACTACCAGAATCCGCAGTTCAGCCACAACTCCGACCTGCTGTGGAGCCAGTATGGCGTGTCGTTGGACTTCCGCCGCCACTTCCTTGCCGAAGGCCGCAACTGGTCGCCGTACGTCCTGCTCGGCCTGGGCTACCAGCGCTCTGAGGAAGAGTATGTGCTGGCGACCTCGAGCGAGCTGTTCCAGCGTGAAGAGGGCAACCTGGCCGCGAAACTCGGTGTCGGCTTGCAGGGCGACTTCAGCAGCCGAGTTGCAGTGCGTGCCGAGCTGGCCACCCGCTTCGATTTCGACGATCAGAGCATTGCAGCTGAAACTGGCCCGGCCCAGGGTTCCGGCTATCCGCATCAGCAGGAAGAGAGCTACTTCACCGACGTGATCGCTTCGGTGGGCGTGATCATTCCGCTGGGTCCGGAGCCGACCGCGCCGGTTGCCCCGCCGCCGCCGCCGCCGCCGGCCCAGCCTGCGCCGCCGCCGGCCCCGGCTCCGATCACGATCGATCTGAACGGCGTGAACTTCGACTTCGACCGCTCGACGCTGCGTCCTGACGCGGTGCAGATCCTCAACGAGGCCGTCGAAATCCTGAAGCGTTACCCGGAGCTGCGCGTTGAAGTGGCCGGCCACACCGACCTGTGCGGTGCGGACGCTTACAACCAGAGCCTGTCGGAGCGTCGCGCTGGCGCGGTGTACGACTACATGACCAGCAATGGCGTCGATGCCGGCCGCCTGATGGGTCCGGTGGGTTACGGCGAGAGCCGTCCGCTTGAGCCGACCGCGCAGACGCTGCCGGGCTGCAAGAGCGAGGTCAACCGCCGCACCGAGCTCAACGTCCAGAACTGATCTGGATCGGCTGGCGATGGCCTTGGTTGCCATCGCCGGCCGCCCGAATATCGGACAGTCGTTAAGAATCCGTTCGCCCTATGTTATTCTGCCGCCGGCCCATGAAACAACGGTTTGGGCCGGCCTCTTGGCATGGCGCCCGAGCAGTATTCAGAAGTGCGAATCCGTTTCATTTTCCCCGGACAACCCCCTAGGAGTTTTCAATGAAAATCCGCTTGCTTAGCGCCGCCCTGTTGGCCGGCCTGGCCGTGACCACCGTCGCGTCCGCGCAGGAATTCGATGACCGCTGGTACGTGGCCGGTTCGGTAGGTTTCAACCTACAGGACGAGGACCGTCGCACCGATGATGCGTATGCGCTCGGCCTTGGCCTGGGCAAGTTCATCAGCCCGGAGTGGTCGGTCGAAGGTGAGCTGAACTACCAGAATCCGCAGTTCAGCCACAACTCGGACCTGCTGTGGAGCCAGTACGGCGTGTCGCTGGATTTCCGCCGCCACTTCCTTGCCGAAGGCCGGAACTGGTCGCCGTACCTGCTGATGGGCCTGGGCTACCAGCGCTCTGAGGAAGAGTATGTGCTGGCGTCCTCGAGCGAGCTGTTCCAGCGTGAGGAAGGCAACCTCGCCGCGAAGCTTGGCGTGGGCCTGCAGGGCGACTTCAGCAGCCGCGTTGCAGTGCGTGCCGAACTGGCCACCCGTTTCGATTTCGACGATCAGAGCATTGCAGCTGAAACCGGCCCGGCCCAGGGTTCCGGCTATCCGCATCAGCAGGAAGAGAGCTACTTCACCGACGTGATCGCTTCGGTGGGCGTGGTCATTCCGCTGGGTCCGGAGCCGACCGCGCCGGTTGCCCCGCCGCCGCCGCCGCCGCCGGCCCAGCCTGCGCCGCCGCCGGCCCCGGCTCCGATCACGATCGATCTGAACGGCGTGAACTTCGACTTCGACCGCTCGACGCTGCGTCCTGACGCGGTGCAGATCCTCAACGAGGCCGTCGAAATCCTGAAGCGTTACCCGGAGCTGCGCGTTGAAGTGGCCGGCCACACCGACCTGTGCGGTGCGGACGCTTACAACCAGAGCCTGTCGGAGCGTCGCGCTGGCGCGGTGTACGACTACATGACCAGCAATGGCGTCGATGCCGGCCGCCTGATGGGTCCGGTGGGTTACGGCGAGAGCCGTCCGCTTGAGCCGACCGCGCAGACGCTGCCGGGCTGCAAGAGCGAGGTCAACCGCCGCACCGAGCTCAACGTCCAGAACTGATCTGACGTCGAGTAGCTGTATCCAGGAAGCCCGGCCAAGTGCCGGGCTTTCTGCTTTTTCGGGCACGCTCGAGCGCGCTTGTTCGCTTGCCTGCAGCCAACGCGCTGCTACACTTCGCCCAGATTTCGAGGTGGAGCTGGAACATGCGCGGATGGACGTTGTTGCTGTTGTCGCTGGGCGCGGTGTCGGCCCATGCCTCCACCCAGTGCCCGGGTGCGACCGCGCAGCCGCTTGCCGTGCGTCCCACGGTGCTGCTTCCTGTCGCGACAGGTTTTGCAAGCGTGAATCCCCAACTCGGCTCGCAGCGTGGCGTGCTCGCGCCCGACTTCGACGAGTCGCAATCGGTCGACAATGTGCTGTGGCGCCTGCGCGTGGAAGGTTGTCAGCCGCTGGCTGCAGCGACCCCGGCGTCGGCCCTGGCCACGCCCGGCACGGCGGGCTACGTCAAGCGCACCGAGCACGACAATACGCCGTACCGGTTCAACATGACCCAGAACGGCAAGCGCATGACTGCCGATGATTTCGACGCCTGGCTGCAGGCCAATGGCTACAGCGCCGGGCGGCGGGCCGATCCGGCGGTGGCTCCGGCCGCCGAGGCGCCGCAGGCCGCGGATCCGTCCCAGTAACTCCCGCGGTGCCGCAGTGAGCCGCCCTGGCGATGCCGGGCAGCCTGCGGCTCGTCAAGCACCCGCATGACTGCGCGGGCGCGGCTCAGTTTTTCAAGACACCGAGTTCGTGCCCGATGCGCGTGAAGGCGTCGATGGCGCGGTCGATATGTTCACGCGTGTGCGCGGCCGAAATCTGCGTGCGGATGCGCGCCTGTTCCTTTGGAACGACGGGGAAGAAGAAACCGATCGCGTAGATGCCTTCCTCGAGCAGGCGTTCGGCGAACCGCTGCGCGAGCGAGGCGTCGTACAGCATCACCGGACAGATCGGATGCGTGCCCGCACGCAGGTCGAAGCCCGCGGCCGTCATGCGCTCGCGGAAGTACGCGGTGTTGACGACGAGCTGTTCACGCAGCGCACCCGCGGCGTCGAGCATTTCGAATGCCTTGGTGCCCGCGGACACGACGTGCGGCGGCAGTGAGTTCGAGAACAGGTAGGGGCGCGAGCGCTGCCGCAGCAGTTCGATCACTTCCGACTTCGCCGTCGTGAACCCGCCCAGCGCGCCGCCCATCGCCTTGCCGAGTGTGCCGGTGATGATGTCGATGCGGTCCAGCACTCCCTTCACCTCGGCCGATCCGCGGCCGGTGGCGCCGAGGAATCCGGTGGCGTGGCATTCGTCGATGTGCACCAGCGCGCCGTACCTGGACGCCAGCGCGGTGATCTCGTCGAGCGGCGCAATGAAGCCGTCCATCGAGAACACGCCGTCGGTGGTGATCAGTTTGGTGCGGCAACCGGCGGCCTCCGCTGCCTGCAGCTGCTTCTCCAGGTCGGCCATGTCGCAGTTGGCGTAGCGGAACCGCTGCGCCTTGCACAGGCGCACCCCGTCGATGATCGAGGCGTGGTTGAGGGAGTCGGAGATGACTGCGTCGTTCTCGTCGAGCAGCGGCTCGAACAGGCCGCCGTTGGCGTCGAAGCAGGCGGCGTACAGGATCGTGTCCTGCTTGCCGAAGAACGCCGAAATCGTGCGCTCGAGCTGCTTGTGCAGGTCCTGGGTGCCGCAGATGAAGCGCACCGAGGCCATGCCGAAGCCATGCGTGTCCAGCGCGTCCCGGGCCGCGGCGATGATGTCTGGATGGTCGGCCAGGCCCAGGTAGTTGTTGGCGCAGAAGTTGAGCACCGTGCGGCCGTCGGCGAGCGTGATCTCGGCCGACTGCGGGCTGGTGATGATCCGCTCGGCCTTGAACAGCCCGGCATCGCGGATCTCGTCAAGGGTGGCGGCGTAACGCTGGGTCAGGGACATGGCGATTCCGTGCAGATGTTGTGCTGCAGGAGCGGAGCTCCTACGGGAGCAGGCTCAATTCCAGTTGAGTACGACCTTGCCCGACTTGCCCGACTCCATCAGGTCGAAGCCTTGCTGGAAGTCGTCGGCGGCCAACTGGTGGCTGAGCACCTTGCCGAGCGGGAAGCCCGACAGCACCAGCTGGGTCATCTTGTACCAGGTCTCGTACATGCGGCGCCCATAGATGCCCTGCACGGTCAGGCCCTTGAAGATGATGCGGTCCCAGTCGATGCCCGCGCCCTTGGGCAGCAGGCCGAGCAGGGCGACCTTGCCGCCGTGGTACATGCAGTCGAGCATGTCGTTGAAGGCGCGCGGGTTGCCGCTCATTTCCAGGCCCACGTCGAAGCCTTCCAGGTGCAGGTCGGCCATCACCTCGCGCAGCGAGCCATTGGCGACGTTGACCACGCGCGTGGCGCCCATGTCCGCGGCGAGCTTGAGCCGGTAGTCGTTGACGTCGGTCACCACCACGTTGCGCGCGCCGATGTGCTTGCAGATGCCGGCGGCCATCACCCCGATCGGGCCGGCGCCGGTGATCAGCACGTCCTCGCCGACCACGTCGAACTCCAGCGCGCAGTGCGCGGCATTGCCGTAAGGGTCGAAGAAGGCGGCAAGTTCGGACGGGACCTGGTCGGGGATCGGCCACAGGTTGGAGGCGGGCATCGCGATGTATTCGGCGAAGGCGCCGTCGCGGTTCACGCCGATGCCCACCGTGTTCGGGCACAGGTGTTGCTTGCCTGCGCGACAGTTGCGGCAGTGGCCACAGACGATATGGCCCTCGGCCGACACGCGCTGGCCGATGGCGTAGCCGGTCACGCCCGGACCCAGCTCCGCCACGCGGCCGACGAATTCGTGGCCGATCACCAGGCCCTGGCGGATCGTGCGCTGCGCCCACTCGTCCCAGAGGTAGATGTGCAGGTCGGTGCCGCAGATGGCGGTCTTCTCGACCTTGATCAGCACCTCGTTCGGCCCGGGCACCGGCACCGGGACCTCCTCCATCCACAGGCCCTTGGTGGTCTCGCGCTTGACCAGCGCCTTCATGGTTGCGGACATCGGGGGGCGGCCTGCGGGAACGGGTGGCCATTATAGGTTGCACCGGAAACCGCGGGCACGCCGGCAGGGGCCGTAGCCGGGGGAGGGCGGCTACAATCGGCCGGTCATTTCAGGTGGAACCGTTCCATGCGCCTATCCCTGCCGTGCCTGTCCGCCGTGATCGCCCTGTCCATTGTCCCCGCCGCAGGCGCGGTGGAGGGGATGTGGGTGCCGCAGCAACTGCCGGAGATCTCCGCACCGCTCAAGCAGGCCGGCCTGAAGCTGGACCCGGCGCAGCTCGCCGACCTGACCGGCGACCCGCTCGGGGCGGTGGTCTCGCTGGGCGGCTGCACGGCGAGCTTCGTCTCGCCGCAGGGCCTGGTGGTGACCAACCACCACTGCGCCTACGGCGCGATCCAGCTCAACTCCACGCCGGACAACAACCTGATGCGCGACGGCTTCAACGCCGCCGCACCGGCCGACGAGATCACCGCCGGGCCGAATGCGCGCATCTACGTGCTCGATGCCATCACCGACGTCACCACCGAGGTCCGCGCTGCGATCGATGCGGCGTCCGACCCGCTGGCGCGTACCCAGGCGCTGGACGCGATCGAGAAGCGGCTGGTCGCCGCGTGCGAAGCCAACGACGGCTACCGCTGCAGCATGTACAGCTTCCTCGGTGGCAACGACTACCGCCTGTTCCGCAACCTCGAGATCCGCGACGTGCGCCTGGCCTACGCGCCGCCGGGCAGCATCGGCAACTACGGTGGCGAGGTCGACAACTGGATGTGGCCGCGCCACACCGGCGATTTCGCGTTCTATCGCGCGTACGTGGGTCCGGACGGCAGGCCGGCGGCGCATTCGCCCGACAACGTGCCCTACCAGCCGAAGCACTGGCTGCAGATCGCCGACAAGCCGCTGCGCGAGGGCGACTTCGTGATGGTGGCCGGCTATCCGGGCCGCACCAGCCGCTACGCGCTGGCAGGCGAATTCGAGGACACCGAGCAGTGGTCGTATCCGACCATCGGTCGCCATTACCGCGCGCTTGTCGACCTTGTCGACGCGCACGCCAAGACCGATCCCGAGGTCGAGGTGAAATACGCCAGCACGGTGCGCGGCTGGGAAAACGTGATGAAGAACTACGAGGGCCAGCTTGCCGGCTTCTCGCGCACCGGGGCGGCGGCGACCAAGCGCGCCGAGGAGGCCGCGGTGCTGGAGTGGCTGCGCGCACGTGGCGAGGAGGGCGCCGATGCGCTGACCGCACACGAGCGCCTGGTTGCGCTGGACGAGGCCGACCGGGCCACGCGCGAGCGCGACCTGGTGCTGCGCATGTTCAACGGCACCGGTGCGATTTCCGCGGCTACGACGCTTTACCGCCTCGCGATCGAGCGCGGCAAGCCCGACGCCGAGCGCGAGCAGGGCTACCAGGATCGCGACCTGCCCACCATCGAGGGCAGCCTGCGGCAGATGGACCGGCGCTACGTCCCGGCCATGGACCGCGAACTGCAGGCCTACTGGCTGGCCGAATACGTCAAGCTGCCGCCGGCGCAGCGGCTGAAGACCGTCGACACCTGGCTCGGGGGTAATGATGCGAAGGCGATCGAGCGTGCCCTGGACAGGCTTGCCGACACCAAGCTTGCCGACACCGAAAGGCGCATGGCCTGGCTGAAGGCCGATCGCAAGGCCTTCGAATCCAGCAAGGACCCGGTGATCCGGTACGCGGTGGCGGTGATGCCGACCCTGCTCGAGCTCGAGCAGGCGGGCAAGACACGCGCCGGTGAGCGCCTGCCGGCGCGGGCGAGCTACCTGCAGGCCGTCGCCGAACACCGCCGCAGCCAGGGCGGGCAGGTCTATCCGGATGCAAACTCGTCGCTGCGCATCACCTTCGGCAACGTCAAGCCCTATACGAAGCTCGACGGCAGCCGGCAGCAGGCGTTCACGCGGCTCGAGGAGGTGGCGGCCAAGGCCACCGGCGAGGAGCCATTCGACGCGCCGCAGACCCTGCTGGATGCGGTCGCGGCCAAGCGCCATGGCGGGCTGGCCGATCGCCGGATGCGCACGGTTCCGGTCAACTTCCTGTCCGACCTGGACGTGACCGGCGGCAACTCCGGCTCGCCCGTGCTCGACGCACGCGGGCAGTTGGTCGGCCTGCTGTTCGACATGAACTGGGAGGCGGTGGTGTCGAACTGGGTGTTCGACGCCGAGATGACCCGCACCATCTCCGTCGACCAGCGCTACCTGCGCTGGATCATGCAGGAGGTCTACCCGGCGCCGCAGCTGCTGCAGGAGATGGGCGTCGCGCCGAAGCGGTAGCGGCGGCCTGTTGTGCGGCGCCGGCACGGGACCATGGACGTCGCATCGCTTAGACTAGGCGCTGCGCCCGGGGGAGTCGCGGGCGTGCCTCCCGAACCGTATCCGGAACCCCCAGCCGCATGAGAATCCTGCTTGCCCGTCACGGCGAGACGCCGTGGAATGCCGAAGGCCGCTACCAGGGACAGGAAGACATCCCCCTGTCGCCGGTGGGTGAACGACAGGCGCGCCTGCTTGGCGAACGCCTGCGCGACGTGCGCATCGACAAGGCGGTCAGCTCGCCGCTGACGCGCGCCTACCACACCGCGCAGTTGGCGCTTGGCGAGGCACGCGCGCCGATGCTCACCACCGAGATGGGCTTCATGGAAATCGCCCACGGCACCTGGGAAGGGCTGCTGGCGAGCGAGATCGCAGAGCGCGATCCGGAGTTGCTGCGCGCATGGCGCGAGGAGCCTGACTCCGTGCTGATGCCGGGCGGCGAGTCGCTCAAGCAGGTCTTCCGCCGCTCGTGGGAGGCGCTGCAGTGGTCGGTCGAGGGTCTTGGCGGCAACGACACCCTGCTGGTGGTGGCGCACGATGCGGTCAACCGCGTGCTGCTGTGCCATGTGCTGGGCATCCCGCTGTCGCGCCTGTGGACCTTCCGCCAGGCGCCGACCACGCTCAACCTGCTCGAAGGCGACGACCTGGACAACCTCGAGGTGGTGCGCCTGAACGACTGCTCGCACCACACGGCGTTCTTCGGCGAGGCGGTGCATCGGGCGCTGTAGTCGCGGGCGGCTGTCTCCACAAGCGACGGGGTTCGGTGCCGCAGCGCTTCGGGGTGGGGTCAACCGGGCCGGATGTTTTCCGTCCTATTCGTCTGTCATCTCGAGCGTAGCGAGAGATCTTCTCCGGGACGCCGGATGCGGCCGACAGAAGATCCCTCACTGCGTTCGGGATGACATCCTTGAGTTCGTCCGGGATGACATCCCTTTCGTCCAACCTCATGCACAAGACCCTTACCGATTGGCTCACCTACATCGAGCGCCAGCATCCGCAGGCCATCCAGATGGGGCTGGAGCGTGTGCGCGAGGTCGCCAACCGATTGGCGTTGGGACGACCCGCCGCACGCGTCATCACCGTCGCCGGCACCAACGGCAAGGGCTCGACGGTCGCCTTCATCGAGGCGATCGCGCGCGAGGCCGGCCTGCGCGTGGGTGCTTACACCTCGCCGCACCTGCTGGCCTATGGCGAGCGGGTGCGCATCGATGGCGACCAGGCCGGCGAGGACGCACTGGTCGATGCCTTTGCCGCGGTGGAAACGGCGCGCGGTGACACCGCGCTGACCTACTTCGAGTTCGGCACGCTGGCCGCGCTGTGGCTGTTCGAACGCGCGGCGCTGGACCTGGTGGTCCTGGAAGTCGGCCTGGGCGGACGGCTGGACGCGACCAATCTCGTCGATGCCGATGTCGCGGTCATCACCACCGTGGACCTCGACCACCAGGACTGGCTGGGCGATGACCGCGAGGCCATCGGTGCCGAGAAAGCCGGGGTTGCCCGCGCCTGGAAGCCGCTGGTGCTGGGGGACGACGACCCGCCGGCCAGCGTGCTGCGCCACGCGTACGCGATCGGCGCGTCGGCGGTGCGCATTGGCTGCGATTTCTTCTTCGAGCCGCTGGATGCGGTGCGCTGGCGCTGGCGCGAGGTCGGTTTCGACATCGAACTGCCCATGCCTGCGCTGTCCGCGCCGGTGCAGCTGCGCAACGCGGCGGTCGCGATCGCGGCGCTGCGCGCGCTGGATATCGAGCTGGCGGACGCGGCAATCGAACGTGGGGTGGCGGGGGCGCGACTCGCGGGACGGCTGCAGCTGTTCGACCGCGCGGGCGTCGCAGTGTCGGTCGACGTCGGCCACAACCCGCAGGCCGCGCGCGAGCTGGCCGCGTGGCTGCGCGCCAGCCACGTCGCGGGTCGGACCCACGCGGTGTACGCGGCGCTGGCCGACAAGGATGCGGCTGCGGTAGTGCAGGCGCTCGATGGCCTGGTCGATGCCTGGTGGCTGGGGGGGTCGCTGGGGGCCGGCGCGCGCGGCATCGACGTCGAGACGCTTGCAGCGCGGCTGCGTGGTTCCGCTGCGCAGGCCGGACAGCAACTGCCCGATCCCGCCGCGGCCCTGGTCGCGGCGCTGCAGGCAGCCGCGCCGGGCGATCGCATCCTGGTGTTCGGTTCGTTCCATGCGGCCGAAGAGGCGCTGCACGTGCTGCGTGGTCCGGGTTCAGAAGCCGGCCTGCTGCGCGGCGTATAATTCGCGCGCCCGCCGCTCTTGCCGAACCCGATGGATGCCGGATTGAAACAGCGCCTGATCGGTGCCGCCGTGCTGGTCGCGCTGGCCGTGATCTTCCTGCCGATGCTGGTCAAGGGACCCGCGCCTGACAGCGGCGTGTCTGACCTGTCGATGCGCGTGCCCGATGCCCCCGAAGGTGGCTACAGGACGGTCGACCTGCCCCTGGTCGTGCCTGCCGATGCGCCGCAGGGTGGCGTGCTGGGTGTCCCCGATCCACTCGACGACGACCAGCTTGCGACGGTGGACACCGCCACCGCGCCGCCCGCGCAGGAGCGGCCTTCCGTCGTCGACGAGTCCGCGCAGGACGCGGTCCCCGATCCGGATGCTGCCGAGCTGGCGCAGGACGCGCCCACCCCGCCGCCGGCCGCGCCGCCTGCGCGCCCGACGCCTGCACCGGCCGAAAAGGAACCGCAGGCCGCACCGCTGCCGCCGACCGCGGCCGCTGGCGACTATGCGGTGCACTTCGGTGCGTTCGGCAGCGAGCGGGATGCGCAGGTCATCGTGCGCCAGTTGTCGCAGGCCGGGCTCCGCGCCTACAGCGAAGCCTTCACCCTCAACGGTCGGCCGGCCCAGCGCGTGCGCCTGGGGCCGTTCGCCTCGCGCGAGGCCGCCGAAGCGATGCGCGTGCGCGCTGCACAGGTGCGCAGCGACGTCAGCCCGCGCGTGGTTGCGCTGGATGCCGACGCGCCACCGCCGCGGTCAGCTGCCGCGGCTGCGCCGACGCAGTCGACTGCGGGCGCCAGGCCAGCCACCGCCGCGCCCACGCCAGTAGCCACTCCCGCATCCACTCCGGCTGCAGCGCCTGCCGCGCCAGCCGCCAGCGGCGTGGGCTTTGCAGTGCAGGTCGGCGCCTTCGGCAATGCCGACGAGGCCACGCGCCTGCGCGACCGCCTGCGCGGCATGGGCATCAACGCCTTCACCGAAACCGTCGCCACCGACCGCGGCCGCCTGACCCGGGTCAAGGCCGGGCCGGTGCCGGGCCGCGACGACGCCGAGCGGCTCAAGACGCAGGTGAAGTCGAAGCTCGGCATCGACGGCATGGTCCGCGCGCATCCCTGACGGGCGCGCGACAAGCCACCCGCTCCAGTCTCGCAACACCAACGGGAAAACACTGCCATGTGCGGCATCATCGGCATCGTCGCCACCACCGAGGTCGCGACCGCGCTGTACGACGGCCTGACCGTCCTCCAGCACCGCGGCCAGGACGCGGCCGGCATCGCCACCGCCAACGGCACCCAGCTGCGCGTGCACAAGGGCAACGGCCTGGTGCGCGACGTGTTCAACGACAAGGCGATGGCGCTGCTGGAAGGGCGGGTGGGCATCGCCCATTGCCGCTATCCCACCGCCGGCAGCGAGGGCAGCGACGAGGCGCAGCCGTTCTACGTCAACTCGCCCTACGGCATCGCGCTGGCGCACAACGGCAACCTGACCAACACCGACACGCTGCGTCGCGAGGTGTTCGAGGAAGACCGCCGCAACATCAACACCCAGTCCGACTCCGAAGTGCTGCTCAACGTGTTCGCGCACGAACTCGACCGCAGCCGCATGCTGACCCCGGAGGCGGCGTTCCTTGCCATCGAGGGCGTCAACCGTCGTGCGCGTGGCGGCTACGCCGCCGTGGCCACGGTGCTGGGCCTGGGCCTGGTGGCGTTCCGCGACCGGCACGGCATCCGGCCGCTGGTGCTGGGCAAGCGCGAGTCCGAGGCAGGCAACGAGTATGCGATCGCGTCCGAGTCGGTTGCGCTCGACATCCTCGGCTTCGAGCTGGTGCGCGACATCGCGCCCGGCGAAGGCGTGGTGGTGACGCCGCGCGGCGAGCTGCACGTGCGCCAGTGCGCGGAACCGGCCGCGAGCGCGCCGTGCATCTTCGAGTACGTGTACTTCGCGCGGCCCGATTCGATGATCGAGAACATCTCGGTGCACAAGGCGCGCATGCGCATGGGCGTGACCCTGGGCGAGAAGATCCTGCGCCTGCGCCCGGACCACGACATCGACACGGTGATCCCGATCCCCGACACCTCGCGTGATGCGGCGTTGGAAATCGCCAACGTGCTGGGCGTGAAGTACCGCGAGGGTTTCGTCAAGAACCGCTATGTCGGCCGCACCTTCATCATGCCGGGGCAGGGCGAGCGGGTGAAGTCGGTCAAGCGCAAGCTCAATCCGATCAAGCTCGAGTTCCGCAACCGGGTGGTGCTGCTGGTCGACGATTCGATCGTGCGCGGCACCACCTCGCAGCAGATCGTGCAGATGGCGCGCGACGCCGGTGCGCGCAAGGTCTACCTGGCTTCGGCCGCGCCCCCGGTGCGGCATCCGAACATCTATGGCATCGATATGCCGACGCCCGAAGAGCTGATCGCGCACGGACGCACCGAGGATGAGATCGAGCGCATGATCGGCTGCGACTGGCTCGTCTACCAGGACCTCGCGGACCTGGAGAAGGCGGTCGCCGGGCCGAAGTTCGAGGGCATGAAGTTCGACAGTTCCTGCTTCAGCGGCGAGTACGCCACCGGCGTGGATGCCGGCTACTTCGAAGGGCTGCGCCAGCTGCGTTCGGACGACGCCAAGCGCCAGCGGCGCCTCGCGCTCTGATCGCGCGCTGATGCCGACGCTGTTCGACGCCGCGCGCGAATGCCTGGACGCGGCCGGCATCGACGACAAGATCGCGCTGACCCGGCGCCATGCCGCGGCCTTCGCCGCTGGCGCGCTGGCCGTGGCGGAAGATGCGCCCGCGCCCGAGCCGATCCGGATGCCGGGGCGGCCGTCGCGACCGGCGATGGTGCATCCGCGCGACCTGCCGCGCCGCGGCCTGGGCAGAATCGAAGGGCGCGCCGCCTTCATCCATTCGATCGCGCACATCGAGCTCAACGCCGTCGACCTGGCCTGGGATGCCGCCTACCGCTTCCGCGGCATGCCGGCCGACTACTACGCCGACTGGGTGCGCATCGCCGACGACGAGGCCCGGCATTTCCTGATGCTGCGCGAACGCCTGCAGGCGCTGGGCCACGACTACGGCGATTTCGACGCGCACAACGGACTGTGGGAGATGTGCGAGAAGACCGCGCATGACGGCCTGGCGCGCATGGCGCTGGTACCGCGAGTGCTCGAAGCGCGCGGGCTGGACGTGACGCCCGGAATGATCGTGAAGCTGCGCGCGCTTGGCGACGACGGCACCGCCGACGTGCTCGAGGTGATCCTGCGCGAGGAGATCTCGCACGTCGCCGCCGGCAGCCACTGGTTTCGCTGGTTCTGCGAGCGTCGCGGCATCGACCCCGAACCGAAGTTCCGCGAACTGCTGGCCGAGTACGCGCGTGCGGTGCTGCATGGTCCGTTCAATATCGAGGCGCGCAGCGCCGCCGGCTTCAGCGAAGACGAGCTGGCCGCGCTGCAGCAGGTGGCCCAGGCTTCGGCCCGGCCCCTGTAGGAGCGGCTTCAGCCGCGACCGCAGGCTACCGTCGCAGCGTCGATCCCGGCTGAAGCCGCTCCTACAGCCGCTCCTGCAGCGCGTGCAGGTCGAAACGGCCATCTTCCACGCGCAGCACCGAGCCCTGCGTGTACCAGTCGCCGAGCACGATGCGCCGGCATTCGCGATTGCCGGCGACGAGTCCATGGACCGCGGGCCGGTGCGTGTGGCCGTGGATCATCGTGTCCACGCCGTAGCGCACGAACATCCCGGCGACCGTGGCGGGTGCCACGTCGGTGATGGTTTCCATCGTGCCGGCCTGCTTCAGCTCGCCCTGTCGCGCCTGGCTCGCCGCGCGTGCCTGCGCTGCGAACGCAAGCCGCGCCTGCAGCGGTTGCGACAGGAAACGCGCCTGCCAGGCCGGGTCGCGCGTCTGCGCACGGAACGCCTGGTAGGCCGCATCGTCGGTGCAGAGCAGGTCGCCGTGGGTCAGCAGGACGGGCCTGCCGTCGAGCAGGACCACCGCCGGGTCCGGCAGGATCGAGAAGCCGGCGCGGGCCGCATAGCCGCTGCCAAGCAGGAAATCGCGATTGCCGCGCTGGAAATGCACGGGCACGCCGGCGTCGGCCACGGCGTGCAGGCGTTCGGCAACGAACGTGCCGGCCTCGGAGGGATCGTCGTCGCCCACCCAGGCCTCGAACAGGTCACCGAGGATGTAGAGGGCGTCGGCGCTGCGCGCTTCGCCGTCCAGGAAGCGGCCGAACAGTTCGGTGATCGCCGGCCGTTCCGGGTCGAGATGCAGGTCGGAAATGCACAACGTGGTCATGCGGGGATTGTAGAACGCCCAAGCCTCAGTCGACCTCGAGCTCGCGCCGCAGCCAGGCGCGCGCCATCCGCCACTCGCGTTGCACGGTGGCGGTGGAGAGCCCGGTCGCTGCCGCGATCTGCTCGCCGGTCAGGCCGGCGAAAAAGCGCATGTCGACGATCCGAGCCTGGCGTTCATCGAGGGTGGCAAGCCGGTCGAGCGCGGCTTCCAGTGCATCGGGCTCGACTTCCTCGCCCAGGCTTTCGGCTACTTCGGTCAGCTGCAGGCGATCCTGGTCCTGCGGGCGCTTGGCCGACATGCGTCGGCGCGCATGGTCGATCAGCACCTGGCGCATCGCGTGCGCGGCCAGGCCCAGCAGATGGCCGCGGTTCTCCATCGGCGGCAGGGCTGCACCCGCGAACAGCTTCAGCCAGGCTTCGTTGATCAGCACGGTGGCGCTGAGCATCGGGTCGTGGCGCTCGCGCCCCAGCTGCGCCGCCGCCAGCTGGTGCAACGCCTGGTACAGCCCGTGCACCACCTGGTCCATCGCCGCGGGCTCGCCGTCGGCGGCGGCCTGCAGCAGGCGCGTGATCTCGGGCGGGGCCGGCTTCGCATTCATGACGGCAGGTCTGCGAGCAGCTTGTCCAGGCTTCGCCGCCAGTGGGCGTCGTCGGTCAGCTTGAGTTCGTCCAGCAGCCCGCCGTAGCCCGCGGCGACGGCGCGCATCGCGGCGGTATCACCCTGCTTGGCCCGCGCCTTGATCAGGCCGCTGATGGCGTTGTAGTACACCACCATCACATCGGCCGCATGCGGCAGGGCGATGCGTTCGGCGCTGGTGAACGCCTCCAGCGCGGCCGGCAGCTGGTCGTTGTCCATCAACATGTGGCCCAGCGCCGCAAGCGCATAGGCATGGTTGATCGCATCCACGCCCGGTGTGCTGCGCGCTTCCAGCAGCGGCAGCACCTCGCGCAGCAGCGCGATGCCCCCGGCGCGGCGGTCGGCACGGCCGAGTGTCATCGCATGGGCCACGGCCAGCTGCAGGTACAGGCGGTTGTCGCCCTGGGTGGTGTCGCGGGCGATGTCGACGGCGCGTTGGCTGGTCTCCAGGCCGTTGACGATATCGCCGAGATGGATGTAGCTGACGCTGAGCTGGTTCAACAGCACCGCCCGCTGCACCGTGCTGGGGCCGATCAGGCGCACGTAGTCGCGATCGAGTTCGCGCAGCAGGTCGATGCCGGCCTTTGCATCCTTGCGCGTCACCAGTGTGGCCAGGTTGAGCCGCATGGTCAGCATCACGTGTGGGCTGTCGCTGTGCAGGCGTTCGGCCAGCGCCACCGCCTCGCGCTCGGTGGCGATGGCGCCGTCCAGGTCGCCGCCGCGCTGCTGCGCGTTGGCCAGGGCTTCCAGCGCGTTCAGATGGTACCCGTGCTGCTCATGGTTGCTGTCGCTGTCGCCCAGTTCCGGGAGCAGCGCGTGCAGGTCGGCGACGATGTCCACGGCAGGACGCGCGCCCATCAGGTCCTCGGCACGCAGTTCCTGCACGCGCAGGCCCAGCCACAGGTCGCGCTGCGCCGGGTCGTCGGGATCCAGCAGCGCCTGGCCGCGCCGGCATGTCGCGATGGCAATGGCGTTGTCGCCCTGCTTCTCCTGCTGCTCGCAGATCCTGGACAGCAGTGCCGCGATCTCCGTCGAGGGCGCGCCGGACGCTTCGCGCAGGGCGAGGGCTTCCTGCAGCAGCGGCAGCGCCGATGTCCCCAGCTGCAGGCCGATATAGGCATCGGCCACGCTTTCCAGCAGGTCGCTGCGGGTCGCAGCCGGAAGGTCGTTGCGTGCGAGCAGGTTGGCGGCCCCGCGGTCCAGCACCTCGCGCACGGTGATCTGCTCGCCGCGCGAACGCGAGGGATCGGCATTGGCGAACAGCTCGGTCATGAAGCCGGCCAGCGCCTGCGCCTTGCCGCGCTCGGCGATCACCTGCTGCAGCTGGCGCTCGCGTTCGAACAGGAAGCCGCCAGCCAGCAGCAGCAACACCGACGCCGCCGCCAGCGGCCAGCGCTGGCGCCAGGCGAAGCGGCGCAGCCGGTACAGCGCATGGCCGCGCCGTGCCGACACCGGACGCGAATCCAGGAATCGGCGCAGGTCCTCCGACAGTGCGGCCACCGAGGGATAGCGGTCCTCGGGCGCGTGCCGCAGTGCCTTGAGCACGATCGCATCGATGTCGGCGGGAATCCGGCCGACCGCGTGGCTGATCGTGCGTGCGCTGCGGTCCGTATCGGCATTGCCGGTGTGCGGTGCGCTGCTGGGTGGGCGGATCTCGCCCGAGACGATGGCATCGGGCAGCAGGTGGCCGGACTCCATCGCCTGGTGCGGGCGCGCGCCGGCCAGCAGTTCGTACAGCACGATGCCCAGCGACCAGACGTCGGTCGCGGTGGTCAGCGGCTTGCCGGCCACGTGCTCCGGGCTGGCATAGGCCAGGGTGAGGGCGCGGTGCGCGGTGCCGGTCGGCTCGGCCGGGGCATGTGCCTCGATGAGCCGGGCGATGCCGAAATCCAGCAGCTTGGGTTCGCCCTGCGGGGTGACCAGGATGTTGGCCGGCTTCAGGTCGCGATGGACCACCAGCCGCTGGTGTGCGTGTTCGACGGCCGCGCAGACCTTGAGGAACAGTTCCACGCGCTCGCGCAGCGGCAGCTCCCGCGACTGGCACCAGCGGTCGATGCGCTCGCCTTCCACGTATTCCAGCGCGATGAAGGGCTGGCCGTCGCCGGTGATGCCGCCGTCCAGCAGGTGGGCGATGTTGGGGTGCTGCAGCGTGGCAAGGATGCGGCGCTCCTCGGCCATGCGCTGCGCCAGGCGCGCGCCGTGCGGGCCGGCGCTGGCCAGCAGCTTGAGTGCGACCAACTGGCGGGCATCGCCATCGTCGCGCTCGGCCAGATAGACCACGCCCATGCCGCCTTCGCCCAGCAGGCGGAGGATGCGGTACTGGCCCGGCTGCGCCGCGTCGACGCGGCTGCCTTCCTGCAGCGACGCGGTCCCGGCCTGTGGCCAGCCTGGGGCCAGCGGATCGTCGGGCCCGGTGCGGGCGGCGGCGATCAGCCAGTCCACTTCGGCGCGCAGCCCGGCATCGCCTGCGCAGCGCTCCACCAGCCAGGCCTCGCGGGCATCCGGTGCAAGCTCCAGCGCCTCCATGGCAAGCGCCTTGGCCTGCAGATAGCGGTCTTGCATCGGGTTCCCCTGCCGCGCCGGGACAGCACGGCGCCACTGCGGCGGCGCACGTCCGGACTTCGAGTGAAACGTCCTGGCCGGCGGAAACCGGACGTTTCGATCTCGATGATCAAATCCGCCGCCGTCCTGCGCAGTCATGGGAAAGGGGCACGAAACGCCCGCCACTCGACGACAGCCCGCATGGACATCCCGTATTCAATGGCCTCAAGCCCGCAGTGGGCACCGGCCGCCGCGTCGGCCGGCAGCGTGGCGCCGCTGTTGCCCGAGTTCGCACCTGTTCGCAGGGAGCAGGCGACAAGAGCACGGCCCTCACTGCATCCGATCGTCAGGCTCGACTACGTCTCGCGCATGTCGTGCATGCCGCTGCTGTCGGTGGTCATCTACTCGGTCTTCCATGCCAGCGGGCGCGCCGGCCCGCTGCTGGTCGCGCTGCTGCTGTGCTGGGGCACGCTGTGGCCGCAGCTGGCCTACCTGCACGCACGCAGCAGCCGCGATTCCAGGCGCGCCGAACACCTCAACCTGCTGGTGGACGCGGTGATGGTGGGGGGACTGGTCGCCGCCATGCACTTCAGCCCCTGGCCAAGCGTGATGATGTTGATGGGCATGAACCTGGGCAACGTGGGCGTGGGTGGCCCGCGCCTCGCCGGGCGCGGCCTGCAGGGAATCGCGGTGGGGATCATCGCCTGCGGTTGGTTCACCGGCTATCGGCTGGACTTCGACGCCACGCTGCTGACCACGCTGGCGAGCATCGTCGGCATCTTCCTGATCGCCGCGGTCTTCGCCCTGTTCTCGCACCTGCAGAGCAAGCGCTTCGTGCGCAACCGCAGGCTACTGCAGGAGCAGAACCTCAAGGTCGAGGAAAAGAGCGCGCAGCTGGTGCAGGCCAAGGAGGAGGCGGATGCGGCCAACCGCTCCAAGAGCCTGTTCCTGGCCAACATGAGCCACGAACTGCGCACGCCCCTGAACGCGATCATCGGCTACAGCGAACTGCTGGTCGAAGAGGCGCAAGAGTCCGGCGAGGAGCACCTGGTCCCGGACCTGCGCAAGATCCACAAGGCCGGCAAGCACCTGCTGCGCCTGATCAACGACGTGCTGGACCTGTCCAAGATCGAGGCGGGGAAGATGCAGCTCGACCTGGAGGAGGTCGCGGTGCGCACGCTGCTCGACGACGTGGTCGCCACGATGCGCCCGCTGGTGGACAAGAAGCGCAACCGGCTCACGATCGAGGCGGACGGGCTGGGGACGATGCACACAGATGTCACCAAGCTGCGCCAGTTGCTGTTCAACCTGATCGGCAACGCCGCCAAGTTCACCGAAAACGGCGAGATCCGCGTGCGCGTGCGCCGCGCGACGGGGACTTCAGGCGACTGGCTGACGTTCGAGATCGAGGACACCGGCATCGGCATCTCGCCCGAGCAGCAGCGCAGCCTGTTCCAGCCGTTTTCGCAGGCCGACGTGTCGACCACGCGCAAGTACGGCGGCAGTGGACTGGGCCTGGTGCTGACGCGGCGGTTCGCGGAGATGCTGGGCGGCGAAGTCGCGATGCGCAGCGCCCCTGGCGTCGGTACCACCTTCACCATCCGCCTGCCGGCCGAATCGGGCGACTCCGAACAGCTGCATCCGGCGGCCGCGCCGGGAGAGCAGGCCAGCGAACAGGCCGCGGCCGAAGCGCGCACGGTGCTGGTCATCGATGACGACGCAGCCGGTGCCGATGTCATCGGCCGGATGCTGGTGCGCCAGGGCCTGCGCGTGGAATTCGCGAGCAATGGCGCCGACGGACTGCGCATTGCGCGCAAACGCCGCCCCGGGCTGATCCTGCTCGACGTGCTGATGCCGGGCGCCGACGGCTGGAGCGTGCTGACCGAACTCAAGACCGATCCCCGGCTCGCGTCGATCCCGGTGGTCATGATCTCGGTGACCGAGCAGCAGGCGCTGGGCCTGTCGATCGGTGCGGCCGACTACCTGGTCAAGCCGGTGCAGCAGGACAGCCTGGTGCAGGCGGTTGCCCGCTACCTGCCTTCGGGCATCCCGCGGCCGATCCCGGTGGGCGCGTCATGAAAATCCTGCTGGTCGAAGACAACGAGATGAATCGCGACATGCTGTCGCGGCGGCTGTCCCGGCGCGGCCATCAGGTCACGATCGCCGGGGACGGACGCATCGCGCTCGAGCTGGCGTCGCGCGAACTCCCCGACCTGATCCTGATGGACATGGGCCTGCCGGTGATGGACGGATGGGACACCACCCGCCAGCTCAAGGCGGACGCACGGACAGCGGCCATCCCGGTCATCGCGTTGACCGCGCACGCGATGGCCGACGACCGCATGCGGGCGCTGGAGGCCGGCTGCGACGATTTCGACACCAAGCCCGTCGACCTCGATCGACTGCTGGGCAAGGTGGGCGCGCTCGCGCGGCGTGGCGCGGGGCAATGAGTGATCCGGACGCCGATGCAGGCATGACGGTCCGCGCCGCACGGCTGCAGGACCTTACGCGGCTGACAGCCTTCCTCGACGCGGCCTGTGCCGGCGTCGATGCCGACGCGTACGCCGATCTGCGGCTGGCGTCGGAGGAGGTCTTCGTCAACATCGTCAGGCACGGCTATCGCGCCGGACCCGGTCCGGTCGAGATCCGCGTGAGCCGTGGGCCGGATCGGATCACCGTGTTGATTGCCGACCAGGCGCCGCGGTTCGATCCGGCTTCGATCCCGGCGCCGGGCCTCGACGCAGGCTGGGCCGATCGCGAAGTCGGCGGGCTGGGCTGGCACCTGGTGCGCCGGGTCATGGACGAAGTCGGATGGGCGCCGGGCGCGGAGCGCGGCAATGCGTACCGGCTGGTCAGGCATGTCGGCAAAAGCGAAACGAGATTCCAGACACACATAGAGCAGGAGACACGCACATGAACATCGAACTGCAGTCCGGCGAGCATGCCTCGGTCGTCGTCATCTCGGGCAGCGTGGATGGCCTGACTGCCGAACACCTGCTGGGCACGCTGAAGGAACTGGTGGAGACGGGACAGACGCGGCTGGTGGCCGATTTGGCCGGCGTGCTCTACACCAGCAGCGCCGGATTGCGCGCCCTGCTCGCCACGGTGAAGCAGGCCCGCCAGGGTGGCGGCGACCTGCGCCTGGCGAGCATCAATCCGCCGGTCTTGAAGGTGCTGGAGATGAGCGGCTTCACCACGATCATGAAGTGCTACGACGACGTCGCGGCCGCCATGGACAGCTACGCGGGCTGAGGCCCGCAGGAGAGAGGTGATGGACGCAGTGACCAGGCCGGAAAGGCGCAAGCGCGTGGCGGTCGTGATCGGCGCGGGCAGCGTGCAGTGCGCGGCTGCACTCGGCATGTGGAAGGTGTTGCAGCGCGAAGGCATCGACATCGACCTGCTGGTCGGCTGCAGCGGCGGCAGCCTGTACGCATCGGTGATGGCGCTGGGCTACGACCTGGACACCTGCGAGCGCCTCACCTGTGGCCTGTGGACGCCGTCGTTGACCCGGCGCCGCGACCTGCGCTCGATGCTCAGCGCGTTCATGCCACGTCTGTTCAAGTTCGATGGTGCCTTCGGCATGGTCGACGACCGGCCGATGATGGCGGCGCTGGAGAGGATCTTCGGTGACCGGCGCTTCGAGGATGCGAAAACGCCGCTGCATGTGGTCGCCACCGACCTGGAGAACGGGCAGAAGGTGGTGCTGGGCAAGGGCCGGGTGCGCGACGCGATCCGCGCCAGCATCGCCATCCCCTATGTCTGGAAGCCGTGGAAGATCGATGGCCGCATGCTGATGGACGGTTGCGCGTCCGATCCGCTGCCGATCGATGTCGCGATCCGCGAGGGCGCCGACGTGATCCTGGCGATGGGCTTCGAGAGTCCGTATCCGAGCCGGATCCGCTCGGCGACGCGGTTCGCGTTCCAGGTCAACAGCGTCTACACCAACAACCTGCTGCGCGCGAACTACGCCTTCCACAACCTGGCGCACCACGCCGAGATCATCCCGGTGCTGCCTGATTTCGGTCGCCCGATCCGCCTGTTCGACACCGCCGAGATCCCGCACGTCATCGAACAGGGCGAGCGGGCCACCGAAGCGCAGCTGCCGCATATCTTGCAGGCGCTGCAGGCCGCCGGTGTCTGAAGCGGGACCCATGGCGGCGGCGCGCGGTCGCCCGCGGGTCGCGCTGGTGGTGGGCTCCGGTGGCGTCAAGTGCGCCGCCGCAGTGGGCATGTGGAAGGTGCTCGAACGCGAGGGCATCAGCCCCGACATGGTGGTCGGCTGCAGCGGCGGCAGCATCTACATGGCGGGCATGGCGCTGGGCCGCAGCGCGGACGAAGCCGACGCGTTCAGCCGCGGCATGTGGCAGGGCCTGTTTGGCCGCATCCACTACCGCTCGGTGTTGCGCAGCCTGCTGCCGCGTCGCTTCGGCTTCAGCGAGCGCATCGGCCTGATAGATGACGCGGCGGTGGGCGCCAATCTCGCCAGGCTGTTCGGCGACAGAACCTTCGCCGACACCTGCATCCCCCTGCATATCGCCGCCACCGACCTGCACTCGGGCGACAAGGTGGCCTTGAGCAGCGGATCGATCGCCGATGCGGTGCGCGCCAGCATCGCGATGCCGCTGCTGCTGCGCCCCTGGCCGGTGGACGGGCGACTGCTGATCGATGGCGGGGTGTCCGACCCGCTGCCGATCAGCCTGGCGATCCGCGAAGGGGCGGAAATCATCCTCGCCATGGGCTTCGCCAGGCCGCCGATGGCGCGCATCGATTCGCTGCTGGGCATCGGCAACCAGGCCATGGCGGTGGCCATCAACAACCTGCTGCATTCGACCTACGCCTTCTACAGCGCCGTCCACCACGCCGAGATCATCCCGATCATGCCGAGCTTCGATCGTCCCATCGAGTTCGGCGATGCCCACCTGATTCCGTACATCATCGAACAGGGCGAGCGCGCCACGCTGGCGGCCCTGCCCTATCTGCGGCAGCTTGGACTCGGCGAAGCCGCGGGCGCGGTGGCATGAGCAGCCTGCGCCCGATGACCGAACCGGCGCGCATCCTCGTGGTTGACGACACCGAGGCCAATCGCGACCTGCTGGTGCGTCGGCTGCAGCGCGAGGGCCACGTCACCGCGACCGCGGCCAATGGCCGCGAGGCGCTGGAATGCCTGCGCGCCAGAGACTTCGACCTGGTGCTGCTCGACATCATGATGCCGGAGATGAACGGCTACGAGCTGCTGGCTCACCTGCGCGCCGATGCCGGGCTGTGCCACGTGCCGGTGATCCTGATCTCGGCGCTGGACGACACCGACAGCGTGATCAAGGGCATCGAGCTGGGTGCGGACGACCACCTTCCCAAGCCCTTCAATCCACACATCCTGCGCGCACGCGTCGAGGCCAGCCTAGCGCGCAAGCGCCTGCGCGACCGCGAGCACCTGTACGCACGCAGCTTGCAGCGCGAAATGGACATCGCGCGCACGATCCAGGCGGGCTTCCTGCCGCACGTCCTGCCACAGCCGTCAGGTTGGGACCTCGCGGCCTGGTTCCAGCCGGCACGTCATGTCGGCGGTGATTTCTACGACGCGTATGCCCTGCGCGAAGGGCAGCGCATCGTGCTGGTCGTGGCCGACGTCTGTGACAAGGGCGTCGGCGCGGCGCTGTTCATGGCGCTGTTCCGCAGCCTGCTGCGTGCGCAGGCAGAGCGGATTTTCGAAGCCAAGGGCGATCTCGCCAGCCAGGCCTGCGAACTGGTGTCCGGCGTCAACGACTACATCGCGCGGGTCCACGAGCGCGACAACATGTTCGCCACGATCTTCCTTGCGGTCCTCGATCCGCGATCCGGTGCACTGGTCTATGTCAACGGTGGCCATGAGGCGCCGGTGGTCTGCGGCCCGGGCGGCGCGCGTACACGCCTGGCCTCGACCGGACCTGCGGTGGGCCTGATGCCCGGCGCGGTGTTCACCGCGGCGAGCATCGTCATCGACACGGGCGAAACCCTGGTGGCCTTCACCGATGGCGTGACCGACGCGGTCGATGCCGGGGGCGTGGCCTATTCGGAACAGCGTCTGCTGTCGCGGATCGGGGCTGGTGATCGCAGCGCGCGCGATACCGTTGCCGACGTGCGGGAGGATCTGCAGGCGGTCATGGCGGACGCCGCGCAATTCGACGACATCACCCTGCTGGTCGTGCATCGCCGGAGCTGAGCGCGACCAGCGTCATGTGCGCCCCACCGTGCACGCGGCGGCGTGGACTGGCGACGGCCTGCGCGCGCATTCCAGGCCCGGCAGCCTCGTCGTGGGAACCAGCCGCCAAGCTCTTTGCGCTGCCGATGATCAAATCCATCGCTGTTCTGCGCACTCATGGGGAACGGGCACAAAAACGCCCGTCCACGCCATCAGGAGCCAGGAATGACCATTTCGCATCGCATCGCCGTCCGTCGACAGCCGTTGGCAAGCTCGCTCGCCCTGATCCTGCTTGCCATCGCCTCGCCGGTCTGGGCGGACGAACCATGCCAGCATGCGAATGGCGCGCCGGTCGACCCGGCCCCCGGCACCGACCAGGGCAACGAGGACCCGGCCAAGGGGGATAACACCACTTGCCATCCAACAACGTCGGCCTATGGGAGTGGGAACAATGCCAGCGGCTACGCAGCCAGCGCCTTCGGGTCCTCGAATGTCGCCAGCGGCAGTTCCAGCGCCGCGTTCGGCACGAGCAATCGTGCCAGTGGCGATTACAGCAGCGCGCTCGGTGGTTTGAACGTCGCCAGCGGCTGGGGCAGTGTGGCCGTGGGCCACGATAGTGTTGCCACCGAGGCGCGCAGCGTGGCCTTCGGTTGGGGCAGCCGGGCCGAAGGTCAGTTCAGCCTGGCCATGGGGAACTGGTTCGACCTGAACAGCAATGGCGTGGTCGACTACACCATTGACGACGATGGTGACGGGTTCCCCGACAGGACTGAGGTCGCTGCCGCACTGGGCCAGTGGAGCGTGGCGCTCGGCAATGGAGTGCTGGCGCTCGGCGCAGCCAGCGTCGCGCTTGGCCATGACAACGAGGCCATGGGGAACCACAGCATCGCGATCGGCGGCCGCAACACGTCCGGTGCCCAGTACAGCAACGCGATAGGTCTCGACAACTGGTCCAAAGCGATCATGTCCAGTGCCCTTGGCTACTTCAACTCGACCGAAGGCACCATGTCCAGTGCCGTGGGCGCCGGCAATCAGGCGCGGGGGTACCTGAGCAACGCGTTTGGCTTCGACAACAGCGCCAATGGCAGGGAAAGCAGCGCTTTCGGTGTGCAGAACAGTGCGGTAGCTGAATACAGTACGGCATTCGGTCGCGATAACGTCGCCAGTGGCGAGGCCAGCAATGCATTCGGCGACGGGAATGTCGCCTCAGGGCAATACGCAAGCGCATTCGGCCGCTTCAATGAGGCCGATGGCATCAGCAGCACCGCCCTGGGCCACTCGAATATCGCCAGTGCGGACTACAGCGTCGCCCTTGGCCTGCTGAACGTCGCCAGTGCATATTCCAGCCGGGCGTTCGGCGAAGGAAACGAGGCTTCCGGGGAAGAGAGCAATGCCTTCGGCGGCTACAACCATGCGAACAACGAGTACAGCAACGCGTTCGGTGGAGGCAACACTGCTGGCGGCGAGTACAGCAGCGCGTTCGGCAGCTACAACGCCGCGCATGGTGCCGGGAGCAGCGCGTTCGGCGACAACAATACCGCCGACGGCGGGTACAGCAGTGCGTTCGGTCATGGCAATACCGCCACGGGCGACTACAGCAGCGCATTTGGTGCAGGCAATGCTGCGGACGGTGTCGATGCCGTTGCATTCGGCCGCGTGAATGAAGCCGTGGGCGACAACAGCGCAGCGATCGGAACCTCGAATTCAGCCAGTTCCGGTTACAGCATCGCGTTCGGTCTTTCCAATGCCGCCAGCGGAAGTGGCAGCAGTGCCTTGGGTGCCGACAATATCGCCAGCGGCGCAGACAGCATTGGCTTTGGCAAGGCAAACAACGCGTCAGGCGCCCACGCCAGCGCCTTCGGACAGCAGAACACGGCCAGCGGCGACCACAGCAGTGCGTTCGGAAACAACAGCGCGGCCAGCGGCTGGAACAGTTCGGCATTCGGCGCTGACAATCTGGCCAGCGGCATCAACAGCAGTGCATTCGGCACCCGCAGTGCGGCGTTCGCCCAGGGCGGCAATGCGATCGGTCTTGAGAACACTGCCAATGGCGTCTACAGCAATGCGTTTGGAACCCAGAACATCGCCGGCGGAATGTTCTCCAGTGCGTTCGGCGTCCAGTCGCAAACGTTGGCAAATTCCAGTACTGCCGTCGGCTTCCAGGCGGTCGCGCGCGAGTCCGGCGTAGTGTCGTTTGGCCACGTGGCGGGCGATGTCGACGTGTTCGGGGTGGCCTTCGCCAGCGACAGGTTCGCGCGGCTGGTGAACATCGCCGACGGTCGCATGGCCAACGATGCGGTCAACGTCGGCCAGTTGCGCACCCTGGTGGGCTGGATGGGCGGTGGCGCCAGCCTTGTCGATGGCGTGTTCACCCCTCCGACGTTCAGCATTCAGGGGGCCGATTACAGCAATGTGGCGGCGGCCTTTGCGGCGGTCGATACACGGCTGACTGCACTGGCCGGGGGTGTGGGCGCTGGGCCTGCAGGTCCGCAGGGTCCAGCGGGCCCCGCAGGTCCGCAGGGTCCAGCCGGGCCACAGGGCGATCCCGGGGCGGCCGGCCACGCCGGTCCACAGGGTCCAGCGGGGCCCCAGGGGCCCGTGGGTCCAGAAGGTCCAGGGGACGCGGACATGGCGGCGGTGGCGCAGATGGTGGAAGCCGGCGATGCGCAGACGCTGACCGAGGCCACGACTTACGCCGATGCCGGCGACGCGGCCACGCTGGAGTCGGCCAATACCCATACCGACGTGCGTGAATCCGTGATCCGCAGCGACATGAGTGTGGCGGACGCCGAGACCCTGGCATCGGCCAGGGCCCATGCCGACAGCGGTGATGCGATCACCCTGCAATCGGCGCGCAGCCATGCCGACGGCGCGGCGACGCAGGCGGTCGCCAATGCCAAGGCCTATACCGACAGCGTGTTTGCCGCGTTCAATGACGACTTCAACGCTTTCCGCAATGAGGTCAATGATCGCTTCATCCGGCAGGACCGTCGCATTGACCGCCAGGGAGCGATGGGCAGTGCGATGATCGGCATGGCGGCCAGTGCCGCTGCGGTGCAGGGCGAGCACCGTACCCGGATCGGCGCGGGCGTGGGCCATTCCAACGGCGAAAACGCGTTGTCGGTAGGCGTGCAGCATCGGATCACGTCGCGTGCTGCGGTTACGCTGGGCGGAGCCTTCAGCGGCTCCGAGCGCTCGGGGATGATCGGCGTCGGTATCGGCCTGTAACCTGCGCTGGCCCACGGACCGGCGCGAGGCTGGTTCGTGGGCACCGTGGCAGTTCCTCGTCCGGCCGGCCCGGCAGGGGTGCGCAGGGTAAAATGGCGGATCCCCACGGTCTGGTCTCGCCATGTCCTGTCGCACCCGCTTCGCCCCCAGTCCCACCGGCTATCTGCACATCGGCGGAGCGCGCACCGCGCTGTACTGCTGGCTGGAATCGCGCCATCGCGGCGGCGAGTTCGTGCTGCGCATCGAGGACACCGATCGCGAGCGCAGCAACCAGGCGGCGATCGACGCCATCCTCGACGCCATGGCCTGGCTGGGCCTGGACTACGACGAGGGCCCGATCTACCAGACCCATCGCTTGGACCGCTACCGCGAGGTGGCCGAGCAACTGGTTGCCGAAGGCAAGGCCTATTACGCCTATGAGAGCAGGGAGGAGCTCGACGCGATGCGCGAGGCGGCGATGGCCGCGGGCGGCAAGCCGCGCTACAACGGCGCGTACCGCGAGCGCAATGAAGCCAGGCGCGAGGATCCGAATCGCGTGATCCGCTTCAAGAATCCCGTGGATGGCGTGGTCGCCTGGGATGACAAGGTGAAGGGCCGGATCGAGATCGCCAACAGCGAACTCGACGACCTGGTGATCTTCCGCCCTGACGGCTACGCCACCTACAACTTCGCGGTGGTGGTCGACGATATCGACATGCGCATCACCGACGTGGTGCGCGGCGACGACCACGTCAACAACACCCCGCGCCAGATCAACCTCTATCTGGCGCTGGGCGCAGCGGTGCCGGCGTTCTCGCACCTGCCGATGATCCTCGACGAGCAGGGCGCGAAGCTGAGCAAGCGCACCGGCGCGGCCGACGTCATGCAGTACCGCGACGCGGGCTACCTGCCGCATGCCCTGCTGAACTACCTGGTGCGGCTGGGCTGGTCGCATGGGGACCAGGAGATTTTCTCGATTGCCGAGATGCGGCAGCTGTTCGAGCTCGCCAACGTCAACGCCAAGGCCGCGCGGCTGGATCCGGCCAAGCTCGGCTGGCTCAACCAGCAATACCTCAAGAACGACGATCCGGCGGACGTGGCCGGGCACCTGCAGTGGCACCTGCAGCAGTGCGGCTACGATCTGTCGAAGGGCCCGGCGCCCGCCGACATCGTGGTCGCATTGCGCGATCGCGTGCAGACGCTGAAGGACATGGCCGAGCGCGCGGCGGTCTGGTTCGGGCCGCTGCAGCAGTACGACGAGGCAGCGGTCGCCAAGCACCTCAAGGCCGGCGCGGACGCGCCGCTGCACGATGCCCGTGACCGGCTGGCGGCGCTGCCGCAGTGGTCGGTCGACGCCATCGGCGCGGCGCTGCATGCGACCGCCGAGGCCCTGGGCCTGGGCATGGGCAAGGTGGCGCAGCCGCTGCGCGTGGCGATCACCGGTACCCAGGTCAGCCCGGACATCGCGCACACGGTGTATCTGGCCGGTCGCGACGAGGCGCTGCGCCGCATCGAGGCCGCGATCGCGCGGGTGCCCGCCGCCAGCGGTTGAGAAGCCGGCGCGTCGGCGCCATCATCGGTACATGGCAAAGCACACGCACGATCACGACTGCATCGATCCCGAAGCGCACGTACACGATGCAAAATCGTTCGTGCGCGCGGTGGAGCTTGCCTGCCAGGAGCGCGGGCTGCGGTTGACGCCGATCCGCGCGCGCGTGCTGCGCCTGGTGGCCCAGGCCGGCAAGCCGGTCAAGGCCTACGACCTGCTCGACATGGTGCGTTCGGAGGAAGGCGTTGGCGCCGATGCGCCGCCGACGGTGTATCGCGCGCTGGATTTCCTGCTCGCCAACGGCTTCATCCACAAGCTGCAGTCGGTCAACGCCTTCGTCGCCTGCCACCATCCAGACAGCGCGCAGCATTCGGTGCCGTTCCTGATCTGCGACCGCTGCCACAACGCGGTGGAGCTGGAGGACGCGGACGTGGTCGCTTCGCTGGATGAGCGCGCGCGCGCGCTGGGCTTCGTGCCGCAGGCGCAGACGCTGGAAGTGCATGGACTGTGCGCGCAGTGCGTGCAGCGGGATCTCGCACCGGCCTGATCGCAAGGGCGCGCCGGGAACGCATCATCTCCCGCAGGCTGGAACGTGGATCGGCTGTCGCGTCCAGTCCTGGCGCTCAGGAACCCCTGCAGCCGTCAGTTACTCGCCTTCGCGACTGCGGCCTTCCGCTTCCTCGCGCATGCGCCGCCGAATGAACAGCGCGGTCGCCACCGGCATCGCCAGCATGATCAGCGCGCCGGCGATGGTCAGCCAGCCGACCGGCTGTGTAAGGACTTCCCGCAATATCGGATGCATTTCCCGGCTCCTCGTTGTCTGGTGTCGGGGCCAGTCTGTGCGGTCGGCCGGGGCCCGGCATTGCGCCGGATCAAGGCGGTGCTGCGCGGCGCGGTGGACACTCGAAGGGTTCCGCCGCGCGCGCAGGGCGGGTCAGGGGCGCGATGCGCTCAGAAGAACACACGTACTCCCGCAGCGACGCTGCGTCCGGGCAGTGGCGCGAGGTCCTTCAGCACCGAGGTGTGCGGCCGCGCCTCTTCGTCCAGCAGGTTGGTGCCGTCGAGGAACAGCTCCAGCGCATTGCCGCCAGCGGTGTCGTGGTGCCAGGCCAGGTTGGCGTTGACCAGGGTGTAGCCGAGCGATTCGTCCTCGTGTGCGGCCACGCGGTCCTGGCGCGCGTGGCGGATCGCGCCGATGCCGGCGCGCCAGGCACCGCCTTCCCAGCGCATTTCCGCGCCGACGCGCCACGGCGCGATCCGGGGCAGGTCGCCGGCAAGCGCGAGCTCGGCGGTGTAGTGGTGGGCATGGTCGCCGTGGGGCACCGCGAAAGACACCTCGCGCGTGCCTTCGCCGGCCAGGCGCCCGCGCACCGCATCGGCGAAGCCGCGCATGGTCCAGCGGGCGTCGCCGTTGTCGAGCAGGGTCCAGCGCAGGTCGATCTCGCCGCCGGTGAAGCGAGCGTCGGCGTGGTTCCACACGCGCGCCGTCGCGCCGTCGTCCTCGATGCCGGTGTCGGCCAGGTAGATGAAATCGCGGTAGTCCAGCGCGTACAGCGAGAGGCCGAACGTCAGCGGGCCACGGTGCCAGTGCAGGCCGAGCTCGGCGCGGTTGGCGGTCTCGTTGCCGAGCTGCGGGTTGCCGAATTCGTGGCTGCGCGTGGCCACGTGCAGGCCGTTGGAGTACAGCTCTTCGGCGGTCGGCGAACGCTGTGCGCGGTCCAGGCCGAACGACAGGTGCAGGTCGTCTCCGAAATGCCAGCGTGCCGCGGCCGACAGGCTGCTTGCGTCGAAGTCGCGCGAGGGGCCGATGGCCGCGTCGCCTACCTCGATGCGGTTGCGGTCGTGGCGTGCGCCGACCTCCAGGTCGATGTTGCCGAATGCGTGGCGGCCGATCCAGAACAGGCCGATGTCGCGTGTTTCCGAATCCGGCACGAACGCCTCGTCGCCGACCGCACGGAAATCGCGCCGCGACGCCTGCAGGCCGAAGGCGCCGTCCCAGCCTGACCAGTCGCGATGTACCAGTTCGGCGCGCAGCTCGGCGCTGTCGTTGTCGAACACGGTGCCGACCGCACGGCCCTCGTACTCGGTGTGCGTGTAGGCGTTGTGCGCCAGCTTCACGCGCAGGGTGTCGAACGCACCGAGGCGGTCCAGGCCGCCGCGCAGTTCGTGGCGGCGCTGGTCCATGACGATGTGGACGGTCTCCTCGTGGCCATCCGCGTCGTCGTTATCATGATCGTGGCCATCGTCGTCGTGGCCGTGCGCGTGGGCGTGCCCGGGCACGCCGTAGCGGCTGTTGAACATGCTCGCACCGGCGCCGAGGAAGCCGCGGTCGCCCACCCAGGACAGGCCGAGCGCGGCGCTGTCGGTGCGCACGGCGCTGTTGGGCAGCGTGCCGTACGGATCTTCGGCGTGGTCGGGTTCTTCGTGCCCGCCCTCATGCAGCGCCGCGCGCTCGGCAAACCCGGGGATGTCGTAATCGCCGGTCTCGCGATGCAGGGCGTCGACGTGGAAAACGAGGTTGCCCGAGGACGAGGTGCCGTCCAGGCGCAGCATGCCCGTTCGCTCGTCGTTGCCGCTGCCCGCGCGCAGCTCGGCGCGACCCTGCAGGGGCGTGTCGGTGGCCTGTTCGGGGATGCGCCCCTCGACCACGTTGACCGCACCGCCGATCGCGCCGCTGCCGTACAGCAGGGTGGACGGGCCCTTGAGCACCTCGACCTGGTCGGCGAGGAAGGGCTCGATCGACACGGCGTGGTCGACGCTGACGGTGGAAACATCGCCCGAGGCCAGGCCGTCACTCAGCACCTGCACGCGCGCGCCCTCCAGGCCGCGGATGATCGGCCGGCCAACGCCCGGGCCGAAGTACGAGGACTGCACGCCCGGCAGGCGGCTGACGGTTTCGCCCAGGGTGGCGGCGCGCACTTCGTCGAGGCGGCTGCCGGCCAACACTTCGACCGGGCGGGTCAGGGTCTCGGCGGTGTGCGGAAGCAGGGTGGCACGGACCACGACCTCGTCCAGATCCTTGACCTCGACGTGGCGCGGATCGTCCTGCGCGGCGAGCGCGGGCACGGCGCACAGGGCGAGCGCCAGGGCTGAGGCGAGGCGGTGGGGGAGCAGGGTGAAGGGGACGGGCACGAGCATGGGGTAGATTGATTCCGGAACAGGTGATGTTATAGTATTACGTATCGCGCACGGCGCAGCTGTCAACCTCCCGAACGTCATGACCCCACGACAACGCCATTGGCTGGACCGTTTCGGCGCCGCAGGCTCGCTTGCGTGCGCGGCACACTGCGCGCTGCTGCCGTTGCTGATCGCGGCGCTGCCCTCGTTCGGACTCGCGCTCTGGCTCAGCGATGGCCTGGAGCTGGGCTTCGTGGTGTTCGCGACCCTGCTCGGCGCCTTCAGCCTGCTCTGGGGCTATCGCCGCCATCGCGCGCTGCGGGCGCTTGGACTGCTGCTCTCGGGCCTGGCGGTGCTTTGGCTTGCGGTGCTTTATGCGCCGCTGCACGAATCGGTGGTGCCGCACGCGGTGGCGATGACGCTGGGTGGCACCCTGGTGGCGGTCGGGCACCTGGTGAACCTGCGCCTCAACCATGGCCACGTGCACGACGCCAGCTGCGCCCACTGAGCCGCGGCGGATTGCGCCGCCGGCCTGCGTGATAGAATGCGCCCCCTCGCGCGACCGCGCGGCGGCCGGACACCCCGAGCCGATTTCCAGAGATTCCAGGAGCAAGACTGATGGGCAAGGGCGACCGCAAGACCGCCAAGGGCAAGCGCTATTCCTCCAGCTACGGCAACGCGCGCCCCAAGGCCGTGGCCAAGGCGACGGGCAGCGCTGGTGCGCCGGTGGCGAAGACCGCGAAGACCGCGACCAAGGCGCCCGTCCGCAAGGCGGTGAAGAAGGTGGTTGCAAGGGGCGAGTAAGCCCGCGCTTTGCGTCTGACCGAAAAGCCCCGCTGACGCGGGGCTTTTTCGTTGCTGGCCGCTCGCCTTCCCGAGGTGTATGGACTCGGGGTGCCGTAGCGCCCCGATGGGCGGAAAGATCGCGCTCCGGGTGTCCGCGCTCAACCCGAATCCGCGTTAAGCCTCACGCAGCCAGCAGGGGGTGGTCCATCGATCGTTGTCGTGTTGAATTCGTGGACGCGGACGCCTGTTCCGATCTGTCCGCGGAGTGGTCCGGGCTGGAGGCCAGCGCCGATGGTTCCCCCTTCACCTCATGGGCATGGGTCTCGACCTGGCTGAAGCATTTGCCGGCGTCGGTCCGGCCTGTGCTGTGCCGCATCCGCGACGGGCAGGGGCTGGTCGCGCTTGGCATGCTGGTGCGGGTGCCGGAACGCGGCCTGCGCAAGGCCTTCGGCAGCCATTCGATCCGTCTTCAGGAAACCGGCGACGAGATGATCGACGAGATCACGCCCGAATACGTGGGGCTGCTGGTCAGGCGCGGTCGTGAGATCGCTGCCTACGCGGCGTTCTTCGAGGCGATATCGCAGCGCTGCCGCGGCTGGCGGCGGATCCAGGTACCGGCCACCGGTCACGGCAACGAGATCCAGGCGGCGCTGCCCGATGGACTGCGTGCGTACTCGGTATGCGCGCGTCCGGCGTACACCGTCGACATGGCGGCGGTCCGTGCGTCGGGGCGGCGCTATGTCGACCACCTGCCCAAGAAGACCCGGGCCAACCTGTCGCAGGTGCGCCGCGCGTACGCAGCGCAAGGCTCATTGCGCGTGGACATCGCCGACACCCCGCAGCTTGCCCTGGAGTGGCTGGGCGCCTTGCGGCAACTGCATGAGCGGCGCTGGGAGGGTAGAGGCGCTGCCGGTTCCTTCGCCAGCCCCTATTTCCGCGCCTTCCATGGCGAGCTGGTGGCCAGTGGCGTCGCCAGCGGCCTGGTCGAGCTGATCCGGGTAACCGCCGGGGACCTGGTCGTGGGCTACCTGTTTGCCCTGCAATGGCGCGGGCGCCGCTACTACTACAGCTCCGGGTTCAACTACGGCGCGCTGCCGCGCTACGACAGCCCCGGTGTCGCGGCCCTGCATGCGGTCATCGAGCACGGCATCGACGCGGGCTGGGAACTGTTCGACTTCCTCGGCGGCACCCAGGACTACAAGCGTCGGCTGAGCACCGGCAGCCAGAGCCTGCACTGGATCGACGTGCGCCGCGCCGGCCCGCTGCTGGCGACCGAGGCGCTGGTCTGGCGGATGCTGGCTGGAAAGACGCTGGGCAGCCCGCTGGAGCAGGCGCAGGCCGCCTGATCCTGGCCATGAAGCGCCAATAGGCGATCAGCGCGGCGTCGCGCCGGCTTCCACGTCCCGCCAGACCCGCAACAGGTTCCCGCCGAGGATCTTGCGGATGTCCGCGTCGGAATAGCCGCGCGCCTGCAGGCCGGCGACCAGGTTAGGGAAGTCGGCCACCGAGCGCAGGCCATCGGCCAGCTCGTCGCCGGCACTGGGTCAGGGCGAGGAGCAGGGCAGGGCGCAGGAACATGCGTGGTGGTCTCCGGAGGGTCGGGTTTCAGCAGAGCTGGTGGCCGTCGGCGTAGACCGCGCGCACCAGCGTGCCACCCAGCCAGTAGCACAGCTCCGCCGGGTGGGCGATGTTCCAGTGGACGAAGTCCGCCCGCAGGCCGGCGCGCAGCACGCCGCGGTCGTGCAGGCCCAGCGCGCGCGCGCCGTTGACCGTGGCACCGCGCAGCGCTTCCTCAGGCGTCAGGCGGAAATGCGTGCACGCCAGCTGCATCGCGAGGCGCAGCGACAGCAGCGGGGAGGTGCCCGGATTGCAGTCGGTGGCCACGGCCATCGGCACGCCCTGTGCGCGGAACCCGGCCAGCGGCGGCAGCTGCGTGTCACGCAGCACGTGGAATGCGCCAGGCAGCAGCACTGCGACCGTGCCGGCGCGTGCCATCGCGGCCACTCCGGCCGGCGACGTGTGTTCGACATGGTCCGCCGACAGGCCGCCGAACTCCGCCACCAGTGCGGCGCCGCCGCCATCGCTGAGCTGGTCGGCGTGCAGCTTCACCGGCAGGCCAAGCCCGTGCGCGAGCTCGAACACGCGCCGCGTCTGCGCGGCGCTGAAGCCGATCCGTTCGGCGAAGGCATCGACCGCGTCGACCAGCCCTTCGTCGTGCAGCCGCGGCAGCCAGTCGCAGACCGCTTCGATGTAATCGTCGGCGCGCCCGGCGTACTCGGGGGGCAGCGCGTGCGCGCCGAGGAAGGTGGTGCGTACGTCGACGCCCAGCGACTGGCCGATGCGGCGCGCGACGCGCAGCATCCTGCGCTCGCCGTCGAAATCCAGCCCGTAGCCGGACTTGATCTCCAGCGTGGTCACGCCGTCGCCCAGCAGCGCACGTGCGCGCGGCAGCGACTGCGCCAGCAGCGCATCCTCGTCGGCGGCGCGGGTGGCACGCACGGTCGACACGATGCCGCCGCCGCTGCGCGCGATCTCCTCGTAGCCGGCGCCATGCAGGCGCTGCTCGAACTCGGCCGCGCGGTCGCCTGCGAATACCAGGTGGGTGTGGCAATCCACCAGCCCCGGCGTGATCCAGCCGCCGTCGGCCTCGACCACGCAATCGGCCAGTCGCTCCGGAGCGCCAGGCAGTTCATCGCGGCGGCCTGCAAAGACGATGCGGCCCTCGCGCCAGCCCAGGGCGCCGTCCTCGATCGCGGCGTAGCCCGCATCGCCGTCCAGCGTCGCCAGGCTGGCGCCGAGGAGCACACCGTCCCAGGCTTCAGTCACCGCCGCCTCCATCGCCACCATCGCCGTCGCCATCGCGGCGCACGTCGCCGGAGGCAGCGCCGGCATCTTCGCCGCGGCTTCGCCGCGCGCCCGGCGTGCGCAGGCGATCGCGCGCCTTGGCCAGCACCAGCACCACCGCCAGCAGCACGAGGACGAGGATCGCGAGACTTTCGAGCATGCACACCGCCCGTGAAAGGGGAACGCCAGCGCGGTAGCCTAACCCACTCCCGCCGCCGTCCATCCGCCCATGTCCACCTTGCCAGCGCCACCGATCGAAGCCGTCGCCGCAGGCTGGCGCCTGCCCGGGATCGCCAACCTGCATTCGCATGCCTTCCAGCGCGCGATGGCCGGGCTGGCCGAACGGCAGACGCATCCCTCTGATTCGTTCTGGACCTGGCGCGAAACCATGTACCGCATGGCCGCGCGCTTCGATCCCGATTCGCTGCATGCCGTTGCCGCGCAGCTGTACGTCGAGATGCTCGAGGCCGGCTACACCACGGTCTGCGAGTTCCACTACCTGCACCACGCGCCCGACGGCAGCGCCTACGCCACGCCGACGGCGATGTCCGATGCGCTGGCCGCGGCCGCGCGCGAGGCCGGTATCCGCCTGGTCCTGCTGCCGGTGCTGTACATGACCGGTGGCTTCGATGGCCGCGAACTTGGCGAACGGCAGCGGCGCTTCGGCCATGACGTGGATTCCTACCTGCGCCTGTTCCAGGCGCTGCATGCGCGCCAGGACGACATGTTCCGCGTCGGCTGCGCCCTGCACAGCCTGCGCGCGGTGCCACCGGCAGCGATGCGCACGGTGCTCGATGCGTTGCCCGACGATACCCGCATCCACATCCACATCGCCGAGCAGGTGGGCGAAGTGCAGGATTGCCTGGCGATGCGCGACCTGCGGCCGGTCGAATGGCTGCTGCGCAATGCCGAGGTCGACGCGCGCTGGACGCTGGTGCATGCGACCCATCTCAACGACGGCGAAGTACAGGGCATCGCGCGCTCCGGCGCCACGGTCGCGATCTGCCCGACCACCGAGGCCAACCTCGGCGACGGCCTGTTCCGCCTGCGCGACTACCTCGACGCCGGTGGCGCCTGGGGCATCGGCTCGGATTCGCACATCTCGGTCTCGCCGGTCGAAGAGCTGCGCTGGCTGGAGTACGGCCAGCGGCTGACCACGCGTCGCCGCAACATCGCCGCTTCGCCCGGCTCGCCAGGCGTCGGTGCGACCCTGCTGCGCGGCGTGCTGGACAGCGCCGCGCAGGCCACCGGCTTCAGCGACGTGGACGATGCGCTTGTGCTCGATGCGGATGCGCCCGCCCTGGTCGCCGCCCATGCCGACGATGCGGCCGAACGCTGGATCTTCGGCGGCAACCGGCCACTGGTGCGCGAGGTGCGCGTGGGCGGGCGGCGCGTGGTCGCCGACGGCCAGCATCCGCAACGCGACGCCGTCGCCGCGCGCTACGCGACCGCGCTGCATGACCTGTTGCGTGGTTGATCGGGCCCGCGTTACCTGCCTGGGCGGCATAGTCCGGCGTCCTGACCTGGATCAATGCACGGCCCTGCGCTGCCGCGGCAGGCTTGCCGATCCACCCAGCCGGAAACGGACAGCATGAATGTCGATATCGCCATCGTCGGTGCAGGGCCTGCCGGCCTGTGTTTTGCACGCGCGCTTGCAGGCAGCGGGCTGTCGATCGCGCTCATCGAGAAGCAGCCGCTGGCGGCGATCGCCGAGCCTGCCTTCGACGGCCGCGAGATCGCGCTGACCCATGCCTCGCGTGACATCCTGGTGCGGCTGGGCCTGTGGGAGCGCTTCGATGCCGGCGAGGTGTCCGAGCTGCGCGATGCCAAGGTGATCAACGGCAATGCGGACAGCGGACTGCACGTGAGTGCGGCCGATGGTCGCAGCCGGCAGCTGGGGTGGCTGGTACCCAATCACCTGATCCGCCGTGCCGCGTACGAGCTGGTCGCGCCGCAGGCAGGCGTGCAGCTGCTGGCCGGGCAGGGCGTGACCGGCGTGGTCCGCGAGGGCGGGCAGGTTGCGCTGACGCTGGAAGGCGGCGACGTCGTGCGTGCGCGGCTGCTGGTGGCCGCCGACAGCCGTTTCTCGCAGCTGCGGCGGATGCTCGGCATCGGTGCGCGCTCGTATGATCACGGCAAACGCATGCTGGTGTGTCGCGTCGCGATCGAACAGCCGCATGAGCACGTGGCCTGGGAGTGGTTCGGCTACGGGCAGACGTTCGCGCTGCTGCCACTGACCGGCGATCGCGCCTCGGTGGTGCTGACGCTGGCGCCGGCGCAGATGGCCAAGGTCGAGGCGATGGACGATGCCGCGTTTGCGGCGGATATCGAACGTCGCTTCGGCGGTCGTCTGGGCGCGATGCGTCCCATCGGGACGCGCCATGTATATCCACTGGTGTCGGTGTTCGCCGACCGCTTCACTGCGGCTCGTGCGGCGCTGGTGGGCGATGCCGCGGTCGGCATGCACCCGGTCACCGCGCACGGCTTCAACCTGGGGCTGCAGGGCGCGGCGACACTGGCCGACGTGGTGCTGCAGGCGCATCGCCGCGGCGAGGACATCGGCTCGGACGCGGTGCTGGCACGCTACGGCCGACGCCACAAGCTCGCGGCCTGGCCGATGTATGCGGCGACGCGGCTGGTGGTGCGCGTGTTCACCGACGACCGCGCACCGGCACGCGGCCTGCGCGCTGCGATCCTGCGCATCTCCAACCGGCTGCCGCCGCTGCGCCGCGCGATCGCGGCGCGGCTGACGCAGGCCTAGGCTCAGGTTCGGCGGACGTGCGCTAGCGCAGGGCCGGCGTGGCCTGCGGAAACAGGTCGAACTCCGCCGGCAGCGCACCTTCCAGCTTGAGCAGGAACTGCTTGGTCGGCAGTCCGCCGCCGAAGCCGGTGAGCGAACCATCGGCGCCGATCACGCGGTGGCAGGGCAGCACGATCGGCAGCGGATTGCGGCCGTTGGCGGCGCCGACCGCGCGCATCGCCGTCGGGCGACCCACGCGCGAGGCGAGCTGCGCGTAGCTGACGGTCTGGCCATAGGGGATCGAGGCCAGGCGCATCCAGACCTCGCGCTGGAATCCGGTGCCCTGCGGCGACAGCGGCAGCTCGAAGCTGCGGCGGCGCCCGCGGAAATATTCGTCGAGCTGCGTGCGCGCCTGCTGCAGCAGCGGACTGTCGCCTTCGCGCCAGTCGTCGCCGCGGCGGACGGGATGGCGGCTGTCGCGGAACTCGATCGCGCGCAGGCCCTGCGTATCGGCGGCGAGCAGCAGCGGGCCGACCGGGCTGTCGACGATGGTGGTCAGGACGTTCATGCCGTTTTCCTCCTTGCGATGGTTGTGCGGGCGGCAGCCGCCGCCTGTGCCAGCGCGGCCTCGCGCCAGACGTGGATCACGGCGTAGGCGCGCCACGGGCGCCACGCCTCTGCCTGGCGGGTGAGGGCTGCGGTACGCAGGCGCGGCGTGGTGGTGGCCGTGTCGTCCGCCGCCAGCAGGTGCTTGTGCAGGACCAGGTCACCGGCCGGGAACGCGTCCGGATGCCCGAGCGCGCGCATTGCGATGTAGTGCGCGGTCCACGGTCCGATCCCGGGCAGGTCGGTCCAGCGCTCGACGAACTCCTCAAGCGTGCCCCCTGCACGAAAATCGACGCGGCCATCGAGCAGCCCCCGCGCGATCGCGCGGATCGTCGCCGCGCGCGCCGTGGGCAGGCCGATCCCGGACAGATCCGCCTCCACCAGTTGCTCGGGCGTGGGAAACCGCAGCAGCAGGCCGGATGTCGCCAGCGCAGCTGGCAGCGGCGTGCCGTGGCGCTGCGCCAGGCGCGCGGTGATGGTGCGCGCGGCGGTCACGCTGACCTGCTGCCCGACCACCGCGCGCACTGCGATCTCGAACCCGTCCCAGCCGCTGGGCATGCGCAGCCCGGGGCGTTTGCGCAGCAGCGGACGCAGCTGCGGGTCGCGCGCCAGCACCTCGCCGATCGCCTGCGGATCCGCGTCGAGGTCGAACATCCGCCGCACGCGTTCGACCAGTGCCAGCAGCTGTGACGGTGGACAAGCGTGCAGCTCGAGCTTCAGGGCGTGGCCGTCGTCGCCGCTGCCGCGCGGCCATGGGCTGACGCGGAGCCAGCCCGGCACGGCGGCGTCGCCGACCACGCGCAGGTAGGCCGAGTCATCGACGTGCTCGACCCCTGGCAGCGCGCGCCCGCGTAGGAAGTCGAGCATGGCCGCGAAATCATGGGGTGGCCGGTAGTTCAGGCGCAGCGCCAGCACGTCACTGTCGCCGGCGCCGGGCCGCCGGCGCAGTTCGCGTGGGGCAAGGCCGTAGGCGCCGCGGAAGCAGGTGTTGAAGCGGCGCAGGCTGCCGAAGCCGGCGGCCAGCGCCACTTCGGTCACCGGCAGCGCGGTCTCGGTCAGCAACTGCTTTGCGAACAGCAGGCGGCGCGTGCCGTGCACGCCGATCGGCGGCGCGCCCAGGCGCGCGGTGAACAGGCGCCGCAGCTGGCGTTCGCCGACGTGGACCCGCTCGGCCAGCGCCGCCAGCGGCGCATCGGCCAGGAAGCCCTCGTCGATCAGCTTGAGCGCGCGCGCCAGCGTGCCGTCGCCGCGGCGCCAGCTGCCGTCGGCCGGGGACAGTTCCGGGCGGCAGCGCAGGCAGGGCCGGAAGCCCGCCGCTTCGGCCGCCGCCGCATTGGCGTAGTAGCGCACGTTGCGCGCCTTCGCCGGCGGCGCCGGACAGGTCGGCCGGCAGTAGATGCCGGTGCTGGCGACGGCGGTGAAAAACAGCCCGTCGAACCGCGCGTCGCGGCTCAGGCGTGCCTGTTCGCAGATGGCGGGATCGGGCAGTCGGGCGGCGGGCATGCAGGGAGTCTAGCGCCGCCTGCCGGCGTGGACTGGCCGTTTCCGGACATGAATGCAGTGCCTCGTACGCGGCCGGCTGGCGGGATCCCGCGCGCCGCCAGCGGGCGGACGGATCCGGCGACCGCGGCAGCCACGGCCGCTGCCCCGACCAACACACGCCATCCCGTCGAGCGGCCGCGGATCGTCCGGCCGGACCGCGGTGGCTACTCGCTGCTGTGCAGGGCCGGCAGCAGCGTATCGATACTGCCGTCATGTTCGGCGGGTTCGATGCCCAGCAGGTGCGCGAGCAGCGGATACACGTCGACGTTGTCGAACGCCGGCAGCACCGCGCCGCTGCGGAACGACGGTCCGCTGGCGACGAACACCGCGCGCATCTCCGGCGCAGCCGGGTCGAAGCCATGCGAACCCCGCGTACCGGCCGGACGACGCGCCAGGCGCGCGCGCGGAAGCGCATCCCAGCCGGTGTCCATCTGGCAGACGATAGGCGGGATGCGCGGATGGCTGCCGTAATGCCAGCGCGCCGGCAGCGCATCGCGGCGCCAGCATTCGTGGTGGGCGTGGCGGCCAAGCAACTGGCGTTCGGCGGCCTCGCTGCGGCCCGGCAGCGGCCGGAAGCCGACCACCTGCCCGTCCATCACCAGCGCGGCGTCGCCCGGGTCGGCCATGTCCTCGGTGACGACCACCTGGCCCTCGGGTACCTCGGCCATGCCGTGGTCGGACACGATGACGATGTCGGTCCGCGCGCGCGCGCCGGAGCGCTCGAGCCTGTCGAGCAGCGTCCCGATCGCGGCATCGACCTCGCGCATTGCCGCGCGCAGCTGCGGCGAGCGCGGACCGTGCGCGTGCGCGGCGGCATCGGGATGCTCGAAATACAGCGTGGCCAGGCGCGGCCGGGTGGCGTCCGGCTCGGTCAGCCAGCCGGCAACGGTTTCGACGCGCTGGGCGATCGGGCGTGTTTCGTCATACGCATGCCAGCGCCCCGGCCGCACGCCCCGCACCGCGGCCTCGCTGCCCGGCCACGACAGCGTCGCGGTCGACAGGCCCGCCTTCTCGGCCGACACCCAGAGCGGCTTGCCGCCCCACCAGCGGCCATCGCCCACGGCCTCGCTGTTCTTCAGCGCGAAGCCGCCCAGCGCCTCGTCGCGCATGGTGTTGTGGACGATGCCATGGCGATCCGGGCGCAGGCCGGTGACGATGGTGTAGTGGTTGGGAAACGTCAGGGTCGGGTAGGACGGCTGCATCCATTCGGCGCGCACGCCTTCGGCGGCCAGGCGATCCAGGTGCGGCGTATCGCCGCGACCGAGGAAGTCCGGGTGCACCCCGTCCAGGGAAACCAGCAGCAGCGTCGGGCGGATGGGATCGGGCGGCTGCGGCACGCTTGCGCAGGCGCTCAGGAGCAGCAGGAGGGGAAGCAGGAGTCTTTGGAAGGTCATCCGAGCATCATAGGAAGGAATGTGACAGCACGTGGGTGGCTGCGGCGCGGCGCGGATGCTGCGAAGGGCGTGCGGGTGCATCACTACGCTGACGGCGGTCTGAATCCGGGCCCGTCGAAGCGTTGAATGCAGCGCAGGCTGCCGTATGTTGCAAGGTGGCCGTCCGGCCGGAATCCGCTTGGAGGTGCGCCATGACCCATCGCCTGCTGACTGCGCTGCTTGCCGCGGCTGCATTCGCCGTTGCCATTCCCGCCACGGCGCTCGCGCAGGAACATGAGCCGGAGGAGGCCGCAGCCCCGTCGAAGAAGAAGGCCGACCCCGACGACCGTTTCTGCATCCGCGAAACCGGCTCGCGCGTGGTTGCCACCCGCAACCGGTCGAAGAAGTCCGATCAGGAATGCGTCGGGTCGGCGGGCCGTGTCTACACCCGCGAGGATATCGAGCGCACCGGCTCTGCCGACCTGCACGATGCGCTGCGCCGGCTGGATCCGTCGATCTTCTGATCGCGCGCGGCCACCGGTACTCAAAGCGACGCCCGGCGATGCCGGGCGTTCGCGTATCCGGGCGCCGCATGCGCTGGCAGCACGTGCGCGGGCAGGGCACACTTTCCATCCTCTGCCCGTACGGAAATCCGAGGATGATCGATCCGCGCCACGACCCGTCCCGCAGCATCCGCGCACCCCGCGGCAGCACGCTCAGCTGCCGCAGCTGGCTCACCGAGGCGCCGTTCCGCATGCTGCAGAACAACCTCGATGCCGAGGTGGCCGAGGATCCGGCATCGCTGGTGGTCTATGGCGGCATCGGCCGCGCCGCGCGCGACTGGGACTGCTACGACGCGATCCTGGCGACGCTGCGCACGCTGGGTGACGACGAGACCCTGCTGGTGCAGTCGGGCAAGCCGGTGGGCGTGTTCCGCACCCACGCCGACGCGCCGCGCGTGCTGATCGCCAATTCCAACCTGGTGCCGCACTGGGCCAACTGGGAGCACTTCCACGAACTCGACCGCAAGGGCCTGATGATGTACGGCCAGATGACGGCTGGCTCGTGGATCTACATCGGCTCGCAGGGCATCGTGCAGGGGACCTTTGAAACCTTCGTGGAGATGGGGCGCCAGCACTATGGCGGCAGCCTTGCCGGCAAATGGATCCTGACTGCGGGTCTGGGCGGCATGGGCGGCGCGCAGCCGCTGGCCGCGTCGCTGGCGGGCGCGAGCAGCCTGACCATCGAGTGCAGGCAGGCCAGCATCGATTTCCGCCTGCGCACGCGCTACGTCGACGAGCAGGCCGATGATCTGGACGACGCGCTGGCGCGGATCGCGAAATACACCGGCTCGGGCGTAGCGAAATCCATTGCCCTGCTGGGCAATGCCGCCGAACTGCTGCCCGAAATGGTGCGCCGCGGCGTGCGCCCGGACTGCGTGACCGACCAGACCAGCGCCCATGACCCGGTGCACGGCTACCTGCCGGTTGGCTGGACGGTGGAGCAGTGGCTGGCCGCACAGAAATCCGATCCCGACCAGGTGCGCGACGCGGCCAAGGCCTCGATGCGCGTGCACGTCGAGGCGATGCTGGCCTTCCACGCGCAGGGCATCCCCACGGTCGACTACGGCAACAACATCCGCCAGATGGCCAAGGACGAAGGTTGCGCCAATGCCTTCGATTTCCCCGGTTTCGTGCCGGCCTACGTGCGGCCACTGTTCTGTCGCGGCGTGGGCCCGTTCCGCTGGGTGGCGCTGTCGGGCGATCCGGAAGACATCTACCGCACCGACGCCAAGGTCAAGGAGCTGATTCCCGACGATGCGCACCTGCACCGCTGGCTCGACATGGCGCGCGAGCGCATCAGCTTCCAGGGCCTGCCGGCGCGCATCTGCTGGGTCGGCCTGGGCCTGCGCGACAAGCTGGGCCTGGCCTTCAACGAAATGGTGCGCAATGGCGAGTTGAAGGCGCCGGTGGTGATCGGCCGCGACCACCTCGACAGCGGCAGCGTCGCCTCGCCCAACCGCGAAACCGAGGCGATGCGCGACGGCAGCGACGCGGTGAGCGACTGGCCGCTGCTCAACGCCATGCTCAATGTCGCCAGCGGCGCCACCTGGGTGAGCCTGCACCACGGCGGCGGTGTCGGCATGGGCTACAGCCAGCACAGCGGCGTGGTGATCGTCTGCGACGGTACGCCCGAGGCCGACAAACGCATCGCGCGGGTGCTGTGGAACGACCCGGGCACGGGCGTGATGCGGCATGCGGATGCGGGTTACGAGATCGCGAAGCAGTGCGCCAGGGAGCAGGGGCTGAAGCTGCCGATGCAGTGACGCCGCCGGTCGGGCCATACGCCTCATTCACCCTCGCCCGACGCGCAACCCATTAGCGTGCGCCGTGGCGCGACTTTCCGGCAGGTTCCCGCGCGCCCATCCTGTTCGCACACCGGAGATTGTTGTCCATGGCCCTGCTCGACGAAATCGGCGCTGCAATCGCGCGTGAACTGGCCCTGCCCGACGTGGACACGCTGACCACGCTGGTGGTGCGGGTGATGGTGGCTGCCGTGCTGGGCGGGCTGGTGGGCTGGGAGCGCGAAGCCAAGGGCCGCGCGGCCGGGCTGAAGACCCACATCCTGGTCTCGATCGGGTCGGCGCTGTTCGTGCTGGCGCCGCTGCTGGCGGACATCGATCCGGCCGAGGTGACGCGCGTGATGCAGGGCATCGTCTCGGGTATCGGCTTCCTTGGCGCGGGCGCGATCCTCAAGCTCGACAAGGAGGAGCGGATCTCGGGCCTGACCACCGCAGCCGGCGTGTGGATGACGGCGGCCATCGGCATGGCCGCGGGCATGGGCCAGGAGATGGTGGCGCTGATCACCACCGTGGCGGCCCTGCTGGTGGTCGGCGTGCTGCCGCGCCTGGGACACGGCCGGCAGGGCGTCAATGGACCCCACCGGGACATGGGCGAGACCTGACCACGCTTGCGCCGGTCAGCGCTGCAGGCAGTGCCGGTAGCGCGCATCCACGCGCTCGGCAAACCAGGCGGTGGTGAGTTCGCGGGTGATCTTGGGGCTGTCCAGGCGGATGCCGGGCACCACGGCGCGCGGCAGCGGCGTGTTCTGGTACGCCTCGGCAATGGCGAACACGCGCTGGAACAGTTCGCTGTCGTTGAAGTCGAGGCGATCGCCACGCTCCAGCGCACGACGGATTTCGCGTTCGTCCATGCCCAGCTGCGGGCCGAGCGTGCGCACCGCGCTTTCGGTACGCCCCGGACGATCAAGCGGTGCACCAGGCAGCAGCAGGTCGCCGTCGAGTTCCAGCGGCAGCCCGCTGGCACGGCTGACCGCCGCCTGGAAGGCGGCGTTGCGGCTGGCGTAGTGGCCGGCGTTGTAATCGGCGAAGCGGTGGATCTTGCGCGTGTACGGGGTTTGGTAGCCGAGCAGATGCAGGATCCCGAAATACAGCCCGCCACGGCGGCTGAAGACCTCGTCGCGGATCGAACCCTGCACGGGCCAGGGATAGTCCGCCGCATTGGCCTCGGCAAACGGGATGGCGACCTGCATCGCACCGCCGGTCTGCACCGGGTTGCGCTCGGCAAACAACCGCTCGCCCATCGGCACGCGCCCGATCAGGTCTTCATAGAGTTCGCTCAGCTCGCGCTCGGTGCGCACGCGCGCCAGGCGCTCGCCGTAGCTGCGACCGTCGGTGGACTGCAGCTTGAGCGCGCCATCGACCAGCAACCCGGGGATGTGCAACGCGGCGGCGCGGCGGTCGATCTCGCCGCGGGCGATGCCTGGCAGCCCGGCGACGGGCGGGTCGGCCTTGTAGCCCGACTCCTGTTCGATCACCGCCAGCACGGCGCAGACGTTCTCCACGCCCGGTGGAATGCCCTGTGCGGTGAACGCGACCTGGATGTCGCTCGCCCAGCCGGCCCGGTCGGGCACCGTCGCCGGGATCCGTCGCTGGATATCGGCGCGCAGCGCATGCGGGTCCGGCGCGGGAGTGGAAGGTGCGCGCGTCGCGCAGCCGGTGAGCGCAAGCAGGGCGGCCAGCACGCATCCCCAACGCACGGCGTCTAGTTCGCGTGCCTGCCCTGGACGGGCAGGCGCCGGTACGAAGAGCCTGGCCGGTGCAGGGCAGCAGGCGCTCGCTTGCGTGGCCGCGGTTGGCCCCGGATGCCTCACGCGGATCTCCTGACCAGGTCCGCCGGCATGATGGCGGCCGCCGGGCCGACCTACAAGCCGGATCCGCGCACGCAGGCGGCGCGTGCAGCGGCTCAGCCGTTCGGGTCGTCGAACAGCGCCTCGTAATTCCCGACCGCGGCGTGCATGTCGGCGACCGGCGCCGCGTCGGCGGGATTCGCGTGCAGGGCCTGGGTACCGGCCATGAGCCGCGCCAGGATCGCGTGCAGGGCGACGTCCGGCTCGGTCTCGAGCTCGCAGTTGGCGAACATGTACTCGATCGCCGCGTCGACGTCGGTGGCGCGGGCGGCGACGGTGGCCGGGTCCGGGTCCGATTCGAGGCCGGCAATGGCGGTGCGGACGCGGGACATGCCCTCGATCAGCGGCGCGTCCGGGGTCCAGGGCTCATGGCCTTCGACCACCGGGACGTCCATGCCCAACTGTCCGTGCTGCACATGGGGCTCATCGTGCGCGTGCGGGTCGTCCGCGGCGGGCGTATCCAACTGCGCGGCCGGCACGCTGTCGGCGCCGGTCGCATCCGCCGGCGGCGCCTGGCCGTCTCCGGCGCATCCCGATCCAAGGGCGCCGATTGCCAGGGCGAGCGCAAGAGCCAGGGGAACCTGTTTGAAGTCCATGACAAAACCTCCAGGGGAAGTGGGGGAGGGCTCCATCCTAGGCCGGCAGGCCGGCCAGCGCCCTGACCCGGGTCAAGCCGCAATGCCGGTCGCGGCAGGCAGGCCGACGGGGCGTGGGCCGGTGGAAGACCGCGGGCGTCGTCATCCACGATCAGGCGCGCGCATCTTCGCGCCCTGGCATCGAAACCCCTTCTGTGCTATGATTGCGCCAGTAAGTCGTTGTAATCATTCAATTTATGGAGGAAGCAATCAAAAATTACCTGAAGCGTTCATTTCTTTCCCTGATTCCCCGCGGCCATCGCCGCCACCGGACTTCAGCTGCGCGCGCCGCGTTCGCGCCGGCGGTGAGCATCACCCGCCTCCAGTCCGGACTGCCGCAGTCGTTCCCCGCGGCCATCCCCGCAGATGACGGTCATCGCCATCGTCGCCGCAATCCGCACTCGGCCTATACCCGCGGCCGTTACCTGGCGCGACCACTGCACACGGCTGGCACCAGCCAGCAGATGTTCCGCATCACCTGACCGGAACAGCCCGGCCCACGCGGCCCGTAGCCCTTTCTATTCGATTTCCATCGTTGCCAGCACCTGCAGGCGGCGCTGGTATGCGTCCCAGTCGTCCTGGCTCCTGGTCGGCGCGGTGGCGTCGGCATAGAGATGGATACGGTCGGTGTTCTGGCTGCGCGCGTGGCTGAGTAATTCGGCCCGGGTCGGGCCCAGCCCCCGGAACCTGACCGCATGCGGTGCGTAGTCGATGCGCTCGTCGGTGCGCATGCCCAGCGGCTTGTACAGACGGTTGAGTACGACGTGACCGCGGTCTTCCACGCGCTCGATGCAATACGGCAGGAACACGCGGCGGAATTCGTCGCTGGTCTGGTTCATGGCGGTCTCCCCTGGCGGCTGGGTCCGCTGCAGTCTTCCGCACGGTTTGCGGGCAGGCAACCCGGCCCGGTGCGACCGGACCGGGGGCGCTGCTATTTGCCGATGTCCAGCAGGCAGTCGAAGCCGCCGAAGATCATGCGTTTGCCGTCGAACGGCATGGGGTTGGCAGCGGGATCCATGCGCGGGTCTTCCATCATCTTCTTCATCCCGGCGTCGCGGGTGGCTTTGTCGGGCCATTCGACCCAGGCGAACACCACCGTCTCGTCGCCGCCGGCCTGCACCGACCGGGCGAAGTCGGTGACCTTGCCGGCGGGCACGTCGTCGCCCCAGGCCTCAACCACGCGGGTCGCGCCGTACTCGATGAAGCAGGGGTCGAAGCGGCGGGCATGGTCGAGGAAGGCCTGCTTGTTGGCGGTGGCGACCGCAATCACGAAGCCGTCGATATAGGGCATGGGAAATCTCCTGGCGGACGGGCGGCGGCCGGATGCCGTCGCCGCGGGAACGCGCGTCCCGATCGGGCGCACGACTGGATTGACGAATTGCAGGCGCCGGTTTCGACATCGACACGCAAGGCGGCGCGCGGGGCGGGCAGCCTGAGCGCCCCCAGCGGTCGGGCCGGTTCATCGGGCGTTCGACTGATCACGGGGGTGGCGCCTACACTGGCATGCCCCCCAACTCGAGACGCCCGCGGTGTCGAAAATCGGCTGCGCGGCGCCCGGACGCCGCATGCGCAAGCGCCTCCCCATCCTGTTCCTGGCCAGCCTGATGCTGCTCGGCTGCCGCGTGCAGGACGAGGCGGCCGCGACGGCGACGGTGGAGCTTGCCAGCCCCGAGGAGGGCGGGGCGGTCAGCACCGCCCCGGTGCAGATGGAAGGCGCGGACGCGCCGGCAGCGGACGAGCGCTCCGAGCCGGTGCCTGACGAGCCGGAGGAGGTCGACTGGGCGCCGATGGTGCTTGCGCCAGGCGAGGCCTCGGTCAGCTGCGAACTGGACTACGTGCGCGAGGGCGACGGCGTCCCGCTGCTGGAGTTCGACCGGGATGCGATCACGACGGCCCTGGGCGAGTGCGCCGAACGCGGCGTGATGCGGCTGCGTTACGCGGGCAAGATCAACGCCGCGTTCGCGTCGATGATGCAGCGCGTGACCCATGTGGCCGACGAACTGGACATCGACAAGCGCGTGCTGGACATCAATTCCAGCGGCGGCATGGTCGAGGACGCGATCCGCACCGGCGACCGCATCGCCGAGTCGCGCTGGACGATATGGGTGCGCGAGGATGCGGTCTGCCACAGCGCCTGCGTGTTCATCCTGGCGGCCGGCGACATGCGCATGGTGAGCGGACGCATCGGCATCCACCGCATCATCCGCATGAGCTCCACCGCGTCCACGCGCGTCGAGCTCAACCGCGAGCTGCGCGTGGTCTACGACCGCGTGCGCGACTACCTGGAGCGCAACGGCGCGGCGACCGCGGTGGCCGACCTGATGATGGCGGTTCCCAACCGCAACCTGCGCCTGCTGACCGGCGACGAGCTGGGCCTGTACGGCCTGGACGGCATCAACCCCGCCCAGGATGATCTGGACCGGCTGCGCCTGATGCGCCAGTGCGGTGAGGATTTCGTCGCCAGGCGTGATGCCTTCGTGCGCGCCTTCGACGCCAGCTGCAAGTCGTCCAACGCCGACCTCGAGACGCTCAATTCCTGTGGGCTGGACCTGCGCAAGGACTACGGCTTCCCCGATGCCGCCTGTCCTGCCGAAAGTCCGCTGTCGGAGTTCGACGCGCTGCTGGTGGCGGACAAGCCAGAGCACATGGGCAGGCGTTCGCTCACGCCGGTGCAGGGCGGCGAACAGGGTGGCCAGGCCCGGCACGAAGAGTCGTCCGGGAGCGACGGCGCCAGCGGCGACGCAGGCGGGCGCTGAGCCGCCGCCCCTGCGCTCCCGCGCCGTTACGCGGGCTCAGGCGTCCTCGTGACGCAGCACCTGCACCGTCTCGCCGGTGTCGATGAAGCCGCCGGACTGCCGCGCCCACAGCTGCGCATAGATCCCGCCAGCGGCGGCCAGCGTGTCGTGCGCGCCCTGTTCGACGATCGCGCCCTGGTCCATCACGATCAGCCGGTCCATTGCCGCGATGGTGGACAGGCGGTGGGCGATGGCGATGACGGTCTTGCCTTCCATCAGCCGGTACAGGTTTTCCTGGATCACGGCCTCGACCTCGGAGTCGAGCGCGGAGGTGGCTTCGTCCAGCACCAGGATCGGTGCGTTCTTCAGCAGTACGCGCGCGATCGCCACGCGCTGGCGCTGGCCGCCGGACAGCTTGACCCCGCGCTCGCCGACGTGGGCGTCGTAGCCGCGCCGCCCCTGGCCGTCGCTCAGTTCCAGGATGAACTCGTGCGCGCGCGCCTGCCGCGCGGCCTCGATCATCTCGTCCTCGCTCGCGTCGGGGCGGCCATAGAGGATGTTGTCGCGCACCGAGCGGTGCAGCAGCGAGGTGTCCTGGGTGACCACGCCGATCTGCGCGCGCAGCGAGTCCTGCTGCACGCTGGCGACGTCGGTGCCGTCGATCAGGATGCGTCCGCTCTCGCAGTCGTGGAAGCGCAGCAGCAGGTTGACCAGGGTCGACTTGCCCGCGCCCGAGCGGCCGACCACGCCGATCTTCTCGCCGGGGCGCACGTGCAGGTCGAGATGGTCGATCACGCCGCCGGTCTTGCCGTAATGGAAGCCGACGCCGTTGAAGCGGATGTCGCCGCGCACGCGCGCCAGCGCCGGCGCGCCGGGCGCGTCATCGACCGTGGGCGGCAGCGAGATCGAACTGATCCCGTCGTGCACCGTGCCGATGTTCTCGAACAGCGCCGACAGCTCCCACATGATCCACTGCGACATGCCCAGGATGCGCAGCACCAGCGCGACCGTCACCGCGATCGTGCCGGCGCCGATCGCGCCCTGGTGCCACAGCCACAGGCCGAGCACCACGGTCCCGAACAGCAGCGCCATGTTCATCGCGTACAGCAGGCTGTACACGTGCGTGGCCAGCCGCATCTGCGGATAGACCGTGGTCAGGAAGCCGTCCATCGCCTCGTGCGCATAGGCCTGTTCGCGCCTGGAGTGCGAGAACAGCTTGACCGTGGCGATGTTGGTGTAACTGTCGACGATGCGCCCGGTCATCTCCGAGCGCGCATCGGCCTGCGCCCGCGAGATCTTCTCCATGCGCGGCACGAAGTGCTTCATCAGCAGCCCATAGGCCGCGATCCAGGTCGCGAACGGCAGCATCATCCGCCAGTCCGAGGCGCCGGCCACGGCCAGGGTGCCGAAGAAGAACACCAGCACGTAGTTGCCGATGTCGAGCAGCTTGATCACCGTCTCGCGCACCGCCAGCGAGGTCTGCATCAGCTTGGTGGCGATGCGCCCGGCGAACTCGTCCTGGAAATAACCCATGGACTGGCGCAGCAGGTAGCGGTGCACGTTCCAGCGGACCCGCATCGGGAAGTTGCCGAGCAGGGTCTGGTGCTGGACCAGCGCGTTGGCCAGCACCATCAGCGGCAGCACCAGCAGCACCAGCGCGCCCATCCACAGCAGGCGCGTGCCTTCCGCTGCCAGGAACGTTTCCGGCGTGGTGCTGCCTAGCTGGTCGACCAGCGAGCCGACATAGGCGTACAGCGCCAGCTCGGCCACCGCGATGCCGGCGGTGGTCAGCGCCATCAGCAGCAGCCATTTCTCGGTGCCGCGCGTGTAATGGCGGCAGAAGGCGTACAGCGTGCGCGGCGGCTGCGCCGGCGGATCCTGCGGGAACGGGTCGAGCCGCGATTCGAACCAGCGATACATGGCTTGGGTGGCTGGCGGGGGGCGGGCATTGTCGCCGATCGCCAGTGAGCTCGCGTGCGGCATCCATGGAACGACGAATGCCGGCAGCGGCGCGATGCGGCGCGGGACGGTGGGTGCCGCGTCCTGGCGTCTTCGGCAGCGGGGCGGGCGCGCCTGCGCGAGGTCAGCGACCGCCTCCGCCGCCCCCACCGCCGCCACCGCCGGAGAATCCGCCGCCACCGCCGCTGGAGGAACTGCCGGGTGGCGTCGACGAGGATGCGATCTGCGAGGCCAGGCTTCCACCGATTGCCTTGGTGAAGCTGCCGATGTCGCCGATCGAGCCGGCGCCGTTGCTGGCGTGGTACCAGCCGATCGCCGAGGTCGCCGTGGCGGCGGCCGCTGCCCCCACGGCGAGCGTGAACCTGCGGGTCCAGGCGTCCTCGACGTCGAGCGCGACCGCATACGGCAGCAGGGCTTCGAAACGCCCGGCGTCGAGGGTTGGTCCGGATCCTTCGCCGCCAGGTGCCTGCAGCCGCTGCAGGTCCTGCTTTTCGGCCACGCCCAGATAGCGCCGCAGGCCTTCGATATGGTCGAGCACGCGGCGCCCTTCGCGGGTGGGCGCGCGCACCAGGAAGGCGAAGGCGATCACGATGGCCAGCATCGCCAGCATCGGCACGGCCGCGAACACCAGGCCGCCGCCGGTCTGCACGCCCAGCGTTATGGCCGCTGCGCAAGACAGCAGCATCAGCAGCAGGGCGACAACGCTGCTGCCGGTGTTGTTGTGGAACATCGTGCCCTGGAAGCGCTGCTCGAGTCCCTTCTGGTGGGCGCTGGTGGCCGCCTGCAGCAGCGGTGCGCTGTCCTTGTCCAGTTCCACCGTGGACGCGGCGGCAAACAGCCCTGAGGCCAGGACCGCCGCATCTCCAGCCGGCGGCGGGCCCGCCTTCTCGAGCCGCCAGTGGTCGCTGAGCAGGCCCTTGTCGCGCTCGATCCGCAGCGCGCCAGCCACCGCGAGCGTCAGCACGTCGGCCGAGAAGCAGCGTGTGTCGTAGGCCATCCGGCGGATGTAGCGCAGCCCGGCCGGCGTGATGCCCTCGGGCGGCTCGTAGCGCACGATCACCGTACCCGCGGGCGGATCGCGGCCCACCTGGTGCCAGCGCAGCGCGCCGTAGCCCGCAACCACCAGCAGGCCGAGCAGCGCGACCAGCAGCGCGATGTTGTCGGCCAGCAGCCAGCGCGCGCGCTGCGTGGCGTCTGGCGCGGTGACCACGCCCTTGGGAAAGGACAGCGCGATGGTCAGGCCTTCGCCAGGCTGCAGCGGCGAGGTCAGCCACCATGTCGCGACGCCGGGCGAGGGCGTGGCTGTCCGGTAGGCCTGGCCGCGCGCGCCCTGCGGGCCGGTCCAGCCCTCGGCGGTCAACGACGCCGTGGGCACCGGCTGCGGCAGGCGCACTTCCACGCTGCCCGCCTCGATCGGGAACACCCAGCCGGTGCCGATCGCATTCCAGTACAGCTCGTCGTGGCCATCGAAGAAGCCGAGCTGGCGGGTGGTGCGGTAGCGCAGGGTGTAGCGGTGCGTGGCCGGCACCGGCAGCAGGTCGTCGTTGCCGGTGTTCACGCGCACACCGTTGTCGCGGCGCTCGGTGAACCAGGGTTCTGGCTGGCCGTTGCGCAGCACGTCCACCACCTCGAACCCGACCACCACGCGGTTGCCGTGGCGGTCGCGGTAGCGGGTGGGGAAGTCGCGATAGATGCCGCGGCGGATCTGCCCGCCTTCGGCGCGCACGCGGATGTGCTCGGTCACCTCGAGGCTGCCGTCGGCGTTGACCAACACTTCGATGTCGTAGGACTGGATGCGCTCGGCCGCGCGCAGCGGCAGTCCGCATGCGGCCAGCAGCAGGCAGGCGCAGGCAAGCCGGAGCAGGGCGCTCACGGCAACCGCACCTGCACCGGCGCGCGCTGGGCATCGCCGGACTCGAAGAACTCCTCCTGGCCAAAGCCGGCCAGCCGCGCGACCACGAGATCGGGCACGCGCTGCGTTGCGTCGTTGTAGTCGCGGACTGCGCCGTTGTAGAAGCGTCGCGCGTACTGCAGTTGCTCCTCGACCTCGACCAGGTCGCGCTGCAGCTGCGCGAAGTTGTCGCTGGCCTTCAGGTCGGGATAGGCCTCGCGCAGCGCGAACAGTCGGCCCAGCGCCTGCTCGAGCGCGTCTTCCACCTGCGCCAGCCGGGGGCGGCTGGGCTGCGCCAGCGCCTCGGCGCGCAGCGCGGTCACTGCTTCGAGCACCGCGCGCTCGTGGTCGGCGTAGGCCTGCACGGCCGCAACCAGCTGCGGCACCAGGTCATGGCGGCGCAGCAGCTGTACGTCGATGTCGGCCCAGGCGGTGCGCACCTGGTTGCGCAGCCGCACCAGCCTGTTGAAGGCCAGCACCGCCCAGGCGAGCAGGGCGAGCAGCAGGCACAGCGGCAGCAGCAGGGACAGGCGCATTCGGGCAGGTTTCCCGGCGGGCTGGAGGCAGGTGTACTGGACGCGTGCGGGTGGTCCGCTGTGACAAGGGTAGCGGAGCGGCAGGGCTGCGCGGACCCCCTGGAGCCGGCCCGGCGCTGGCGTACACTCGGTCGCCCGACCCCAACGCAAGGCCTGATCGACCATGAACAGACTGCGCCTGTTTTCGACCATCGCCGCACTGGCCCTGTGTGGCAGCGCCCTGGCCCAGCAGCCCGCGTCGCAGCCGGCCCCGGCCGCGCAGCCCGCAGCGGCGCAGCAGCCGGCGATGGAGCAGCTCACGCCCGAGCAGCGCGCCGCGCTGGCCAAGCAGGATGCGGATATGACCCAGGCCGCGCTGCAGGTGCTGCAGATGGTCGATGGCAACCGCGTCGGCGAGGTCTGGGACGGTGCGTCTGCCGCGATGAAGCAGATGGTCTCGCGCGACGAGTTCATCAAGCAGGTCACGATCGACCGCAACCGCCTGGGCGCGGTGTCCTCGCGCGGTACGCCGGAAGTGAGCCGCTCGCTGTTCCGCGCCGGCCAGCAGGTGCCCGAGGGCCTCTACATCAACGTGCGTTCGGCGACGACCTTCGCCAGCAACGCGCAGCCGGTGCGCGAGCTGGTGTCGTTCCGCCTCGACGAAGACCGCGTCTGGCGGGTGTCGGGCTACAGCCTGCGCTGAGTCCGGTGCACGACGCGCCGGATGACGGCGCGTCGTTTCTCATCGGTGAGGATGGCGCCGTCCGCGCCGCTCCGGATCGTGCGCCGCGATGTCTCCCGGGCGTTACGGCGGACTTGCCGGTTCCGTGGTGCCGGGCACGGGAATGACCTCGCCCGATACCAGCGAGTAGCGTCCGTCGTCCCCGACCCGGTAGCTTGCGCGGTAGCCCGGTCCGATCTCGGCACCACGGCCCGTGTCCTCGATGATCGCGAACGCATCGGCCGACTCGATGTCGTAGTCGCGGCGGTACAGGATTCCCATCGATCCGACCAGCAGATGGTCGACGAGCGCGCCGTCGACGCGGCCGGCGGTGAACAGCACGTCGCGATGCGCGGGCTCGAGGATGGTGCCAATATCCGTGCGCAGCAGCCAGACATCGGCCGCCGTCGTCGAGCCGACCCGGAACAGCTGCAGCTGCGCAGGCGACAGCGCACGCAGGTCCAGCGTGCCGTCCTCTTCGTGGTAGGCGAAAACCCTGCCGTAGGCCCGGTCGAACGCGGCCGGCGATTTCAGCGTGCGCGTGCCGAACAGCGACAGCACGCAGCGGCCCACCGCGGCGCCCATTCCGGGATCGTCGTGCGCCAGCGCGAACCCCTCACGCAGCGGGAGCTGCAGCGAGACCAGCGCGCCCGGCATGCAGCTGAGCGTGGCCGGCGTGGGCGTGGTGGTCGCTGACGTTGCCGAGTCGGCGGGTGCCCGGTCGGCGCATGCGGGGAGCAGGCACGTGGCGAGCAGGCAGGCGAGGCGCGTTGCGGCAGGGCGGCTTGCGCAGGCGCTGGAAACTACGGGCATGCGTGGTGCGTCGGCTGTCGATGCAACCTTGATGATACGCGCCCCTGCGCGGCAGTCCGACGCGCGCAGCCTCATTCGCGTTCGAAGCGTGCCAGCTCATCGAGCAGGCGCTGGCCGCGGCGGATGCCATCGCTGCCGTCGTTGCTGCGGCAGCCGGTGCCATCGGCAGAGGCGCGACCCGCACGCTTTGTCCTCCACGCCGCCCAAGCCCAGGTGCCGAGCAGGCCGGCGATACCGACGGCGAGGCTGGCGGCGATCCATGCCGGTGTGCCCGCTGCAGGATCGACTTCGCCCAGGCCCGCGAACGCGAGCACCACCGGCAGCCACATGATCCACCACGGGGCCCCGCAGAGGCCGGAGTTGAGCGCCTGCAGGCGCAGCAGCGTCGCCATCTTTTTCTGGATCCTCAGCACCGGCGCCGAATAGTCGATGCTTGCGGAGAAGGTGATCGTCATTGCCGCCATCACCGCCGTCATCAACCCGACTGCATGCACCAGCAGGCCGCTGGCCAGCAGGCCGGGCACGTCGGTGTTGCGCGTCCAGCAGGCCACGCCCAGCATGATTAGCGCGATGCCGAGCAGCAGTTGCAGCACCTGGCCCCACAGCAGCGGTCGCAGCTGGCCGCGAACGCGGTCCAGGCGATGTTCGCGCAGCAGCTGCCACTGCAGGTCCTGCTGGCGCTCCAGCTGGTGGCCCAGGGTCTGCCAGGCCTGCCTGAGTTCGTCGAGTTCCATGGTCGTGTCCATCTGTCTGCAGTGGGGTGTCAGCGCCAGCCGCCGGCGGCGGCCCAGTCGCGCAGCCGCTGCTTGAGGCGGCTGATCCGGGTGGTGACATTGCTTTCGCCGAGGCCCAGGACCTCGGCCATCTCGCGGGTGCTGCGCTCCTCCAGGTACAGCACCAGCAGCGCGCGGTTGAGCGGGTCGAGTGTGTCCATGAAGCGCCGCAGCAGGCGCAGGCGCTCGGCATTCTCGTGGCTGTCGGAGCCCTCGTCGGCGGGTTCGTGCACGCTCTCGTCGAGCGGCACGGCGTGGCGGCGGCGCAGGCTTTCGCCGCGCAGCCACGAGATCGCGGTGTTGAGCGCGATCCGGTACATCCAGGTGGAGAATCTGCGCGACGGGTCGTAGCCCGGCCATGCACGCCAGAGCTGTGCGGCGATGTCCTGGGCGAGGTCGGCGCGGTCCTCGGCGGCGTACGCGTAGCTGTTGGCCACCTTCAGCACGATGCCGCGATGCTGCTGCAGCAACGCGTCGAAATGGCTTTCCGGGGCGTCGGCCGTTGGCGCGTCGTCCATGTCGCGGCTGCGGGAGAATGTGCCTGTCATGCCGGGGTGATACGCGGCGGGGCAGGGTTTGTCACATCCGCGAGGGTCGATTCATTCGATGATGCCCTTGGCCTCCGACGTTCCCAGCACCTCGGGGTGGTCGATCCGGCGCTGCGGATGCAGCAGCGGATGCACGAAGACCGCGACCAGCAGCACCGCCACGCCTGCGTAGAACATCGGCGTCAGCTCGTGCTGCTCGCCCAGCAGCAGCATGGCCAGGATGATCGCGTAGACCGGCTCGAGGTTGACCGCCATCTGCGCGGAGAATGCACTGATGTGGCGCAGCGCCACCAGCGAGAGGGCGAACGGAAACAAGGTGCAGGCACCTGCGAGCAGGAGCAGCCACAGTGCGTCGCTGGCCGAGGGCAGTGCCAGCAGCGGCCCGGCGAATACCGGGAACAGATGCGGCATCAGCGGCGCCAGCAGGGTGAGCGCGATGGTGCCGGCGCCGAGTTCGACCGCCGTCACCGTCAGTGGATCGGCATGCTCGACCAGGCGTTTGTTGAGCGAGCCGAAGACCGCCACGAACAGCGCAGACAAGCCTCCGACTGCGATGCCCACGCGCATGTCGGCCGACACCCCGCCCACCACCAGGGCCACGCCTGGCAGCACCAGCACGCCCAGCGCCAGCTCACGCATGGAAAAGGGGCGGTGCGCGAGCTTGGGTTCGATCAGCGCCACGAACACCGGGGCGAGGGCCATGCAGGTCGCCGCCACCGAGGCGTTGGCCAACTTGATCGCGCCATAGAACGTCAGCCAGTGCAGCGCCACCAGCACGCCGATGCCCGAGTAGGCGAGCAGCAGCCGCGGCGAGAGCGCGCGCAGTCCGCGCCACACCCGCGGCACCAGCATCAGCGCCAGCACCACCAGGCCCATCCGCCACCACACCAGCGGCAGTGCCGGCAGCGTGATCAGTTTGCCGAGGATCGCGGTGAAGCCCCACAGCACGACGCACAGGTGGATCTGCCAGTGGGCGCGGGCGCTGGGGGTCATCGAAGCGGGGTCGGGTGACGGGCGGGCAGGATGCCTCCGCGCCGCGCAAACGTCACGCTCTTCAGCCGCGCCCGGCGGTCGCTGGCGCGGGCTCCGGTCCAGGCGGCTGCACAGCCAGCCAGTCGATCACGCGCTGTACCGCCGCGCGCGGCCGCCGGTGCGCCGGATAGACGATGTGGTAGGCGTATCGGCCCGGCATCGTCGCACCGGGCAGGCGCTGCAGCTGCCCGCTTGCGAGCCAGGGGGCGACGATGCGTTCGCGCGCCAGCGCGGCGCCCAGCCCGATCGCCGCGGCGCGCAGCATGTCGGTGCTGTCGCTGAAGATGAACTGCTCGTCGATGCGGCTGCTGCGCACGCCGTTGGCGCGGAACCAGTCGTGCCAACCCTGGTGGGACAGGTCGGCGACCAGGGGCAGGCGCAGGATGTCGGCAGGCGATGCGACATCGGCCATTCCCGGCAGCGAAGGCGCAGCCACCGGGAACAGCGTCTCGTCCATCAGGTGGATCGCGGCCAGCCCCGGCCAGCGCCCCGGGCCGTGGCGGATGGCAAGGTCCGGGCCGACATCGTCCAGGCGGGTCAGCGCAATCTCGGTGTCCACGCGCAGGCGCAGGTCGGGATGCGCCCTGGCGAACGCAGGCAGCTTCGGGATCAGCCAGGTGTAGGCCAGCGAGTGCAGGGTGGTGATGCGCACCGTGCGCGCGTCATCGCGGCTGCGCAGGTCCTGCATGGCGCCGTCGAGGTCGTGGATCGCGCCGCTGGCGATGTCGGCGAGGTGGCGGCCTTCCGCGGTCAGCGAAACGCCGCGTGCGTGGCGCTGGAACAGGGCCACCCCCAGGCGCGATTCGAGCTTGCGCACGTGGTGGCTGACCGCGCTCGCGGTGAGGTGGAGCTCCTCGGCGGCGTGCGCGAAGTTCTGGTGCCGGGCCGCGGATTCGAACGCGACCAAGGCCGGCAGCAGGTCGGAGCGCAGTGTCATGCGAGCCACAAATCCCGTTTGTGCCTTGGCCAAAAAGTATGCGCTTGTGCCTGTCGGGCGGACAAGCACAATCCACCGCTCACCACAGAGAGATTGCCGCCATGTCCTGCCAGAACGTCACTGCGGCAACGGCGCCGCGCGCAGAGGCGGCATGGCTGACGCCGCTCGAGCTGTGCGTGCTGGGCGCGATCTGGGGCGCGTCGTTCCTGTTCATGCGGGTGTCCGCGCCGGACTTCGGGGCCGCGCCGCTGGTCGAGGTGCGCCTTGCGCTCGGCTCGATCGTGCTGCTGCCGTTCCTGTGGCGCGCGCGCGGGCAGTTTCCGCTGCGCCTGTGGCCGAAGCTGGCGCTGATCGGCGCGATCAACTCGGCGGTGCCGTTCCTGCTGTTCGCCTGGGCGGCGCAGCGCGCGCCGGCCGGCATCGGCGCGATAGCCAATGCGATGACCGTGCTGTTCACCGCGCTGATGGGCTTCCTGTTTTTCGGCGAACGCATCGGCACGCGACGTGCGGTGGCGCTGCTGGCCGGTTTCGCCGGCGTGGTCGTTCTCGCCAGCGGCAAGGTCGCGGGCATGAGCGTGGGTGCGGCCGCGCTGGCCGGTGCCCTGGCCTCGCTGCTGTACGGCCTCGGCATCAACCTGGTGCGCCGCCACCTGACCGGCCTGCCGCCGGCCGCGGTGGCCTCGGCCACCCTTGGCGTCGCTGCGCTGATGACCCTGCCGCTGGCGATCGCCACCTGGCCGGCGCAGCCGCTGCCGCTGGCCTCTTGGCTGTCGGCGGCAATGCTCGGCGTGCTGTGCACGGGCATCGCCTTCGTCATGTACTACCGGCTGATCGCGCGCGTCGGCGCCAGCCGCGCGTCCACCGTCACCTATCTGGTGCCGCTGTTCGGCGTCGCCTGGGCCTGGTGGCTGCTGGACGAACCGCTGACCTGGACGATGGCACTCGCGGGCGCCCTGATCCTGGGCAGCGTGGCCTTCAGCCAGGGGCGGGTGCGATGAGCCAGAAGCGCGTGCAGTTCGACTTCATGGAAGCGAACAAGCGCGTCCCGTCTCCCGACTCAGGCGGCTGAATCCCCGGTCTCACGCGACGTGGCCGGCACCCCGTCTGCGCTGCCTCCGGAGCGTCGCTGCTGCGCGCGCCCGAGCCAGATCCCGAGCATCGCCCAGAACAGCGCCAGCGGAACGACCACGGTGACGAGCCCGCCCAACGCCAGGCCGACGCGCCCGAGCACGCCCTCGACCTGTGCGCCCACCACGTCGCCGGCGCGGTACACGAAGGTGTCGATGAAGGCTTTGGCCTTGTACTTGTCCTCGCGGCCGATCACGGTGAACAGGGCCTCGCGCGCAGGGCGGGTGAGGCCGCGCTGCACCGCCCGGTTCATGGCCTCGAGCAGGATCAACACGGCGAACGAGCCGTAGATCGCCAGCCCGACGAAGCCGAGCGCGGTGGCCACCGGCAGCGCCGCCAGCGCGAAGCCCAGGCCGAAGCGGCGGATGATGTGTCCGGTCAGCGTGAGCTGCAGCAGCAGCACCGCCACCTGGGTCCACATGTCGATGTTGCCCAGCAGGCTGGTGCGCGCGTCGAGGTCGCTTTCGGCGGCGGCCACCATCTGCAGGCGGGTGAAGTAGATGAATGTCGCGACGATGGTCATCGTCAGCACGTAGCCGGCGATTCCCATCAGATAGGGCGAGGAGAACACCGCGCGCAACCCGGCCCAGGCGCTGCCGCCGATGCGCTGCTCTTCCTGCGCGATGGTGGCTGCTGCCGGTGCCGCGTCCGCAGCGGGCGCGCGGCGGTCCGGACGCACATGCACCAGCGCCCAGGCCAGGCCGACCGCAAGCAGCAGGAAGCCGGCCGCGATCAGCAGCAGGCTCGGCGTGCCCAGCGGTTGGGCCAGGCGCGACGCCAGCCACGGCCCGAAGATCGCGCCCAGGGTGCCGCCGACCGCGATCAGCGCGAACAACCGCCTGCCCTGGTCGCTGGAGAAACGATCGGCCAACAGCGCCCAGAACACCATGGTCACGAACAGGTTGAACACGCTGAACCAGACGTAGAACATCTGTCCGCTGCGCGCACCCACCACCCCGGGCGCGAACGCCAGCAGCGACCAGAACCCGACCAGGCTCAGCGCGAAGAACACGTAGGTCGCGCTGATGAAGTGCAGCCGTCGCAGGCGCGCGACCAGCCAGCCGAACAGAGGATTGACCGCCAGCGTCACCAGGGCGGTGCCGATGAACAGCCAGCGCACGCTGTCGATGCCGCGCTCCATGCCCAGCGCGTCGCGCGCCGGGCGCAGCATCATCAGCGCGGTCAGGATGCAGAAGAAGAACGCGCCGGCGATGAGCACCGGCGCGAGCTCGCCGCGCCGCAGGTTGAACAGGTCGGAGATCCGCTCGCGCATTGCCATCGATCAGGTGAACATCGCCACCAGCTCGGCCTGCCGCGCCTCGTCGAGCAGCGGGCCGATGCCGCCCTTGAGGTTGTCGGCCTGGCGCTCGGGCTTGCCGGTGGCCGGGATCACCGCGGTCACCGCCGGATGGCTTACCGCGAACTTCAGGAACATCTGCGCCCAGGAACCCACGCCTACTTCTTCCGCCCAGTCGGGCAGCGCCTTGTCGCGGCTGGCGGCAAACAGCTTGCCGTCGTCGAAGGCGCGGTTGACGATCACCGCGATGCCCAGCTCCTGCGCAAGCGGGAAGATGCTCTGCGCGGCCTGCGGCGCGTTGACCGAATAGTTGATCTGCACGAAGTCGGGCTTCTCCGCGCGCATCAGCCGCGCGGTGTCGGCATGGCCGCGCTCGAGGTAATGGGTGATGCCGATGTACTTCACCTGGCCCTCGGCCTTGAGTTCGCGCGCGTAGGGCATGGCCTCGGCCATGTTGCGCAGGTTGTGGACCTGCAGCAGCTCGACGCGGTCGGTACGCAGGCGGCGCAGCGAATCCGCCCATTGCGCCTCAAGTTCGGCGCGGCTGTCGGCAGCGAGCTTGGTGGCGAGGAAGCAGCGTTCGCGCCAGCCGCCCTCCGCGAGCAGGGCGCCGACCACGTCCTCTGCGTTGGTGTAGTTGGGCGAGGTGTCGATCAGGCTACCGCCGCCCTCGAAGAACACCTTCAAGACGTCCTTGAGCGCATCGAACTCCGCCGAGTCCAGCGGCACCTCGTAGCTGCCGGAGGTACCGACACCGATCACCGGAATCGCCTCCCCGGTCGATGGGATGGCGCGCGTGAGCAGGGCGCCGCCGAGCGGCACGATGTCGGCGATGGCGCCGGTGGGCTTCTCACGTGGGCGTGGCGAGGCCGGGTCCGGCATCTCCTGGCTGCAGGCGGCGAGCGGGACAAGCGCCAGTCCGGTGGCGGCGAGGCCGGCAGTAGCGATGAAATCGCGGCGGCTGGTCATGACGGGACTCCTCGTGACGGGGCGGGCAGGACAGGCGCGTCGATGCGCGGCAGGGTAGGCACAAGTGGCCATGTGAATCCAGTGACGGGGCAGGCATCCGCCGCGAATGTTCCTGCTCCCTGGCCGCGCGCGCGACGCCCTCTGCTCCCTCCCTCGCGGAACGGGGGAGGGCTGGGGTGGGGGCAGGCAGGTTGCCACGGCGATTCACGCGCGCCTTTGGCGCGCACCCCCATCCCAACCTTCCCCGCAAGCAGGGGAAGGAGCAAACGCGGAAGGAGCAAGCGGGGGAAGGAGCAGGCGGGAAGGCCCGTGAACGCAATCAGTCCCGTCGCGCGCCCAGCATCCGGAGCAGGGCGATTGCAGCGGCGGGATTGCGCTCCTTCGCCGCAGCGATGAAGAAGACGAACACGTCGCGCCTGCGCGGCGCAACATCCGGCGCGGTCAGCATGGGCAGCTCGTCCAGCGTTCCTCCCCCGGCCCAGGTGCGCACGCGTGCCGCCCACGCATGCAGCTCGGCATCCGGGTATCCGGACGCAATCCCGGGACGCGAGCGCATCAACCGCGCATAGATGAAGTCAGCGGTGGCGTCGGCGAAGCTCGGATGTTCATCCGAATCGGTGAAGACCGTCGCCATGCCGTGGCGACGGACCAGGGCGATGTATTCCGCATCGACGAACGCATGGTCGCGCACGTCCAGCACATGGCGCAGCGGCCGGCCGCCGGCCTGCCGAGGCAACAGTTCGAGGAACGCGCCGAACGCCGCACGATCGATGCGGGTGCCGGCATCGAACTGCCACACCAGCGCAGCCAGGCGATCGCCCAGCTCGGCGATGTCGCCCACGAAGTCCTCGACCTGCGCGCCGGCCCTGTCCAGCGCGCGCGACTGGGTGATCCGCTTGGGCGCCTTCGCGGTGAACACGAAACCGGGCGGCGTTTCGTCGCGCCACTTCGCGTACGTCGCCGGCTTCTGCGCGCCGTAGTAGGTCCCGTTGATCTCGATCGCCGAGAGCTCGCGGCTGGCGTACTCCAGCTCGCGACGCTGGACCAGGCCCCTGGGGTAGAAGTTGTCCCGCCAGGGCGCATAGGTCCAGCCACCGATGCCGACGCGGATGCCGTCGACGGCGGGCACCCCGTCGCCGGGCAGGTCCAGACTCAGGCTGCCCACGGGTCGTAGCTCCCGAACCACCACAGATGGCCTTCCGGATCCCGGCAGGAATAGCCGCGGCCGCCGTAGCCCTGGTCGGCGATGTCCTGCACGATGCGCGCGCCCGCGGCGGTTGCCTGTGCGTAGTGCGCGTCGACGTCGCGCACGACCACGCAGGGACTCTGGGTCTCGCGCAGTCCGGTTTCGTCGGGCTGCGCGATCTGGCGGCCCCATTCGCTGTCGTTGCCGGTCGAACCGAGCATGACCATGCCGTTGCCGAAGGTCAGCTGGGCATGGCGCACGGTGTCGCCGTCGGCGTACACCGCGTGCTTCTCGAAGCCGAAGGCGCGGCACAGCCAGTCGATCGCAGCGGGTGCGTCGCGGTAGCGCAAGCAGGGAATGATGGTGCTGGTGGTGTTGGCGGCGTTGCTCATAAGGTCCTCGTGTGGACAGGTCGCGCGTCTGGGCGCCGGGGCAATCTGGCGCGTCCACGCGTCGGGGTCTTGTAGATTCCGGCACTCATGGCAGCGCCACGTGTCGCTGCCACTCGCCGCGCCGAGCCATCCAACTGGTAGGTGTCATCCCGGAGAAGGCGCGAAACTCGTGCACCAGGTGCGCCTGGTCGTGGAAGCCACCGTCGGCGGCGAGGCCCGCCCAGTCGATGCGCCCACCGGCGCGTGCGGCCGCCAGCGCGGCATGAAAGCGCTGCAGGCGCACATGGCGCTTGGGCGACAGTCCCACCTGCTCACGAAACAGCTCGCCAAACCGCCGCGAAGACAGCCGGCATTGCGCGGCGATGTCGTCGATGCGCTGCACGCCGGGCGCGGCCTCGATCAGGCGTAGCGCGTGCGCGACCGTGGGGTGCACATGCGCAGCAGTCGCGCCGGCATGGCGCAGCAACCAATGCTCGAGGATGTGCAGGCGCGCGGCGGCATCGGGCGCCGCCAGCAGGCGTTCGCGCAGCGGGGCGGCTTCGCCCGCCGCGATCGCGTCGAGATCGACGTGGCCATTGGCGATGGCGTCCATGCGTTGGCGGAAGAACGGTGCCGCCGCGCCGGCATGGAACACGACGCCGACAACGCGGACCTGCTCGGCCGTATCGATCAGGCAACTGCGGGAGGACGGTGCGTCGAGCGCGGCGCCCGCATTGCGCGTGCAGCGCAGCGCCTCGTCGTAGACGCGGCTCTCGTCCTCGTCCAGGTTGATCACCAGTTGCGCCCGTGCCGATGGCAGCAGGCGGTCGAAGCCATGCGGCTGCCGCGGCAGGTCGCAATCCCAGATCGACGCGACAAGCGACGACAGCGGTGCAGCCGGCGCGACGACGATCAATCCCATGGCCATGCCTCGGCGGGTCCGTGCGCAGGGTAACGCACGCGGCGCTCACCGGCGTGCAGGGCAGGCGCCCCGGTTGCCTCCCTACGCAGCAGGATCGATCCGCAGGCCCACCTGTGCGTCGCTGCCCCGTTCGCGCGGCACCTCGACATGGCTCGAGCGGTGCCCGATCGCATCCCCGTGCGCATCGAGGGAGCGGTCGAACGCCGCCAGCCCGAATCCCCATCATCGCGCCAGGCGCGGCGTGCGCCTGGCGGCGATCGGGAAGGCCGCAAGCAGGTGCTGGAGGAGAGTTACTCGATCGGCTCGTCCAGCAGCAGCTGGCGTGCGAAGCGCACCGGCGGCGCGCCCTGGGCGAGGATGCCGTCGTGGTAGGCCTTCACGTCGAAGCCGTCGCCGGCCTTGGCCTCGGCCGCCTTGCGCGCGTCGAAGTGCTCCTGCGCGCCGACGAAGTAGGTGGCCAGCTGGGTCGACGAGAGCTGCGCGCGTACCCACTTGCCGTCGGCCTCGCTCTGCTGCTGGAAGGTCTGGCGCACCATCAGGTCCATGGCCTGCTCCTTGGTCCAGTTGTCCACGTGCAGGCCCTGGTCGAGGATGGCGTTGCCGACCGAGCGTGCGTAGAACTTCAGCTGCATCAGGCGAAACAGCGGGTCGTTGTCGAGGTAGCCGGCATCGGCCAGCACGCGCTCGGTATACACGGCCCAGCCTTCGGCGAACGGGCCGGAGCGGAATACGGCTCGCAGCGTTGACGGGTGCCCGGACGAGTGCACGCCCTCCAGGTAGTGGCCCGGCATCGCCTCGTGGATCGACAGCACGTGGATCATGTAGTTGTTGTATTCACGCAGGAACGAGTCCACCTGCTTTCCGTCCCACCCGTCCGGGATCGGCGAGATCGCGTAGTAGGTATCCAGGCCCTTGTCGAGCGGGCCGGGCGAATCGCAGTAGGCAACCGAGAAGCCGCGCTGGAACTCGGGCATCAGGATGATCTTCACCGGATCGTCCGGCACGGTCACGATGTCCTTCTCGCGCACGAACTGCGTCGCCACTTCCAGCGTGTGCTTCGCGAAGTCCACCACCTGGTCGCGTGCCGGCCGCTGTTCGTAGGCGAACTCCATCGCAGCCTCGATCGCGGCCTGCTTCTGTTCTTCGGTCGGCGCGTCGGGCGTGGCCGGCGCACCGGCCTTGTCGGCAAGCACGCCGCGCGCAACCGTGTACATCTCGTCGCGGATCCGCGCCAGTTCGGCTTCGGCACGCTGGCGGATTTCCTGCCTGGTGAGCGAGGAGTTGAGCGCGAACTGCAGCTGCTGGTCGTAGAGTTCGGCGCCCACGCGGAACTCGCCCTTCGCGTTCGGCACCAGGGTTTCGTCCAGCCAGCGCTGGTGTTCGTCGACGGCGGTGCGCAGGGTTGCGACTGCGGCGTCAAGGCGTTCGCGGTCGGCGCCCTGCAGCAGGCCGGCGTTGGGCGTGATGAAGGTGTCGACCAGGCTGAGCACGCCGCGGTTCTGCTGTGCGACCGTCTCGGCGTGGGTGCGCGGTACGCGCGCGGGGTCGAGGTTTTCGCGCGCCTGCGCCAGCAGCGCCGGGATCTTTTCCATCCGCGCCGTGGCCGAAGCCAGTCGCTCGGGCAGCGGCGCGAACTCGCGCGCCATCAGGCCGTAGATCGCGCCGCCGGCCAGGCCGCTGTAGATCTGCGGATCGCGGGCCCAGCCCTGCAGGGTGCCCTCGTTCCACAGCGCGTACTGGAGCTGGTTGCGCAGGATCCGCGCGTCGACCTGGTTCTCGCGCGAGAGCGTGGCCAGCTCGATCGCGTCGAGTTCGGCCAGCATGCGCCGGTTGAAATCGTCGGCCTTCGCACGGCCGGCGGCGGACAGGTCGTCGAGTTCGGCATCGAAGCGGTGATCACCGATCTGGGTGGCGGCGACCGGCGTCAGCGCGAGGGCCTGGTCGAGGTAGCGCTGCGACAGTTGCGCGAAGCGGGCGTCGGCCTGCGATGCCTGGGCAGCGTCGCTGGCGGGCGTGGTAGCCGCGTCGGCCGCGGGCGCGCGGTCACCGCCGCACGCGGCAAGGGTCGCGGCAAGGAGTGCGGCTGCAAGCAGGGAAGGGCGCATCGTGGTCCGGCGTGAAAGTGTGATGCGGCAGCATAGCGGCAGTGGCGAGGCCGGTGCGGACGTGCCTGCGCGGGGCACGGTCTTGCCGGCGGCGAACGTGTCGGAAGTCATGCCTGCGGCGAGAACGGCGCCGACTATGCTGGCGACTGTTGTCCGGATGACGGAGGAAGACGATGCAGCGACGTGGATTCCTGGCCCTCGGCGGCCTCGCCGCAGGCGGCGCGATGCTTCCGCCGCTCCTGATGGGCCGCGCGATCGCGGCGGAGCAGCTGCTCGCGCCGGTCGACGCCGTCGCCAGGAAGCGGCTGGCCGATGCCGCCCTGCAGGCCGCGACCGACGCTGGCGCCAGCCACTGCGACGTGCGGATCGGGCGCTACCTGCGCCAGTCGCTGATGACGCGCGAGGCGCTCGTGCTCAACGTGGCCAACGAGGAGTCGGTGGGCGTGGGCGTGCGCGTGATCGCCGGCGACGCCTGGGGCTTCGCCGCGACCAGCCGGCTCGATCCCGATGCGGTGGCCAATGCAGCACGCCAGGCGGTGGCCATCGCCCGGGCCAACGCGCGCATCCAGTCCGCACCGGTGCGGCTGGCGCCCGCGCCCGGCGTGGGCGAAGTGGCGTGGCGCACGCCGATCGCGAAGAACGGCATGGCGGTGCCGATCGGCGACAAGCTCGACCTGCTGCTGTCGGTCAATGCGGCCGCGCTGGAATCGGGTGCGAGCTTCGTCAATTCGCGCATGTTCCTGATCAACGAGCAGAAGTATTTCGCCTCAACCGACGGCTCCTACATCGACCAGGACGTGCACCGGATCTGGGTGCCGTTCACGGTGACGGCGATCGACAAGGACAGCGGCAAGTTCCGCACCCGCGACGGCCTGTCGGCGCCGATGGGCCTGGGCTACGAGTACCTCGACGCCGATCCGTCGCAACGCTTCGAGCTGCCCGGCGGCGTGGTCGCCTACGGCAAGTCCTACGACATGCGCGCCGACGCCATCGCCGCGGCCAGGCAGGCGCAGCAAAAGCTGAAGGCGCCCTCGGTCAAGCCCGGCAAGTACGACCTGGTTGTCGACCCGAGCAACCTGTTCCTGACCATCCACGAGAACGTTGGCCACCCGCTGGAACTCGACCGCGTGCTCGGCTACGAGGCCAACTATGCCGGCACCAGCTTCGCCACGCTCGACAAGCGCGGCACGTTCCGCTGGGGCAGCGACATCGTCAACTTCAGCGCCGACAAGACCGAGCCGGGCAGTCTCGGCGCGGTGGGCTACGACGACGAGGGCGTGAAGTGCAAGCGTTGGGACCTGGTGCGCGACGGCGTCCTGGTCGACTACCAGTCGATCCGTGACCAGGCGCATATCCTCGGCAAGACCGAATCGGACGGCTGCTGCTACGCCGATTCCTGGTCGAGCGTGCAGTTCCAGCGCATGCCCAACGTCTCGCTGGCGCCGGGCAAGGTGCCGCTCAGCGTGCAGGAGATGATTGGCGGCGTGGAGAACGGGCTCTACATCCACGGCCGCGGCTCGTACTCGATCGACCAGCAGCGCTACAACGCGCAGTTCGGCGGCCAGCTGTTCTTCGCGATCCGCAACGGCGAGGTGCAGGAGCTGGTGGAGGATGGCGCCTACCAGATCCGCACCCCCGAGTTCTGGAACGCGTGTTCGGCAATCTGCGACGCGCGCGACTACCGCCTGGGCGGGTCGTTCTTCGACGGCAAGGGCCAGCCGAGCCAGGTGTCGGCGGTGTCGCATGGTTCGTCCACCGCGCGCTTCGACGGACAGAACGTGATCAACACGGCGCGTTCCTTGGGCTGACACGCAAAAATTTGCCACCGCGCGGCCGCTTCCGTGGCGGCGGACACCTTGACCCTGCCGAAAGTCATTTGCGCACGCGCACCGTCGCGTCGAGAATCGGGATTCCCTCCGGCGCGCCGCGCGACCCGGAGCCGCGGCGCCAGCGCCGCGGACACGACAACGGAGATACGGCCTTGCAACGACGCGATTTCCTGGCCCTCGGCGGCCTCGGCATGGGCGGCCTGGCGCTGCCTGCATGGCTCGGCAAGGCGATCGCCGCCGAGCAACTCGTCACCACCCTCGACGTCGCGATCAAGAAGCAGCTTGCCGACGCCGCCCTGCAGGCTTCGCGCTCGGCCGGCGCCAGCTACTGCGACGTGCGCATCGGCCGCTATCTGCGCCAGTTCGTGATGACGCGCGAGGACAAGGTGCAGAACGTGGTCAACACCGAGTCCACCGGCGTGGGCGTGCGCGTGATCGCCGACGGCGCCTGGGGCTTCGCCGCCACCAACGGCCTGACCACCGAATCGGTGGCCGAGGCCGCGCGCCGTGCCACCGCGATCGCCAAGGCCAATGCCAGGGTGCAGGCCGCGCCGGTGCAGCTGGCGCCCGCTCCGGGCTACGGCGAGGTGGCGTGGAAGACGCCGATCCGCCGCAACGCGATGGAAGTGCCGCTCAAGGACAAGGTCGACCTGCTGCTGTCGGTCAACGCGGCGGCGACCAATGCCGGGGCCAGCTTCGTCAACTCGACCCTGTTCCTGGTCAACGAGCAGAAGTACTTCGCCTCCACCGACGGCTCCTACATCGACCAGGACGTGCATCGCATCTGGGCGCCGATGACGGTGACCGCGATCGACAAGGCCAGCGGCAAGTTCCGCACCCGCGACGGCCTGTCCGCGCCGATGGGGCTGGGCTACGAGTACCTCGACGGCGACGCCTCGCAGAAGTTCGTCTCGCCCAACGGCGTGGTCAACTACGGCCAGTCCTACGACATGGTCGAGGACGCGGTCGCGGCCGCGAAGCAGGCGCAGGAGAAGGTCAAGGCGCCGTCGGTGAAGGCCGGCAAGTACGACCTGGTGCTCGATCCCTCGCACACCTGGCTGACCATCCACGAATCGGTGGGGCATCCGCTCGAACTCGACCGCGTGCTGGGCTACGAGGCCAACTACGCCGGCACCAGCTTCGCCACGCTCGACAAGCGCGAATCGAAGTTCCAGTACGGCAGCGACGGCGTCACGATCTTCGCCGACAAGACCCAGCCCGGCAGCCTCGGCGCGGTCGGTTACGACGACGAGGGCGTGAAGTGCAAGCGCTGGGACCTGATCAAGGACGGCACCCTGGTGGATTACCAGACCATCCGCGACCAGGCGCACATCGGCGGCAAGACCGAGTCGGACGGCTGCTGCTACGCCGACTCCTGGTCGAGCGTGCAATTCCAGCGCATGGCCAACGTGTCGCTGGCGCCGGGCAAGCAGAAGCTGTCGGTGGCCGACATGGTCAAGGACGTCGAGAACGGCATCTACATCATCGGCGACGGCTCGTTCTCGATCGACCAGCAGCGCTACAACGCGCAGTTCGGCGGCCAGCTGTTCTACGAGATCAAGGACGGGAAGATCACCGGGATGGTCGAGGACGTGGCCTACCAGATCCGCACGCCGGAGTTCTGGAACGCGTGCGCCGCGGTCTGCGACGAGAGCGACTACCGCTTGGGCGGGTCGTTCTTCGACGGCAAGGGCCAGCCGGGCCAGGTCTCGGCGGTCTCGCACGGTTCCAGTACCGCACGCTTCAACGGCATCAACGTCATCAACACCGCCCGTTCGCTCGGCTGACCGGCACAGGAGAACACCATGAGCATCTTCACCGAAGCCGAAGCCAAGGCCATCCTCGACAAGGTCATCGCGCTGTCCAAGGCCGATGAATGCACCGCCACGCTGTCGGGCGGCAACAACGGCAACATCCGCTTCGCACTCAACGACGTGTCCACCAGCGGCATCGTCGACAACGTCGAGCTGGGCGTGTCGGTCGCGTTCGGCAAGCGCGTGGGCACCGCGACCATCAACGAGTTCGACGACGCTTCGCTTGAACGCGTGGTGCGCCGCGCCGAGGACCTGGCTCGGCTGGCGCCGGAAAACCCGGAGTTCGTGCCGGCCATCGACAAGCAGACCTACGCCCCGACCAGCACCTACAACGCTGCGACTGCGGCGATCACGCCGGAGTACCGCGCGCAGGTGGCGGCCGATTCGATCGCCCCGTGCCGCCCGGCCGGGCTGGTGGCGGCGGGCTTCCTCGAGGACAGTCGCTCGTTCACCGCGATCGCCAACAGCAACGGCAACTTCGGCTACCAGACCTCGACCGGCGCGGACTACACCTGCACGGTACGCACCGAAGACGGCCGCGGTTCGGGCTGGGTGGGGCGCAACGTCACCGACGTCTCGCAGCTCGACGCCGGGCGCGACGTCGCCATCGCCATACGCAAGGCGCGCGAATCGGCCGAGGCCAAGGCGCTGGAGCCGGGCAAGTACACCGTGGTGCTGGAGCCGCACGCGGCCGCCGGCCTGATCTCGTTCATGATGTACTTCTTCGACGCGCGCCAGGCCGACGAAGGCCGCAGCTTCCTGTCGAAGAAGGGCGGCGGCAACAAGCTCGGCGAGCAGGTCTACGACCCGCGCGTGAACATCTGGGCCGATCCGGCTGATCCGAACGCCCCGGTCCTGCCCTGGGACGATGAGGGCATGGCGCGCAAGCGCATGCCGGTGATCGAGAACGGCAAGATCGCCAACATGCTGTATTCGCGCTACTGGGCGCAGCAGCAGGGGCGCGAAGCGGTGGCCACGCCGGGCAACCTGATCATGTCCGGCGGCACCAAGTCCACCGCCGACCTTGTGCGCGAGACCGAGCGCGGCATCCTGGTCACGCGCACCTGGTACATCCGCATGGTCGATCCGCAGACCGTGCTGCTCACCGGCCTGACCCGCGACGGCACGTTCTACATCGAGAACGGGCGGATCCGGCATCCGGTCAAGAACTTCCGCTTCAACGAATCGCCGGTGATCATGCTCAACAACATCGACGAACTCGGCAAGCCGGTGCGGGTGAGTGGCGATGAATCGCGCTTCGCGATGATGATCCCGCCGATGCGCCTGCGCGATTTCACCTTCACCTCGCTGTCCGACGCGGTGTGACGCAGCGTCGCAAGCACCGTGCTCCCTCCCCCGCGCGCGGGGGGTGAGGGTGGCCTGCTTGCGCGGCACCGCCGTGCAGGCCGCCCGAACGACCAGCGCGCTGCGCCGGGCCGGACGGGTTGGGGTGGGGGCAGGGTCGCAACACGCTTATCGCATGTCCACTTCATCGCACCATCCGCAGATTCCGGCCAGTCCTGTCGCGCCTTCAGGGACGGGAGCTTCCCGCCCATGAACCGCGCGCAGTTCCTGCGCCTGGGCCTCGGCGCTGCCGCCGGCGCCTGGTTGGCCACGAAGTCCTCCGGCGCGCATGCCGCGGGCGCGGCCAGCTACGACTTCTGGTTCACGCGTCTGAAGTACGACTCGGGCGATTGGGACGTCGACGAGCGCATGCCGTCGAACATGATCACCTCGCTGATCGACTACACCGGCCTGCGCGTGGACCCCAGGGAGCACGTGGTCGAGCTGGCCGATCCGAAGATGCTGTCGGCGCCGTTCTGCTACCTGGCCGGGCACAAGCTGGTCGAGTTCAACCCGGCCGAGCGGCGCAACTTCGAGCGCTACCTGCGCAATGGCGGCTTCGTGTTCGTCGACGACTGCAACCACGACATCGACGGGCTGTTCGCCAAATCGTTCGAGGCGCAGATGGCATCGATCTTCGGTGCGCGCGCGCTGGCGAAGCTGCCCAACCGGCATCCGCTCTACAGCAGCTTCTTCAGTTTCCCGGACGGGCCGCCGGCGACCAGCTACGAGCTCAACGGATGGGGCGACGACCTGGTGCACGACTACCTCAAGGGCATCAGCATCGACGGCCGCCTGGGCGTGCTCTACAGCAACAAGGACTACGGCTGCGAATGGGACTACGACTGGCGCAACAAGCGCTTCCTGGCCGAGGACAACACGAAGTTCGCGGTCAATATCGTGGTGTATGCGCTGACCGCATGAGCAGGTCGAGCGTCCGGCGCAGGAATCTGCCGCACTCTTCTCCCTCCCCTTCAAGGGGAGGGCCGGGGTGGGGATGGTGTTCCGGATGCGTGCGCCGGATCCGGCCGTGTCAATCCATTCACACCATCCCCACCCAACCCTCCCCTTGAAGGGGAGGGCTTTGGTACCCACCGGATTGCCCATGACCACGACCCTCACCGAACCGGACATCCAGTCGCGCCTCTCGCGCCTGTCCGAGCTGCGCGCCGCCATCGCCACCGCGATCGTCGGCCAGCACGAAGTCGTCGAGCAGTTGCTCACCGGCCTGCTGGCCGGCGGCCACTGCCTGCTCGAGGGCGTGCCTGGCCTGGGCAAGACCCTGCTGGTGCGCACCCTGGGCCAGGCGCTGGAACTGCAGTTCCGGCGCGTGCAGTTCACGCCCGACCTGATGCCCAGCGACCTGCTTGGCACCGAGCTGCTGGAGGAAGACCACGGCACCGGCCATCGCCACTTCCGCTTCCAGCAGGGGCCGGTGTTCACCAACCTGCTGCTGGCCGACGAGCTCAACCGCACGCCGCCCAAGACCCAGGCCGCGCTGCTGGAGGCGATGCAGGAACACACCGTCAGCTTCGCCGGCGTCACCCACGCGCTGCCCGCGCCGTTCTTCGTGCTGGCCACGCAGAACCCGATCGAGCAGGCCGGCACGTATCCGCTGCCGGAGGCGCAGCTCGACCGCTTCCTGTTGCATATCGCGCTCGACTATCCGGGCGAGGACGAGGAGCGCGCGATCATCGCGCAGACCACGTCCAGCCATGTCGCCCAGGTGCCGCGGGTGATGGATGGCGAGGAGGTGCTGGCGCTGCAGGTGCTGGTGCGCGAGGTCCACGTGGGCGACGAACTGCTGGCGTGGATCACCCGCATCGTGCGCGCGACGCGCCCTGGCGAGGCTGCGCCGCAGGTGGTGCGTGACTACGTGAAGTGGGGTGCGGGACCGCGTGCCGGCCAGTCACTGGTGCTGGCCTCGAAGGCGCGCGCGCTGCTGCACGGGCGCCTCGCCGCAACGCGCGAGGATGTGCTGGCGCTGGCCGCGCCGGTGCTGCGCCACCGCCTGCTGCTGTCGTTTGCGGCCGAAGCGGAAGGGCGGCGTCCGGACGAAGTGATCGCCGCGCTGCTGCGCGACGTGCCGTATCCGGGCGCCTGAGCGTCGCGACGATCGTGGCCTGGGATCCCGTCACGCCGGGCTTGCGCGCGCAACTGCGCGGGCTGCGCATTGCTTCGCGGCGCAGCAGTGCGCTGCGCGGCGGCGGCCAGCACCGCAGCCGCGACAAGGGCGCGGGGCTGGAATTCTCGCAGTACCGCAGCTACGAGCCGGGCGACGAGCCGCGTCGCATCGACTGGAAGCTGTACGCGCGCAGCGACCGATTCTTCGTGCGCGAGGCCGAGCGCGACAGCCCGCTTGCGGTGTGGATCATGCTCGACGCCAGCGCCTCGATGACGCAGGCAGACGAGACGCGGCCGGACTGGTCGCGCCTGGATGCGGGCAAGGCGCTGGCGGCCTGCATCGCCGAGGTTGCGCTGCGCCAGGGCGATCGCGTTGGACTGATCGCGCTGCGCGAGGATGCGCTGTCCTTCGTACCTGCGGCGGCGGGCAGCCGCCAGCGCGAGCGGCTGCTGTTCGAGCTCGCACGCATCCGCGCCGGTGGCGGCGTGCCCGATGAATCACGCCTGCGCCCGGTCTGGGATCGCATCGCCGCCGACGACCTGGTGGTGGTGCTGGGCGACTTCCTCGATCCGGCGGTGCCCGGCCTTGCGACGCGGCTGTCTGCCGCACGCCGCGAAGTGCTGGCAATCCAGCTGCTGGCCGTGGCTGAGCGCGACTTTCCGTTCGACGACGGACGCCGCTTCATCGATCCGGAAACCGGCGAGGCGATGCCCGGCGACGCACGCGCGCTGCGCACGGAATTCCTCGCTCGGTTTGGCGAGGCGCAGCGGTCCCTGCATGCGCGGCTGGGCCAGGCCGGCATCCGCCACGCCGTGCACGTGCTCGACGAACCGCTGCTGCAGCCGCTGCACCAGTTGTTCGCGGCGGGCCCGGGCGGCGCGGACGCATGAATCCGATGCTGCTGTTGCCTGCCGGACTGGCCGCGCTCGCAGCGCTGGCGCTGCCGCTGCTGATCCATCTTGCAAAGCGCCAGCAGCAGCGGCCCACCGTGTTCGCCGCCCTGCGCTGGCTGCGCGCACGGCCGCGGCCGCGGCGGCGGGTCCGCATCGACGAACCCTGGCTGCTTGCGGTGCGCCTGCTGCTGGTGGCGCTGCTGGCGGTGCTGCTCGCGCAGCCCGCACTGCTGGGCGTCGAGGACAAGCGCCCGCGCCTGCTGGTGGCGCCCGGTGTCGATGACGCGATGCTCTTGGCCGCGCGCGCCGATCCGGAGGTGGATGCGCGCTGGCTGGCGCCCGGCTTTCCAGCGCTGGACGGGGCCGCGCCCTTGGGCGACTTCGCGAGCGCAAGCCTGCTGCGTGAGTTCGACGCGACGCTGCCGACGGCTGCGCCGCTCGCGGTGCTGGTGCCTGAGCGCATGACCGGTGCGGATGCAGCGCGCCTGCAGCTCACGCGCCAAGTCGAGTGGCGGATCGCCGCCGGTGGCGCCTGGCCCGAGCCGATGGCGGACAAGGCGCCGAAGATCGCGATCCGGCACGACGTCGCGCATCGTGACGGGGTGCGCTACCTGCGCGCGGCGGCGCTGGCGTGGGCGGACGCAGAGGACGCGACGATCGATGCGGCCGAGTCCACGAACCTGCCCGCGGAGAACGCCGAGGTCCTGGCGTGGATGCATGCAGGACCGCTGCCGGACGATGTCCTGCACTGGGCGCAGGCAGGCGGCCAGGTGCTGCTGCCGGCTGATGCGGAGATTGCGGGCGGCAGTGCGCCGGTGGCTGTCTGGCGCGACGACGATGGCGATCCGCTTGTGCATGCGACACAGGCCGGCAAGGGCCGGTTGCTGCAGCTGGCGCACGCGCTTGCACCCGGGGCGATGCCGCAACTGCTCGAGCCGACGTTCCCGCATGCGCTGCGTGAGCTGCTGCAGCCCGCACCCGCGCCGACCGCGGTTGCCGCGGCCGATTACGTGCCCGGCACGGGCGGGCTTGCGATGGCGCCGGTGCCGCTGGACCTGAGGCCCTGGCTTGCGCTTGCGATCGCGCTGCTGGCACTGCTGGAGCGCTGGCTGGCGACGTCGCGCCGGCGCGGAGCGGCCGCATGAGTGCCACTGCCGCGCTCGACCAGGTATTGCGCCGCGTCCGCCGCCGCATCGCGCTCGATGCGCTGCTTGCCTGGCTTCCGCTGCCGTTCGCGCTGGCCGCGCTGCTGTGGCGCTGGGCTGGGACGACGCCTGCACTCGCCGTGGCCACGCTGGCGCTGCTCGCGATCGTCGCATCGGTCGTGCAGCGGCTGCGCCGCTTCAACCGCAGCTGGCTGGCGCGGCGACTGGATGCGTCGCGTCGCGACCTCGACGACAGCAGCGCGCTTGTGTTCGCAGACCCGGCGTCGCTGTCGGCGCTGCAGCGCCTGCAGCGCGATCGCCTCGAGCAGCGCCTGCGCGAGCGTCCCGCGCCCGACCTGCGCCCATCGTGGTCGATACGTGCGATCGCCATCGCATGGCTGGCGGTGGTGGCGGTGTGCATCTTCGTTGCGCTGTGGCCGGCATCGCGCCCGTCGTCCGTCGCCGCGGCGATTCCGCTGCGCAGCGCGCAGGCGGCGGAAGAGCCGCGCCTGCTGGCGCAGTCGCTGCAGGTGCAGCCGCCCGGCTACACCGGCCTGGCTCCCGCGACAACGCAATCGCTGGACGCCCAGGCGCCCGCCGGCAGCACGCTGCAGTGGATGCTGCGCTACGCGCCGCAGCCCGCAGCCGTCGAGCTGGTCTTCCATGACGGCGAGCGCATCGCACTGCGGCGGGAAGGCGAAGCCTGGATCGCCGACCACGTGCTGCAGGCCTCCACGCTGTATCGCGTGGTGCCTGCCAGTGTCGCTGATGCAGGCTCCTTGCCGCTGCACCGCCTCGATGCGATCCCCGACCAGCCGCCGCGCGTGCGCGTCCTGCTGCCCGAGCGCGGCCTGACATTGCTGGCCCCAGGCCAGCGCGACTGGCAGCTGCAGTTCGAAGCTACCGACGATCATGGCGTGGCCGCGCGCGCGCGCCTGCTGGTCACGCGCACCGAAGGCACTGGCGAAAACATCCGCTTCCACGACCACGTGCGCGTGCTGCAGGGCCGCGGCGACGCGCGCAGCAAACGCTTCGAGGTGCGGCTGCAGCCGTCGGACTTCGGCCTGCAGCGCGGCGAGGACCTGGTCGCGCGGCTGGAGGTGACCGACAACCGCGCGCCACAGCCGCAGCTCACCCGCAGCGCAAGCGTGATCCTGCGCTGGCCGCCGGAGCCGGTGCTTGGCGCCGAAGGCCTGGACGGGCTCGCGCGGCAGGTGCTGCCGGCGTATTTCCGCAGCCAGCGCCAGATCATCATCGACGCCGAAGCGCTGCTGAAGGAGAAGGCGCGGCTCGCCAGCGACGAGTTCGAACGACGCTCGGACCTGATCGGCGTCGACCAGCGCCTGCTGCGCCTGCGCTACGGCCAGTTCCTCGGCGAGGAGAGCGAGGGCGACAACGCCCTGCCGACCAGCGACCTGCCCACCAGCGACCTGCCGGCCGCCGACGGGCATGAGGATGATGCGGACGGTGCGCACGCGAAGGACGATGGACCGGAACAGGAACACGGCCACGATCACGGCGAGCCCGGCGCCGCGCAACCCGGTGGCTTCGGCACCGTGGGTAACGTGCTCGAGCAGTTCGGCCACACCCACGACATCGCCGAGGCTGCGACCCTGCTCGATCCGGAAACGCGGGAAACCCTGCGCAAGGCCCTCGGTGAGATGTGGCAGTCCGAACTGCACCTGCGCCAGGCCGCGCCCGGCGAAGCGCTGCCGTACGCCCATCGCGCGCTGGAGTTGATCAAGCAGGTGCAGCAGGCAGAGCGCATCTACCTGCAGCGGGTGGGCACGAAACTGCCGCCGATCGACGAATCGCGCCGCCTGGGCGGTGATCGCAGCGGCTTGCGCAATCGCCCGCTGCCGGCACTCACCGCGCCCGCAGGCGAGGACGCGCTGGAGGCCGCCTGGCAATCGCTGGAGGGCGCGCCGGCGGACACGCTGCCGGCCACGCTCGACGGGCTGGAGGCCTGGGCCGACGCAGGCCGCGACCGGCTCGAGGACCCGCTCGCCTGGATCGCCGCCATCGACGCACTGCGCCAGGATCCGGGCTGCGACAGCTGTCGCGAAACGCTGCGCGGCCTGCTGTGGAGCGCGATGCCGCGCCCGGCCGGCGGGTTCGCACCGCGCGCGGACGATGCCATGTCGCGCCGCTATCTCGATGCGCTGCACGCCAGCGAGGACACGCCATGAACCTGCAGCAGTGGGTGCTGCTGGTGCTGGCGCTAGCGGTGGTCGCGGGCGCGGTGCGGCTGTGGCACGCGCACAGGCTTGATCCGCGCGGGCCGCGCGCCTGGCGCCTGCTCGCGCTGCTGGTCCTGCAGCCGCTGCTGGCGGGCGCGCTGTACCTGACGCTGTTTCCGCCGCAACGCGACGTCGATCCCGTCGCGCTGGTGCTGCTCACCGAGGGCGCGAGCGCTGCGGACGCCGCGCGCGCGGATGGCATCGTGCTGGCGCTGCCGGAAGCGGGCGAGGCCGGTGACGTGCCGCGCGTGCCCGATCTTGCCACCGCGCTGCGCCGGCATCCCGGCAGCACGCGCGTGCAGGTGCTGGGTGCGGGCCTGACCGCGCGCGACCGTGATGCCGCGCGCACGGTGTCGATCGCGTTCGCGCCGCCGCCACTGACGCCGGGCATCGTGCACCTGGCGATGCCGCAACGCGTGACCCGTGGCGCGAGTTTCGCGATCGCCGGCCAGGTCGAGGCCGTTGCTGCCGGCAACATCGAGCTGCGCGATCCGGCTGGTCGACGCGTCGATGCCGTGCCGCTGCATGACGACGGTCGTTTCCTGGTGCGCGGCATCGCAATGGAAGCCGGCGCGGCGCGGTTCGAGCTGCGCCTTGTCGATGCGGATGGCGCGACGCTCTCGCAGGTCGCTGCGCCGTTGTGGATCGAAGCGGCCACGCCGCCGCGCGTGCTGTTGCTGGCCGGCGCACCCGGTCCGGAAACGCGCGCGCTGCGGCGCTGGCTGGTTGATGCCGACGCGCAGGTGCAGGCCTGCATCGCCTTGGGTGGCGGCCTGCAGCTGGGTTCCGCGCCGCTGGGCGAGGCGGCGCTGGCCGAAGCCGATCTGGTGATCGCCGACGCGCGCGCCTGGTCCGGCCTGGGCGAGGGTGGCCGCGTCCGCGTCCTGGCTTCGGTCCGCGCAGGCATGGGGCTGCTGCTGCGCGCCGATACCACGCTGCCCGGGGCGTCGCTGCGCGGCGTGAACGGCAAGGGCTTCACGATCGCCGGCGGCGCGGGCAGTGCGCCCTGGGCGCTGCCGCCTGCGCGGGTGGATGACGAACCAGCGCTGCGTGCACGGCTCGGCAGCGGCAGCCGCGACGCGCCCTTCGACCTGGAACAGGCGCAGGCGCCGCTGCCTGCGCTCGCGCGGCGCGGATGGCGCGTGCAGGGCGAGCAGGCCGTCGCGTTCGCGCCCGGCGACGGAATGCCGCCTGGCTGGTGGCGCGCCGAGGGACGCGGTCGGATCGGCCTGTGGACCCTGCTCGACAGCTACGTGCTGCCGCTGCACGGCCGCGCGGATCTGTACGACGATATCTGGAGCCCGGTCGTCGCCACGCTTGCGCGGGCGCGTACCGACAACTTACCGGTGATCGATGCAGGCGCCCGGGTTGGCGAGCGGATAAGCGTCTGTGGCTGGCCGCCCGGCGCGACCGTCGAGGTAGCCGACGGCAGCGTGTTGCGGCCGCTCGTCGACCCGGCAAGCGGCAGCCGCAGCTGCGCCGGCATCTGGCCGAGCGTCGACGGCTGGCACCAGCTGCGGCTGGACGATGCGCAGCGGTGGTTCCATGTCGCTGCCGCCGACGCGGACGAACCCATGCGCCTTGCCGCGCTGCGCGATGCCACGCTTGCACTTGCTGCGTCTCCATCGGCGACAGACGCGAAGACAGACGCGAAGACCACGTCTGCTTCGCCAGTGCGGGCTCCAGGTCAGCCTGGGCCGGCATGGCCATGGTTCCTGCTGTGGCTGCTGCTGGCCGGGCTCGCCTGGTGGCTGGAGCGCTCGCGCGTGGGCCTGGCGGCGAGCGGGCCGGTAGACGGGGGGAGGTCCCCCGTCATCCCGGTGAACACCGGGATCCATCTTGATCCTGCTCCGCTGCTTGCGGGAAAGCACAATGGATCCCGGCTTTCGCCGGGATGACGGCTGATAATGCCGTGGAAGCGTGGCGCAGTGGCTGACGACTGCGTTCGTAATCGCATCCGCGATCTCACCGTCCTGTAGGAGCGGCTTCAGCCGCGAACGGGCGGCGACGCGTCGTCGATCGGGGCTGAAGCCGCTCCTACACAGGCATCCTGCAAAGCATCCTGCGGCCTCATCGACGCACGCGCGGTCACGACAGCCTTGCACGGCGCGCGTATCCTCGTGGCCGGTTCCCAACGAGGTGCGCACCATGGCGAAGTACCAGGGCAGCTGCCACTGCGGCAGGATCGCGTTCGAGCTGGACGGCGAGATCGGCCAGGTCATCGACTGCAATTGTTCGATGTGCCGGCGCCGTGGCGCACTGCTTGCCGCGTTCCCGCGTGAGGCGCTGACGCTCACGACGCCTGAGGACAACCTGTCCACCTACCGCTTCAACCGCAAGGCGATCGACCATCACTTCTGCGCGCACTGCGGCATCGCGCCCTTCAGCGAAGGCAAGGGCGGTGACGGCGCGGCGATGACCATGGTCAACGTGCGCTGCCTGCCGGAGGTCGACCTGGCCACGCTCCAGGTGCTGGCCGTGGACGGCGCGAGCCACTGACCCGGCGCAGGCATCGTTTCAGGCCGGCGCGCTCGCCCGCGGGCCCGTGCGGGGAAGGGGGATAGGCTTCGCCGTCCCCGGGTTTGAACCATCGTCCCCAACGCGCCAGACTCGCGTCACAGCCAGCTGCACCGCCGAGGAACCAACGATGACCACGCGCCGCGATTGCCTGAAATTATCGATTGCCGCCGCGCTGGCGGCCACCCTTCCGCACGGTCGCCTGCTGGCCGCCGACGAGGGCAAGCTGCTCACCCGTGCGATCCCGTCCTCGGGCGAGCAACTGCCGCTGATCGGCCTGGGAAGTTCGGCCACCTTCTCGCAGATCGCGCGCAGCGAGGACACCTCGGCGCTGCGCGAAGTGCTGCAGGCGCTGGTCGCCGGCGGCGGCACGGTGTTCGATACCGCGCCCTCCTATGGCGCATCCGAGGAAGTCGCCGGCGAACTCGCGCGTGAACTCGGCATCACCGAGCGCGTGTTCTGGGCGACCAAGGTCAATGTCGCCGGCCGCGAAGCCGACGCGAAGGCCGATCCCGCCAAGGCGCGCGAGCAGATCGAGACCTCGTTCAAGCGCCTCGGCAAGCAGCAGCTGGACCTGGTACAGGTGCACAACCTGGCCGACGTGCCGACGCAGCTCGGGATCCTGCGGGAGTTCAAGGCCGAAGGGCGGGTGCGCTATGTCGGCGTGACCTCGACCAGCAAGCCGGCCTATCCGCGTCTGGTCGAGATCATGCGCAACGAGGAGATCGACTTCATCGGCGTCGACTACGCGGTCGACAATCGCGACGTCGAGGAAACCATCCTGCCGCTGGCGCAGGAACGGAAGATCGGCGTGCTGGTGTACCTGCCGTTCGGCCGCACGCGCCTGTGGCAACGCATCGGCGAGCGTCCGCTGCCGGACTGGGCGGCGGAGTTCGACGCCCAGTCCTGGGCGCAGTTCATGCTCAAATACGTGGCCGCGCATCCGGCCGTGACCTGCGTGACGCCGGCCACCAGCAAGGCACGCCACATGGCGGACAATCTCGGCGCCGGACGCGGGCGCCTGCCCGATGCGGCGCAGCGCCAGCGCATGGCCGAATACATCGACGCGCTGCCGGCGGCGGGCTGAATGTGGACCGCGGGCGATGAATCAATCGCCCGCGTGGTCCCTCCTCTGCAGGAGCGGCTTCAGCCGCGACCTCCGCAGCGATGCACGCCCCCGACGCCATGTTCGCGGCCTGAGCCGCCACCGCAGCGGCAGGCTACTCCCGCCCCTCCTCCTGGTCGTCGATCTCGACGAAGGCATCAAGGTCGAAAGCCATCGCTTCCACCGCATCGCGCACCTTGCGCGCAGTGGCGGCATTGGGCACTTCGACCTCCACTTCGTGCGTATCGGCACCGCGCGAATCGTGCAGGCCGGCGGAGCTGGAATCGGGATCGTCCATGCGCGGCATCAGGTCGGCCACTTCCTCGACGTGCTCGATCCCCTCCAGGCTCTGCAGCAGGTTCATGATCGCGCGGACGTTGTCTTCGGAACTGACGATGCGGAGGCGGAGCAGGGCCATCACGATCTCTCGGCTGTAGGGGGCGAAGGCAGACTAGGCAGGCCTTGGCAAACGCGGCGTGAGGATGCGGCGTTCGATACATCCCGCCGACCGGCGCCGCATCCCGAACCCGGCCTGGCGCTGACGCCACTCCCGGCTTCGCGTCAGCCCTGGTCGCCGTCCGGCGTGCGCACCGGGACCGCGATGTTGCACAGGTCGATGTGGCCGGCCGGGCGGTGGTAGAAATCGTCGCTGCGGTTGCGACGCGATTCCACCAGCGCGTCGAACGTTGGCGTATCGGTACGCAGCACCTCGATGCGCTCGCGCTGCGCTTCGGGCAGCTGCGATGCCAGCGTGACCGCCTTGATCGGGGTGCGCTGCGCCGCGTCCTCGTAGACACCCATCGGCGGCGGGCCGCGGTCGATCGCACTGAGCAGCTCCATGCCGCTGAGCACCCGCCCGACCACGGTGATGTTGCGGTCGAGCTGGCGCGGCGACTGCCCGGTGACCACGTAGAGCTCCGCGCCGATGCTGCTGTCGGGCGCGATGTTGCGGCCGGCGCCGAGCGCGCCGTAGCAGTGCGCCATCCAGGCCTGGCCTTCGGCGCCTTCGCGCGCGGCGGGGAAGCCGTCGGCAAAGCCCACCTGCGCGGCCCAGCCGTCGCGGTCGGGCAGGGCATGGAAGGGCAGCCCGCGCGCGCTGCGTTCGAACTCCGCCGGCAACGTCTGCTTCGCGCTGCCGAGCGGCTTCGCCTTCGCCGGGTCGTCGGCCTCGGCATCGCCGAACTGCACCACGAAGTTGTCGTGCGAGCGGTAAATGCTGGTGCCGTTCCAGAAACCCTCGCTGGCCAGCGTGCGGATGTTGGCGACGTGCCCGGGTGCGAAGGACGGCGCCAGCTCGATCACCACGCGACCCGCGTCGAGGTCCATGTACAGCGTGTTCTCCGGGGCCGGCGTGCGCCAGTCGGACGGCTGCGAGGCATCGAGGACCTCCTGCGTGGTGCGCGGTTTGGCCACGGCGCCAGGCTCGGCCGCGGTCAGCGGCAGCGCCAGGGTGGCGGCAAGGATGGCGATGGCTGGATGGAAGCTGGGCATGCGGCATTCCCGGGTGGGTGAGGCGGCGATTGTGGCCGATCGCCTGCGACCCGGACTAATGGCACATCCGCTATAGCGAAGTTCGCAATAGCATCTGTTCCAGATGGCGGGAGGACCGCATGGCGGCCGGCGACGAACAGGAAGAGGCACAGCTGCGCAAGTTCCAGAAGGAGCTGAGCGCGGGCACCGTGTCGCTGGCGCTGCTGGCCGTGCTGGGCGCATCCGGCGAGCCGATGTACGGCTACCAGATCGCCAAGAGGTTGGAGCGCTTCGGCGACGGCGTGCTCAGCGGCAAGCAGAGCGCGCTGTACCCGGTGCTGCGCAACCTGGAGGCTGCCGGATTGCTGGACAGTTCGATCGAACCGTCCGATGCCGGCCCGCCCCGCCGCTACTACCGCATCACCGCAGCAGGGCGCGTCGCCCTGCGCGTGCGGGCCGCCGCCTGGCGTGCAACCCGCGATTCCGTTGACGCCGTCCTGGAGGGGACCTGCGAATGAACAGCGAACGCTTGCCGACCACCATTCCCGAATACCTCGAGCACCTGCGCCGCTCACTGGCCGGCGCCGACCCGGCGCTGGTGCAGGACGCGCTGTACGACGCCGAGGAATACCTGCGCTCGGAGCTGGCCGAGAATCCCGGCAGGAGCGAGGCCGAGGTCATCGCCGCGGTGGCATCGAGCTACGGCGCGCCGGACGAGGTCGCCGACATCTATCGCGACACCGAAGTGACGGTGCAGACCGCGCTGCGTGCACCACCGCCGCGCCCGCGCCGGTCAGCGCTCGGCCGCTTCTTCGGCGTGTTCGCCGACCCGCGCGCCTACGCCTCGCTGTTCTACATGGTGCTGTCGCTGGCCACGGGCATCTTCTACTTCACCTGGGTGGTGGCCGGCTTCTCCACATCGCTGGGCCTGTCGGTCACGATCGTCGGCATTCCGCTGCTGATCCTGTTCTTCGGCTCGGTGCGGGTGCTGTCGCTGGTCGAGGGCAGGATCGTCGAGGTGATGCTGGGCGAGCGCATGCCGCGGCGGCCGCTGTACACCGCGCGCGGCCGCAGCGTCTGGCAGCGCATCGGCGACATGTTCACCGATCCGCGCACCTGGAGCACGTTGCTGTACTTCGTGCTGATGCTGCCGCTGGGCATTGTCTACTTCAGCGTCACGATCAGCTTGTTGGCCTTCGCGCTGTCGCTGATCCTGAGTCCGTTCGCGCTGTTGCCGGGCGTGCACATGAACGTCTGGCTGTTTGGCTTGGACATCCCGGCCGAGGCGCCGTGGCTGCTGCCGATTCTGGTTGCAATCGGGGCACTTGTTCTGGTGTCGACGCTGCACATCGCGCGCGGTATGGGCCGCATGCACGGTCTGCTGGCGAAGCACCTGCTGGTGAAGACCGCGCAGTACGCATGAGGCTGGCTGGCGTGCCGCCTGGCCTGCTGCAGCCCGACTCGCAGACTGAGCAGGCCACAGTAGAGATATATGCGAGGGAACGATGATGGCAGGACCGTTTCGGTTGACCATGCGCGGGCAGGCTTTGATGCTGTGGCTGCTGCTCGCCCCATGGCTGGCGTGGGCGTCCGCCCCCGAGTTCCCGATGGCCGTCGTGGTTCCGGGGGACGACGAGGCGAATGCTGAGGCCGTCGCCGTGCTGGCGCGCGACGTGCTCGGTGCCGCCGCGCGTGGCGTGGTCGACGTACCCTCGGCTGGCCTGGCGCATCTGCGGATCGCGTCCGGCAAGTCGGCGGAAGCGGCGCAGGCGGTCGCTGCAGTCATGCGCGAGCTGGCGGCTGCCGGCGATGCCGATCGCGCGAGGCGTTGGGCGCCCTACCTCCTGTACGCGCGGGCGGGCGGCGTGGACGGGGAATTCGATGACGCCTATGCAGACGCCTTCCGCGAACTTTTCGGAGGGCTCGAAGATCCGGAGGCGCAGCGCACCGCCTACTGGTTCGTGGCGGATGTGGAGGGCGCGCGGGCCAGCCTGCGCGCCGCACTGGCGCAGCTCCACGGAAGGAGCCGCATCGGGCTGGACGAAGCATTGGATCTGGCGCGCAGGCAGGCGTTTGTCACGACCTACAGTGCCGCGACGACGCTTGCGCCAGCCTTGGTTGGGGCCGACGAGGATGAGCGCTATCTGATCGACGAAGGCGCGCTGATCCGCACTCCGCAGGGCGCGACGCTGTCGGCTGTGGTCGCGCGCAGCCGCAAGGTGCAGGTGCCGCAGCCGGCGGCCATGCTGTTCACCATCTACGCCGATCCCGATGCCAACCGCGCCACCGCAGTTGAAGCCGCCGCGCGCGGCTATGCGGGCGTGGTGGTCGATGCGCGCGGCAAGCGCCTGGGCGTCGACGCGATCCGGCCGTACGAGACCGAGGCCGACGATGCTGCCGCCGCGGTGGAATGGATCGCCAGCCAGCCCTGGAGCGACGGTCGCGTCGGCATGTACGGCGGCAGCTACTCCGGATTCGCGGCCTGGGCGCGACCAAACGCATGCCCCCGGCGCTGAAGACGATCGTGCCCTACGTGGCGGCCATTCCCGGACTCGGCCTGCCGATGGAGAACAATGTATTCCTCAGTGCCAACTACGCGTGGCCGTTCTACGTCGCCAACCACCGCCTGCTCGACACCGCGACCTACTTCGACCGCGAGCGCTGGCAGCGGTTGCCCGAGGCCTGGTACGCCAGCGGGCGGCCGTACCGCGAGATCGACCGCGTCGATGGCACGCCCAATCCATGGCTGCAGCGCTGGCTGACGCATCCTGCGTACGACGAGTACTGGCAAGCGATGGTGCCCTACGGCGAAGACTTCGCGCGGATCGACATTCCGGTCCTCAGCATCACCGGCTATTACGACGACGGGCAGGTCTCTGCGCTGCAGTACTTCAAGGAGCACCTGCGGCATCGACCGGACGCGCCGCACTACCTGGTGATCGGCCCATACGACCACTTTGGCGCGCAGGCGACGTTCAAGCCCCGGTCCCTGCGCGGTTACGACCTCGACCCATCCGCGCAGTTCGACACCCGCGAGCTGACGTTCCAGTGGCTTGACCACGTGTTGCGCGGCGGCGAGCGCCCGGCGCTGCTGCGGGACCGCGTCAACTACCAGCTGATGGGGGCCGACGCGTGGGGGCATGCACCCTCGCTCGCGGACGCGGCAGATCCCGTGGCCTTCCATCTGTCGGATGCGCCCGTTGGCAGCTACCTGCTGCTGTCGGATGCGCCCGCGGAGCGGGTGACCTGGATGAGCAGGCGCGTCGATCTCGCCGACCGCTCCGGCGAACACGGTGGCTACTATCCCGACCCGGTCGTCCTCGACCGGATCGACGTCGACGGCGGCTACGCGTTTGCCAGCGCGCCCTTCGAACGCCCGACCTCGGTGGTTGGCAGCTTCTCAGGCGATCTCAAGGTGCGCAGCAGCAAGCGCGATTTCGATTTCAGCGTGCTGCTGTATGAGCTGCGGCCGGACGGCAGCGCGATGCAGCTGTCGTATTACGTCGGCCGCGCCAGCCACGCGCGCGACATGACCCGTCGCGAGCTGCTGGTGCCGGGCCAGTGGACCACGCTGCCGTTTGAGCGCACGCGGATGACGGCCCGGCGCATGCAGGCCGGCAGTCGCCTGCTGGTGGTTCTGGACGTCCTCAAAGACGGCCACCACCAGGTCAACATGGGGACGGGCAAGGACGTGAGCGACGAATCCGCTGCGGACGGAGGCGAACCGCTGGTCGTCGACTGGCACACGGACAGCATGATCCGCGTGCCGTTGCGGCACTGAGTGGGAAAGTGCCGAGGCGCGCTCAGCGCGCGGAGGCAGCCTTCCTGCGCGGTGCGGCCTTGCCGGCGCGGCTCTTGTGCCCGCCCGGTGCGCGCTTGCCATCGCCCGCCACGTTCGCGGCGATGAAATCCCGCACCTTCGGATACACCTGCTCGCGCCAGCGGCGGCCGCTGAAGATGCCGTAGTGGCCTGCGCCCTTGACGGTGAGGTGGTGGCGGTCGTCTTCGGCGACGGCGGTGCACAGCTCGTGCGCGGCGCGGGTCTGGCCGAGCCCGGAGATGTCGTCGAGTTCGCCCTCGATAGTCATCAGCGCGGTGCCGGAGATCGCGGAAGGGTCCACCCGCTCGCCGCCCACGTCCCACAGCCCGCGCGGCAGCAGGTGCTCCTGGAACACGACGCGGATGGTGTCGAGGTAGTACTCGGCCGGCATGTCGAGCACGGCGTTGTATTCGTCGTAGAAGCGCCGGTGCGACGCGGCGTCGTCCAGGTCGCCCTTGACCAGGTCCTGGTAGAAATCCCAGTGCGACATGAAATGCCGCTCGGGGTTCATGGCCATGAAGCCGGTGTGCTGGAGGAAGCCGGGATACACAGGACGTCCGGCGCCGGGGAAGTTCTGCGGCACCCGGTGGATGACGTTGTTCTGGAACCACGACAGCGGCTTCGTCGTGGCGAGGTTGTTCACCGAGGTCGGTGACTCGCGCGTGTCGATCGGCCCGCCCATCATCACCATCGAGCGCGGCACCGGCTCGCCGCGCGCGGCCATCAGCGATATCGCCGCCAGCACCGGCACGGTGGGCTGGCACACGCTCATCACGTGCAGGTCCTTCGCACCGATGTGGCGGATGAAGTCCTCGATGGTGTGTACGTAGTCGTCGAGCGTGAACGCGCCGGCGTCCTTGGGCACCATGCGCGCGTCGACCCAGTCGGTGATGTAGACCTTGTGGTCGCGCAGCATGGTGCGCACGGTGTCGCGCAGCAGGGTGGCGTGGTGGCCCGACAGCGGCGCCACGATCAGCACCGATGGCTGCCCGCGCATCTCGCCGATGGTGCCCGCGTCGTCGGTGTAGCGCTTGAAGCGCAGCAGGTTGCAGAACGGCGTCGAACGCACCGTCTTCTCGACCACCGGATAGACCTCGCCTTCCCATTCGAGCGAATGGATCTCGAAGGCGGGTTTCTCGTAGTCCTTGCCGATGCGGTAGACCAGCTCGTTGGCCGCGGAGATGCGCCCGGCACCGGGCATGCCCGAGAGCCAGCTTCCGGACGTGGAGAACGCCTTCGCGTTCGCCTCGGCCCAGTAGGTGAGCGGGGCCATCCAGGAGCGGTTGAATTCATGGAACTGGTAAAGGAACATCGGCATCACGTGTGTGGCGGCTGCTGCGTCGCAGCATAACCGATCGGGACGGGCCCCCAGTCAAGGCTGTGCGAGGGCTGGCGGAGGACGTGCGCCGCGTTCAGGCGGCGCGTTCAGGCACTCGCGTTCAGGCACCACGCGGCGCGAGTTCCAGGGCGGCGGCACTGTCGGCCAGGTCCGGTGCCAGCCAGCAGTGCGAACCGACCTGGCGCAAGCCCAGCGCGGCGAAGCGGCGGCGGTAGAACGTGGCTGGCCGCGCCTGGAAATCCACGTTGTCGCCTTCGGCCTCGTCCTCGCGGCTGAAGCATTCGAGGAAGGCCACGCCGCCGCACAGCTCGGCAAGACCGGGCAGGCCGCGGTCGAGTTCCTTCAGCGGCAGGTAGTGCATCACGTCGCTGCACACCAGCAGGTCGACCGGCGGACACGGCCGCAGCGTCGCAAAGTCGGCGAAGCGCGCCAGGTGCAGGTTGCGCCGCGCGCCATGGCGGGCGATGGCGTACTCGCTGCTGTCGAAGCCCAGGTAGCGCGCCTTGGGCCGGAGCCGCAGCAGTGGCGCGCGCCACGCGCCTTCGCCGCAGCCGATGTCGAGCACGCTGCGCAGCGGACGCTCGAGATGGTATTCGGCGGTGGCCACGGCCAGCGCCACCTTGCGCGCCAGCCGCTGCGCGCCGCCGATGCCGCGGCGGCGGTACCAGGTGTCGAAATAGTGCTGGTCGTAGCGTTTGTGCATGAGGTCGGGGCTGTGGAAGCGGCGGCTACAATAGCGCGCCGCCGCCCGCGTCGACGACGTTGGCGGCATCCGACGGAGCGCCGACATGCAAACCTATCTGTGGATCAAGTCCGCGCACCTGCTGTTCGTGATGGCCTGGGTGGCGGCCGCGTTCTACCTGCCTCGCATCCTGATCAACCTGGTCGAGGCCGGCGATGAGCGCGCCGTGCGGGCACGGCTGATGCTGATGGGCAGGCGGCTGTACCGCTTCGGCCACGTGATGTTCGGGCTGGCGCTGCTGACCGGCGTGGTGCTGTGGCTGGGCTACCGGGTGATCCCTGGTTTGCCGACCATGGTGGGCAGCGGCAGCGGCTGGCTGCACGCCAAGCTGACCCTGGTGGCGCTGATGCTGGCGCACTACATCGTTGGCGGACGCTGGCTGCGGCGCGCCGATACGCGCGCGCTGCCCACGGGCAAGGCGCTGCGGCTGTTCAACGAAGTGCCGGTGTTCCTGCTGCTGGGCGTGATCTGGCTGGTGCTGGCCAAACCGTTCTGAGCGACGCGGCAGCGCGGTGCTACTGGCTTGCCAGCAGCACCCGGTCGCGTCCGGCCTGCTTGGCGCGGTACATCGCGCCGTCGGCGCGGCGCAGCAGCGAGGCCGGATCCTCGTCGTCGTCGTGCAGGCTGGCCAGGCCGATGCTTGCGGTCACCTGCAGGCCTTCGATGCCCAGCGAGTCGCCGGCCTCGCGTACGCGCCGGCGCATCAGCTCCAGCCGCGGACCAGCAGCCGCCAGCTGGACGCCCGGCATCACCACCAGGAATTCCTCGCCGCCCATCCGCACCACGTCCTCGTGCCCGCGCATCGACGCGGCCAGCGCCCCGGATACCGCCACCAGCACCGTGTCGCCCACATGGTGGCCGTGCACGTCGTTGATGCGCTTGAACAGATCGATGTCGAGGAAGCCGACGGTCAGCGGCTCGCCGCTGTCGCGCGAGTGCTGGAACAGTTCCTCCAGCCGCGCCAGTCCGCTGCGCCGGTTGGGCAGTCCGGTCAGTTCGTCGGTGGCGGCCAGCACCCGCATCGCGTCGTGCGCCCGGCGCAGGTGGCCGAAGCGCCGGGTCAGGGCGTAGCCCATCGCGATCAGGAACCAGGTCACCGCCAGCTGCACGACCTCGATCCGGTAGGAGGCCAGCAGCCGGCTGCCGAGCAGCATCGCGACGATGATCGCCAGGAACGGGACGATCGAAACCGCGCCGAGGACGGCGCTGCGATCGCCGCGCCGCAGCGACAGGTTGGACACCGCCAGCAGGCCCACGCAGGCCAGGCCAAAGGCCATGTCCAGCCCCGACATGGTCCAGCGCAAGGCGGACAGGGGCAGCACCGGCACCAGCAGGCCGGCGAGGATGGCGACACGCATCAGCCAGGTCACCGCGGTGCGCGGCAGCGGCTGCGCGCCGACCACGCCGGACTGCTTCCAGATGCCATGTGTCAGCGCAGCGATGGTGAAGGCGCTGGATGCGGTGAGCCACCAGGCTTCGTGGTGGCCCACCGGCAGCCAGGGCCGCGGATATCCGCTCATGCCGCTGAGGATGGCCTGGCCCGCCACCAGCACCACGCACACGCCCGCGTGACGCAGGAAGGTGCGGTCGCGCGTGCCGACGAAGCCCATCAGCGCCGACATCGCCAGCGCCAGACCGATCGCCATACACGACACGCGCACCAGCAGCCGCATCGTGTCCATCTGCTGTACCGGGCTGGGCGCGCCCAGCACCACGGTCGGATGCCAGTCCGGCTGCAGCGGGTCGGCCCAGGCGACGCGGATAGGTTCGCGGCTGCCCGCCGGCGGCACCGCGACCATGCCCACGCTGGCGCGGAAGCGCGAGTCGCGGGTGCGCGCGTCATGCATGCGTCCGCAGACCTCGCGGTCGCCCAGGGCGACCATGACTTCGCCGGAGAGCACGTTGAACACGTTGATCGCCTGTGGCGTGCCGGGCCAGCCGCCGGGTGGCGCCTCGATCCGCCGCTCGCGCAGGCCCTCGCGCATCAGTGGGGTGCAGGTGCGCATCGGCGTCTGTTCGGCCGAGGGCGCGCCCGCCAGCAGGAAGCCGTCGCGTGCAGGCGGCGCTTCACCGGCGGTGGCGATGCCGGCCAGGCAGGCCAGCACCAGGCCGATTACGTGGTGCCAGCGGGATTTTCCTGCCGATTGCACTGCCAACACCTCGTGGGGCATGTCCGGGGCTGTCGCCTGCCTGGCGGACAGCGTCCCTTGGAGAAGGACTGCAACCGCGTCCGGCGGTTGATGTGGCTCAGGGCGCGCCGAAGGCCGCCGGATCAGGCAGTTCGACCGGGACCCCGTCGCCGTTGCATGCGCCGGCGGCACACAGCCGCCCGCGCAGCGCCGGGGTGGCCTGGACGATCACGTGGTGGATCACGTGCTGCTCCAGGGTGCCGCGGAACGCGTCGCTGCCGGGGCCGCGCGCCCAGATGCCCACGTCGTCGCCGCCGTGGGTCTCGGACGATAACGGTACCAGGGCCTCCTGCATGAAGTCCGGATGCGCGGTATCGACCGCGGACAGGTCCGGGCGCCCGCTCGCCGGCTCGAAACCACCCGGGCTGTGCAGGTGGCGCTTGGGACCGGCCGGCTGGCGCGCGCTGGCGCCGCTGTAGCCGGGGCCGTTGGCGTAGACCAGGGTGGTGTAGGGCAGGCCGAGGGCGTCGCGGGCGTAGTGGCTGGGGTCGTCGTCCTCGTTCACGCGGCCGCGCACCTTGCCCAGGATGTCGTTGCCGCGCCGCGGATAGCCGACGAAGTTCAATGTGTGCGAATGGTCGGCGGTGACCACGATCAGGGTGTCGTCGGCCGAGGTCATTTCCGCCGCGGCGCGCACCGCGCGCGACATGGCGATGGTTTCGTCGAGTGCGCGGTAGGCGTTGCCCTCGTGGTTGGCGTGGTCGATGCGGCCACCCTCCACCAGCAGCACGTAGCCGCCAGGATCCCGCGACAGGCGCTCGATCGCGAAGCGTGTCATTTCCTCGATGTCGGGCTCGCCGGCCGCGCTGCGGTCGCGGTCGTGCTCGTACTGCATGTGGTCGTACTCGAACAGGCCCAGCACCGCACTGGCGTCGCTGGCGGCGTGCAGCTGGCCGGTGTTCCACACCCAGGTGGCGTCGGGGCGGCGCTGCACCCATTCGTCCGCCAGGTTGCGCCCGTCCAGGCGCTGGCCGACCTTGTCGTCGAGTTCGGGGTCGCGCACCGACACCGGCAGGAACTCACCGCGACCGCCGCCCAGCACCACGCTGGGGCCACGGCCGGCGGGGAAGTCGAGCAGCTGCTGCGCGATGTCGCGGCATCCGGCGGCACGCGCGGGCTCGGGCAGGTCGGTGTCGTTCTCCCAGTTGCGGTCGGGCGCGTGCGCGTAGGTGGCGGCCGGCGTGGCGTGGGTGAGCCGCGCGGTGCTGACGATGCCGGTGGCCAGGCCGGCGTTGTCGGCCAGCTGCAGCCACGACACGAGGCGGCGATCCAGGCTGCCGGCACAGTCGTCGCGTGCGCCGGCGGCGACGCCGATCGCGCCCATGTGCGACTTCACCCCTGCCGCGATCGCGGTCATGGTGCCGGCCGAGTCGGGGGTCTGCGAATCGGTGTTGTAGGTCTTGGAAAAAGCGGTGTGCGGGAATTGCTCCCAGGCCAGCAGGTTCTCCTCGCCCGGGCCGCCGGCGCGCTGGCCTTCGAGCACGCGCGCCGCTGCGACCGTGGTCAGGCTCATGCCGTCGCCGAGGAAGACGATCACGTTCTTCGCGCGGCCTGCCATCGCGCCGTTCGCCGCTGCGCGGGCGGCGCCGCTGCGGTACCACCACTGCGGGGTCTCACCTTCGGGGTGCTCGACCACGGGAACGTCGACCGTCCAGGTGGTCGGCGCGGTGGCGCGCTGCGGCGTGGCGACACAGGCCGCGAGCAGGGTGGTGAGGAGAGCGGGAACGATGGGCAGCAGGCGGGGCATGGCGGCTCCGGTGGGGCAGGGCAGGGGTCCAAGCGGTTGGCAGCGCTTCCGGGCCCGTCGCTCGATGACGGCGGGGAAGCGGCGCCAACCCGTAACCCGTCATTATGCCGTGGGGCCAAGTCCGGGCCATGACTACGGTCATTGCCTCCGGCGCCCGCTGTCCCGCCAATGTCGGCGTGGCGTTCCAGCCGGCGCGTCGCGCCCGCCCGGCCGGTCGGATAAGGTGGCGCACTCGCCGCCAGGCGCTGTTTGCCGTACCTCCAGATGCCTCTCGTCCATCGCTGGCTCAAGATTCCGTTCTGGCAGCGGGTTGCCGCCGGCTTCGTGCTGGGTGCGCTTGCGGGCTGGCTGATGGGGCCGGCGGCGCAGACCTGGTTCGGGCCGCTGGGCACCGTCTACGTCAACCTGATCAAGATGATCGCGATCCCGCTGGTGTTCTTCGCGGTGGTCAGTGCGGTGGGCTCGCTCGCCGGCCAGCGCTCGATCGCGGGACTGGCGGGGCGCACCTTCCTGTGGTTTGCGATCACCGCGGTGCTGGCGGTGGCGGTGGGCCTGGCCTTCGGCTGGTTGTTCAAACCCGGCCTGGGCGTGGACGCGGCAAGCCTCAAGGTGGCCGAGACCTACCGGCCGCGCGAGGTGCCAGGGCCGCTCGACGTGCTGATCAACATCGTTCCGGAGAATCCGTTCCGCGCGCTGGCCGCGCTGGGCGCCGGCAAGAGCAGCGATGGCCAGAACGTGATCGTGCCCAGCAATTTCACCATCCTCCAGGTGATCTTCTTCGCCGGCCTGTTCGGGTTCGCGCTGGTGAAGCTGGGCGAGAAGACCGTGGGCCTGCGCTCGCTGTTCGACCAGGGCCGCGAGCTGATGATCCAGGTCACGCGCTTCGTGCTGGAGGCCACGCCGCTGGGCACCTTCGGCCTGATCGCGGCGCTGGTGGGCAGCTATGGCTTCGAGCAGCTGGTGCCGTTGGGCAAGTTCGTGATCGCGCTGTACGCGGCCTGCGCCTTCCACATCATCGTGGTCTACGGCGGCCTGCTGCTGGCGCACGGGCTCAGTCCGCTCAAGTTCCTGCGTGGCGCCGCGCCGGCGATGCAGATCGGGTTCGTCGCATCGAGCAGCTTCGCCGCGCTGCCGCTGTCGCTCAGTTCGGCCACCCACAACCTGGGCGTGGACAAGGACTACGCCAGCTTCGCCGTACCACTGGGCGCGAGCATCAAGATGGACGGCTGCGGCGCGATCTATCCGGCGCTGGGGGCGGTGTTCATCGCCCAGTTCATGGGCATCGAACTGTCGGCCGGGCAGTACGTCCTGATCGCGCTGGCCTCGGTGCTGGGCAGCTTCGGCACCGCCGGGGTGCCGGGCACGGCGGTGATCATGGCCACGGTGGTGATCAGCGCGGCGGGTCTGCCGCTGGAGGCGATCGGCATCCTCTACGCCATCGACCGCATCCTCGACATGATGCGCACCATGACCAACGTCACCGGCCAGGTGCTGGTGCCGGTGCTGGTGGCCCGGCAGACGGGGCTGCTGGACCGCGCGATCTTTGAGCGCGCGTCCAGCAATGTCGGCATCGAGGACGTGCCCGGGCAGGATCCCGGCTGAGTCGCCGAGGCGGCCCCGGGCTCAGCGCGGAACGAGGCGGGTGACCAGGTCGACGAAACCGTCCACGTAGGCCTGCAGGAAGGCGCGGGTGTCGGCACTGGTGAAGTCGCCGTCGGCACCGATGAGGTCGGGCTTGAACTGGATGTAGGCCTCGCCGCCCTGGACCAGGGCCCCGAGGATGCCGAGGATCTGGCGCAGGTGCTGCTGGCCGACCGCGGTACCGATCGCGCCCGGCGTGGTGCCCGTGATCGAAACCGGCTTGCCGCGCCAGACGTTGCTGGCGATCGGCTTGGAGCCCCAGTCGATGGCGTTCTTGAGTACCGCGGGCAGCGAGCGGTTGTGCTCGGGCATGACCACGGCAACGGCATCGGCGGCGGCGATCTCGGTGGTGAAGCGGTCGACCTCGGCCGGGCGTTCTGCCTCCAGGTCGAGGTTGTACATCGGCAGGTCGTCGATGCGCGGGTAGCTGACCTCGAACGTGTCCGGAAGCAGCCGCGCCATCGCTTCGGCGAGCTTGCGGTTGATGGAGGCGCGACGGTTGCTGCCGACGACGATGGCAAGGCGATAGGTGGCCAGGGCGGCGGTCCTCGTTGGGCGGGTCGACAGGGTACTGCCGCGACCTCGCTGCGGGCGTGGATGCGCACGCGTCAGTGCGCAACGCTGCGTTGCGGCCGCGGCTGCGTACTCAGGCGACGGCGGCGTCGCCCTTGCCCTGCCGGTTCAGCCAGAACGCGAATGCGGCTGCGGTGAAGAACATCAGCAAGCTGTACACGGCCGCCGGCACCGACATCGCCGCGTTGCCCAGCACGTTGAGCGCGATGAAGATCGCCAGCGTGCCGTTGTGGATGCCGATCTCCATCCCGATCGCGATCGCCTGCTTCCTCGGCAGCCGCAGCGCCAGCGGCGCCCAGTAGCCGAGCCCCATGCTGACGAGGTTGAACAGCAGGCAGGCCAGGCCGACCACCGCGAACCATGCCAGCAGGGTGCTCCATGCCTGCGCCACGGCGGCCACGATCAGCAGCGCCAGCACCAGTACCGACAGCAGCCGCACCGGCTTTTCCATGCGTGTGGCGAACCCGGGTGCGTAGCGGCGGACCGCCATGCCGATCGCCACTGGCAGCACGATGATCAGCGCCACCTCGACGATCTTGCGCACCGGCGGCGGCACGTACTGGCCCGCGCCGAGGAAATATTCGAGCGAGAGGTTGAGGATCACCGGCAGCGTGACCAGGCACAGCAGGCTGTTGATCGCGGTCAAGGTGATGTTGAGGGCGACATCGCCATGCGCGAGATGGCTGTAGATGTTGGCCGTCGCGCCGCCGGGCGAAGCCGCCAGCAGCATCAGTCCCACCGCCAGCTCCGGCGGCAGGCGGAACAGCAGTGCCAGCCCCAGTGCCACCCAGGGCAGCACGGCGGTTTGCAGCACGAGCCCGGTCAGCACCGCGCGCGGATAGCGTGCGACCCGCCTGAAGTCGTCGATGGCCAGGCCCAGCCCCAGGCCGAACATGATCACGCCCAGCGCAAGCGGCAGCAGCAGGGTGGTCAACGGCGAAGACTGCATCGGCGTGGTTCCGTGCGAGCGTCGGTCAGGGGGATGGCGTTCGTTGGCGCGGTCGCGCCAGGCGTGCCGCGAACCAGGCGACGGGCAGCGGCAGCAGCACGCCAGCGACGGTCACCCATGCCGGGTACGGCAGCGATGTCGTTTCGAACGCCAGCCCTGCCAAGAGCAGCAGGCCGACTGCCATCGCTGCCGCCAGCGGATTGGCGCGCGCGATCCTTGCGGCGATCCATGCGCCTGCGAAGGCGGCGGCGAGCCAGCTGGCGAGCTTCCACAAGAGTTCCGCCGCGCTCTGGGAGGCGATCGCCTGCGCGAGTTCCTCTTCAGTCCCGGGGACGGTCGCTTCGGGCACGAACAACGACAGGCCAACGAAGCCCAGCAACGAGATCGCTGCAAGCGAAGCCAGCAGGCCAAGCAGCACCGCGAACGTCGAACGGACCATGCATCTTCCCCCGAAAACCGTCGCGACAGGCGGGCCGCGACGGTCGCCGGATACTAGCATCGGGGCCTGATGTGTCATGCGTACTGCTGTCGCGCTGGGTCGAGAGCGACTGGGTGAGGCTGGGGACTCTCCCAATGGCCCCTCAATGGCCCGCCAATGACTCACCGATGACTTGCCGATGACTTGCCGGAACGAGATCTCTCGCCGCGCTCGAGATGACAAATTCGACGGCGACGCAACACTAAGGGCTTGTCATTCCGAACGAAGTGAGGAATCTGACGAAGGCGGGATCTCTCGCTGCGCTCGAGGTGACAAATTCGACGGCGACGCAACACAAGGGCTTGTCATTCCGAACGAAGTGAGGAATCTGACGAAGGCGGGATCTCTCGCTGCGCTCGAGATGACAAATTCGACGGCGACGCGACACAAGGGCTTGTCATTCCGAACGAAGTGAGGAATCTGACGAAGGCGGGATCTCTCACTGCGCTCGAGATGACAAATTCGACGGCGACGCGACACAAGGTCTTGTCATTCCGAACGAAGTGAGGAATCTGACGAAGGCGGGATCTCTCACTGCGCTCAAGATGACAAATTCGACGGCGACGCAACACAAGGCCTTGTCATTCCGAACGAAGTGAGGAATCTGACGAAGGCGGGATCTCTCACTGCGCTCGAGATGACAAATTCGACGGCGACGCAACACAACGGCTTGTCATTCCGAACGAAATGAGGAATCTGACGAAGGCGGGATCTCTCACTGCGCTCGAGATGACAAATTCGACGGCGGCGCGACACAACGGCTTGTCATTCCGAACGAAGTGAGGAATCTGACGAAGGCGGGATCTCTCGCTCCAACGACAATGCGACAGACAACGAACGCCGGTGGCCACGCAGGCGCGCGACTACTCCAGCACCAGCTCCGCGCGGCCCGAGAAGGTCTCCATCCGGATCTCGCCGGCGCCATTCCCGTAGGTGTGTTCGAAGCTCGAACCGGGGCCGTACCTGGGCTTGTCGATGGCCGCACCGGGAGCGCTGAGGCCGCCGCTGAAACTCTCGCCATGCACCCGCGCCGACAGCGACTTTGGCAGCGTCAGTCGAATGTCGCCGCTGACCGACTCGGCGCTGATCCGGCCGCCTTCGGCCAGGCCGCCGACATAGCTGGCGCTGCCCGAGACGCTGCTGGTGTCGAGGCGGCGCGCCGGCTCGCCGCGGGTATCGACGCGAATGTCGCCCGACACCGTCTCGGCCTTGATCTCGCCACTGATGCGCCCGCGCAGCGCGATGTTGCCGCTGACGCTTTCCACGTCGACCTTGTGGCTGTTGAGGTTGAGCTGCAGGTTGCCGCTGACGCTGCTGATGTCGGCCTCGCGCGGTGCGCCCACGGCCACGATGCTGCCGCTCACGCTTTCGATGTCGAGCGAGCTGCCGGCGACGCCCTGCACGTCGATGTCGACCGCGACACCGTCGATCTCCAGCACCGCCATCTGCGGCACGTCCAGGATCAGCGTGGTCGCCTCGGCGCGGTTGCTGCTCCGCGGGTAGCGCACCTTGACCTCGAGGCTGTTGCGGTCGCCTTCGATCTGCAGGCGCTCGACGCCGTCGCCGAGGCTGCCGGTGATCCTGACCTCGGGCTTGTCCCAGGCGCGCACCTGGATGCGGCCCTTGAGGTTGGACACGTCGATGCTGCCGCGCGGATCCAGCGCACGGGTTTCGTTGATGGGAGTGGCGGCGAAGGCGGGTGCGATGCACAGGGCCGACAGCAGGGCGAGGGACAGGGGCAGGGTTTTCATGGAGTTCTCCTGGAAAGGATGGGTGGCGCTCAGGCGCTGGCAAGTTGCCGGGTGAGCGCCAGGCGCCGCGCATGGATGTGCTGCAGGCGCTGCAGCAGGAAGACGGCATCGGGATCCTGCGCCAGCGCCTCGCGCACGGCGGCAGCGCTGGCGTCGAGTTCGATCAGGCTGTCGTAGCCGGCCGTGGCTGGCCGCGGCGCAGGCACTTCGCGTAGCGCGCCCCGGTACTCGCGCGTCATGGCGTCCGCCATGATGACGAGTGGGGCTGGCGAGGCGGCCGGCAGCGCGTTTGCGACCGCGGAAGCCTGCGCGGGCTCCGCACCGGACGGCTGAAGCTGCCAGCCCAGGCCGATGGCCAGCGCGAGAACAGCGGCTGCGGCCAGGGCGGGGAACAGGCGCGGGTGCCGGCGCGGTGAAGCCTCCGGGACTTGCGGCTGGGCCGCGATGCGCGTAGCGATGTCCGGCCACAGTTCCCGCGCCGGCGGCTCGGGGGTGCGCAACGCGCGCAGCTGCATGCGCAGCGCGGCGGGCAGGTCGTGATCGTGGCGACGGTCGTTCATGCGGGATCTCCCAGCTTCGCGCGCAGCAGCCGGCGCGCGCGGTGAAGTTGTGCCTTGGAACTGCCGACCGCCATCTCGAGCGCGGTGGCGATCTGCTCGTGCGTCCAGCCTTCGATGTCGTAGAGCACCAGCACCGCGCGCGCCCGCGGCGGCAGGCTGTCGATGGCCTGCTGCAGGTCCATCGACAGGGCGGTGCGATGGCCGGCGGTGTCGCCGGTGCCGATCTGGTCCAGCACGTCCTCGCCGCTGTCGATCATCGGCCCGCTGCGGCGGCTGCGCAGCTCCATCAGCGCGGTGTTCGCGGCCAGCCGGTGCAGCCAGGTACCGACGGCGCTTTCGAAGCGGAACCCCGGCAGCGCCTGCCAGGCGCGGACGAAGGCCTCCTGCGTCAGGTCTTCGGCGCGGCTGTGCTGGTGGCCGACCAGCCGCAGGATCACGCCGTGGACCCGGCCCGCGTGGCGCCGGTACAGGGCTTCGAATGCGCTCGCGTCGCCGCCGGCCGAGGCCCGCGCCAGGGCGTGGTCCACGTCGGCCGCAGTTGCGGCCTCGTCGAGGGAAGCATTCATCGTCGCCATCAGCATATCGAGTCCGATGCGGGGGCGCGGGGCAGGGTTTAAAGCGGATTAGTGGCCGCACCCGCCAGCCGGAAGCTGCGATGCGCGCCCGACGACCGGCCTGCCGCGCCCGGAAGCGGCGCGTTCTTCAACAGGGCATGGCGCTGGTCCTCCATGCTGCTTTTGTCGAGGCCCGATACGCCAGCGAGGGCGAAGGGAATCCATCCGGGGTCTTGCAATCGGGCACGCGATTGCTATCGTGCAATCGATTGCATCCATGCGGATTCGCGTGTCTGTACCGGTTGGGAGGCCGGTGGATGGATGGGCATCAGTTCGAGCAGGCCGAATGCGGCGGGCGCGGCAACAGCGCACGCCACGGGCACCACGATTCATGAACCTGTCCGCCGGCGGTTGCTCCGGGTGACGCGCGACGTATCTTCGAGGACTCGCCATGGCCCCGCAGCGTCGCCCGGCCGCCGTGCAGTCGGCCGCCGCAGGTGCTTGCCCGGACGGCGGCATCGGCAATCCCGGGGAGGCCTAATTTGAACCACACCTTCACCAGACGCGATGCGTTGCGCGCCACGATGGTCGGCGGAATAGGGCTGGCCGCGTCCGCGCTCGTTCCCGCAGCGGCTGCTGCCGCGCAGCCGCTGAAGGCCAACCTGAAGCATTCCGTGGCGCGCTGGACGTTCGGACAGATGTCGATCGCCGAGCTGTGCCGGACAGTGAAGCAGATCGGCTTTTCCGCCATCGACCTGGTCGGCCCGGACGACTGGCCCACGCTGAAGGCGCATGGCGTGGACAGTTCGATGTGCAACGGCGCCGAGCTCGGGCTGGAGAAGGGTTTTTCCGATACTCGCTTCCACGACGAGCTGGTGGCGCGCTACACCCGCCACATCGACCTGGTGGCCGATGCCGGCTATCGCAACCTGATCTGCTTCTCCGGTAACCGGAACGGCATGGACCCGGGCGAAGGCATGGCCAATTCGGCTGCCGGCCTCAAACGCATCCTCGGCCATGCCGAGAAGCGTGGCGTCAGGCTGGTGATGGAACTGCTGAATTCGCGGGTGGACCACCCCGACTATCTGTGCGACCGCTCCGCATGGGGTGTGGAGCTGTGCGAGACGCTGGGTTCGGACCACTTCGGCCTGCTCTACGACATCTACCACATGCAGATCATGGAGGGCGACATCATCGCCACCATCCGTCGCCACCACCGGCACTTCCTGCATTACCACACTGCAGGCGTGCCTGGTCGGCGCGAGCTCGGCGAGGACCAGGAGCTGAACTATCCGGCCATCTGCCGCGCGATCCGCGACACCGGATTCGACGGGTATATCGCACAGGAATTCATGCCGTCGGCGCCGGACCCGGTGGCCTCCCTGCGCGAGGCTATCCGCCTCTGCGACGTGTAACCCCCGCCTCAACCAGGAACGCAGTCTCAATGGCGAACAATCATTACGACGCGATCGTCGTCGGCTCGGGCATCAGCGGTGGCTGGGCCGCCAAGGAACTGGCTGAAAAGGGACTCAAGGTGCTGATGCTCGAGCGCGGTCGCAACATCGAGCACATCAAGGACTACGTCAACGCGGGCAACGAGGCCTGGGACTACCCGCATCGCAACGTGCCCACCCAGGCGATGAAGGAAGCGCATCCGGTCCTGCGCCGCGACTACCCGCTGTCCGAGAGTACCCACGGGATGTGGGCCGACGAGACGGAATGTCCGTACAACGAAACCAAACGCTTCGACTGGTTCCGCGGCTACCACGTCGGCGGGCGCTCGCTGCTGTGGGGCCGGCAGAGCTACCGCCTGTCGGACCTGGACTTCGAGGCGAACGCGCGCGAGGGCATCGCCGCCGATTGGCCGATCCGCTACGCCGACATCGCGCCCTGGTACGACCACGTGGAGACCTTTGCCGGCATCGCCGGCACCGTCGAGGGCCTGGACGTGCTGCCCGATGGCAAGTTCCTGCCGCCGATCCCGCTGAACGTGGTCGAGAAGGATGTAGCGGCGCGCATCCGCAAGGCCTTCGGCGACACGCGGCGGATGATCCATTCGCGCACCGCCAACATCACCGAGCCGCGTCCAGAGCAGGGCCGGGCCAACTGCCAGTACCGCAACAAGTGCATCCTGGGCTGCCCGTTCGGCGCCTACTTCTCGACCCAGTCGGCCACCCTGCCGGCGGCGATGCAGACCGGCAACCTCACCCTGCGTCCGTTCTCGATCGTGAAGGAAGTGGTGTACGACAAGGACCGCCGGCGCGCGCGCGGCGTGGAGATCGTCGATGCCGAGAATGGCCAGACCTACCTCTACACGGCCAATGTCATCTTCCTCAACGCATCCACCTTCAACTCGACCTGGGTGCTGATGAACTCGGCCACCGACGTGTGGGAAGGCGGCCTGGGCTCGTCGTCGGGCGAGCTGGGCCACAACGTCATGGACCACCACTTCCAGGTCGGCGCGCACGGCATCGTCGATGGCTTTGAAGACAGGTATTACTCCGGCCGGCGTCCCTGCGGTTTCTATATTCCGCGCTTCCGCAACGTCGGCGGCGACCGGCGCGATTATCTGCGCGGCTTCGGCTACCAGGGTGGCGCGAGCCGCCAGGACTGGTCGCGCAGCGTCGCCGAAATGGGCATCGGGGCCGGCCTGAAGGAAGCCGCGAGCATGCCGGGCGACTGGAGCATCGGCATGACCGCCTTCGGCGAGATGCTGCCCTACCACGACAACACCATCCGCCTGGACCACGGCACGCAGGACAAGTGGGGCTTGCCGGTCCTGGCGATGGACGTCTCGATCCGTGACAACGAGAAGTCGATGCGCCGCGACATGGGCGCCGACGCCGCCGAGATGCTGGAGGCGGCCGGGGTGCGCGACGTGCGCAGCTACGATGGCGACTACGCGCCGGGCATGGCGATCCACGAGATGGGCACGGCGCGCATGGGCCGCGACCCGAAGACCTCGGTGCTCAACGCGCACAACCAGGTGTGGGACGCCCCGAACGTGTACGTGACCGACGGGGCCTGCATGACCTCGGGCAGCTGCGTCAATCCGTCGCTGACCTACATGGCGCTGACCGCGCGCGCCGCCGACCATGCGGTGCGCGAGCTCAAGGCGGGGAACCTGTGATGGAACGCCGTGAACTGCTGAAGATGATTGCGTCCGCCACCGGCGTGGCGATGCTCGGCATGCCGGCCTTCGTCCTCGGACAGGCACCCGTCGCGCAGGGCGCCGCCGGTTTCACCGCGGACGACGTGGCCCTGCTGGACGAGATCGCCGAGGCGATCATCCCGCGCACCGACACGCCCGGGGCGAAGGATGCGGAGGTGGGCGCGTTCATGGCGCGCTTCGTCACCGATTGCTACAGCGGCGAGGACCAGGCCGCCTTCCGTGCCGGATTGATGGACCTGGACAGGCGCGCCGCTGGAAGTTTCCTGGCCCTGCCGCCGGCGGTCCGCCTGCAGATGGTGACCGGACTGGACCAGGAGGCGGGGGAACAGGCCCGCCGGGCGTGGGTGGCCGCCGATGGCTCGGGCAGCGGGGGCGGGGTGCATTACTTCACGATGATCAAGCAGTTGGTCCTCTTCAGCTTCTTCACCTCGAAGGTGGGCGCCACCGAAGTGCTGCGCTACGACCCGGTGCCCGGGCACTACGACGGCGACCTGCCCTACGAGCCGGGGACGCCGGCATGGGCGACACGGTGATGCGCGGCCCCTTCCGCCATTCGCGGAGTCACGTCCTGGCCACACGCGCGATCCTGCTGGCCGGCGGCGTCCTGGCCGGCGCGGTTGCACTGGCCCATGATCCATCGGCCGATCCGGCGAAGACCGAAGCCTGGGCTCCGGTGCCGGCGGTCGTGGCCACGCCCGCAGGCGCGGCGCCATCGGATGCGGTGGTGCTGTTCGACGGCAGCGGCCTGACGGCGTGGGAATCCGAGCAGGGTGGCGAGGCACTGTGGGCGGTGGCCGATGGCGCCGTCACCGTGTTGCCTGGCAGCAAGGGCATCCGCACCCGGCAGCGCTTCTGCGACATCCAGCTGCATGTCGAGTGGCGCACGCCGATCCAGACCAGCGGTCTCGACGGCCAGAACCGCGGCAACAGCGGCATCTTCCTGCAGGAGCTGTACGAACTGCAGGTGCTCGACAGCCACGACAACGCCACCTATCCCAACGGCCAGGCGGCCTCGATCTACAAGCAGGCCATCCCGCTGGTGAATGCCTCGCGCGCGCCGGGCGCCTGGCAGACCTATGACGTCATCTGGAAGGCGCCGCGCTTCTCCGAAGGCGGCGGGCTGCTCGCGCCCGCGCGCATCACCGTGCTGCACAACGGCGTGCTGGCGCAGGACGATACCGTCATCGCCGGCACCACCGAGTACCGCGGCCCGCCTTCGTACTCTCCGCACGGCTGCGCGCCGATCTACCTGCAGGACCACGATTCGGAAATCAGCTTCCGCAACATCTGGGTGCGGGAGCTGTAGGGACGCGTGGAGCCCTGCGCCCATCCGGCAGCGTGCGACGACGCAGGTGCGGTCGCGCGCGCTGCCCGTGCGGCCGGGGATGACGGCTAGCCCACCGGATAGGAGAACTCGCTCAGCCCGAGCTCTGCCAGTACCGTATCCAGATGGCTGTAGGCCTCTGGCGTCGGGCCGGGGTAAGTCCCGGCAATGGCCACATTGCCCAGGTAGCCGATATCTTCCATGCCTTCCGGCGTGCAGAAATAGGCTGCCAATACCAGGTTGCGCATCCTGCCGAAGGCCTGGGCAATGCGCTGGAACTGCCGTGGGGTCTGTTCGTTGTCGTAGGCGATGTCATCGATGATCGCCAGCTGCTGCGGCGTGCCCAGTGCCGTGAATGGCTGCGAAAAGCGCAGGGCGGCTTCGTCGTCGAGCCAGGCGAGGGCCGATAGGACGGTCAGCCGGTCCTGCTGCTGGTCGGGATAGGGTGCACTCACCCATTCATCGATCACTGTCGGCACCTGCACCGCGGACGCCGACGGCGACTGGCCTTCCGTTGGCACGATGATGTCCGACAGCAATGCCAGCAGCGACAGCTGGGCCGGCGTCAACGTCAGCGGCCAGGGCGCTTCCGGCGGAACCATCAGGTCCGGATCCTTGCCATAACCCTTGGCCGTCACAGGCTGCAGTTCAAGCTCCGGCCAATGCCCTTGGTCCGCTACGCCACCGGCGGCATCTTCCGTCGATGTCGAATCACAAGCGGACAGTGCAGGCAGCATGGCGCTTGCAGCCAGTGCGGCCAGCAGCTTCAGCGAGTCGCGCCGGCTCAACCTGTTCGCATAGGCAGGTGCGTCGCCGTCTGCATGGACAGCCATGCCCGGGTCCTGCGGAGGTTTCTGCATCACAGCGCCCCCGCCTCGAGTTGGGTGGACAGCCAGGCGCTGTTGCGCATCGCCAGCGTCATGATGGTCAGGGTGCAGTTCTTGTGCGGATTGGAGGCGAACACGCCGCCGTCCATCACGAACAGGTTCGGGCAGTCCCAGCTTTGCCCCCACTGGTTGGTCACCGAGTCCTTGCTCGAGCCGCCCATCCGGGTGGTGCCCACCTCGTGAATGATCTCGCCACCTTTCTTGATCGCATCTTCTGCAGCGGGCAACTCGCCGACAGTCGCACCCATGGTTTCCAGGATGGCCTTGGCGGTTCTCAGGCCATGCTCTACTTGCTTGAGTTCATTTTCCGACCATCGCCAGTGGAAACGGGGTACCGGAATCCCCCATTTGTCCGTGACCCGTGGATCGATGTCCATGTAGCAATGCTCGTTCGGCAGCATCTCGCCGCGTAGAGCGAATGAAACGTAAGCCCCGTAATGCGCGCGCACCTGCTGTTTCAGCGCGGTGCCATACCCTTGCAGGTCGCCGCTGACATAGGCACCCGGCTCGGCGAAGCGTCCGCCAAGTTCAAAGTGGTAGCCGCGCGGGAAATCCAGTTCCTTGTTGGCGTGTGCCTTGTGTCCCCACCAGGGAATGAACAGGTGGTTGGCGGTGTGGCCGTCCTCGTTGTAGCGGGGCCGGTTCATCAGTGCCGGGACCAGCGCCGACAGGCTCGCGCCGGTGGAGTCCATCAGGTTGCGGCCGACCTGGCCGCTGGAATTGGCCAGTCCGTCCGGGTGGCTGGCGCTTCTTGAATTGAGCAGGATGCGCGCCGACTCGCAGGCGCTGGCTGCCAGGACCACCACTTTCGCGCCCAGTTGCCGTTCAGTACCGGTCTTCTTGTCGACATAGATCACGCCCGTGACGTGGCCGCCTGCATCGGTGGTCACGGTCCTGACCATGGCATCGGTGATGATCTGCAGGTTGCCGGTGGCCTGCGCCATCGGCAGCAGCGAGGTGGTGGTCTGGAAGGCGGCACCGATCGAGCAGCCGTAACCGCAGGGCGTGGCATAGAAGCAAGGAGCACGGTCATCCAGCGGCCTGGTCAGCACGGCCCGGTGCATCGGCACTGACGCAATGCCGTGCTTCTTCGCCGCAGCGGCAATCAGCAACTCCGGTACCCGTGGTACGGGTGGGGGCTGCAGCACCCCATCGGACGACGGTGGCATGTCATCCAGGCCGGTATTGGTGCCACAAACGCCAACCAGGGCTTCGGTCCTGTCGTACCAGGGGGCGATATCGTCGTAGTCGATAGGCCAGTCGGCGCCAAGGCCATCCCGGCTTTTTCCCTTGAAATCATGTTCGCTGAAACGCAGCGAGTAGCGTCCCCAGTGGTTGGTGCGGCCGCCCAGCATGCGGGCTCGCCACCACAGGAACTCGGTGCCTTCGGCGGTGGTGTAGGGTTCGTCCGGCACCTGCCAACCGCCGCCGACGGTGGAATCGTAGAAGCCGAAGTCCTTGTCCGGTGTAGAGGCGCCCATCAGCGGTGCGACAGAGTTGGGCCTGAACATCGGAGTTTCCGTTCTCGGGTCGTAGTTGCGGCCGGCTTCCAGCAGCAGCACCTTGTGGCCCTGTCGGGTCAACTCGTAGGCGGCCATGGCGCCGCCGGCGCCCGAGCCGACAACCAGCACGGAATAGGCGGGATCGCTCATCGCTTCAGTTCTTTGATCTTGAGGTTCTTGAACCACACCACGTCGCCGTGATCCTGCAGGCCGATATGGCCGCTGCTGTTGGCGGCGAACCCCGGCCAGTTGGCGAATTTGCTTGCCGCCACCAACTGCTGCCACTCCGGACCGTGGATTTCCAACGATGCCGTCTGCACGCCGTTCTGCCAGACGGTCAGCTGGCCCTGGTCCAGAAGGATGCGCACCTGGTTCCACTCGCCGGCGACCCTGTGCGAGGCCGCAGGTGAGGCGATCATGTCGTACAGGGAGCCGGACCGATGGGTGTCCAGCTTGTTGTCGGGATGGCGTTCGTTGTCCAGGATCTGGATTTCCGGTGCGTGCGAATAGATGTGTTCGCCGGTTTCATCCGCCAGGATCAGGATGCCGCTGTTGCCGCCTTCTGCGATCTTCCAGTCCAGCGTGAGGTCGAAGTCCTGGTACTGAGCCCTGGTCAGGATGTCGCCGCCGCCTGCGCCGGTGAGCTTGATGGCGCCATCCTCGATGACCCACTTGTCGCTCAGCCCGTCCTGTTTGAAGTTGCGCCACTGCGACAGGTCCTTGCCATCGAACAGAAGTTGCCAGCCGTCGTCCTGTTCCTGCCTGCTCAGCTGGTTGTCGGGGGCGAGGTGGTCGCCGAGAAAGGCCGCGCCCGTCCCGATGACGGCGGCAGGGTCGCGTGGAAGGTCGTGCTCGATGATGTACCACTTCACGCCCGCGTCCGCGGCGGCGGGAAGGATTGCCTTCCAGTCGAGGACGCCCTTGCCCACGGCAGCGAAGCCCTGTTCTTCCTTCGCCTGGCCCTCCGGCGCGTTGTCCTTGGCGTGGACTGAGTACACACGTCCGGGGAACTTGCCGAGGAACGCCGCCGGATCGTGGCCGGCGCGCGCAACCCAAGCCAGGTCCAGCTCGACGGCGAGCGCCGGGCCGGCGGCTTCGAACAGCAGCTCGAGCCCCGTCACGCCGTCGAATTCGACCAGCTCGAACTCGTGGTTGTGGTACGCCAGCTGCATGCCCATCGGCTGCAGGCGTTCGGCCAGGGCGCCCAGCTCGCGGCCCAGCGCGCGCCAGCCTTCCGCGTCGGTCGGCCGCTCGACTTCCTGCAGGTACGGCACCACCAGTACGCGGTTGCCGATGGCGCGGTGGAACGCCACCACCTCGTCCAGGTCGCCGCGCAGCTCGGACAGCGCCACGTGGCTCGCGATCGCCTCGATCGAGTACTTGTCCAGGAGCCGTTTCAGCTCCGCGGCCGGGACATTCTGCGCACCGACCGTCTCCACCGCGTGGATGCCCGCGTCGTGGACGATCTTCAGCTGCTCCTCGAGCGAGCCGACGTTGCGCAGCGTGTACATCTGCACGGCGAGGGGGCTGGCGGCATCGCCCTGCTGTGCGCAGACGGGCAGGGCGGTGCAGAGCACGAGTGCGGCGGCCGCAATCCTGCGCAGGGTACGGATGGTCATGATGTCCTCCGGGAATCGGGGTGACGGAACGGAACCCACGCCAGGCACGAGGCATGGCAGGTGGATGCACCGGCGCGGATCGGCACGCAGCCGGCCGCGCCGCGGGAACTCAGCCGATCGGCGTCCATGCGCGCGACCTGGCCGAAGCGATGACGCGATCGACGATGAGCGCCGAGCGCAGGCCGTCCTCGAACGTCGGCAGGCCTTCCGGGCGTTCGCCCGCGATGGCCCGGTAGGTGTCGGCGACAAAGGCCTCGAAGCAGTTGGCATAGCCCTGCGCATGGCCGGCGGGCAGCACCGACAGCCGCCGCTGCTCGGCGCTGCCGGCGCCCGGTCCGCGCACGAACACTTCCTCGCGCTGGTCCGGATAGCCCATCCACAACCGCTCGCAGTCCTCCTGGTCGAACGCCACGCTGGCCTTCGCCCCGTCGATCTCGAACCACAGGCGGTTGTGGCGCCCGGCCGAGACCTGGCTGACGGTGAGCGTGGCCAGGGTGCCGTTGCCGGTCTTGAACATGGCCGCGGCCACGTCCTCGCTGGACACCGCGCGGGTGTCACCGCCGGCCGCAGGCGTGGCGAAGCTCTTGCCGGAGGCCACGCCGCGCTCGGCGATCACCGTTTCGAACGCCGCGCTGACTTCGGCGAAGCGCTCGCCGCCGACCCATTCGACCAGGTCGCACCAGTGCGAGCCGATGTCGGCGAACACGCGCGACGCACCGCCCAGGGCCGGGTCCACCCGCCAGTTGTTGCTGGCCGGATCCAGCAGCCAGTCCTGCAGGTAGCTGCCGTGGATGAGCCGGAGTGGACCCAGCTCGCCTGCGGCGATGCGCGCACGCGCCTCGCGGACCACCGGATGGTAGCGGTAGACGAAGGGCACTGTGGCCACCTGCCCGGTGGACTTGGCCAGCGCGGCCAGCGCGCGGGCGTCTTCAAGCGTGGTCGCCAGCGGCTTTTCGCAGATCACGTGCTTGCCCGCTTCCAGCGCCGCCTGCGCCATCGCCCGGTGCAGGTGGTTGGGCGTGCACACGTGCACGACCTGCACCTGCGGATCGGCGATGACGTCTTCGATGCCGCCATAGCCACGCGCGACGCCCCAGGCCCGAGCCGCTTCCTGCGCTCGTGCAGGCGAGGACGCGGCCACGCCGCGGACCACGGCGCCGGCCAGCACCGCCGCGCGGCGATGCACCGCGCCGATCATGCCGGTGCCGACGATGGCGACTCCAAGGGTGCTCATCGTGCAGGCCTCAGTGCGCGGAGGAAGCGGCAGGCGCGGCGACCCGCCCTTCGCGGAACAGGAACAGGAAGGCCACCAGCACCACGAATGCGACCGCGGCCGGGAACAGCCAGATCCTCTCCCAGTCCGGGCCGGCGTCGGTGGTGTAGTACTCCACGACCGCGCCCGACAGGAAGGTGCCGATCAGCATGCCCACGCCATAGGTGGCCAGGGTGATGAAGCCCTGCGCGCTGCTGCGGAAGCCCGGTCCTGCATGGGCGTCGGTGTAGATCTGGCCGGTGACGAAGAAGAAGTCGTAGCAGATGCCGTGCAGCACGATGCCGATCACCAGCAAGGCGAAGCCCGCGTCCGCGTCGCCGAAGGCGAACATCACGTAGCGCAGCACCCACGCGGCCATGCCCACCGCCAACATGACCTTCACCCCCAGGCGCACGAACAGGAACGGCATGGCCAGCATCAGCAGCACTTCGGACACCTGGCCCAGCGACTGCAGCCCGGCCGCGCGACGTACGCCCACGTCATTGAGGAAGGGGTTGGTGAAGTTGTAGTAGAACGACAGCGGGATGCAGATCGCGATCGAGGCCAGGAAGAACACCAGGTAGGCGCGCGACCTGAGCAGGTGCAGCGCCGCATCCAGCCCCAGGATCTCGCCAAGCTTCGCATCGCGCTCGCGCGCCAGTGGTGGCGTGTGTGGCAGGGTGAGCGCGTACAGGCCCAGCACCGCCGAGGCGATGGCGGCCATCCTGAAGGTCAGGTCCAGGCGCTGGGTCTGCTCCCAGCCCAGCCAGCCGATCAGCACGCCCGCAATGATCCAGCCGATGCTGCCGGCCACGCGCACCGGCGGGAACTGCTTCTCCGGTGACTGCATGTGCCGCATCGCGATGCTGGTGGCCAGCGCCAGCGTCGGCATGAACAGCAGCATGTAACCGAAGACGAACCCGGAGAACGCATTGAAGCTGGTAGCCGTCGACGCCCCCCACATCAGCGCAGCGCCGGCCAGGTGCAGCAGCGCCAGGATGCGCTGGGCGGCGAAGTAGCGGTCGGCGATCAGCCCGACCAGGAACGGCGCGACGATCGCACCGACAGACTGGCTGAGGAAGGCCGTCGCCACCTGGCTTGCGCTGGCTTGCAGCGGCCCATTGACCAGGTACGTGCCCAGGGTCACGAACCACGCGCCCCAGATGAAGAACTGCAGGAACATCATCACGCCAAGGCGCGACATCGTGGACGTCATCACTTCTCCTCCCAGGTCGGTGTCCGGATCAAACGGTGTGGATTCACAACCCCAGCATGCCGCGCAGCTCTTGTGGGCTGGCGCCGCCGTCGGCAAAGTCGTCGAACGCGTGTTCGGTCACGCGGATCAGGTGCTCGCGGATGAAGGCCGCCCCCTCGCGCGCGCCGTCCTCCGGGTGCTTCAGGCAGCACTCCCACTCCACGACCGCCCAGCCCGGGAAGTCGTACTGGGCCAGCTTCGAGAAAATCGCCTTGAAGTCGATCTGGCCGTCGCCGAGCGAGCGGAACCTGCCCGGGCGGTCGATCCAGTCCTGGTAGCCGCCATACACGCCGCTGCGCGCATCGGCACGATACTCGGCGTCCTTGGCATGGAAGATGCCGATGCGCGCGTGGTAGCGGTCGATGAAGCCCAGGTAGTCCATCTGCTGCAGCAGCAGGTGGCTGGGGTCGTAGAGGATTTTCGCGCGCGGGTGGTGGTCGACGGCGTCGAGGAAGCGCTCGAAGGTCGCGCCATCGTGCAGGTCCTCGCCCGGATGGATCTCGTAGCACAGGTCGACGCCGCAGTCGTCGAAAGCATCGAGGATCGGGCGCCAGCGGCGGGCGAGTTCGGCGAAGGCCTCGTCGACCAGGCCGGGCGGGCGTTGTGGCCAGGGATAGAGATAGGGCCAGGCCAGCGCGCCGGAGAAGGTGGCGTGCGCCTTGAGGCCCAGGCGCTGGCTGGCCTGTGCCGCCAGCGTCAGCTGCTCGACGGCCCAGGCCTGCCGGCCCGCGGGATCGCCGCGCCTGTCCGGCGGCGCGAAGCCGTCGAACATCGCGTCGTAGGCCGGGTGCACGGCCACCAGCTGTCCCTGCAGATGGGTGGACAGTTCGGTGATCCGGATCCCGTGGTCGGCCAGCATGCCGGCCAGATCGTCGCAGTAGGCCTGGCTTTGCGCAGCCTGGGCGAGATCGAAGATGTGCGGCGCGCTGGTCGGCACCTGGACGCCGCGATAGCCGAGGCCCGCGGCCCACTGGGCCAGGGTATCCAGGCGATTGAACGGAGCCTCGTCGCCGATGAACTGGGCCAGGAACAGCGCCGGGCCCTGGAGTGTCCGCATGCCGAGCCACCTGATGCAATCGATTGCATTCGATCCTAGCATGCGATGATCGGGGCACGCGTTGTGCACTGCATCGGGCGCATCCGGGACGGGGACATGGCCACCATCTACGACATCGCCAGGTACGTCGGCGTCTCGGCAGGCACCGTGTCCCGCGCGCTCTCGCGGCCCGAAAAGGTCCTGCCGGACACGCGCAAGCGCATCGAGCAGGCTGCCGCCGTGCTGGGCTACGTGCCCAATGCGGTGGCCCGGACGCTCAAGACCCAGCGCAGCGGCAAGATCCTGATCACGGTCCCGGACATCGGCAACCCGTTCTTTGCCCAGGTCCTCAAGGGTGCGGAGGACGCCGCGCAGGCGGCTGGCTACGCGGTCTTGCTCGGCGATACCGAGCACCAGGCGGAGCGGGAGGAGCGCTACGCGCAGATGCTGCCGCGCAACCAGGCCGACGGCATGATCGTCCTCGGGCATCGGCTTCCGCCGACCGCGCGGGAGATCGTCAGGCGGCTCGGCGCGACGGCGCCGGTGGTCAATGGATGCGAGTTCGATCCGACGCTGGGGATTCCCAGCGTCCACATCGACAACGCGGCCGCGTCGCGCACGGCGATGGAGCACCTGTATACGCTGGGGCACGCGCGGATCGCCGTGGTCGGCGGTCCGCCCGACAATCCGCTGCATCGCCAGCGCCTGGAAGGCGCCAGGGCCGCGGCCCTGGCGCACGGCCGCCTGGAGTTGCTGATGCCGGTGCCGGGGGACTTCACGGTGGAATCCGGCTACGTGGCCGCGACGCGGTTTCTGGGCCAGGCGCCCGCGCCCACCGCCGCATTCTGTTTCAGCGACCAGATGGCGCTGGGGGTGCTCGCGGCCTGCAGGGACCTGGGCATCCGGGTGCCGGAGGATTTCTCGGTGGTCGGTTTCGACGACCTGGCATCCTCGCGCTATCTGAGCCCGCCGCTGACGACCATCAGTCAGCCCATGCGGGAGATCGGCGTCCGCGCGGCCAGGCTCCTGCTTGCCATCATCGAGTCCGTGGACGTGCCGCATCAGCAGACCTTGGACTTCAGCCTGATGCTGCGCGGGTCCACCGCCGCGCCGCCGCATGGACGCGTCTGACGCATGGTGATGGTGCAAGGGTAGCCGCGAGGCTCGGGGGCCGCCCCCCCCCCAGAACTTTCCCGCAGCGCGGGGGCGAGCAGCAGGGGCGTGGGCGCCGGATGCCGTGCTCCCTTCCCGCCGGCGGAAAGGATCGATGCGCCCATGGACCCGCAGGAACGGGGGCGAGCGCGCTCCGCGCAGCTAAACTGGCCGTTTCCCGCAAGCCGCCGAGCAAGCCGTGACCCTCGCTTCTACCCGCACGATCAAGCAGGACGACCTGATCCAGTCGATCGCCGACGCCCTCCAGTACATCAGCTATTACCACCCGGTCGACTACATCCGGAACCTGTCCGCCGCCTACGAGCGCGAGGAATCCCCAGCGGCCAAGGACGCGATTGCCCAGATCCTGATCAACTCGCGCATGTGCGCCGAAGGGCACCGCCCGCTCTGCCAGGACACCGGCATCGTCACCGTGTTCCTGGAAGTGGGCATGGATGTGCGCTGGGAGGGCTTCAGCGGCTCGCTGGAGGATGCGGTCAACGAGGGTGTGCGCCGTGCCTACCGCCATCCGGACAACAAGCTGCGCGCCAGCGTGCTGGCCGATCCGGCCGGCAAGCGCCAGAACACGAAGGACAACACCCCGGCCGTGGTGAACATGAAGATCGTCGCCGGCGACAAGGTCGACGTGATCGTGGCGGCCAAGGGCGGCGGCTCCGAGGCCAAGTCGAAGTTCGCCATGCTCAATCCGTCGGATTCGGTCGTGGACTGGGTGCTGAAGACCGTGCCGACCATGGGCGCCGGCTGGTGCCCGCCGGGCATGCTCGGCATCGGCATCGGCGGCACCGCCGAGAAGGCGATGCTGCTGGCCAAGGAGTCGCTGATGGAGCCGATCGACATCCAGGACCTGATCGCGCGCGGCCCCTCCAACCGCGCCGAGGAGCTGCGGCTGGAGCTGTACGAAAAGGTGAACGCGCTGGGCATCGGCGCGCAGGGCCTGGGCGGCCTGACCACGGTGCTCGACATCAAGGTCAAGGATTACCCGACCCACGCGGCCAACCTGCCGGTGGCGATGATCCCCAACTGCGCCGCCACGCGCCACGCGCATTTCACCCTCGACGGCAGCGGCGCGGTCGCACTGGATCCGCCGTCGCTCGAAGACTGGCCCAAGCTCACCTACAACCCGCAGAACGCGCGCCGCGTGGATCTGGATACGGTCACCCGCGAAGACGTCGCCACCTTCAAGCCCGGCGAAGTGCTGCTGCTCAACGGCAGGATGCTGACCGGCCGCGATGCCGCGCACAAGCGCATGGTCGACATGCTCGACAAGGGCGAGAAGCTGCCGGTCGATCTCCGCGGCCGATTCATCTACTACGTCGGCCCGGTTGATCCGGTGCGCGACGAGGTGGTGGGCCCGGCCGGCCCGACCACGGCAACGCGCATGGACAAGTTCACCGAGCAGGTGCTCAGCCAGACCGGCCTGCTGGGCATGATCGGCAAGGCCGAGCGCGGCCCGGTGGCGCTGGAGGCAATCCGCAAGCACAGGTCGGTCTACCTGATGGCGGTCGGCGGTTCGGCCTACCTGGTGTCCAAGGCGATCAAGGCCGCGAGGGTGGTCGGCTTCGAGGACCTGGGCATGGAGGCGATCTACGAGTTCGAGGTCAAGGACATGCCGGTGACCGTCGCGGTCGATTCGACCGGCGAGTCGGTGCACCAGACCGGCCCGAGGCAGTGGCAGGCCCGGATCGGCAAGATCCCGGTGGTCGAGGTCGCCTGAGACGCGTCGCGTGCCGCGTGTCGGGCGACAGGACATACTCGCCTCCCGCATCCTCAGGTCCGCGCCATGGCTGTCGTCCTTTACGGGTCCAGGAGCACGGCCTCCCTGGTCGTGCATTGGCTGCTCATCGAACTGGGCATCGCGCACGAGCTGCGCATGCTCGATTTCGGCCGACGCGAGCACAAGTCCGCCGACTACCTGGCGCTGAATCCGCAGGGTCGCGTGCCGACCCTGGTGATCGACGGCCAGGTGCTGACCGAGTCCGCCGCGATCGCCATGCACCTGGCCGACCTGCATCCGGACGGCGGCCTGGCACCCGAACCGGGCACGCCGCAGCGCGCGGCGTACTACCGCTGGATGTTCTTCTGCGCCTACAGCCTGATGCCGGCGTACCGGCGCTGGTTCTACCCCGACGAGCCGGCGGGGCAAGGACAGGTCCCCGAGGTACAGGCGCGCGCGCTGGCGGAGCTGGAAGCCGCCTGGCAGCAGGTCGAGGATCACCTGCGCCTCGGTGGCCCCTACCTGCTTGGCGCGCAACGCAGTGCAGCCGACTTCGTGCTGACCATGCTGATGCGCTGGTCGCGCAACATGCCGCGGCCCACGGATAGCTGGCCGGCGCTGGTCGCGCATGCGGCGCGCATGAAGGCGCTGCCGTCGTTTGTAGAGGTCTGCCGGCGCGAGGGCCTGACCGACTGGACCTGAGGTCGCGCGCCGTCTAGACCTGCGAGCGCACTGGACGCAGCAGCTTCTCGACCAGCTTGTGGCGCAGCGGCCGGCGCTCCCACATGGCGTAGTCGTACTCGATCGTCTGTTCGAGATCGCGCTCGAAGGCTTCGGTCATGCGCGCGGCGAATTCCCGGTCGTAGACGTTGAGGCTGGCCTCGTCGTTGAGGCGGAACGAGCGGATGTCGAAATTGGTCGAGCCCACCGACACCAGCTCGCCATCCACCACCAGCAGCTTCACGTGGATCATCGTCGGCTGGTACTCGTGGATCTGCACGCCGCCCGCCAGCAGCTCGCCCCACGAGGCCCTGGAGGAATGGCGCACCGTTTCCGAGTCGATGTGCTTGCCCGGCAGCAGCACCCGCACGCGTACCCCGCGTTCGCGCGCGCCCAGCAGCGCGCTGGCGATCAGCGGATCGGGGACGAAATAGGCCGCGCACAGGTCGATGCTGCGGCAGGCCGCGGCGATCGAGGTCAGGTACATCAGGTGCATGCTTTCGCTGCCGCCGGCGGGCGATGCGACGAACAGGTGCGCATCGGCATCCCCCGCCGGCTCCAGAGCGGGGAAATAGTCCGCACCGTTGAGCAGTTCGCCGGTGGTCTTGATCCAGTTGTCGTTGAAGGCGGCCTGCATCTGCGCCACCGCCGGCCCCTCGACGCGGAAATGTGTTTCGCGCCAGTGCTCCGGGTCCTGCGCGTGGCCGGTCCACTGGTCGGCGATGCCCACGCCGCCGGTGAAACCGATGCGCCCGTCCACCACCAGCAGCTTGCGATGGGTACGGTTGTTCATGCGGCCCAGGTTGTACCAGCGCAGCGGGCGATACAGCTCCACGCGCACGCCGCCGTCCTCCATCAGCCCAAGCAGTTCGTCGTCCATCTTCAGGCTGCCCACCCAGTCCACCACCAGGTGCACGCAGACGCCGGCACGCGCGCGTTCGCTGAGCGCTTCGGCGACAGCGCGTCCGATCTCGCCCGACCAGTAGATGTAGGTCTCCATGGTGATGTTGGCCCGGGCGCCGCGGATCGCCTCGAGCATGGCGGGGAAGATCTCGTCGCCGTTGTGGAAGGCCTGGATGCGGTTTCCGCGCAGGATGGCGGGACCCAGCAGCACCGACATCTCGCGCTTGAACTGCGGATCGGGCACGCCGTGGCGGTGTTCGACCTTGCGCTCGATTTTCTTCTCGGGCGTGGCGAAGTTCATCGCCACCACGGCGGCCACGATCGTGGCCACGATTGTCAACGCGATCATCCAGTTCATGCGGCGGCTCCGGAAAAGCGTATGCCAGGGTATCGGGCTGCGTCGGTGCACTGGTCCGTGGCGGCCACGGCGCGGGCGACCCGGCTGGTCTTGGTCAATTCCCGCGCGGGGCGAACCACTCCTGCAGCGAGATGCCCAGGCCCACGTAGCTGGCCTTGTGGTTGTAGTCGATCAGGCTCTCGCCATAGCCGTGGAAGACCTGCAGGCGGCCGCGCATCGGCAGCGACTCGTGGATCGGAAAACCCCAGTCGAACTGCAGCGCGCCGCGTGAGCGGTCGCCGCCGCGCAGCGAATGCCTGGCCATCAGCGAGAATTCGTTGCGGCCGCGCAGGTAGGTCAGGGTCGCGTCGCCGCGACCGACGTAGTCCTCGATGTCGGGGTTGTCGTCGTCGCTGCCGTCGCCCACGCGGATCCAGGGCCGCAGCATCAGCGCCCAGTTGTCGCGGTCAAGGCCGATGTTGAAGATCACCCGGTTCCAGCTGCGCGACAGCGGATCGCCGCGGCCGTTGGACTGGTGGTTGATCCCGACCGCGGCCATGCGCCCCTTCCAGTCGCCGATGCTGTAGCCGTTGCGGAATACCAGCAGCACTTCGGGCTCGTAGTTGGTTTCGCGGAACGGGCGCGACTCCTCGGTGTTGTAGACCTGCCAGCGCGAGCTCTGGGTGTAGCCCATCCAGATGTCGCCGTTGTCGCCGAACAGGTTCTCCACCGCCTTGGTCTTGAAGCTGAGCTGGAACTTGGTCTCCAGCGCGTCCAGGTCCGTCGGCGAGGTGGCGGTGTTGTCCGGATTGGCCGAGGACGGCATGTCGTTGACGTCCGAGGTCCAGAACATCGGCATCAGGTAGACCGGCTTGTAGACGCGGAAATTGAAGATGCCGAGCTTGGAGTCGCGCGCCAGCTCCCAGCGACTGTCGAGCAGCGAACCGCGGCCGGCGTTGGCCAGCGCGGCGACGGCTCGCGTTTCATGCGCGAACAGGCTGCCATCCGCATCGTGTTCGCGATCGGCCGCGTCCGGCGCGGCGTCCAGCGCTTGTCTCGCCCTGACTGCGGTCTGGTCGGCCTCCAGGGGATCCGCCGTGCTGCGCCCGGCCAAGGCGTCGTAGCAGGCCAGGCGCGCCGCGTCGACCTGCAGCGCAGCGCAGGCCTCCAGCGAGCTGGGTGTCTGCGCCAGGCAGGGGGCGCTCGCCATGGCGAGTGCGGCGAGTAGTGCGTCACGCAGGTGATTGCGGGTCATGGTGGGCAGGTGGCGGTTCGAGGAGGTTGGTGTCGGCCGCGGCGGCTTCCTGCGCGCGCGCCAGCTGGCGGTCGATGTCGCGGTTGACCGACGTGTCGGTCTCGGTGCCGTGGACCGGCTCGGGCTGCGTCGCGGGTGCTTCGTCGGCGGGCTGGTGTGCGGTGAGGATGTGATGGGTGGAGCGCGGCGGTTCGATGCCTTGTCGCGCGAAGGCGACCTTGACCAGGCGGATGGACTCGCTGCGCACCTTGCCCAGGTCGCTTTCGCGCTGGTCGACCCAGCCGAAGAAGCGCAGCACGATGCCGGCCGTGCCGTACTCGTGGACAGTCCACGAGGGGCCGGGGTCCAGCAGCAGGCCTTCGACCCCGCAGATCTCCTCCAGCGCCAGCGACTGCGCAGTCCTGATCGACTGGCTGACGTCGATCGGAATGGTGAAGTCGAAGCGGCGATTGGGATTGCGCGAATAGTTGAGGATGATCGCCTTGAACACCAGCGCATTTGGCAGGCGCAGCTCGTTGCCTTCCAGCGTCATCAGCACGGTGGTGCGCGAATGCAGCGACACCACCTTGCCCTCGTTGCCGTCGACCACCACGTGGTCTCCCGGCGAGAACGGCTGGCGCAGGCTCAGCAGGATCCCGGCGACATAGTTCTCGGCGATGTCCTTGAACGCGAAGCCGAGCACCAGGCCGACCACGCCGGCAGAACCCAGCACCGCGGTGACCAGCGCAGTGGCATTGAGCAGGTTGAGCGCGATCACCACGCCGAACAGGATGATCACCACGCGCACCACGTTGCGGATCAACCCGTTCATGTAGGGGTTGTCGGTGCGCAATCGCAGCAGGTGCAGGCGCCGGGAGATGAAGCCGGCAAGCCAGGTGGAAAACAGCACGATCGCCAGCGCAACCGCCAGCAGCGGCAGCCAGGCAAGGAAGTCGCCCAGGCCGGCGCCGAGCTTGTCGAAGGCGTAATCGAAGCGGCCGCGGATGTCGGTTTGCGGTGGCGGAAGCGTCGTCGGTCCCGCCGACGGATCCTGCCCATCTCCCGCCTCGCTGGACGCGTTCGTTGCTGGAGCGGCAACGGGCTGCGGCGCCGTAACGGCCTGCATCGCTGCGACCGGCGCGGATATCGCAGCGAGCAGCAGCAGCGACAGCAGCAAGTATCCGAACGTGCGCCGGGGGCGCGACGGTGATGCGGACATGCGGAAGGATCGTGGGGAAAGCGGCAGTCTATCGTCGCGATGGCAAGGCGGCGTCAATCGGTCCACCAGGCCAGGGCGAAGACGCCGATCATCGCGAACGCCAGCGTGAGCTTGAGCACGATCCCGACGAAGATCCCGAACCATGTGCCGATGCCGACCTTGGTGGCGCGCCCCAGGTCGGTATGCGCGAGGCCGCGCCGGTCGATGAGTTCACCGATCACGGCGCCGACGAAGGGGCCGGCGAACACGCCGACCAGGCCGAAGAACAGCCCCACCACCGTTCCCACCAGCGCGCCGATCACCGCCAGCCGGCTGGCGCCGACGCGCCTGGCGCCCGCCGCCGAAGCAAGGAAGTCCACCCCGATCGAAACCAGGGTGAGTATCGCCAGTACGAGGATCGTCCATCCGCCGATCAGCTCGAACCCGCCGGCCCACGCGGCCAGCAGCATCCCGGCGAAGACCAGCGGCAGCCCGGGCAACGCCGGCAGCACCGTGCCGGCGATGCCGACCAGCACCAGCAGCAGGGCAAGGGCGTAGTAGATCGATTGCGCTTCCATGGACGCTCCGGAATCGGCGGGACGCCGCCGTCCGGGCATTCTGGCAAAAAGCGGGCGTCTGCGCGGGCGGCATGTCGACCGGAGACAGGAATCCGGACCCTGCGTCATGTCGACGGGAGAGAGAAATCCGAGCTCTGCGTCATGATACAGACGGGCATCCGGGTCGGTCCTGGACGCATGCGTTCAATGCGCACCTTGGTCCTGACGACGCAAGCGTGGCGGCTACCAGCCTTGGGCAGTCTTAAGCTCCGACACGTTCCCCGCGATTTGCTCAGCTGTGCGCCCGGCATCGGCATCAATGGCGGTGCGAAGTTCCCTCACGCCGGCGATGCCAGCGGAGATCGCCGCCGAGCCAGCGACCGCGGTGCCAAATGCCGCCCCGGGGAGTCTGGAGCCAGTGGCCACCGTCTCGAATTGTTGTACTGGCTTCCACCCCTCCGCAGTCACTTGGAAGACCCGGACCCGCGTGCGCAACTCGCTCGCCCCCATGCCAAATCCGATCACGAACCGCCGCGCTCGCGATCCCGTGTCGATGCGCACGAAGTCGCCCTCGATCACCAGATCGTTCATCTCGGGCTGGGCGGCACCGGCGACGCGCTCGGCGGGGAGACCGAGCGAACGGATACCCTCGACCAGCCTGGTCGCGAGGCTGTCCGCCACCGCCTCGGCGAGCAGGTCGGGCTGTTCTTGCGTCAATACCGCGTGCTCTCCCTCCTGGCGAGGTGAAAAGAGCATCTGGACATCGGTCGGGCCGGTGGTGAAATCGTATATGACGATCCGCGCAGGCCGCGGCAGCGCGAGCGAATGATCCGCCTGCACGTTCTTGACGCGAGCCCCAGCGCACCCGACACAGACCACCGCGATCGCGACGAACCACAGCGCCACCACGACACGTCGATTCGCTGACAGCCCCATGTGGCCTGCAGGCGTCGCTACCTTTACAACGGCGGACTTGATTCCCTGTGCCATGTCGGTTCTTCCTAGGTGACCTCGTCAATGAGCCGCGTGTCTTTCCAAAGTTTCAGACACGCGATCGAAGCCGATTCAGCCGGCGCAAATTGCCAAGCCGCAGATTCGGATGCTTAACCCTGGCGGGTAAAAACGGTGTGAAGCGCCTCGTCAAGATGCGAGCGCTTCTATCGAGTCAAGGAACATGTCCCGGTCAAGGCTGTCATTGCTTACCTGGAGGCAAGTTTCTGACAGCGACCGTGCGTGCACTGGACGGACCACAGTGCCGTATCCAGACGGTCCAGCTGAAGAGGGACGGCCTCTCTCTTTCACTTGAGTGCCGTAACATCGCTTGTGAGGATTGAGGAGGTCGCCGTGCGTGGAGCCGTCGCGTTTGCGCTATGCCTGCTGCCCACTGCGTGCGCGCAATTGCCGCCGCGCGGCGAACTTCCGGAGGAATTCGCGCCTGCGCCGGCAACCGACGGTGCGATCGCCGAGCGGGTCGTCCCGATGGAGGCACGCCATCCCGGCCAGTCCGGATTCCGCCTGGTCGCCACCGGCTCCGATGCCTATGCCCTGCGCGCGTACAGCGCGCAGGCTGCGACTACCAGCCTCGATATCCAGGCCTATATCTGGAATGCGGACCTGACCGGCAAGCTGCTGGCCAGGCAGGCGCTGCTGGCGGCCGACCGCGGCGTCCGCGTCCGCATCCTGGTGGACGACTTCCCGGCGCGTGCGAATGACGCTGGATTCGCCGCGCTGGACGCGCACCCCGATCTTGAGGTGCGGATATACAACCCGCTGGTCAGCCGCAGCGGACTGGCGCGCAAGGCAGGAGAGTTCGCCACCGACTTTCGCCGCCTCAACCACCGCATGCACAACAAGAGCTGGATCGCCGACAACCGCATCGCACTGGTCGGCGGGCGCAACCTCGGCGACGAATACTTCGACGCGAGACCGGTGGGCAACTTTATCGATCTTGACATGTTGATGGTGGGGCCCGTGGTGCGGGAAGTGAGCGCCACGTTCGACCGGTTCTGGAACTCGCCATCCAGTTTCCCGATCGCGCAACTCTCGTCGCGATCCGTTTCGCCCGAGGCATTGCGGCGGTTGCGCGGCGTGCTCGACGACAGCCCGGCCGAGCTCAGGGCCAGCGACTTCGCGCAAGTGCTGCGCGAGGATCCGCAGGTGCAGGCGCTGCTTGCCGGCGAGACCTACCTGCGATGGCATTCCGCCTGGCGCTTCGTCAGCGACGATCCGCTGAAGAAGCGGCTGGACATGACGGATCGATCCGAGGTGCTGCGCGTGCTGTTGCCCGCTGTGCGTCAGGCGCAGCGGAATCTGCGCATCCTTACGCCCTACTTCGTACCCGCTGCAAGCGGCACCGCGGAACTGGTCGCCGCCGCGCAACGCGGCCCGGAGGTGCAGGTCCTCACCAACTCGCTCGCCGCCACCGACGTGGCTATCGTGCACGGCGGCTACATGCGATCGCGACGCCCGCTGCTGCGCGGCGGGGTGCAACTGTGGGAGCTCAGGCCGGTCGGCACGTCCGATCCCGGATACAGCCTGATGGGCTTGTCGGGCACCAGCCTGCATACCAAGGCGATGATCGTCGACGACCAGCAGATCTTCGTCGGTTCCTACAACCTCGATCCGCGCTCGAAGTCGCTGAACACCGAACAGGGCATCCTGGTGACCGACCCCGTGCTGGCTGCAGAACTGACGCGTCTGTTCGACGCGAAGCTGCAGGGCGAGCGCGCCTGGAAGGTCACGCTGCACGGCAACCGCCTGCGCTGGAGCGACGGGTACCACGTCTGGACGCGCGATCCGCAAGCGGATGTGTCGCGACGAATTCTGGCCTGGTTGGCGAGTGTGCTGCCGATCGAATCGCAACTCTGAGGCCGCCGGATCAAGCGCCGTCTTCAGACGGATGTCTGGTCAAAGCGCGCTTCTTCGCGTCCAATCTCCTCGCTTTGGGGAATTGGACTCCAGGTCGCCACGCTACTCAAAACCGGGGGGACGTCGCGCTGATGAGCGGGCCGACCCCGGCACAGAGCCGGAAGATCCAAGGGCGCACGAACAAGTTCGCGGACAAGGGTTCAACCCGGACTCGCGCCGCCAACCTTATGGTTCGAGGCTGTTCTTGTAGATCCCGCCATCCTTCATGATGACCAGGAAGTTCTTCTTGGGGTCTTCGATCAGCTTGAGGTTTTCCAGCGGGTTGCCCTCAACCAGCAACAGGTCCGCCAAGGCGCCTTCTTCCACCACGCCCAGCTTGCCGGGATAGGGATCGCGCGGGCCCGACAATTTCAGCAGTTCGGCATTGGTGGCGGTGAGCATGTTCATCACTTCCGGTGCGCTGTACCACTTGCCCATCCTGGTCAGAACCGCTCCTTGCCCGGCGGCATCGGCCGCCGAGAACAGGATGTCGGTTCCGATGGCCATCTTGAATCCGTATTGTTTCGCCAGTTCCACGGTCCGTTCGGTCCCGGTGACCACCTGCGCCAGCCGAGCGCGATTGGCGGGCGCCATCTGTGCACCGGGGGTGAGGTCGGTGAAGGGCTGGAAGCTCAGCCAGACGCCTTTCTCGGCCATCAGCCTGGCGGTCTCATCATCCATCAGGTGGCCATGTTCGATGACCTTGACGCCCGCAGCGATCGAACGTTGCATCGCCGCCGGTGTGTAAGCGTGCGTGGCGACGTAGGTGCCCCAGTTCTCGGCGGCCTGTACCGCGGTTCTCAACTCGTCTTCATTGAATGTGGACACGTCCAACGGGCTGTGCGGCGATGCCACGCCACCGCCGGCCGTCAGCTTGATCTGCGAGGCGCCGAGTGTCAGCTGTTCGCGCGCTCGCACCCGCACCTCGTCGGGCGAATCGGCCACCATGACGCCGCCCGTGAGTTCCATGGGCGACAAAGGTCCGCCGAGCTGCCGTGGCAACTCGCTGAGACTGCGGAAATCGCCGTGACCACCGGTGATGGTGATGATGGCGCCGGAGGGATAGATGCGCGGGCCGACCACTTGCCCGGCGTCGATGGTCCGCTTGAGCGCGAACGAAGGCCCACCAAGATCGCGCACGGTGGTGAAGCCACGCATCAGCGTGGCTTCGGCCTCTACGTTGGCCAGCCGGGTCATGCTGTCCACGTCGAACTTCATCAGCTCCTGCATCGAGATACTTGCCAACATGACGTGCCAGTGGTTGTCGATCAGGCCGGGCATCAGCGTGCGCCCGTTGCCATCGATGACGGTGACGCCTTCACCGGGCGGGACGTTGATCGCTTCGGCCGAGATGCTTTCGATCACATTGCCGCGCACCAGCACGTTGCGCGATTCCGACAGCGTGCTGCTCTTGCCGTCGAACACCCGTACGTTCTGGAACAAGGTGACGGGCACGCCTTGTTTCCGGGCGGCGGCCGCAGCGGGAGCAGTGGGAGCAGTGGGAGCAGTGGCCTCGGCCGCTGCTGCAGGTGGCGCGGTCGCGCTGGCCGGCCCGTCGCCCGGATCATCAGGGCGGTTGCAGGCGGTGCAAAGCACGAGCCCAATCAGTGCCGGGATCGCGAGACTGGCAAAGACGTTCCGCATGGTGTTCCCCAATTGAGTCGGAGAGCGGGCTCGACTTCACCCCTAGCGGGTTTGACGATGAAACAGCGGAAGTTAAAAGTGGGTGATGATTGAGTGAAACCGACGAGGACTCAGCTGCACTACCGCTACGCTTGGCGAATCTGTCTTCTAAACGAACAACGTGCCGGGTGGCGCGCGCTTGCTGTGCTTCGGATTTCCATATCGCGGCGGAAGCCGCTCCTACAGCGGAAATCCCGGGATGACGGGTTCGTATTCGCTCCTTCGCTCCGAAACAGCGGCACGGCATCGGCACAGAAGCACCGGCACCGTGACTTCAATCGGGACGTGGGACCGCCGCGTCAGCTCGCGGAATAAGCGACGCCCGCATATGCGGGCGTCGACAGGAAGCTGCAATCAGTCGGCAGGAGCGGCAGGTCAAGCGACCGGGAGCTGCAATCAATACACCCAGGCGCGCCCGTTCTGCACGCGGACATATGAACCCTCGCGGATTCCGGCGAGGTCGGCCTGCTGCACCGAGGTGGTGCGGCCGTCGTCCATGCGGACGTGGACGGTATAGCCGCTGCGGTTGGATTCGACGCGGTTCTGGATCGCGTTGCCGGCCACGGCGCCACCGGCGGCGCCCGCAGCGATCGCGACGTTGCGGCGACCATCGCTGTCGGTGTTGCGGCGCGCCAGTTCCTTGGCCGCGACTGCGCCGACGATGCCGCCCAGCACCGGGCCGGCGACGTTGCTGCCACCGTCCCCCGATGCGCCCTGGATCGACACCACCGTGCCGCAGTCGAAGCAGCGACCGGACGGCGGCGCCGTGGAGTTGGAGCCATAGCCGGAGCCGTAGCCGGGCGAAGTGCTGGCACAGCCGGCCAGTGCGAGCGTGGCGATCGTGGCGACACAGGTCATGCACATGCGAATGTTCATCGGGGCTCCTCGAGCTCAGGGGACTAGCGACACCGCAGCGTTGCGCGGCACGGTCCGGATACTGGAAGCAGCGGGGTGAACATCACGGCAATACGCACGCAGGCCGAGGCACGCGTGCCGGGACGATGCAGTCGCGGTTCAGCCGCGCGGCGTGCGCGACCGCCCTCTCAGCGGAAGTCCTGGTGGCAGGCCTTGCACGCGTCGCCGATGCTGGCGGCGGCGCGCTGCACGCCCTCGCAGCCCACGGCCGGTGCGGCCAATGCCGCGTCGAGCGTGCCGCGGAACTGGGCCGCATGCTGGACGAAGCGCTGATCGTCGCGCAGTTCGGGGAAGGCGCGCTCGAAATCGTTGCCGAGGCTGCGCAGAGACTGCAGGTGGGGCAGGGTGTCGGTCGGACTGCAGCGGTTGGCGACGGCGTTGTCGCGCATCTGTGCGGTCTGCGCGGACAGTACATGCATCAGCGCTTCGGGATAGTGGTCGCGCCAGGTTTTGCGCGACTCCAGCGTGCGCAGCAGCATCACCACCACCACCACGCCGATCACCAGCCCGAGCAGGAACACGAACAGGTAGCGCGAAGCGGCGGACGGCGGCTTGCGTGCGGGGCTGGGCCCGGAAGTCGGCGTGGCTGACATGGCGTTGGCTGCGTGGCTTGGCGTGGCCGGCGACGATACCACGCACCGCCCCGTTAGACTTGTCGCCATGGACGACACGGTTTGGAGCGAACGGTTTGCCGGCATCGACCGCCTGTACGGGCGGGGTGCGGTCGAACGCCTGCGCGGACGGCGCGTGGCCGTCGTCGGTCTCGGTGGTGTCGGGTCCTGGGTGGTCGAGGCGCTCGCGCGCAGTGCGGTCGGCCACATCACGATGATCGATGCCGATGACCTGTGCCTGTCCAACACCAACCGGCAGCTGCCGGCCCTGGCCGGCGAGTACGGACGCAACAAGGCCGAGGCGATGGCCGCACGCTGCCGCGCGATCAGCCCGGAGATCTCGCTCGATGCGGTGCAGATGTTCCTCACGCCCGGCAATCTCGCCGAACTGCTCGACCGCGGCTTCGACCTGGTGGTCGATGCCTGCGACAGCTTCCGAAGCAAGGTCGAACTGATCGCCTGGTGCCGGCGCCGCAAGCTGCCGGTGATCACGGTGGGGGCCGCCGGCGGCCGCACCGATGCCACGCAGGTACGCGTGCGCGACCTCTCGCGCACCGAGCACGACGCGATGCTGGCGCTGATCCGCAAGAAGCTGCGGGTCGAGTTCAACTTCCCGAAGAATCGCGACCGTTACTTCGGCGTGCCGGCGATCTACTCGTTGGAGAACGTGAAGTATCCGCAGCCCGACGGCAGCGTCTGCGGCCTGCGTCCCGCCGCGGGACCCGACGCCGCGCTCAAGCTCGACTGCGGCGCGGGCCTGGGCGCGGCCACCCATATCACCGGCGCCTTCGCCTTTGCCGCGGCGGGCAAGGCGCTCGAGATCCTGCTCAAGCCGCAGACAAAGCCCTGAACCCGACCGTTCGGTGCGCGAACGAGTCCTAGGTGGACGGCAGGGCGAACAGCCTGCGCGCGTTCGCCGTGGTCGCCGTGGCGATCTGCGCCGGATCGACATCGCGCAGGCGCGCGATCACGTCCAGCACGGTCACCAGCTTCGCCGGCTCGTTGCGCTGGCCGCGATTGTCGGCATCCGGCTGGTCGGGTGCATCCGTTTCCAGCAGCAGGTACTCCAGCGGCATCGACGCGGCCAGACGCCGCAGGCGCCGCGCGCGCTCGTAGGTGACCGGGCCGCCCAGGCCGAGCATGAAGCCGAGCTTCCACAGTTGCCGCGCCTGCTCCTCGCTGCCGGAGTAGCTGTGCACCACCCCGCGCAGCCCGCCAACCCGCCGCAGCGCCGCGATCACCGCGTCCACCGCGCGTCGCGCGTGCACGATCACCGGCAGGTCGTACTCGCGCGCCAGCCGCAGTTGGCCTTCGAACCAGTGCTGCTGGGCGTCGCGATCCAGATCCTCGATGAAATGGTCCAGCCCGCATTCGCCAACCGCGACCGGGCGCTCGCTCTCCAGCCATTGGCGCAGGCGCTCAAGGTCGCCGGCCCGATGTCGGTCGAGGAACACCGGATGCATGCCGTAGGCCGGGTACAGCCCGGGCGCCGACCTGCAGACCTCGCGCAGCCCGGGCCAGGCGTCCGCATGGGTGGCCGGCACAACCTGCAGCTGCACGCCGGCGGCACGGGCGCGGGCGATGACCGCATCGCGGTCGGCGTCGAATTCGCCGGCGTCCAGATGGCAATGGCTGTCGGCCAGCAGCATCGGCTTGCGTCGCCGCCGATCAGCGGTGGCGTACGTCGCCGTCGATCGGACGCTCGCGAGGCGCCTTGCGATGCTTCCAGTTCGCCAGCAGCAGGGTGCCCAGGCCCAGCACGATCTCGTCGATGAAGGGGATCGGGTCAAACGGCAACAGCACGCTGATCGCGAACGCGAAAGCGGTGACCTTGAACAAGGTGGGGTAGCGCAGTCCGCGCGCCCAGTTGAGCAGCGGCAGCAGCAGGGGATTGGCCATTGCGGTGTGCACCCGGCGGGAGTGGCGACCGGGTCACGCTATCACGGCGGGCTGAAGGCGGAATTCATGGCGCTGTCAGTCTTCCGGAACTTTTCGAGCCCGCGTTCAGCTTGGTAGTGCTGCAATCGGACCGCACATGCAGTGGGCGTCGACCCCGAAGGAGAGCATCATGAAAAGCAATACCCTGGCCGTGGCACTGGCGGCCCTGCTGGTGGGCGGCGTCGCCATCGGCGCCTACCACAACAGCCGCGATACGGACCCGACTGCAGCCGCCGGCGCCGCTGGCGAAGAAGAGGCACGGGGACTCGACTATGCCGAGGTCATCGGCGTGACGCCGGTGACCGAGAAGGCGGAGCTGTTCGCCACCGTGATCGGTTCCGAAGCGGTGCGCGAGACGACCACTTCGTCCTCGCCGCGACAGGTCTGCAACGACGTCGTGGTGCAGGAACGCCTGCCCGAGCGCGACGGCAATGTCGGCGGCACGGTGGCCGGCGCGGTGATCGGCGGACTGGTCGGCAACCAGGTGGGCGGCGGCAACGGCCGCAAGCTGGCGACGGCTGCGGGCGCGACCGCGGGCGGCGTGATCGGCAACCGCGTGGACCGCAACCACGTCGGTGGCCGAGTGGTCGAGCGGGTGGACCGCCAGTGCCGGACCGTGCAGGACACCTCGCAGTCCTCGCAGGTCGTCGCCTGGAACGTGACCTACCGCAACCCGGACGGCACCACCGGCACGATGCGCACCGGCGACAAGCCCGGCGACCGCATCTCGCTGGGCACCGAGGACCGGACCATCGCCTACGACGTGACCTATCGCTACGAAGGCAGCCAGCAGACTGTGCGCCTGCAGGACGATCCGGGCGATCGCCTGCCGGTGATCGATGGCGAGGTCATGGCGCGCGTGGCCGGGTCGGCGGTCCCGGATCGCGGCTGACCTGAGCCAGCGTTACCCGAACGGGCCGGCATTTGCCGGCCCGTTTGCGTTGGGCCCCACGGCGCGGTCCCGACCGTACAATATGAAACTACTCCCGCCCCGAGCCGCGCGATGGCCCTGCACCCCTGCGACCTGTACGACGTCCGTTCCCTGCTCAGCGACGAGGAGCGCGCGGTCCAGGACAGCGTGGCCCGTTTCACCGACGAGCGCGTGCTGCCGATCATCGGCGATTGCTTCGACCAGGGCCGCTTCCCGGTCGAACTGGTCCCGGAGATTGCAAGTCTGGGCCTGCTGGGCGCGACCCTGCCGGCGGAGTACGGCGGTTCCGGACTCAACTACGTCAGCTACGGCCTGATCTGCCAGGAGCTCGAGCGCGGGGATTCCGGCCTGCGCAGCTTCGCCAGCGTGCAGTCGTCGCTGTGCATGTACCCGATCTTCGCCTACGGCACCGAGGAGCAGAAGCAACGCTGGCTGCCCGACATGGCGGCGGGCAAGGTGATCGGCTGCTTCGGCCTGACCGAGGCGCACGGCGGCTCCGACCCGGCCAATATGAAGACGCACGCAAAGCGCGACGGCGACGACTGGCTGATCAACGGCTCCAAGATGTGGATCACCAACGGCAACCTGGCCGACATCGCCATCGTCTGGGCGCAGACCGACGACGGCATCCAGGGCTTTGTGGTGGAGAAGGATTTCGCCGGCTTCAAGGCGCAGGAGGTCAAGCACAAGATGAGCCTCCGCGCGTCGGTGACCAGCGCGCTGTTCTTCGACAACGTGCGGGTGCCGGAAGCCAATCGCCTGCCGAACGTCAAGGGACTCAAGGGTCCGCTGGGCTGCCTGACCCAGGCCCGCTACGGCATTACCTGGGGCCCGATCGGCGCCGCGGTCGCCTGTCTTGATGAAGCCCTCAACTACTCGAAGCAACGCATCCTATTCGGCCGCCCGGTGGCGGCGACGCAGAGCGCGCAGATCAAGATGGCCGACTGGGCGCGGCGCATCACCGGTGCGCAGTTGCTGAGCCTGCAGCTCGGGCGCCTGAAGGATGCGGGCAAGATGCAGCCCACGCAGGTGTCGCTGGCCAAGTGGAACAACTGCCGCATGGCCATCGACATCGCGCGCGAGGCGCGCGACCTGCTCGGCGGCGCCGGCATCACCACCGAGCACTGCCCCATCCGCCACGCGCTCAATCTGGAATCGGTCATCACCTACGAGGGCACGGAAACCGTCCACCAGCTGGTGGTCGGGCGTGAGCTGACAGGCATCAACGCGTTCTGATCGCCGCGTGCACCCCGGACGCATGATCCGGGATCCGGCGGTTGGCGCTGCATTTGCGGGACTTCGTCATGTTGCAATCGGGCCCAGGAGACCTTGGCATGTCGCTTCCGGATATCCGCATCGAAACCGAACGCCTGCTCCTGCGGCTGCCGCAGGCCGGCGATTTCGACCGCTTCGCCGAGGTGCTGGCCGACGAGGATGCGGCGCGCTGGATCGGCGGCCACTTGCCGCGGGCAGCGGCCTGGCGCAAGTTCCTGCAGCAGCCGGGCGCGTGGCTGATCCAGGGCTTTGGCATGTTCTCCTTCATCGACCGCGACAGCGGCCGCTGGCTCGGCCAGGGCGGGCCCTGGAAGCCGGACGGTTGGCCGGGCAACGAGATCGGCTACATGCTCCATCCCGACGCCTGGGGCAGGGGCTACGCGACCGAGGCCCTGCCGGCGACCATCGACTGGGCACTGGCCCACCTCGGCTGGGACGACTTCATCCACTGCATCGCGCCGGAGAACGCCGCCTCGCAGAAGGTCGCGCAGCGCCTGGGTTCGCGCCTGCGCGGACCGGGTGCGCTGCCGCCGCCCCACCAGGACGCCGCCAACGACATCTGGGGCCAGACGCGCGAGCAATGGCTGCGCAACCGGGAGAAGGCGGCATGACCACCGTCCATGGCGTCTCCTGGTCGGGCAACTGCCACAAGCTGCGCCTGCTGCTCGAGCAACTGGGCCGGCCCTACCGGTGGATCGAGGTCGACATCCTCGCCGGTGCCACCCGCAGTCCCGATTACCTGGCGAAGAATCCCAACGGCAAGGTGCCGATGCTGGAGCTCGACGACGGTCGCATCCTGGTCGAGTCGAACGCGATCCTGTGCTGGCTGGCCGAAGGCACGCCCTACCTGCCGGCCGATCCCTGGCAGGGGGCGCAGGCACTGAGCTGGATGTTCTTCGAGCAGTACAGCCACGAGCCCTGCATCGCCGTGGCCCGCTTCATCTGCGGCTGGACGCCGCCCGACTCGCCGCGCCGCGCGGAGCTGCCGCGCCTGCGCGAGCGCGGTCACCTCGCGCTGGCGGTGATGGAGCGGCACCTGGACGCGCACCCGTGGTTCACCGGTCCGGACTACGGCATCGCCGACATCGCGCTGGTCGCCTATACCGCGGTGGCCGGCGATGGTGGTTTCGACCTGTCGGGGTATCCGGCGCTGCGGGACTGGCTGGCGCGGGTGCGTGCAACGCCCGGTTTTGTCGCGATGCCTGCGCCGTCGGCCCAGGCAAGCGAGTGGATCGCGCAATCGAACCGCAGAGGCTGAGGCCGCTGCAATGACGGCGGGCCTGCCCGCGATGGAATGAGTTTTCGCATGTTCGCCACTGTTCCCAATCCCATCCCGTCGCGCATGAAGGGCCTCAACCGCGCCGAGATCTGCGACCTCAACTTCCAGGAGTTCGTGCGCGGCTGGGACAGCCACGTCGACGCGAAGCCGGCCGACGGCGAGGCTGTCCTCGACGGTAGCGCCCTGGATGCGCGCGGCTTCCGCGAGCTGTTCGAATCGCAGCTGACCAGCCGCCATCTCGACCTGATGGCGCGCGTGCTGCGCGTGCAGGACAAGGTCTTCTACACCATCGGTTCCAGCGGCCACGAAGGCAACGCGATGGTCGCGCGGCTCACGCGCCATACCGACCCGGCGTTCCTGCACTACCGCAGCGGCGCCTTCATGGCCGAGCGCTTCCGCAAGCTGCCGGGCATGGATCCGGTGATGGATTCGGCGCTGTCGTTCGCAGCCTCGAAGGACGACCCCGCCAGCGGCGGCCGCCACAAGGTCTGGGGCAGCAGGCCGCTGTGGGTGCTGCCGCAGACGTCCACCATCGCATCGCACCTGCCCAAGGCCTTCGGCACTGCGGTGGCGATCGAGCAGGCGCGTCGCATCGGACATGCGCTACCGATTCCCGACGACAGCATCGCGATCTGCTCCTTCGGCGATGCCTCGAGCAACCACGCCACCGCGCAGACGGCGTTCAACGCGGCGGCCTGGACGGCCTACCAGAAACTGCCGGCGCCGGTGCTGTTCGTCTGCGAGGACAATGGCATCGGCATCTCGGTCAGGACGCCGGACGGCTGGGTGGCGCGCAACTTCCGCCATCGACCCGACCTCGACTATTTCCACGCCGACGGCCTCGACCTGGCCAATGGCTACGGCGACGTGCAGCGCGCCGTCGAACACTGCCGGCGCACGCGGCGACCCACCTTCCTGCATCTGCGCACCACCCGGATCATGGGCCACGCCGGCACCGACTTCGAGATCGAGTGGCGCAGCATCGAGGAGCTGTGCGCGGTGGAGGCGAGCGACCCGCTGCTGCGTTCCGCTGCGATCGCGCTCGAATCAGGGCTGATGTCGAAGGACGAGGTGCTCGCGCTGTATGAGTCCACGCGCGTGAAGTGTTTCGCCGCCGCCGAAGATGCCGACCGTCGTCCGCGCCTGTCGACGCTGGAGGACGTGATGGCGCCGCTTGCGCCGCACACGCCAGACGCGGTGCAGGCCGAAGCCGCGCGTATTGCCGGCGGCGAGGCCCGCGCGAAGGCGTTTGGTGGCGAGGCGAAGCTTCCCGAAAGGCAGGGTCCCAAGCACCTGGCGGTGCAGATCAACGCAGCGCTGCACGACCTGTTCGCCAAATACCCCGAAGCGCTGCTGTTCGGCGAGGACGTGGCGCAGAAGGGCGGCGTGTACACGGTCACCAGGGGCCTGCAGAAGGCGTTCGGCCCGCGCCGCGTGTTCAACACCCTGCTCGACGAAACCATCATCCTTGGCCTGGCACAGGGCTTTGCCAACATGGGCATGTTGCCGCTGCCCGAGATCCAGTACCTGGCCTATTTCCACAATGCCTGCGACCAGATCCGCGGCGAGGCGGCCAGCCTGCAGTTCTTCAGCAACGGCCAGTACCGAAACCCGATGGTCATGCGCATCGCCTCGCTGGGCTACCAGCGCGGATTTGGCGGGCACTTCCACAACGACAACTCGATCACCGCGCTGCGCGACATCCCCGGGCTCGTGATCGGCTGTCCGAGCCGCGGCGATGACGCGGCCACCATGCTGCGCACGCTGATGGCGCTGGCGAAGGTGGACGGACGCGTCTGCGCCTTCCTGGAGCCGATCGCCCTGTACATGACCAAGGATCTGCACGCGGCCGGCGACGGCGGCTGGCTGACCGCGTATCCGCCGCCGCACCAGGCCATGCCGCTCGGCGAGGAGCGCGTATACGGCGCCGAAGCTGACGACCTGGTCGTTTTCACCTTCGGCAACGGCGTGCCGATGAGCCTGCGTGCCGCTCGCGCCATCGAAGCGGCACACGGCTGGAAGGTGCGCGTGGTCGACCTGCGCTGGCTGCTGCCGCTCAACGAAGCCGCCATCGCTCGCCATGCGCGTGATTGCGCCCGTATCCTGGTCGTCGACGAGGGCCGGCGCAGCGCCGGCGTGGGCGAGGGCATCATCACCGCGATCGTGGAGGCGGGCCTGGGCGCGAAGCCACTGCGGCGCGTGGTGGGGGCCGACACGTTCACCCCGCTGGCCGGGGCGGCGTTCCTGGTGATTCCGTCCGAGACGGAGATCGTGGCTGCTGCCGGCGCGCTGGCGGGCTAGCGCAGATCGCTCAGCGCGCCAGTCCATCCAGCAGCGGCAGCCGCCGGCACTCCATGCCGCCCACCAGGTATGCGCCGTCGCCGGCGTCCACCGGCAGCACGGCCAGTGCCTCGGCACCTGCGCTGCTGGCAATCCGGCCGGCAGCGCGGTCCGGGGCATCGACGGTGAAGACATCGCCAGCGGGGATGCCGGCCGCGGCACCCAGCCGCACCAGCCCGCGCTTGGCCTGGCCGAGGAAGTGTGTGCGCGCCACGATTTCCTGGCCGGGGTAGCAGCCCTTTTTGACGCTGTAGGCGCGCAGGCGATCCAGCGACAGCTGTTGCGGTGTCCACTGTTCGACCTGGTCCGGCTCCAGCCGCGGCAGGCCGTGTGCGAGGTCGAGGGCGCGCCAGCGTGCGGCGGCCGCGGTGTCTTCGGGCGCCTGCGCGGTGCCCACCGCCAGGGTGCGCGCGCCGCCGGCTCCGCCCAGGTCCAGCTGCAGCGCCAGCGGGTCGGTCGTGCCGGCAAACGAGGCGTCGCGGGCCAGGTTCGGCGCTTCGAAGCGCCCGCTCACCTGCAGGTCCGCCTCGTGCGCGATCCGCAGCTTGCTGCGGAACACGAAGCGCGACAGCGCCGCCACGAACGCCGCCGGGTCGGAATCTGCCAGCAGCAGGTGCAGGTTGTCCGCGTCCTGCCGGAGCAGCGCGAACAGGGCAATCACGCGGCCCTTGGGCGTCAGCCAACCGTTCCACTGCCAGTGCCCGTCGGCCAGCGCGTCGACGTCGCCCATGAATTGCGCCTGCGCGAAACGGCGCGCATCCACGCCCTGGAGGCTGACCACGCTCCAGCCTGGAATGGCGAAAAATGTGCCAGCGTTGTTGTTTGGCTTGTCGGACATGGGGCGCGCGACTAAACTTTCATTCGTGAACGGTCAGGACATCTTAGGCGAACCAGACACCGACGGGTCTTCGGCAGCGACGCAACCTCCCGTTGCCGAGACGTCCCCGACCACGGTGCCGGCTTCGCCCGGGACATCCGAAGTCAACGGCCGCGATGGCCTCGACCCCACCCGGTACGGAGACTGGGAAAAGAACGGCCGCTGCATCGATTTCTGATTACCTGCGGGGCCGACGCCGGGTCGGTCACCCCGATCCAGCCACGCGGCCACGCCGCCAGCGAGGAGACCAGCCAGCGATGGCATACCGCAAACGCCCCACGTCGCCCTTCATGCTCGGGCAGACCTACCGTTTCCAGATCACCTCGCTGATGTCGATCCTGCATCGCATCACCGGCATCGCGCTGGCGCTGGGCGGCATTTCTCTGGTGTGGTGGCTGATGTCCATCGCCATCGGTGGCGATGCCTACGAGTTCGCGTCGCGCCAGTGGTCCTCGCCGCTGGGTCTGGCCTTCCTGTTCGGCTTCACGCTCGCGCTGGTCTACCACCTGCTCAACGGCATCCGCCACCTGTTGTGGGATGCGGGCTGGGGCTTCGAGATCCCGAAGGTCTACGCCTCGGGCTATGCGGTGTTCGCGGTTGGCGCCGTGCTCACCGGGCTGATCTGGTTCTTTGGCATGAGGGGAACGTCATGAGCGGTGGTGGAGAAACTTCGCGCGCGGAGCAGTTCCGCACGCCGCTCAAGCGCGCACGTGGGCTTGGCGCGGGCAAGTCCGGCACCGATCACTTCTGGACGCAGCGGGTCACCGCGATCGTCCTCGCGCCGCTGGCGATCTGGTTTGTCTGGACGCTGGTCACCCTGGTGGGCGCGGACCTGGAAACAGCCCGCGGCATCATCGCGCGGCCCTGGAACACCATCATCTTCGCGGTGTTCCTGGTCAGCATGTTCTGGCACGCCAAGCTTGGCCTGCAGATCGTGATCGAGGACTACGTGCATACGCGCTCGATCGAGATCACCGCGCATTTCCTCAACAACTTCCTTTGCGGGCTGGGCGCCATCGCGTCGCTGTATGCGATCGCCCGCATCGCCTTTGCCTCGTGAGCCTGCGATGACGTCCGCCTATCCCATTACCGAACACCAGTACGACATGATCGTCGTCGGCGCCGGCGGCGCCGGCCTGCGCGCGACCTTCGGGCTCGCGCACAAGGGCCTGAAGACCGCCTGCATCACCAAGGTCTTCCCGACCCGCTCGCACACCGTGGCGGCGCAGGGCGGCATCTCCGCTGCGCTGGGCAACATGGGCGAGGACGACTGGCGCTTCCATTTCTACGACACCATCAAGGGTTCGGACTGGCTGGGCGACCAGGACGCCATCCAGTACATGTGCCGCGAGGCCATCCCCGCGATCATCGAGCTCGAGCACCAGGGCGTGCCGTTCTCGCGCACCGAGGAGGGCAAGATCTACCAGCGCCCCTTCGGCGGCATGACCACGCACTACGGCAAGGGCACCGCGCAGCGCACCTGCGCCGCGGCCGACCGCACCGGCCACGCGATCCTGCATACGCTCTACCAGCAGTCGCTGGCGCACCAGGCGGAATTCTTCGTCGAATACTTCGCGCTCGACCTGATCATGGACGAGGAGGGCGCCTGCAAGGGCGTGCTGGCCATGGACATGGCCGAGGGCACGCTGCACCTGTTCCGAGCGCACGGCACGGTGCTGGCAACGGGTGGTTACGGTCGCGCGTACTTCTCCGCGACGTCCGCGCACACCTGCACCGGCGACGGTGGTGGCATGGCGCTGCGCGCCGGCCTGGGCCTGCAGGACATGGAGTTCGTGCAGTTCCATCCCACCGGCATCTACGGCGCCGGCTGCCTGATCACCGAGGGCGTGCGCGGCGAAGGCGGCATCCTGCGCAACGCCAACGGCGAGCGCTTCATGGAGCGCTACGCGCCCAACGCCAAGGACCTGGCCTCGCGCGACGTGGTCAGCCGCTCGATGACCATGGAAATCCGCGAGGGTCGCGGCGTCGGCGAGCACAAGGACCACATCTTCCTCGACCTGACCCACCTCGACCCCGCTGACATCCACAAGAAGCTGCCCGGCATCGCCGAGAGCGCGAAGATCTTCGCCGGCGTGGACGTAGAGAAGCAGCCGATCCCGGTGATCCCGACCGTGCACTACAACATGGGCGGCGTGCCGACCAACTACCACGGCGAAGTGGTGCAGCTGAAGAACGGCGATCCCGATGCGATCGTGCCGGGCCTGTACTCCATCGGCGAGGCCGCCTGCGTGTCGGTGCACGGCGCCAACCGGCTGGGTTCGAACTCGCTGCTCGACCTGGTGGTGTTCGGCCGCGCTGTGGCCAACCGCTGCGCCGAGACCATCAAGCCGGGCCAGCCGCACAAGCGCCTGGCCAGCGACGCCACCGACAAGGCGATCGGCAACCTCGACCGCCTGCGCAACGCCAGCGGCGACACGCCCACCGCCGTGATCCGCGACAACATGCAGCGTTCGATGCAGGGCCACGCGGCGGTGTTCCGCACCCAGGAAACGCTTGCCGAGGGCGTGCAGCAGGTGCGCGAGATCCGAGACTCCTTCGCCGACGTGCGCGTGAGCGACCGTTCGCTGGTCTGGAACTCCGACCTGATCGAGACCCTGGAGCTGCAGAACCTGCTGGGCCAGGCACTGGTGACCATCGTCTCGGCCGAGAACCGCAAGGAGTCGCGCGGCGCGCATGCGCGCGAGGACTTCCCGGACCGCGACGACACGAGCTGGCACAAGCACACGCTGTGCTGGATGGACGAGGCGGGCAACACCCGCATCGACTACCGCCCCGTGCACATGTACACCCTCGACGACGAAGTCGAGGTGGTGCCGCCCGTGGCACGTGTGTATTGAGGATCGGGTCCGGAGTGGTAACCGGAAAGATCACAGGCGCCTGCCTGTGATCGTGACGGGGACCACGCACCGCAACCACGATTGCCGATCCGCGACTCCCGATTTCCGGAACTGATCAGATGGCCGAATTCACCCTCCCGAAGAACTCGAAGATCGGCAAGGGCCGCCACTTCAAGGCGCCTGCCGGTGCAACCCGCGTGCGCACCTTCAAGGTGTACCGCTGGAACCCGGACGACGGCCAGAACCCGCGCACCGACAGCTACGAGGTCGACCTCGACAAGTGCGGGCCGATGGTCCTGGACGCGCTGATCAAGATCAAGAACGAGGTCGACCCGACCCTGGCGTTCCGTCGCTCCTGCCGCGAGGGTATCTGCGGTTCGTGCGCGATGAACATCGACGGCACCAACACCCTCGCCTGCACGCGCGCGATTGGCGACTGTGCCAAGTCGGAAGTGCCGATCTATCCGCTGCCGCACATGAGCGTGGTCAAGGACCTGGTGCCTGACATGACCCACTTCTATGCGCAGTACGCATCGATCCAGCCCTGGCTGCGCACCCAGAGCGCGCCGCCGCCGGACCGCGAGCGCCTGCAGTCGCCGGCCGACCGCGACAAGCTCGACGGCCTGTACGAGTGCATCCTCTGTGCCTGCTGCAGCACCGCCTGCCCGAGCTACTGGTGGAACGGCGAGCGCTACCTTGGCCCGGCCGTACTGCTGCAGGCCTACCGCTGGATCGTCGACAGCCGCGACGAGGACACCGGCGCGCGCCTGGACGACCTCGAGGATCCGTTCAAGCTCTACCGCTGCCACACCATCATGAACTGCACCCGGACCTGCCCCAAGGGCCTGAACCCGGCACAGGCGATCGGTTCGATCAAGCAGCTGATGCTGGCGCGACACGGCTGAGGACTGCTGGCGGTGCGGCCGCGGCGATGGTGTGGACGCCGTGGTCGCGGCTGAAGCCGCTCCTACAAAGGAAGCATGCGTCTCTGTGCCGCCTGGCGTGCCGGTCAGGCGATGCCCACGCGCTGCCCAGGGGATCGGTCCTCCAATGAATCACGCTGCGCCAGATCCCGAGTTCAAACGCGTCCGCTGGCGCTGCCGTCGCGGCATGCGCGAACTCGACCAGTTGTTCGAGCGCTGGCTGGACCGCGAATGGGCGGCGGCTTCCGAAGCCCAGCGGGGCGTTTTCCTACGCCTGCTGGACTGCGAGGACGATAGGCTCTGGCACTGGTTCATGGGCCATGAGGCCGCCAGCGATGCCGAACTCGACGTGCTCGTCCGCCGCATCCGCGCGCTCCCTCCCGCGTGATCGCACCGCTTGCAGCGGCGCCGCCAGGATCGACTGGTGGCCGTCGCGCTGGCTGACCGGCGCGATCATGCTGCTTGGCGCGTCCGCTGGCTGTGCGCTGCTGGCCTCGGACCTGTCCGCGCGGCTGGCCTGGCCTGCGGCGGTGTTGGCCTGGGTCTACGGCGCCTGGCTGCTCTGGCGTGAGCATCGCCGCAGCCCCCATGCGTTCGTGTTCCGCGCAGGCGCCGCGCCGCTGGTGGACGGCGAACCGGCCGTGGACTTCCAGCTGCACTGGCGCGGCCCGCTGGCCTTCGCCAGCTGGTGCGATGCGCTGGGGCGCAGGCAGCATCGTGCCTGGTGGCCGGACACGTTGCCGGCGCCGCAGCGACGTGAACTGCGACTGGCCGCTCCGACCGCGCAGGATGCCAGCCGCGGGGCTTCGATGGCACCATAGCGGTCCGTTCCGCGACGAGCCACCGCTTCGATGCCGCCCATGCCGCGACTGTCCCGCTATGCCCGGCCCCGCGGCGTTTGCCGCGCGTGCGCACGCTGACCGCGTCGCATGTTCAAACCGGTCCCCGTCGCCATCGGCCTGCGCTACCTGCGCGCCAAGCGCCGCAACGGCTTCATTTCCTTCATCTCCCTGGCCTCGATCCTCGGCATCGCGATCGGCGTGATGGTGCTGATCACCACGCTGGCGGTGATGAGCGGATTCCAGCGCGAGATCAAGGACCGCATGCTCGGCATGGTCGCGCACGCCACCGTCAGCGCCGATGGCGAGTCCATGAGCGGATGGCCGCATGCGATCGAGATTGCAAAGCGCGACGCGCGCATCTCCGGCGCGGCGCCCTATATCGATGCGCAGGCGCTGCTGCGCGGCGCGCGCCAGGAGCCCGCCGCGATCCGCGGCGTTTCGCCGCAGGACGAGGCGCAGGTGTCCGACTTGGCCGAATGGATGGTGCAGGGCGCGCTGTCGGACCTGGCGCCGGGCGAATTCAACATCGTGCTGGGCAAGGAGCTGGCGCAGTGGCTGGGCGCGCGCGTCGGCGACAAGGTCGTGGTCACCACCGACTTCCAGGTCACGCCAATGGGCGCGGTGCCGCAGCTCAAGCGCTTCACCGTGAGCGGCATCTTCGAGGCGGGCTATCAGGACTTCGACCGGCGCCTGGCGGTGGTCAACATCCAGGATGCCCAGCGGCTGATGCGCATGGGCGACGGCGTCACCGGCGTGCGCCTGAAGCTGCACGACATGGACCAGGCCTGGAATGTCGCGGCCGACCTGGCCCAGGCGCTCGCGACCGAAAACCACAGCTACTACCGGGTCAGCGACTGGAGCATGGAAAACGCCAACATGTTCCGCGCGCTGAAGCTGGAGAAGACCATGATCGGCATCCTGCTGTCGCTGATCATCCTGATGGGCGCGTTCTCCCTGCTCAGCTCGCAGGTGATGCTGGTGACAGACAAGCTCGCCGACATCGCCATCCTGCGCACGCTGGGGCTGACGCCCGGCGGGGTGATGCAGGTGTTCGTCGTGCAGGGCACGCTGATCGGCCTGATCGGCACGGTGGCCGGCGTGGTGGGCGGGCTGGTGCTGACCTTCAACCTCGAGCACATCCTGCGCGCGATCGAGCGCGCCTTCGACGTGGTGCTGATGCCCGAGGACGTGTACTACGTGACCGGCCTGCCCATCGACCTGCAGGCGGGCGACGTGGTCATGATCGCGGCCGTCGCCCTGCTGATGGCCTTCCTTGCCACGATCTATCCGGCCTGGCGTGCGGCGCGCACGGCGCCGGCGGAGGCGCTGCGCTATGAGTGACCGCAAGATCCCGGTCGTCGCCGGAATCGATGGCGAGCGCATGGTCCTGGATCCGGTCGACACGGAGCGGACGCCCGACGATCCGACCGTCATCCGCGCCGAGCAGCTCGGCAAGACCTACGCCGAGGGCACGATGCACACGCCGGTGTTCGACGGGCTGGACTTCCATGTCGACGCTGGCGAGACGGTCGCGATCCTCGGCGCCTCGGGCGCCGGCAAGAGCACCCTGCTGCACCTGCTGGGCGGACTCGACACGCCGACCACCGGCGAGGTGTACGTGGCCGGGCAGAAGATGAGCGCGCTGTCGGACGCGGCGCGCGGCCAGCTGCGCAACCGGGCGCTGGGCTTCGTCTACCAGTTCCACCACCTGCTGCCGGAATTCACCGCGCTGGAGAACGTGATGATGCCGGTGCTGCTGGGCGGCACCGCGGCGAACGTGGCCTCGGCGCGTGCACGCGAGCTGCTCGAAGCGGTTGGTCTTGGCCACCGGCTCGAACACAAGCCCGGCGAACTGTCCGGCGGCGAACGCCAGCGCGCGGCGGTGGCGCGGGCCCTGGTCAACCGCCCGGCCTGCGTGCTCGGCGACGAGCCGACGGGCAACCTGGACGAGCGCACCGCCGCGACCGTGTTCGAACTGATGCTGGAACTCAACCGCGCCCAGCGCACGAGCCTGGCGCTGGTCACCCACGACCGCCGCCTTGCGCGCAAGCTCGACCGGGTGGTCGAGCTGCATGAAGGCAGGCTGCGGGAAGTCGCACGCGACGAGGTCTGACGCACCGCCAACATTGCCTTGGCCGGCTGGCGTCCGGCGCGCCAGGGCAGATCCCGCGTTGCGTTCGGGACGACAGTCGCGTGCGCCGGCTGCGAACGTCTACTTCCCTGAGCGGCACGCTCCCTCGTCTGGTCCCCGGGATGTCATTCCGGACGAAGATGTCATTCCGAACGAAGTGAGGAATCTCTCCGCGGGCCAAAGTCGCCCGGCCGGATCAGATCCCTCGCTACTCTCGGGATGACAGCTGCGTGTGACAGCTGCGGAGGGCGGGCTCTGACCTTCGACCGGGCCGGCCTTCGAGCGGCGATGCCCCTCGCATCCCGCTCATCGCGCGGGAGAGCCGTCCTGACGCCCGCGCGCAGTCGGCGCGGGCCGTCGTTTCAGCGATTGCCACCGCGCGGACCGCGGTTGCCGCCGCCGCTGCGGTTGCCAGGGCCGCCGCCACCTGCGGGACGCGGGCCCTTCGGCCGGGCGTTGCCGCCGGGACGCGGACCGGCCGGGCGCGGACCCCGCGGACGTGCCGCGTTGGGGTTGTGGCCCGGCGAGGCGTGGTCGGAGGGAAAGCTCGGCGCGCCACCCGGATGTCCGTAGGGATGCGCGGCCTTGGCACGGCCCTGTCCGCCGCCCGGGCCGCGCTTCCTCCCAGGCCCGCCCGGCTTGCCGGGACCGCGGCCATCGGCGTTGCGATGGCCGGCCGGGCCGGTGTCGACGCCGTCAGGCACATACCAGCTGCGAAACGCCGCCGGGTTGCCGTCCGGCAGCGGCTTGGGGCCGCCTTTCTGGGTGCGCGGCTTGAACGGCTTCTGCGACTGCTTGGCCGCCTGTTCGCCGCTGACGGTCAGGCCGCCATGCGGCTTGTGGCCGCCACGGCCGCGACGATCCTCGCGCACGTGGTCGAAGCGGCGTAGTTCGCGCCCTTCGTCGGCGGTGTTGTGTCCGTTGACGTAGCCTTGGGGACGACGGTCGTCGCCCACGTGCACGGTCGACTTGGCGGCCTTGCGCTGGCCGATCACCGGCAGCAGGGTCAGCGCCGGCGGTGGACCTTCTTCGAGCTTGAGCTCCTTGCGCAGCGCCTCGACCGGCGCGTCGGCCAATTCCAGCGATTGCCCGCGCAGCAGCGTCTGTGGCAGCGCGACCTTGCCGTAGCGGATGCGTTTGAGGCGGCTGACCTGGCAGCCCTGCGACTCCCACAGGCGGCGCACCTCGCGGTTGCGGCCTTCCTTGAGCAGCACCTGGAACCATTCGTTCGAGTCGGTGCCGCCGATGCGCTTGATCTCGTCGAACTTGGCTGGGCCATCCTCCAGCGTGACGCCGCGTGCGAGGCGCTCGATGATCTTGTCCGACACCGTTTCCTCGCCTTCGGGCGCACGCACACGGCACACGTATTCGCGCTCCATCTCGTAGGACGGATGCATCATCGCGTTGGCGAGCTCGCCATCGGTGGTCAGCAGCAGCAGGCCGGTGGTGTTGATGTCGAGGCGGCCGATCGCGATCCAGCGTGCGCCCTTGAGCGCAGGCAGGGATTCGAAGATAGTCGGCCGGCGTTCGGGGTCCTCGCGCGTGGTGACTTCGCCTTCGGGCTTGTTGTACATCAGCACGCGCGCCGGTTCGCTCAGCGCGCTGGCAACGAACTGGCGGCCGTCGATATCGATGCGGTCGCCGCCCTTGACCGACATGCCGGTCTGCGCGACCTCGCCGTTGACCTTGACCAGGCCGTCGGCGATGCGCTGTTCCAGCGCACGGCGTGAGCCGAGTCCGGCCTGGGCCAGCACCTTGTGCAGGCGCTCCTCGAGCCGGGATGTGATTTCGGCTGTCTTCTCTTCGCCGCGCTTGAGCGACAGCTTGCGGCTGCCGGTGGGGTGTTGCTCACTCATGTCTGCTCCGGGTGCTGTCGCCGTCTTCGGCGAGGGCGTCCTGCTGTTCGGCCGCGGCATCGTTGCCGGCGGGGTGGTGGGGGGTGTCTGTGTCGTGTTCGTATTCGAGGGTGTCGTCCCCGGTCTCGCCGGGTGCGGTATCCGTCAGCTCGTCGTCGACCGTGTCGATGTGGTCGGCGGTGGTGGTGCCGGCAATCACGCCGGAACCTTCATCTTCATCCGCATCCGCCGGGTCGCCGGACTCGCTTCCGGCTTCGTGGCCTGCCTGTCTATCGGCGGCCTCATCGCCCGCCTCGTCCTGCGCGACATCCGAATCGTTGGCCGCGATGTCGCCGTCGACCTCAGTACCGCCGTCCGCGGCGATCCCGCCCACGGCGCGCTCGCCCCCGAACTCGAACTGCGGTTCCAGCTCGCCGAAATCCTTGAGTTCGGACAGCGGCGGCAGCGCATCCAGGCGCTTGAGGCCGAAGTAATCGAGGAAGGCCCTGGTGGTGCCCAGCAGCTCCGGCCGGCCCGGCATGTCGCGATGGCCGACCACGCGGATCCACTCGCGCTCCTCCAGCGCCTTGATGATGTTGCTGTTGGTCGCCACGCCGCGCACCTGCTCGATCTCGCCGCGGGTGATCGGCTGGCGGTAGGCGATCAGCGCCAGCGTTTCGAGCGTGGCGCGGGTGTACTTGACCTGGCGCTCGGTCCACAGCCGGGCCACCCATGCATGCACGTCGGCCTTGACCTGGTAGCGCCAGCCCGAGGCGACCTCGACCAGTTCCACGCCGCGCTCGGCGCATTGCGCCTGCAGCACTTCGAGCGCGGACTGGATGCTGCCGTCCGGCGCCGGCTCGTCGAGCGGGAACAGCCCGGCAAGCTGGACGACCGTCAGCGGCTGGCTGGATGCCAGCAGCGCGGCCTCGACGATGCGGTTGATGAGCGATTGATCCATCGGCTGTCGGTTGTGTGTGGTTGTGTGTCGGGTGGGTCTTGCTGCGGCGTCCCTTGCGGGCGACGCGTCATGGTGCGGATCCGGGGCCGGGTCGTTGGCGTAGCGGCGGGCAGCTGCCATGGCCGCCCCTTGCTCAGCCGTCGGATCCCTCCGCCGGCTCATCGTCGAACTCGCTGGAGAACTCCAGCGGTTCGTCGGCCGCGCGGCCGGCGGCGAGCGACTTCACGTAGATCGGCGCCAGCGGGGCGTCCTGCACCACGTCCAGCAGTTGTTCCTTGGCCAGCTCCAGCACCGAAAGGAAGGTGACCACCACGCCGGGGCGGCCCTCGTTCGGGTCGAACAGCGCCTCGAAGCGGTGGAACGCGCCGTCCTCCAGCTTGCCCAGCAGCTCGCCCATGCGCTGGCGCACGCTCAGCGCGTCGCGACGGATCTCGTGGCTGGTGAGCAGCTCGGCGCGCTTGAGCACATCGTGCAGCGCCAGCAGCATCTCGCGCAGCTCCACCGGTGGCGGCGCCCTGACCGCGGCCCGGTCCGGCACGAAGGCCGTCGCGGGTGCGGTGTCGCGCTCCATGCGCGGCAGGGTGTCCAGGTCTTCCGCCGCCTGCTTGAAACGCTCGTACTCCTGCAGCCGACGCACCAGGTCCGCGCGCGGATCGCCCTCGTCGATCTCCTCGCTGGGCGGCCGCGGCAGCAGCATCCGTGACTTGATCTCGGCCAGGATCGCGGCCATCACCAGGTACTCGGCCGCCAGCTCGAAGCGCAGATCCTGCATCACCCCGATGTAGTCGACGTACTGGCGCGTGATCTCCGCGACCGGGATGTCGAGGATGTCCACGTTCTGGCGGCGGATCAGGTACAGCAGCAGGTCGAGCGGGCCTTCGAAGGCCTCGAGGATCACCTCCAGCGCATCGGGCGGGATGTACAGGTCCTGTGGGATCTGCAGCACGGGCTGGCCGTGCACCACCGCCAGCGGCATTTCCTGCTGCTGCGGATGTGCTTGCGCCTGCGCGGCGTTGTCCTGGGCGGGTTGGCTCATTCGGGGTGCGGCCCCCTCCGGGCCGTCTTGCGTAGCGGGTGGTGCAAGGCCGGCGAACGGCCAAGTGCTGCACGTGCGGGCGGGCTACCCGGCATGCAGGGGTCCGAACACCAGCACTGGTCAAAGCGTCTTGCGACCGGGCGCCACGTGCAGGCCATGCCGGAAACCGGCAGGAAACTGCGAAGGGGGCGTCGGGTCTGGCCGAAGGGTCGCGACTATGCGTCCTTGAGCGACGTGAGCGGCGTTCGGCTGCGGAACCTTGGGCCTAGGGTAAGCGCAGGGCGTGCGGGCTGTCCAGCGATGATGGCGGCTAGAATCAGCGGCGGTCAGGCTGGAGCACGCACATGTGGTACGCGATCGAGGGACATGACGGCGAAGCGGTGCTGGACAGGCGCATGGCCGCGCGGGAGCGGCACCTGGCGCGGCTGACCGCGCTGCGCGACGAGGGCCGGCTGCTGCTGGCCGGGCCGTGCCCGGCGATCGACGCGGAGGATCCGGGGCCGGCCGGCTTCAGCGGCAGCATCGTGATCGCCGAGTTCGAATCGCTCGAGGACGCGCGCACGTGGGCGCAGGCCGACCCCTACGTCGAGGCGGGCGTCTACGTACGGGTGGACGTGCGTCCGTTCCGGCCGGTACTGCCGCAGCCGGCCACGTAGCCGCCGCGCGCGATGCTGCGGCGTGCCATGCGCGCCTCGCTGGAAACGTTTACATTCGGCCAACTCCCGCGTATTCCGGCCGACGCCATGATTGCTTCGCGCTCGCTGACGATGCGTATCGTCCCCGTCCTGACCGGCCTGCTGGCGATTGCGATGGCCATCCCGGGGGCCTGGGCCGCGCCCGCGCCGGCACAGACGTCGGCCGGCGACCTGGCCGCCGAGCGGGCTTTCGTCGATGCGCTGATGGCCCGGATGACCCTGGCCGAGAAGCTCGGCCAGCTCAACCAGCCGCCGGGCGTGGGCAACAACACCGGCCCGGCGGCGATGTCGGGCAGCGAGGACCAGGTGCGGCAGGGCCAGATCGGTTCCTGGCTTGGCACCCACGGCGCCGCGCTGACCTGCAGGATGCAGCGGATCGCAGTGGAGGATTCGCGGCTGGGCATCCCGCTGCTGTTCGCCTACGACGTGATCCACGGCATGCGCACGATCTTCCCGGTGCCGCTGGGCGAGGCCTCGAGCTTCGACCCCGACGAAGTGCGCAACGCCGCGCGCGTGGCCGCGATCGAGGCCACTGCGCACGGCGTGCACTGGACCTATGCGCCGATGGTGGACATCGCGCGCGACCCGCGCTGGGGCCGCGTCGTCGAAGGCGCAGGCGAGGATCCCTACCTGGGCTCGGTGCTGGCCGCGGCCCGCGTGCGCGGCTTCCAGGGCGATGACCTGGCCGCAGCCGACACGATGCTCGCCACCGCCAAGCATTTCGTCGGCTATGGCGCGGCCGAGGGCGGACGCGACTACGACGTGGCCGACATCTCCGAGCGCACGCTGCACGAGGTCTACCTGCCGCCGTTCAAGGCTGCGATCGACGCCGGCGCGCAGTCGATCATGGCCAGCTTCAACGAGGTCGCCGGCGTGCCGATGCACGCCCACAAGCCGCTGATCCAGGATCTGCTGCGCGGCCAGTGGGGCTGGAATGGGCTGCTGGTCAGCGACTACACAGGCGTGATGGAGTTGATGCCGCACGGCGTGGCCGGCACCCGCGAGGAGGCGGGCCGGCTGGGCCTGCGCGCCGGTGTGGACGTGGACATGGTCAGTGCGATCTACCTCAAGGACCTGCCCGCTGCGGTCGAAGCCGGGCGCGTGCCGCTGGCCGAGGTCGACGCCTCGGTGCGGCGGGTGCTCAATGCCAAGTTCCGGCTTGGGTTGTTCGAGGATCCGTATCGCTACTGCAAGGACAGCGCCCGGCAGCAGGCGCTGACGCTCACGCCGGAGCATCGCGCGGCCGCGCGCCGCATGGCGCAGAAGTCGATGGTGCTGCTGGAGAACGAAGACGACGTGCTGCCGCTGCCCAAATCGCTGCGCTCGCTGGCGGTGATTGGGCCGCTGGCCAACGAGCCCTGGGCGATGCTCGGCAACTGGGTCGGGATCGGCCGGCCCGAGGATGCGGTGACGCCGCTGGCCGCGCTGCGCGAGACCATCGGCGGGCAGACGAAGCTGATCGTCGCGAAGGGCGCGGCGATCGATGACGATGACCGGTCGGGCTTCGACGCGGCTATGCGCGCCGCGCGCCAGGCCGACGCGGTGGTGATGTTCCTTGGCGAGCATCCGGAGATGAGCGCCGAGGCCAACAACCGTAGTTCGCTCGATCTGCCGGGCGTGCAGGAGCAGCTTGCGCTGGCGGTGGCCGCGACCGGCAAGCCGATGGTCGTGGTGCTGCTCAACGGCCGGCCGCTGTCGACCGGTGCGCTGCAGGGCAGGGTGCCGGCGATCCTGGAGGCCTGGTTCCCCGGCATCGAGGGCGGCAACGCCATCGTCGACCTGCTGTTTGGCGACGTGAATCCTTCGGGCAAGTTGCCGGTGACGGTGCCGCGCAACGTCGGCCAGGTGCCGATCTATCACGCGCGCCGCAACACCGGGCGCCCGCCGGCGAAGGACAACAAGTTCAGCAGCAAGTACATCGACGTGCCGTGGACGCCGCTGTATCCGTTTGGACATGGGCTCAGCTACACCAGCTTCGAGTACGGCACGCCGCAGGTCGCGGACGCGAAGGTGGCCGTCGGCGAACCACGCCAGCAGGTCCATGTGCGAGTGACCAACACGGGCCAGCGCGCCGGCACCGAGGTCGTGCAGCTGTATGTGCGCGACGACGTGGCCAGCGTGACCCGTCCGGTGCGCGAGCTGCGCGGCTTCCAACGCGTCGACCTGCAGCCGGGCGAGTCGCGCGACGTCGAGTTCACGCTTGGATTCGATGATCTGTCGCTGTACGACGCGCAGATGCAGCGCGTGGTGGAGCCCGGCACATTCACGGTGTTCACGGGCGGCAGCTCGGATGCGGCGCAGTCGGCGCGCTTCGAAGTGGTGGCGCCGTGAGCGTCACGATCAAGGACGTGGCACGACACGCGAACGTGTCGGTGGCGACTGTTTCGCGTGCGTTGAATGGCCACCCCAACGTGGCCGAAGACGTGCGCCAGCGCATCCTGGCCGTGGCCGAGCAGCTGCGCTACAGCCCGCACCACGCCGCCCGCAGCCTGAGCAGTCGACGCACCCAGACCATCGGCGTGGTGCTGCCCGACCTGTACGGCGAGTTCTTTTCCGAGCTCATGCGCGGCATCGACCAGGTCGCGCGCGAGCGCGGCCTGCATCTGCTGGTGTCGAGCTACCACGGCAACCCGCAGCAGCAGGGCGCCGCGCTGCGCACCATGCGCGGGCGCGTGGACGGCCTGCTGCTGATGTCGCCCTTCGTCGCCGGCGCCGAAGCCCTGGCCGCCGACCTGCCACCGATGCCCGTGGTGCTGATGAACCCGGCGCTGGCCGCTGCCGGGCATGCGTCGATCGGCGTCGACAACCACGGCGGCGCGATGGCGATGATGCGCCACCTGCTCGCGGCCGGGCACCGGCGCATCGCCTTCATCGCGGGGCCAGAAGACAACTTCGACGCTTGCGAGCGCCTGCGCGGCTATCGCGACGCGCTCGCGCAGGGCGCGCCGGGGATCGATCCGTGGATATTGCCCGGCGACTTCGACGAGGCCTCCGGACACGACGCCGGGCAGGCACTGCTTGAAAGCGCGCAGCGTCCCGACGCGGTGTTCGCCGCCAACGACATGATGGCGCTGGGCTGTCTGTTCGCGCTGAACGAAGGTGGCCTGCGCGTGCCGGACGACATCGCGCTTGCGGGTTTCGACGACATTCCCCTTTCGCGCTATGTACACCCGCCCTTAACGACCATGCGTGTCGAGATCGCCGCGCTTGGTGCGCGGGCCATCCAGCTGTTGTTGGAAGCTGAGTCCGGTGCGGCGGCTCTCGCGGTGTCGCCGGAGCTGTTGCAGCCACGCCTGGTGGTCCGCAAGTCGAGCCGGGTGCCAGGGACTACCGGATGAGGTGATCAAAGCAGTCGCCCGTCCGTTGCTGGAGTTGAAAACGACGCTGCAAAGCCCGCGTCATCCCCCGTTTCAACGACGAAAGGACCGCCCTGGGAGGGGCATCAAGATGAAGCGCAAGCCCTGTTTCCCGTCACGCACGCTGGAACGCAGCCTGCTCAGCGCGGCCCTTGCCGGCTTGTTGCTGTCGGCCCCCGCATTCGCCCAGTCCACCGCAGCCACCATCCGTGGCGAGGTGATGGTCGACTCCACGCCTGCCGCGCAGGCGCAGGTCACCGCCACCAATCTCGCCACCGGCCTGACCCGCAGCGTGCAGACCGGCGCCAAGGGCAGCTACAACCTCGTCGGCCTGCCGCCGGGCACCTATCGCATCGACGTCAACGCCAACGGCCAGGCGAGCTCGCAGAACGTCACCGTGGCGGTCGGCCAGACCGCGACCCTCGATCTCGGCGTCGGCGGCGTTGCCGAGACCGGCCGGGTAGGCGAGGCGACTGACCTGGACGCGGTGGTGGTGACCGCGCAGGCGCTCGTGGAGACCAGGACCTCGGAGGTGGCCACGTACGTATCGCAGAAGCAGATCGAATCCTTGCCCCAGGGAACCCGCAACTTCCTGGCATTCGCCGACACCGTGCCGGGGATGCAGTTCACGCAGGGCGGCGACGGCTCGACGCGGCTGCGGTCGGGCGCGCAGACCGCCAATGCGATCAACGTGTTCATCGATGGCGTCGGCCAGAAGAACTACGTGCTGGCCGGTGGCGTCAGCGGCCAGGATTCGACCCGGGGCAATCCATTCCCGCAGTCGGCCATTGGTGAGTACAAGGTCATCACCTCGAACTACAAGGCCGAATTCGACCAGCTGAGCAGCGCGGCCATCGTGGCCGCGACGCGATCGGGATCCAACGAGTTCGGCGGCAGTTTTTTCTGGGATCGGACCAGCACGGACTGGCGGGCGGCCTCGGAGTCCGAGAACGAGAGCGGCGAGAAGGCGGAATTCAAGGAAGAGCAGTACGGCGCTTCGTTCGAAGGCCCGATCATCCGGGACCGCCTGCATTTCTTCCTGGCCTACGAGGCAAAGGAGTACATGTCGCCGCGCGTCGTGACGCCGGGGCAGGGCTTTGAAAGCCGCGTGGAGGAGCTGCCGGCCGCACTGCAGCCACTGGTGGGCACGTTCAGCTCGCCGTTCAAGCAGGACATGTTCTTCGGCAAGCTCACATGGACGCCGGGCGACGCCCATCTGGTCGAACTCACCACGAAGATCCGCGAGGAGGACGAGCTCGGCAACTTCGACGGCACCCGCACTGCGCAGTACGGCAGCCTGAAGGAGAACACCGACAAGCGTTTCGACCTGCGCTACCAGTACAGCGCCGAGCGCTTCCTCAACGACATGCATGTGACGTACGAGGACGCGTTCTGGCGGCCGCGCCCGGCCACGCTTGCGCCGGGCTACATCCTGACGACCAGCAACCCGGACAATGTCATCCTGCAGGCGGGCGGCGGGCCCGATTACCAGGACAAGGGGCAGAAGGGCATCGCCATCCAGAACGATTTCACGTTCTACGCCGGTGCCCACACGATCAAGGCGGGGGTCAAGTTCAAGGACATCGAGATCAGTTCCCTGCAGCAGGACCCCTACAACCCGCAGTTCCGCTACGACATCGGCCAGAGCCTCACCGTCCCCTTCCAGGTCCGCTTCGGCGCTCCGCTGGCCGGCGACGGAACGGGCAGCATCACCACGTCCGGCAAGCAGTACGGCCTCTATATCCAGGACGACTGGGAGGTCAACGAGAAGCTGACGCTCAACCTCGGCATCCGCTGGGACTACGAGACCAATCCGGCCTATACCGACTACGTCACGCCAGGCGACTTCGTCACCGCCCTGCAGAGCTGGCCCAACATCAATGCGCCGGGCTCGGGCATCGCGGTGGGTGACTACATCAGCACGGGATCCGAGCGCAGCAACTTCAAGGATGCCTGGCAGCCGAGGGTCGGGTTCTCCTACGATCTCCAAGGCGACCAGCGCCACGTCATCTTCGGCGGCGCCGGCCGTGCCTACGACCGGAACCTGTTCTCGCAGCTGGCGCTCGAGTCGATCCGCTACACGTTCCCGCCCTATACCTTTTCGTTCGATGCGCCCGGGCACCCCTGCGATCCGACGGCGCCGAGCTGCCTGGCATGGGACCCGGCGTACTACGACCCGGAGGCGCTGTACGCGCTCACCGCGGCCAATCCGAACCTTGGCGCCGAACGCTACATCCTGCACAACGATCTCAAGACACCGTACTCCGACCAGTTCAGCATTGGCATGCGCAATGCGCTGGGCGACTGGATGACGGAAGTCACGCTGTCCCGCATCGAAAGCCACGACGGACTCGTGTTCCACCTCGGCAACCGCCGGCCCGGGGGTGACTTTTTCGCGCCCGGCACTACGTGGGGGCAGCCCTGGGACGACGGCGCGTTCGGTGTGCCGGGCTTTGGTCGCCTGATCATCGGTACCAACGGCATCGAGACCCACGCCAACACCCTGGCCATCAAGTTCGACAAGCCCTATACGGAGAACTCCGGATGGGGCGTCACCGTGGCCTACACGTACACGGATGCCGAGCAGAATGCGGACACCACGTCCGGCGGGGCGTTCCGGTATCCGGACCTGGGCTACTACGGGTGGGTGCCGACCGAAGGCGTGCCGGAACACAGGCTGGTGGCCACCGGCATCTACGATGCCCCGTGGGGCATCGTGCTGTCCGGCAAGGTTTCCCTGGCTACTCCCAGCCCGCGATACGGCGACAACTGCCTGCCCGGCTGGGACGACTGCTACTTCGACTACTACACGCCCGACGACACGCTGGGATTCAAGCAGGTCGACCTCGCGGCGAGCAAGACGTGGGACACGGGCACGGATCTGTCGTTTTACGTGCGGGGCGACGTGTTGAACGTGTTCAACTGGGTCAACTACGATGGCCGCAATGACTGGTTCGGGGAGCCCGGTAACCCAAATCCCAACCTTGGCCAGCCAAACAGCCAGCTGCTGCCGACCCGAACTTTCAAGCTGTCGTTCGGTCTGAACTGGTGATCTTGCCCGCGGGTGGTCGCCCAGGCGGCCGCCCGGCCCAACAGCGCGCCGCCGGCGCTCTCGGAGTTGTTTGACAGCCATGCGATCCAGCTCTGTTCCGAGGGGCCGACCCTTATGGTCGATCGCAGTGGCATTGCTCCTGCTCGCCGCCTGCCAGCGCGAAGCGCCGCAGCCGGCCGAGTCCGCGGTCGCGCCGCCCAAGCCCGGCCCCATCCCGCAGGTGGTGCTGCCCGAGCCGGATCCGCGCACCGAGGAGCCGCCGGGTCCGCCGGAGCTGCCGCCGCTGTTCCGCGACATCGAGCGGCGCACGTTCCAGTTCTTCTGGGACACCTCCAGCGAGGTCAACGGACTGACGCCCGACCGGTTTCCGTCGCGCCCCTTCGCGAGCATTGCGTCGGTCGGCTTCTCGCTCACCGCCTATCCGATCGGCATCGAGAACGGCTGGGTCAGCCGCACCCAGGCGGTGGACCGTACCCTGACCACGCTTCAGTTCCTGGACGGTGCGCGGATGGGGCCACAGGCCACCGGGCGCAGCGGCCACAAGGGGTTTTTCTACCATTTCCTCGACATGCAGAGCGGGGCGCGCTACGCCCCGTGGGTGGAGCTGTCGAGCGTGGACACCGGCCTGCTGATCATGGGCGTGCTGTTCGCGCAGTCGTACTACACGGGCGATGACCCGCGCGAGGTCGAGATCCGCAAGCTTGCCGACAGCATCTACGCGCGCATCGAATGGCCGTGGCTGCAGCAGCGCGCGCCGCTGATCTCGATGGGCTGGTATCCCGAAAGCGGCTTCATCAGCCATGACTGGCGTGGCTACAACGAGGCGATGCTGGTCTACATCCTCGCGCTCGGCTCGCCGACGCATCCCATCGAGCCGGATGCGTGGGAGGCGTGGACGCGCACATACGAGCGTGACTGGGGCGTTTTCCAGGGCCAGGAGTACCTGAGCTTCGGCCCGCACTTCGGCCACCAGTACACGCACGTGTGGGTCGACTTCCGCGGCATCCGCGACGAATACATGAAAAACCGCGGCATCGACTACTTCGAGAACAGCCGCCGCGCGACCTACGCCCAACGCGCCTACGCGATCGAGAACCCGATGGGCTGGGACGATTACGGCCCCAACATCTGGGGCCTGACCGCCAGCGACGGGCCGCAGCGCACCTCGCAGCAGTTCAAGGGCGATCAGCGCGAATTCCGCCACTACAGTGCGCGGGGTGCGGGCCTGTCGGACCATTTCGACGATGGCACGATCGCACCGACCGCGTCGATCGGCTCGATCGCCTTCGCGCCCGAGATCGTGATTCCCGCCACCGAGGAGCTGTACGAGCGCTACGGCGAGTACCTGTATTCCAGCTACGGTTTCCTCGATGCGGTCAACCCGAGCTTCAAGTACGACGTGCCGCTCAAGACCGGGCGCCTCGTCCCCGGACGTGGCTGGGTGGCCAGCGACTACATCGGCATCGACCAGGGGCCGATCCTCACCATGATCGCCAACTACCGCAACGAATTCGTGTGGAAGGTGATGCGCGAGAACGCGCACATCCGCAAGGGACTGGAGCGCGCCGGCTTCACCGGCGGCTGGCTGGCGCCTCCGGGCGAACCGACGACCTCGGGCGAGCCGGATCCGGAAGCTGCGGCGGCCAGCGACATCGGCATGGCGCAGTCACGCCCGCATGACGAGGAGAAACCGCCAGCGGAGGCGAGGGCTTCGGATCCGCCGCAATAGTGTCTGCGACAATGCAGGTCGCCGCAGTCACGCCCGCGAACAGACCGATGCGCCCCCGTTTCCTCATGCTGCTGCCGCTGTTGCTGTGCCTCGTGTTGACCGCCTGTGCGCGCGACGAGGGCACCACCACGATCCGCTTCTGGGCGATGGGCCGGGAAGCGGAGGTGGTGGCGGAGCTGCTGCGCGAGTTCGAGCACGAACATCCGGGCATCCGCGTGGAGCTGCAGCAGGTGCCGTGGACCGCCGCGCACGAAAAGCTGCTGACCGCGTTCGCGGCGGACGGGCTGCCCGACATCTGCCAGCTCGGCAACACCTGGATCGCCGAGTTCGCGACGCTCGATGCGCTCGAGCCGGTGCAGGGCAGGGTGGACGCATCCCGGATCATCGACCAGGACGACTACTTCCCCGGCATCTGGGCCACCAACGTCGTCGATGGCGTGCTGTACGGCGTGCCCTGGTATGTCGACACGCGCCTGCTGTTCTATCGCAAGGACCTGCTGGCGGAGGCTGGCATCGCCGCGCCACCGCGCACCTGGGTCGAGTGGGAGCGGGCGATGGAGGCCATCGTCCGCACCGGCCCGCCCGGACGGCATGCGGTGCTGCTGCCGGTCAACGAGTTCGAGCCGCAGCTGTCGCTGGCGTTGCAGACGGGCGAGCCGCTGCTCCGCGACGACAACGGGCGCGGCAATTTCAGCGGTCCCGGTTTCCGCAAGGCGCTTGCCTTCTACGCCGGCATCTTCGAGCGCGGCTGGGCGCCGGCGGTATCGGACACGCAGATCTCCAACGTGTGGGATGAGTTTTTCCGCGGTTCCTACGCGTTCTACCTGTCGGGGCCCTGGAACATCCGCGAGTTCCGCGATCGCCAGCCGCCGGAGCTGGCCGACGCCTGGGGCACGATGCCGCTGCCGGGGCCCGACGGGCCCGGCGCGGGCATCGCCGGCGGCACCAGCCTGGTGCTGTTCCGCTCGTCCGAGCGCAAGGATGCCGCCTGGAAGCTGGTCGAGTTCCTGTCGCGCCCGGACATCCAGCAGCGCTTCCACGGCATGATCGGCGACCTGCCGCCGCGTCGCAGCACCTGGGAGCATCCGGCGCTGGCCGAGGACGAGTTGTCGCGTGCATTCCGCGAACAGCTCGAGCGGGTGCGCCCGACCCCGCAGGTGCTGGAGTGGGAGCGCATTGCGCAGGAGATGCGGCTGGCGACCGAGCGCGTGGTGCGCGGCGGACAGTCGCAGGACGCGGCGGTGACGGAACTAGATGCGCGTGTGGATGCGATCCTGGAGAAGCGGCGCTGGGTGCGCGACCAGGAGCGCATGGAATGATGTCCGGTCCGAACGCGCGGCTGGCGGCCTGGACGTTCGTGACGCCGGCGCTGATCGTGCTCGGCGTGTTCTTCGGACTGCCGGTGGTCGCCGCGCTGCTGCTCAGCCTCACCGACTTCGATCTCTATGCGCTGGCCGACCCGGCCAATCTGCGCTTCGTCGCGCTGGGCAACTATCTCGACCTGTTGCGCACGCCGATGTTCTGGAAGGCGCTGGGCAACACCACCTACTTCGTCGCGGTGGGCGTGCCGCTGTCGATCGCCGTCTCGCTGGGTGCGGCGCTGCTGCTCAACTCGCCGCTGGCGCGCATGCGCGCGCTGTTCCGCACCGCGCTGTTCGCGCCGGTGGTGACGACGCTGGTCGCGGTGGCGGTGATCTGGCGCTACCTGTTCCACACCGGCTACGGGCTGGTGAACTGGGCGCTGGGGCACGTCGGCATCGCGCCGGTCGACTGGCTGGGAGACCCGCGCTGGGCGATGCCGACGATCATGCTGTTCGCGGTGTGGAAGAACTTCGGCTACAACATGGTGATCTTCCTGGCCGGGTTGCAGGCGATCCCGCAGGACCTGTACGAGGCTGCGCGCATGGATGGTGCCTCGCGCTGGCGCCAGTTCCTGCACATCACCCTGCCGCAGCTGGGGCCGGTGCTGCTGGTGGTAGGCGTGATCACGGTCTCCGGCTACTTCCAGCTGTTTGCCGAGCCCTATGTCATGACCCGCGGCGATCCGCTGCAGAGCACGGTCAGCGTGCTGTACTACATGTTCGAGGAAGGCTTCAAATGGTGGAACCTGGGCCGCGCCTCGGCGGTGGCCTTCCTGCTCTTCCTGGTCATCCTGGGCGTGACCGCGCTGCTGCTGCGCGCCGGGCGCAAGCGAGGCCTGGTATGAGCCGGATCGGCCATTCCCGCTGGCGGGCGCTGCAGGTCAACGGCGCGCTGCTCGTGCTGGCCGTGCTCAGCCTGGCGCCGCTGCTGTGGATGCTGTCGGTTTCGTTCATGCCGCGCGGCGGGGCCAGCCATTTCCCGCCGCCGTTGCTGCCATCGGCAGCCACGCTCGACAGCTATCGCGCGCTGTTCGCGACGACCGGCATCGGCCGCAACTTCGCCAACAGCCTGCTGATCTCGGCCGCGATCACCGCGCTGTCTCTGCTGGTCAACACCATGGCCGGCTACGCCTTCGCCAAGCTGCGCTTCGCCGGCCGCGAGCGCATCTTCCAGCTGCTGCTGGCGGCGCTGGTGGTGCCGGCGCAGGTGGCGATGCTGCCGCTGTTCCTGCTGATGAAGCAGCTGGGGCTGGTCAACAGCTACTGGGGCGTCATCCTTCCCGGCATGGCGACGGTGTTCGGCATCTTCCTGGTGCGCCAGTACGCGCGCAGCATCCCCGACGCGCTGATCGAGGCCGCGCGCATCGATGGCGCCGGCGAGCTGCGCATCTTCTTCCAGATCGTGCTGCCGATGCTCAAGCCGGTGCTGGCGACGCTGGCGATCTTCACGTTCATGGCCGCGTGGAACGATTTCATGTGGCCGCTGATCGTGTTGACCGACCAGCAGCACTACACGCTCCCGGTCGCGCTCGCGTCGCTGTCGCGCGAACACATCATGGACGTGGAGATGATGATGGCCGGCGCAGTGGTGACCGTGCTGCCGGTGCTGCTGCTGTTCCTGCTGCTGCAGCGCTACTACATCCAGGGGTTGCTGCTGGGGAGTGTAAAAGGCTGATGAGAAGTCCCTGCAAGTGGAGCGCTGCCGGGGCGCTGGCGATGGTGCTGGCCTTGCCGATCTCCGCAGGCGCGCAGCCAGCCATGCACGTCGAGCCGTTCGCAGAACCCCCGCGCCTGCTCGACGGTTTCGAGGATGCCTCGGCCTGGCGCGTGGTGACCTCCGACCAGGTCAGCGGCAGCCTGCGCATGGTCGCGGGCGAGCAGGGCAGCGCGCTGTGCCTGGACTACGACTTCAACGGCGTGTCGGGCCACGCCGGCATCCAGCGCGACCTGGCGATGGAGTACCCGGGCAACTACCGCTATTCGTTCCAGCTGCGTGGGGATTCGCCGGACAACGACCTGCAGTTCAAGCTGGTCGACGCGAGCGGCGACAACGTCTGGTGGGTGAACCGGCCGCGCTACGACTTCCCGCGGCAGTGGACTCCCGTGCAGTACCGGCGCCGCCATATCGACAAGGCCTGGGGACCGGAACCGGACCCGGTCCTGCGCAGCAGCGCGAAGCTCGAGTTCACGATCTACAACAATGCGGGCGGGCGCGGCAGCGTGTGCTTCGACACGCTGACGTTCGAGGCGCTGGCGCCAGAGGACCACAGCCCGCTGGCGGCCACGGCAGTGGCGACGGCCGGTGACGCGGCGCTTGCCGTCGACGGCAGGATCGCCAGCGCATGGAGCGCCGATGTCTTGGCGTTGCCGCAGCGGCTGGTGCTTGACCTGGGTAGCGTGCGCGAGTTCGGCGGGCTGCGTTTGCGCTGGGACAGCGGCGCGCATGCATCGCGTTACCGGGTCGGGCTGTCGGATGACGGCCTGGCCTGGCGCGACGTGCGCCGCGTGGAGCAGGGTAATGGCGGCGATGACTGGATCGCGTTGCCGGAGTCGGAAGCGCGCTACATCGCGTTTGATTTCATCGACGGTCCCGGCCGCCGCTTCGCGCTGGCCGAGGTGACCGTCGAGCCGCTGGCGTTCGCGGCCACGCCCAACGACTTCATCGGCTCGATCGCCGCGCAGGCGCGCAAGGGGCTGTTTCCGCGCGGCTTCAGCGGCGAGCAGCCGTACTGGACCATTCTCGGCCTCGATGGCGGCACCCAGCAGGGCTTGATCGGCGAGGACGGCGCGATCGAGGTCGCGCGCGGTGGCTTCAGCATCGAGCCCTTCGTGCTCGTCGACGGCGCGTTGGCGACCTGGAACGACGTGCGCACGCGCCAGTCGCTGCAGGACGGCTACCTGCCGATCCCATCGGTGCACTGGGCGCGCGAGGATCTGCAGCTCGACATCACCGCGTTTGCGCACGGCGAACCCGCCGACTCGCGCCTGGTCGCGCGCTATCGCCTGACCAACCCGGGTGGCACCGCGCGCGATTACACACTGGCGCTGGCGGTGCAGCCGTTCCAGGTGAATCCGCCGAGCCAGTTCCTCAATACCCGAGGCGGCGTCAGCCCGATCCGCGCGCTGTCCGTCGACGGCGGCACGGTGTCGGTGGAGGGACGGCCCAGGGTGTTCGCCAAGCAGCTGCCCGGCGCCGCGTTCGTCTCCGGCTTCGACGCGGGCATGGCGGTCACGCACCTGGCCGCGCGCCGCGCGCCTGCGGCAAAGAGCGTCGTGGACGACACGGGACTGGCCAGCGGCGCGCTGCTGTACCGGATGCGGCTGGCGCCGTGGGAGACGCGCACCATCGACATCATGGTGCCGATGACCGGCACCGCGGCGCTCGCGCGCCGCTGGTGGGATGCGGGGCAACTGCAGGACGAGACCGCGGCGCTGTGGCGCGAGCGGCTCGATCGCGTGGTGCTGCAGGTACCGCCGCAGGGACAGGCGCTGGCCGATACGCTGCGCACCTCGCTGGCGCACATGCTGATCTCGCGCGTCGGCCCGCGCCTGCAGCCGGGGACGCGTTCGTATTCGCGCAGCTGGATCCGCGACGGCGCGATGATCTCCGAGGGCCTGTTGCGCATGGGCCGGCCCGAGGTGGTGCGCGAGTACGTCGAGTGGTACGCGCCGTTCCAGTTCGAGAGCGGCAAGGTGCCGTGTTGCGTCGACGACCGCGGCAGCGATCCGGTGCCGGAGAACGACAGCCACGGCCAGCTGATCTTCAATATTGCCGAATACTGGCGCTACAGCGGTGACCAGGTGTTCCTGGAGAAGATGTGGCCGCATGTCGAAGCCGCCTGGCGCTACATGGAGCAGCTGCGCCTGTCCGAGCGCACCGCCGCCAACCGCCGCCTCAACCGAGCCTTCTACGGGATGATGCCGGCCTCGATCAGCCACGAGGGCTACTCGGCCAAGCCGATGCATTCGTACTGGGACAATTTCTGGGCGCTGCGCGGGTACAAGGATGCGGTGCAGATCGCCGAAGCACTGGGCCGCGATGAGGACGCGCGACGGATGGCAGCCTCCCGCGACCAGTTCCATGGCGACCTGATGGATTCGCTGCGCGCCGCGGCCAGGCTCCACGACATCGACTTCCTGCCCGGCGCGGCCGAGCTGGGCGACTTCGACCCGACTTCGACCACGATCGCGCTGGCGCCCGGCGGCGAGCTGGACCGGCTGCCGCAGGACCTGCTGCACAACACCTTCGAGCAGTACTGGGAGCGCTTCGTGGCGCGGCGCGACGGGACGCTGAAGTGGAAGGACTACACCCCCTACGAATGGCGCAACGTCGGCGCGTTCGTGCGCCTGGGCTGGCGCGGGCGGGCGCAGGAGGCGGTTGACTGGTTCTTCGCCGACCGCGCGCCGCCGGCCTGGAACCAGTGGGGCGAGGTGGTCTCGCGCACGCCGCGCAAGCCGTTCTTCCTCGGCGACCTGCCGCATGCCTGGGTGGCCTCGGACTTCGTGCGCTCGGCGCTGGACATGTTCGCCTACGCCCGCGAGCGCGACGACAGCCTGGTACTCGCCGCTGGCGTGCCCGCCGAATGGCTCGATGGCGCTGGCGTGGGGATCTCCGGCCTGCGTACCGCGTCGGGCACGCTGGCCTATCGCCTGCGGCGCGACGGCGAGGGACTGTTGCTGGAAGTGGATGACACCGGCCTGCAGCTGCCGGCAGGCGGGCTGGTACTTCCCTGGCCGCTGGCGGGGGAACCGGCCGGGGTGACGGTCGAGTCTGGCGAGGCCGGCCTCGATGGATCCGAGCTGAGGGTGAGGGCGCTGCCTGCGCGCGTGCGTGTCGAGGCACGGCGGTAGAGGGCTTGGCACCCGGACGCAGGAGGTATGCCTGTGCCCTGTGCGCGGCATGCGGCGGACTCGCTGCCGCTTCGAAAGATCCCTCGCTGCGCTCGGGATGACAGGCGCAACACTCGGAGTGTCAGGCGCAACACTCGGAGTGGCAGGACAGCGACCTCGCGGCGCCGACACGCTTGCCATCCCGAACGCAGTGAGGGATCTGACGGTCGCTTCGCGTCAAGGTGTGTAGCCTGCCGTGCGAAGCTTGCCCACCTCGAGCGCATGCCCACTTCACCCGCACAACCGTTTCCGATCTGGCCGCTGCCAGTCGCAATCGCGGTCCTGTTCACCGGCGCCGCGCACCTGGGTCTGTGGCTGTCGATCCGTGACGGCTACATCGAAGCCTGCGTGCCGGTGCTGGAAGGCTGCACGTCGATCAGCCGCGCGGCGCGCCATGGTCTTGCCAACCACATATTCCGGCTGCTGGTGCTGCCCTGTGCGCTGCTGGTGGGCGTGCACTGGTGGATGGTGGCGCGCTGGCTCGGACGTGGCTGGCGCGACGTGGCCTGGCTTGGTGCCATCGCCGCGCTCGCGCTGGCGGTATATGCGACCTTCCTCGGCACCGATGGCGAGGCCTACCGCTTCCTGCGCCGCTACGGCGTGGTGTGCTTCTTCGGCTTCGGCTTTCTCGCGCAGCTGCGGTTCCTGCACGGTGCGGTTCGCGGCACGGAGACTCGCCGGATCATCCGCGCGATGACGGTGGTCAGCGCGCTGATGCTGCTGCTCGGCGTGGGCAACGTCGCGGCGACGGCCGTGGTCGACGATGCCTGGCTGAAGGACCGGATCGAGAACGCGCTGGAATGGCAGCTGGGCTGGCTGCTGGCCGCCTGGTACCTGCTGCACGCGGCCTGGTGGCGGCGCGTGCGCGCGAAACTGGTACTCGAGTAACGAGGCAGCGGTTCCGGCGCGCCGCGTTATGCGCGCGCCTGGGCGATGATCGCGGCTGCCTTCGCCGCGCTTTCGCGCACCTTGTTCCACTCGCCGGCGGCCAGCCAGTCCTTCGGCACCATCCACGAGCCGCCGATGCAGAGCACGTTGGGCTGCGCCAGGAACTCGCCGGCGTTGGCTTCGCTGATGCCGCCGGTGGGGCAGAGCTTCAGTCCGGCGAGCGGACCGGCCAGGCCCTTGAGCATCGCCAGTCCACCGACCGCGTTGGCCGGGAACAGCTTGCAGCAGCGAAAGCCGTGCGCCATCAGCTGCAGGAACTCGGTCGGCGTGGCGCCGCCGGGTACCGCCGGGATCGATGCTCGAGCCAGCGCTTCGGCCAGCGGCGCAGGCGTACCCGGCGTGACCAGGAAGTCGGCGCCGGCGTCGACCGACTGGCGGATGTGCTCTTCGGTCAGCACGGTGCCAGCGCCGATCACGATGTGCGGCAGTTCCTTCTTCAGCGTCGCCAGCGTTTCCAGCGCGGCGGGCGTGCGCAGGGTCAGCTCGAGCGAGGTCAGTCCGCCTTCCAGCAGGGCCTCGGCGATGCGGCGGCCCTGGTCGACGCTGTCGACGGTGATGACGGGCAGGATGCCGGCCTCACGCAGGAACTGTTCGGCGCGGTTCTGGAGGGATTCGATGGTCATGGGCGGATGGCTGTCCGGATGGCGGGGACGGGCGATGGGTGTTTTCGGTGGAGCGGGCATCGGGACTCGTCGCTGAAGGGCAGATCCCTCGCTGCGCTCGGGATGACAGTCATTGTCAGGATGAGAATCCGTTATCGCGATGGAACCCGGCACCGGGATAATTGCTTCGGTGTTCGGGGTCCCGGCCTCTCAAGCGTCGCGATGCTCGTGAGGCGCCAGCGCGGCCGCCTTCGGGTCGTCGCCCAGCTGGTATTCCTGGTCGTACTCCCACTGGCCGCCGTCGCGCGCAGGCGGGCCGCAGGAGATCGAGAGCGCGCCCTGGTCGGCAGGCGAGACCATCGCGCGGTTGAAGGCGAACAGGTTGCGGCCGATGTCCCAGGCGCAGTGCGAGGTGTCGGGCGCGATGTCGCGCTCGGCCCATTCGCCGGCGTCGACCAGCGCCTCGAGGGTGCCGGCCTCGCCGTCCAGGCGCAGCATGTCGCCCTCGCGCAGGCGCGCGATCGGGCCGCCGCGCGCGGCTTCGGGGGTGAGATGGATGGCCGCGGGAATCTTGCCCGAGGCGCCCGACAGGCGTCCGTCGGTCACCAGCGCCACGCGCCGGCCCTGGTTCTGCAGCATGCCCAGCAGCGGCGCCAGCGAGTGCAACTCCGGCATGCCCTTGGCCTTGGGTCCCTGGTAGCGGACCACGGCGATGAAATCGCGCGGCAGCGCGCCGGCCGCGTGCAGGCGATTGAGCGCGCGCGGGTCGTCGACCACGACGGCGGGCGCCTCGATGGTGCGGAACTCGGGCTTCACCGCCGAGAGCTTGATCAGCGAACGGCCCAGGTTGCCGCGCAGCAGCCGCAGGCCGCCTTGTGCCTCGAACGGCGCGGATGCCGGACGCACCACGTCCTCGTCGCCGCTTGCGGCCGGGGCCGGAACGAAACCGAGCGTGCCGCCTGCGAGCGTGGGTTCCTCGCACCAGGCGCGCATGCCGCCAGGCAGGACGGTTTCGACGTCGCCATGCATCAGGCCGGCGTCGAGCAGTTCGCGGAACACGAAGCCGATCCCGCCCGCGGCCTGGAAGCGGTTCACGTCGGCGTCGCCGTTGGGGTACACGCGGGCCAGCAGCGGCACCACCTGCGACAGCGCATCCAGATCGTCCCAGGTGAGCAGGATGCCGGCCGCGCGGGCGACCGCCGGCCAGTGGATGGTGTGGTTGGTCGAACCGGCGGTCGCCATCAGTGCGACCATCGCGTTGACGATGGCGCGCTCGTCGATCAGGCGCCCGAGCGGACGGTAGTCGTCGCCCAGCCCGGAAATCTCGAGCGCGCGTTCGGTGGCCGCCAGGGTCAGCGCCTCGCGCACCGCGGTTTCGGGATTGGCGAACGACCCCGGCAGCTGCACGCCCATGGCCTCGAGCAGCACCTGGTTGGAGTTGGCGGTGCCGTAGAAGGTGCAGGTGCCAGGCGAGTGGTAGGACGAGGACTCGGCTTCCAGCAGTTCCTCGCGCGTGGCCTCGCCGGCGGCGTAGCGCTCGCGCACTTCGGCCTTCTTCTTGTTCGGGATGCCCGGCGTCATCGGCCCGGCCGGGATGAACACCGCCGGCAGGTGGCCGAAGGCCAGCGCGCCGATCAGCAGGCCGGGCACGATCTTGTCGCAGATGCCCAGGTGCACGGTGCTGTCGAACATGTCGTGCGAGAGCGCGATCGCCGTGCCCTGCGCGATCACGTCGCGCGAGAACAACGACAGTTCCATGCCTGCGCGGCCCTGGGTGACGCCGTCGCACATCGCCGGCACGCCGCCGGCGACCTGCGCGGTTGCGCCCAGGCGGCTTGCGTGGGCGCGGATCAGGCCGGGGTAAGGCTCGTAGGGCTGGTGCGCCGAGAGCATGTCGTTGTAGGCGGTGACGATGCCGAGGTTGGGCGAAACCCCGCCGCGCAGGCGCGACTTGTCCGAGGGGCCGCAGGCGGCGAAGGCGTGGGCGAGGTTGCCGCAGCTCAGGCGCGAGCGGCTGGGGCCGGCCGCCCGCATCGCCTCGATGCCGGCCAGATAGGCCGCGCGCGAGGCGCTGCTGCGCTGGCGGATGCGTTCGGTGACGTCGTGCAGTACGGGATGCAGGTTCATGGGCTCATTGCTGTGCGTGTCTGTGGGGTCGCGACCGCGGGTCACGGGCACCAGTGGATGTGCAGGGGCGCGCCCGGGGTCAGGAACGCGATGCGCGCGGGGTATTCGAGCGGATCGTCGCCGCCAAGCACGCGCTCGAGCAGCTTGCGCTTGCTCTCGCCGCGGATCAGCAGCAGGCGGGTGTGCGCCGGCGCCAGGCCGGCCGGCGTCAGGCTGATCCGGCGCAGGAACTTGCCCGCACCCGCGCAGCCGGTCGCGTCGACCGACACGTAGGGCGCACGCGCCTGCAGCGCCGCTTCCAGGTGCTGCATGCGCGGGAACAGCGAGGCGGTATGGCCGTCCTCGCCCATGCCCAGCACGACCACGCCCGGTGGCGCCTGCGCATGCAGGTTGGCGGCGTTGACGGCTTCCTCGATGCTGCGCCCGGGGCGGGTGATGTTCTCGAAGCGCGCATTGGCGGCGCGGTCGTGCAGCAGCGATTCGCGGATCAGGCGGGAATTGCTGTCGGGGTCGTCGGGCAGCAGCCAGCGCTCGTCGACCAGGGCGACATCCACTCGCTCCCAGTCCAGCGGCGCCTTGGCCAGCGCCTCGTAGACCGGTGCCGGAGTGCTGCCGCCAGACAGCAGCAGGCGCGTCCGCGGCTTGGCCTGCAGTTCGCGCGACAGGACCGATGAGATCGCGACGGCCGCCCCCCAGGTCCATTGGGTGGCCGATTCGTAGGCGTGCATATGCACGTTTGGCGCCGGCGCGGACTCGGTGGCTTCGGGGCGGGTGTCGTGGGTGCTCATGTCGTCTGCGTCTCCAGCGCCTCGCGGCGCGCGATGGCGGCGGCGCCGAGCAGGCCGGCATTGGGATGCAGCACCGCCAGCGAGGGCACGCTCGCCATCGCGGGCGAGAACCGCCCCTTGTGCTCGAAGCGCTGGCGGAAGCCCGAATGCTGCAGTGCGTCCAGCATCTTCGGCACCACGCCGCCGGTGAGGAACACGCCGTCCCAGGCGCCAAGGGTGAGGACCAGGTCGCCGGAGACCGCGCCGAACACCGCGCAGAACACGTCGACCGCGCGCATGCAGCGCGGATCGCCTGCCGCCGCGCGCGCGGTCACGTCCGCCGGCTGCAGCGGGCCGGGGTCCTCGCCGGCGATTTCGCTGAGCGCGCGGTGGATGTTGACCAGGCCCGGGCCGCAGATCAGGCGTTCATTGGACACGCGCCCGAACTGCGCCGACAGCCGTTCGAGGATCGCGAGTTCTTCCGGCGTGCCGGGCGGGAAGCTGGCGTGCCCGCCCTCGGTCTCGAGCGGGAAATGGCGGCCCTCGCGGATCATCAGCGCGCCCACGCCCAGGCCCGTGCCGGGGCCGAGGATGGCGTAGGTGCGATTGTGCGGATTGCGCTCCGGCGTCCAGCTCGCGCCGCCGATCGCCACCACGTCGCTGGCCTGCAGCAGCGGGATCGCCATCGCCTGCGCTGCGAAATCGTTGACCAGGCTGACCCGGTCGAACTCCAGCTGCGCCAGCGTACGGCGCCGGCAGATCACCCATGGATGGTTGGTGATGCGTGCTTCGTCGCCGTCGACCCGGCCGGCCACGGCGAACACGCCGTGGCGGATGCCCGCATCGATCTGTCCGGTCTCGACCAGATAGTGGCGCGCGGTATCGGCCAGCGAGGGAAAGTCGGCGACGGCGAAGCGCTGCACGCTGTCGGTCAGCAGCGGCGCGTCCGCCGACGGGTCGGCCAGGGCGAAGCGGGCGTTGGTGCCGCCGATGTCCGCCAGCAGGATCCGGGCCTGGGCGCTCATCCGCGGCTGCCGGCCTTGCCGACGGTGCGCGGCAGGAAGCCCGCGGCGCCGGCGGGGCCCCAGGAGCCGGCCGGATAGTCCTGCACCGGCGTGCCGGCTTCCTTCCAGGCGGCGCTGATGCTGTCGATCCAGCGCCACTGCGCCTCGACTTCGTCGTCGCGCACGAACAGGGTCTGGTCGCCCTTGAGCGCGTCGATCATCAGGCGCTCGTAGGCGATGCGGCGCTTGGGCGGCAGCAAGGCCAGGTCCAGCGACATCGGCAGCAGCTCGGTCGCGCCCCATTCGGGCGCGGCCAGCGAGCCCATCAGGCCCAGCTCGATGGTTTCCTCCGGCTGCAGGCGCATGCGCAGGCTGTTGGGGCGCGCCTGCTCGCGGTCCGGGCGGTCGAACACCCAGTGCGTGACCGGCTTGAAGTTCACCAGCACCTCGGTGGTCCGCGACGGCATGCGCTTGCCCGTCACCAGCCGGAACGGAACGCCGGCCCAGCGCCAGTTGTCGATCCATGCGCGCAGTCCGACAAAGGTTTCGACAGCGCTGTCAGCCAAAAAACCTTTCGCAGCCGAGCCGTCCACCACGCCCGCCGTGTAGCGGCCGCGGATGCTGTCGGTGGCGGCATCGGTGGCGGTCATCGGGCGCAGCGCACGCAGCACCTTGCGCTTCTCGTCGCGGATGCTGTCGGCATCGAGCGCGGCCGGCGGCTCCATCGCGATCAGTGCCAGCAGCTGCAGCATGTGGTTCTGCACCATGTCGCGCAGCGCGCCGTAGTCGGCGTAGTAGCCCTCGCGCCCGTCCACGCCGGCGGTCTCGGCAACCAGGATGTCGACCGACTCGATGCAGCGGTTGTCCCACACCGCCTCGAGCAGGGTGTTGCCGAAGCGCAGCGCCAGCAGGTTCTGCACCGGCGCCTTGCCCAGGTAATGGTCGATGCGGAAGATCCGCGATTCGTCCAGCGCCGACTTGAGCGTGGCATCGATCTCGCGTGCCGAGGCCAGGTCGTGGCCGATCGGCTTCTCAAGCACCAGGCGCGAGGGCGGCTCGAGCAGGCCTGCGGCCTTCAGGCCCAGGCAGGCGGACTCGAACAGGTTCGGCGGCGTCGACAGGTAGCTCACCGCGGGACGGTCGGCATAGCGCGACAGCGTCGCCGCCATGCCCTCGACGTCGTTGAGGTTGAGCGGGTGGTAGTGGATGCGGCCAAGCAGGTTGTCGAGCGCGCCGTTGCTGCGCGCGTCGCCGCCGATGCGTTCGCGCAGCCAGGCGCGGAAGCCGTCGTCATCGTGCGGCGTGCGGCCGATGGCGACCACGCGGAAATCATCCGGCAGCAGCCGGTCGCGCAGCAGGTGCAGCAGGGAGGGGAACAGGTAGCGCTGGGCCAGGTCGCCGGTGGCGCCGAACAACAGGAGTGAGTCGTGCATTGACGCCCGCATTGCGATCAGTAGGGAAGGGGTTCGGACAGGCCACGCCCGTGGCTCCGAATGATGCCAGAGTACCAGCGGGCGCTGTCCTTCGGGGTGCGCTCGAGCGTCCCGTAGTCCACGTGGATGATACCGAACCGCTTCGAATAGCCCAGCGACCACTCCAGATTGTCCAGCAGCGACCACGCCATGTAGCCGCGGATATCCACGCCGGCTGCGATCGCGTCGTGGATCGCGGTCAGATGCTTTCGCAAGTAATCAATTCGCAGCGGGTCGCGCACGCGTCCTGCGTCGGCCACGGGCGGGTCGAAGAACGCGGCGCCGTTCTCGGTGATGTAGACGGGCAGGTCGCCGTAGGTCTGCTTGAACCACAGCAGCAGGTCGGTCAGGCCCTGCGGGAATACTTCCCAGCCGGTTTCGGTATAGGTGCCGCGCGGCTGGCGCACCGCACCGGCCTTGAGCGGGTAGCTGTCGTTGGCCTCGGTGACGCTGCGCGTGTAGTAGTTGATGCCGACGAAATCGAGCGGCTGGGTGATCAGCCTGAAATCGTCCTGCGGAAACTCGGGCCAGGCCTCGCCGAAGATCTCCTTGAGTTCGGGCGGGTAGCGGCCGAGCAGGGCCGGATGCAGGAACTGCTCGTTCATGTACGCATGCGCACGGCGGGCGGCTGCGACGTCCTCGGCCGAATCGCTGGCCGGGTACTTGGGCTCGATGTTCACCACCAGCCCGATCTCGTGCGCGCCCTCGGCGCGATAGGCCTGCACCGCGGCGCCGTGCGCGCGCATCAGGTTGTGCGCGGCGATCGGCGCCTCGAAGCGGCTGCGGTGTCCCGGCGCAAGCGCGCCATGCAGATAGCCGCCGTCGGTGACCACCCAGGGCTCGTTGATCGTCGCCCACTTCTTGACCCGGCCGTCGAGCGCGCGATACAGCGTGGTTCCGTATTCGGCGAACCAGTCCGCGCTGTCGCGGTTGAGCCAGCCGCCGCGATCGTCGAGCGCGGCCGGCAGGTCCCAGTGGAAGAGGGTGAGCAGCGGTTCGATGCCGTTTTCCAGCAGCTCGTCGACCAGGCGCGAGTAGAAGTCGAGGCCGGCCTGGTTCACCCGGCCGGTGCCCTCGGGCAGGATCCGCGACCAGGACACGCTGAAGCGGTATGCCTGCAGGCCCAGTTCGCGCATCAGGCACACGTCGTCCTTCCAGCGATGGTAGTGGTCGCAGGCGACGTCGCCGGTATCGCCATTGAGGGTCATGCCGGGCGTATGCGCGAAGCGGGTCCAGATGCTGGGGCCGGCACCGTCGGCCAGGGGCGAGCCTTCGATCTGGTGGGCGGCGGTGGCGGCGCCCCAGAGGAAGCCGGGCGGGAAGCGGAAATCCTGGGCGGGGCTGGAACTCATCGGGGTGCGGCGTCCTGCGGTTGTGGCCTGCGCGGCGTGAAAACGCTTACATTGCGAGAGTAGCGCAATCGCCCGATCGCGGTGTCGAAGTGGCCCTGCGACGCGGACGAAAACACTGCGGCGTGTCGACGCGCATGACGCAGCGGGCAATGGACATCAGGCCGGGAGGAACGAGTGGCGCAGGTGCAACTGGACAAGCTGCGCAAGCAGTACCCGAACGGCCACGTCGGTGTGGCCGGTGCCAGCTTCGATGTCGCCGACGGCGAACTGCTGGTGCTGGTCGGGCCGTCGGGCTGCGGCAAGAGCACCCTGTTGCGCATGGTGGCCGGGCTGGAGGAGATCAGCGCCGGCACGCTGCGCATCGGCGGAAGGGTGGTGAACGATCTCGCGCCGGGCGAACGCGATATCGCGATGGTGTTCCAGAGCTACGCGCTGTATCCGCACATGACCGTGGCCGAGAACCTCGGCTTCGCGCTGAAGCTGCGCCGGATGCCGGCGGATGCGGTCGCGGCCCGGGTCGGCGATGCAGCGCGGATGCTCGAACTCGACGGGCTGCTGTCGCGGCGGCCGGCGCAGCTGTCGGGCGGCCAGCGCCAGCGCGTTGCTCTCGGCCGCGCGCTGGTGCGGCAGCCGAAGGTGTTCCTGCTCGACGAGCCACTGTCCAACCTCGATGCCCGGCTGCGTGCCGACATGCGGGTTCAGATCGCCAGGCTGCACCGACAGCTGGGCACGACCATGCTCTATGTCACGCACGACCAGGTCGAGGCGATGACGCTGGGCCAGCGCATCGTGGTGATGAAGGACGGGCTGGTCCAGCAGATCGACACGCCGATGGCGCTGTACCGGCAGCCGGCCAACCTGTTCGTCGCCACCTTCCTCGGCAGCCCGGCGATGAACATCCTGCGCGGGACGCTGCTGCGCGAGGATGGCTGGCGACTGCTGCTGGCCGACGGCACGCGCCTGGCCTTGCCCGGGGATGCGGACATCGAGCCAGACCTGGAAGGGCGCGAGCTGCAGCTCGGCGTGCGTCCCGAGCACCTGCTGCGCGCCGATGCGGACCAGGGATTCGCCGCGATCGTCGACGTGGTCGAACCGGTGGGCAGCGACGTGCATGCGTATCTTCGCCTCGGTGCCCAGGCGCTGGTCGCGCGCCTGCTGCCCGAGGAACTGCCGGCGCCGGGGAGCACCCTGTGGTTGCGCTTCGCATCAACGCAATTGCACTGGTTCGATCCCGTCGACGGCGTCGCCCTGGCGCCCCGGTGACGGCACCTTCATGCCGCGGTTGCGCGATCCGGGCCATGATATGGGAATGATGTCCGACGGCCCCCCCATCTTGCCGCCGCCACCTCCCCTGTGCGACCGCTGGGCGTTGTTCCTCGACGTCGACGGCACCCTGGTGCCGTTCGCGGACGATCCGGAGCAGGTGTACGTGTCCCCGTACCTTGTCCCGCGCCTGCAGGCGCTGTCGATGGCGATGGATGGCGCGATCGCGCTGGTCAGCGGGCGTCGCGTGGAAATGCTCGACCGTATGTTCGCGCCGCTGCGGCTGGCGGCGGCCGGGCTGCACGGGCTGCAGCGGCGGCGCGCCGGCGAAGTGCTGGCCGACATGCCGGGTCCGCCTGGCGAGCTGGAGGCGATCAAGCTGCAGGCACTCGAGTTCGTGACGCGCTGGCCGGGCGCCCTGGTCGAGGACAAGGGCGAGGCGATGGCCCTGCACTGGCGCGCCGCGCCCGATGCCGCGCTCGCGCTGCAGGCGTTTGCCGCGCGCGCCGTGGAGCGACTGCCCGGCTACCACCTGCAGCCGGGCAACATGGTGGTTGAACTGCGCCCGCGCCACGCCGACAAGGGCGGCGCCATCGACGCGTTCCTGGACGAGGCGCCGTTCCGCGGGCGCCAGCCGGTGTTCGTCGGCGACGACCTGACCGACGAACATGGCTTCCGCGCGGTCAACGCGCACGGCGGCCTGGGCGTGCTGGTCGGCGAACGCGGCGGCACCGACGCACGCTGCGGGCTGCCCGACATCGCAGCGGTGCACGCATGGCTGGGAGCAGTCGCTTGAGCGGAGGAGGAACGATGCAGCAGACGCTGGACCTGGGCGTGATTGGCAACGGCAGCTTCGGCGCCCTGGTCGACCGCGAAGCCCGCGTGGTGTGGAGCTGCCTGCCGGCATTCGATGGCGACCCCGCATTCTGCGCGCTGCTGTCGCCACGCGACCACGAGGGCGGCGACCTTGCGGTCGAGCTGGAGGATTACGAGCGCAACGAACAGCACTACATCACCAATACCGCGGTGCTGCGCACCGTGCTTTACGACCGCCACGGCGGCGCGGTGGAGGTGCTGGACTTCGCCCCGCGCTGGAAGCAGAGCGGCCGCATCTACCGGCCGGTCTCGATCATCCGCAGGATCACGCCGCTGGCCGGGAGTCCGCGGGTGCGGGTGCGGGTGCGGCCGCTTGCCGACTGGGGCGCGCGCGTGCCCGAGTCGACCTGGGGCAGCAACCACATGCGCTGGCTGCTGCCGGGCTTCACCCTGCGGATGACCACGGACGTGCCAATCCGGTTCGTGCGCGAGCAGACCGTCTTCGTGCTCAACCAGACCATGCACCTGGTGTTCGGTCCGGACGAGCCGCTGCAGCGTTCGATCTCCGGCTACGTGGAAGAGGCCATCGGCCGCACCGAATCTTACTGGCGCGAATGGGTGCGCTACCTGTCGATCCCGCTGGACTGGCAGCAGGCGGTGATCCGCAGCGCGATCACGCTCAAGCTGTGCCAGTACGAGGACAGCGGCGCGATCATCGCAGCGATGACCACGTCCATCCCGGAAGCCCCCGGCAGCACGCGCAACTGGGACTACCGCTACTGCTGGCTGCGCGACGCGGCCTTCGTGGTACGCGCGCTCAACCGGCTGGGCGCGACGCGCAGCATGGAAGAGTTCCTGCGCTACATCTACAACATCGCCACCCACGACGGCACCCTGCAGCCGCTGTACGGCATCGACTTCACAGAAGAACTCGAAGAGGCCGAGGTCGAGAGCCTGGCCGGCTATCGCGGCATGGGGCCGGTGCGGCGCGGCAACCTGGCCTGGGTGCAGAAGCAGCACGACGTCTACGGCAGCGTGGTGCTGGCCTCGACCCAGCTGTTCTTCGACCAGCGCCTGTCGCATCCGGGCGACGCCTCGGCATTCGAACGGCTCGAACCGCTGGGCGAGCGTGCCTGGGCGCTGCACGACCACCCGGACGCCGGCCTGTGGGAGTTCCGCGGCCGCGCCGAGGTGCATACCTACACGGCCGCGATGTGCTGGGCCGCCTGCGACCGCCTTGGCAAGATTGCCGGCCAGCTGGGACTGGCCGAGCGCGCGGCCTATTGGCGGCAGCGCGCGGACGCCATCCACGCCACGGTGATCGAGCGCGCGTGGCGGCCCGCGGCCAACCACTTCAGCGCCTCGTTCGACAGCGACTACCTCGACGCATCCCTGCTGCTGCTGGCCGACATCGGGTTCCTGGCGCCGGAGGACCCGCGCTACGTCGCCACGGTCGATGCCATCGGCCGCGACCTGCGCCGCGGCGACGTGCTGTTCCGCTATGTCGCGCCGGACGATTTCGGCGAACCCGAAACCAGCTTCACCATCTGCACCTTCTGGTACATCGACGCGCTGGCCGCGACCGGGCGCGCCGACGAGGCGCGTGCGATGTTCGAGCGGCTGCTGGCGCGGCGCAACCACCTCGGGCTGCTGTCGGAAGACCTGGCCATCGATGACGGCCAGGCCTGGGGCAACTTCCCGCAGACCTACTCGCACGTGGGCCTGATCATCGCCGCGATGCGGCTGTCACGGAGCTGGCAGGAGGCCTCATGAGTCGTCTGGTCGTGGTGTCCAACCGGGTGGCCCTGCCGGGCGAGAACCGCGCCGGCGGCCTCGCGGTCGGGCTGGAAGCGGCGCTGGGCACGCACGGCGGGCTCTGGTTCGGCTGGAGCGGAAAGGTGGTGCGCGAGGACAGCGGGCGCCTGCACGAGCAGGTGGCCGGCGACGTGCGCTACGTCACCATGGACCTCAACCGCGCCGACCACGACGCCTACTACAACGGCTTCGCCAACCGCACCCTGTGGCCGCTGCTGCACTCGCGCCTGGACCTGGTCGACTACGCCCGCGAAACCCGCGCCGGCTACCGCCGCGTCAACCTCCTGTTCGCGGACAAACTGGCCCCGCAGCTGAAAGACGACGACGTGCTGTGGATCCACGACTACCACCTGATCCCGCTGGCGGCGATGCTGCGCGAGCGCGGGGTGCGCTGCCGGATCGGCTTCTTCCTGCACGTGCCGATGCCCTCGGCCGATCTGGTCTCGGCGCTGCCCGAACACGGGCGCCTGTTCGGCACGTTCTACGCGTACGACCTGGTCGGGTTCCAGACCGCACGCGATGCCGACCGTTTCCGCACCTATGCGCGCATCTTCGGCGGCGCCACGATCGAGGCCGACGGCGCGGTGACGCTGCCCGGCGGCGGCAGGGTGGCGGTCGGCGCGTTCCCGATCGGCATCGACGCCAGGCGCATCGCCCAGCAGTCCGCTTCCGCGGTCAACAAGGCCGCGGTGCGCGCGCTGCGCGACAGCCTGAGCGGCCGCAAGCTCGCCATCGGCGTCGACCGGCTCGACTACTCCAAGGGCCTGCCCGAACGATTCCGTGCGTTCGGCCGCTTCATCGAGCGCCATCCGGCCCAACGCGGCCAGCTGACCTTCCTGCAGATCGCACCGGTCTCGCGCGGCGAAGTCGCCGAGTACCAGCACCTGCGCGACCAGCTCGAGGGCATTTCCGGCCACATCAACGGCACCCATGCCGCGCCCGACTGGACCCCGCTGCGCTACGTCAACCGCAACTTCCCGCACGCCACCCTGACCGGCTTCTACCGCCTGGCCTCGATGGGTCTGGTGACGCCGCTGCGCGACGGCATGAACCTGGTCGCCAAGGAGTACGTCGCCGCCCAGGACCCGGACGACCCGGGCGTGCTGGTGCTGTCGATGCTGGCCGGTGCCGCGGCCGAACTCGACGCCGCCCTGCTGGTGAACCCCTACGACCTGGACGGCGTGGCCGATGCCATCGCCAGGGCCGCCGCGATGCCGCTGGCCGAGCGCCGCGAGCGCTGGGAATCGATGATGCGACCGATTACCGGCTACGACATCCACGCCTGGTGCCGGGGCTTCCTCGAGCGCCTGGCCGAAGCCGCGGCCTGAGCGGCGGGGCCGGTCCGCGAGCCGCGACGGGGGGCGGTGCCGGTCGTTATACTCACCGGTCGGAATGTGACGCGGGGTCGGCTTGACTCCAGTCCATTCAATGACTTGAGCGTCATTCCTAATCTCTTGCAAGACTCACAGGGCCGCGCCCAGCGGGGGCGGCCGGGGCCACCGAACGCCGCATGCGCCTGTCCACGATCAAGCTCGCCGGTTTCAAATCCTTCGTCGATCCCACCACGCTGCACCTGCCGACCAACATGACGGGGGTGGTGGGCCCGAACGGCTGCGGCAAGTCCAACATCATCGACGCGGTGCGCTGGGTGATGGGCGAAAGCTCGGCCAGCCGCCTGCGCGGCGACTCGCTGACCGACGTGATCTTCGCCGGGTCCACCTCGCGCAAGCCCGTCTCGCAGGCGATGGTCGAGCTGGTGTTCGACAACTCCGACCACGCGATTGGCGGGGAATACGCCGCGTTCAACGAGATCTCGGTCAAGCGCACGGTCAGCCGCGATGGCCAGAGCAGCTACTACCTCAACGGCGCCCGCTGCCGCCGCCGCGACATCACCGACCTGTTCCTGGGCACGGGGCTTGGGCCGCGCAGTTACTCGATCATCGAGCAGGGCATGATCTCGCAGGTGATCGACGCCAAGCCCGAAGAGCTGCGCGTCTACCTCGAGGAGGCGGCCGGCATCTCCAAGTACAAGGAGCGGCGCAAGGAAACCGAAACCCGCATCCGCCACACGCGCGAGAATCTCGACCGCCTCAGCGACCTGCGCGAGGAGGTGGGCAAGCAGTTGCAGCACCTGGCGCGGCAGGCGAAGCAGGCCGAGCAGTACACCGCGATCCAGGCCGAACGCAAGATCCGCGATGCGCAGTGGAAGGCGCTCGAGTTCCGTGCCCTGGATGCCGAGCTGCAGGCCCTGCGCGAGGGACTGTCGCAGGAGGAAACGCGCCTGCAGCAGCTGATCGCCGAGCAGCGCGAGGCCGAGCGCGAACTGGAAACCGGCCGCGTCCGCCGCGACGAGGCCAGCACCGCGCTCAGCCGCGCCCAGGCCGCGAACTACGAGGTTGGCGGCACCCTGGCGCGGGTCGAACAGCAGATCGCGCACCAGCACGAAATGGCCCAGCGCCTGCACAAGGCGCGCGAGGAAACCCGCCTGGCGCTGGAAGAGATCGGCGTCCACATCGGCGGCGACGAGTCGCGCCTGGAGGTGCTGCAGTCGGCAATCGCCGACGCCGAACCGCAGCTGGAGGCCCTGCGCGAAGGTGACGAGGTCCGCCAGGAGGCGCTGCGCACCGCCGAGGACGCGCTGGCCGACTGGCAGCAGCGCTGGGACGCGCACAACCGCGAACAGAGCGAGGCCTCGCGCAGCGGCGATGTCGAGCGCACCCGCGTGGACTATCTGGACCGGCAGGCGCTGGAAGCCGACCGCCGCCGCAGCCAGCTGCTCGCCGAGCGCGGCGCGCTTGACCTGGGCGCACTGTCGGAAGCTTTCGAAACCATCGCCCTGCGCCACGAGGAACAGAAGGCGGCGCTCGACGGCCTCAACGAAGGGCTCGAGGCCCGCAAGCAGGCCGCGCTGGACCTGCAGGACCAGCAGCGCGCCAGCCAGGACGAGCTGTCGGGCCTGCGCAAGCAGGCGCAGGAAGCGCGTGGTCGCCTGTCCTCGCTGGAGACGCTGCAGCACGCCGCACTCGGCCAGGAGCAGGGCGCGGCGGTGGAATGGCTGCGTCGCCACGGGCTGGATTCGGCCACGCGCGTGGGCGAGCAGCTCAGCGTCGAACCGGGCTGGGAGAACGCGGTCGAGGGCGCGCTCGGGCAACTGATCGAGGGCGTGCTGGTCGAGGCGCCGGAGGCGCTGGTGGAAGCGCTGTCGGACCTGGGCGACGGGCGCCTGGCGCTGGTCGCATCGCAGCCCGGCGATGCCGATTTCGCCCCGACTTCCCTGGCCGCGAAGGTGCAGGGCCCGCTCGCGATCCGGCGCATGCTCGGCCGCCTGCACGTGGCCGAGACGCTGGCCGAGGGCGTCGCACTGCAGGCGCGGCTGGACCCGGGCGACTCGGTGATCACCCGCGGCGGCGAGCGGCTGGGCAGCGGCTGGGTGCGCGTGGTGCGCTCCGGCGCGGCCAAGCAGGGCGCGCTGCTGCGCGAGCGCGAGATCAAGCAGTTGCGCGCGACGATCGAACAACTGCAGGCGCGCGAACACGAGCTGGAAGCCGCGCTGGCTGCCGGGCGCGAGCGCCTGCTGCAGGCCGAGCAGCAGCGCGAGGATGCGCAGCGCCAGCTGTACGCGGCGCACCGCAGCGCATCCGAGCTCGCCGGCCAGCTGCAGGGCCAGCAGGGCCGGGTCGACAACGCACGTGCGCGCATCGACAAGATCGAGGCCGAGCTCGAGCAACTGGTCGAAACCAGCGACGGCAACGCGCAGCAGACGCGCGAGGCGCGCTCAAGGCTCGAGGATGCAGTCGGCCTGATGGCCGAACTCGAAGGCGCGCGCAACGCCCTGGAGGCCGAGCGCCGCAGCCTGGGCGAAGCGCGCGACGCCGCCCGTGCCGCCGCCCGCGAGACCCGCGACAGCGCGCACGCGCTGGCGCTCACCCTGGAGTCGCAGCGCGCCCAGGTGCTGGCCCTGACCCAGGCGCTGCAACGCATGGGTGGCCAGCGCGGCCAGCTCGACGCGCGCCTGGGCGAACTGGCCGCGCAGCTGTCGCAGGGCGATGCCCCAGTGGTCGAGCTGGAAGCGCAGCGGCAGGGGGCACTGGAGCAGCGCGTGGTCGCGGACAGGGACCTGGGCGCCGCACGCTCGGCGCTGGAGGGCGTCGACAACGACCTGCGCAGCTTCGAGCGTACCCGCCACGAGCGCGAGCAACAGGCGCTGGCCCAGCGCGAGGCGATTGCCCAGCGTCGCCTCGACCAGCAGGCGCTGGACATCCGGGCCGGGCAGTTGGCCGCCGCCGTGTCCGAGGCCGGTTTCGTGATGGACGAGACCATCGCCGGCCTGCCGGAGGAGGCGACCGCGCCCGCCTGGGAAAAGATGGTCACCGACTTCGACGGCAAGCTGCGCCGGCTCGAGCCGGTCAACCTCGCCGCGATCCAGGAACACGCCGAGGCCGCGCAGCGCAAGGACTACCTCGACGCGCAGGACGCCGACCTGACCACCGCGCTGGACACGCTGGAAGAGGCGATCCGCAAGATCGACCGCGAGACCCGCGGTCGCTTCAAGGACACCTTCGACCGCGTCAACTCCGGCGTGCAGGAGATTTATCCGCGCCTGTTCGGCGGTGGCCATGCCTATCTCGAACTCACCGGCGAGGACCTGCTCGATACCGGCGTGGCGATCATGGCGCGCCCGCCGGGCAAGCGCGTGAGCAACATCTCGCTGCTGTCGGGCGGCGAGAAGGCGATGACGGCAGTGGCGCTGGTGTTCGCGATCTTCCAGCTCAACCCGGCGCCGTTCTGCCTGCTCGACGAGGTCGACGCACCGCTGGACGAGGCCAACGTCGGGCGCTTCACCGCCCTGGTTTCGGAAATGAGCGAGCAGGTGCAGTTCCTGTTCGTGACCCACAACAAGGCCACCATGGAAGCCGCGCAGCAGCTCAGCGGCGTTACCATGCGCGAGCCCGGCGTCAGCCGGCTGGTGTCGGTCGACCTGGCCGAGGCCGCACGCCTGGTTGGCGCCGCGTGAGGCCCCGCACGAGTCCCGGAGGACATGCATGACCGAACTGCGTATTGGCATCCTGGTCGCAGGCCTGATCCTGCTGGTCGCGATCTGGTACTTCGGCACCCGCCCGCGCAAGGGCCAGGGGCAGGGTCGCCGCCTGCCGCGCGGGGAGCGTGACGCCGACGGCGCACGGATGGAGCCCACGCTGGGCGCGCAGATCGAGCGCGAGCTCGCCGCCACCGATGGCGCCGGCGAGGACGTGGTGCAGACGGAGATGGAGCTGCTCGACGACAGCGTCGGCGCAGCCTCGCCCAACAGCGAGCTGGGCAAGCGCGTCAGCGAGGACTTCGACAAGATCGTGACCCTCTATGTCGCCGCGCGCACCGAGCAGGTGCTGCGCGGTCCGGACATCGTGGTCGCCGCGGAAAAGGCCGGCCTCACCTATGGCCACATGAACGTGTTCCACCGGCTGGTGGAGAGCCACCCGGAGCGCGGCCCGATCTTCAGCGTGGCCAACATCCGCAAGCCGGGCAGTTTCGAGATGTCGGGGATCCAGTCGCTGGAAACCCCGGCGATCGCCTTCTTCCTGACCCTGCCGGCACCGGTGAGCGCACTCGATGCCTGGGACGCGATGCTGCCGGCCGCGCAGCGCATGGCCGAACTGCTCGACGGCGTGCTGCTGGACGAGTCGCGCAACGCGCTGGGCCGCCAGCGCATCGCCGGCCTGCGCGATGAGCTGCGCGCCTGGGACCGCGAACACGAGGCACCGCCGGTGACGCGCAGCCCGCGCTGGTAGGCCGCTGTCGGGCGCCTGCCACACTTGCATTGGCCTTCGTCGGCTTGCAGCGCGGCGTAAGGGCCCCGCCGCAACCGGCGGGCCTTCTCCGCAAATGTCCCCCGGAATCCGCCTGCCGGCGGATTCCCTCCTCCTTGATTTTGCTGCGAAGGCCCACCGGTCGCGGCGGGGCTCGCCTTCGGAGTCGCCAGGCGGTCGCCTGATCTTGGGGTCGCCATCTGATAGACGGTGGTGGGCGAATCGGGCGCGGAACCGGCGGGTGCCGTAGCCAGTCCTTGCAGCAGACATGTGTGGTGGCCCGCACCCAACGCAGACCCGCAGGGACGTGGCGGTACCGCGTTGCAGGCACCCACGCCCGACAAAGCATCCGCAAGCCGAGCCTCGTCGCGGCCGGCAGGCTTCCGCAGCGAAATCAAGGAGGAGGCGTCCGCCGCCAGGCGGACGCCGGGGGACATTCGCGGAGGAAGCCTGCCGGTTGCGGCGAGGCCCATCAGGTCGCATCGCCGCCGCACACCCGTCAGGTCGCCTCGCCGGCAAACCCGTCAGTTCGCTGTGCGGTCAGCGGAGAAGCTTCCAATACCGCCTTATCGCCAGCCAAACCGGACGCAGCGTCCTACAATTCCCACATGCCCGATCCCGCCGCCATCGCCCGTGCCGCCGAGCTGCGCGCCCGCATCGAAGACGCCAACCATCGCTATTACGTGCTCGACGATCCGTCGATCCCGGACGCCGAATACGACGCGCTGATGCGCGAACTCGAAGCGCTCGAACTGGCGCATCCCGAACTCGCCGCCGCCGACTCGCCGACCCGCACCGTCGGCACGCGCCCGGACGGCGGCTTCCCCGAGGTCGCGCACGCAATCCCGATGCTCTCGCTGGCCAACGCCTTCGAGTCCGCCGGCGTTGCCGATGACGCCGACGACCGCACGCGCTATGCCGAGGTCGCCGATTTCGAGCGTCGCATCGAGCAGCGCCTGGGCATCAGTGCGCCGGTGTTTTCGGTCGAACCCAAGCTGGACGGGCTTGCGATCAGCTTGCGCTACGAGGACGGCGTGTTCGTGCAGGGCGCCACGCGCGGCGACGGGGCGACCGGCGAGAACGTCACCGCGAACCTGCGCCAGGTGCGCGCCGTGCCGCTGCGGCTGCGGCCGGGCAAGGCGCCGTCGCCGGCTGTGCTGGAAGTGCGCGGCGAGATCTACATGCCGCGCAAGGCCTTCGAGGCCTGGAACGCGCAGGCGCTGGAGCGCAACGAGAAGCTGCTGGCCAATCCGCGCAACGGTGCGGCGGGGTCGCTGCGCCAGCTCGATCCGGCGGTCACGCGGCGTCGCCCGCTGGCGTTCTTCGCCTATGGCGTGGGCGAAGTGCGTGGGCTGGAACTGCCGGAGACCCATTCGCAGACCTTGGCGGCGTTGCGCCAGTTCGGTTTCCCGGTGGCGGCCGAAGTGGACACCGCGACGGGATTCGACGGCCTGATCGCGTACTTCCGCCGGATCGGCGAGCTGCGCGACACGCTGGCCTACGACATCGACGGCGTGGTCTACAAGCTCGATGACTACGACCAGCAGCGCGAGATGGGTTTCGTCTCGCGCGCGCCGCGCTGGGCGCTGGCGCACAAGTATCCGGCGCAGGAACAGTCCACCGTGCTGCGCGCGATCGAGGTCCAGGTCGGCCGCACCGGCGCGATCACGCCGGTCGCGCGGCTCGAGCCGGTGCAGGTGGCAGGCGTCACCGTCACCAACGCCACCCTGCACAACGCAGACCAGATCGCGCGGCTGGACGTGCGCGAGGGCGATACCGTCATCGTGCGCCGCGCCGGCGACGTGATCCCGGAAATCGTGCGCGTGATCGAGGAACACCGCCCCGCCGGTGCAGTGCCATGGACGATGCCGCCCGACTGCCCGGTCTGCGGATCGGAGCTGGTCCGCGAAGAGGGCGCAGCCGCATGGCGCTGCAGCGGCGGGCTGTCCTGCCCGGCGCAGCGCAAGGAAGCCGTGCGCCACTTCGCCTCGCGCCGTGCAATGGATATCGAAGGGCTCGGCGATCGCCAGGCCGAGGCGCTGGTCGAATTCGGTTTCGTGCATTCGCCGGCCGAGATCTACGCGCTGACCGTCGAGGACCTGGTGCGGATGAAGGCCGCGCTCGATGCCGCCACCGCCGCCGACCTGGTCCAGACGGTCGCCGACAGTCGCGGCGCGCTGACCCTCGACGCCGAGGGTCTTGCCGTGCTCGCCGACGAGGCGCGCGAGTGGAAGCACGCGGCCTTCCTGCGTGCGCATCTGGCGGTCGACACGTCGGGCAAGCTCGCCACGCGCTGGGCCGAGAACCTGGTTGCCGGCATCGCGGCCAGCAAGGCGACCACGCTGCCGCGCTTCCTGTTCGCGCTCGGCATCCCGCACCTGGGCGAAACGACGGCCAAGTCGTTGGCGCAGTGGCTGGGATCGCTGGATTTCGTGCGCAACACGCCGGCGGTGCTGCTGCAGGCGCTGCCCGACATCGGCGGCGAAGTGGCGCGGTCGATCGCCACGTTTTTCGAACAGCCCGGCAATGTCGAGGCGGTCGATGCGCTGCTCGCGGCAGGGATCAGCTTCAGCGACGAGGCACCGCCGTCGGCGTCGCTGCGCGAGCGGCTCGATCTTGCCCATCTGCTCGGGGCGCTGGCGGTCGACAAGCTCGGTGGCAAGAGCGCGACGCGGCTGGCCGAAACCTACGGCACGCTCGATGCGCTGCTGCGCGCCAACGCCAGCGGCTGGACCGGTGCCGGCCTGTCGACGGCAGGTGCGGAGAATCTCGCCGCATACCTGGCTGACGATGCCGCGCTGGCGGCGCTGCGCGCAGCAGACGCGTCGATGCGGCGACTGCTTGAGGCTGCGCCGGTCCGGATCGAGCAGTCCGCCGGTCCGCTCGACGGCAAGACCGTGGTGTTGACCGGAAGCCTGTCCGCGATGAGCCGCGACGAAGCCGGCGCCAGGCTCGAGGCGCTGGGCGCCAAGGTCGCCGGTAGCGTCTCGAAAAAGACCCATCTGGTCGTGGCCGGCGAGGCGGCTGGCTCCAAACTGGCCAAGGCACAGGAGCTGGGCATCGAGGTCTGGGATGAAGCGGAACTGCTCGGGTTCCTGTCGCAGCACCGCGCATGAACTGGTCGCCCTCTGCCTCGCGCAGTTCTTTGCTGCTGCGCGCGCGCGTCAACGCCCTGGTCCGCGAGTTCTTCGCGCGCCGCGGCGTGCTCGAGGTGGAAACACCGATCCTCTCGCGCGCCGGCAACACCGATCCGAACATCGCCTCGTTCTGTCTCGAGTTTTCCGGGCGTACCGATGGCGCGCCGCGCACGCGTTGGCTGCGCACGTCCGCCGAGTTCCCGATGAAGCGCCTGCTCGCGGCCGGCATCGGCGACTGCTATGAGCTGGGCCGCGTGTTCCGCGACGGAGAGGCGGGTGGCCGCCACAACCCCGAGTTCACGATGCTCGAGTGGTACCGGGTCGGTTGGGACCACATGCGGCTCGCGGACGAAACGGTGGAGCTTGTGCAGGCGGCGCTGGCCTTGGTCGGGCGCGAGGCTTCGGTCGCCAGCACCAGCTTTCGCGCGCTGTACCGCGACACGCTCGGCATCGACCCGATGACGGCCAACATCGAGGAACTGCGCGCGGCCTCGGGCGGCATCGACATCGACCCGGACGGGCTGGGCCGCGACGACTGGCTCGACCTGCTGATGACCCACCGCATCCAGCCGGGGTTCCCGCCCAACCAGCTGCTGGTGCTGCACGACTACCCGGCCGCGCAGTGCGCGCTTGCGAAGGTGGTGGCGCGCGACGATGTCGACGTGGCCGAGCGTTTCGAGCTGTACCTGGGATCGCTGGAGCTGGCCAACGGCTATCACGAGCTGCTGGACGGCAGCGAGCAGCGCGAGCGCTTCGTACGCGACGTGGCGGTCCGCCACGGACGCGGCACCGGCGCGCCGCCGATCGACGAAGCCCTGATCGAGGCGATGCACTCGGGCCTGCCTGCCTGTGCGGGCGTGGCGCTGGGTATCGACCGCCTGTTGATGGCGATGCTGGGCACGCCGCGCATCGCAGATGTGCTGGCCTTCGATTTCGGCCGGGCTTGATCACGCGCCAGCTACAATCCGCCGATGACCGACGCCATCGATTACGCCCGCTACGACCGCATCCGGCCGATCCGCTGGACCGGGGAGACACTGGAACTGCTCGACCAGCGCCGCCTGCCGTTCGAGGTGGAATACCTGGTGTGCGGCAGCAGCGATGATGTTGCCGCGGCGATCCACTCGCTGGCGGTGCGCGGCGCGCCGGCGATCGGAATTTCCGCGGCCTGGGGCGTGGTGCTGGCTGCGCGCGCTGTCGACGCCGCCGATGCCGTCGATGCCACCGGGGCCGCGCACGTGCTGGAGCCCGCGATGCAGCACCTCAACGCCGCACGACCCACCGCGGTCAACCTGGCCTGGGCGCTGGCGCGCATGCGCGCGGCACTGGTGCGCGCGCAGGCGGGCGAGGGCATGGACTGGCGCGATGCGCTGGAAGCCGAAGCCCGCGCGATCGAGACCGAGGATCTCGCGGCCAACCACGCCATGGGTACGCTGGGCGCCTCGCTGATCGCGACGGGCAGCGGTGTGCTGACCCACTGCAACACCGGGTCGCTGGCGACCGCCGGCTTCGGCACCGCGCTGGGCGTGATCCGCGCCGGCGTGGCGGAGGGGAGGATCGGCAAGGTTTTCGCCGGCGAGACCCGGCCGTGGCAGCAGGGCGCACGCCTGACCGCATGGGAGCTGATGCAGGACGGCATCCCGGCGACGCTGATCGCCGACTCGGCCGCCGCGCACCTGATGAAGACCGGTGCGGTGCAGTGGGTGATCGTCGGCGCCGACCGCATCTGCGCCAATGGCGACACCGCCAACAAGATCGGCACCTACCAGCTGGCGATCTCCGCGCGCCACCACGGCGCGAAGTTCATGGTGGTCGCGCCGTCCTCGACGGTGGACATGGACACCGCCTCGGGCGATTTGATCGAGATCGAGGAGCGCGACCCGGCCGAGCTCTACGGCATCGGCGGCACCCGCACGGTGGCCGAGGGCGTGCCAGCCTGGAACCCGGTGTTCGACGTGACGCCTGCGGCGCTGATCGATGCGATCGTGACCGAGAGGGGCATCGTCGCGCATCCCGATACGGCCTCGATGCGGGCACTGTTCGGCGCCTGAGTACTGGCGGCAGGGTCGCGGCACCACGGTGCATCGCGAGGCCGCCAAGGCGGGTGAGGGCGGCCGTCGCGGAGTGTCTCGTGCCCCATGGAAAACGGACCGGCTGAGCGTTTGTATTGCCCTGCGCCGGACATGATCGGCCGCCAGATCAGCAGCGTCTCACCGCGACGCCTGCGGCAGCCTGCCTACTGCACCCGAAATCGACCCCCGAGACTCACGCAAGTGATTGTTTCTCCGGCCTATCTGCTGGAAAAAAAGTGCCCATCGTGGTAGCATTCCGGCACTGATTCCGGCGGAGCCAAACGGCTCCGCCGCCACGTTTCCGGGCCGCTGCTTCTGCAGCCACGGGGAACCCCGGCACCACAGGACGCAAGCAACCCGATGACCGATCTCGCGCAGGAAATCATTCCGGTCAACCTCGAAGACGAAATGCGGCGCAGCTACCTGGATTACGCGATGAGCGTGATCGTGGGGCGCGCGCTGCCGGACGTCCGCGATGGCCTGAAGCCGGTGCACCGGCGCGTGCTGCACGCCATGAACGAACTTGGCGCGCACAGCAACAAGCCCTACTACAAGTCGGCGCGTATCGTCGGTGACGTCATCGGCAAGTACCATCCGCACGGCGACCAGTCGGTGTACGACACGCTGGTGCGCATGGCCCAGCCGTTCTCGCTGCGCTACCTGCTGGTCGATGGCCAGGGCAACTTCGGTTCGGTCGACGGCGACTCCGCCGCGGCGATGCGTTACACCGAGGCGCGCATGTCGCGCCTGACCCACGAACTGATGGCCGACATCGACAAGGAAACCGTCGATTTCACCCCCAACTACGACGAGAAGGAACTGGAACCGTCGGTGATGCCGACGCGCTTCCCCAACCTGCTGGTCAACGGCTCGGCCGGTATTGCGGTTGGCATGGCCACCAACATCCCGCCGCACAACCTGGGCGAAGTGGTCGACGCACTGATCGCGATGATCGACAACCCCGAGATCGACATCGACGGGTTGATGGAATACATCCCCGGCCCCGATTTCCCCACCGCCGGCATCATCAACGGCGTCGGCGGCATCCATCTGGCCTATCGCACCGGCCGTGGCCGCGTGCGCATCCGCGCCAAGGCGGACGTGGAAGTGGCCGACAACGGCCGCGAGTCGATCATCGTCACCGAGATCCCCTACCAGGTGAACAAGGCGCGGCTGATCGAGAAGATCGCCGAGCTGGTGAAGGAGAAGAAGCTCGAGGGCATCAGCGAGCTGCGCGACGAGTCCGACAAGGACGGCATGCGCATCTACATCGAGATCAAGCGCGGCGATTCTGCCGAGGTCGTGCTCAACAACCTCTACCAGCAGACCCAGATGGAGTCGGTGTTCGGCATCAACATGGTGGCGATCGTCGCAGGGCGCCCGCAGCTGCTGAACCTCAGGCAGATCCTCGAGGCCTTCGTCCGCCACCGCCGCGAGGTGGTCACGCGCAGGACGATCTTCGAGCTGCGCAAGGCGCGCAGCCGCGCCCATATCCTCGAAGGCCTGACGGTCGCGCTCGCCAACATCGACGAGATGATCGAGCTGATCAAGACATCGGACAACCCGCAGGTCGCGCGCGAACGCATGCTCGCCCGCGTGTGGCAGCCGGGCCTGGTCGGCGCGCTGCTGGGCGCCGCCGGTGCCGAGGCCTCGCGTCCAGAAGACCTGCCCAAGGGCGTGGGCCTGCTGGCCGACGGCTACCAGCTCACCGAGACCCAGGCGCAGCAGATCCTGGAGATGCGCCTGCATCGCCTGACCGGGCTGGAGCAGGAGAAGCTGACCGAGGAATACAAGCTGCTGCTCGGCACCATCCGCGGCCTGATCGAGATACTGGAGGATCCGGAAGTGCTGCTGGAGGTGATCCGCACCGAGTTGCGCAACGTCAAGGAAGAGTTCAACGACGCGCGCCGCAGCGAGATCCGCGCCAGCGAGGAGGATCTCGACATCCTCGACCTGATCGCGCCGGAAGATGTCGTGGTCACGCTCTCGCATTCGGGCTATGCCAAGCGCCAGCCGGTGACCGCCTACCGCGCGCAGAAGCGCGGCGGCCGTGGCCGCAACGCCGCGACGATCAAGGACGAGGATTTCATCGACCAGCTGTGGCTGGTGAACACGCACGACACGCTGCTCACCTTCACCAGCGCGGGCCGTGTGTTCTGGCTGCCGGTGTATCAGCTGCCCGATGCCGGGCCGAACGCACGCGGTCGCCCGATCATCAACTGGATCGCGCTGGAGGAAGGCGAGAAGGTGCAGGCGGTGGTGCCGGTGCGCGAATACGACGGCGACCGCTTCGTGTTCTTCGCCACCCGCAACGGCACGGTCAAGAAGACTCCGCTCACCGAGTTCGCCTACCGCCTGGCGCGCGGCAAGATCGCGATCAACCTCGACGACGGCGATGCGCTGGTGAACGCCGCGCTGACCGACGGCAACCGCGACATCATGCTGTTCGCCAGCAACGGCAAGGCGGTGCGTTTTGACGAAGCTGCCGTGCGCGGCATGGGCCGCACCGCCACCGGCGTGCGCGGTATCCGCCTGGCCCAGGGCGAGTCGGTGTGCAGCCTGGTGGTGGTCGAGGGCGACGGCGACATCCTCACCGCCAGCGAACGCGGCTACGGCAAGCGCACGCCGCTGGGCGAGTATCCGAAGAAGGGGCGCGGCACCCAGGGCGTGATCGCGCTGCAGACCACGGCGCGCAACGGCAAGCTGGTCGGCGCGATCCAGCTGTCGGACCAGCACGAGGTGCTGCTGATCTCCGATGGCGGCACCCTGGTGCGCACGCGCGCCTCCGAGATCTCGCAGGTCGGCCGCAACACACAGGGCGTGACCCTCATCCGCCTGGGCGAGGGCGAGACCCTGCAGGCGATCGAGCGCGTCGATGCCTCGCTGGAGCAATCGGACGAGACGGTCCCGGCGGCAATCGCCGTGGACGGCGGGGAAGCCCACCCCGAGGCCTGATCGATCCAGGCGAGCGCACGCCCGTTCCTCCGGGAACGGGTCGGGGCAGGGTCGCGGCGGTTCAGTCGGCCAGGGTCTTTCGCGCCAGTTCGCGCACGAGCCGATCGGGATCCTCGCGCAGCGCCAGTGCGCGGCTGCGCGCGTTGCTCCCGGGCTGCAGATGGCCGGAGGCATGCAAACCCTGCAGGGCATGGAAGCGCACCGTAGATGAAGCGTCGGACAGGCGTTCGAGCATGGCGTCGCGAATCGCATCGTCGCGCAGTGGCGCGGCGGCGCGGGTCGCCTCCAGGCGCACATGCTCCTCGTCATCGCCCATCGCATCCACCAGCGCGTCGCGCGCCGCTTGCGGCAGGGTGGCGCCACCGTCGGCCGCCGCCAGCTCGCCGATCAGCGCAACCGCGGTCGCCCGGATCGCGGAGCGCGAATGCCGCGCCAGCCCGGCGAGAGGCTTGGCCAGTGCGAGGTCTCCCGGTCGAACCTGGCCCTGCAGCCGCGACAGCGCAGCCGTGGCGCGCAGGCCGTTGAGTTCGGCATCGGGCGGCAGCGCGGCCAGGGTGTCGTAGGCGGTCCGGAAGGGAGACGCGTCGCTGGCCACGGGAGATTGGGCCTGCTGCGGGGCGGGGTCGGCGCTGGTCTCGCGCGGGCGCTCATCGCAGGCCGCCACGGCCAGGCTGGCGGCGATCGCCAGCCCCGCTGCGCAGCCGCGCCATGCAGGGCCACGTGGAGCGGGCCGGTCAGGAGACATGGGCCGATTGTGCAGCAGGTCGCATGGGGGCGTCGTCACGCGCGGGAGCGCAGCGGTGCTGCGGGCGTAAGCCATTGAGCGGGGCGGACATGGGAACAAGCGCACTCCCGAGCTGCATGGCAGCGCGTCGCGTGAAGCGACGCTGACTATACTGAACGGACAAACGGAGGAGGCGGTATGGGGCGGATGGCGCGTGTCGAAAGGCGTGTAGTGGGCAGGGCCGGTCGCGGCCTGTTGCTGCTCGGGCTGCTGCTCCTGGCGCTGGCAGGCTGCCAGCGCAACGAATCCGGGCAGTTGCCGGGCGTCAGCGGCGAGGCGATCCAGGCCGAGCGCGAGCAGGTCGAGGGCTTTGCGCTGGTGCGCGCCTGGCCCGACCAGACCGGCGAAGGCCTGTCGATCGCGCTGGAGTTCTCGCAGCCGCTGGTCGGCACGCAGGACTTCGACAAGCTGGTCACCTTCGCCGAACCGGTCGCCGAGCCCAGCAGCTGGACGCTCGACGATGCCGGCACCGTGCTGCGCTACCCGCACGTCAAGGCCGACCAGCATTACACGCTGCGCATTTCCGGCGAGCTGACCGCTGCCGACGGCAGCCGGCTTCCGGCGGCGCTGGAGGAAAAGGTCTACACCGGCGAACTCGATCCGGTGGTTGGCTTCGCCTCGCAGGGCAGCGTGCTGCCGGCGAAGGAGTCGCGCGGCCTGCCGGTGGTGTCGGTCAACGTGACCGAGGTCGACGTCGAGTTCCTGCGCGTGCGCGAAGGCTCGCTGCCGAAGTTCTTCGCCGAATTCCAGCGCGGCGGACGCCGCGGCAGCTGGGAGCTCGACAATCGCTGGAACGACCGGACCCCGATGTCGCAGCTGGCCGAGCCGGTGTACGTCAACCGCTTCGTGCTGGGCGGCGAGCGCAACGAGCGCGTGCTGACCTACCTGCCGCTGCAGGACATCGCCGAACTGCAGCAGCCGGGCCTGTATTTCGCGGTGATGAAGCGCGCCGGGTCGTTCCAGGACGAGTTCGAGACCGCGTACTTCACCGTCAGCGACATCGGCCTGCATGCGCGCGCCTACAAGGACAAGCTGTTCGTGCACACCGCCTCGCTGCGTGACGGCGCGGCGGTCGGCAGCGCCGAGCTGCGCGTGCTCGATGCGCGCGGCGAGACGATCTACCGCGCCAGCACCGACGCTAACGGCAACGCCCTGGCCGACTACACCATCGATGCCAGCCACGTGCTGGTCGCCAGCCGCGGCAACGACGTGGCGATGCTGCCGTTCAACCAGCCGGCGCTGGACCTGTCGGAATTCGCGGTGTCCGGGCGCGAGGCAAGCTGGTTCGACGTGTTCGCCTGGTCCGGCCGCGACCTGTATCGCCCGGGTGAAACCGTGCGCGTCTCGGCGCTGCTGCGCGACAACGACGGCCGCCCCGTGGCGGCCAAGGACGGCAAGGCGCAGACGCTGTTCGTCCGGCTCAAGCAGCCCAACGGCAAGCCGTTCTTCGAGACCCGGCTGCAGCCCGGCGCGCTGGGCTACTACAGCTTCGAGAAGGAAGTGCCCACCGACGCGCCCACCGGCCGCTGGCAGGTCGAGTTCCGCACCGACCCGTCCAGCCGCGAGGCGGTGCAGGGCATGACCCTGCGCATCGAGGAGTTCCTGCCCGAGCGCATGAAGCTCGAGCTGGACGCCGCCGAGGCCATCCTCCGGCCCGGCCAGCCGCTGAAGCTGCAGGCCACAGGTGCGTATCTCTACGGCGCGCCGGCCGCGGGCAACCGCTTCACCGCCAGGCTGGCGGTCATGGTCGAGCAGCATCCGCTCGAAGGCATGCCCGGCTGGTTCTTCGGCGATCCCACCGTGCAGATGTCGAAGGAAGCGAAAGACATCGTCGACGCCACCCTCGACGCGCAGGGCCGGCTGCAGCAGGACATCGCGCTGCCCGAGGAAGCCAAGCCGACCACGCCGATCGCGGCGGTGGTGTCGGGCAGCCTGTACGAGACCGGCGGGCGCAGCGTGAACCGCACGCTGCGTCGCGTGCTGTGGCCGGCGCAGGCGCTGGTCGGCGTGCGTCCGCTGTTCGACGATGCCGAAGGCGCCGACGCCAACAGCAGCCCCGGCTTCGAACTGTTGCGCGTGGGCAGTGATGGCAAGCCGCGCCCGGCCAAGGGCCTGCAGGTCACCCTGGTGCGCGAGCATCGCGACTACCACTGGCGCCACGACGAAGATGGCGGTTGGGGCTACGAGCACACCAGCCGCTTCGAGAACGTGGAGACGCGCAGCGTCGATGCAGCTGCGACTGCGACGCGCGTGGACTTCCCGGTGGAGTGGGGCGAGTACCGCATCGACGTGCTCGATCCGGAAACCAAGCTGGTCACCCGCTATCCGTTCCGCGCCGGCTGGAGCTGGGGCAACGACAACCGCGGCCTCGACGCGCGCCCGGACAAGGTCAAGCTGGCGTTCGACAAGACGGCTTACCGCGCCGGCGACCGGATGAAGGTGACGGTGACGCCGCCGCATCCGGGCAAGGGCCTGCTGATGGTCGAGAGCGACCGCATGCTGTACGTGCAGGAGATCGATGCGAAGGCGGGTAGCAGCTTCGAGATCCCCGTCACCGAAGACTGGGAGCGCCACGACGTCTACGTCACCGCATTGGTGTTCCGTGGCGGCAGCGCGGCCAGCAAAATCACGCCGGCACGTGCCGTGGGCGTGGCGCACGTGCCGATGGACCGTCGCGAGCGGCGTGTTGCGGTCGGGCTGAAGGTGCCCGAACGGATCCTCCCCGAAGGACCGGTGCAGGTGGTGCTGAGCGCGCCGCAGCTGGCCGGCAAGGAGGCGTATGCGACGGTGTCGGCGGTCGACGTCGGCATCCTCAACATCACCCGCTACCCGGTGCCGGATGCGCGTGCGCACTTCTTCGCCCAGCGCCGCCTCGGCGTGGATGCCTGGGATGTGTACGGGCGGGTGATCGAGAGCTTCGAGGGCGGCACCGCGCGGATGCGCTTCGGCGGCGACATGGCGCTGGCGGCGATGCCGCAGGCGCGCCGGCCGACTGCGCGGGTGCAGACGGTGGACCTGTTCGCGGGTCCGGTGATGCTCGACGCCAGCGGCAACGCGCGCATCACCCTGCAGGTGCCGGACTTCAACGGCACCCTGCGCGTGTCGACCCTGGTGTACTCGGCCGACGCCTACGGCAGCCGCGACGTGGAGACCGTTGCGCGCGCGCCGATCGTGGCCGAGGCCAGCATGCCGCGCGTACTGGCGCCGGGCGACCGCGCCACGGTGACCCTGGACCTGACCAACTTCACCGGCAAGGCCGGTCGCTTCGAGGTGCGCGTGGATGGCATCGGCCCGCTCGACGTGGGCGAGGGCACGCGCAGCGCGGAGCTGGCGGTGGACGGCAAGACCACGCTCAGCTTCCCGCTGGCGGCGCGGACCGGTTACGAAGTGGCCAAGGTGCGCGTGCGCGTGGACGGCAATGGCGCAAAGGTCGATCGTCGTTACGATCTGCCGGTGCGGCCTGCGTGGCCGGCGGTGCTGCGATCGCGCACCCAGGTACTGCAGTCGCCCGCGCCGGTGACGCTCGATGGCTCACTGGCGCAGGGGCTGATGGCCGGCTCGGTACTGGCACAGTTCACGGTCAGCGCGCTGCCGCCGATCCCGTTCGCCAGCGCCATCCGTGGCGCGCTCGACTATCCCTACGGCTGCGCCGAGCAGACCACCAGCAAGGGCTACGCGGCGCTGCAGCTGGACGAGGCCACGGCGAAGATGCTCGGCATCCCCGACGTGGACGCGGCGAAACGTCGGCAGTACGTGGAGGGCGCGTTCGGGCGGCTGGCCTCGATGCAGGTCCGCTCGGGGCACTTCTCGATGTGGGGCAGCGACGGCTACGTCAATCCGGCGTTGACCCCGTACATCGTCGAGTTCCTGCTCGACGCGCGCGAGGCCGGCTTCAACGTGCCCGAACAGGTGCTGCAGAAGGCGCTCGAGCGCCTCGGCGAAGACCTGCTCTCGGGCGGCGAGCAGTTCTACGGCCAGGACCACCGCGACCACCTGCGCTTCGCCTACCAGGCGCACGCGGGCTACGTGCTGGCGCGGGTCAACCGCGCGCCGCTGGGCACGCTGCGCGCGATGTACGACAACGATCGCAACAAGTCGCTGACCGCGCTGTCGCTGGCGCACCTGGGCCTGGCGCTGTCGCTGCAGGGCGACAAGGCACGCGGCGAGAAGGCGATCGTGCAGGCGTTCGACAAGCCCGGCGAGCGTCCGCGCTACCTGTGGGATTACGGCAGTGAGCTGCGCGACCGGTCGCTGATGATCGCGCTCACCCACGAGCGCGACATGGTCCGGCCTGCGTGGGATGCGAAGGCGGTCGACATCGGCCGCGAACTCGACGCGCGCCGCTCCGGCGGCCGGCTGTATCTGAGCACGCAGGAGCAGATCGCGCTGGCGCGGCTGGGCCGGGCGCTCTCGTCGTCACAGGGCAAGCAGGTATCGGGCACGCTCACCGAGGGCGGCGTAAGCCAGCCGGTGGCGGCCGCGCGCATCGTCGGGCGCAGCTACGACGCTTCAACCCTGGACAAGGGCGTGCGCTTCGATCCGGTGGGCGAACCGCCGCTGTTCGTGAGCATCGATGTCGCCGGCGTGCCGGTGACCGCGCCCGAGGTGGACGAGAGCCGGGTGCGGATCGCGCGCACGTTGTTCACCACCGATGGCAAGCCATGGACGCCGGCGCCGCTCAAGGAGGGCGAAGCGTTGATCGTGGCGCTGACGCTGACCTCCGACGTGGCGATGCGCGACGCGCTGGTGACCGACCTGCTGCCCGCAGGCCTGGAGATCGAGAACTTCAACCTGGGCGATGCGAAGCAGTGGGCGGACGTGGTGGTCAACGGCATCGAGATCAGCGACCGCGACAGTGCTGCGACCGTACGCCACGAAGAGTTCCGCGACGACCGCTACGTGGCCGCGCTGGATCTGCGCCGCGGCGACAGCGCCCGCGTGTTCTACCTGGTGCGCGCAGTCACGCCGGGCATCTATACGGTGCCGCCGCCGCTGGTCGAGGACATGTACCGCCCCGACATCCGCGGCGTGGGCCGCGCGGTGCCCGCAACGATCACGGTGGTACAGCCGTGATCGTGGCGTAGGCGCGACCGGGTGGCCGCGTGCGGGGGATGCGGCCGGGGCGGCATCACTGCCGTCGCCGGGTGCGATATCCCGAGCCGCAGCTACGACTTGCTGGAAGCCTGTCTTTCGACTGCAGTCTGAAGCCTGTCATTTCGACCGCAGGGAGAAATCCAGTGTCTGACGCGAAGAAAGCAGATTTCTCCCTTTGGTCGAAATGACAGGCGGGGGCTCAAGTGTCCGTCGCCCAAGCACGCCGGATTCCCGGGGCCGTGACGTGCGGACGCAGCGATCCAGTTCGCCGCACCAGGAACGCCACCCCCACGGGCGCTGGCGCCGCGTCCTGCCCTGGCTGCGCTGGGGCACCGCCGCGCTGCTGCTTTCGCTGCTGGTGCTGGACCTGGCATTCCCGCCGAAGCTCCCGCGCGTGCGCGATACCAGCACGCTGGTGGTTGCGGCCGATGGCACTCCGCTGCGTGCCTTCGCCGACGCCGAAGGCGTGTGGCGATATCCGGCCACGCCGGCGACCGTGTCGCCGCTGTACGTGCAGGCGCTGCTGAACTACGAGGATCGCTGGTTCCGCTGGCATCCGGGCGTGAACCCGTTTGCGCTGCTGCGCGCGGCGGCGCAGTGGGGATCGGGCGGGCGCATCGTGTCCGGCGGCTCAACGCTGAGCATGCAGGTGGCGCGCATCCTCGACCGCGACCACGGGCTGTCCACCCGCACGCTGTACGGCAAGCTGGTGCAGATGCTGCGTGCACTGCAGCTCGAGGCGCATCTGGACAAGGACCAGATCCTCTCGCTGTACCTGGAACGCGCCCCGTTCGGCGGCACCATCGAAGGCGTTGAGGCGGCCAGCTGGGCCTATCTCGGGAAGCCGTCGGCGCGCCTGTCGCATGCCGAGGCCGCGCTGCTGGCGGTGTTGCCGCAGGCGCCGAGCCGACTGCGCCCGGACCGCCATCCCGAAGCGGCGCAGCAGGCACGCGACAAGGTGCTCGAACGGTTGGCGCGGCTTGGCGTGTGGTCGCGCGACGATGTCGACGATGCGCGGATGGAGACGGTGGTCGCGCGCAGCCTGCGCGCGCCGATGTCCGCGGCGCTGCTGGCCCAGCGCCTGCGCACGGCGCATCCGCAGCAGGCGCGCATCGTTTCCACGCTCGACGCGGACCTGCAGCGCACCCTCGAAGAGCGCGTCGGCGCGTACTTTTCCGACCTGCCCGAACGCACCTCCGCGGCCCTGCTGGTGGTCGACAACGCGACCATGGAGGCGCGCGCCTACGTCGGTTCGCTGGACATGCTTGATCGCACGCGGCTGGGCCATGTCGACATGGTGCGCGCCTGGCGCTCGCCCGGCTCCACGCTCAAGCCGTTCCTGTACGGCATGGCGCTCGACGACGGACTGATCCATTCGGAAAGCCTGCTGGTCGATGCGCCGCAGTCGTTCGGCGGCTATCGACCCGGCAACTTCGACGCGGCATTCAACGGTCCGGTCGGTGCGGCGAGTGCGCTGCGGCTTTCACTGAATGTGCCGGCAGTGGACCTGCTCGACCGCGTCGGGCCGGCGCGCTTCGCCGCGCGCCTGGACAATGCCGGCATCTCGTTGCGGTTCCCGCGCGGCGCAACGCCGAACCTGTCGCTGATCCTCGGCGGCACCGGCGCGCGGCTGGAGGACCTGGTCGGCGCGCATGCGGCGCTGCATCGCGACGGCATCGCCGGCCGCGTGCGCTACACACCCGATGACGACGTGATCAAGCGGCGCCTGCTGTCGCCCGGCGCGGCCTGGATCGTGCGCGAGATCCTGCAGTCCAATCCGCGGCCGGGCGAGCAGGCGGGCATGTTCGATGGCGCGCAGCGTCCGCGCGTGTCGTGGAAGACCGGCACCAGCTACGGGTTCCGTGACGCCTGGGCGATCGGCGGCACCGCTCGCCACACCGTCGGCGTCTGGGTCGGCCGCCCGGACGGCACCCCGCTGCCCGGCCAGTACGGTGCGATCACCGCGCTGCCGCTGCTGTTCGAAGTGGTCGACAGCCTGCCCCGTGCGCGCGGTGAAGGCGCCGCCCCTGCGATGCCGCCGAGCGTGGAGCAACGCGCGATCTGCTGGCCGCTGGGGACTGCGGCCGACGCGCAGGACGAGGCGCTGTGCCAGCGCCGCTTCGATGCCTGGGTGCTCGACGGCGCGATCCCCCCGACCTTCGCCGAACGCGATGCGCGTCTGTGGAGCGCGGGCCTGGAGCGCTTCGACGTCGACGCGGACACGGGGCTGCGCCTGTCGGCCGACTGCGCGCGCCCGCATGCGCGCAAGGCGATGGCGGTGGCGCGCTGGCCTGCACTGGCTTCGCCCTGGCTGCCGTCCGGCGTTCGTCGTGCATCGCGGCCGCCTGCGCTGTCTGCCGACTGCGTCGATGACGGCCGCGACATGGCCGAGCTGCGCATCGAAGGCCTGACCAACGGCGCTTCGCTCGCGCGACCGCCCGGCAGCAGCCGCGGCATCCGTGTGTCGCTGCGCGCGCTGGGCTCGGATGCCCCGGTGCAGTGGCTGCTCAATGGTCGCTGGATCGCCACCACCCGCGGCGGCAACGCATTCCAGCACAGCTTCGATGACGCAGGCACGCACCGGCTTACCGCGCTGGCGGACACCGGCGCCTGGGCCTCGGTGGAGTTCCGGATACTGGAATAGCGGTGACGCGGTGAGCGATGTCGGTGATGACCACCGCCAGCAGCCTGCGCGTCACCCCGACAGCTGCGCCAACATGTGCTCCGCGCTCGACACCCGGAACTCGCCCGGGGCCTCGACAAACAGGTGCTTCACGATCCCGTCCTCGGCATACAGCGCGAAGCGCTTGCAGCGCAGCCCCATGCCGTAGCCGGTGGCATCCATCTCCAGGCCGAGCGCGCGGGTGAGGTCGGCATTGCCGTCCGAAAGCATGTGCAGCCCCTTGGGGACATCCAGCGACGCGCCCCAGGCCTGCATCACGAACGGGTCGTTGACCGCCATGCAGGCGACGTCGATGCCGCGCTCGCGAAATTGTGCGAAGGCAGCCACAAAGCCAGGAAGATGCCTTTCCGAACAGGTCGGCGTGAATGCGCCGGGGACTGCGAACAGCACGACCTTGCGGTCCTCGAACAGGGTGGGGGTGTCCACCGCCTGCACGCCGTCGTCGATGTACTTGAGTACCACTTCGGGGATGCGGTCGCCGATCTGGATGGTCATGGAGAACCTGTCGTGGAGGAGATGCCGCCTATCCTCGCACGGCGGCTGTGGGCAGGGCTTCAAGGCCGCGCGTCGCTTCCCCGGATCCAGCGTAGCCCCGGGCACGCGCACGCACCGGTAAACTTCCACTGCCCGCACGCGGGCCGTCGTCGTGGAGCGAGCATGCAGTTCAAGGATTACTACAGTGTTCTGGGCGTCGAGCCCAACGCGGGCGAGGCGGAGATCAAGTCCGCCTATCGCCGGCTTGCGCGCAAATATCATCCCGATGTCAGCAAGGAGGCCGGCGCCGAGGACAAGTTCAAGGCCGTCAACGAGGCCTACGAGGCGCTGCGCGATCCCGCCCGGCGCAAGGCCTACGACCAGCTGCGCGCCGGTGGTTACCGTCCCGGCGACGAGGTGCCGCCGGCAGGGTTCGGTGGCGGCGGCCCGGCAGGCTTCGATTACGAGGACGTGTTTTCCGGCGACGGCGCGGGCGGCGGGTTCAGCGACTTCTTTGAAAGCCTGTTCCGTCGCCAGGGCGGCGTTGGCGGGCGCGGTCCGGGACCGGGCGGGCCGGGCATGGGCGTGCGCGATACGCGGGCCCGGCTGGCGGTGTCGCTGGAAAACGTCCATCGCGGCGACAGCGTGCGCATCGGCGTGGATGGCCGCTCTTTCGACGTGCGCGTGCCGCCCGGGGTGCGCCCGGGCCAGGTGATCCGGCTTGCACGGCAGGGCCGCGAGGGCGGCGACCTGCTGCTCGAGATCGAGTACGCGGCGCATCCGCAGTTCGAGGTCGACGGCCGCAACATCATCCACGTCCTGCAGGTGGCGCCGTGGGAAGCGGCACTGGGCGCGACGGTGAGCGTGCCGACGCTGGGTGGACGTGTCGAACTGAAGATCCCTGCCGGCTCCGAGGCCGGGCGCAAGCTGCGCCTGCGCGGACGCGGCTTGCCCGGATCCGGTGCTGGTGCGGCCGGTGATCAGTTGGTGGAGATCGAGATCCAGGCGCCGGCGCCGCGCGACGACGACCAGCGTGAGGCCTACGAGCGGCTTCGCGACGCGTTCGGCGGGGAATGGCGCCGGAGCTGACCCGGGCTGTCGCGACCGGCGGCGCTCAGGCCGCCGTGTCGCCCGGAGGTGGAGCGTTGCCGTGGCCGATCGTCGAGACGATGGTCTCGGTGAGTTCGGCCTCGCTGAAGGGCTTGGTGAGATAGCCCTGCGCGCCCTGGCGGACGCCCCAGATGCGGTCGGTTTCCTGGTCCTTGGTGGTCACCAGGATCACCGGGATGTGGCCGGTGGCGGCGTCGCGCTTGATCGTGCGCGTGGCCTGGAAGCCGTTGAGGTTGGGCATGACCACGTCCATCAGGATCAGGTCGGGCAGATGGTCCTTCGCCGCGCGCACGCCGGCGGCGCCGTCCTCGGCCGTGATCGCTTCGTGCCCGAGCTTCTCGACGATGCGGCGGATGCCCATCAGCTGCGAGGGCGAGTCGTCGACGATGAGGATGCGCGCCATTCGGATTCCCCTTTTGGACAGGCGATTGTAGCGGTGGGACCGGACCTGCGAACGGGCCGGGCTACGGGAATGTGACCAGGGTCCTGCCGACCGAACCGCCCCGGAGCATGCCAGCGAACACTTCAGGCAGGCCTTCGAGAGTGGTTTCGCGGGTGCAGATCGTGTCCAGGTAGCGCGGCTTCCAGTCCCCTGCGAGCAACTGCCAGACCTCGTCGCGGATCCCGCGCGCGGTGCCCGCCGAGGCGACGCCAAGCAGCGACACGCCGCGGATGATGAAGGGCATCACCGAGGCCGGCAGTTCGGCGCTCGCGGCAAGCCCGGCGCTGGCGACGTTGCCGTAGGGCCGGGTTTGTGCCAGCAGGCTGGCCAGCATCGGCCCGCCGACGCTGTCCAGGCCGCCGCCGAAGCGCACCGATTCCATTGCGCGCGTGGTGGCCAGCGCATCGCGGCCAAGCACCTCGCTGGCGCCGATCGCGCGCAGGTAGTCGGCGTGTTCGGGCTTGCCGCTGATCGCGTGCACGGTGTATCCGGCGCGGCTGAAGATGTCGACGGCCAGCGAGCCGACGCCGCCGGTGGCGCCGGTCACCGCCAGCGGGCCGAGTTCGGGCGACTGGCGGTTGTCGCGCATGCGCAGCAGCGCCAGGGCGGCGGTGAAGCCTGCAGTGCCGAGCACCATGGCGTGGCGCAACGACAGTCCCAGCGGCAGCGGCACGGCCCACTTCGCTTCGATCCGCGCGTACTCCGAATAGCCGCCGTCGCGGGTTTCGCTCAGGCCCGCGCCGGTGACCAGCACCTGGTCGCCTTCGCGGAACTTCGGATCGGTGGATGCGACCACATGGCCTGCCAGGTCGATTCCGCCCACCAGCGGGAAATGGCGCAGGATCTTGCCCTGTCCGGTGCCCGCAAGCGCGTCCTTGTAGTTGACCGAGGAGAACGCCACCTTGACCAGGATCTCGCCGCGCGACAGGTCTTCCAGCGCCACCTGTTCGATGCCGCTGCGATAGCCGGCGTCGTCGCTGTGGATGCGGAAGGCGCTGAAAGTGCGGGGGATGGTCATGTGCTTCCTGTCGTTCCAGCGGGGGCTGGCGGGATTCCGACAGCGCAGGGCGCTGATCGTCGGCATTGTCACAGCATATCCGCGCCAGATTGATCCGTGGGCGCCTGGATGACAAACGCGTCGCCGCGCGCGAGAAGCTTATCGCATGGTCTTGTCTTGTTTCTCATCCGCGCCCCGCTGCTGCACGGACGTCCCGATAACGAACACGTCGCCACACCACGCGCTTACCGCATCGTCTTGCGGTGCTTCTCGTCCAACCACTTGCTCGCGCTTGCCGGCGAATAGTCCTTCATCCACGCCAGCATCGCGTCGATGTCGTCGCCGTGCCACAGGTCCTCGCGCTGTGCGGGGTGCAGGAAGCGTTCTTCGACCATGCGGTCGACCATGCCGATCAGTGGCCCGTAGAAGCCGTCGATGTCGAGGAAGGCGCAGGGCTTGTTGCCGATGCCGAGCTGGCGCCAGGTCAGCATCTCGAACATCTCGTCGAGCGTGCCGAAGCCGCCGGGCAGGGCGACGAAACCATCGGACAGATCGAACATGCGCATCTTGCGCTCATGCATCGAGCCGACGACTTCCAGCCGGGTCACGCCCTTGTGCGCGACCTCCCAGTTGACCAACTGTTCCGGTATGACGCCGACCACTTCGCCGCCGCCCTGCAGCACCGCGTCGGCGACGATGCCCATCAGGCCGACGTTGCCGCCGCCGTAGACCAGCTGCAGGCCCTCGCGAGCGATGCGGTCGCCCATGGCCATGGCACGTTCGGTGTAGACCGGCTTGCTGCCGGCATTGGAGCCGCAATAGACGCAGATCGAGCGCATGGGTCAGGTTCCGGGGGAGTGGGACGGGAGCGGGGAAGCGGGATCGTCCACTGGACGTCCGCAGTCGACCGAGTCGACCACGCCGCCGCTGTAATGCAGGCTGGAAACGCGTTGGAGTCCCTGCGCATCGATGTCGTTCCAGAAGTCGATCGCGTAGCTGCCGGCAGGTGGATTGCCGTCGGGTCCGGCCGCGGTATGGCCGGACAGCGTGCTGTCGGGCGTGCGTCCCATCAGCGCCAGCGCCTCGCGGTAGTTCATGCCGGGTTGGACCTGCGCGCAGCCGACGTGGACAGAGGTGCCATTGATGGCGGGCGTGGCGGCAGGCGTTGGCGGGTGCATTGGCGTGGAAACGGCGCAGGCGGCAAGGGTGGCGAGCAACAGCGGCGACAGGTGCGGCAGGGACATGCTGCGGCTCTCCAAAAGGCAAAGGCCCGGGCAGTGCCCGGGCCTTCGTGTATCCAGATCCGGCGCTCAGTTGGCCTTGTGGATCGCGCGCTTGTCGACCGCCATCGCAGCGTCGTGGATGGCTTCCGACAGGCTGGGATGGGCGTGGCAGATGCGGGCGAGATCGTCGGCGGAGCCCTTGAACTCCATCGTCAGCACGCCCTCGTGCACCAGTTCCGAGACGTTCGCGCCGACCAGATGCATGCCCAGTACACGATCGGTCTCGGCATGCGCCAGCACCTTCACGAAGCCCACCGGTTCGATCATCGCCACGGCACGCCCGTTTGCGGCGAACGGGAAGCTGCCGGTCTTGTAGGGCACGCCTTCTTCCTTGAGCTGCTGCTCGGTCTTGCCGACCCAGGCCAGCTCGGGCTCGGTGTAGATCACCCAGGGAATGGTGTCGAGGTTGACGTGGCCAGGCAGGCCCGCGATCAGCTCGGCCACCGCGATGCCTTCCTCGAAGCCCTTGTGCGCCAGCATCGGCCCGCGCACGCAGTCGCCCACGGCCCAGACGCCGTCGACGCCGGTGTGGCAGTGCTCGTCGACCTCGATCTGGCCACGCTCGCTCAGCTTCACGCCGCTGCCTTCAGCCAGCAGGCCCTTCGAAGCGGCGCGCCGGCCCACGGCAACCAGCAGCTTGTCGACGGTGATGGTCTGCTCGCCGGCCTTGTCGGCGAAGGTGACCTGGACTTCCTTCTTCTTGCCCTTGCCGGTGACTTCGGCTTTGCTGACCTTGGCGCCGAGCTTGATGTCGAGACCCTGCTTCTTGAACTCGCGCGCGGCGACCTTCGAGACCTCCGCGTCTGCCGCGGCCAGGAAATCGGGCAGCGCTTCGAGGATCACGACATCGGCGCCCAGGCGCTTCCACACGCTGCCCAGCTCCAGGCCGATCACGCCGGCGCCGATGACGGCCATACGCTTGGGCACTTCGGTGAAGTCCAGCCCGCCGACGTTGTCGACGATGGCCTCGCCGTCGAACCTGGCGAACGGCAGCTCGATCGAATCCGAGCCGGCGGCGATGATGACGTTGGTACCGGTGAGCTCGACCTCGGTGTCGTCGTGCTGCTTCACCTTGACCACGCGATCGGCGTGCAGGGTGGCGAAGCCGTAGTAGGGCTTGACCTTGTTGGCCTTGAACAGCTGCGCGATGCCGCCGGTGAACTGCTTCACGATGGCGTCCTTGCGGCCGACCATGGTGCCGACGTCGATCTTCGGATCCTTGGCGCTGATGCCGTGCTGCGCGAACACGTGCTGCAGGTTGTGGAACTGGCGCGAGGAATCCAGCAGCGCCTTGGACGGGATGCAGCCCACGCGCAGGCAGGTGCCGCCCAGCGCGGGCTTGCCGTCCTTGCCCAGGCCGGCGTCGATGCAGGCCACCTTCATGCCCAGCTGCGCGGCGCGGATCGCGGCGTGGTAGCCGGCGGGACCGGCTCCGATGACGACGACGTCGAATTGTTCTGCCATGTCGATTCCTTGCTGATTCCTTCCCCCGCGCGCGGGGGAAGGTGCCCGAAGGGCGGATGGGGGCGGGGCGGCGGACCGGCCCCCACCCCAGCCCTCCCCCGCAGGCGGGGGAGGGGGAGTTTGCTTACAGCCCCAGCACCATCCGGCCCGGGTTCTCGAGCTGGTTCTTGATGTCGACCAAGAACAGCACCGCGTCCTTGCCGTCGATGATGCGGTGGTCATAGCTCAGCGCGATGTACATCATCGGCGCGGCGATGACCTGGCCGTTCTCGACAATCGCGCGTTCCTTGATGGCGTGCATGCCCAGGATCGCCGACTGCGGCGGGTTGACGATCGGCGTGGACAGCAGCGAACCGAAGGTGCCGCCGTTGGTGATGGTGAAAGTGCCGCCCTGCAGGTCCTCGAGCTTGAGCCCGCCCTCGCGCGCGGCCTTGGCGTAGTCGCCGATGCTCTTCTCGACGTCGGCGAAGGACATGCGCTCGACGTTGCGCAGCACCGGCGTGACCAGGCCGCGCTCGGTGGAGATGGCCACCGAGATGTCGGCGTAGCCGTGGTAGATGATGTCGTCGCCATCGGCCGAGGCATTGACCACCGGATAGCGCTGCAGCGCGTTGGCGGCGGCCTTGGCGAAGAAGCTCATGAAGCCGAGCTTGACGCCGGTGTCCTTCAGGAACTGCTCGCCCAGCTCCTTGCGCATTGCCATCACCTTGCCCAGGTTGACCTCGTTGAACGAGGTCAGCATCGCGGTCGACTCCTTCGACTGCATCAGGCGCTCGGCGATGCGCTTGCGGATGCGGGTCATCGGCACGCGCTCTTCGGGCCGCGCGCCGCCGGAAACGCCGGGGGTCTTGCCGGACGCATAGTTGACCAGGTCTTCCTTGGTCACCGCGCCGCGGCGGCCGGTGCCGTCGACCTGGGACGGGTCGATGCCCTTGCTCTCGGCGGTGAAGCGCGCGCCGGGGGGCAGATCGCCGGTCTTGCCGGACGACACCGGCGCGGGATGAGTGGACGCGGGCGCGGCGGCCTCGGCCTTGGCGGCACCCTTGCGCTCCTGCACTTCCTCGTCGCCAGCGGCGGGCCGGCTGCCCTTGCCGGCGTCGGCGGCGGGCGCGGCGCCTTCCTCGATGATCGCCAGCAGCTGCTGGCTGGTCACCGTGTCGCCTTCCTTGAACTTGATCTCCTTCAGCACGCCATCGACCGGCGAGGGCACCTCGAGCACGACCTTGTCGGTCTCCAGGTCGACGAGGTTCTCGTCGCGGCTGACGGCGTCGCCGGCCTTCTTGTGCCAGCCGGCGATGGTGGCGTCGGACACGGATTCGGGAAGGACTGGAACTTTGACTTCGGTGGCCATGGGATGGCGTCCTTGATGCGTTGGATGCGGGGCGGTGTTATTCGGCGACGATCTGGTCGCCGGGCGTATTGACCAGTGCGTCGGCGACCAGGCGCAGCTGTTCCTCGACGTGGTCGGCGAAGTGCCCGACCGCCGGCGACGGCGAGCGGCTGCGGCCGGCGTAGCTCAGCGCCTGGCCCTTGGCCATGCAGGCCTGCACGTGGTGCTTGATCTGGTACCAGGCGCCCTGGTTCTGCGGCTCTTCCTGGCACCAGACCACCTCGGTGGCCTTGCCGTACTTCTGCAGTTCGGCCACCAGCTGTTCGCGCGGGAACGGGTACAGCTGCTCGATGCGGAGCAGGGCCACGTCGTCCTGGCCGCGCTTGCGGGCGTCTTCGAGCAGGTCGTAGTAGACCTTGCCCGAGCACAGCACCACGCGCTTCACCTTCTTCGCATCGGCAGAGGCGTCCGGGATCAGGTGCTGGAAGTGGCCCTCGGCCAGTTCCTCCAGGGTCGACACCGCCGCCTTGTGGCGCAGCAGCGACTTGGGGCTCATCACGATCAGCGGCTTGCGCGTGGCCATCTTCATCTGCCGACGCAGCATGTGGAAGCACTGCGCGGGCGTGGTCGGCACGCAGACCAGCATGTTGTCCAGCGCGCACAGCTGCAGGAAACGCTCCAGGCGCGCCGAGCTGTGTTCGGGACCCTGGCCCTCGTAGCCATGCGGCAGCAGCAGGGTCAGGCCCGAGATGCGGCCCCACTTGGCTTCGCCCGAGGCGATGAACTGGTCGATCACCACCTGCGCGCCGTTGGCGAAGTCGCCAAACTGGCCTTCCCAGATGTCGAGCGTGTTCGGGTCGGTGGTCGAGAAGCCGTACTCGAACGCCATCACCGCTTCCTCGCTCAGCAGCGAGTCGATGACGGTGGCCTGCTCCGGCCGGTCGACCAGCTGCCGCAGCGGCATGTAGTAGCTGTCGGTCTTCTGGTCGTGGAGGATGGCGTGGCGATGGAAGAAGGTGCCGCGACCGGCATCCTGCCCCACCAGGCGCAGGCCATAGCCCTCGGCCAGCAGGGTGGCGTAGGCCAGGTTCTCGGCGAAGCCCCAGTCAGCGGGGACCTCGCCGATGCTCATCCTGCGCCGGTCCTCGTAGATCTTGGCCACGCGCGAATGCAGCTCGAGGCCGTCGGGGATGGCATTGATGGCCTGGGCGAGGTGGTCCAACGTGGCCTTCCTGACGCGGGTGTCGACCTCGTCGGCCAGCGTGCCCGACAGGTACTGAGACCAGTCGATGGTCAGCTCGTAGTCCTCGGGCTTGGAGCCGGCCAGCTCGGTGGTGACCTCGCCGGCGTCGAGCCTGTCGCGCAGGGCGTCGACCAGTGCCTTGCCGGCGTCGGCGGCGATCACGCCGGCCTTCTCCAGCTGCGTGGCATAGAGCTCGCGCGTGGTCGGGTGCTTGCGGATGGCCCGGTACATCATCGGCTGGGTCGCGGCCGGCTCGTCGGCCTCGTTGTGGCCGTGGCGGCGGTAGCAGACCAGGTCGATGACCACGTCCTTCTTGAACTGCTGGCGGAACTCGTAGGCCAGCCTGGCCACGAACACCACCGCTTCGGGATCGTCGCCGTTCACGTGGAAGATCGGCGCGCCGACCATCTTGGCCACGTCGGTGCAGTACAGCGTGGAACGCGCGTCTTCCTTGTTGCTGGTGGTGAAGCCGACCTGGTTGTTGACCACCACGTGCAGGGTGCCGCCGACCGCGAAGCCGCGCGCCTGCGACATCTGCAACAGCTCCATCACCACGCCTTGGCCGGCGAACGCGGCGTCGCCGTGGATCAGTACCGGCAATACCTGCGTGCGTTCCTCGTCGAGGCGGCGCTCCTGGCGCGAGCGCACGCTGCCGGCGACCACCGGGTTGACGATTTCCAGGTGCGAGGGGTTGAAGGCCAGCGCCAGATGCACCGGCGCGCCGGGCGTGGCGATGTCGGCCGAGAAGCCCATGTGGTACTTCACGTCGCCGGCGTGGGCCAGTTCGTTGAGCTCGAACTTGCCCTCGAACTCGTCGAACAGCTTGCGCGGGCTCTTGCCCAGGGTGTTGACCAGGACGTTGAGGCGGCCGCGGTGGGCCATGCCGATCACGATGTCCTTGACCTTCTCCATGCCGGCCTGGCGGATCACGGTGTCCAGCAGCGGGATCAGCGAATCGCCGCCTTCCAGCGAGAAGCGCTTCTGGCCGACGTACTTGGTGTGCAGGTAGCGCTCCAGCCCCTCGGCCGCGGTCAGGCGCTCGAGCACGCGCTTGCGCGTCTCGGCGCTGAGGTTGTAATCGCCGCCGGCCGCTTCCAGGCGCTGGTACAGCCACTGGCGCTGCTGCACCTCGGGGATGTGCATGAACTCGGCGCCGATCGGGCCGGTGTAGGTGGCCTTGAGGCGGGCCAGCAGGTCGCGCAGCTTCATGCGCGGCTGGCCGGCGACGCCGCCGGTGCTGAACTCGCCGTCCAGGTCGCCTTCGGACAGGCTGTGGAAGTCCAGGCCCAGGTCCGGCGGGTTCATCGGCGGCGCCAACGCCAGCGGGTCGAGCTTCGCGCCGAGATGGCCGCGCGAGCGATAGGCGGTGATCAGGCGGCCGACATTGCGCTCGCGCTCGTCACTGGCGGCGCTGCCGCCGTTGACGATGCCGCGCGCGGCAAGGCGTCCGGCCTGGGCGACTGCGGCGATGACCGGCGAATGCGGGACATCGCCCGCTTCCCGCCCCTGGAAGCCGTCGAACCAGGCCTTCCACTTGGGTCCGACGCTGTCGGGAGAGACGAGGTACTGCTCGTAGAGGTCCTCGATGTAGGCGGCATTGGCGCCGAGCTGGGAGGACTGCGCAAACTGCTTGAGAAGACTGTCCACGTCGGGCGTCTGGGGCTCTAGTTGGGGAGGCAAATGGCTGATCCAGAAAGCTTTTTCAGCTTCCGGACGCGGCTGGATATGGAGCGCGCCATTATAGCCATTGCCCTTGTCGCGTTGCATCATGCTTTGGGTGGAGTGAGACCCGCGTTCGGGTCGCGGACAGGGGGGCTGTGCACTGCCCGCGCCGTGATGGACGTAAATCGTCGCGAACCATGCCGTGTTCGGCCGAAACGTGGTGTGCCCTGATCGGGAACCGCCTCGCCGCTTCCGTCCTTCTGTAGGAGCGGCTTCAGCCGCGACCCCCTGAATCGAGCATCCCGCCGCCCCGATCGCGGCTGAAGCCGCTCCTACACGGGTGGCGAGCAGCATCCCGGATCCCCGGCAGGAGGGCGCGCCTGGCTGGACGAGCGCATCCCCACCAATGACTGCGGCTTCAGATTCCCAGGGCACGCAGCTCGCTGCAGGGCCGCGCACGCTCCCAGGCTTCGTCGAAGCCGCCCGTGAGCTGTCGGGTACGCGCACGGGCGTCATGCTCCGTTTCACCATCGAAACGATGGCCCAGCGGACGGAAGTAGTAGCCGCCGGTGTCGCTGGCGATCAGCGCCGAGGGCCAGCTGCGGTCCACCGGGTCCTCGACCTCGCGCAGGGCGATCACGCTGGGCAGGCGCTGCGCCAGCGCGATCAGCGGGGCGTGCGCGCGCTGTGCGGCCAGCGCGTCCTGCAGCAACACGCGCAGCTGCGGCCCGTTTCCGGCGACCGCGAATTGGCGCAAGGCCTCGAGCACGCGCGGATGGTCGTACAGGCCCGGGTCGAGCGCGCGACTGTAGATCCACAGGCGCCGGCGCGCGCCCTGGACGACGGCGAGGGTCGTGGCCACCGCGCCCGCACGGTCCTCGACCGCCACCGGACGATCCATCCGGCGCTGCATTGCCACGTGGCCGATGCCGGCCTCCACGAAACGCTCGCCGACCGGTGAGAAGCCGTGGCGACGGTAGAAGTCGATCGCGCCTTCCTGCGCGTGCAGGGTCACGCGATCGAGCCCGTCCTCGCGCGCGATCCGCAGCAGCGCGTGCAGCAGGGCGCTGCCAACCCCATGCGCGCGCCAATCGCGCAGGACCGCCATCCGCCCGATCCTGCCTTCGGGGCTCAGCCTTGCCGTGCCGATCGCCATCCCGCTGCCGTCGCGCGCAAGCACATGGCGGCAGCGCGGGTCGAGATCGTCGATCTCGAGTTCGGGCGGCACGCCCTGTTCCTGGATGAAGACGGCCTCGCGCACGGCGCGCAGCTGCGCCAGCGCCGCATCGTGGTCGACAACGAGGACCTGGAACGGGCCCGACACGCTCACCCGGCGTCGTCCTCCGTCAGCCACTGGTAGCAGCCGATGCGCAGCAGTTCGTGCACCGCGTCGCGGCCGGCTGCGGACAGCGAGGCGTAGAGTCCGCCATCGATCTGCTCACTGCCCGCGATGCGCTGTGCGTCGCGGACCGGCATCGCCAGGTCCTGGCCGGACACGTATAGCCGGCCGCCATCGGCGGCGCGCCGCCAGGCCATGCGCGCATAGGAGTGGCGCTGCAGGACGCCGCCATCGTGGTCGAGCGACCACTCGATCTCGATGCGCGAACGCGCCTCGGCGTCCGGCGCGGCGACCTCCGCACTGCGGTACTGGGTGATGAAGCGGCCGAACCAGTCGCCGAGCAGGTCGGGATCGCGGAAGCGCAGCGCGTTCAGGGCCTCGACCACCCGTCCCATCGCCTCGGCGTCGATCTCCCAGGGATCCTTCGCCGGCGCCAGGTCGGCATCGCCGTAGCGCAGCGCATCGTCGGCCGCGGCGGCGAGGGTGTCGATGTAGTCGCCCATCAGTTCGGCCGCCGACGGCGCGCGCATGCCCACCGAAAGGGTCAGGCAGGGATCCTCGGCCACGCCGTGGTGGGGCACGCCCGGCGGCAGGTAGAGCATGTCGCCCGGCCCCAGCACCCAGTCGTGGGTTGGGGAGAACTCGCGCAGCAGCTTGAGCTCGACGTCGTCGCGGAACTCCAGCGGCGGGTTCGGCCCGGCATCGATCTGCCAGCGGCGGTGTCCCTTGGCCTGCAGCAGGAACACGTCGTACTGGTCGATGTGGGCGCCGACCGAGCCGCCGGTGGCGGCGAAGCTGACCATGATGTCGTCGATGCGCCAGCGCGGGATGAAGCTGAAATGTTCCAGCAGCCCGGCCACGTCGGCATCCCACTTGTCGACGTCCTGGACCAGCAGGGTCCAGTCGCGCTCGCCCAGGGTCGGGAACAGCTCTTCCGGGAACGGGCCGGTCTGTACCTGCCAGGCATCCTTGGCGCGGTCGTGGCGGATCAGGCGCGACAGCGCCATCTCCTCGCAGGCCAGGCCGGCGAGGTCTTCGGGTTCGATCGGCGAAACGAAGTCGGGGAATGCGCCGCGGACCAGCAGCGGTCGCTTCTGCCAGTAGTCGCGCAGGAAGCGCGCCGGCGACATGCCGAGCAGGTTGCCCCGGCCGGCCTGGACTTCGACTGGGAGCGTGCGGCTCACGGTGCGGCTCCGGTGGCGGCCTCTTTCGCCAGGCGTTGTTCAAGACGCGTGGCGCCGGCTTCGGCATAGGCGCGACAGGCGCCTTCGTCGGCCAGCGGTTGCGTCGCCGCCGGGCCCAGGCGTGTCCACAGCGCGCTGGCGGACGGGTGCGGGGTCACCAGGATGTCGCAGGTCAGCGCCGCCACGTCCGCGAAGCTCTGGCGCAGGCGCGCGATCGCGTCGGGATGATCGCTGAAACGGTAGCCGTCGGCGGATACGGCGGTCAGGCTGTCGCCATAGACGATCTGGCGGCACTCCTGGCCCTCGCAGGAACGCCAGGTCCAACTGGTGCCGCCGACCGAGTGGCCGGGAGTGGCGACTGCCTGCAACTCGAGGCCGCCGGCGCGCACCACGCCATCGTCGGCAAGCAGGCGCACGTCCGCCACCGGATCGAAGTCATCGAGCTCGCCGAACTGCGGATCGCTTTCGTCGCTGGCGCCGCGCTCGAGCGTGGCAACGGCCGGCGCGCGCGCGAACACCGGCGCGCCGGTCGCGGCCTGCAGCGCTGCCAGCCCGCCGGCGTGGTCGAAATGCTCGTGCGAGAACACGATGGCGCGCACGTCCTTCGGGTCGAAGCCGAGCGTGCGGATGTTGTCGATGATCTGCGGGCCGCCCTTCGGGGTGGCGCCGTCGATCAGGACGTGGCCGGCCGGCGAGGTCACCAGCAGCGCGGCGATGCCGCAGGTGCCCACGTACCAGGTGTCGCCGTGGACGCGCAGCGGCGTGGCCGGATCGTCCCAGCCCGACGCATTGCTGCAGGCAGTTGGCGCCTGGACTGCCGCGGCCGCAGGAGCCGGCGCGCCGTCGGTCTCGGCGACGTTGTCACTTGAGGAGCAGGCCGCGAGCAGGAGCAGGGCGGCAGGGAAGAGCGGGGTGCGGCGCATTGTCATGTCGTGATCTCGTCGTAACCGTTGACGTCCGCTTTGACGTTGAACCGCTCGGCCGGGGCCAGGTCGGGCACGTCGATGTTCAGCAGCAGGCGCGTGCTCAGATGCCGGCGGCCAGCTCCGCGGCCAGGCCGGTGTAGTCGCCTGGGGTCATGGCCAGCAGGCGCTCGCGGTCCGCCTCGGGCAGGTCCAGCGACTGGATGAACTCGCGCATCGATGCCGCGTTGATGCCCTGGCCGCGGGTCAGCGCCTTGAGCTGCTCGTAGGGGTTGGGCAGCCCGTGCCGGCGCATCACCGTCTGCACCGCTTCGGCCAGCACTTCCCAGGACGCGTCGAGGTCGGCGGCCAGGCGCTCGGGGTTGGTGCCGAGCTTGCCCAGGCCGCGCAGCAGCGCGTCATGACCGATCAGCGCATGGCCGAAGGCGGTGCCGAGCGCGCGCAGCACAGTCGAGTCGGTGAGGTCGCGCTGCCAGCGGCTGACCGGCAGCTTGGCCGCGAAATGCTCCAGCAGCGCGTTGGCGATGCCGAAGTTGCCTTCCGCGTTCTCGAAGTCGATCGGGTTGACCTTGTGCGGCATGGTCGAGCTGCCGACCTCGCCGGCCACCACCGCCTGCTTGAAGTAGCCCAGCGAGATGTAGCCCCAGATGTCGCGGCACAGGTCGATGGCGATGGTGTCGATGCGCTTGTGCGCGTCGCACAGTTCGGCGATGTAGTCGTGTGGCTCGATCTGGGTGGTGTAGGCATTGAACTCGATGCCCAGCGATTCCACGAAGCGCTGCGCGAACGCGGGCCAATCGACGTCGGGGTAGCTGGCGACGTGGGCGTTGTAGTTGCCGACCGCACCGTTGACCTTGCCGCAGATCGCCACCGCGGCCAGTTGCTCGCCCTGCCGCTGCAGGCGCGCGACCACGTTGGCGATCTCCTTGCCGACGGTGGTCGGGGAGGCGCTCTGGCCGTGCGTGCGCGAGAGCATCGGCAGCGCGGCGTGCGCGTGCGCCAGTTGGCGCAGCTTCGCGATGACCTCGTTGAGCCTGGGCAGCAGCACCTCCCGGCGCGCCCGGTCGAGCATCAGCGCGTAGGCGAGGTTGTTGATGTCCTCGCTGGTGCAGGCGAAATGCACGAACTCCAGCGCCTGCGCCAGCGAGGGTTCGCCGCCCGATCCAGTCGGGGGCAGGCTCTGCAGCCGCTCCTTGAGGAAGTACTCGACCGCCTTGACGTCGTGGTTGGTGGTGCGTTCGATCTGCTTGATCCGCGCCGCGTCGGCAGGCGTGAAGTCCTGCCACAGCGCCTGCAGCTGCGACACCTGGCCAACGTCGAACGCCGGCAGCTCGACGATGCCCGGCTCGGCGGCGAGCGCGATCAACCACTCGATCTCGACCCGCACGCGGGCGTGGATCAGCCCGAACTCGGAGAAGATCGGACGCAGCGCATCGACCTTGGCGGCGTAGCGGCCGTCGAGCGGCGAAAGGGCGAGCAGGGCGGCGTCTTGCGGGCTGGTGGCGGGCATTCGCTTCAGTCGGGCGCGGGCGGGGGCCATATTCTAGTGTCCTTCGGGTTCTGGCGTCCTTCGCGGATTCCCAGCTGCGCATGACGAGCGGCGCGGGGAGTCGGCGCATTCCGGCCACGGATTTGCGCGGATGAACGCGGATCGGCAAGAGCCGCAGGTGTCTTCGATCTACACCCACTCCATCCGTGTTCATCTCGCGGCATCCGTGGCCAAAAGCTCTCCTGGCTCAACCGCTTCCGGCCCTGGCGTATCCTTGCGCGGGCAGCCAGCGCGGCCGCAGCCCCCCTTTTTCAAGGAGACATGGACCATGGCTCGCCCCAGGAAAGCTGCAACTGCGGAAGCCGGCTTCCGCACCGAGCACGACAGCATGGGCGAGCTGCAGGTCCCCGCCGATGCGCTCTGGGGCGCGCAGACGCAGCGGGCAGTGCTGAATTTCCCGGTCTCGGGCCAGCCGATGCCGCGCGGCTTCATCCGCGCGCTGGGGCTGGTCAAGGCGGCCGCCGCCGCGGTCAACGCCGGCCTCGAACTGCTGCCGGAAGACGTGGGCAAGGCAATCCACGCCGCCGCGCTGGAGGTCGCCGAAGGGCGTCACGACGCACACTTCCCGATAGACGTCTACCAGACCGGATCGGGCACCTCGTCGAACATGAACGCCAACGAGGTCATCGCCACGCTGGCCTCGGGCGCGCGCCGCAAGGTGCATCCCAATGACCACGTCAACCTCGGCCAGAGCTCGAACGACGTCATCCCCACCGCGATCCGCGTCTCCGCGCAGCTGGCGGTGGTCGAGGACCTGCTGCCGGCGCTGCGCCACCTGCGCAAGACCATCGATGGCCGCGGCCGCGCGTTCGGCAAGGTGGTCAAGACCGGTCGCACCCACCTGATGGACGCGATGCCGCTGACATTCGCGCAGGAGTTCGGCGCCTGGTCCTCGCAGCTGTCCTCGGCGGAGGCGCGCATCTCCGATTCGCTGGCGCGGCTGCGGCGGCTGCCGATCGGCGGCACCGCGATCGGGACCGGCATCAACGCGCATCCGAAATTCGGCGACAGGGTCGTGCGCGAGCTGTCGAAGCTGGCGGGCACGAAGTTCGAGGCGGCTGCGGACCGCTTCGAAGGCATCGCCGCGCAGGACGACGCGGTGGAGATGTCAGGCCAGCTCAACGCGCTGGCGGTGGCGCTGATCAAGATTGCCAACGATCTGCGCTGGATGAACTCCGGGCCGTTGGCGGGCCTGGGCGAGGTCGAGCTGCCGGCGCTGCAGCCGGGCAGTTCGATCATGCCGGGCAAGGTCAACCCGGTGGTGCCCGAGGCGATGGTGATGGTCTGCGCGCAGGTGATCGGGCACCACACCGCCATCACCGTGGCCGGGCAAACCGGCAACTTCCAGCTCAATGTCGCGCTGCCGCTGATCGCGGCCAACCTGCTCGATTCGATCGGCCTGCTGTCCAGCATGAGCCGGCTGCTGGCCGACAGCACCATCGCGGGCATGAAGCTGCGCCGGGACAATATCGATATCGCGCTGCATCGCAATCCGATCCTGGTCACCGCGCTCAATCCGGTGATCGGCTACGAGAAGGCGGCGGCGATCGCCAAACGCGCCTATCGCGAGAACCGCCCGGTGCTGGACATCGCGCTGGAAGACAGTGGCCTGCCCGCCGACCAGCTGCGGCGCCTGCTCGACCCGGCCGCGCTGACCCGCGGCGGCATCCACGGCAAGGCCGGCGGCGGCTGAAGCCGTGCCAGCGCTGCGACCACGCTCGTCCCGGCGCTGGTCGACTACGCGGGGCGCGTCACCCCGAAGCTAGTTCCGCGCGAATTCCTGGTGCACCTGCTGCATGCAGTCGTCGATGTCGTCCGCCCGCAGCGTGGCGTAGGGGCGGAACTGCGGCAGGGCATCACCCAGCCGCTGCTGCGAGTCGTATAGGTCCGGCAGGCGCTGGCAGATCTGCCGTACGCCCGGCTCGACCGTCTGCCGGATCGTCTTCTCCATGCGCCGCTCCAGGCTGCCGGTCATGGCGCTGAACATCAGCCGGAACAGGCCCTGGTCGACCGCGTCCAGCGCTGCATTCGCGCTGCGCTCGCCGATGTCGATGCCTGCCCTGGCGATATCGATGACCTGTTCTCGGTAGACGAGCAGTTCGCGCCGCTGCCGCGCGTCGATCGCCACCGTCTTGCCCTCGATCAGGAAGTCGCCCGCGAGCGTGATCTCCGCCTTCGGCAGCGGATCGGACTTGTCGCTGGACCGGTCCGACCGGCCGAAGCGCAGGTTCTGGCCGAGCTCCAGGTTGCCGGTGTCCAGCTCGGCCCGCGCCACCGCCAGCTCGGCCTGCACTTCGCGGCGCGCATCGGCCATGTCCGCACGGATCTCGTCGTTGATGCTGCCGGGCGGAGGCTCGTTCGCGAACACGGTGGGGGACAGGAGCAGCGCTGCGGCGAGCAGCACCGGCCGTAGGCCTCGACGAAGCGGGATGTTGTGCATGTGTACTTCTCCTGGTCGCAGGAACGTCAGCGGCTTCGCGGCAGGTCCACTGCGCCGCGCACGTCGCGGTGGTCGATGTCGCCGCTGCCGAGCGAGGACACGCTGAGGTCGCCGCCGATGTCGTGCGCGTCGAGGTCGCCGGAACCGATCGAGCCGACGCTTACGTCGCCTGCGATGCCGGACAGCTCCGCGTCGCCCGAGCCGACCGACTGGATCGACACGCTGCCCGAACTGCGGCGCAGCTTGAAGTCGCCCGAGCCGATGCTGCCTAACTCCGCATCCCCGCGCAGGTTGCTGGCCTCCACGTCGCCCGAGCCGATCGACAGCACCTTCAGCGCGCCGGCATCATCGATGGCCACGTCGCCGGAGCCGACCTTGACCGTGGCCCGGTTGCCGATGCGCTTCAGCTCGACGTCGCCCGAGCCCACGTCGGCGCTGGCGGCGGCAGCGCCGGTCACCCATGCGTCGCCGGAGCCAACGACCAGCTGCACCAGCACGTCGTCGGGAACGCTCGCCTCGAGCGTGAGGTAAGCGTAGCGCTTGCCGAAGCCGAGCGCCGACAGGTCGCCCTCGCGCTGCAGGCGCACGATCAGCTTGTCACCGCTGCGTTCCTGCGAGACGGTCAGCGAATCCAACCGGTCGGCACTGGACGCGCAGGCGCGACCGCTGACCGTGCCGCTGGGCGATGCGGACGCGTCCACGCGCAGCTTGTGCGGCCCGATGTCGAACATCACCGTGGTCGCGCCGGCGAGGTCGAGCGTCAGGTTCTGCGGCGCTGAATGGCGGCACTCGTCATCGGCGTAGGCCGGGGCGGCGACGGCGGCGAGCGCCAGTGCGATGGGGGTGAGGCGGACGATGCGGGCGATGTGGGCCATGGGTGTTCCTCTGCAGTGGGTGCCGGACTGGGATGCGGCAGAGCGGCGCGCGGTTTAACCGCGGAACCGGCATCGTGCCGTCAGTGGGTGCTGTCGGCCGCGGCGTCGGCCTCGGCAGCGGGGTCGTCCGCAAAGACGCTGATGCCGCGGCCCGATTTGGCCTCTTCGTTGCAATCCTCAATGTCGCCGGTCTCCACCCGCGCATACGGGGCGAACTCCGGCACGGCCGTGGCGAGCGCCTGCTGCGCGGCCAGCAGGGCAGGCAACTGCTCGCAAAGCTGCATGGCCGTCGCCTTCAGCTTCTCCGCTTCGGCCTCGACGCGCTTTTCCATCTGTTCGGTGTCGCCGCGGAACAGGCTGCCGATCGCGTCCGCGGCCGCGCGCATGCCCAGGTCCGCACCCTGTACGCCCAGGTCCATGCCCGCTTCGGCTATGGCGAGCAGACCGGCGCGGTATTTGCGTGCCAGGGCGCGGCTCGCATCGTCCATGGCGACGGTCGTGCCGGCCACGATCAGCTGCCCGTCGGGCGTGAGTTCGGCGGCGGGCAGGTCGCCCGCTTCGCGCCTGATCCGCTTGCCGTTGATTTGGACGTCGTAGTCGCCGTTGAGGCTCAGGTTGCCTTCGTGCAGCTCGCGGCGGGCTTCGTCCATGGCCTTGGCGACGGTGCGGCCCAGGGCGGTCTGCGGTGCCGGGCGCGCATCGGCGTCGGTCTGCGCATCACTCGCGGGCGGCGGTGGATCGGCGTCGCGCTGGCAGGCAGCGAGGAGCGGGAGGCAGACGAGCATGGCAAGGGTGGCGACGTGCTTCACGGCGGTGTCCTCAGTGGCGAAGGAAGGTGAGGTGACGCGGGGTGGGGCGCCGGTGTGACTCCGCGGGTTTCCGGGCTCCAGCCATCGATAGGGCTTCACGGCTGCGGTGCGTTCGCTTCGGTAGGGGCGAGGTGCCATCCATGGCGCGACATCCATGCTCCGGATCCATCCGGCCCGGCCATCCTTGGCCGGGCGTTCGCGAACGCGGTCGATGCCGATAGGGCATCGACCAAGCGCGTTCGCTCACCCCTCATCCCGCCAGCGACGCAGGCGGATGGCGGCGAAGATCATCGCGGCGCCGGCGGCCACGCCGCCCCACAGCTGGATGCTGGCCAGGTTGCGGTACACGCCGACCGGGTTCATCAGGTTGCGGGCCGCGCCGGGTACGTCGAAGTCGACGCTCTGCAGGTATTCCAGGTCCATGAACGTCATCGGGAAGATGCTGGTCAGCGCGCGCAGCACGATGTTGCGGAAGAACGGCACCGCGGCGTCCTCGAACACGCCCAGGAACTGCAGCCAGGCCACGAAGATGCCTGCGAACAGCGGGATCATGATCGCCCACAGGAACGGCTTGCTGCGCGCCCAGGCCGAGCACAGCAGCAGCCAGCCGATGGTCGGCATCGCCCACAGGGCATAGACGGGAATCGCGGCGATGTACTGCAGCGAGATCAGCGCCGGGCTGGCCGGGCCCCACAGCAGTTCCACCGGATTGCCGCCGTAGAACAGCACGATCAGGCTGATCAGCAGCAGGAAGCCGAACATGGTCAGGATCGACGCGATCGTGGCGATCAGGGGCGCCACGAGCACGACGCTGGCCACCTTCGACAGCACCGTCGAGCTGTCCGACAGCGGCAGCGACTTCCAGAACAGGACGCTGCGGTCCTTGCGTTCGTCGTACAGCGCGCCCAGGCAGTAGAAGAACATCACGAACGCCAGCACGAGGAACGGCCAGCCCGAAGCGAGCATCAGCGTCACGTCGATCCCGTCGCCCAGCCGGGCCAGGTCTTGATGTCCAAGCTGCGAGGTCAGCATGCCCAGGTCCAGGCCGTTGAGCTGGATCCGGGTGCCGGTGTCGAGCGAGATGTCGACGTCCTCGGGCATGGAGTCGCGCGCGGCCACCATGGCGATGGCGATGCCCATCGCCGAGAGCAGCAGGGAGACCCCGCCGGCCACCAGCGGTGCCCACAGAAAGCCGCCCTTGTGCTCCCAGAATTCGCGCCGGAGCAGCCAGCCAAAGCGGCGGGCAGGGGAAACGTGCGCTGCACCGGCCGGACGCGGGCTGTCGGACAGGGAATGTGCGGCGGCGTTCATGCGTAGGTTCCTTTCATCGTGGCGACGAACAGGTCGGCCAGGCCCGGCGTGCGGGTCTCGCCATGGGGCGACAGCGCGGCCTGGGCCACGCCGTCGAACAACATCACGGTCTTGCCGAAGGGCAGCGAGCGCTCGTCGATCGGGCCGAGCTGTCGCGCGGCCTCTGCCTGGTCGGCGTTGACCAGCACCTCCACGAAGCGCCCGCCCACGTCTTCCATCGGCGCATCCAGCACCACCTTGCCGTCGCGGATGAACATCACGTCGGTGAGGATGTGCTCGATCTCCTCGACCTGGTGGGTGGTGATGACGATGGTCTTGTGCTCGTCGAAGTAGTCCTCCAGCAGGCGCTGGTAGAACTGCTTGCGATAGAGGATGTCCAGGCCCAGCGTCGGCTCGTCGAGCACCAGCAGGCGTGCGTCGATCGCCATCACCAGGGCCAGGTGCAGCTGCACGATCATGCCCTTGGACATCTCGCGCACGCGCTGCTTCGGCTTGAGCTGGGTGTTGGCCAGGAAGCGCTCGCAGCGGTCGCGGTCGAAGCGCGGATGCACGCCGGCGACGAAGTCGATCGCCTCGCGCACCCGCAGCCAGCGCGGCAGCACCGCGACGTCGGCGATGAAGCACACGTCGTTCATCAGCTCGTCGCGCTCGCTGCGCGGGTCGCGGCCCAGCACGCTCAGCTCGCCCTCGAACGGGATCAGGCCAAGCATGGCCTTGAGCGCGGTGGTCTTGCCGGCGCCGTTGGGGCCGATCAGGCCGACGATGCGGCCGGCGTCGATGTGGAAGCTGGCGCCATCGAGCGCGAGCTTGTTCCTGTAGGCCTTGCGCAGGCCGCGTGCCTGCACCACTGGCACGGTGTCGATCACGGCGCTCATCGGGCGTCTCCCTGTGGCTGGGCCTCAAACAGTTTCTCGAGCGAAAGCCCCAGGCGTTGGATGCGCTCCAGCACCAGTGGCCATTCCTCGCGCAGGAAGCGCTCGCGCTCGTTGACCAGCAGTTTCTTCGCCGCTTCTTCGGTGACGTACATGCCAAGGCCCCTGCGTTTTTCGACCAATGCCTCGTCGGCCAGCTCCTGGTAGGCGCGCGAGACGGTGATCGGATTGAGTTGGTATTCGGCGGCCACCTGCCGTACCGAGGGCAGGGCGTCGCCGGGTTTGAGCAGCCCGTCGAGCATCATCGCGATGACGCGCTCCTTGAGCTGGCGGTAGATGGGAGCGCCGTCGCTCCACTGGATGTTGGTCATGGCATCAGCTCCGGCCGCCGCGGCCCGTACCGCGTGCGAACGAGAAGTAGGGGACGGCAAACGCGCCGCGGACGCTGCGCCGATGGCGCGGAGGCGGGGCGGCGTCCGGATTGGCGCGATCGGCGCCGGTGTTGGTGATGTCCCTGGACAGGATTTCGGAAAAGACGGCTTCGGTGGTGGCCGTGGCCACGAAGCCCGCGGTCAGCGCCATCGTGGCCTCCAGCGATGCGGCGTTGACGATGTCGTCCTCGAACTGACGGCTGCGCGCCAGGATCCGCGCCTCGATGCCGTCGATCGCGGCGGCGTCCAGGTCGGACTGAGCGGCCGGTGTCGCCGCGGCAGTGATCGAGGCAGGCATCCGGCCGTCGTCCGGCATCGCCGGACGGGCCGTCAGCAGGCCCAGGGCGAACACGGTGCCGGTCACGGAGAAAGCCAGTATCGTGTTGCGGAGCTTGCGGTTCATGATGGCCGTCCTGCTCTGGTGGATAGGTGTTGTATCTAACTATAACACCAGAACAGATAGACGCAAGCACCCAGGCGTCCGAATGCACCCAACTAAAGACAGGGTCTGGCGCCGCACCCCACCTCTGCTGGCGGAAAATCCAATGAAGACAACGAGATACGTTGTGTTGCTGGCCCTGCTCCTGATTTCGGCGGCAACTTCGGCCTCCGACCTGCTTGACCGCAGCTTCCGGCCGCTGACCGAAAAGCAGCCGGTCGACCTCGCCCAGACCTACGGCGGCCAGGTGCTGCTGATCGTCAACACGGCCAGCAAGTGCGGGCTGGCGCCGCAGTTCGAGGGGCTGGAGGCGCTGCACGCGCGCTACAAGGCGCAGGGTTTCTCCGTGCTCGGCTTCCCGTCGGGCGATTTCCGGGACCAGGAGTTCGAGGACGAGGAGAAGATCGCCGAGTTCTGCACCCTGACCTACGGGGTCAAATTCCCGATGTTCGAGCCGGTGCACGTGCTCGGCGACAAGGCCACGCCGCTGTACCGCGATCTGCTGGCGAGCACCGGCGAAGCGCCCGCCTGGAACTTCCACAAGTACCTGGTGGGTCGCGATGGCAAGGTCATCGCCTCGTGGGGCAGCCGGCTGCTTCCGGAGGATCCGTCGATCGTGGCCGCCATCGAGCGCGCGCTCAAGGCGCCCAGGCCGGGTGCGTGAGCGGCTGAACGCCGCTGGCGGCGAGGGCTCGCAGGCGATTGCCGGCGGACTCGAGGCTCGCGACAATAGAGGGCTTGCGCCGCAGCCGCGGCGCCTCCCGGAGTCTTCCATCCCATGAACCGTTTGATGCGTGGCCTGGCCGCGCTGGGTCTGTCTGCGTTGCTCGTGTCCGGCGCCGCGTGGGCGCTGCAGGCGCAGGGCGCGGGCTCGCTGGCCAGCGAGCGTGAACGGATCAGCTACGTGATCGGCATGGACGTGGGCCAGTCGCTGGTCGCGGCCGCCCCCGACATCGACTTCGCCAGCTTCGAGCGCGCGGTTGCGCACGCCATGGCCGGCGGCGCCCCGCTGATCGAGGAGCAGGAAGCAATACGCGTGGGACAGGGGCTGATGCAGCGCGTGGCCGCGCGCAGTGGTCGACAGGTGCCGGGCCTGGCGCCTGGCACGCAGCCGCCTGCGGTGGACAAGACGAAGGTGGGGCTGCTGACCGGACTCAATGTTGGACAGTCGCTGGCGCCGCTGGCCGACGCCATCGACCTGCCGGTGCTGGTGCAGGCCGCGCGCACGGTGGCCGAGGGCGGCACGCCGCTGCTGGACACCGACCAGGCGTCGCAGGCGCGCGCTGCGCTCGAGCAGCAGTCACGCGACCGGGCGCGGCGGCAGGCCGAAGCCAACCGCCAGGCCGGCGCCGAGTTCCTGGCACGCAACCGCAGCGCCAAGGGCGTGTTTGCCACCGGATCGGGCCTGCAGTACAGCATGCTGCGTTCGGGTTCCGGCGCGCGCCCCAAACCTGGCGACCGTGTCCGCGTGCACTACCGCGGCACCCTGCTCGACGGCACCGAGTTCGACAGTTCGCTTGCCCGCGACGAGCCGGCCGAGTTCGGCCTCAACCAGGTCATCGCCGGCTGGACCGAGGGCCTGACGCTGATGCCGGTCGGGTCGAAGTACCGGTTCTGGATTCCGGGTGAACTCGCCTACGGTCAGCGCGGCAGCCCCCCGATCATCGGCCCGAACGCCACCCTGGTGTTCGAGGTCGAACTGCTCGACATCCTGTGAAGCCTGCGGCCCCGCGCCGCGGTCTTCTTCCGAAATACGCATCCCGAATTCCGACTGGAGTACCCCCGATGAAGGTTACGAACCGTTCCACCTCCCTGGTCGTGCTTGGCGCGACGCTGTCGCTCGCGCTGCTGGCCTGCAAGCCGCTGGACAAGGAAACCGGCAAGCCGGTCGACGGCAGCGGCGACAAGGCGTCCTCGCCTGCGGTCGACGCGCGCGGCGGCATGAAGACCGAGCGCGAGCAGGTCAGCTACGTCATCGGCATGCAGATCGGCGACAGCCTGAAGGCGGCCAAGGACGAGGTCGACCTCGACACCCTGTTCAAGGCGGTGCGCAGCACGATCGACGGCAAGGAGCCGCTGATTGGCCAGGAAGAGGCGATGCAGGTCATGCAGGACTTCAGCATGCGCATGCAGGCCAAGCAGATGGCTGAAATGCAGGAATCGGCCAAGCGCAACGCCGAGGAAGGCGAGAAGTTCCTGGTCGAGAATGGCAAGAAGGAGGGCGTGCAGGCGACCGCGTCCGGCCTGCAGTACCAGGTGCTGACCGCCGGCGAAGGCGCGCGCCCCACGGCCGGCGACACGGTGCGCGTGCACTATCGCGGCACCCTGCTTGATGGCGAAGTGTTCGATGATTCCTACGCGCGCGGCGAGCCGGTCGAGTTCGCGCTTGCGCAGGTCGTGCCCGGTTGGCAGGAAGGTCTGCAGCTGATGCCGGTCGGCAGCAAGTACAAGCTGTGGATCCCCGGCAAGCTCGGCTACGGCGAGCAGGGCACGCCCGGCGGCCCGATCGGCCCGAATGCCACCCTGGTGTTCGAGGTCGAGCTGCTGGACATCGTCAGCGCCTCGCGCTGATCGCGCGTTGATCCACGCAGGCGGGCGCAAGAGATGCATGTAGCGATTTTCGGGACCGGCTATGTCGGCCTGGTCAGCGGCACCTGCCTGGCGGAAGTCGGTCATCGGGTGGTCTGCGTCGACATCGACCAGGCCAAGATCGATGGTCTGCAGCAGGGCGTAGTGCCGATCTACGAGCCCGGCCTGGAGCCGATGGTGCGGGCCAACCATGCCGCCGGCCGTCTGCGGTTCACGACCGACGCCGCCGCCGCGGTGGCGTCGGCCGAGATCATCTTCATTGCTGTCGGCACGCCGCCCGACGAGGACGGCAGCGCCGACCTGCAGTACGTGCTGACGGTGGCACGGAGCATCGGCCGGCACCTGCAGGCGCCGGCAATCGTTGCGAGCAAGTCGACGGTGCCGGTGGGCACCGCCGACCGGGTGCGCGAGGCCATCGCCGGCGAGCTGTCCGCACGCGGTGCCGCGATCGACTTCGACGTGGTCTCCAACCCCGAATTCCTGAAGGAGGGTGCGGCAGTCGAGGACTGCATGCGCCCTGACCGCATCGTCGTGGGCAGCGCCAGCGAGGATTCGGTCGCGAAGCTGCGCAGGCTGTACGCGCCGTTCAACCGCAACCACGATCGCATCGTCGCCATGGACGTGCGTTCGGCCGAGCTGACCAAGTACGCCGCCAACGCGATGCTCGCCGCGAAGATCAGCTTCATGAACGAGATCGCCGGGATCGCCGAGAAGGTGGGCGCGGACGTGGAGCAGGTGCGCAAGGGCATCGGCTCGGATCCGCGCATCGGCCGGCACTTCATCTATCCCGGCGCGGGCTACGGTGGTTCGTGCTTCCCCAAGGACGTGCAGGCGCTGGCGCGCACCGCCGCCCAGCACGGGCACGAGCCGATCCTGCTCAATGCGGTCGAGGCGGTGAACGAGCGCCAGAAGGGGCATTTGTTCGAACTGGTCCTGCGCCACTACGGCGCGGCCGAGGCGCTGCGCGGCAAGACCGTCGCGCTGTGGGGGCTGGCCTTCAAGCCCGACACCGACGACATGCGCGCGGCTTCGAGCCGGCGCCTGCTGCAACAGCTGTGGGATGCGGGCGTGCGCGTGCGTGCTTTCGATCCGGAAGCGCGCGGGGAAGCGCAGCGCATCTTCGGCGAGCGCGACGATCTGGTGCTGTGCGACAGCGACGTGGACGCACTGCAGGGCGCGGACGCGCTGGCCGTGGTCACCGAGTGGAAGCAGTTCCGCAGCCCCGATTTCAAGCTGCTGCGACAGAGCCTGCGCGACGCGGTGATCTTCGACGGCCGCAACCTGTACGATCCGGCCGAGGTCGAGTCGGCCGGCATCGCCTACTGGGGCATTGGCCGCGGCCGCTCCATCCGCCGGGACTGAGCGCCATGCCTGATGCATTCGAACAGCGGTTGATCGAACTGGAAACCCGCCTGGCGTTCCAGGACGAGCTGATTTCCGAACTCAACGACGCGCTCACGCAGATGCGGCTGGAGGCGGTTTCCAACGCCGGGCTGTTGAGGCGCGTGCTCGAAGACCTGAAACTCACGCGCGGCGACGGCTCCGGGGATCCGGGCCTCGAGCCGCCGCCGCCGCATTACTGACCCGCACCATGACCGACTCGTTGCGCGACCAACTGCTGGGCCTGGGCTTCAAGCCCGCGCCGACTCCTGCGCGCGAGCGCAAGCCGGCGCCGCAGCGTGGGCCGAACAAGGGCGAGCGCCGGCCCGCCGCCGGCGCGCCGGCCGGCAAGCCGCGTACCGAGGGCAAGCCGCGTACGGATGGCAAGCCGCGTACGGACGGCAGGCCGCGTATGGATGGCAGGCCGCGTATGGACGCCCGTACGGACGGCAAGTCGCGCAGGGACGGCAAGCCGCGCACGCGCGAGGACATCGACCTGGCCAAGGCCTACGCGATCCGCGCGCAGAGGGAGAAAGACGAACGCATCGAGGCCGAACGCCAGCGCCAGGAGGAGGCGCGGCTGCGGAGGGAAGCGCGCGCCAAGCTCGATGAGTTCCTCAAGGGGCGCACCCTCAACGATGCCGAAGCCGAGATCGCGCGGCACTTTTCCTATGGCGGCAAGATCAAGCGCGTCTACGTCACTCCCGACCAGCTCAAGGCGCTCAACGCCGGTGAACTGGGCGTGGTGCAGCACAACGGACGCTATGTGCTGGTGGGCGCGGCCGACTTGGCAGAGGCCGAATCGATCTTCGCCGCGGCGGTCGCGCTCAAGGTCGATCCCGATGCGCCCGCTGGTGACGATCCCTACGCCGATCCGAAGTACCAGGTTCCCGACGACCTGGTCTGGTAGTCGTGGACACGATGCAACCGGGCCGGGATGGGCGCGAGCATCTGGTCTTCGCGCACGCCAACGGCTTTCCGGGCGAGGTCTACCGCGAATTGTTCGACGCCTGGCGCACGCGCTTCGCGGTGTCGGCGGTTGCGCGCTTCGGTCATGGCGCCGACTATCCTGTCGCGCCGCGGTGGCCGGGACTGGCCCGCCAACTGGTCGACCACATCCAGGCGCAGGTCGATCCGGGCGACAGGCTGTGGCTGGTCGGGCATTCGCTCGGTGGCTACGTCAGCACGCTCGCGGCAGCCGCACTGGGTGATCGCGTCGCCGGCGTGGTGCTGCTGGATTCGCCGCTGATCTGCGGATTCAGCGCGCAGCTGGTGCGCTGTGGGCGCCAGCTCGGTTTCGACCGCTACATGATGCCGATCCGGCAAACGCGCAGGCGTCGCCAGACCTGGCCGGACGTCGACGCCGTACACGCGCATTTCGCCGCGCGCGCCTCGTTCGCGCGCTGGGAGCCCCGCACGCTGCGCCACTATGCCGAGCACGGCACGCTGGCCCGGGACGACGGCAGCCGCGTACTCGCCTTCGACCGCGACATCGAGCTGGCGATCTACCGCAGCCTGCCGACGATGACGGTCGTGTCCGCAGCCCGGTCCGCGCTTGCGCCGATCGGATTCATCGGCGGCACCGGCTCGCGCGAGGTGCGGCATGTCGGCATGCGCGCGACCCGCGCAGCCACGCAGGGGCGCGTGGCCTGGGTCGAGGGCAGCCACCTGTTCCCGATGGAGCGCCCGCATGAAACCGCCGTGGCGGTGCAGTCGATGATCGGGACGATGGCGACGCGCCAGGCCAGCGCGGCCTGAGCGGTCCCGGCTGGCGTCATTCCGGATCGTAGTCGAGGTTGGACGCGAGCCGCGCCGCCCGATCTCTACGTGCGAAGAAGATGAGCGCGTCGCCACGCGGGACGATCTCCCCGCAGCGACTCATTCCGGGTCGTAATCCAGGTTGGAGGCAAGCCAGCGTTCCGCCTGCGTCAGGCCCACGCCCTTGCGCTTGGCGTAGTCCTGCGCCTGCTCCTTCGACACACGGCCGACGACGAAATACTGGCTGCGCGGATGGCTGAAGTAGTAGCCCGAGACCGCCGCGGTCGGCAGCATCGCGAAGCTCTCGGTCAGGGTCATGCCTGCGTTGTGGCCCGCGTCGAGCACCCGGAACAGGGTTTCCTTCTCGCTGTGCTCGGGACAGGCCGGATAGCCGGGCGCCGGGCGGATGCCGCGGTACTTCTCTGCGATCAGCGCATCGTTGTCGAGCGATTCGTCGGCGTCGAAGCCCCAGAATTCCTTGCGCACGCGCTGGTGCAGGCGTTCGGCGAAGGCTTCGGCCAGGCGGTCGGCCAGCGCCTTGAGCAGGATCGCGTTGTAGTCGTCGTGGTCGGCGAGGAAGCGCGCCAGGTGCGGCTCGATGCCGATCCCGGCGGTGACGGCGAACATGCCGATCCAGTCCTGACGTCCGGAGTCCTTCGGCGCGATGAAGTCGGCCAGGCAGAAGTCGGGGCGCTCGACGGGCTTGTCGACCTGTTGGCGCAGGAAGTGCAGCCGCGTCGGCTTGAAGCCCTCCCCTTGAAGGGGAGGGTTTGGGAGGGGGTGGTGTACGTGGCGGTCACCTGAAGCCACACCATCCCCACCCCGGCCCTCCCCTTGAAGGGGAGGGGGAGGAGCAGACACTTCCACATCGTCGCCAATGCTGTTCGCCGGCCACAGCCCGAACACGCCGCTGGCGGTCAGCCACTTCTCGCGAACGATGCGCTTGAGCATCGCGCGGGCGTCGCCGTACAGCTCGGTGGCCTGGCTGCCGACGACCTCGTCGGTGAGGATGGCCGGATACTTGCCCGCCAGCTCCCAGGCCTGGAAGAACGGCGTCCAGTCCATGCATGCGATGAGCTCTTCGAGCGGGTAGTCCTCGAATACGTGCAGGCCCGGCTGCTTCGGCGCCGGTGGCTGGTAGTCGGTCCAGCCGCCGTCGAACTTCTGCCCGCGAGCCTTCTCCAGCGACACCAGCCGCTTGGCATCACCGCGGTTGCGGTGACGCTGCCGGATCTCGGCGTAGTCGGACTCGTTGGCGGCCACGAAAGGCGTGCGCAGCTCGGCCGAGACCAGTGACTGCGCGACGCCGACCGCGCGCGAGGCGTCCTTCACCCAGATCGTGGGCGACTTGTAGAACGGGTCGATCTTCAGCGCCGTGTGCGCGCGCGAGGTGGTGGCGCCGCCGATCATCAGCGGCACGGTCAGGCCCTGGCGCTGCATCTCGCGCGCGACGTGGCCCATCTCCTCCAGCGAAGGCGTGATCAGGCCGGAGACGCCGACCAGGTCGGCGTTCTCGGCGATCGCGGCGTCGATGATCCTCTGTGCCGACACCATCACGCCCAGGTCAATCACCTCGAAGTTGTTGCAGGCCAGCACCACGCCGACGATGTTCTTGCCGATGTCGTGCACGTCGCCCTTGACCGTCGCCATCACGATCTTGCCGTTGTTCTTGCCGGTGTCGCCGGTGCGCAGCTTCTCGGCCTCGATGAAGGGCAGCAGGTAGGCGACCGCCTTTTTCATCACGCGCGCGGACTTGACCACCTGCGGCAGGAACATCTTGCCGGCGCCGAACAGGTCGCCGACGATGTTCATGCCATCCATCAGCGGACCTTCGATCACGTCCAGCGGGCGCGAGGACAGCTGTCGCGCTTCCTCGGCATCCAGCTCGGCGTACGCATCGATGCCGTGCACCAGCGCGTGCGCCAGCCGCGCGCGCACCGGCTTCTCGCGCCAGGACAGGTCTTCGGCCTTGGCCTGGCCCTTGCTGCCCCTGTACTTCTCGGCCAGCTCCAGCAGGCGCTCGGTGCTGTCCTTGCGGCGGTTCAGGACCACGTCCTCCACGCGCTCGCGCAGCTCGGGGTCGAGGTCGTCGTAGATCGGCATGCCGCCCGCATTGACGATGCCCATGTCCATGCCGGCCTGGATGGCGTGGTACAGGAACACCGAGTGGATCGCCTGGCGCACGGTCTCGTTGCCGCGGAACGAGAACGACACGTTCGACACGCCCCCGGAGACATGGCAGTGCGGCAGGGTCTGGCGGATGATCCGCGTGGCCTCGATGAAATCGACCGCGTAGTTGTCGTGTTCCTCGATCCCGGTGGCAATCGCGAAGATATTCGGGTCGAAGATGATGTCTTCGGGTGGGAAGCCGACTTCCTCGGTGAGGATGCGATAGGCGCGCGTACAGATCTCGACCTTGCGCGCGCTGGTGTCGGCCTGGCCGTCCTCGTCGAAAGCCATGATCACCGCGGCGGCACCGTAGCGCAGCACCTTGCGCGCCTGCTCGATGAACTCGTCCTCGCCTTCCTTGAGCGAGATCGAGTTGACCACGCTCTTGCCCTGCAGGCACTTCAGCCCGGCCTCGATCACGCTCCACTTCGACGAGTCGACCATCACCGGAATGCGGGCGATATCGGGCTCGGACATGATCAGCTTGAGGAAGCGCGTCATCGCCGCCTCCGAATCGATCATGCCCTCGTCCATGTTGACGTCGAGGATCTGCGCGCCGCTGGCGACCTGCTGGCGCGCCACATCCACCGCTTCCTCGTAGCGTCCGTCCTTGATCAGCTTGCGGAACTGCGCGCTGCCGGTGACGTTGGTGCGCTCGCCGATGTTGATGAACAGCAGGTCGGGAGTGATGACCAGCGGCTCAAGGCCGGACAGGCGGGTATGGCGGGGCGTGTCGTTCATTGGAAAGCCTGTTGGGCCGCGGGTTGACGCTGGAAAGCGGTTTGGGCCACGGATTGACGCGGATGCACGCGGATAGGGCAGGAGAGGGGGGGATGGCCACCAACGTGGCGCGCGCCGCGCAAGACCGCGGCATCGGCGCTGGACCAGCTGTTCGCCTTATCCGCGTGTATCCGCGTCAATCCGTGGCAAAAAATCACGCTGCCAAAGCCTCGTCCGCAGCCAGCCGTCGCGGCGCGAGCCCCGCGACCGCGTCCGCGATCGCGCGGATGTGGTCGGGCGTGGTGCCGCAGCAGCCGCCGACCAGGTTCAGCAGTCCCGACTGGGCGAACTCGCGCAGCACCGCGGCCGTCTCCTCCGGCGTTTCGTCGTAGCCGCCGAAGGCGTTGGGCAGGCCGGCGTTGGGATGGGCGCTCACCCAGCAGTCGGCCACCGTCGCCAGTGTCTCCACATGCGGACGCAGGTCCTTCGCGCCCAGCGCGCAGTTCAGGCCCACCGACAGCGGGCGGCCGTGCGCGACCGACGCGTAGAACGCCTCCGCGGTCTGCCCGGACAGGGTGCGGCCCGAGGCGTCGGTGATCGTGCCGGAGATCATCACCGGCAGCCGCCCGCCGCGATCGTCGAAGGCTTCCTCGATCGCGTACAGCGCGGCCTTGGCGTTGAGCGTGTCGAAGATGGTCTCGACCATCAGCGTGTCGGCCCCGCCGTCGATCAGGCCATCGATGGCCTCGCGGTAGGTCGTGCGCAACTCGTCGAAGCTGGTGTTGCGGAAGCCCGGGTCGTTGACATCGGGGCTGATCGAGGCGGTGCGGCTGGTCGGGCCGAGCACGCCGATCACGAAGCGCGGGCGTGACGGCGTCTTCGCCTCCACCGCGTCGCAGCACTCGCGCGCAATGCGCGCGCCTTCGCAGTTGAGCTCGTAGACCAGGTGCTCGAGGCGGTAGTCGGCCTGGCTGACCGAGGTCGCGTTGAAGGTATTGGTTTCCAGCAGGTCTGCGCCCGCCTCGAGATACGCGGTGTGGATGCCGGCGATCAGGTCGGGACGGGTGAGCAACAGCAGGTCGTTGTTGCCGCGAAGGTCGTGGCCGCCGGCGGCCGGGGCCTCGCGGGTGCTGTCATAACCGTCGACGAAGCGCTCGCCGCGATAGTCGGCTTCCTGCAGCTCGTGGCGCTGGATCATGGTGCCCATCGCGCCGTCGATGACGAGGATGCGCTCGCGCAGCGCGGCCTCCAGCAGGGCGACGCGGTCGGGATGGAGCCAGGGCAGGGTGTGCATGTGGGGCCTCGTGCGGCGATGGCGATCAGGGCTTGCGGGCGATCAGCGAGATCACCTCGAAATGCGGCGGCCGCTTCTCGCGGGTCACCGTCTCGGCGTTGAGCAGCTCCAGGCCGGCGCGCGCGACGAAGCGGCGCAGGTCCTTCTCGCCGAAGCCGAGGTTGGTGTGGCCGTAGGCCTGGACCACGTTCTGGTGCTCGTGCCGGGCCAGGCTCGACAGCAGCAGGCGTCCGCCCGGGCGCAGCACGCGCGCGGCATCCGCCACCGCCTGCGCCGGCTTGTCGGCATAGGTCAGCGCATGCATCAGCACCACCAGGTCGAATTCGCCCTCGGCGAAGGGCAGGGCGTGCATGTCGCCCTCGAGCACCTCGACGTTGCGGAAGCGGCGCAGGCGTTCGGCCGCGGCCGCGACCACGCGCTTGCTGCTGTCCACGCAGACGTAGCGGTGCGCGTGCGGCGCCAGCAGTTCAGCCAGCACGCCGTCGCCGGAGGCGATGTCGAGCACGTCCCCGGTTTCCAGCAGCGGCAGCGCGCTGCGCGCCATCGCCTCCCAGGTGCGGCCGGGCGAGTAGTGGCGCTCCATGTCGCCAGCCACCGAATCGGCCCAGTTCTGATCGGCCGCGCGCATCGCCAGCACGCTGGCCACGCGTTCGGCATCCTGGCGCAGCAGCGGATCGTCGGTGCCGGTGGACAGGGCCTGCCACAGCGCCCGCTGGGGCGGCTCCAGCGCCTCGTCGTCGAACCGGTAGTAGGCCGACACGCCCGCGCGGCGGTCGCGCACCAGACCGGCCTCCTTGAGCTTGGCCAAGTGGGTGGACACACGCGGCTGGGCTAGCCGCGTGATCGCGGAGAGCTCGGCGACGGTCAGTTCCTCGCCCTCCAGCAGCGCCAGCAGGCGCACGCGGGTGGGGTCTGCCAGCACCTTCAGCCGCGCCGACCAGGCGTCGAGGTCCATTAATATCTCCATATCGCGATATAGAGATATTCTCACGGCAGCGCTGTCGTGCGTCAAGCCGGAGGGGTTATGCCGTTTGTCGCAGGCCGGGTGAAGAAAAGCACATAGGGTTCGTTGGTGGCCCCGGCTACAATTACGTTTCTCCGGAAACAAAAGAGGGCGCCGTGGATTTCGGGTTCAACGAAGAACAGCTGATGATCCAGGATGTGGCCCGCCGGATCGCGCAGGAAAAGATCGCGCCCAGCGCGGAGCACCACGACCGCACCGGCGAATTCCCGCTGGACAACATCCGCACCCTCGGCGAGAACGGGCTGATGGGCATCGAGGTGCCGGCCGAATACGGCGGCGCCGGCATGGACCCGGTCTCCTACGTGCTGGCCATGGTCGAGATCGCCGCTGGCGATGCCGCGCACTCGACCATCATGTCGGTCAACAACTCGCTGTTCTGCAATGGCATCCTCATCCACGGCAGCGAGGCGCAGAAGCAGAAGTACGTGCGCGCGATCGCCGAAGGGGCCGAGATCGGCGCCTTCGCGCTGACCGAGCCGCAGTCGGGCTCCGACGCCACCGCCATGCGCTGCCGCGCGGTGAGGCAGGACGACGGCACCTACCTCGTCAACGGCAAGAAGAGCTGGATCACCTCCGGCCCGGTCGCCAAGTACATCGTGCTGTTCGCCATGACCGATCCCGCGCAGGGCGCGCGCGGCATCACCGCATTCCTGGTCGACGCGGACCGCGAAGGCTTCGGCCGCGGCAAGACCGAGCCCAAGCTCGGCATCCGCGCCTCGGCCACCTGCGAGATCGAGTTCAACGATTACGTGGTCCAGCCCGACGAGGTACTGGGCAAGGAAGGCCAGGGCTTCAAGATCGCCATGGGCGTGCTCGACGCCGGCCGCATCGGCATCGCCTCGCAGGCGATCGGCATCGCCCGCGCCGCCTATGAGGCCACGATCGAGTACGTGAAGGAGCGCAAGGCGTTCGGCGCGGCCATCGGCACCTTCCAGATGACCCAGGCCAAGATCGCCGACATGAAGTGCAAGCTCGACGCGTCGCTGCTGCTGACGCTGCGCGCGGCCTGGCTCAAGGGCCAGGGAAAGAAGTTCTCGGCCGAGGCCGCGATCGCCAAGCTCACCGCCTCCGAGGCGGCGATGTGGATCGCGCACCAGGCGGTGCAGATCCACGGCGGCATGGGCTACTCGAAGGAAATGCCGATCGAGCGCTATTTCCGCGACGCCAAGATCACCGAGATCTACGAAGGCACCAGCGAGATCCAGCGGCTGGTGATCGCGCGCAGCGAGACCGGCCTGCGCTGAGCACGATCATGGCCATTCCCGAACCAGACCCTGGCGCCGTGGTACGCGGCGCAGCAGCCCCCGACAGTTTTCGCGGCGCGCCCCCCAGCGGGCGCGCCACCCACCCCGGCCCGCGTGAGAACGCGGGCCTTACTCCATCCGGAGCCCGTCCGTCATGACACCCGCAAAACCCGGCAAGACCCCGGCAGCCAAGCGTGCAGGCAGGCAGCCGGCATCCCGTGCAGGCGCGCAGGCGCGCGCAGCCGGCGTGCTGGAGCCGATCTTCGATGCGATCCGCAAGCGCGCGGGCGAGGCCGGCGGCGATGACGCCAGTGCCTTCGCCGCCGCGCTCTACCGCCGCATGACCGAGGACGAACTGCCCGCGCACGCATCCGAAGCCTGGGCCGCGCTGGCCCTGGATCTGCTCGAGTTCGCGCGCAAGCGCAGGCCGGGCACGGCGCTCGTGCGCCTGTTCAACCCCAGCCGCGACAGCCACGGCTGGGACTCGCCGCGCACGGTGCTGCAGGTCGTCAACGACGACATGCCCTTCCTGGTCGATTCGGTGACCATGGCGCTGGCCGAGGCTGGCGTGGGCGTGCACGTGCTGGGCCATCCGGTGATCCAGATCGCGCGCGACAAGGCCGGGCGCCTGGCCGGCGTGGGCGAGGGGCAGGCCGAATCGGTGATGCACCTGGAGATCGACCGCCAGACCGGCGAGGGCATGTCGACGATCGAGGCCACCGTCGGCCAGGTACTGGACGACGTGCGTGCCATCGTCCGGGACTGGGCGGTGATGCGCGAGCGGATGCAGGAGGTGGCCGCCGACCTGGGCAGCCGGCGCCTGCCGGTGGGCGACGCCGCGCGCAACGAGGCGCAGGAGTTCCTGCGCTGGGCCGCGAACGACCACTTCACCTTCTTCGGATATCGCGAGTACGAACTGCGGCGCAAGGGCGGCCAGGAGCTGCTGGTGCCGGTCGAAGACAGTGGCTTGGGCCTGCTGCGCGGCGGTGGCGACGGCAAGGGCCGCCCGCTCAAGTCGCTGGCCGCGCACAACATCAGCACCGGCGGGCAGGGCGAGGTGCTGGTGCTGACCAAGACCAATGCACGCTCGACCGTGCACCGTCCCGGCTACATGGACTACATCGGCGTGCTCGGCTTCGATGCCGATGGCCGCGCCGTGTCCGAGCAGCGCTTCCTCGGCCTGTACACCTCGGCCGCGTACAACCGCCGTCCCTGGGACATCCCGCTGGTGCGCGAGCGCTACGAGTACGTGATGAGCCGCTCCGGCCTCGAGCCCAACGGGCACAGCGGCAAGGCGCTCAAGCACATCCTCGAGACGCTGCCGCGCGACGAGCTGTTCCAGTCCTCCGAGGATGAACTCTACCGCCTGGCCACCGGCGTACTCGGCCTGCAGGAGCGCGTGCGCAGCCGCCTGTTCCTGCGCCGCGACCGCTATGGCCGCTTCCATTCGGTGCTGGTGTACATCCCCCGCGACCGCTTCAGCACCGAGGTGCGCAGGCGCGTGGAGGCGATGCTGCGGCGCGTGCTGCACGCAGACCACGTCGATGCCAACGTGGCGATCGGTGAATCGCCGCTGGCGCAGGTGCACCTGATCGTGCGGCCGCGCAGCGGCGAGCAGGTCCAGGTCGACCAGGCCCAGCTCGAGCGCGAGCTGGCGGCGATCGTGCGCAACTGGCAGGAGGACCTGCGCGATGCGCTGGTCGCGCGCCAGGGCGAGGAGCGCGGCCTGGCACTGGCCAATCGCTACGGCCGCGCACTGCCGGCGGGCTATATCGAAAGCGCCACGCCGGAGATCGCCGCCGACGACGTCGAGCGCCTGGCGGCGCTCGGGGAAGACAGCGCCCTCGAGCTGTCGCTGCAGCATCTGCCGTCCCCGCCCGATGGCGAAACCGCGCTGCGCTTCAAGCTGTACCGCAGCGGCGGCGACATCGCCCTGTCGGACGCCTTGCCGTTGATGGAGAACCTCGGCCTGCGCGTGGTCACCGAGCATCCCTATCGTCTCGAGTGCGACGGCGCGCCGCTGTACATCCAGGACTTCGAGGTGGAAACCGCGGCAGCCGGGCTCGACGTCGGCCAGGTTGGCAGCGATTTCACCGAGGCCTTCGCGCGCACCTGGAGCGGCGATGCGGAGAACGACGGCCTCAACCGGCTGGTGCTCGGCGCATCGCTGACCTGGCGCCAGGTCGCGCTGCTGCGCGGCTACGCCAAGTACCTGCTGCAGGTGGGTGTGCCGTTCTCGCAGAGCTATGTCGAGGACACCTTTGTCCGCTATCCGCTGATTGCGCGGATGCTGGTCGAGCTGTTCGAGGCACGCTTCGACCCCGGCACCGGAAGTGCGGATGCCGCTGCCGGTGCCGAACGCCTGGCCGCGCAGCTGCGCGCACTGGTCGGCGGCGACGACGCGATCCGCGCCGTGCTGCAGCCGGTGGTCGATGCACGTGCCCTCGATCGCGACGCCCGCGCCGAAGCGGTGCGCCGCGCGCTCAGGGCGCTGCTGGACAACGTGTCCAGCCTTGACGAGGACCGCATCCTGCGCAGCTTCATGGGCGTGATCGACGCCACCCTGCGCACCAGCTACTTCCAGCGCGCCGGCGACGGCAGCTGCATGGAAACCATCGCCTTCAAGTTCGATCCGGCCAACGTGCCGGAGCTGCCCAAGCCCAAGCCCTACCGCGAGATCTTCGTGTACGGCCCGCGCATCGAAGGCACGCACCTGCGCTTCGGCCCGGTCGCGCGCGGCGGCCTGCGCTGGTCCGACCGGCGCGAGGACTTCCGCACCGAGGTGCTGGGCCTGGTCAAGGCGCAGATGGTGAAGAACACGGTGATCGTGCCGGTCGGCTCCAAGGGCGGCTTCATCGTCAAGCGCCCGCCGGTGGGCGGCGACCGCGATGCGCTGTTCGCCGAGGGCGTCGCCTGCTACCGGCTGTTCATCAGCGGCATGCTCGACATCACCGACAACATCGTCGAAGGCGAGATCGTGCCGCCGCGCGACGTGGTGCGCCACGACCAGGACGACCCGTACCTGGTGGTCGCCGCCGACAAGGGCACGGCCACCTTCTCCGATACCGCCAACGGCATCGCCCGCGACTACGGCTTCTGGCTGGACGATGCCTTCGCCTCGGGCGGCTCGGTGGGCTACGACCACAAGGGCATGGGCATCACCGCGCGCGGCGCCTGGGAGTCGGTCAAGCGCCACTTCCGCGCGCTGGGGCACGACTCGCAGTCGCAGGACTTCAGCTGCGTGGGCATCGGCGACATGTCCGGCGACGTGTTCGGCAACGGCATGCTGCTCTCGAAGCACATCCGCCTGGTGGCCGCGTTCGACCACCGCCACGTGTTCATCGACCCGGACCCGGACTCGGCGCGTTCCTGGGAGGAGCGCGCGCGCCTGTTCAAGGTGCCGCGTTCGAGCTGGGCGGACTATGACGCCAAGCTGATCTCCAAGGGCGGCGGCGTGTATCCGCGCACGCTCAAGTCGATCGAGATCTCGGCGCAGGCGCGCGAGGCGCTGGGCCTGCCCGAGGGCACGACCTCGATGGCGCCCAACGCACTGCTGTCGGCGGTGCTCAGGGCGCCGGTCGATTTGCTGTGGAACGGCGGCATCGGCACCTATGTCAAGGGCAGCGTCGAGCAGCACGCCGACGTCGGCGATCGCGCCAACAACGCGATCCGCGTCGATGGCCGCGACCTGCGCTGCCGCGTGATCGGCGAGGGCGGCAACCTGGGCATGACCCAGCTCGGCCGCATCGAGGCCGCGCGCAACGGCGCGCTGCTCAACACCGACTTCATCGACAACTCGGCCGGCGTCGACACCTCCGACCACGAGGTCAACATCAAGATCCTGCTCAACGCCCAGGTGCGTGACGGCAAGCTCAAGATGGACGCGCGCAACAAGCTGCTGGCCTCGATGACCGACGAGGTCGCGCAGCTGGTGTTGTGGGACAACTACCGCCAGAACCAGGCGATCAGCCTGATGGAGCGGATGAGCGTGTCGCGGCTGGGCTCCAAGCAGCACTTCATCCGCACGCTCGAGCAGCAGGGCCTGCTCGACCGGCAGATCGAGTACCTGCCCTCCGACGCGGAGATCGCAGATCGCAAGAGCCGCGGCGAAGGACTGACCCGGCCGGAACTGGCGGTGCTGCTGTCGTACTCCAAACTGGTCGCCTTCGACGAACTGCTGCGCTCGGACGTGCCCGAGGACCCGTACCTGTCCAAGGAGCTGCAGCGCTACTTCCCGCAGCCGCTGCAGAAGAAGTACGCCGGGGCGATGGAGGAGCATCGGCTCAAGCGCGAGATCATCGCCACCGCGGTCACCAACACGATGATCAACCGCATGGGCGCGACCTTCCTGCTGCGCATGCAGGAAGACAGCGGCCGCAGCTATGGCGAGGTCGCCAAGGCCTTCACCATCACCCGCGAAACCTTTGAGGCGCGCCCGCTGTGGATCGCCATCGATGCGCTTGACGGCAAGGTCGCCGAGGCAGTGCAGATCGACGCCCTGCTGGTGATCTGGAACCTGCAGCGTTCGTTCACCCGCTGGCTGCTCTCCCGCGCCGGCGCCATCCCGGACATCACCACCGCCGTCGATCGATACCACAACGGCTTCCGCGACATCCGTGCGGGCGAAAGCATCCTGCCCGACTCGATGCGTCCCGAGTACGAGGCCAGCCTGGCCGACTGGCTCGGCAAGGGCGTGCCGGCTGACCTGGCCGGGCAACTCGCCGCGCTGCCGTACCTGGAGCCCTGCGCCGACATCATCGAGCTGGCAACCGAGCGCAAGCGCAAGCCCATGGACGTGGCCAAGCTGCACTTCCGTGTCGGCGAGGCGCTGCGCGTGCCGTGGCTGACCCGTCAGATCGACGCGCTGGAAGTGGACGGCCGCTGGCATGCCGTCGCACGCGGCGCGTTGCGCGAGGAACTGGCCGCGCAACAGCGCATCATCGTCGGCCAGGTGCTCGAGTGCCCGGGCAACAACGCCGAGGCCAAGGTGCGCAACTGGCTGGAGCGCGACGACCCGGCGCTGCGCTTCACCCTGGCGATGCTGGCGGAACTTGCGGCGCACAAGACGGTGGACTACCCGACCGTCTCGGTCGCCGTCCAGCGCCTGTCGCAGCTGGCCCAGCGCGGCTGACCAAAGCCGGCCGCGGCCAATGCCGCGGCCGGATGCGGGAATGCCGCGCGCGGCCGTCCCAGCGACATCGCTCCCTCCGCGCTATCCTGCACGGTCACACGCGCAGGAGCCGCCGATGAGCACGACGCCCCGCATCGCCTTTCTCGCCAGCCAGACCGACGACGCACGCGCCGCGCTGGACACGCTGGTCGAGCGGCACGGCCAGTGCGAGCCGGACGACGCCGACGTGCTGTGCGCACTGGGCGGCGACGGCTTCATGCTGCAGACCCTGCACCGCCACGGCAGCCTCGGCAAGCCGGTGTTCGGCATGAAGCTGGGCACCGTCGGCTTCCTGATGAACCAGTACCGCATCGACGACCTGCTCGAGCGCATCGCCGCCGCCGAACCGGCCGTGCTGCATCCGCTGGAGATGATCGCCCAGACCGAATCGGGCGCCACCGTCGGTTCGCTTGCCTACAACGAGGTCTCGTTGCTGCGCCAGACCCGCCAGGCCGCGCACCTGTCGATCGAACTCAACGGCAAGCTGCGTCTGGACGAACTGATCGCCGACGGCGTGATGGTGGCCACCGCGGCCGGCAGCACCGCCTACAACTATTCCGCGCACGGCCCGATCCTGCCGCTGGGTGCCAACGTGATCGCGCTCACCCCGATTGCCGCCTTCCGTCCCCGTCGCTGGCGCGGTGCACTGCTCAGGTCCGACACCGAAGCGCGCTTCCGCGTGCTCGATCCCTACAAGCGCCCGGTCAGCGCCACCGCCGACTCGCACGAAGTCCGCGACGTGGTCGAAGTGATGATCCGCGAATCCCGCGAACGCACCGTGCGCCTGCTGTTCGACCCTGCACACAACCTCGAAGAACGCATCCTCAGCGAGCAGTTCGAGGCCTGAACCCCGCCGTTCCTGCTCACGCCAGCGGAGGAGCGCGGCCGCCCCATCTCACCCCCCGCGACGCCCCCGCGCCATACTCCCCCCATGCCAGCAACAGAACCCGTCGCCGTCCTCACCATCGCGATCTCCTCGCGCGCGCTGTTCGACCTCGAGGACAGCCACGACCTGTTCGAACGCGAAGGCATCGACCGCTACGCCGAATACCAGCGCAGCCGCGAGGACGAGATCCTCGAACCCGGAATGGCCTTCCCGCTGGTGCGCAAGCTGCTCGCGCTCAACGTCGATGCACCGGCCGACGCCCCGCGCGTCGAGGTGATCCTGCTCTCGCGCAACTCCGCCGACACCGGCCTGCGCGTGTTCAACTCCATCCAGCACCACAAGCTCGACATTGCGCGTGCCACCTTTACCTCCGGCGAGCCCACCTGGACCTACATCCGTCCCTTCGGCGCGCAGCTGTTTCTCTCGGCCAATCCCGAGTCGGTGCGCCTGGCCCTGGCCAACGGCGTCGCCGCCGCCACCATCCTCCCCGAGCGCGACCGCCCTGGCACCCTGCCCAAGGAACAGATCCGCATCGCCTTCGACGGCGACGCGGTGATCTTCGGCGACGAAGGCGAGCGTGTCTCGCGCGAGGGCGGCATCGCCGCCTTCCACCTCCACGAGATCGAGCGCGCCCGCGAACCCCTGTCCGGCGGCCCCTTCCGCGCCTTCCTCTCCGCGCTGCACGACCTGCAGGCCGCGTATCCCGCCGGCCAGGCGGCACCGATCCGCACCGCCCTGGTCACCGCCCGCTCGGCGCCCGCACACGAACGCGTGATCCGCACCCTGCGCGAATGGGGCGTGCGCCTGGACGAAGCGCTGTTCCTCGGCGGCCGCGCCAAGGGCCCGTTCCTGGAAGCCTTCGGCGCCGACATCTTCTTCGACGACTCGCGACACAACATCGACAGCGCCAGGCAGCACGTGCTGGCAGGGCATGTGCCGCATGGAGTGTCGAACGCGTAGGTCGGGTCGGCACGAAGCCTGTCTTCCCACCTTTATCGGGAGTTCTCCATGAACAAGCGAATCCGCGTCGGCATCATCGGACTCAATCCCGGCATCCACTGGGCCGCGATGGCGCACATGCCCGCATTGGCGGCGCTTGCGCACGACTACGAAGTGGTCGGCGTTGCCAACACCAGCCTTGCCAGCGCCCAACGTGCCGCAGAGGCGTTCGGCCTGCGCCATGCCTTCGAGAACGCGCAGGCGCTGGTGGCGTCGCCGGAGGTGGACCTGGTCGTCATCACCGTCAAGGTGCCGCATCACCATGCACTGGTGACCGCAGCATTGAACGCGGGCAAGCATGTCTATTGCGAATGGCCGCTCGGCAACGGCCTTGCGGAGGCGCGCGAACTGGCCGAGCTTGCGCAGGCCCGCGGCGTGGTCGCCGCGGTCGGCACGCAGATGCGCGTCGCGCCCGAGGTCGAGCATCTGCGACAGCTCATCGCCGATGGCTATGTCGGCCAGGTGCTGTCGACGACGCTGATCGGCAACGGTGGCCAGTGGACCGGGCAGACCGATGCCGCCCACGCCTATCTCGAGGATGTCCGCAACGGGGCCACCCTGCTCAGCATTCCGCTGGGGCATACACTCGCAGGCGTCCGCGACGTCCTCGGCGGCTTCGCGAGCATCTCCGCGCAGCTGATCGTCCGTCGCACGAGCACGCATGTCACGGATAGCGACGAGACCATCGCCAGGACCACGCCCGACCAGGTGCTCGTGCAGGGCACCCTCGAGAGTGGCGCGGCGTATTCGATCCATTACCGCGGTGGCGTCTCGCGCGGCATCAACCTGCTATGGGAGATCAATGGCACCGAAGGCGACATCCAGGTGACCGCGGCCAGCGGCCACGCCCAGCTGACGCAGCTCTCGGTGCGCGGCGCACGCGGCGGTGCCACCGAGCTGGTGCCACTGATGCCGCCCGCCAGCGCCTACGAGGGTTGGCCGGAGGACGTGATGGCCCGCAACGTGGCCCGCATCTATGCGCTGGTGGCCGCCGACATCCGCACGGGCACGCGATCCGCACCCGATTTCAACGACGCGGTCGCGCTGCACGAAACCCTTGATGCGATCGAACGCAGTGCCGCCTCGCACACGCCAGGCGCAGTCTCTCCGGAGTTGTCCCGATGAATACCCAAGCCATGCCGCGCTTGTCGATCCTCGAACTTGGCCGCGTGCGCGAAGGCGGCGACCGCCGCACCGCGCTCGACGAGGCGCGCGAACTCGCCCGCCAGGCCGAGGACTGGGGCTACCAGCGCTTCTGGATCGCCGAACACCACAACATGCCGGCGGTCACCACCGCGGCGACCTCGCTGGTGATCGCCCACGTCGCCGCCGGCACGCGCAAGATTCGCGTCGGCGCGGGCGGGGTGATGCTGCCCAACCACGCGCCCTACATCATCGCCGAGCAGTTCGGCACGCTGGCGACGCTGTTCCCCGGCCGCATCGACCTCGGCCTCGGCCGCGCGCCGGGCACCGACCAGTTGACACTGCGCGCGCTGCGCCGCCCGCCGGGCAATTCCGACAACTTCCCGCAGGACGTGCAGGAACTCCAGGCCTGGCTGGCGCCGGTGCAGCCGGGCCAGCGCATCGAGGCGGTGCCCGGCTCGGGCACCGAAGTGCCGCTGTGGATCCTCGGTTCCAGCCTGTTCGGCGCCCAGCTCGCGGCCGAGCTCGGCCTGCCGTTCGGCTTTGCCTCGCACTTCGCGCCGCAGGCACTGGACCAGGCGCTGGCCATCTACCGCGAGCGCTTCAAACCGTCGGCGCAGCTCGACCGGCCCTACGCGCTGGTGGGCGTGAACATCGTCGCTGCACCCACCGATTCGGAAGCGCGGCACCTGGCCACCAGCCAGCAGATGTCGTTCACCGACATCTTCCGCGGCACCCGCGGCCTCACCCAGCCGCCGATCGACGACATCGAGGCCTACTGGACCCCGCAGGAGAAAGTGCAGGCTTCGAGCATGCTGGCGCACAGCATCATCGGCAGCCCGGACACGGTGCGCGCCGGCATGCAGGCGCTGACCGAACGCACCGGCGCGGACGAACTGATGGTGGTCTCGGACGTGTTCGATTTCGAGGCAAGGCTGCGCTCGTTCCAGATGACCGCGGAGATCGCGGGAGTGCACCCGCAGTCGCTGATGTCCGCTCATGGCGGTGGTTCGTAGCGGCGCCCCACGTCAGCCGCGCCGTCGTTGTCTGCGCTGACAACCCGCTGAGATGTCGACGCTGATAGCAACGTTGCACCGCTGCTATGCATGATGGCAATCGTCCATTGCTGAGGCTGAGGCGCCGCCGCTCACGTGACATCCGTCTCGGGAATCCACACCCGATTCGGGCAATGCTGAAAAAGTCCGGTTTGTCATTCCGAACGAAGTGAGGAATCTCGAAAAATCAATAACATAGATTTCTCGCTACGCTCGAAATGGCAGTTTTTCAGCGTTGCATTAAGGCCGCATCGCATCTATGACTGCGTCGGCGAAGGCGTGCGGCACCTCCTACGGTGGATTGCGACCTATGCCAGCCTCGAAGCCTGACGCGCCGGTGGCGCGGCGCACTGCCCAGGGGGACTTGCAACCCACGCCGTACGGGCGTATTCGTGCATCAGTCCCGCCCCCCACGGGCACGGGTCCCGGGAGCGAAGGCTTGGACACCGGAACCACGATCTACGTGATCGACGACGACGGCGAGGTCCGCGACGCGCTCGCGCGCCTGCTGCGCTCACTCGGCCACGACGTCCGCGCATATCCCGACGCCGACGCATTCCTGCTGGACGGCCCCCCCGCAGCCGGGGGCTGCCTTCTCCTCGATATCAATCTGCCGGGAATGAGCGGGCCGCAACTGCATGCCCGGATGCGGGCGCTGGACTTGCACCTGCCGGTGATCTACCTGACCGGCCAGGGCAGCGTGTCCGCCGGCGTGCGTGCCATGAAGGACGGCGCGCTGGATTTTCTGGAAAAGCCCGTCGACGAGGCGGTACTTGGCGCCGCGATCGACCGGGCGATCACACAGCAGCGGGACGGGTGGGCAGTCCAGCGGGAACTGGACGAGATCAACCACTGCCTCGCCACGCTCTCGCCGAGGGAGCGGGAGGTCATGGATCACGTGATCGCGGGACGGCTGAACAAGCAGGTGGCGGCTGACCTCGGCATCGCCGAGAAGACGGTCAAGGTCCATCGCGGACGCGTCATGCAGAAGATGCAGGTGCGCTCGGTCGCGCAACTGGTGCGGCGGTGCGACGCGGTCGGACACTGCGGCTGGAGCCCACCTTTGCCTGCCCCGATGGGCAGCGAAGGGGCGCCTCTAGGTCCCATTCTTGCAGGAACCCGTTGGGCCTAGGGTAGGTGCGGTATCGGTGTACCGCCGGTGCCAATCGCCGCGGCCTGGACGCGCTCGCGAGCCAAGGACCGAACCGGAGCAGGCTCCGCGCCATGCCCAGCACATCCGACAAGGGGCAACCCATGATCGTGTACGTCGTCGACGATGACGCAGCGGTGCGGGAGGCGTTCGTCAGGCTGCTGCGCTCCGCGGGACTGGATCCGAGACCTTACGGGTCGGCCGAACGTTTTCTCGCCGACGTCGTCGATGGCCCCGGCGCCTGCGTCCTGCTGGACATCACCATGCCGCGCATCACCGGCACGCAGGTGCAGGAGCTGATGAATCGGCGAAAGCTGCACGTCCCGGTCATCTCCGTCTCGGCACATGACGACGATGAGACGCGGTCCCTGGCGCGGCGCCTGGGCGCGCGGATGTTCCTGCGGAAGCCCGTCGACGACCAGGCCTTGCTCGACGCGATCGACTGGGTGACCAGTGGCGGCGGCGACGACCCCGTGCACTTCAACTAGCCGACGCGTCCGCTGGCGGACGCGGGATCCGTTGTTCACCATAGGGCCTGTCCGGGGTGGACACACGTCCATCGGCAGGGGCCATACTCGGCGAGGAAGACTGCTGACCGGTGCTGCCATGCCAGGCGTGAGCTGGATCGACTTCGTGTGGCCCATGATCAGCGCCGCGTGCCTGACGCTCGCGGCCGTCCATGTCGTCATCTGGCTGAAGCGGCGCAGCGAGATCGCCAGTCTCCTGTTCGCGCTCACGGCAATCGCGGTCGGCGCCATCGCAATCATCGAACTGCGGATGATGCACGTCGACGCGCCAGCGCAGTACATGCGCCTGGTGCGCTGGGCGCACGTTCCGGTGGCCGTCCTGGTGTTGGCAATGGTCGGTTTCGTGCTCGTCTATTTTCGTGCGGGCAGCCGCTTCCTTGCTGCGGTCACATGCGTCTCCCGACTGGCCTGTCTTGTCGTCAACTTCCTCTCCGCCGGCAACCTCAACTACCTCGAGGTCGGCAGCCTGCAGCGCCTGCCCATCGGGGATGGCACCCACATTCCCGTTCCACTCGACGTCGTCGCCAATCCCTGGATGGCACTGGGCCATCTCAACTCGATCCTCCTCGCGCTTTTCCTGCTGAGTGCGATCGTCGAGGTGTGGCAGCGGGGGTGTCCCGCGGAGCGCAGACGCGTGCTCGTCGTCTGTGGCGGCATGGTGGTGTTCACCTTGCTGGCCACGCAGTGGACCTGGGCCGTGGTCCACGGGCACGTACGTGGCCCGTTGATGTTCAGCCCGGCCTTCCTTCTGGTGGTCATGGCGATGAGCTACGAACTCGGGGGCAACCTGCTGCGTGCGTCGCAGCTGTCCCACGACCTGGTGGATGCGCAGCGACACCTGCGTGAGAGCGAGCGCCGGATAGACCTGGCCGTGCGCTCGGCCGGCGTCGGACTCTGGAGCTGGGATATCGCCCGCGGCACATCCTGGTTCTCGGACCACGCGCATCGCTTGCTGGGCTTTGCGGAGGACGCTCCACTGGACATGCAGCGGTTCGTGCAGGGCGTCGACGCCGAGGATCGCCCGGGCCTGGTGTGCAGTCTGGAAGCCAGGGGCGGGGACGACGAGATCCGATACGAATTCCGCTTCCATCCACCTGTAGGCCGGATGTGCTGGATCGCGTTGCGCGGACAGGCGGACTTCGAATCTGGAACTGCCGTCCGCGTGAACGGTGTGCTGGCCGACGTGAGCGAACGCAAAGAAGCCGAGGAACACTTTCGTCTCGTGGTCGAGGCGGCGCCGATGGCACTGCTGGTGGTGGATATGGCCGACGCCATCACCCTGGCCAACCAGCAGGCCGAATCGATGTTCGGCTATACGCGCGACGAGCTACTGGGCAAGTGCATCGACCTGCTGGTGCCGGCAAGCGTGCGGCGGACGCCAGAGGCCAACATGCCCGATTTCATGCCGATGCCGTTGGTTGTGGGAGAAGGCCGCGGCATGTTCGGGATCAGGAAGGACGGGACCGAGATTCCGATCGACGTTGCCAGGACCCCGATGTCCACGGCGTCCGGGCGATCCGCGCTGCTCTCGGTGATCGACCTGAGTGAGCGGATGCGGATGGAACGCGAGTCGGCTTTGCAGCGCGACGAGCTGGCGCACCTGGCGCGCGTGGTCCTGCTCGCCGAGTTGTCCGGATCGCTGGCCCACGAACTGAACCAGCCACTGACCGCGATCCTCGCGAACGCGCAGGCCGCGATCCGCTATCTGGACCACGTGCCCCCCAACCTCGATGAAGTGCGGGAGGGGCTGGCCAACATTGTCGAGAGCGACAAGCGCGCTGGCGACGTGATCCGCCGCCTCCGCGCGCTCCTGCGCAAGGAGAGCTCGGACTTCCGCCAGCTGGATATGAATGGTGTGGTTGTCGATGTAGTCCGGATCCTCCAGAGCGACCTGCTGGGGCGAGGCGTCATGGTGCGACTGGACCTCGCGAAGATGCTGCCCCAGGTCTGCGGCGACAAGGTCCAGCTCCAGCAGGTGCTGATCAACCTCGTCGTCAACGCTTGCGATGCGATGCGCGATGTGCGGCGTCCGCGAAGGCTCGTGGTCAGCACCGTCCTGTCCGACGACGGTCGCGTGGAAACCTCCGTTCGCGACATCGGTGGTGGCATTCCAGAAGATGACCTCGATCGCATCTTCACGCCGTTTGTCAGCACAAAGGAGGACGGGCTGGGGCTCGGCCTCGCTGTGTGCCGGACGATTCTCTCAGCCCACGCCGGCTTCATCTGGGCGACCAACAACGCCGGATCGGGGACCACGGTGACATTCAGCCTCCCGCTGCACGGCACCGCGGATTCGCCACGCTGAAGGGCCGGGAGGCGTCGCCCATGATCAGTCTCCTGCCCAGCCAATGCGACCAAGGGCCAATTGAAGCGATGGTGCCTTGCTGGTGCCATGACACCGCGTGCTGCGGGAACCAGGATGCGGGATGGTGCAGGGGCATCGGGACATCCGGCCGCCAACGCAAGGAGCGCCATGGAGACGATCAGCAACCTTTGGTTCGTCCTTGCCGGCGTCCTGGCGATGGCCGGAACGCAGCACATGTTGGTCTTCGTTCGCTGCACGGGTATGCGCCACCACCTTTGGCTCGGGACCATCGCCTTGGCCGTGGCAGGTGCGGCCCTGGCTCCCGCGGCGCTCGGCTTGCCTGCCACTGTTGCGTTGCCGTGCATCATCGTTGCGGTGATGCTTAGCGCAGCCGGCCAGTTGGCAGGCATCGTGGCGAGGGGTCAGCAGGCGGATCAACGGCAGCGACAGGCGTTGGCGCATGCGGCCCGGCTGTCGATCGTCGGCCAGCTCACCGCGTCCATCGCACACCAGATCAATCAGCCGTTGGGTTCGATCTTCGGCAATGCGGATGCCGCCGAAATCATGCTGGAAGGAGCGCGGCCGCCGATGGACGAAATCCGCAGGATCGTGTCCGATATCCGGCGCGATGTCCTGCGTGCGAGCGGCGTGGTCCGGCACGTGCGCAGCCTGGTGCGAAACCAGGACATGGCATCGGCACAGGTCGACGCCAATGCGCTCGCCCGCGACGTGGTCGCGCTGCTCGAGCCGGATGCAAGTCGCAGGCGGATAGCAGTCGCCGTCGAACTGGCTGCGACCAGCTCGCAGGTCTGCGGCAACCGGGCACTGTTGGAGCAGGCCCTGATCAACCTGCTCTCGAACGCCATGGATGCCACCGAGACCGCGGACCTCGGCGAGCAACCGCATTCCCCGAGACGCCCGATCCAGGTGGTTGTCGCGCCGACGGCACGTGGCGAAGTGCAGATCACCGTCGTGGATCCCGGCCATGGCATCCCGGTGGGGCAGCTCGAGCATCTTTTCACCTCGTGTCATACATCCAAGCCGCATGGCATGGGCCTCGGACTGTCAATCGCTCGGTCGATCGCCGAGGCGCATGGAGGCCGCATCCGTGCGGAGAACGATCCATTCGCCGGCGCACGCGTCTCCATCACATTGCCGACCTGGCGTGGCGCGAGTGTGCCTTCGTCCCACGACGGCGGCCTCGCGCGCACGGCGACCTGCGGCACGCTGCGAAGTGTCGAAGGTGATCCCTGGGGTGGTGCATGCCCACCAACTCACCCCGTCACGGCACGTCCCCGCCAAATCCATGCTGGAAGAGGTGCTACATGGCAATGAGCGATGCGGTCATCCATGTCGTCGACGACGACGCTCCGATGCGCGAAGCTCTTGGTCGCCTGCTGGGTGCGCTGGGCTTCGAAGTTCGGGTCTATGGCTCGGTGGGCGCGTTCCTGCTCACGTGGACCGACGACCGCCCGGGCTGCCTGCTGCTCGACGTTGACATGCCCGGACCAAGTGGACTCGATCTCCAACTCGCGCTCGCGGGCCGTCCGGGCTCTCCGCCCGTGGTGTTCCTGACAGGTATCGGCGACATTCCGATGGGCGTACTCGCCCTCAGGCGCGGCGCCGTGGATTTCCTTACCAAGCCCGTCGACCGCGAGATCTTGCTCGCCGCCGTAACGACTGCCCTCGAACGCGATGCGGCGCGGCGCGCGGAAAGGCTGGCGCGGCAGGACATCCTGCGCCGGTTCGAGACGCTTACCAGTCGTGAACAACAAGTGTTCACGCAAGTCGCCACGGGCCGTCTCAACAAGCAGATCGCGGCGTCGCTCGGTACTTGCGAACGCACGGTCAAAGCGCACCGGGCGAAGGTCATGGAGAAGATGGACGTACATTCGGTAGCCGAGCTGGTACACCGCGCCGTATACCTGCAACAGAACCCCGCGAGGACTCTCCCCCTCATGGCGGTGGCTACATCTACGGCCTGACCGGACGGCACTGCCTGGATCGGCCGTGGGGTACCCGTTGCCCGAAAGGGCAAGCCTCCTTCCCCGAAAGCCAATGTCGGACGCTTCTGCTTCCCACCAGAATGCCGTAGCAGGACGCCAGATGGCAGCTCCGGCACCAAGCGCGCACCGCCCCGGCTGTTGCAACGTACGTCGATCCGGTTGCCGGTAACCGGGTCATCTTCCGGAAGCACCACCCCGTGGTGCCCGCCGGCCTTCAGGGAGCACGTCATGCGGAACACGATCTCTCACTTGACGAGCGTATTCACATGCTCAGTGCCATCGACTCGCCCCTGATCATCGAGGAACAGTTCCTTTCCGCCTGGCGCGGCAGTCGTGCCGTGCTCCCGCGACCGCCGTCGCAACCCCGGCGGATGTCCGATGGCTGACCCGGCTGCCCATGGACCGCAGATGGAGCCCCGGGCCGTCGCGGCGTGGGTGTTCTGCTGGCCTGGCCTCGCCATCGCCGTGCTTGCCGGCGCCATGGCGGGTTGCGTCTCCGGACCCGATTATGTCCGGCCCTCGATCGACGTACCCGACAGCTACCGCCTCGACGAAGACACCACGGTCGGCGCGGGTCCGGTCCCGACACTGGCGGAGATGCCGCCCTGGTGGCTGGGCTTCGGCGATGTCCAGCTCGACGTCCTGGTGGGCGAAGGCCTGTCGGCCAACCACGACCTGCGCGTCGCCACGGCACGCGTCGATGAATTCGCGGCGCGCGTCGCTGCGACGCGCGCGCAAGGCTTGCCGCAGGTCGGCTATGGCGTCGCCGCGGGTCGCCAGCAGGCCGGCGGCGTGACTGCCGGAAACTTCGCGACCCTGCTCTCGGCGAGTTGGGAACTCGACCTGTGGGGCCGCATCCGCCGTGAGGACGAGGCGGCGCGGGCCAACCTGCTGGCAACCGAACAGGCGAGGCTCGGAGTCGCGCTGACGGTGGTGTCGTCCATCGTGTCCGGCTACGTGACCCTACTGGACCTCGACCGTCGCCTTGAGATTGCTGAAGCGACCGTCGAAGGGCGCGCGCTTACGGTGGACGTCTTCCAGCTGCGGCTCGACGGCGGTGCGGTGTCGGACTTCGAGATGCTGCAGGTGACGGCGGAGTACGAGGCCGCGGTGGCGTCGATGCCCGGTCTGCGCCAGGCACTCGCACAGCAGGAGCACGCCCTGTCCGTCCTCGTTGGACGAAATCCCGGACCGATCGCACGCGGCGGCTCGTTGCAGTCGCTCGTCGCACCGCCGGTGCCCGCCGGGCTGCCGTCCGAGCTGATCGAACGCCGTCCGGACATCCTGCAGTCCGAGCAGCAGCTGGTCGCGGCGAACGCGCTGGTGGGCGCCGCCCGGGCGCTCTACTTTCCGAGCGTCGCACTGACGGGGTCCGGCGGCAGCGCCAGCAGCGACCTCGAGGCATTGTTCTCGGGACCCGCGCGTTCATGGTCCTTCGTCGGGCAGTTGCTGGGGCCGATCTTTGCGGGCGGCGCCATCGACGCGGCCAACCGGCAGGCGGCTGCGCGCCGCGAACAGGCGGTTGCCATCTATCGGCAGACCGTGCAGAACGCGTTTCGCGACGTCGACGATGCATTGGCCTCCATCGGTGCGGCGAGGGATCTGGTCGCCTCGCTCGAACGACGCGTGGCGGCGTTGCAGCGCGCGGTGGAGCTGTCGCGCGAGCGCTACGACAACGGCTACGCCGATTACCTGGAAGTCCTGGATACCGAGCGCAGCCTGTTTTCAGCGGAGCTGGCGCTGAGCACGGCGCGTGGAGACGGTCATCGCGCCCTCGTCGATCTGTACCGCGCGCTGGGTGGGGACTGGGTCGGCAGCGTGGTCCACTCGTCGCACCCAGACGGCCGTGGGGCGCCAGACCCCGCCGGGACTGCAGGCCGGTCCGCCGTATACGCGGCTCCTCGCTGTTGCCAATGACAGGACCGCAGATGCCCACCGAGCAACCAACCAGCACCCCCGCCGCCGATGCCGCAGGCGCGGCCCGACCCCCTGATACAGGGGCCAGCGATGCCGCTGCAAGTGCCCGGCGTGTCGGCAGGATCGTGCGGATCACGCTGGGCGTCCTGCTGGTCATGTTCGTCTATCACCTGTTCGCGGACCGCCTCACGCCCTACACCTCGCAGGCGACGATCGACACGTTCCTGGTCCAGGTCGCCCCCCAGGTCAGCGGGCCCGTCGTGGCAGTGGGCGTCCGCGACAACCAGCCCGTGAAACAGGGGCAGATGCTGTTCCAGGTCGATCCCTTGCCGTTCGAGATCGCGCTGCGCGCCGCGGAGGCCAACCTCGCCCTGGCGGAGCAGGCCGCCCGTTCCTCGGCGGCGGACGTGCGCGTGGCCGATGCGCAACTGCAGGGCCAGCGTGTCCACCTGGCGGCGAGCCAACAGCTTGGCGGCATCGTCCTGGGACTGTCGGCCAAGCGTGCGCTGTCGGAAACCTCGGCCATCCGCGCGCGGGCGGATATCGCCAGGACCCGTGCCGAAATCAGGCGAGCACAGGCCGAGGCGGAACGTGCACGCATCCGCCTGGGCGAAGCCGGAGACGGCAATCCGCAGGTACGCCAGGCGCTCGCAGCCGTCGAGCAGGCGCAGCTCGACCTGCGCCACAGCCGCGTGCTCGCGCCCGCGGACGGCACCGTCACCAACCTGCGCCTGGCGCCAGGTCAATTCGCGAGCCGTGGCCAGCCGGTCTTGAGCTTCATCGCCGACGGTCCACGCTGGCTTACCGCGGCGATGCGCGAGAACCAGCTGGGCAATATCACCTCCGGCGCGCGTGCCTATGTCGTTTTCGACGACCGGCCCGGGCGGGTCTTCCCGGCGCGGGTGGAAAGCGTGGGCTGGGGGATCGCGCAGGGCGGTGAGGCGCCGACCGGCCAACTCCCCACTGTCGACGCACCGGCCGGCTGGCTGCGCGAACCGCAGCGCTTTCCGGTGCGCGTCGTGGTCGATCCGCCCGCGAACCAAGCGGACGCGCTGCCGCCCGGGCGCAGTGGCGCGCAGGCCAATGTCGTCGTCCTGACCAGGGAGCGCTCGCTGCTCAATCTGCTGGCGCGCGCGTGGATCCGGATTGTCGCCGTGATGAGTTACCTGCAGTGAGCCCTGCTTCCAGCACAACGATCGAAAACGGTCGCGCAGATGCGCGCGTGCATGCCACCTTGCGTTTCGCCACCGGCGTGACCGGCGCGTTCGTGGCCTGCGAAGCCATGCAATGGGCACCGACGTTCCTCGCGCCGGTGCTGGCCTGCGTGTTGCTGGCCAACCTGCCCATGCGGCCGCCGTTGAAGATGGGTGTGGCGCTGGTGTTGACGATGGCGGCGGCCGCCGCGCTGTCATTCGTGCTTGCGACGCTCCTGCGCGGAATCCCCCTCGCCTTGTTCGGGCTGGTGGCCCTGATCATGTTCCTGTCCTTTCTCGCGATCGCGGCCGGCCGGCCCGCCCTGCCGTTCACGCTCCTGCTGCTGTGCCTCTCGACCATCCCCGTCGTGGTGCTGGTCGCGCCGGCGCATGGCACGCTGCTGCCGGTCGCCCTGGTCCGGGGCATGGCCCTCGCACTCCTTGCCGTCTGGGTGACCCATGCGGTGTGGACATGTCCACCGGCGCGCTCCCCGGTCGCTCCGCGCGGAGGGGGTGGCCCGATACCGGTGGCGTCGGCGCTCATGTCCGTCGTGGTCGTCATGCCGGTCATGCTGGTGTACCTGCTGTTCGGCCTGGCCGACGTCTTGCCGGTCCTGGTGACGACAGTGATCCTCGTCATCAACTTCGATGTGCGGCGCGGCCGGTTGCAGGCGTCGGCGATGATCCTCGGCAACTTTCTCGGTGGTCTGCTCGGGCTGCTGCTGCATGCGATCCTGCTGACCACCCCGAGCCTGCCGTTCCTCGCGTTGATGCTGTTCGTGGTGACCCTCGGCTTCGGGCAGCGCATCGCTGCCGGAGGCGCCGCCGCCGCGGTGGCGGTAATCACCTGCAACGCGATGCTCATCATCTTCAGCTCGGCCATCGCCTCGGGGCCGGGCTCACTGCCGGTGTGGCTGGCGCGGCTGTCCCAGTTCGCCATTGCCGGCGCGTTTGCCGTCGCGATGATGACCCTGGTCTGGCATCGCGCGTTCGGCCGTCATGCACCGGTCCCGGCCGACACGGTGGGCTGACTGCCGATCCGAGACCCACGCCTCGGCGCCAGGGACGGCTATGGCGGGATCACGTCCGGCGACGGCGGCAGCTGCGCGAGTTCGGCATCGGCCGGCGGATGCCGTACCCATTGCCAGAACAGCTGGTAGCCGACCGCCAGCACCACGGGCCCGACGAACAGGCCTATGACCCCGTTGCTGACCATGCCGCCGAGCGCACCGATCAGGACCACCGGCATCGGCACGTCCACCCCGCGGCCAAGCAGGAGTGGCTTGAGCACGTTGTCCACCAGGCCGGCCAGGAAGACATAGACAGCGAACACGATGGTGCCCACGTTGGCGCCCTCGCTGGCGAACACGTAGACGATGACCGGCAGCGTGACCAGCGTCGCAGGAATCTGCAGGATGCCCAGCAGCAGCACTGCAAGCGCGAGCAGGCCTGCCGCGGGTATGCCCATGATGGCGAAGCCGACTCCGATGAGCAGCATCTGGATGAATGCGATGCCGACCACGCCGAGCGCGACGGCGCGGATCGTGGCGGTGCACAGGACGGCGATAGGCTCGCCGCGCCCGGGCCCGAAGATGCGCGACGCGATCTCGACGGCGGCGCGGCGACAGCCGTATCCGTAGGCCATGACGATGCCGGCGACGACCACGGCGGCGAGGAACAGCACCAGGCCGAGCCCGATGTCCGCGATCCGGTCGAGCACGACCAGCGTGGCGCCCTTGAGTTGCGGCGTAAAGCGCTGGGCGAGGCTGGTCAGGTCGGTCGCGGCCTGCAGCCACAGCGCGTGCAGACGTGGGCCGACGACGGGCCAGCCAGCGACTGCATCGGCTGGGGGAGGCACGTGGAAGCGGCCGCTGCGCGCAAACGCGATGGTGTCCTGGATGGATTCCGCCATCGCCAGGCCAAGCAGGTCAATCGGGACCAGGAGCACCGCCAGGACCAACGCCACGAGCAGGATCGAACTCCGGCCATCGCCGGTGCCCAGCCTGCGCTTGAGCCAGCCGTGCGCGGGGTACAGCGTGATCGCCAGGATCACCGACCACAGCATGAGGTCGAGGAACGGCCTCAGGATCCGGAAGCAGAAGATTGCCAGGACGGCAATCAGACCCGCGCGGATCAGCACGTCCAGCAGTCCCGGCGAGACGGTCTTCTCGAAGCTGCGCATGGGCGACATCGTCATTCCAGCCGGAGGGGTGCCGGGCGCGATCCCCCAGCCACGCTAGGCCCGGCACATGCATGCGGCAAGGCGCCTTTGGTGTCGGGAGTGTTGCCCTTCGGGACAATTCAATTCCGTGGCTGCAAATGCTGGAATCGCCTGGTACCGCGGGCGTGTCCGCCCACGGCATCCACGATGGAGGAGCGAGATGACCGTCCCGAAACGGAACTGCTGCTGGCGGGTCATGGCCAGGCGCAGCCTGCTGCTTGCACTCGCCCCGCTGTCGCCCGCTTTTGCCCAGGACAGCGCGCTGCCTTCTCCCCGGCCCGATGCCTCCGCCACGTTGGAGCATGGCGTTGTGATTACGGCAGACGCGCAGGCGGTCCTCGATCGCATGCGGGCCACCTTCGATCGCATGCGCAGCTACGAAGTGACCGCACGCATCACCCGCGACGAGGTGCTGCCGTTCGGCTACAAGCTGCAGAACACAGAGACGGCGCGCATGTGGGTGGACGCGCCCAAGAGCCTGCGCGTGGAGGTTCGCGGTGATCTCAAGAATCGCACCTATGTCTACGACGGGGCGCAGCTGACGACCCATGTGCCAGACATGAACATCTACGCTGCCACCGAAGCGCCGCCCACGCTGGCGGAGCTGGTGGTCGCACTCATCGACCTCGGAGTCGAGATGCCACTCATCGACCTGTTGTACCAGGGCAACGAAGGCAGCCTCACAGACAATGTCAAGGTCGGTCTCGTCGTCGGCGACAGCGAGGTGGACGGGGTCATGACCGACCACCTGGCGTTCCGGCAACCGGCCGTCGACTGGCAATTGTGGGTCGAGAAGGGCGAGCAGGCGCTGCCGAGAAAACTGGTCATCACCACCCGCTACCAAGTCGGTGACCCGCAGTACCAGGCGCTCCTCGACTGGAATCTGGAGGGCCGCATGCCTGCCTCCACATTCCGCTTCGTGGCGCCGTCGGGTGCGGTGCAGGTGCCGTCGGTGATGCATCTGGCCGCAAGTGGAGAAGACAAATGAACGTCCAGCGACGATTGGTGGAAGCAGATCGCCAGGGTTTCCGCATCGGGCTGCTCGCCACGGCGTGCCTGCTCGCCGCGGCGGCCATGGTGATTCCCGAGGACGCCTTTGCGCGGGGTGGCAGGGCTGGCGGCGGTGGAGGGCGTGGCGGCGGCATGGCACGCAGCTCGATCAGCGGGGCCTCGATGAATCGCGGCGCGCGAATGAACGGCGGCGGGCGTGCAGGTGCCGGCAACCGCATGGCCGGTGCCGATCGGGCACCTGCGGGGGGACGCGTCAGCGGAGGCGACCGCTTCACGGGTGACCGCGCGAACTCCGGCAACCGCATCCAGGGTGGCGACCGCGTCAACGGAGGCGACCGCTTCACGGGTGATCGCGCGAATTCCGGCAACCGCATCCAGGGCGGCGACCGCGTGACCGGTGGCGACCGCATCAACAACGGAAACCGCATCAACACCGGCGACATCAATATCGATCGTGGCGACTGGAACATCGATGTCGACGGCGATTACGACGGAAGGTGGGGCAATGGAAACTACCCCGTCGGCGCCGGCCTCGTACTGGGCGCCGCTGTCGTCGGGACCGCGATGGCGATCGGTTCGATGTACGCCGCCGTGCCCGCGGGCTGCCCGATAGTGCACTCCTACGCCGTGCCGTACTACCACTGCGGCGGATACTACTACCAGCAGCAGATGCATGGCGACGACGTGGTCTACGTGGTCGTGCAACCGTAGCCACGGCTCGAATGGGCGCTCCGAATCCACGCTCGCCACACCTGGTGGTCCTCGGTCGGCCGCGCCATCTGTTGCTGCCCGCACTCCTGTTCGCAGGCCTTGCATCCGCCCATGACACCGCCGGAGATCAGGTCGCCGGAGCGTCCTCGTGCGGTGCCCGCGACGCGGATGACCCGCGCCCGCGTATCGGACTTGCCCTGGGTGGGGGCGGCGCGCGCGGCGTGGCGCACATCAGTGTCCTGCGCATGCTCGAGTCGCTGCGCATCCCCGTGGACTGTGTCGCCGGCACCAGCATGGGGGCGCTGGTGGGCGGGCTGTACGCGTCCGGCATGCCGGTGGACGACATGGAGCGTCTGGTGGTTTCCACCGACTGGCCACGGATGTTCAACGACGCGCTCGAGCGCCCCGAACGCTCGTACCGACGCAAGCAGGACGATCGCGACAACCTCGCTACCATCGGCGTCGGCATCGGCAGCGAAGGCCTGAAGGTATCGCCGGGGATGCTACAGGGAGAGCGGGTCCTGGCCCTGTTCGAGCGATCGACCCTGGGCGTCAGCACGGTCGAGGATTTCGACCAGTTGCCGATTCCCTATCGCGCCATCGCCACGGACCTCAACACGGGCGAGGCAGAGGTCCTGCACGGTGGAAGCCTTGCGATGGCGATGCGCGCGAGCATGTCGCTCCCCGGCATCTTCCAGCCGGTGGAGGTGGACGGGCGCGTGCTGCTCGATGGCGGGCTCGCCAACCAGGTGCCCATCGACGTGGTGCGCGCGATGGGCGCGGACATCGTGATCGCGGTGGACGTGGGAACGCCGCTGACCATGCTCGACCGCGATGCGAGCCTGCTCGACGTCCTCTCCCAGATGACCGGGATGATGACGACGGGAAACACCGCACGGCAGTTGGCGACGCTGGGGACCGACGACGTGCTCGTGGTGCCCGCGCTTGGCGACGACGTCGCCACGGGCGACTTCCAGAAGGCGCGTGAGGCATTGGCGATCGGTGCCGTCGCCGCCGAGGCCGCGCGTCCGCGGCTGGCGAGATTCTCGCTGTCGCCCGCCCGCTACGCGGAGGCGATGCAGGCGCGCAGGACGACAGCGTCGACGCCCCCGGTGATCGAGTTCGTCCGCCTGGAGAACGAGACGGGGTATGCCGACGCGGTGCTTCTGTCGCAGGTGGGAATCCCCGTCGGCGAGGTGCTCGATGCCGAGCGCGTCGAAGCTCGCCTGCTCAGGGCATATGGACTGGGAACCCTGTCAAGCATCACCTACGAAGTCGTCAATGAAGGTGGCCGCAGCGGCGTGCTGCTGCGGGCCCGCCAGAAGCCGCAAGGGCCGAACTACCTGCAGCTCGGACTGACGCTCAACACCGATTTCGAAGGCAGCTTCGAGAGCAACCTGCGGGCGGCCGTGCTGTTCGCGCCGCTGAATCCGCTCGGCGCCGAGGCACGCATCACGGCCGCGATCGGCAGCGAACCGGGCCTGCGTGGCGAGTACTACCACCCCTTCGACGTGGCCAACCGCAACGTGCTGGTGGCGCGGCTCGGGTACGAGAACCCGAACATCCATGTCTTCGACACATCTGGAAACAACATCGCTACCTACGACGTCCGGGTGGTGGGCCTGGGGCTGCGCGCAGCGCGCGAGTTCGGCAACCACGGCGCTGCGACCATCGGGGTCCAGCGAGCCAAGGGACGCGCCAGTATCGAGGTCGGCGACCCTGCGCTGCAGGACTTTGACTTCGAGCAGGGAAACCTGTTCGCCAACATCACGGTCGACCGCCTGGACAGCCTGTTCTTTCCGCGCAACGGCTACTTCGCTTCCGTCGGATACACGACTTCGCGCGACTGGCTGGGCAGCGACACCGAGTTCGACCAGGTCGACTTCGATACCATCGCGGCGAAGAGCTTCGGAAAACACGCGCTGCAGCTGGGCGCCGCCTACCATTCGACGATTTCGGGTGACCTGCCCGTGCAAAGCCGCTACCGCCTCGGCGGCCGGGCACGGCTCGCGGGCTTTCGGCTCAACGAGTTGACCGGCCAGCATTACGGGCTCGTGCTCGGCGGGTACACCTACCAGGTCACCGAGTTCCTGGGGCGCTCCGCCCAGGTCGGCGTGACGATCGAATACGGAAATGCGTGGGAGCGCAGGCAGGACATGGCCTTCGACGACGGCGTTCTCAATGCAAGCGCGTACGCGGGCTTCGATTCTTGGCTGGGACCGATGCTGTTGGGCATCGGCTGCCGTGAGCAGGGCAACTGCGTCTTCTTCCTGGAAGTCGGGCGGCCATTCTGACCGCGAGGATCCAGGTTCGATGCGACGGCGGGGAACGGGGAGGCGCGCGTGCAGGAATCCGAGTGGGTCAACGAAGTCTTTTCCAATCTCCGCAACCTGGTCGTCTGCGCGTTGCTGATCGCTGCGGGCATGTTCCAGAGCGAGCATCCGTCCACCTTGGCCGTGGCGATGGGGCTCGACCTCGTGGTGGGGTGGGGCATGGTTACGATCGGACTTCTCCTGACGATCCTGAACCTGCTCTCCGGGCTTTCGCAGTTGTCGAAGCGGCCTTTCCCGAAGACTTCGATGATCCTGCTGTGCCTTGTCTATGTCGCCCTGTCGCTGCGCTTGATAGCGGTCCTTGTGGCCTTCCGTTCGAATTGATCCTTCCTGTCCATCACCGCCGGATGCCATCACTCCATGGACCAACGTTAGCTGGCGATCAGCGATTGGCCTGTCAACGCGTTGGTGGGAAAGACGGCGAGGCGCAGCGTGGCCTGCGCGATGTCGTCGACCGTCGTGCAAAGTTGACTGCGGCCCGATGGCCTATGCGTTGGACGATACGCGCTCCTGCAGTCCGGGCAGGTGCCGCACCCGGTGTGCGTGACCGCGTTGCCGGCGATGAGTGCGGCATTGACGCCACCGAACGATACGCGGGCCATCTGGTGTTGCGCGCGGATCCAGTCACTGGTTCAGAGCCTTGTCCTGGTAGTACTTGGTGCCCTTGATTCCGAGTTCAGCAGCCAGTCCTCGTTCCGTGACCTGGTAGACCAGGATGCCAGGCGACACCGAAAACGCGCCTTCGATGGTCTGGCCGCCTTCACGGCTCATGGCGGCGGCAGTCGCCTGGCCGCCTGCTTGCCAACCTTGCGTCGCGAACCCGGCCATTGCCTCCTCTTCCTGGAAGACGAAGATCAGGTCGTACTTCTTGATGCCGAATCCCACCCCGGCCGAACCTTCCACGAAGCGCATGAAGGTCTCCTGGCGCGACGGCAAGGCCACGAGGAGGCCCCTGCCGAAACTACCGCCGATGGCGCCCAATGTCAGGCCCCAGCGACTGAAGGTCGCATAGCCCTTGGCGCTGGCGATGGTGTCGCGGGCGCCGGGCTGGACCGCGTACAGTCGTTCCAGCACCTGGCTGGACTGCGCGCGGACCTTGTCACGTGTTGCCTCCGCGTCTGCTGCCATGGCCAGGTTGGACATGACCAGCAACAGGCACAACAGCGCGGATGTGATGGCGCTTCTGATCTTGAGGGTCGTAGTCATGGCGTTCCCTTCGCGGTCGGAATTCGTGGGTTGCCCCAACGGACTTGGCAGACGCGCCAACGTTCACCAGGTGCAGGTCGCTCGCGCTGCCAGCCGTTGCATTGTTCTCCTCGCCATCGGGCGGCGGTATTAGCCGATCGTGCGCACGCCATTGCCCGATGGGGCAGGCTCGGTCCGGCAAAGGCGCGTGCGATCCGAGACTGGGCGATCCGGCACGGGCAAGGCGACGCGCCACTGCCAAGCGTCACCCGCGTAGAAGCTGGCACCGTTCCTGCTGCTGTCCCCAGGGGCAACGTTCCCATCCCCAAGTGCCAGTTCCCGCCAAACCGCCGTCGTCGCAGACTCATGCCATCCAGACGACGAGTCTGCCAGCGCAGCTGGCGCGGCACGGACGCGGGCAACGGGCGCAGGCTGGCACCGCCAACCGGGATCCGGTCGCGGCCTGTCTTCGCGTTGCGGCCGCGCTGGCTGCCGACATCAACTGGCCGGTTGAACATGACGGAGAACACCATGACGCTATCCAGCGAAGCGCTGATGCCCGTGACGGGACAGCCTTTCAACAACAAGCAGAGGCTGTTCGTCCGCTACTTCACGGGCATCCTCATCGACTTGCTCGTGCTCAACCTGTTCGTCGAGTATTCGGACAAAGTCGTCATCGATTCTTTCAGCATCTCGCTGCTCGCCGCTGTGTTGCTGCAAGTCCTGCTGAAGGCCACGATCGCAGTCGAGCACTGGGTTTCCGGCTTCTTCAAGGGCAAGAGAGGCGGTGTCAACACGTTTCTCAGGTTCTTCTTCGCGTGGCTCGTGCTGTTCGGTTCGAAGTTCGTCATCCTTGAGGCGATCTCGCTAGCCTTCGGCGACAAGGTCCAGTTCCTCGGGCGTTTCCACGGCATCGTGACGCTCATCGTCGTGATCGTGACGATGCTGGTCGCGGAGGAAGCGATCGTGCGGCTGTACCGGGCGCTTGGCGAAAAGCCCGCCGCAGCACGGCTGCCCGGTGGCGACGTGGCCGACGAGCGATAGTCCCAAGGCACAGTCATCTGGAGCCGTTGAGGCGCTCAGCCCGATGGCGTCGAGATCTGCCTCTTCAACTTCAGGGCGCTGCACCAAGGGCCTATGGATCAACGCCACCTTGAGTGCTAATTCTTGTTCTGGTTGTCGCCCGGACCGTGTCGTGCAGCGGCAACCGTATGCTGGCAAGCGGTACTAGGAATTGATCATCCTGATTACAGAAGGCACGAGATGAGAGCTTTCCAGTTCGTAGGCGCACACAAGCCGGCTGAGCTCCGCGAGGTCCCGGTGCCCGAGCCGGGTGCTGGACAGGTCGTTATCAAGGTCGGGGGGTCGGGCGCCTGCCATTCCGACCTGCACATTCTCGATGGATCCGTGAAGCCCGGACCTGCGCCCTTCACGCTTGGCCATGAGAACGCAGGATGGGTGGAGAAGCTTGGGCCCGGTGCGACAGGGTTCGCGAAAGGCGATCCGGTGCTCGTCTACGGCCCGTGGGGTTGCGGGTTGTGCATGAACTGCCGAGTGGGCCGGGAGAACTATTGCCAAAACCCGGGCGACATCAAGGCGGGAGGCATTGGATCGGACGGTGGAATGGCGCCTTACTTCCTTGTCCCGTCGACCCGTTTCCTGATTGCCCTGGGCACCCTCGATCCTCGTGTCGCCGCACCGCTTAGCGACGCCGCCCTGACCAGTTACCACGCGGTCAAGCGATCGCTGCACCTGCTGGGAGCGGGTTCGACCGCCGTGTTGATCGGAGCCGGCGGGCTCGGCCAGATGGCCATCCAGATCCTGCGCGTGCTCAGCGGGGCAACGACCATCATTGCCGTCGATACCTCGGAGGCCAAGCTCCGGATCGCCAGGGAGATGGGCGCGGACGAGGTTCTGCTGTCGGGCGACAACACAGTCGCGCGAATCAGGGATATCACGCGGGGACAGGGTGCCGAACTGGTGCTCGACATGGTGGGCGCCAGCTCGACCTTGGCCATGGCTGCACAAGTGGCCCGCGTCCTGGGCAACGTGACCATCGTCGGCGTGGGCAGCGGAGCGATACCCGTGAAGTTCGGCAGTCCGGCGCACGAGTGCTCGGTGTGTTCGCCCTACTGGGGGTACATCCCGGAGCTGATCGAAGTGGTGAGTCTCGCCCAGTCGGGAAAGATCAAGATGGTCGTCGAACACTTCCCCCTCGAAAGGGCCGCCGACGTGTACGACCTGTTGCACCACGGAAAAATCAACGGCCGCGCCGTCATCACACCGAACGACTGAAGGAAAACGACATGACCAGCCAGCCATCGACGGCGGGAGCTACCCGGCCGTCCACCAACAGCTATACGATCGCTGCCCCCATCAAACCCGGCGGGCTCGAGAAGCTCCACGCCCTGGTCGCGGAGGCGCGCAAGGCAGGAACGTTCGGCGCAATCTCGGAGGTGCTGGGCATCCTGCACTTCCAGCGCTTCTTCATCCTGGACAACTACCTGGTGTTTACCAGCGAGTTCGACGGGGACACCGAGAGCTACCTGAGCGACTTCTACGTGGGCGAGGTCACGCCGGGTCCGACGTACGGCCTGTTCAACAGCGCCTGGCAGTACACGGAAGGCTGGCCCGGTTCCGAGGACCGCGCCGCGTTCGTCAAGTTCTGGTTGGATCACAAGATCGAGGAGCTGCTCACCTATTCGTACTATCCGGGCGTGCCAGCCAAGGCGATCCGCAAGGCGCTCCGCGTGCAGGCGGCGTTTCAGGAGGCGCTCGACGCGCCTGGCGCGGCGGAGGCGCTGCGGAATCCGGCCCTGAAGGCGCTCCTCGCCGAAGCATCCGACTAGGTCTGCGGCACCAATGGCAGCGACGATGCTCGAACTGCACGATATCCAGAATGGCGCCCTGCAGCCCCGGCCTCTGCCGTACGTCGGCATTTACTTTCTCCTGCGCGTCGACGACGCGCGCGCGGGCCGGGAAATGCTGCGACGACTGATCCCGGCGCTGGACAATGCGACCAGTCCCGCCTCGCCGGAGCGACAGGCCTGGGTCAGCGCCGCCCTTACGTTCCAGGGGCTGAAAGCCCTGGGCGTGCCGCAGGCCTCGCTCGACAGCTTCCCGGTAGCGTTCCAGCAGGGTATGGCGGCACGGGCTGCGATGCTCGGCGATGTCGGCCAGAACGCGCCCGAACACTGGGAGTATCCGCTCGGCCGGCCCGACGTCCACATCGCGGTCTCGGCGCTGGCGCCGGACGAGGCGCGGCTCGAGGCGGTGCTGGCAACCGCGCGCGAGGTCATGAAGTCCATCCCGGGGGTCGAGGTGATCTGGCGGCAGCCGTGCCACGTGCCGGCCGACAAGCGCAATCCGTTCGGTTTCGCCGACGGCCTGAGCAATCCCGCGATCGAAGGCACTCCCTTCGTCGGCAACAATCCGCAGGAGGTGCCGACCAAGGCCGGCGAGTTTTTCCTCGGGTACGAAAACGAGTTCGGCGAACAGACCCCGGTGCCTGTCCCCGAGGCGCTCGGCAGGAACGGCACCTTCATCGCCATGGCGAAATACCACACGCACGTGGCGGTGTTCCGCCAGTACCTGCGCGCGAATGCCGTCGACACCGAGGACGAGGAGCGCGTGGCTGCCAAGATGGTCGGGCGATGGCGCAGCGGCGCGCCGCTCTCCCTGGCGCCGGATCGCGATGACCCCGAATTGGGAAACGATCCTCGCCGCAACAACAATTTCCTCTACGAAGCTGACGATGCGCGCGGGCTGAAGTGCCCGATGAGTTCGCACGCGCGGCGAATGCATCCACGCGATGCAAGGATCATTGGTGTCTCGCGGGTCCATCGTGTGATGCGGCGGGGAACGGCCTATGGCCCGATGCTTCCGCCCGGCGTCCTGGAGGACGACGGAGTCGATCGCGGTATCGTGTTCCTTTTCATCGGTGCCGATCTCGAACGGCAGTTCGAGTTCGTGAAGAAGGAGTGGGTGAACGACGGCACCTTCATCGGCAGCAAGGGCGAAAAGGATCCCATGATCGGCCCGAATGACGGCACAGGCCTGTTCACCATCCCGCAAGAACCGATTCGTCGGCGCCTCAAGGGCATGCCGGCTTTCGTCACCATCAAAGGTGGCGAGTATTTCTTCGCGCCCGGCTTGCGCGCCCTCCGTTGGTTGGCCGAACTGGATACCTGAAGGCGAACGGTTCTATGGGCCGGGCGCTCCAAAACCCGCTTTCAAGGAGATGAGCTGATGTCGAACGCCCCCTCGAACACCCGCGTGCCGGGTTTGGCGGAAGAAACGATCCACCCGGACGAGGACAAGTTCATCGAGACGCTCAAGGTGTTGACGATGGAGCGCCTCAATCAGCAATACCCGCCGGGCTCCATCGGGATCCAGCGCGACGCGCACCCCAAGACCCATGGGTTGGTGACTGCGGAGTTCATCGTGTTGGACGATTTCCCATACCAGCTCCGACACGGCGTTTTCAGCAAGCCGCGGAAGTTCGACGCGATCATACGGTTCTCCGCAGGAGATACCTTCAGCCAGCCGGACACGCGTCATCCGCGGTCGGGCGGCATGGCCGTAAAGTTGCTTGGCGTCGAAGGGGAAAAATTGCTGGAGCGCGACAAGCACGCGCAAACCCAAGACTTCATCATGATCAACTTCCCGGGCTTCCTCGCGCAGAGCTTCGAAAGCTACGAGGGGCTCCACCGTGCCAATGCACCGGAAACCCGCGCGCAGTTCTACAAGGCAAATCCCCACGAGCACGCGCTCTTCCTGCGCCAGTCGCTGGAGCCATTTTTCAACCCGCTCCAGGCGAGGTTCTTCAGCCAGGTGCCCTACATGCTTGGTCCCCATGCGATCAAGTTCAGCGCAAAACCCACGTTCCGCACGGCCAACAGTGCGCCGGAAGCCGAAGGGCCCGACTTCCTGCGTGAAGCGATGCGGCAGCAACTCAGTGAGGACGATGTCTATTTCGATTTCCTGGTCCAAGTCCAGACCGATCCGGTCAAGATGCCGATCGAGGCGCCGCTGACGGTCTGGGACGAAGCGCAATCGCCATTCCAGCGGGTGGCAATGATCCGCATTCCGCGCCAGGAGGTGACTACAAAAGGCGTGGAGCTGGCGGAAACCCTTGCCTTCACGCCATGGCATTCGCTGCCGGAGCACCGGCCAATCGGAAACATGAACCGGGCGCGAAAAGTCGTCTACGACATGGTCTCCGAGTTCCGCAGGACCACCAACGGCGTCGGGCGGGAAGAACCAATCAAGCTTCCTTTTTGACCTCGATCTGAGTCAGGTAAAGCCCGCGCCCACCACAGTACGCAGCATCAAGTACTGCATCGTGCAGCTGGCTCATCGGCAGGTCTTCGGAAGGCGCAGTCGTCAGCATGATGTCGCATGCGCGCTTCGTGGCGCCATAGCAGCCCGCATGCATTTCCGGCTTTGGTCCGATTTCGACGGCGATAGCTGACGCCAAGTCCCGCCCCATCACCCCAGCAACTCCCGCAACTTCTTCAATTCCTCCGCCGCTCCCTTCTTCAGCGCCTCCAGCTGCGGCGTCACTTCCTTCGATTCCTTCGACGCCGCGCTTGCGCGGCTTGCCACCGTGTCCAGGCGCTCGCGCAGGGCGCTGTCCTCGTCGGACAGCTTGCGGATCGCGGCGCTCTTGAACAGCTTGCCGACTTCCTTTTCCTGGGCCTCGGCGGCGGCCAGGGCGTCGGTGGCGCGGGTGGTGCCTTCGCGCAGGGCGGTGGCGACTTCCCTGGCGAAGAGATCGAAGCCGTCGTCGCCGGCCTTCTCGCCTTCGGCCTGGTAGCCGGGGGAGTCGGGCACCAGCAGCACGGCGCCCTTGCCGACGCGCTGCAGGTCGAGGTGGGGGTTGAGGGCGCGCAGGCGATCGAGCGCGGCGGGTTCGCTGGTGCCGTCTTTCACCAGTTGGGCAGTGAGGGCCTGCAGCGAGGTGTCCTGCTTGATGACGAGGAAGCGCATCGGGGTGCTCCTTCAGGCGGTGATGTTGAGCGCGGTCCACTGCGCGGGCAGCGGCTCGATGCCGTGGCTGGTGATGTTGCCCACGGCGGCGACGGACTGGGCGGCCAGCTGCACGGTCGGCTTGGTGACGCTGCGGGCGCGGTTGGCGTTCATCACCAGCAGCGGGGCGCGCAGGCGCACGGCCGGGTTCTGGCCGTTGTCGAACAGTTCGCAGCAGTTGTCGCTGAACATGATTTCCGCGCCGGCCTGCACCTCCACCGCGACCGAGCCGCCGCGCGCGAGCAGCATGTTGCCGATCACGGTGGCCACCGACCCGCGCGCCAGCACCGAGGCCGCGAACAGATCGCTTGCGGCGGTGGCGATATAGGCGCGGTCGCCCGAGAGCACCAGGGTGCGGCGCGCGTCCAGGCGCACGGTGGACAGGTTGACGGTGTGGTGCACGGCTGCGGCGGCAACGCTCAGGTCGACGTCGGCGACGGCCTCGTTGGCCACGCGTGCGCCTACGCCGCCCACCAGCAGGGCGTACCAGGGGCTGGTGCCGGCCTGCGTGCCGTCGTCGCGCTGCACCTGGTTGTGCGCGATCTCGGTGCGGTCCAGTGGCGCCTGCACCAGCAAGCCGACGCCCGCGCCGGCGAAATCGCCCACCGGCCCGATGCCGCTCACTTCGTTGCCGTGGATGCGCGAGCGGCTGACGCCGGTGGCGACGATGCCGGCCGACAGCGAGACGCGCTGCTCGCCACCGCGGGCGATTTCGCGGACCTGATTGCCGGCGATGGTGGCCGCGGCGGTGCGCAGCACCGCGATGCCGGCGACGATCGTGGCCTTGGCCTCGCCCGGCGCACCGGTGATGTCGCGCACGTGGTTGTTCTCGATGCTGGCCGAATCGGACTCGGCGTCCTCGGTCATGACGATGCCGTTGCCGCAGTCGCGCACCACGTTGAGCTTGACGATCAGGTCGCCGACGCGTGCGCGGATCGCGATGCCGGTGTTGCGAAAGCCGCTGACCTGGTTGGCCAGCACGTGCACCTGCGCCGCACCGGCGCGGTCGAGCCCGGGCACCAGGGCGATGCCGTCGTTGCCGTCGACATGCGGCGTGTCTCCGGTGCCGTGCACGCGGTTGCCGTCGATCCAGGCGTTGCCGGTGCCGCAGACGATGCCGTGGCCGCGCAGGTTGAGGTTGTTGCCCTCCACCCGCAGCGAACTGCCGGCGGTGGCCAGCCCGCGCACCAGCACGCCGTGCGAGGGGCATTGGGTGAACTGGTTGTCGCCGATGCGGGTGTCCCACAGGTGCCCGACGCTGCCGTCGAAGGCGATGCCGTTGCGCTGGCAGGAGAGGATGTTGTGCTCGATCGCCAGCGCACCGAGCAGGGCGAAGGCGGGGCCGCCCTCGTTGCCGGTCTCGGTGCGGATGCCATCGGGCGCGATGAACAGGTTGTCGCGGATGGTGATGCCGGCGCACAGCCCCGACAGCGCCACCGCGGCGCTGCGCCGATCGCGGATGCCATCGAAGGCGTACACCAGCAGCTCGCGCAGGGTCACGCCGAGTGCGGTCTGGATGCGGATCGCCGATTCCAGCCCGGCCGACAGCACCGAGAGCTTCTCGATGCAGATCGCCATGCCGGTCTCGATGACGAAGGCCGAGCCGGGCGCGGTGACGATGGTGGTGGCGCCCTGACCGCGGATGGTGATGGCGCGCGCGCCGCGCAGGAACACCGGCTCCTGCAGCGCGTAGTTGCCCGGGGTCAGGCACACAGTGCCGCCGCGGTCGCGCAGGCGGTCGACGGCGCCCTGGATGGTCAGCTGGCCGCTGGCGTGCGATTCGGGGGTGACGCACTGGCTGCAGCCGCAGTCGTCGCCGCCGGCGGGCGGCCAGGACGTGCGGCAGTCGCTGACGCTGCCCGCGGCGACGTCCCAGATGCCCAGGCGCGCGTGGTGGTGGTGGGTGCCGCGCGGAGGTGCTGCGACAAGCGCCTCGACGCTGGCATCGGCGGTGCGCGCGGCAAACGTCCACCAGTCGCCGCGGCGGAAGCCGCGATTGCCGGCGCTGGAGAACGCCACGGTCACGCCGTGCTCCAGGATCAGCTCGATGCCTGCAGCGGGGACGGCGATCAGGCCGGTGGAACCCGCTGCATCGAGGTCCTGGACCTGTGCGGTGGTGCCGGTGCCGGTCACGCGGAACACCTTGCCGGCCTGGTCCCAGCGGCGCACGCGCAGGTTGCGCTGCGCAGGCAGGGCGTCGTCGGGGAAGGCCGGCGGCAGCATGTCGGCCGGCAGCGCGGGCGCGAAGCTGGCGCGGCGGTTGCCGGGGTCGGCGATCGAGAGCCGGCGCAGTTCGCCCGGCCGCTGCGCGAACTCGCGCACATCGTCGAGGATCTCGACCCAGTCGCCGTCATGCAGGCCCAGCACCTCGTCGCGGCCGAGCGTCTCGAGTTCCAGCTCGGTCGACGACACGTATGCGGACACGCGCGCGCCGACGCTGGCGTTCTCGCGTGACCACTTGAAGCTCGCGCCTGCGCCGGGCAGGCCCGGATCGTGGATCTCGACCCGGTAGAGCTGGTTCTCCAGGCCGCGGTATCCGCCGCTGGGCGGCAGCTCGCAGGGGTCGCTCAGCGGCGGCAGCTCGTAGGTGCCCGTGCTCAGGCGGCCCTCCGCCGGCGCGATCAGCGCGCTCCAGCCGGGAAGTTCGGCGTCGGGCGTGGCGCAGCTGGTGCCGGCGTCGAGCGTCTCGTCGAGCAGGCGCACCTGCCACACGGTCTGCAGTCGCGAACTGGCGTCGACCCCGACCGCGCTTTCGACCAGGGACGGGTTTTCGAGCGCGGTGACTTCGCGGTTCCACACGTCCAGGTAGACCAGGTGCCGGCCGGCCTCGGGCAGGCCGGGGGGGGAGGGCAGGTAGGGCTGCGCGTCGTAGGCCAGCGGGTCGACGGCGTGGGGTTCGGCCAGCAGCGGATCGAATGCGGCCTCGCCGCCGCCATGGTTCTCGGCGAGCAGGCCATCGACATACAGCCGGCCGCGGCCGATCTCCAGGCTGCCTGCGCTGGCGGTGATGCGGAAGGCGTCGGGGGTGGTCTGCGACACGGTCGCGCGCCCGAGCACGTCGCTGGCGAGCGCACGCAGGCGGCGGTCGAGCACCGCGACCAGTTCGTTGGCGTCCGCGTCGAGCAGCACGCCGCCCTGCTTGAGCTGCACGCCGGACCAGTCGAGCAGGGGATCATGACGGATGCGGGAGAGGTCGGTGGCCATGGGAAGGCTCCATTCGAGGACAGGATCAGGTGGCGTGGAAGATCCCCGCGCCCAGTCCGTGGCGCAGGTATTCGTCGAGGCGGATGTGCAGGTTGGCTTCGCGCTGCGGCTGGGCGAGCGCGTGCATCACGCCGATCTCGCCTTCGTCGCTGGCGCCGCGCAGGATCGCGGCGGGCGTGCTCGCGCGCAGCTGCATGTAGGCGCGCTGCCCGTAGCGCAGCGCGTTGAAGTGCGGGCGCACGCCGGGATGGGCATCGTCGGGCAGGCAACGGTAGCGGCGCGGCGCGATCGAATCGGGCGGCAACCAGCAGAAGCGCACGCAGCCCTGCTGGGTGCGCTGCGCGCGCACCGGTGCGATCCAGTCGTCGCCTTCGGCGAGCGCGGCGTGGAAGATCGTGTCCGAGGCCAGTTCGATGATGCGCGCATGCAGCTTGCCAACGATCGTGCTGCCGCGCACCATCAGGGTGCCGCCCGCGCCTGCGCCATCGGGCGCGGCATATGCGACCGAGGCGGGCGCCCCGGCGTCGACGATGCTGTCGACGATCTCCACCTCGGCGCCGGCCGCCGCGCGCAGGCCGCCGGTGATGCAGTGTTCGAGGCGGACGCTGGCGAACGGGTGCTCGATCACCAGGCTCGGCGCATCGGGCGAATCGGCGCTGCCATCGGGCAACAGGGAGATCCCGGGCACCAGGGTGCAGTGGCGCAGGACCAGGGTGCGGCGGGCGTCGTCCGCGGCGGCGGGCAGCACCAGCGCGCCGCCGGAGAGGACCAGGCCTTCGAGCACCAGCTGCGCGGCCGCGCCGATGTCGAGGGTGATATCGCCCGTGGCCACCAGCAGCGGGCGTGCGCTGTTGCGCGCGGCGACGACGACGGTGGCGGATGCGTCGGGATTCGCCGGCGCATCCACCTGGAACTGCGGTGGGGCCGCGTAGCCGAGGCTGTCGCCGATCAGCAGGCGGCCGCCGCCGGCGATCGCGTCGAGGTGCGGCTGCAGGTCTTCGGCGTCAGACGCTGTCTGCTGCGGCACGAGCGTCTCGCCATCCGGCACGCGTTCGTACTCGCCGCCGCCGATCCTGCGTGCGAAGCCGTAGTGGAAGCTGGCGCGCAGCGGCAGTTCGACATCGGCGCCCAGCACGATGCGGCCGCGCTCCGGATCGATCGCGATCACGCCATCCGGCACCGCGTCCTGGTGGTTCCAGCCGCCGCCGCCGACATCGCGCAGGTCGGCGACGACGATCTGAGCCACCGGCACCGGCTGCCAGCTGCCCGCTTCCGCGCCGGGTCGCAGCAGCACGAGGCTTTCACCGGGGCCGTAGTCGTCATCGTCGGCGGCCGCCTGCGCATCCGCGGGCAGCGCCTGGGTTGCGCGCACCGCCGCGGCCATCCCACGCACGTCCAGTGGCGCGGCCACGTGCGACGGCGCGCTCAGCGTCGCGATCGACGCTTCGCTGCGCGGTCGCCGGAACAGCGCGAGGTCGGCCCCGAGCGGGTTGAGCCGGAACCGCGTGCCGGAGGCATCGCCCGGATGCGGTACCAGCGGCACGCTGCTCAGTGGCAGCGGCAGCAACCGCCACAGGAAGATGCCGATGTTGGGGATGTTGTAGCGTCCGCCGCCACGGTCCGCGCCCGCCTGCGGGCCCCGCATGTCGGGCGTGTGGGCGGTGGTGTTGAAGGCGCCGCCGAGCGCGCGCATCGCAGCCTGCGAGCGCAGGTCGGCCGTCGCGGGCGCGTGGGGCCGCAGGTGCTTCATGTACTGGGTGGTCGCGAGCTGTTCGAAGAACTCCGCCACGTGCGCCGGCCAGCCGGTCAGGTCGGCGGCCAGTTGCTCCAGCATCAGCGCGGTGCCCTTGCGGCGGCGGTAGGCGATGGTGTTGGCGACCTCGGCGCGTGGCGACGCCACGTCGGCGTCGATGCCGGCGAGCGGGCGATAGCCGATCAGGTCGCCGATGTAGGGCACCACCCAGTCGGCGCAGGTCTCGACGAACTGGTCGTCGTAGAGCTGCTCGAGATCCTCCTCCAGCGCCTCGAGTTCGCGCGCGAACAGTGCCACCAGGTCGCGCAGCGGTTCGCCTTCGGCCGCGTCACGGATGCGGTGGATCGCCGGGAGCAGGGCGTACAGGCGGGCGGCGTCGAGGCTCATGGCATCGCCTCCAGTCTTGCCAGTGGGCCGGGGTGCAGGGTCAGCAGCTCCGCCGGCCGTGGCAGGCCGCCGGCCACGCGCATCCGCGATGCCAGCAGCCGGACCTGGCGCGAACGCAGCGTCTGCGCATGCGGCGCGGTGCCGCCATACAGCAGGTCGAGGTCGATCGCGACCACGCCCGGCACGGCGTGCGCCACCGAAATCACTTCCGACTGCTGCAGCGCTTGCCCGAGTTCGCGCCGCTCGAACGAGAACGCATCGCGCAGCGTCGCCTCGACCGCAGCGAGCACCGCGCCAGCCTCGTGGTCGGGATGGCACTTCACCCGCAGGCCGACGTGGAACGTGCTGGCCTGGTGCGCCATCAACCGGATGCCCACGTGCGGGTCGCCGTTGGCTGCAAGCGCATCGCGCAGGTTGGACCACACCGGATTGGTCTCGCCGATCACGACACCCTCCTGGCCGGCGACGGTGATCGCGACCACGTTGCCGTGCGCCAGCTGCAGCACCTGCGCGCTGGCCTTGGCGATGCCGGCGTAGGCTCGCGCGAAGTCGGCGTAGTCGAGCAGCGAGACCACCCGTCCCAGGGTGCGGGTGCGCAGTGGCATCGAACTGCGCGCCTGCGCGGCCGGCTCCGGGTCGGTGCCGCCTTCCGCGGCGCCGGGATTGGCGGCACCCTTGAGGCCGAGCGGACGCGTCATCAGCTGGGTCAGCGATTCGGCGCGGACATTGCCCTCGATGCCGACGCCCTTGCGATAGCTGGCGCGCACGTTCTGGCTGCCGCTGGGCAGGCGCGCGCCGCGCTCTCCGTCGCCGAACTGCAGCCAGTCGCGCCCGGCTTCGTCGCTGCGCAGGGTATAGGCGTGGTCGACGGGGCCCGCGCCATGCAGGGTGTCGCGCTGCTGCCATTCGATGCCGCCGACACGGACGGTCAACTCGCTGGCGGCGCCGAGTTCGTTCGCCGCGGAGCGCCACGTCAGCGGTGCGTGCTTGAGTTCAAAGCGCTGGTGCGGTTCGCTGGCGCTGCCCGAGCCCAGCACCTGGGCGACGGTTTCGCCGTGACGGGCCAGGGCCACGTTGGCTGCGACGGTGACCGATTCGCGCGCCAGCGCGAGCGGCAGGGGCGGGGCGATGTCGAGCAGTGCAAACCCATCGCGCGCACGCGCCGGTGCGGTGAGGGACGCGCGGTGCACGATACGGCGCCCGTCGGCCGCGACGCCCTGCACGATGATGCGTCGCCCCTTCGCCAGGCCCGCCGGCGCCACCGCGACCGGGATTTCGTCACCGGTCACGGCGGTCGTGACCGGATACTCGGCCAGCCGCAGTTCCTCCGATTGCGCGAACACCTTCAGCGCGCGGACCCTGCCGACGAACCGGCCGTACTGGTCCCCGGCCAGGCGCAACCGGGTCGACTTGCCTGACAGCGCGAACTCGTCGCGAGAGACTTCGGTGGCGCCGTCGACGCGGTACAGCTCGACATAGGTGTCGCCCGGCGCTGGCTCGCTCGCCGCATCGTAGGCGCCGTAGGCCAGCACGGCGTAGCCGCCCGGCGCGATCGCGGGGTAGGCAGCATCGAGGTCGACGTGGCCGCCGTTGGCGGTCGCGCCTTCGGGCGACACCACGAAGTCCGGCCAGGGGGGGAAACCGATCGCGTACCGGTCGGGATCGAGCGCGGGCTTCGCCTCGCCGAGAATCGGCTGGCCAACTGCAGCCCGTGCCGTGTGCGCGGCGATCTGCAACACGCTCTTCGGCGACTTGCCCTCGTATGCATCGCGGAACGCCTGCGGCATCGTCCGCCACATCGGTGCGTTGTGCCCGAAGACCGAGGCGCGCTGGCGCAGTGCGTACACGCGCACGTCGTTGCCGGCGGGCGACATCGCGGGCGACAGCGACCCCAGGCCGCGCTTCCACGACACCCGGGTGCGGTCGTGTTCGGGCTCGGGCCGCACCTCGCTGAGGATGCGGAAATCCCAGCGGTTGCTCATGGGGTTCGCCTCGAACTCGGCGCCGACCACCAGCAGCGCATCGCCCGGCTTGAGCCCGGTGGCGACGCCCTGCAGCCAGGCCGAACGATCACCCTGCGCCGGCAGCCGCGGGCGCGACAGCCGCGGTCGCATCGCGCTCCACTCCGCGCGCGCGTCGACGGCCTCCACGGTCTCGAAGCTCTGCGGCTTTTCGTCGGGCCCGGGCACGCTCTGGACCTTGAGCCCGGCGGCCAGCGTCACTGCGGCGGGGATGCCGGTGACGAACATGCCCGGTTCCCGGGGCGCATTGGGCGGCGGCTCGCGCGGCGGCTCCAGTGTGAATGCAAGCCAGGTCTCCGCGGCGATACCCGGGCGCAGGCGGTAGCCGATCAGCCTGCCCATTTCCTGCAGCGACACGCGCTCGGTCGCGGTGCGCAGCCACGATTCCCGCGCGATCCGCTCCTGGTAGAAGGTGAGCACGTCGGCGCTGCAGGCGAAGGCATCGACCAGGCCGAGCGTGAAGTCGTCGGCATCGCGCGTGAGCAGCCGCGACAGCGCGGGGAACCCGGAGCTCGAGAGCCCATCGACGAGGCTCGATCGGAAGTCGTCGTAGCGCCCGATGCGGTAGTCCACCGCATCCAGCCCGTGGCGGTTTGCGTGCGCCTGCGGCGTGGCGGCTTCGATGCCTTCGCAGCAGCCGCAGGCCTCGCTGCCCGGGGCGGACGCGACCGCGCCGGCCTTCGCGTTGGGGACCAGTGCGCTCATTGCCCGCCTCCCGCCGACAGGGCAAGCCGGCCGCGCTCGCGGAAGTTGGGGTTGTTCGCCAGTTGTGCGATCTCCAGCCGGTCGAGCCGGATCACGCCTTCGTCCAGCGAAGCGTCACTGCCGTTGACGAGCCGGCGGAAGCGGTCGATGCGAATCGCGGCTACGCCCTCGACCGCCTGCGCGGCGGCGACGATGCCGCTCAGATGCACCGGATCGCCGAAGCTGAAGTGGTCCGGGTGGAACAGGCCGAGGCTGCCGTCGGCATGCGTGCGCGCGTCGAGGACGCGCTCGACGGCGGCGAGGACGTCGCTGCGGAAGTAGCCGGGCGCGACGCAGACATGCAGGGCGACGTCGAGCGGCACCATGCGCGGCGTGTCGACCTCCAGGTCGTAGCCGGCCATGCGGAAGCGTTCGAGGTGGCGGCGCAGCCGCGACTTGAACGGCGCATCGACCGCGGCGCCGCCCGGGCGATCGGCGCTGACGAATACGCTGTACCAGCTTCCGGTCCAGCGGAACGTCGCCGCGGCACGTCCGACCTCGGCGCTGCGCTCGCTGGCGGCGGCGTAGTCGGCGGCGGTGACCGCGCGTTCCTGGACGCGGAAGGCATGCGGCGCGTCGCGGCGCGCGGCTTCGACATCCTCGGGCGCGGTGCCGCCGGCGGCCGGCATCGGATTGCGGATCCCGACGATGCTGGCGGGGTCGGGCAGGGTCGAGGGATCGTCGGCGTAGAGCGCCGGATCGAACACCAGGTGCGCGAGCGCCTCGGCACCGATGTTGCCGGCCACGCCGTTGCCGATGCGGTAGTGGGCGTGGAAGCGGGTGCCGGCGTTGGGCCGCTCGCCGTGGCGGTCGTCGCCGAAGCGCAGGCGCGTGCGGCCATCGTGCTCGGCCTCCACCACGAAATGGGGCGCGGTGGCGTCGCTGCCGAGCAGGTCGTGGCGTGCAGTCCACCCGGGCGACTGCGCCTCTTCGTCCTCCTCGCGCAACACGATCTGCGCCAGCGCATGCCTTGCGTCGAGCGCAAGCAGCTGGCTGGCCGGCCAGAACGGCGCCTGCTCCGATCCCGGCGGCGTGGCCAGCAGCCCGGCAAGCTCGAATCCCTGCGTCACCGGCAGCTGGGCGAGCCAGGGACGGTAGCGCACCGGCACGGGTACCGCTTCGCGCGCGCCGCAGCGGTCCGCCCCGCGCGCGACCGGTGCGTACCGGCGCACGGCATCGGGCACGGGCGGCAGTGGTTCGGGCGGCAGCGTGTGGCCGTGGTCGGCCAGCACGATGTTGCCCAGGGCGACCGCCAAGCGCAGCTCCGGATGCGCCTCGACGCCGAGGCACAGCGGAAACGGCAGCGCATCGGCCGGATCCCATGCGATCCGCGTGACATCGCGTGGCTCGTCGGCCGGCGGCTCGTCGAACAATCCGCCTGAAGGATCCTCACCGTGTTCGACCGAGGTCAGGCGCACCGCCCAGCGATGGCTGCGGTCGGCATCGCTTTCCGACAGGGTGGTCGGGCTGCGGGTTTCGACCAACACCAGCACGTCGCCCACCTGCAGCGGAGGATGGTCGCGCAAGGTGGCGTCCGTCGCGCCGCGCGGCAGGCAGCAGCCGGCGTCGCCCCAGGTGTAGAACGTGGCTTGGTTGCAGGACGCGCGCAGCGTCGCGGCATGGGCGGTCTCGAACACGACCGGGCCTGCCGCCCGTGCCTCGCGTTCCTCGCGGCTGCCGCGTTCGATCACGCTGCCTGGTCCGCTGACGCGGCTCAGCAGCACGCTGCCGCGCGCCAGGCGTACATCGCCTGCGCCTTCGGCGAGCCGCAGGTGGACCCAGGCGCGCGCATTGCAGCCATCGTGCAGGTGGTAGTCGACCAGCCGCGCATGGCGTCGGACCGAGACGCGCCTGCGCGCCGTGGCCAGATAGGCCTCGTTGGCGATCGCGTCCTGGCGGTAGGACAGGTTGTCGGCGGCGTAGGCCAGCAGCTCGACCAGGGTGACGCCGAGGTCGGCCGCCGAACGCTCGCGCCAGCCGGGCACCAGCAGGTCCATGCGGTCGAGCATCAGCCTGCGGAAGCCGGGGTAGTCCTTCGCCAGGTAGCCGATGTCCGGCGACGCGACGGGCGCGGGCGGGCAGGGCAGCGTTTGCGCGCAGTCGAAATCGGAGGGGCATTCGACCTTGAAGGAAAACCCGACCTGCGACAGCAGCGGATCGAAGCCGGGGGGCGCGGCATCGGTGCCCGAGTTGGCAACCAGCGACAGGGTATAGCGCGAGAAATCGCCTTCTCCGGTGGTGCGGATGACCAGGGTGCGCGCGGGGTCGTCGAGGTCGTCGCCCAGGCCGGGCTCGGCTTCCGCCGGAAGTGCGTCCGCCGCCGCGCACCAGGCGATGCCGACCGATGCGATGCGCTCGCCGCCGCTGATCCGCAGGTTGTCGGGCGACAGGCTGAAGCCCGCGTGCAGCAGGCGCACCAACAGCGTGCGCTGGCGCGGCACCCCGGACCGCGCCGCGCGGTCGAGCACTTCGAGGAAGTCGATCGCGTTGGCGCTGCCGGAGCTGCGCAGCACCTCGAGCCGGCGCGGATCGCAGCAGTGGTACTTCATGCGCCGTCTCCCGGAATGTCGATGCTGGCGCGGGCGCTGGCCCCGTCGCGCAGCAGGCGGTAGTCGATGTCGACGCGCAGGGCGCCGTCGTCGTTGTTGATCCGCACCGCATCGACCACGATCAAATGCGACAGGTGCTGCTGCAGCGCAGCCTGCACCAGCATCTGCGCGGTGGCGGCGATCGCGATGCCGTTGGGTTCGAACACCAGCTGCAGCAGGCCAGCACCGAAGTCGGGACGCATCACGCGCTCACCGGGCGCGGTCAGCAGCACCTGCTCGATCAGATCGCGCACGTGGTCGGGCTCAAAGGTCTGCGCGGTGCGGCCGCGGCCGTCGAGGCGATAGGGGAAGTCGAGATGGGCCATCGGGCTGCTCCTCAGGTCGCCAGCACGCGGGTCTGCGTCGCGACCGCCTGCATGCCGGTGCCGGTGGCCACGCACAGCGCGGTGCCGCCGACGATCGCGACCGGCAAGCCGCCTGCCAGCACGCGTGTCGCGCCGACGACCCATTGGCCGGTGGCGCAGAACGGTGCCGGCACGCTGGCCTGCGTGCAGGCGGCGATGACGTAGGGCGTCGTCACCTGCACCACCGGCTGCGCGGACACGCTCACCCGCGGAAACGGCATCGTCGGCACGGCGTTGCCGGCGTGCATGCACAGGACGGTGGCGCCGAGGTGGAGGATGGGCATCGGCATCTCACACCACCGTCAGCGCGCCGAGGTTGATGTCGACGGTCGGCCCGGTCATGTTGATCGTCGCGCCCTTGCCGTTTGAGATGAGGATCCCGGTGTCGCTGACCGAGATCATCGCGCCGGTGCTGGTCTGGATCAGGATGCCGCCGGTGGGGCCGGGCACGTCGCTGATGACCAGGCCGTTCTTCGCCAGCGTCTGCAGGGTGATGCCGGAGACGCCCGGCGGCACCATGCGCGCCATCACCGGTACGTCGGCCTCGGCATAGAAGCCGCCGACCCAGACCGGGTAGTCCGGATCGCCGCGCTCGAACTCCACCCACACGCCGGCGCCGATCGGCGGCACGGTGAACATGCCCATGTTCATGCCCGCCACCGGCAGGCAGGGCATCGCCCAACTGCTGAGCAGGTTGCCGCCGACGTCCGGCACCTCGACCATCAGCCGGCCCTTCATCAGCGGATCGATGTTGCTGCGCACCGAGCCGCGGAACTTGCCGTAGAAGCGCCCGCCGCTCATACCGGCACCGCCGGGACGGTGGACACCAGGCCGTTGCGCGCCAGCGAGAAGCCCTGTTTGTAGGAGCCGCGCTCGATCTGGTGGCTGACGCTCTGCACGTAGTAGAGGCCGTCGAACGGCAGCCCGGCGCCGCGCACGCCGACCAGGCGCCGCGACTTCAGCAGGCGGCCGTAGCGGGCGACGTCGAGCTGGCCGGTGCCGAACACCGAGTCGCTGTTGCGGCCCGCGAACGCGAGCCCCCTGGCCAGCGCGCCGGCCACGCTCAGGTGCGCGGTGTCGGTGAGCTTCTCGATCTTCGGCGGCAGCGGCGGAACTGCGCCCAGCGGTGGGTTGAGCGGGCTGATGTCGGGGATCGGCACCGGGATGCCGACCTTGCTGTTGTCTTCCTGGAAATAGACGATCGGCATCTTCTTGCGTTCGCGATCGAAGTTGAAGCTGATCTGCTCGACGTTGGTCATCGCGTCCATGCCGGTGGTCAACGCCGGCTGCGCCTCGCCGACGCGGATCTCCGGCCCCCAGTAGGCGAAGCTGGTGCCTGGCGCGGGGCCCGGCTCGAGGTAGAACACGTAACCGGCCTCGTCGGCGAGGCGCTTGACGTAGGCGTAGTCCGAACCCTGCTGGGTGGGGATGCGGTCGGTCGGCAGCGGGGGCTCGTCGGCGATGCCGGGGATCACCTTCGGGATCACGCCCAGCGCCGCGTACCTGGCGAGGATCAGCAGCACCCGCGCGAACGGCGGCATCGCCGGGAATGGCAGGCCCGGGAACTCGATCACGTCCATCAGCGCCGAGAGGTCCTTGCCCTTGACCACCAGCCGGCCCACGCCACCCTCGCCGGGCACGGTGTTCACGTTGGTCGCCATGCCGTCGACGATCACTTCGTCGCTGCCGTTGATCGTCACCACCAGCACCACGCGCATCAGCGGCACCCCGCCACCGCCGCCGCTGAGCAGGAACAGCGTGCGCAGCGGCGATCGCGCCGGCAGCTCGAAGGTCAGCTCGAAGCCGCCCTGCGCGTCGCCGGAGCCGGCCTCGACCCTGGCCGAGACCAGCGCCTCGACGACCTCGCGCGGGGCGGCGACCGGCACCGGTCCCATCAGCAGCGCCAGCTTGATGCCGCGCGGATCCATGCTCAGGTGCCTCCCGAGGGGATCGCGACGCGCGCGCCGGGCACGTCGGTCAACTCGAACGGATCGGTCACCGCGTTCGCGTCGGCGATGCGCCAGTACGACAGGGGACTGCCGAGCGTGCGCGCGGCCAGCAGGTCGGGGCGATCCACCGCTGCCACCACGGCCTCGACCGCGACCGGGATCGATTGCCGCTGCGGGATGAAGCGGCGCGCGACATGCGCGATCGGCTCCGCGCCTTTCAAGGGCACATGCAGCGCCAGCGCGACCCCGCGGTAGCGGCTGAGCGGATCGAAGGGTTCGCTGGGGATCGCGCCCGCGTCGATCAACAGCTGGATCGGATCGGTCATGGTCGCGTCCTCATGGCAGTGCGTCGATGCCGAGGGCCTGCAGGGTCGCGCTCGGCGACTTCGTCGCCAGCGCCTCGCGCGCACGCAGGTGGTTGAGGAACAGCGCGCCGCCGCGATGCCGGAAGCCGTAGTCATCGCTCGACAGCACGCGCAGGCCGATGCTGACCCTGGCCCGGATTGGATTGAGCGCGGCGTCGAAGGCCTCCTCGGTGATCGACAGCTCGGTGACCCGCACAGGTGCGATGCGGTCGCGGCCCCACACGAACAGCACCAGCGGCGCCTCGGCCGGGACGATCTCCAGCACGCCACTGGACGCGAGCGCATCGAGCGCCTGCAGCTCGCCGGCCGAGGGATGCACCAGCGATTCCAGCGCCGCCAGCTGCGGGCCGATGCCGTGCTCGACGGTTTCGGCGTGCTGGTCGGGGGATTCCAGTCGGTCGGTGGCGTCGATCTCGGCTTCGACCTTGATCGACTCGATCGCCGGCCCCTTCAGCCGGAACGGCTGCGCGCGCTGGCCGTCGCCATCGCCACCCGTGCCCTGCACCTGGTAACTGCGCGCGAGCGAGTCGGGGTTGTACTGCAGCGCGATGGTGCGCGTCGGCGCGCCATTGCCGCCCGGCGGCAGGATCACCAGGCCGCCCTTGATGAGTCTTGGGGAGGACGAGAGGCTCACCTCAGGGATCCCGGAGCATCATCGCCGATGAGGTGGTAGCGGCCGTCGCGCAGTTCCAAGCGGGCGCCGAGGCCGCGCAGCTCCGTGATCAGCGCACCGATGCGAGCGCCGATTTCACCGGTGTCAGCGATGGTCGGGTCGGCAAGCCCAGCCCAGTGATTGAGTTCGGCGAGCAGACGCTCCACTTCCGTCCCTTCAAGAACGAAGCGGCCCTCTCGCTCGACCACGGTCGCGCCGCAGGAATGCAACTGCTCAAGCAGCGTGGCGATCCGTGCGCCGATCTCTCCAGAATCGGCGATGTCGGTCCCGCGCAACGCAGCCCAGCGATTGAGCTCGTCCAGCAGCGGTCCAGGTTCGGCGCGAGGCATGGTGGGCATCTCACAGGCTCGGGTGCGAAAGGCTGCCGGACGAAGACGCAACTACTGAGTATTGCCACGGCAGCTCGTGAATCGGGCTGGCCGCGAGTGAGCCTGAGGTCGTGGTCGGGACGTCCGCCAGGCGGTAGAGGCCGATCTTGAACTTGACTTTGGCCTCAGTTCCCGGTGCAAACGCATGCCCCGGGGGGCCGGGATCATCCGTCGCACTGAAGCCGCCCGACTCAGTGGTGTAGTTGCGACGCGATGACGAGGTACTCCAGTACACGGGGTCAGCATCAACCGAGTCGACCTGCTCGGAGGAGAAATTGAAGTCGACCGGCGAGCCGTACATGCTCACTTTCCAGTAGGTGCCGTCAGCCTTCTTCAGGTGGCCTTGCAGCTTGTTGACCAGGCAGTAGTCCGCCGCTGCGCGTCCTGTTGGGACGGCGACATTGAACTTGATGGTCTTGTGCGAGGTGTTTCCCGAATCGGTATAGGTGTCGTTGGACAGGGATAGGGTCGGCTCGGCCGCGGGCGCGGGCGCCGGGGCAGGCGCAGGCGCAGGTGCAGGTGTAGGCGACTGAGCGCGGCTGCCGCCGGCGCTGTCTGACATCGCGATGCCGCTGTCGGCGCCTCCGGGAGAACTGCTGCGCCTGATTGGCACGGCGCCGAAATCGAGATGCGGACGCTCGTCGGCGGAACGCGCGTCGGGGGTGATCGCGTGATAGGCGGACATCGTCCTTCGGGCTATCGCCGGTGTGAGCGCCCGGCTGGGTTCCGGGGCTTGGATGGGGCAGGTTTTCACGGCGGAACTCCTGGGGGCGATCGTGGAGACAAGTGCTGGCGCAGGTTCTGGAGACGACGGGCGATTTCCCGGACGACGGCTTCGGCGACCGCATGGCCTGCCTGCGGGCCGCAGGGCGGTCCATCGACTGGCGGCGGGCCCGCTAATGCCGAGCGCAGGGCCGAGTCCAGCTGATGGCGTGTAAGCCCCAGCCCGTCCTCCAGCGTGAGCCGGCGGATGTGGAGATGGATCGATGTTTGGGGAGGTAGCGGTTTCACTGGACACCTCCTGCACTGGGTCCTGGGCTGCGCTCCAGCTTGGCGAGCTCGGCATGCGCGGCGGCGAGCAGGTGCCGGTTCGCGATGGGCATGTCCTCGTGCGCGGCGAGGAAGGCCCCGTTGAGCGCGACCGAGCGGATGTTGCCGCCGGCCAGGGGCATGCGCGCCAGCGACGGCCAGCGGATGTCGTCCGCCAGCGGCGCCTGCGGCGGGAACTGGCGCCGCCATAGCGCATCGCGCGCGGTTTTGTCGGGGAACGGGAACTGCACGACGAAACGGATCCGGCGCAGGAACGCCTTGTCGATCGCGCTCTTCATGTTGGTGGTGAGGATGGCGAGGCCGCGATAGGCCTCGATCCGCTGCAGCAGGTAGGCGGTCTCGATGTTGGCGTAGCGGTCGTGGCTGTCCTTGACTTCGCTGCGCTTGCCGAACAGCGCGTCGGCCTCGTCGAACAGCAGCACGGCACCGCTGGATTCGGCGGCGTCGAAGATGCGCCGCAGGTTCTTCTCGGTCTCGCCGATGTACTTGCTGACGGTGCCGGCCAGGTCGATCCGGTAGAGGTCGAGGCCGGCGGCATTGGCGATGGCCTCGGCGGCCATGGTCTTGCCGGTGCCGCTTTCGCCGGTGAACAGCGCGGCGATGCCGAGGCCGCGCGCGCCTTTGCCTGCGAAGCCCCAGTCGCGGTAGACGCGTCGACGATGCAGCAGCTGGCGGCCGATTTCGCCAAGCAGGTTGGCCTGCGCCGGCGGCAAGACGAGGTCGTCGAGCGTGGTGGCGGCGTCGATCCGTTGCGCCAGACGGTCCAGGCCTTGCCGGCTGTGCTCGCGCAGCGCTGCCCACGCGATCCGTCGCGCCTCGCCGGCATCGACGGCTTCGGAAATGGCACGCGCGGCGTCGTACATGGCGCCGGGCACGCCGGGTGCGAACTGTTCGCAGGCGTCGGACACCGCGTCGCACAGCACGGCGTCGGGAAGCGTCGAACCGAAACGACGGGCGCGATGGACGAGATCCTGCGCGCGCGATACAGGCGTGGCCTCGGGCAGCTGCACGACGCGCAGATGGCTGTCGTGGGGCGCGCCAGCCGCGCCTTCGGCCGACGCGATCATGATCAGCGGGCTGCGCAGTTGCGATTGGATGCGATTCAGCCATGCCCGAACGGCGGGGTCCAGTACCACCAGAGCGGCGGACAATGCCGCCTCGCGGTCGATGAGGCGCAGCGTGTGGCAGAGCGCCGTGGCGTCTTCGGGCAGTTCGGACACGCACAGTGCGCTTCGCTGTGTCGCGGCGAGCAGCTGCAGTAGGTCGTCGCGGAGGACGGGGGCACCTGCGCGCTCGAGCTGGACGCAATCGCGCCCGCCGGAAAACGCAGCGACCACCTCACCGGTCCACGCCGCAGGTTCGCCATCGGGTGCCGGAGGTGCGACGAGTTCGGCGATGCCGTCGAGGCGTTCGTCGATCGCTGTCACGCCGCACAGGTAGTGCAGCATGCGTTCGTCGATGTGCAGTGGCGCGGACGTGGGCACTGGCCCGTCCGTGCGGACCAGCCTCCAATAGCGCAGCGGTGCCTGGGGAGACAGTGCGTCCCAGTGCGGGGCTTCGAGCAGCGCGAGCGCAAACGGAAACGTCGGCTGCCCGTCGGCGCGGCCACAAGCCTGCGCCACCGAACGCGCGAACGTGGCGTCCAGGGCCACCCCGGCACACAGCAGCAGCACGTCGCGCTCGAACCCGCTCAGCCCGAACAGCTCTGCGCAATGCTGCAGTGCCGGTACCAGGCCAGTGTCGTCCCCGCTGGCCAGAGCGGCGCCCGCATCCGTGCCGCCCTCGATCCGTTCGCGCAGCCGCGCCAGCTGCGCGACCAGCCAGCGCTGGTTGCGCACGTCCCAGGATGTGTCGGTGGTGGCGATGATGCCGGCTTCGGCGTTCATGGCACGGTGACCTGGAGTTCCGGGTCGAACACCGGCGCCTGGTCGGGCGCGATGACGATCAGCTCGCTGTCGATGCCGTCCACGCGCAGGCGCAGGTAGTGGTCGCCCGTTGTCAGCGTGGTGGGGAAATCGAACACCAGCGGATCGCCGTCTGCAGCCCGCGGATTGGCACTGCACTGGCGCGCGCCGAGCATCAGCACGGCCTGCTGCTGCGGGCGCACCCGCGGCTGCGAGGCGAGCGTCACGCGCACCCGCGGCGGGTCGGCGCTGCGCACGATCGAGATCGCAGGCAGGTTCAGTGGCGCGCCGATCGCCTCGATCGTCGGTCGTGCGCTGAGCAGCAGCGGGATCGCGTTGGTTTCGCGCGGTGCCGGTTCGTCCGCTGGCGTGAGCACCAGGCTGAGCTGCCACGGGCCGGCGGGGAGTGCGGCCTGGGCGGCGAGGTCGTCGGGAAGTTCGAGGCTGAATCCGCGACCGTCGGTGTCGAGCACCACGTCGATCTCGAAGGGCGTCTCGCGAAGCCGATGCCTGAGCCGCGCGCGCGGCGTCGCACCGGCGAGGCGGATGCCGGTGACGGCCACGGTGTCACCAAGCCGCGCGCTCCTGTGCTTGCCCGGTGGCTCGGCGGCGAACAGCGTGGGCACGGCGGGCAGCAGGTCCGGGTTGACGCGCACGCCGCCATCGCGCTGGGTGATCGGGTCGACCCGGCCGCGCGAGAGCACCGGCAACGGCGAAACGCCGGGACGCGTGCCCTCGATCAGCACCACCGACACCTGGTAGGCCGCGGACGGCCGGTAGTGCGTCTGGATCGCCGACCACAGCTTGCTCATCTCGTCGATGCCTAGCGCGGCGGGCGTGATCTTGATTGCTTCGACCTGGTCGGCGAGGTCGGATTGCGACAGCGCCTGGACCTGCGGCGGGAACATCCCCAGCTCGAGCGGGCCGGGCGAGAGCGCGTCGCGGATCGAGGCGCGGTCCAGCCACGGCCGCTCGTGTAACACGTGCATCGCATAGCCGAGCAGGATCTCGGCCTGGAAGTCGGCGCGGCCGTAGGCGGTCAGCAGGTAGTGCAGGTCGAGCGCGAGCGGCGCGTTGGCAAGGCGCTCGCCGGCGCCGCTGCGCGAGGGCAGGGCGCCGTTGCGCCAGCCGGCGTTGGGCGTGATCTGGTGCAGGAACAGGTTCAGGCGCGGCGCCATCTGTTCGTCGTCGAGGTCGATCGTGTCGGGCGCCACCGCGGTGACGGTGACCGTCGTGCCCAGCGCCGGCGCGACGCTGGTGATCATGGCGTCGTCGAGCAGGTTGCGCAGCACCGCGCTGACCGCACCGATGGCGAGCGGCGAACTCACGGCGACGGCTTCCTGCGCAGGTAGTCGTGCAGGTTTTGCGGCTCTGGAACGACGCGCGGGCGAGGCGGGGGCTGCTTCGCCGGCTGCGCGGGGGCGCGCACCTCGATGCGATCGATGCTGATGTGGATCGCGGGTGGCGCAGCGGGCGCCATGGCAGGGGCGAGCAGGGCGACTGTCGTGGCCGACAGCGGTGCCGCCAGCTGTTCCGGCATGGATCGCGGCAACGGCGCGGGCGGCGCAGCGCGCGCGCGCTGCGCCGGGGGCGGCCCAATGGTGGAGTGGTCGTGGGGCGCAGGCTGGATCGCAGGCGCGACGGAGCGGAGCGCCAGGGCGTCTTGGGCCCCTGCCTTGTCATTCCGGGGCAAGGCAGGGGATTCCAGGGGCATGGCATCGACAGCCGGATGCCTCGCCACGCCGGGGATGATCGGCGCGGAGTCCGTCGCGGCAATGCGTCCGCGCGTCCCGTGGGGCAGCGCGTCGGCTCGCGGATGTTCCACCTGCATCCCGGCGGTTCGCGACTTGGCCGTATCCAGGCGGGGCGCTGCGATGCCGGGCGCCTCCGGTTCGCCTGTCGACGCCTGCATGTCGGCCATCGGCGCGATTGGCGCCGCCAGGGCACGCAGCGGAGCCGCCGGTCGCAGTGCATCCGCGTGGCGTGGCGCGAGCAGGCGAAGGAAGTCGGACATGCCGCCCTCAGGCGCCCGCCAGCTGCAGGTAGGCGGCGCGACGGACCGGCCCAAGCGCGAGGATCTCGCGCTCGCTCCAGCCGAAACGCTGCGCGATCAACGCCACCTCGACCAGCAAGCGCTCTGCGCGGGCGCGCAGCACGCGCCACAGCAGGTCGACCGGATCCAGCGGAGCGCGCCAGGCGTGGCTGCAATCCGGGCACTGGAGCGCGAAGTCGAGCGTTGCGCCAGGTAGCAATTCCTGCATGCGCCCGGCGATCGCATCGCGCAGCGCGTGATCGGCCGGGATGCCACCGTCCACGCAGCGCGCAAGCAAGGCGTCGGCGAATGCGTCGGCATCCTCGATCGCCTGCAGCGCATCCAGGTCGTCGGGCGTCGGCAGCCTGAAGCGGGTGGCAGCGCCATCACCGGCGAGCACGTGCCATTCCGCCGAAGATGGGGACTCTTCCGCATCCGCGACCAGCGTGCCCGTGCAGCGATCCGCATCGACGGTGAATTCCACCGTCGTCCCGCAGTGCGGGCATCGCCCGATCAGCTCGACCGCGGTCCCGAACAGTTCCGCGTGGCGCCGCAGCGCTGCCAGATTGCGCTCGGGCAGCGAACGCGGAGCCTCGCCGAGCAGCGCATGCTCGCGCTGCGCACCGCGATGGCCGGCCGCGCCCTCCCACAGGTCCAGCAGTAGAGCGTCGGCGTGCATCAGGCCGGCTCGCTGAACACCGGTTCGGACGGCTCGGCGACTTCGTAGTCGCGCTCCCAGCCCTCGTTCTCGAGCTTGAGCGTCTGGATCGCGACTGCGTTGGCGTTGGCGTCGAGGTCGGGAAGCGCCTGGTACTCCGACACCCAGCAGCGGTAGATCCTGTACGCCAGCACGACCTGGCCGGCCTCGTTGTAGACCTCGAGGATCAGGTCCTTGCGGAAGTCGCGCAGCGAGACTTCAGCGCCGAGCCCGGAGCCGTAGTTCCAGACCTTGTTGGCCCACTTCTCGAACTCCGGGTCGTGGGTGACGCCGCGCTCGAGGGTGAGCGGTTCGTATTTGCTGCGGCCGGGCGATTTGCGCGATGTGCTCGGGTCGCCGCCCTCGCGGTGCTCGACTACTTCGGTGCTGCGCTTGAGCGCGGAGCACTTGCTGATCCCGGCGACGAAGCGCCCGTCCCACTTGAGCCGGAACTTGAAGTTCTTGTAGGGATCGAAGCGCGCTGCATTGACGGAAAACTGTGCCATGGTCCGCTCCTCAGACAGGGATGTCGCCGGCGATCTGCTGCAGCCGGATGACCACGAACTCGGCCGGCTTCAGCGGCGCGAAGCCGACGTGGATGTTGACGACGCCCATGTTGATGTCGGTCTGGGTCGTGGTCTCGCGGTCGCACTTGACGAAGTACGCCTCGCGCGGCGACCTGCCCTGGAACGCGCCCTGGCGGAACAGGTTCTGCAGGAACGCGCCGACATTGAGCCGGATCTGCGCCCACAGCGGCTCGTCGTTGGGCTCGAACACCACCCACTGCGTGCCGCGGTACAGGCTCTCCTCGAGGAACAGCGCCATGCGCCGCACCGGCACGTACTTCCATTCCGATGCGCGGTCGTTGTGGCCGTGCAGGGTGCGCGCGCCCCACACCACCGAGCCGTACACCGGCAGCGCGCGCAGGCAGTTGATGCCCTGGGGGTTGAGCTGTCCGTTCTCGGCATCGCTCATCGCCACTGCCAGCGCCGAGGCGCCGTTGATGCCGGCATCGATTCCCGCTGGCGCCTTCCATACGCCACGGCTGGCGTCGGTGCGTGCGTACACGCCGGCCACGAAGCCGCAGGGCGGGAACGCGCGCGGCACGCCCTGCTTGAGCGGGTCGGGCGCGCGCACCCAGGGGTAGTACAGCGCCGAGTAGTTGGCGTCGGCGCCGGTGATGTCGTCGAGGCCGTCGTCGACCATGTTCTCGACGGTCGCTTCCTCCGGGGCGTCGACGATCAGGAACGCCCGGCGCTCGCGGCAGCGGCCCTGCAGCGACGAGATGGTGGCTGCATCGGTCAGCCCCGGCACGCAGGCGAGGTTGAACAGGTCGATGCGATCGGTGGGCGTGCCGATGCCGAAGCTGGCCAGCAGTGCGGTGCGGAAATCGCCGTCAGCGGCGGTCCAGGCCACGCCGTCGGCGCCGCCGTCGAGTTCGAGTACGACCCCGTCATCGGGCGGGTCGCCGTCGGCCTCGACGGTGATGAACAGCGAACGTCCGTTCACCACGTCATCGGCGAAGCGCGGGTCGGCGGGATCCATCGACAGGTTCTCGAACACTTCCACCACCGCGTCCTCTGTGGGATGGTTGATCACCTCCAGCTTGAAGCGCAGTGCCACGGGATCGGCCGCATCCGCACCGGTCCGGCGGATCACGCGCACGCGCACGTCGTTGGCCCATTCGCCGGGGGAGCTGGCGGAGACGGCCAGACCCTCGGCGGCAGCGACCGCACCCGCAGCGTTGAGGCCCTCGTCTTCCTCCTCCTCGAGGCCACTGGCGGCCAGGCGCAGGATGTAGGCATCGCCGCCGCCGTTGTCGAAGAAGTGGCGCACGGAGTAGCCGAGCAGGGTGCGCTGGTCGAGGCCGCCGAAGCGGCGTTCGTAGTCGGCGAAGCCGGTGATGCGCACCGCACGGTCCACCGGGCCGCGCGCGGCCCAGCCGATGAACAGCGCGATCGAGGTCGCCACGCCGGTGATCGTGCGCACGCCGCTGGAGACTTCCTCGATGTAGACGCCGGGGTAGGTGAGGGCTTGTGGCATGGAACTGCTCCTGGACTCGGTGGTGCGGGAAACGCCGGTGCCTCAGTGGCGGGTCGGCCGGGATTGCGTGTCGCGGTGGGCGGAGGACGCGACCGTCGCGGGAGAGGCGTAGAGCTCGCTGCCGTCGAGCAGTGCGATGCGCTGTATTTCGTCGTGCCTGACCAGGTCATCGAGCGCGCCGCGCAGTTCGCTGTCTCCGATGCCTTGCAGGTGCGCTGGCAACCACCACAGGCGGATGCCGGCCACGCCATCGGCCGCGCCCGGATGCCGCACCAGGTAGCCGCGCAGTGCGCGCTGCAGCTCCCGTGAGCGTCCGCGTTCGCCGACCGACATGGCCCCATCCATCGATGACGTGCCCGGATGGTTTGAGCGCAAGCTGCGTGCCAGCAGGCGGAGGCGTAGTAGATCAATGGTTTGCAGATCCGGCTGGATGCGGCATGGGCGTCCCGCATCGCAGCCGTGCGCACCGGCTGAGAGCGACGAAGCGCGGCGCCGCGCGCCTTCGCGGGTGGGCGCGGCGGATGGGACGTTGCCAGCCCACCCGTGGGGCGCCGGCATCCCACCGGGCGCATGGCGATGTGCGGCGTCCATGCGCAGCCCCGGCGTCTCAGCCGTTCCGGTAGCGGTCGCAGTCGACGCCGTGCTTCTTCAGCAGGCGCCCCAGCGCGCGTCGGTCGGTCTGTGCCAGGCGCGCGGCAGCGCTGACGTTGCCGCCGGTATGCGCCATCACGCTGCACAGGTAGCGGCGCTCGAACGCCGCGATCGCCTCGGCCTTGGCATCGCGGAAACTTGCCTGCACGTGGCCGGCAGGCGGCGATTGCGCCTGGTTCGGGTCGGTCTCGCCCGGTGCGTCCACCGTGCCGTGCAGCACCATCCGGTGCACCGTGTTTTCCAGCTCGCGCACGTTGCCGGGCCAGGCCTGCGATTGCAGCCGCGCCAGCGCCTGCGGTGCGAACTCCGGGCAGGGCAGGTCGTAGCGGCCGGCGTAGATCCGTGCGAAGTGGCGGCACAACAGTGCGACGTCGTCACCGCGCTCGCGCAGCGGCGGGACGCGCAGGCGCAGGATGTTCAGCCGATAGAGCAGGTCGCTGCGGAAGCGACCCGCGGTCACCTCGTCCTCGAGGCAACGGTTGCTGGCGGCGAGGATGCGTGCGTCCGACACGGTTTCGTGCGACTGGCCAAGCACCCGGTAGCGGCGGTCCTGCAGGAAGCGAAGCAGCACCACCTGGCCTTTTGGCGGCAGGGTGTCGATCTCGTCCAGGAACAGCGTGCCGCCCTCGGCATGGCACACCAGTCCGGCGCGCGGCGTGCGCGCATCGGTGAACGCACCGCGCACGTGGCCGAACAGCTCCGACTCGAACAGCGCCTCCGGGATCGCGCCACAGTTCACCGGCACGAAGGGTCGGCTGCCGCGTTCGCCCAGGTAGTGGATGGCACGCGCGGCGAGCTCCTTGCCCGAGCCGGTCTCGCCGTCGAGCAGCACAGGCGCATCGGTGCGCGCGAGCATCCGGATGTCGGTCACCATGCGCTCGAATGCCAAAGAGGCGCCGAGCAGGCCCTGCGGCGGACGCCCTGAAGCCGGCGTGCGCTCGGGATGGAAGCCGGTGGGCTCGAGAGGAGAAAGCGGCGCCGACGTCATGGGTCCCTCCACATGTCCCGTTGCGTGCCGCGACGGCCGATGCCGTCAACGGATCACGCAAGCAGGCCTGCGCTTGCTGCGCGGTGAGTCCCCTGTGGTTTGTCGATCGTGCATCCTGCGGCTTCGCGCTCCGCAACCTCGCCGGAACGCCGGGCCGGATGCCGGCGCGGACCGCGTCGTCGAGGCCATGGGCCTGGACGAACACGCTCCGTGCTCAGTGCAGACAACGCCAAGGAGCCACGCCAGCGGACAGCGGGACGCAGGCCGCCCAGCGCATGGCGGCAGGTCTTGCGACGGATGCGGACCAGCACGTGCATGACCACGTCTGGCTGGATTGCCGGCCTGTCCGACACCTCCCGGGTTCGGCGTTGGTTCTGCTGGCGGGATTGGACCAGGCGCCCTGCCCGATGCCCGGCCCGCCGCTCGGGACTGACGGAGATTGAAACGTGACAGAGTCGGACCGGGTCTTCGTTTCGATCGGCGTCTCCAGGCCCGGTGGCGATCTGGACGAGCTGCCCGGGGCGATCAAGGCGGCCGAACGGATGGCGGCCTGGGCCGCGGCCCAGGGCTACGCGACGGTCCTCGTCCATGACCGCAAGCACGGGGAGGTCACGGTCGACCTGCTGCGCGACCAGATGGCCGCCGCCATCACCGAGGTCACCGACCGCACCGAGCTCAAGCGCTTGGTGGTGTTCTTTGCCGGGCATGGCGCCGCGATGGCGGTCGGGGACCAGTACTGGATCCTGACCCATTGGAAAAAGCGTCCCACCGAGGCGATCAAGGTGTCCTCGCTGCAGCGGATGCTGGAGTACTACGGCCCCCGCCAGGTGGCGATCATCGGCGACGCCTGCCAGGAGTTCTCGGCGAAGTTCATCGACGTCGTCGGCAGTCCGGTGCTGGACATGCCGGACGAAGACCAGGCGCCGTACGAGCTGGACCAGTTCTTTGCGGTCGACGCGGGCAAGCAGGCCTTCATGATCAAGGGCGTTGACGGGCAGGACGACTTCTGCCTGTTCACCGAGGTGCTGCTCGACGCGCTGGAAGGTGACGCGGCGCAGGCCTCGTACGAACAGATCGGCCAGGATCTGGCGGTCACCAGCCAGTCGCTCGCCGTGTACCTGGACGGCCACGTTGCGCAGGAAGCCGGGAAATACGGCGTGCGGATGGTCCCGCGCCCCAAACCGGGCTTCTACACCGATCGCATCTACCTGAAGATGCCGCCGCAGGCCGTGGGACAGCTGCCCATGCCGGCGCCGACGCAAGCGGGGGCAACGCCACAGACCGCAGCAGCGCCATCCGCTGGAGTTGAGCCCCCCACCACTGCCGCGCCTCCCGCACCGGCAACATCACCGCCACCGGCGATGGCACCCGCACCGTCGACGCCGCCTGCGCCAGCAGGCCCATCCGGCGCTGCGCCCGCTTCCGGGCGCCCCCCGCTGCCTTCGTCAGCCGGCAATGGCAGCGCGCGCGCGGGCCAGTCCCCGCAACCCGCGCGAAGCCTGCGCGCGGTGGAGAAGGTGCGGCTCAGGCTGCCGGAGCGGCTGGTTGCGCTGGCCGAGCAGGCGCAGGCCATCCTTCAGACGCGCGAGGCCAGGCGCGACGCATTCGCCGAACAGGTCGGACGCGCCACCGTGCGCGATCATTTCGAGACAGGATGCGGGATCTGCGTCAGCGGTGCAGATGTCGTCGAGGTCCAGGCCTCGCATGGCGAGGTCTCCCCCGTGGAGGGAGAACCCAACTGGTTCCGTATCCACCTCGGCGACTCGAGCGACTCGCTGCTCTGGAGCGACACCGTGGTCACGCTCGCCAGTGGGCGCCTGTGTTCGGTCTGCGTGGTCCAGGAATTCGTCGCCGCGATGCATGTGCTGGACGAGACATCGATCAGCCTGTTCCACCGCCGCATCGGTGCAGACGAGTCCCAAGGCCGGATCGCCATCGACCTGATGGCGCGGGCCAATGCCGGGCTGCTGAGCCAGGACGAGATCATCGATGCGGCCATGTCCCTGCGCGATGGCAAGCACCGGGTCATCACCCTGGGCTGCATCGTCGCGCAGTTCTACGACACCATCCGCGATATCGACAGCCTGCGCTCGATGGCGAGCTTCTATGCCCAGTGTGGGCAGCCGGTGCCGCTGGATATCGTGCTGTATGGCGGCGGGCGCGTCTTCGAATCCGGGGGTCGCCTGTACGCCGACATCCCGGCGGTGCCTGCCCGCACGCCGCGGACGCGCGGGGAGCAGCGTCAGGGCTTCTGCTTCGACGCCACGCCGGGATTCGACAGGCATCCGCTCGCCGGACGCGTCCCCTGGATGCGCCATGCGTGGGGCGCAGTCACCACCGCGAGCTGCGACAAGAGCGCGGAGCCCTGGCGCAAGCAGGCCCTGGCGGCGATGGCGCATCTCGCACCGGGCGCGTTCACCGGCTTCCTGCCCGCGGGGCGGCAGGCGCTGGAGGAACTGGTGGGCCTCGAAACGTCCGCGCTGGCGAGCCAGTACGTCGTCGTCAACTAGATCCATCCACGGAGCACGTCCATGCGCATGATCCTGGTCCACGGTATCAACCAGCAGGGCAAGAGCGCGCGCAAGATCCACGACGACTGGCTGGATGCGCTGCATGCGAGCTACGCCAGGCAAGGCCCCGATCCGCTGGCAAGGCTGTCGCGCATCGAGGCCGCGTTCTACGGCGACACGCTCGAGACGCTCAGCTCGGCCAAGGTCACCAGCCAGGCCATCGCGCTGGGCGCGGAAGAAGCCAGCGATGACTTCGACGAGTTCGCGCTCGACGCGCTCAAGCAGATGGCGCTGCGCATGGGCGTGACCGAGCAGATGATCCAGGACGAGGCGGCGACCACGGTCGTGGCCCAGGGCGCGGGCATCCACAAGAAGTGGGTCAAGGCGATCGCGCGCGTCGTGGAGAAGGTGTCTCCGTTGCGCGGAACGCTGGCGCTGCGCGTGTTGGGGCAGGCGCATGCCTACATCCGCAACCAGCATGTCCATGACGAGGTCAACAAGCTGGTCCGGCCGCTGTTCGAGGACGACGAGCCGGCGATCGTCGTCTCGCACTCGCTGGGCACCATCGTGGCGTATTCCATGCTGCGCGAGTTCGCCCGCAACGGGCGCCCGCGCCAGTCGCCGCTGCTGGTCACGCTGGGCTCGCCGCTGGGCATCGACAGCGTGCGCAAGGGCTTCGCGAAACCACGCACGCGTCCCGACAACGTGCAGCGCTGGGTCAACGGCGCCGACCCGGAGGATTTCGTGGCGCTGCAGGGCGAGTTGACCGGGCATACGTTCGGTCTCGGCGTCACCAACTACCCGGACTTCGAGAATGGCCACGACGACCCGCATTCCATCGTCGGTTACTTGGGCGATCCCCGCATCGCCAGGGAGATCGCCGACGCGATTGGATGAGGTGTGGCAGCGGCGAGAACAGCGGCCGGGGAGAGATCCGGAGGCTGGTGTCGATTCCGAACAGCAGCGCGGCACGACCACGGTGCTGCGCTTGCGTTGACCCGGTCCTGCACGCCCGGTGGCGTGCAGGCGATCGTGCTGGCCGGGATGCGTGCCGCTAGCCGGCCACTTCGATCACGACCTTGCCCAGGTGCGCGCCTGATTCCAGATGGCGGTATGCCGCCTGCGCCTCACCGAACGGGAAGACGCGGTCGACCACTGGCGTGATGCCGCTGGTGACCATCGAACGGATGACCTGCTCCAGCATCGCCCGGCTGCCGACGAAGACGCCGGCCAACCGCTTGGCGCTGAGCAGTGCGAACGGACTGATCTCGCCGCCAAAGCCGCTGACGCCACCGATCACCGCGATGGTGCCGCCAATCGCAGTGGCGGCGATGGAGCGGGCGGCCGTGTCCTGCCCGCCCACTTCGAGCACCAGGTCGACGCCTTCGCCGCCGGTCAGGCGCAGCACCTCGTCCTGCCACTCGGGCATGTCGCGGTAGTTGACCGTCGCATCCGCGCCCAGGGTGCGTGCGCGATCAAGCTTGGCGTCGCTGGACGAGGTGATGACAACGCGCAGGCCCGCCGCCTTCGCCAGCTGCAGGCCGAGGATCGAAACGCCGCCCGTACCCAACAACAGCACGCTGTCGCCGGGCCGCAGGTCGGCGGTTTCGAAGATCGCGTTCCACGCGGTCACGCCTGCGCAGGGCAGGGTGGCGGCCTCCACGTAGCCGAGCTGTGCGGGGAGCAGGACCAGGGTGTCCTCATGCAGGGTGACTTCCTCGGCGAGCATGCCGTCGACGTCGCCACCGAGCGAACTGCGCAGCTTGTGCCGGTCGGGCGCGCCGTCGTGCCAGTGCGGGAAGAACGATGCCGCCACCCGGTCGCCGGGCTTGACGCGGCTGACCATGTCGCCGATCGCGACCACGTCGCCGGCGCCGTCGGAGCAGGGGATGACGGTGCCATCCGCGCCCGTCGTGTACGCGCCGCGCGCGATCATCAGGTCGCGGTAGTTCAGCGACACGGCGCGCACCCGCACGCGGACTTCATGGGGTTGCAGGGGCCGCTGGGCGATGTCGTCCAGCCGCAGTCCATCGATCTGCCCGCCGTGCGTGATCCGGTATGCCTTCATCCCGCGCCTCCGTATTGCCCGTCGTCGGGCCGCATGCATTGTGCGCCAGCGTCGTCAGTCCAGACCGGGCGGTGATGGAACAGGCCGTCGCGTTGCGCGGCGCCAAAGCGCGCTCGGCTCAACGGGGACGACAGCGGTTCGAGCCGCGCCCGTGAATGCCGCTCGGGGCCTCCGTAGCGCACCGCTTGCGACACTCCGTTCCATTGCAGATTTCCAACGCGGGGTTACGCGCGCAGGGTGCATGCTGGAACCGACATTCGTGATTGGAGACCTGCATGAAGATCCAGGCAGCGGTGACACGCGCACAGGGCGAACCCTTTTCCATCGAGGCAGTGAATCTGTCCGGGCCAGCCCCCGGCGAGGTGCTGGTGAGGGTGGTGGCCACCGGGGTCTGCCATACCGATGCGGTGGGACGTGACCTGGCGGTATCGCCGTACCCGATCGTGCTCGGCCATGAGGGCGCGGGCGTGGTCGAGAAGGTCGGCCAGAACGTCACCAGCCTGGTGCCGGGCGACCATGTCGTCATGTCGTTCGCACATTGCGGCCAGTGCGCCAATTGCCTGACCGGCCATCCCACCGTCTGCGACATCTTCAACGACCTGAATTTCGGCGGCCGCATGGACGACGGCAGCGCACGCCTGCACCAGGGCGATGCGGACCTGTCCACCTTCTTCGGGCAGTCCTCGTTCGGCACGCATGCCGTGGCGCACGAGCGTAACGTGGTCAAGGTCGACAAGGACGTGGACCTGGCGCTGCTCGGACCGCTGGGCTGCGGCATCCAGACCGGCGCCGGCACCGTGCTCAACTCGATCAGGCCCGAGTTCGGCACTTCCATCGCGGTCTATGGCTGCGGTGCGGTCGGGCTGAGCGCAATCATGGCGGCGAAGATCGCCGGCTGCCCACAGATCTTCGCGGTGGACGTGCACGACAACCGGCTCGAGCTCGCGCGCGAACTCGGCGCCACGCACGCCTACAACGGCAAGGACGTCGACGTGGTGAAGGAGATCAAGGCCGCGTCCGGCGGCGGCAGCCATTACGCGGTGGAGACCACGGGCGCGCCGCCGGTGGTGCGCCAGGCACTCAATGCGCTGCGCCCGCTGGGTCGCGTGGCCATCGTCGGCGTGACGCCGAAGATGGAGATCGACGTGCACAACGACCTGATGGCCGAGGGCAAGGGCATGATCGGCGTGATCGAGGGAGACTCGGTGCCACGGGTGTTCATCCCGCAGCTGGTCGCGTTCTACAAGGCCGGCAGGTTCCCCTTCGACAGGCTGGTGCGCTTCTACGATTTTGACCAGATTGCCCAGGCGTTCGACGACTCCGCGAGCGGTGTGACGGTCAAGCCGGTGCTGCGAATGCCCGCGGCATCCGCCGCCACCGTGGAGCAGCCGCGATGAGCGGCCCGGCAGGCTACGAGCGGATCGGACTGCTGCCGATCGCAGGCAGCTGGCGCGAGGGCGGCGCCGGACGTCGGCTCAAGGTGAGTGATCCCTTCAACGGCGAGGCATTGCTGGACATCGCGATGGCCAGCCACGAAGACCTCGACGAGGCCTATCGCGCCGCGCAGGACGCGCAGCCGGCGTGGGAAGCCATGGGCCCGGGCGCGCGCGCCGCCGTGCTGCACAAGGCGGTGACGATCTTCGACGCGCGCAAGGACGAGATCATCGACTGGCTGGTCCGCGAATCCGGCAGCACCCGGATCAAGGCGGGCATCGAATGGGGTTCGGCGCGCGCCATCACACTGGAGGCGGCCGGCATGCCCGGCCGCAGCCACGGCCACATCCTTCCCTCCGACGTGCGCGGCAGGCAGAGCCTGGTGTATCGGCAGGCGCTGGGGGTGGTCGGGGTGATCAGCCCGTGGAATTTCCCGCTGCACCTGAGCGCGCGCTCGGTGGCGCCGGCACTCGCGCTCGGCAACGCGGTGGTGATCAAGCCGGCCAGCGACACGCCGGTGACCGGCGGCCTGCTGCTGGCGCATATCTTCGAGGAAGCCGGACTGCCGCCGGGCCTGCTCAGCGTGCTGGTCGGCGCCGGCTCGGAGATCGGCGATGCCTTCGTCGAGCATCCGGTTCCGGCGTTCATTTCCTTCACCGGCTCCACGTCGGTCGGACGCGGCATCGGGCGCATCGCCAGCGGCGGCGAGCACCTCAAGCGCGTGGCGCTGGAGCTGGGCGGCAACAGTCCCTTCGTGGTGCTGGCCGATGCCGACATCGAGGCTGCGGTGGCCGCGGCTGTGGTCGGCAAGTTCCTGCACCAGGGGCAGATCTGCATGGCGGTGAACCGGATCATCGTCGAGGCGCCGGTGCTGGAGGCGTTTACCACGCGCTTCGTCGAACGCGTCAAGGCGCTGCCGGTCGGCGATCCCGACAAGCCGGACACGGTGGTGGGGCCGGTCATCAATGCCAGCCAGCTCGACGGGCTGCGCGCGAAGGTGGCGCGCGCCAAGCAGGAGGGCGCGACGATGCTTGTCGGCGGCGAGCCGAAGGGCAACGTGATGCCGCCGCACGTGTTCGGCGATGTCACCGCCGGGATGGAGATCGCGCGCGAGGAAATCTTCGGGCCGCTGGTGGGCATCCTGTCGGCGCGCGATGCCGGGCACGCGCTGGAGCTGGCCAACGACAGCGACTACGGGCTGTCGAGCGCGGTGTTCACCGGCGACGTCGCGCGCGGCCTTGCATTCGCACGACGCATCCGCGCCGGCATGACCCACGTGAACGACATGCCGGTCAACGACGAGGCGAATGCACCGTTCGGCGGCGAGAAGAATTCCGGGCTCGGCCGCTTCAACGGCGACTGGGCCATCGAAGAGTTCACGCGCGACCAGTGGATCACCGTGCAGACCGGGCCGCGCACCTATCCATTCTGATCCCGCCGCGACACACACCCACCTGTAGGAGCGGCTTCAGCCGCGATCGCCAGCAACACCCCGCGCCTGTCGCCCACGTCGCCAAGGATGAGGACGGTCGTTCAGACCTGTCTGCCGCAGGTCGCGGCTGAAGCCGCTTCTACAGGTGCGGGCTGCCAGGCGGTGCGCGGGTACTCCGCCGGCGGGCTGCTCAACCCACGCCCGCAGGCGGCAGCCGGATATCCGACAGCTTCCAGCGCAGGCCCTTGCGGGTCAGCACGAACACCACCGGCGCGCCGTCTTCGGTGTGTACGGTGGCGGTGAAGCGCGATGTCGACTCATAGCGCCGCTGCGCATTGCGCCATGGGTCTGGCCGGGCGGTCGCGCCTGCCTCGGTGCGCGGCGGCGGCAGTCCGCTGGCGCGGTTCCAGACCTTGCGGCCTTCCATCAGCGCGCCGAGGCCATAAGGCGTGACCATCAGGTCGACGGCGCCGCCAGCCAGTTCGTTGGCGACGGTCATGCCCAGCGCGCCGAGCAGGCCGGTCTGCCGCTCGATGCCAACGCTGCGCGCGAGGCGGTCGCCGAACTGGGCCTTGAGGCTGGCGCGCAGCGGCGGGAAGTCGACGTGGCGGGCGAGCGCGGCATGGTTCTCTTCGCGCACCGCCTTGCCGATGGCGGTCATGGTGAGCCACGGTCCCGCCGCGACGTAGGCCAGCAGCGAAGCGAGCAGCAGGACGGACAGGATGAGCCACTTGCGCATCAGAACTCCAGGTCCAGCGAGGCGCACAGATAGTCCATGAAGGGGGTGAGCGCGTGCAAATCCTTCTGCAGCGTGGCGAGCAGGCGCGGTCCGAGCATCACCTCGTCGTCGATGCCGCGCCAGGCGACGAAGTTGCGGTGGCGCAGGTCGTCGATGAACTCGAAGTCGGCCGGGAAGCCGCGCGGCGGGCGCACCAGCATCTGGTCGCTGTCCAGATCAAAACGACGCCGGAACGCGGGCGCATGCGCGGCCGCCTTCCAGCCGCCGGGATTGTCGAAGATGAACTGTCGGATCTGGCGTTGCACCGGCGTGTCGGGATGCCAGATGCCGCCGCCGAAGAAGCTGCCGCCCGGCTCCAGGTGCAGGTAGAACGAGGGCGCGGACACCTGGCGGCTGCGTTCGTGGAACAGGCGCGCGCCCTGCCATTCCTTGTACGGGGCCTTGTCGTGCGCGTAGCGCGTATCGCGCTGGATGCGGAACATCGAGCCGCCGACCTTCTTCGAATCGGAGCGGAAGTGCAGGCTGACTTCCGCCAGCGGGCCCTGCAGGTCGTCGAGCAAGCGCTGGAACGGCTCGCGCACGTGCGCCTCGTAGTCGTCCTTGCGTGCGTGGAACCAGACGCGCTCGTTGTGGCGCGCCAGGCTGCGGAGGAACTTCAGGCTCTTGTCGGTGAAATATGTGCTCATGCCAGTGATGCGTGCAGGTGTTGGCCCCAGGCGTCGAGCTGGTCGAGCAGGGCAAGTCGCTCGGCATTGCCGGCGTGCTCGCCGCGCAGTGTGGCGATGCGATCGAAATAGGGCGTGAACCCGAGTTCGGACAGGGTGCTGCCGTCGGCCAGGCGCTGGCGGCGATAGTCGTTCCAGCGCTGGCGTTCGTCCGCGTCCAGGGTGTCGGGCCAGTTGCGGGCACGGTAGCGGAACAGCAGTTCGGGCATGCGCGGATCGCGGAAACCAAAGCTGCGGCTGCCCAACTGCGCGGGCGGGGTGGCGCGCACGTCGGCGAACAGGCGCTTGTCGCCGTCCTGCAGGAAACCGTCGTAGAGCGCGGCATCGGCGTCGGCGGCGGACTGTTCGCGCTCCTGCGCATAGACGCGGCGCAGCTTCTCGGCCAGTTCGGGGCCGGCTTCGCGCAGGCGTGCGGCGCGCGATTGGGCAATCGCGGGATCGATCGACAAGCGGACGAAGTCGTCGCTGCGCAGATGGTCCCAGCGCACGATCGACGGGCAGCGGTTGAGGTGGACTTCCTTGAGCGGGATGCGCGCCTGGCCCTCGGGCAACTGGTCGGCGCGCAGGTAGAGGCGGGCGGCGATGGTGTCGGCGTCGAGCTGGAGCAGCGTGTCGGGATCGCCGTCGAGGTCGAACACGATCACCCGGCTGTCGATGCGTGGATGGCGCGTGACCGGCACCACGGCCGCTGCGCACAGGCGGGTGGCCGGGTAGCGCTGCGAGACGTGCAGCACTGGCGTCATCGCGACGGTGTCGAGCAGGGTGGCGGCGTAGCGCTTGTCGCGCAGGCGCAGGGCGTAATCCCACAGGCGCGGCTGCGCGTCGCGGAAGCGCCGCGCCAGCCCGATCAGGGCGCGCACGTCCGACAGCGCCTCGTGCGCATCGCCGCTGCGCACGCCGTTGGCGATGGCCAGGTGCTCGAGCTTGAACGAGGTGCCCTTGCCGTCCTCGCGCTGCGGCCAGCTGATGCCATCCGGGCGCAGGGCATGCATCAGGCGCAGCACGTCAAGCAGGTCCCAGCGGCAGTTGCCGCCGCGCCACTCGCGTTCGTAGGGATCGTGGAAGTTGCGATACAGGCCATAGCGCACGAACTCGTCGTCGAAGCGCAGCGAGTTGTAGCCGAGCGTGCAGGTCTGCGGGCGCGACATTTCCTCGAAGATGCGGGCGAAGGCTTCGGCTTCGGACACGCCTTCGGCCAATGCGCGCTGCGGTGGCAGGCCGGTGACCATGGTGGCGTCGGGCGAGGGCAGCAGGTCGTCGGCAGGGCGGACCAGGAAGTCGATCGGCTCCTCGATCTCGTTGAGCGCTTCGTCGGTGCGGATCGCCGCGAACTGCGCGATGCGCGTGCGCCGCGGATCTGCGCCAAAGGTTTCCAGGTCGTAGAACAGGAAGGATGCGGGCATGCGGGCATTGTAGGCGCGGGAACGACGGTTCCGGGACGGGCGGCCTGCCGTGGCGCGCAGCCTCCCGCCGCACATCGCCGCGCCACCACCCCGCACGCCTGTAGGAGCGGCTTCAGCCGCGAACCCGCGATTCCCGAAGTTACCGAGATGTGCGGCCCTGGTCGCGGCTGAAGCCGCTCCTACCCGTGGGCGGGCAGCGGTTCGAGCAACGCCAACACCTCGGCGTCCAGCTTTGCCCAGTCGACCTTCCCCAGTGTTGCGAGCCCGGCGGTCGCGCGCACCAGGATGCCGCGCTGTACGTCGCTGCGCGCCAGCGCCTGCGAGTAGGGGATGCGCATGAAGCTGACCATGCTGTAGTGCGGAATGAAACGGCCCGGGTGCCGCTCCTGCAGCTGCAGCTCCAGTGCCCGCTGCAGGCGGTAGTCGCGGTCATCCACGCGGTCGCGCATCTCGATGTAGTTTTCCAGCGCCATGTGCTGGATCGCCGCCGCGTCGGGCATTCGCTGTTCGGCGAAGCCGGCATAGGCGGCGGCGATGTCGGGCGCCGAATCGAGATGGTCGGCCAGCGCCACGCAGTCCTCGAAGGCGCAGTTCATGCCTTGCCCGTGGAAGGGCACCATCGCGTGCGCGGCATCACCCAGCAGCACCGCACGCCCGTCCAGGTGCCATTGATCTAGGTACAACGTGCCCAGCAAGCCGGTGGGATTGCGCTCGTAGTCCTCTTCGAGCATCGGGATCAAGGGCACCGCATCGGCGAACTGGTCACGGAACAGCGCCAGCGCCGTCGCGCCGTCGGGCACCGTCGCGAAGCTCGGATGCGGACCTGCGTGCGGCATGAACAGGGTGACGGTGAAGGTGCGCTCGTCATTGGGCAGGGCGATGCACATGTAGTGGCCGCGCGGCCAGATGTGCAGCGCGTTGGCCTCGATGCGGAAATCGCCGTGCGGGCCCGGCGGGATCTCCAGCTCCTTGTAGCCGTGGTCGAGCCATTCGGTGCGCTCGCCCAGGTCCTGTACGCGCAGCATCTGCGCGCGCAGCGTCGAGCCGGCACCGTCGGCGCCGACAAGCGTACGGAACGGCCGGGTTTCGTCGTGTCCATCGCCCTTGACCTGCAGGGTGCCCGCATCGAAATCGACCTGCTCCAGGCGCCGGTCGAAGTGCAGTGTCGCGCCGGCGGCCTCGGCCGCTTCGATCAGCACGATGTTCAACTCCGCGCGGCTGATCGACCAGATCACCTCGCTGTCGTCGCGGCCGTAGCGCTGCAGCTCGGGCTCGCCGCCGAGCGGATGCACCATGCGCCCGCGCATCATCACCGCCTGGCGCATCACGCCCAGGTCGGCGCCGGCCTGGCGCAGCGCATGCAGGCCGCGTTCGGCCAGCGCAAGGTTGATCGAACGCCCGCCCGCGTACCCGTGCAGCCGTGGATCGCCACGGCTCTCGAACACCTCCACCTGCCAGCCACGCTGTGCAAGCAGGGTGGCCAGCAGGGTGCCGGCGAGGCCGGCGCCGATGATGGTGATCGATTGTCCAGTGCGTCTGTCCAAGGCCGTGTCCTGTCACTCGCTGAAACTGTCATTTCGATCGCAGGGAGAAATCTGCTGTCCGGCGGGCGGGCGCAGGATTTCTCCCTGCGGTCGAAATGACAAGAGTTCCCGCGCGGGCGCGGGAATGCGCGATGTCGTCATGCCGCCCGCCAGGCCTCCACTGCGCTGGCAAACCGCAGCAGGTCCGCGTGGGTGTTGTAGAGCGGGGTGGGTGAGATGCGGATGACGTCGGGTTCGCGCCAGTCGCCGACGATGCCCTGCTGACCGAGATGGTCGAACAGGGCGCGGCCGCGGTCGCGGCCGCCGACGACGCGCAGCGAGAGCTGGCAGCCGCGACGAGCGGGGTCGCGCGGGGTGATCACCTGCAGGGTGTCGCGCAGGCGTGCGTCGATCAGGGCTTCGAGGTAGCCGGTGAGGCGTTCGGACTTCGCGCGCAGTGCGTGCATGCCGGTCCGCGCAAACTGCTCCAGCGACGCGCGCAACGGCGCCAGGGCCAGGATCGGCGGATTGCTCAGCTGCCAGCCGTCGGCGCCGGGGGTGGGCACGAACTCCGGGCCCATGCGGAAGCGCGTGGCCTGCTCATGCCCCCACCAGCCGGCAAAGCGAGGGCGATCCGTGCGCGCATGGCGCTCGTGCACGAAGCAGCCTGCCACCGCGCCGGGACCGGCGTTCATGTACTTGTAGTGGCACCAGACGGCGAAGTCCGCGCCGCCGTCGTGCAGGGCCAGCGGCAGGTTGCCGGCGGCGTGGGCGAGGTCGAAACCGGCGATGGCACCCGCTGCATGCGCGAGACGCGCGATCGCGCCGATGTCGAATGCCTGCCCGGTGCGGTACTGCACGCCAGGCCACAGCACCAGCGCCAGGCGCGGGCCGTGCTGCACGATCGCGCGCTCGATCGCATCCATCGAGACCGTGCCATCGGACTCGTCGGCCTCGACCTCGACCAGCGACTGCGCGGGCGACAGACCATGGAACTGCAGCTGCGATTCCACCGCATAGCGGTCGGACGGGAAGCTGCCGGCCTCGACCAGGATGACAGTGCGCTCGCCGGCGGGCCGGTAGAAGCTGGCCATCATCAGGTGCAGGTTGGCCGTGAGCGAGTTCATCGCCACCACTTCGGTCGGCAGCGCGCCCACCACCGCGGCCAGCTGGTCGCGCACCAGGGCGTGGTAGGTCATCCACTGCGTCTGCCCGGTGAAGTGCCCTTCGACCGCTTCGGTCGCCCACTTGTCGAGCACCTCCTGGACGTGCGCGCGCGCGGCGCGCGGCTGCAGGCCCAGCGAGTTGCCGCAGAAGTAGGCCTGCTGGCCGTCGCCATGGCGCAGCAGCAGGAATTCGCCGCGCAGGCTGGGCAGGACATCGGCCGCGTCGAGGGCGCGGGCGTGCGCGTCCGAGTACAGGTCGTTCATGCCGTCATTGTAGGAGCGGCTTCAGCCGCGATGGGTTTGGATGGTCCATCCCGACCGTGGGCGGCCCCGGTATGACTACGACCGCGGTCGCGGCTGAAGCCGCTCCTACAGGAAGCGGGAGGCGGGCAGGCCAAGCCATTCCAGGGCGGTGCCGTGGTAGATGCGGGCGCGGTCGGGCTCGCCAAGGCCGAGCTGTTCGATGCCTGCGCCGGGCTCCTGCTCGCCCAGCGGGAAAGGGTAGTCGGTGCCGAGCATCACCCGCTCCACCCCGCAGGTGTCGAGCAGGTAGCGCAGCGCGCGCGGATCGGCCACCCAGGAATCGAAGTACAGCCGCTGCAGGTAGTCGCGCGGATTGTGCGGGTTGTCGGTGGCGACCAGGTCGGGCCGCATGTTGAAGCCGTGCTCGATGCGGCCGATGGTGTAGGGGAAGCTGCCGCCGCCGTGGGCCATGCAGATCTTCAGCTTCGGCAGCCGCTCCAGCACGCCGCCGAACACCAGGCAGCAGGCTGCGCGCGATTGCTCGGCCGGCATGCCGACCAGCCAGGGCAGCCAGTATTTGGGCATGGTCTCGGTGCCCATCATGTCCCAGGGATGCACGAGGATCGCTGCACCAAGGTCCGCGGCCGCTTCGAAGAACGGGAACAGCTCCGGCGCATCCAGGTTCCAGTGCGTGCCGTCCGGACCGGTGACGTGCGAGCCGATCTGCACGCCCTGCAGGCCCAGCTGGTCCATGCAGCGCTCCAGCTCCTGCACCGCCAGCCGCGGCGACTGCAGCGGCACGGTGCCCAGGCCCGCGTAGTGGCGCGGATGGTCGCGGCAAGTCGCGGCCATGTGGTCGTTGAGCGCCTGGTGCAGCTCCAGCGCGTGCTGCGGCCGCGCCCAGTGGCTGAACATCACCGGCACGGTGCTGATCACCTGCACCTGCACGCCGAAGCGCGCGAAGTCGTCGATGCGCTCCTGCGGGTCCCAGGTGCGCGACCAGATCTCGCGGAAGAAGCGGCCGTCCTTGTAGATGCGGTGGCGCCCGTCCTCGGTGTGGTGGATCACCGGGAAGCGCGCTTCGCCATACCTGCGCGCCAGGTCGGGCCAGTCGCGCGGCAGGCAGTGGGCGTGGATGTCGATCCTGAGCATCGCCCGATTGTAGGCACAGCCGCCGCGATGGGCGCGCCGCACTGCGGCACGGCCGCGCGGCTGCCCGAAGTCGAAGCGGGCGCGTGGGCCTCAGGTGATGTCGGCCTGCGAGTCGGCCTGCATCTCGTAGCGGGTGGGGCGCGGGTTGAGGTGGCCGCAGGCGCTGCAGGTGCGCAGCTCATCGCTGCGGTAGAAGGTCTCGAACACGCGGAAGAAATCCTGTTCGATGTCGGCGAGGTGGAAGAACTCCTCGTAAACCTTTTCATTGCACTGCTGGCAGAACCAGATCAGACCATCGTCTTCGTGCGGCAGACGCCTGCGCTCGATCACCAGGCCGACCGAGCCTTCGGCGCGCTGCGGCGAATGCGGCACGCGTGGCGGCAGCAGGAAGGTCTCGCCGGCGCGGATCGGGATATCGCGCACGCGGCCGTCCTCCTGGATGCGCAGCACCATCTCGCCCTCGAGCTGATGGAACCATTCTGGACCTTCCTCCCAGTGGTAATCGGTGCGCGCGTTCGGGCCACCGACCACCATCACGATGAACTCGCCGTCGTAGATGCACTTGTTGCCGACCGGTGGCTTGAGCAGGTGGCGGTTGTCGTCGACCCACTTCTGGAAGTTGATGGGGGCGGGGATCATGGCGTGCTCCTTGGCGAGGCGGCGTCAGCCACCGCCGCGATGCACTTGAGCTCGATCGCGATCGGCGTGGGCAGGGCGTCGATGCCCAGCGTGGTGCGGCAGGGCGCGCTGGCCGGGTCGGGGAAATGCTCGGCCCAGACGGCGTTGCAGGCCGCGAAATCGCCGGCCATGTCGGTGAGGTAGACGGTCACGTCGACCAGGTCTTCCCAGCGCGCGCCGCTGGCTTGCAGCACCGTGCGCACGTTGGCGAACACCGCGCCTGCCTGCGCGACGATGTCGTGGGCGACCAGCCGGCCATCGGCGTCGTACACGTTGCCCGGCACCGAGTCGGTGGCGGGATCACGCGGGCCGATGCCGGACAGGAACAGCAGCCCGCCGACGCGGCGCGCATGCGGATAGCGGCCGACCGGCGCCGGCGCCGCGTCCGCGCGGATGCCGGCGCCGCCCATCAGCGATCCACCCGGTCGACGCGGATCCGCGCCAGCGCCGGCGCGTACTGCTCGGGCAGCGCCTGCTCGCTGTCCACGTCGAGCCCCAGGTCGTGCACGCGGCCGTCGCGCAGGGTGTAGACCCAGCCATACACGTGGACCTTCTGCCCGCGCGCCCAGGCGTCGCGCACGATCGTGGTCTCGCAGACGTTCGCCACCTGCTCCAGCACGTTCAGCTCGCACAGGCGGTCGAGGCGCAGGCCGTGGTCGCTGATCGCCGCAAGCAGTTCGTCGTGCCGGTTGGCCACATCCTTGACGTGCCGGATCCAGTTGTCGGCCAGTCCCACGCGCATCCCGTCGAGCGCGGCCAGCACGCCGCCGCAGCCGTAGTGACCCACCACCAGGATGTGCTCGACCTCGAGCACGTCGACCGCGAACTGGATCACCGACAGGCAGTTGAGGTCGGTGTGCACCACCACGTTGGCGATGTTGCGATGGACGAACACCTCGCCCGGGGCCATGTCGACGATCTGGTTGGCCGGCACGCGTGAATCCGAGCAGCCGATCCACAGGAACTTGGGCGTCTGGATCTTGGACAGGCGCTCGAAGAAGCTGGGGTCCTCCGCTTCGATGCGCGAGGCCCAGGCTTCGTTCTTGGTCAGCAGTTCGTCGAGTCGGCTCATCGCGGGTCCGGTGGCGGTGTGTGGCCCATTATCGCAAAGCGATGCCGATGTTCCGCGGTTCGGTGAAAAAGCGCATGGCTTCGAGCCCGCCTTCGCGGCCCAGCCCGGATTGGCCGCTGCCGCCGAAGGGCGTGCGCAGGTCGCGCTGCATCCAGCTGTTGATCCAGACCACGCCCACGCGCAGGGCCGCGGCGAGGCGGTGGGCGCGGTCGAGGTCGCGGGTCCACAGCGAGGCGGACAGGCCGTACTCCACCGCATTGGCCAGGCGCAGCGCCTCGTCCTCGTCGTCGAAGGACTGCAGGGTGACGAGCGGGCCGAAGATCTCCTCCCGGTTGCTGGCGGTGTCCGGCCCCAGGCGGTCCATCACGGTCGGCTCGATGAACCAGCCCGGACGGTCGAGCGCGTGGCCGCCGCAGAGCACGCGGCCGCCTTCTTCCCTTGCCATCGCGATCGCGGCCGTGACCTTGTCGAAATGCGCCTGCGAGACCAGCGGGCCGAGCTGCGTGTCCGGGTCGACCGGATCACCGATGCGCAGCGTGCGTACGCGCTCAACGAAGGCGTCGGTGAACTGGCGCTCGATGCTGCGCTCGACCAGGATGCGCGAGCCGCACAGGCAGATCTGTCCGCTGTTCTGGAAAGCCGAGCGCACCAGGGTATCGAGGTGCTGCTGCCAGTCGCTGTCGGCGAAGACCAGGGTGGCGTTCTTGCCGCCCAGCTCCAGCGAGAGCTTCTTGAGCTGTGGCGCGGCCAGCGTGGCGATGCGTCGGCCGACTGCGGTGCTGCCGGTGAACGACACTGCACGCACGTCCCGGTGCATGACGATGGCTTCGCCGACCTCGGGGCCGCGGCCATGGACGATGTTCAGCACGCCGGCGGGCAGGCCAATCTCCGCCGCAAGCTCGCCCAGCATGGTCGCGGTGACCGGCGTGAGCTCGGACGGCTTGGCCACCACCGTGTTGCCTGCGGCCAGCGCGGGCGCGATCTTCCAGGTCAACAGGTACAGCGGCAGGTTCCACGGGGAGATGGTGCCGACCACGCCCAGCGGCAGGCGCAGGGTGTAGTTGAGCCCGGCCTGGCCGTGGTGCGATTCGCTGGCGAACTGGGTGGCCGCATGCGCGAAAAAGCGCAGGTTGGCGACGGCGCGCGGGATCTCGATCCCGCGAGCCAGGCCGATCGGCTTGCCGGCGTCGCGAGATTCGGCCTGGGCGAACAGCTCGGCCCGCGCTTCCAGCGCGTCGGCCAGCTTTTCCAGCCAGCGCGCGCGGACGTCGTTGGGCAGGGCAGCCCAGCCCGGCGCAGCAGCGGTCGCGGCAGCGACGGCATCATCGACGTCGCGCGTGTCACCGGCCGCAACCGAGGCGAACGGCCGGCCGGACGCGGGATCGGCCACCTCCAGCCATTGCCCGGAGGCCGGCTCGCGCAGCGCCCCGCCGATCAGGTGCAGGCAGCGTTTCATCGCGCCAGCTTACTCCGTGGCCTCACATCCGGCGCCCGCCGCGCCTCAGCGCTGGCACTCCGCACAGGCATACATCCGCCGTCCCGCCAGCATGCTGCGCACGATCGCCGCGCCACAGCGCGTACAGGGCTCGCCCTCGCGGTCGAAGACGTGGAAGCGGAACCCGTCCGCCGTATCGGTCAGGTAGTCCTCGCGCATGCCGCGTGCCGGCGCGATGCCGCGGGTGCGGTAGCTGCGGCGCGGGACCTCCAGCAGGGCAGCCGCAAGCCGGCTGCGCTCGTCCGTCGACAGATCCGCGGGTCTCCGCCCGGGCGCGATGCCGGCTTCGAACAGCACTTCGGCGCGCAGGTAGTTGCCCATCCCGGCCAGGAAATCCTGGTCGAGCAGCAGCCCCTCCAGCCGCCGTCGGGCAAAGCGGGGATCCTGCAGGCGCGTCGCCACGGTGTCCGCATCCAGGCCTGGATCGAGCACGTCGGGGCCGAGCTTCGACAGGAACGGGTGCCGCGCCAGCTCGGCATCGCGCCACATGGAGATGTCGGAGGCGGAGTAGAGCAGGATCGCCTTGTCGGACGTCTCCAGTGCAACGCGCAGCGAGCGTGTCGTGTCCGGCCGCAGGCCTGCATCGCAGACCTTCCACACGCCGTAGAGCTGGTTGTGGCTGTAGAGCGTCCAGCCATGGTCGAAGCGCGTCAGCAGCGCCTTGCCGTGCGGCTCGATGGCGAGGATGCGTCGCCCGGCCAGGGACTGCGCGTGGCGCTTGAGCGCCGGGAACGCGAACCAGGCCGACACCAGCGCCCTGCCGACCACGGCTTCTGCGAGGCGGTCTGCGGCACGGCGGATTTCGGGACCTTCGGGCATGGGGGCGTGAGTGGTGATTCGAGGGCCAGCGCCACTCCGACTCAGATCGACTGCATCCGCCCGCCGTCCACCGCCAGGCTGACCCCGGTGACATAGGCCGCGGCCGGCGAGCACAGGAAGGCGATCACGCCGCCGGTTTCCTCCGGCCGGGCCATGCGGCCGACCGGCACGCTGGCAAGCATGGCTGCCAGCACGTCCTCGCGCGACTTGCCGCTCGCTTCACTGCGGTCGCGCACGATCTGGTCGATGCGCGCGGTGTCGGTATAGCCGGGCAGCACGTTGTTGACGGTGATGCCGTGCGGCGCCAGTTCGCGCGACAGCGTCTTGGCCCAGCCCGCGACCGCGCCGCGGACCGTGTTCGACACCCCAAGCCCGGCGATGGGCTCGTAGACCGAGGTCGACACCACGTTGACGATGCGACCCCAGCCTGTCGCGCGCATCCCGGGCACCAGCGTCTGCACCAGCGCCTGGTTGGCCAGCAGGTGGCGGCTGAAGGCGTCCACGAACGCGGACTCGGCGGCGTCCAGCGCCGCTCCGCCCGGCGGGCCGCCGGTATTGTTGACTAGGATGTTCACCGGCGCGGCATCCGCCAGTCCGGCGACCGCGGCACGCAGCGCATCGCGCTGCGTCACGTCGCCAACCAGCACGCGATGTCGCTGGGCTGCGCTGCGGGGCAGGGCGTCGACCACAGCCTGCAGCGCGTGGGCACGGCGTGCCAGTACGGTGACGTCGGCGCCCAGCAACGCCAGCTCATGCGCCGCGGCACGACCGATGCCTTCGGATGCGCCGCAGACCAGGGCGTGGCGGCCGGAGAGGTCCAGGTCCATTGGTGCTGCTCCTTCAGTCGATATGGTGACGCATCAGCGCGGCCACGGCGCGGCTCCCGGGCGCATCCGCGCTGGCGAGCGCGTCGGCCACCGCCACCCGGTTTTCGACGGGATGGTTCTGGTTGAGCTTGAACTTCAGCTCGATGCGCGTGGGCTCGAAGCGGAAGCCGACGATGCCGCGCAGCTGGCGCCGGTGGTCTTCGCGATCGTGTTCGAAACGCCAGGACTGCCCGATCGAGGATTCGAAGCGCTCGCTCAGGCGCGCGACGAGGTCGGCAAGCCCGTCCTCGTCCTCGAACACCTGTAGCGCGCCCGAGAGATGCGCAACCGCGTAGTTCCAGGTCGGCACGCGCGCGGCCGGCTCCTTGTCCGGGTACCAGCCCGGCGACACGTAGGCGTGCGGACCGTGCACGATCAGCAGCGCGGCGCCACCGTGGCGCGCCTGCGGGTTCGGCCTGGCCCAGTGCCCTTCAACCAGCACGCGTTCGCCGTCGCGGCGGTACAGCACCGGCAGGTGGCTGGCGAATGGCGCGCCATCGACGTCGACGGTAACCAGGGTGACGAAGGAATCAGCCGCCAGCAGCGCATCGAGCTGCGCCAGGTCGGTCTCGGCAAAGGCGCGCGGCGTGTACATGGCGCGATGTTAGGGCATCGGGCGTTGCACGCGGTGGCGCAGCGGGAGCAGCGATCGCCGCGCTGGCGACTCCCGGTTGTTGCATCCACCGTCGTCCGCGCAAAGGGGAGCCCGGCAGTGCGGGCCTCAGGCCCGCGCGCCGAGCAGCTGCACCATGCGCGCACGCAGCGAAGCCTCGTCCCCGCCGGCGGGCGGCGCCAGTTCGGACAGCGAAAAACCGCGTTCGAGCGCGTCTTCCTCATCCAGGCCCTCAAAGGAGACGAAGGCAGCATCCATCAGCATCGCTCGCGCCGTGTCCTCGCTGTCGTAGACCAGGGTGTTGCCGTCGCTGTCGAACACCTCGGCGGTGCCGGCCTCGCGCACCCGCAGCCGCGCCCAGATCAGGGTGCGTCCGAGCGTGGCGAGCCACCAGCCCTCGCTCACGTGCTGCAGCGGCGCGCTCATCGAAGCACCGCCGACCACAGCCACAGCAGCCCTGACATGGCCACCGCGCCCATGATCACGAATGCGGCCACCCGCGCCGGCGTCGCGAGCCCGGTGAACTGTGTGTCGGGCACCGAGCGATAGCGTCCGGCCAGCAGCCAGGCCAGCGCCGAGGGTGAGAGGAACGCGCTTTCGCCCAGCGAGGCGCGCACCTCCGGATGGCGGTCGCGCAGGTGGACCAGGGACAGCGGCCAGAAGATCACGAACGCGGTGATCCCGCCGATGGCGATGCCGACGAAGCACAGGGCGAGGAAGAGGATCATCGGTCGACCGCTCAGTATTCCGCGTGGCCGGGCGCGCGCGGATACGGAATGGCGTCGCGGATGTTGGACAGCCCGCACACGTACACGATCAGGCGCTCGAAGCCCAGGCCGAAGCCGGCGTGCGGCACGCTGCCGTAGCGGCGGAAATCGCGGTACCAGGCGTAATGCTCGCGGTCCAGGCCGAACTGGTCCATGCGCGCGTCGAGCACGTCCAGGCGCTCTTCGCGCTGGCTGCCGCCGATGATTTCACCGATGCCCGGCGCCAGCACGTCCATCGCCGCGACGGTCTTGCCGTCGTCGTTCAGGCGCATGTAGAAGGCCTTGATGTGCTCGGGATAGTTGGTCACCACCACCGGCCGGCCAACGTGCTGCTCGGTCAGCCAGCGCTCGTGCTCGGTCTGCAGGTCCAGGCCCCATTCCACCGGGAAATCGAACTTGTGGCCGGACTTCTGCAGCAGCGCCACCGCATCGCTGTACTCGATGCGCTCGAACGGCGCGTTGATGAACGACTCCAGCCGCGTGATCGCATCCTTCTGCACGCGCTCGGCGATGAAGGCCATGTCGTCGCCGCGCTCGTCGAGCACCGCGCGGAACAGGTACTTCAGGAACTCCTCGGCCACGCGCGCGTCCTCGGCCAGGTCGGCGAAGGCGATCTCCGGCTCGATCATCCAGAACTCGGCCAGGTGGCGGGTGGTGTTGGAGTTCTCGGCGCGGAAGGTCGGCCCGAAGGTGTAGACCTTGCTCAAGGCCAGCGCGAAGGCCTCGACGTTGAGCTGGCCGGACACCGACAGGAACACTTCCTTGCCGAAGAAATCGCGCGAGAAATCCACCGCGCCGCGCTCGTCGCGCGGCAGGTTGGCCATGTCCAGCGTGGAGACCCGGAACATCTGTCCCGCGCCTTCGGCGTCGGAGGTGGTGACGATCGGCGTGTTGATCCAGTAATAGCCGTTCTGGTGGAAATAGCGGTGCGCGGCCTGCGCCAGGCAGTGGCGGATGCGGGAGACCGCGCCAAACAGGTTGGTGCGCGGGCGCAGGTGCGCGACCTCGCGCAGGAACTCCAGCGAGTGCGCCTTGGGCTGGATCGGATAGGTTTCCGGATCCTCGACCCAGCCCACGACCTCGATCGATTCGGCCTGGATCTCGAAGCTCTGGCCCTGGCCCTGCGACGGCACCAGGGTGCCGGTGGCGATCACCGCGCAGCCGGCGGTCAGCCGTTTGACCTCGGATTCGTAGTTGGCCAGCGCGGCCGGCGCAACCACCTGGATCGGCGCGAAGCAGGAGCCGTCGCTGACGTTGACGAAGCTCAGCCCGGCCTTGGAATCGCGCCGGGTGCGCACCCAGCCGCGGACCGTGACTTCGCCGCCCGCGGGAATCCTGCCCGCAAGCGCGTGTTCGACGCTGGAAACCGTCATGCCTTCGATCCTGGGGAGAGGGGCCGATATCGGAACGCACAGTTTAGCGCGGCACCGGCCGTCGAAAGGCCTTCTTCAGCCACCCCGCGCTAGAATCACGTCATGGCCATCCAGCTCACCTCCGCCGCGCTCGACCGCGTCCGCCAGTTCCTCGCCGCCGATCCCGATGCACTCGGGCTGCGCTTCGGAGTGAAGAAGACCGGCTGCTCGGGCTGGGGCTACGAGGTGGAGCTGGCGCTCGACGCGCTCGAGGGCGACAGCGTCAGCGAGCAGGATGGCGTGCGCATCTACGTCGACGCCACCAGCCAGCCGATGGTCGATGGCACCACCATCGACTTCGTGCGCAAGGGCCTGAACCACGAGTTCGTGTTCGCCAATCCCAGTGCGGCGGCCGAATGCGGCTGCGGGGAAAGCTTCACCACCGACGCCGATCGCGCCGCCTGAGTCGCGGACCGGGGTGCCGGGCGCCGCCTGGCACGATCCAGCCGTCCGCCTTGCCCGCAAGCCATTGATCCTCCATAATGCCCGGCTCCCTGCGGCCTGCGCTGCGGGGAGCCCTTGCTCCACCGCGTCCGGATCCGGTCGCCGGGGAGCTTTCCGGGCCGCCCCTGGGGCGCCCGACACCCGAAAGGACAACCCATGCGTCATTACGAAATCGTGTTCCTGGTCCATCCGGACCAGAGTGAGCAGGTGCCGGCGATGATCGAGCGTTACAAGACGCTGATCGAGAACGGCGAAGGCAAGATCCACCGCCTGGAAGACTGGGGCCGCCGCCAGCTGGCCTATTCGGTCAACAACCTGGTCAAGGCCCACTACGTGCTGCTCAACATCGAAGTCGGCCAGGAAGTGCTGACCGAGCTCGTCGAGGGCTTCCGCTTCAACGACGCCATCCTGCGCCACCTGGTGATGCGCCGCGACGAAGCCGACACCGAGCAGTCGCTGATCATGAAGAACAAGGACGAGAAGCCGGAACGTCCCGACCGCCCCGAGCGTTCGGATCGTCGCCGCCGCGATGACGACGAGACCCCGTCCACCGACGGCGAAGGCAGCAAGGCCGAAACGGCCGAGCCGACCGAACCGACCGAACCGACCGAAGCCGCCTGAGGAGCACACCCATGTCCAAGTTCTTCCGCCGCCGCAAGTTCTGCAAGTTCACCGCCGAGGGTGTCAAGGAGATCGACTACAAGGATCTCAACACCCTGCGCCAGAACCTCACCGAGAACGGCAAGATCGTGCCGAGCCGCATCACCGGCACCAAGTCGCGCTACCAGCGCCAGTTGGCGCTTGCGGTCAAGCGTGCGCGCTTCCTCGCGCTGATCCCGTACACCGACAACCACAACGTGTAAGAACCCGGCCTCCCGCACGGGAGGCGTCTGCTTTCCTCCCCCTCGGGGGAGAGGGCAGGGCGGGGAGGGTGTTCCGGCCGGCCGTGGCGGATCGCTTCGTCCCCCCGGTTCGAGACCGATCCGTCCGATTCGGACAGCAAGCGTTGCGGCAATCTCCAGCCGCTAACGAATACGGAGCAATGAAATGCAACTGATCCTCCTGCAGCGCGTGATCAACCTCGGCGACCTCGGTGACAAGGTCGACGTCAAGCCGGGCTACGGCCGCAACTACCTGGTTCCGCAGGGCAAGGCCGTGCCGGCAACGGCCGCCAACCTCGCCGATTTCGAGACCAAGCGCGCCGACTACGAAGCCAAGGCCAAGGGCATCGCCGACGAGGCCCAGGTCCGCCTGGCCAAGCTCGAAGGCGCCAGCGTGACCATCTACGCCAACGCCTCGGCCGAGGGCAAGCTGTACGGCTCGGTGGGTCCGCGCGACATCGCCGAGGCGCTGACCAAGGCCGTGACCGAAGTGGGCAAGTCGGAAGTGGTGCTGGGCGAAGGCCCGCTGCGCAACACCGGCGAGTTCGACGTGGTGATCCACCTGCACGCCGATGCCGAGACCACCGTCAAGGTGATCATCGAGCCCGAAGCGGCCTGATCGCCGCATCCCCGGGCTGGATATGGACAGGCGCCGCAAGGCGCCTGTCCTGTTTTCGGGGCAGGGTCCAGGTGGCGGGCCGGGCCGGATCCACTTGATCCGGCTGCAGGTCCCGCCTGCGCCGACCGGCGGGTGCAGCCACAACGGCAACCGGACCAGCGGTGCACCAGGACCGCCCCGATCGCAGGCGCCGAGACGTCCCCGGCGCATAACCGGCTTATCCACAGCTTGTTCCATCGCGTACCCACAGCCGCGCCCGCTACGATGACGGTCCGGGATCCATCCACCACGACTGCATCCCCGGTCCGTCGCCTGGAGTGACTCCCCTGATGTCCGCAAGACCCGGCTTCCGCCAGGACCAACGCCCCGAACCCCGCGTCGAGCAACTGCGCGTACCGCCGCAGTCGGTCGACGCCGAACAGGCCGTGCTCGGCGGCCTGATGCTGGCGCCGGACGCCTACGACCGCATCGCCGACCTGCTCAACGACAAGGATTTCTATCGTCGCGACCACCAGCTGATCTACCGCGCCATCCGCGAGCTGGCCGAGAAGGACAAGCCCTTCGACGCGGTGACCCTGGGCGAGTGGTTCGAATCCAATGGCCTGTCCGAACAGGTCGCCGGTGGCGCGTATCTCGTCGAGCTGGCCAGTACCACGCCGTCGGCGGCCAACATCAAGGCCTACGCCGAGATCGTGCGCGACAAGGCGGTGCTGCGCCAGCTGATCGAGATCGGCACGGACATCGTCAACGACGGCTTCCAGCCCGAAGGCCGCGACAGCGCCGAGATCCTGGCCAAGGCCGAGCAGCAGGTGTTCGCGATTGCCGAGGCGGGCTCGCGCGGGCGCCAGGACTTCGTGCCGATCAACAGGGCCATGGCCGAGGCCTTCGACGTGCTGCAGACGCGGCATGCCAACGGCGGCGGTCTCACCGGCCTGCCGACCGGCTATACCGAATTCGACCAGATGACCGCCGGCCTGCAGCCGACCGACCTGATCATCCTCGCCGCGCGCCCGGCCATGGGCAAGACCACCTTTGCGCTCAACATCGCCGAATACGCCGCGATCAAGACCAAGAAGGCGGTGGCGGTGTTCTCGATGGAAATGTCGGCCAGCCAGCTCGCGCTGCGGCTGATCTCGTCCAACGGCCGCATCAACGCCACGCGCCTGCGCACCGGCCAGCTTGAGGACGAGGACTGGAGCCGCGTGACCAGCGCGATCCGGATGATCAAGGAAACCAAGATCTTCATCGACGACACGCCCAGCCTGTCGCCGGACGTGCTCCGCGCCAAGGCGCGCCGGCTCAAGCGCGAGCACGACCTGGGCTTGATCGTGATCGACTACCTGCAGCTGATGGCGGTGCCGGGCAACAGCGAGAACCGCGCCACCGAGATCTCCGAGATCTCGCGCTCGCTCAAGGGCCTGGCCAAGGAGCTCAACGTGCCGGTGATGGCGCTCTCCCAGCTCAACCGCTCGCTGGAGACGCGCACCGACAAGCGCCCGGTGATGGCCGACCTGCGCGAATCGGGCGCCATCGAGCAGGACGCCGACATCATCGTGTTCATCTATCGCGACGAGTACTACAACAAGGAAAACTCGCCCGACAAGGGCCTGGCCGAGATCATCATCGGCAAGCAGCGCAGCGGCCCGACCGGCTCGTTCAAGCTGAAGTTCTTCGGCGAATACACGCGCTTCGACAACCTCGCGCACGATTCGGTCGGCAGCTTCGAGTAGCGCCCCGCTCCCGGGCGGCGCGCACTAGAATCGCAAATCGTCGGCCGCCGCCGGTACGCCAGCCCGGGATCGATCCGTTTGAGCGCAGCTTGCATCCAGCGGCCAAGCCGCATCCTGGTCGATCTCGACGCCATCGCGGGCAACCTGCGTGCGATCGCCGGCCACGTGCGCGTACCGGTGATGCCGATCGTCAAGGCCAACGCCTATGGCCACGGACTGGTGGCGGTGGCGCGCCACCTGCAGGCGCAGGGGGCCGGCAGCTTCGGCGTCGCCTTTCTGGAGGAGGGCATCGCCTTGCGCGAGGCCGGGATCGATGTGCCGATCCTGGTGATGGGCGGCATCTTTGGCCCTCAGGTCGCGCAGTTCCTCGCCCACGACCTGCAGCTCACCGTGTCTTCACTGTCCAAGCTGCGACAGGTCGAAGCGGCCGCCGAGGCATTCGGCCGCAGGGCGCGCGTGCACTTGAAGATCGACACGGGCATGGAACGCATCGGCGTGCACAGCTGGTCGGCCGGGCCTTTCATCGAGGCCGCGGTGCGTTCGCGCTGGTGCGAGGTGGCCGGTGTGTACTCGCACCTGGCCTGCGCCGATGATCCGGCATCGGCGATGACCGCGCTGCAGCTCGAGCGGCTGCTGGAGGCCTGTGCCCATTTCGACCGCCTCGGCGTGCCGATGCCGATCCGGCACCTGGCCAACTCCGGCGGCGTGCTGCATTTCCCCGACACCTGGCTGGACATGGTGCGGCCGGGGATCCTGCTCTACGGCGTGCTGCCCGATCCTGCCTCGACGCGGTCGGTGCCGGTGCGCCCCGCGCTGTCGCTGGTCTCGCAGGTGGTGTATTTCAAGGTGGTCCGCGCCGGCAGTCCGATCGGATACGGTGCGACCTGGACCGCTGCGCACGACACGCGCGTGGTGACGGTGCCGATCGGCTACGGCGACGGCTGGCCGCGTGCGCTGTCCTCCTGCGGGCAGGTGCTGATCGGTGGCCGGCGCCATCCCGTGGCGGGGCGCGTGTGCATGGACCAGTTCATGGTCGACATCGGCGGCCACAGCGCCTTCAACGAGGATCCGGTGGTGCTGGTCGGGGCGCAGGGCGGGGCGGCGATCACGGTCGAGGAAGTCGCACGCAGCGCCGCTACGATCCCCTACGAGATCCTGGTCCAGCTCAACGATCGCATTCCGCGCGAGTATCGCGGCGGCGCCGGCGACGCGGGCTGAGGCGCGGCCGGGCCGCAATACAGGAGACACATCGATGGCCAATGCGCTGGTGTGGTTCCGCAATGACCTGCGGCTGGACGACCAGCCGGCGCTGCGCGCCGCGCTCGATGCCGACCAAGTGCCGGTGTGCGTCTATATCCATGCGCCGGACGAGGAGGGCGCGTGGCGGCCGGGCGCGGCCTCGGACGCCTGGCGCCAGCGCTCGCTGGCCGCGCTCGATGCGAGCCTGCGCGCGCGCGGCTCGCGCCTGCGCATCTTCAGCGGCCCGAGCCTGGAGCTGCTGGGCACGATCGCCGCGGCCTGCGACGCCGAGGCGGTGTACTGGACACGCCGCTACGAGCCGGCGATCGAGCGCCGCGACGCAGCCATCAAGCGCGCACTGCGCGGGCAGGGCCTGCACGCGGAGAGCTTCAACGGTTCGCTGCTGTTGGAGCCCTGGACGCTGGCCACGAAGCAGGGCGGGCCGTACCGCGTGTTCACGCCCTTCTGGCGCACTGCGCTGGCCGCCTGGCGGGCGCCTGCGCCCTGGTCGGCCCCGCAATCGCTGCCGGACCTGGACGGTGATCCGGACGGAATCCGGCTCGAGGTCCTGAAGCTGGCGCCGCCGCGCGGCTGGGATGCGCAGTTCTGGGAACACTGGACGCCAGGCGAGGCGGGTGCGCGCGAAGCGCTGGAAGTGTTCGCCGACGGCGCGCTGCGCGGCTATGGCCAGCAGCGCGAGCGCCCGGACCGGGTGGGCACGTCGCGCCTGTCGCCGCACCTGCATTTCGGCGAGATCGCGCCGTGGCGGGTGGTGGCCGCACTGGAGGCGCAGCGGACCGCTGCCACCGGCGCCGACATCGATGCCTTCGTCCGCCAGCTGGGCTGGCGCGAATTCGCGCACCACCTGCTGCACCACTTCCCGGAAAGCCCCGAGCGCAACTTCAACAGCAGCTTCGATGCCTTCGCATGGGCCCGGCCGGACCGGTGCCTGCTGGATGCCTGGCGCAACGGCCGCACCGGCGTGCCGATCGTGGATGCCGGCATGCGCGAGCTCTGGCACACCGGCTGGATGCATAACCGCCTGCGCATGATCGTGGGCAGCTGGTTGTGCAAGCACATGCGCCAGCACTGGCGCGAGGGCGCGCGCTGGTTCCACCAGACCCTGGTCGATGCCGACCTGGCCAACAACAGCATGGGATGGCAATGGGTGGCCGGCACAGGGGCGGACGCGGCGCCGTATTTCCGCGTATTCAATCCGGTCACGCAGGCGACCAGGTTCGACCCTGACGGTCGTTACGTGGCCCGCTGGCTGCCCGAACTCGCGGCGCTGCCGCTGCCGCTGCGGCACGCACCCTGGCTGGATCCGGCCGCGGCCAGGCGGCTGGCGCCGGACTATCCCGCCCGCCCGGTGGTCGATCTTGCGGCCGGGCGCGAGCAGGCGCTGGCTGCTTACCGGGCAATGCGTGGCACCGTGTCCAGCTGATGTTGCGAAACCAGCCGCATGCAGGCGAGGGCTCCGTCGCATTCCCCTGATGCGGTTCGGGCCGCTTCCTGAACGGAGCTGCCCCCTGGGGCTCCAGGTCGCGCATCCCCGTCACCCGCCGTTGGCAGTTGCCGTGGTTTGCTGGCGCCCCATTCATCTACGCGGGACACCCCGCAGGAGACCGCCCCCATGCGTCACAAGACCGCGTTCGCCGTCTCAGCCGTTCTTGCCAGTTCGATGCTTGTCGGCTGCGCTACCTATACCGGCCAGACCAGTGCCCCTGACGACCCCAACCGCACCCGAAACAATGCATTGATCGGCGCCGGCATCGGGGCGGTCGCCGGCCTGCTCAGCGGTGGCGACGCCACCGAGCGTCGCCAGCGCGCGATGGTCGGCGTCGGCGTAGGTGGCCTGGCCGGTGGCGCCGTTGGCGCCTACCAGGACCGCCAGGAAGCCGAGCTGCGTCGCCAGACCGCCGGCACCGGCATCCAGGTCGACCGCGAGGGCGACACCATCAAGCTCAACCTGCCCGATGGCGTGACCTTCGACTTCAACCGCACCGAGCTCAAGCAGCAGTTCTATCCGGCGCTCAACAACGTGGCGAGCACGCTGCGCGAGTACAACCAGACCATCGTCGAGGTCAGCGGCCATACCGACAACATCGGTGGCGAGGCGGTGAACCAGCGCATCTCCGAGCAGCGCGCCCAGAACGTGGCCACCTACCTGATCGGCCAGGGCCTGCAGCGCGAGCGCTTCGAGGTTGCCGGCTTCGGCTACCGCTTCCCGGTGGCCGACAACAGCACCGAGCAGGGCCGTGGCCTCAACCGCCGCGTCGAGATCCGGATCGTGCCGCTGCAGGGCTGATCACGCGACCAACGTAGACCGGAACGGGGCCGCCTGGTGCGGCCCCGTTTTGCTGTCCGGGACCGGTAGATCGCCCCAATCGGCTGGCGGATCGCGGAGAGGTGACCGTCCTGGCATCCGTACAACGAAAAAGACCGCCATCCTTGGCGGTCTGAATCCCTGATTTCTCAGGTTTATATGGTGGAGGTGGCGGGAATTGAACCCGCGTCCGAAGGCACTCCATCCCCAGTACTACATGCTTAGCCCACCGTTGGATCTCATCCCGGAACAGCACGGTGTGCGAAGCGCATCCCGGGACCAGCCTGTGAGTTCAACCGGGGCAGACAGGCGGCCACCTCGGCTGGATTCCCGTAATAATGACCCTACATCCACGAGTACGGGAACAAGTGGGTTCGGGGCTTACGCCTTAAGCGGCGAGAGCGTAGTTGTCGTCGTTGGCAACTAGAGTTTGCCGCTGGATTAACGAGGAAAGCTGCCCCCTCGGCATGCACCAAGTGATTTCGCGACCCCCGTCGAAGCCAGTGCACCCCCGGGAGCGTCGATCACGCTGACCCGACCAGTATAGGCGCGGCGCGGGGCCGTGCAAGGCGCGGGAGCGCCGCCGCCGCCGGGCGTTCAGGCTTGCCGGTATGCTGTGCCCATGTCGCAGGCCATGCCGGGTTCCGCCGGGTCGACCGGTCGCAGCCGCCCGCGGCTGCGGCGCGGCTACGTGCTTGCGGTGCTCACCCTGATCGGTTCGCTGGTGCTCGTCTGGCACTACGCACGCGAGGCCGGCGCGCGCGAGCAGGCGGCACTGCAGACCCGCTTCGTGGCCGACAGCAATGAGATCGCGATGCAGCTCCGCCAGCGCCTGCTGCACTACGAGCTGGCGCTGCGCGGCGGCGTGTCGCTGTACTGGTCGGTGGCGCGACCCACCGAGCGGCAGTGGCGAGACTACGTCGGCGGGCTCGATATCGCGCACCAGTTCAAGGGCATGATGGGCCTGGGCTACGTGCCCTATCTGCGCCGCAGCGACCTGGAAGCACTGCAGCTGGCGATGCGCGACGAGGGCAGGGGGCTGTTCCAAATTCGCCCTCACGGTGCGCGCGAGATCTATGGCCCGATCCTGCTGCTCGAACCGCAGACCGTGCCCAACCGTGCTGCGGTCGGCTTCGACATGTTTTCCGAGGCCAATCGGCATCACGTGATGGCCGCCGCCCGCGACACCGGCGAGGTCCGGCTGAGCGCGCCGCTGCCGCTGGTCCAGGACGGCGACGAGCGTCGCGACGGCTTGCTGATGTTCGCGCCGGTGTACGCCAACGGCATCCAGCCGGCCAACACCCTGGCGCGGCGCACCGCCATCTCGGGCTGGGTCTACGCGCCGTTCAATGCACGGTCGTTCATCGACAGCGTGCTGGAGCCGTACCGCGGCGGCCAGGTCTTCCGCATCGTCGACCTGGGCGAGGATGTCGGCGGCGCGCGCGTGCTTCACCAGGATGCCGGATACGACGAGCAGGCTCGAACCGGGCCCTTGCACCACAGCGATGCCTTCGAGGTCTATGGGCGGCGCTGGCGCATCGATTTCCAGTCGCGTCCGCCTGCCGCCGGCGCCGGCCACGGCCTGTCGGACGGCCAGACGCTGCTGGCGGGCGGGCTGGTGCTGTCGTTGCTGTTGTTCGCCGTGGTGCTGGCGCTTGCACATACCCAGTCGCGCGCCGAGCGCCTGGCCGAGGTGATGAGCGAGTCGTACCGGCGCAGCGAGCAGCGCTTCCGCAACGCCATGCTGTATTCGGGCAGCGGCATCGCGCTGCTCGATGGCGAGGGCCGCATCGTCGAGGCCAACCCGGCGCTGGCCAGGATCCTGGGCGCTTCCCCGGGCAGCTTGGCGGGGACGCGGTTTTCCGCACAGTTCCTCGAGACGGAAGTCGATGCGGCGCTGGCCGGAAGCGCGCTCACGCCGGCGACCCTGCAGCTGCGCCGCAGCGATGGCGACATCCGCCTGGTGCAGGTGGTGCTGTCGCAGGTGCCGGGCGATGTCGGCAGCGACGTGGCGGCGCTGGCGCAGGTCGACGATGCCACCGACCGGCTGCGCGCCGAGCGCGCGGTGCGGCTGCTCAACCGCACGTTGGAAGCGCGCGTCGAGCAGCGCACGCACGAGCTGACCCTGGCCAACCGGGAGCTGGAGTCGTTCGCCTACAGCGTCTCGCACGACCTGCGCGCGCCCCTGCGCACGGTCGAAGGTTTCAGCCGCCTGCTCGGCGAGCGCTTTTCCGCCGTGCTGGGGCCGGACGGCCTCGACCACCTCGTGCGGGTGCGCAACGCGGCCAACCGCATGGATGCGCTGATCGATGCGCTGCTGAAGATGTCGCGGATCACCCGCGACCCGCTGCGTCATGCCGAGCTCGACCTGAGCCGCGTCGCGGCCGAGGTGGTGACCGAGTTGCGGCAGGGGGAGCCGTCGCGGGAGGTGGAGGTGGTGATCGAGCCAGGCCTGACCGCGGGCGGTGATCCGGCCCTGTTGCGCAACCTGCTGCAGAACCTGCTGGGCAACGCCTGGAAGTTCACCGGCGGTCGCTCGCCGGGGCGCATCGAGTTTGGCCGCGATACGGAAGCGGAGCCGGTGGCCAGCATGGTCGCCTTCCTGGTGCGCGACAACGGGGCGGGGTTCGAGCCGGCCTATGCGTCCAAGTTGTTCCGCCCATTCCAGCGCCTGCACGGCGCCGACGAGTACGAAGGCCACGGCATCGGGCTGGCCACGGTCAAGCGCATCGTCGAGCGGCACGGCGGCAGCATCCGCGCCGAGGGTCGTGCGGGTGAGGGCGCCACGTTCCGGTTCGTGCTGCCGGCCCAGGCGGCGGAACGCGAGGAAGCTGCGGACTGAGGACTGGCAGGCACGCGATCTCAGTCGCGTGGCCTGCGCCGGTCACTACTTGTTGTGGGCGCGCATCACGCGCTGGCGGTCGCGGTCCCAGTCGCGCTCCTTCGACGCCTGCCGCTTGTCGTGGCTCTGCTTGCCCTTGGCGAGCGCGATCTCGAGCTTGACCTTGTTGCCCTTCCAGTACATCGCGGTGGGGACGAGGGTGTAGCCGTCGCGCTGCACGCGGCCGATCAGGTTGTCGATCTCGCGCCGGTGCAGCAGCAGCTTGCGGCTGCGCTTGGCTTCGGCGATGACATGGGTCGACGCCTGGATCAGCGGCGTGATCTGCGCGCCGTACAGGAACAGCTCTCCATCGCGGACCATCGCATAGCTTTCGCCGATGTTGGCGCGGCCGGCGCGGATCGCCTTGAGCTCCCATCCCTGCAGCGCCATGCCCGCCTCGAAGCGCTCGTCGAGCTGGTAGTCGTGGCGTGCGCGCCTGTTCAGCGCGATGGTCCGGTCGCCGTTTGCCTTATCCTTGCCGCTGTTCTTGCCCATTCCGCCATTGTCCCCGAAGCAGGTCAGCCGCGCGAGCCATGCCCACGATCCAACGCAGCGCCCTGGTGGAACATTCCGCGAGCCGGATGTTTGCGCTGGTCAACGACATCGCCGCCTATCCCCGCCGCTTCGGCTGGTGCGAGGACGCCCAGGTGCTCGAAGCGGGCGAGGCGCGGGTGCTGGCCAGGCTGGAGCTGGGCATCGGCGGGTTCGGGACCTGGTTCACCACCGAGAACACGCTTGCGCCGCCGCACCATATCGAGATGGAGCTGCGCGACGGCCCCTTCAAGCGGCTGCACGGGCGCTGGCAGTTCCATGCCCTGGACGAGAGCGCCTGCAAGGTGTCGCTGTCGCTCGATTTCGAGCCAAAGAGCAGCCTGATGCTGCCGGTGCTGTCGCTGGGACTGCGCGGGCTGGCTGACCGCATGGTCGACGACTTCGTGCGCGTGGCGGACGCGGAAGCCTGAGGCGGTGCGGGTGCAACTGATCCGCGCCTGGCCCGAGCGCTTCGAGAGCGAGGAGCTGGAGCTGGGCGAGGGCGCGACCGTGGCCGATGCGCTGGCCCTCACGCGGCTGCCGCGCGATGGCGTGGCGGGTTTCGCGGTCCACGGCGAACGAGTGGAGCAGGACGCGCCGCTGCACGAGGGCGACCGTCTCGAACTGCTGGGCCCGCTGCTGGCCGACCCCAAGGACAGTCGTCGCCGCCGGGCCCGGGTGCAGGCCGACCGCGCTGGCCGGCGCTGAGCCGCGGCGAGCGGACTTTCTAGCGGCGTCCCTGCTTGCCCTTTTCCTTGGGCAGGTTGCCGAAACGGCGCATGCGCTCGGACAATTCCTTGTCCTGCTCGGCGAAGTATTCGCCATCCCACTTCTGCAGCGCATCGTTCTCGAACCACAGCGTGAGGGTCTTCACCTCGGTATGGCCGCGGCGGTTGATGCGTTGCGTGGCGGCGTAATCCCAGCGCTGGTGGTGGAACGGATCGGTGATCGACGGCGAGCCGAGCAGGGACACCACCTGCTGCTTGTCCATGCCGACCTGGAGCTGTTCGACGGCGGACTGTTCGATCAGGTTGCCCTGGTAGATCGGCTGCTTGTAGAGGATGCCGCAGCCGGCCGTGGCGATGGCGACCAGGGCGGCGAACAGAAGGCGGGACATGGGCATAGAACGGGGCCTGCGGAACCGGGGCTGCAATTGTCCCGATGATACACTCCGAAGGCCACCGCGACCGGGCTTCCAGTCAGCTGGGCGCCAGATCGGATGTGATTGGAGTACCCATGGAATCGATGGACCTGCGCAAGGCCGGGCTGAAGGTGACGCATCCGCGCATGCGCATCCTGCAACTGCTCGAACAGAAGAACCCGCGCCAGCACATGACGGCGGAAGACATCTATCGCCAACTGCTCGACCAGGGCGACGAGATCGGCCTGGCCACGGTGTACCGGGTGCTGACCCAGTTCGAGGCCGCGGGCCTGGTGAGCAAGCACAATTTCGAGGGCGGCCACGCCCTGTATGAGCTCGACCGCGGCGACCACCACTACCACATGGTCGACATGGGCAGCGGCCAGATCACCGAATTCGAGAGTCCGGAAATCGTCGCCCTGATCAACCGGATCGCGGGCGAGCACGGCTATATCCTCGACGAGCACTCGCTGGTTCTGTACGTGCGCAAGCAACGCTGAACACGGCAGCGCCCTCGGCAGCGCCCGGCACCGGGCAGGCTGGCGTGCCTCCCCGATCCTAGCCCTGCGCCGGTACGTCGGCGGGCACGGCGCGACCCGAGGGTAGTTCGAGCACCAGCTCCACGGTGTCCCCGGCGCCGGCGCGCCCCTGAAGGCTGCCGCCGTGCGCTTCTGCAATCGCGACCGCGATCATCAGGCCCAGCCCGAGCGCGTCGTCCGGTGGGTCCGGATGCGGCGAGCTCAGCAGCGCTGCGATCAGCGCATCCGAAACACCACTGCACTGCAGCGCGCAGGTCATGCGCAGACGCCCGCGCGCGAGCTCGAGCCGGGCCTGCACCGGCTCGGGCTGAACGCGCGACAGCTGCATTCCAAGCAGGGTGTGGAACAACTGGGCGATCCGCAGCACGTCGCCTTCGATCTCCAGGCCCTGCACCTCCGGCCCCCAGCTGACCCGTGGCGCCCTGGCCTGCAGGCGGCTGGCGGTGTCCGACACGAGCAGCTCGACGTCGATCGTTTCGCGTCGGACCAGCAACTGGCCGGTACCGGCCCGCCCCAGGTCGCTGAACTCATCGATCATGCCGCCCAGCCGCTGGATCTGCCGCTCCAGCACTGCGAGCAGCTCGTCGCGCTGGCCGTCGGCGATGCGCGGGTCGCGCAGCAGGTAGACCGCGGTCTGCATCGGCGCCAGCGGCCCGCGCAGGTCGTGCGCGACGCGGTCCATCCAGGTCCTGGCAATCAGTGCGCTCACGGCTGCGTGTCCCGTCCCCCCGCGGCGCACAGGCGCCGAATCGCGTCGAGCTGCGGCGGCTTGACCAGGTGTTCGTCGAAACCGGCCTCGCGGCTGCGGCTGCGGCTGCGGCTGCGGTCTTCCGCGTGCCCCCAGCCGGTGACGGCGACGATGCCGAGAGCCGACGCGGCATGCCGCTGCCGCAGGCTGCGCGCGATCTCGTAGCCGCTGCGTCCGGGCATGCCGATATCGAGGAAGACCAGGTGCGGTGCGAAGCGCTCGACTTCGGCCTCGACCTGTTCCGGATCGTAGACCTGCGCGACCTCGTGGCGGGCGAGTTCGCGCGCCAGTTCGCGGTTGCTGCGCACCACGGTATTGAAGGCGTCGGCCAGGTGCCCTTCGAGGCCCTCCCAGTGGCCGCGCAGTTCCATGCCGAAGTCGCCCTGTGCGACCGCCTGCAGCGCGGACAGCATCATGCGCATCGCATCGTCGGACCTGCCGGGCAGGTCGGCGGGCGCACCATCGAGTGCCTGCATCGTGTGAGTCACCATCCCGCCGTGGATCGCCATTCAGCCGGCGACGATACGCCGGCGCGGCGTGGCAGCGCTCACGCTTTCATCACGGTGGTGGCCGGGGCAGGAAGGCACGATCGACCGGCGGCCTGCCGGGTCTGTTGGAGGGTTCGCGCGCAGCATCTCTGGCCCGCCTGGTACCGAGCGTTCTGTTGCGAAGAAGGCTCAGCCCGGCCGGCGTCGCCTCAATCCGAGGTGCTGGCCAGCAACCGCCTCGCCGCCGCGCGCGCTTCCTTCGACACTTCCACTCCACCGAGCATGCGCGCCAGCTCTTCCTGGCGCTCCCTGGCATCGAGGCGGCGCACGCCGGATCGGGTCTGCCCGTCGAGATCGGCCTTGCTGACCAGGTAGTGGGCATGGCCCTGCGCGGCGACCTGCGGCAGGTGGGTCACGCACAGCACCTGGCAGCGTGCACCCAGGGCGCGCAGCTTCTGGCCGACGATCTCGGCAACCGCGCCGCCGATGCCCGAATCGACCTCGTCGAAGACCATCGTCGGCACCGTGTCCGATCCGAGCGCCGCGACCTCGATGGCCAGCGACACGCGTGACAGTTCGCCGCCCGAGGCGACGCGGCGCAGCGGGCGCGGCGGCTGCCCGGCGTTGGCCGAGACCAGGAACTCCACGCGCTCGCCGCCCTGCGGATCGGGGCGGCCGGCATCGACGGGTTCCAGCGCCACCTCGAACACGCCGCCGCCCATGCCAAGCTCGGCAATCAGCGTCGTGGTGGCCTGCGACAGCCGCGCAGCCGCGTCGGCGCGCACGCTGCCGAGGGCGTCGGCAGCGCTGCGCCAGAGCGCCGCGGCCTTGCCGATCTCGCCCTCGAGCGATGCCAGGCGGACGCCCGCATCGCGCAGCGCCTCGAGTTCGGCCGTGAACGCGGCCTGCTGACCGGCCAGTTCCCCGGGCGACACGCGATGCTTGCGCGACAGCTCGTGCAGCCGCGCCAGTGTTGCGTCCAGCGCCTCGAACTGGGCTGGATCGATGTCGAGCTCGTCGCGCACCCGCTGCAGCAGCAGGGTGGCCTCGTCGAGCTGGATGGCGGCCGAGTCGAGCATGGCATCGACCTCGCCCAGCCGCGGTTCGTGCGCACGCTCGCGCGACAGCCCGCCGCGCAGCTGCTGCAGGCGGCGCACCAGCGCGGGACCATCGTCGCCGGCCAGGCCGTCGAGCGCGTCGTCGCAGGCCGCGATCAGCCCGGCCGCGTGTGCCTGGCGGCGATGGCCGGCGACCAGCGACTCGATCGACTCCGGGCGCAGGTCCTCTCGCTCGAGTTCGGCGAGCTGGTGGCCAAGCCAGTCGATGCGTTCGGACACGTCGCCGGTCTTGGACAGGGCGTCGCGCTCGCGCAGCAGCGCAGCCCAGGCGGCCGCCGCCCCGCGCACCGCGGCCAGCTGTGGCTCGTGGCGGCCGAAGGCGTCGAGCAGGGCGAGCTGGCTGGCCTTTTCCATCAGCGCCTGGTGCTCGTGCTGGCCGTGGATCTCGACCAGGAGGCCGGCCAGCTGCGAGAGCTGGGCCAGGGTGGCCGGGCGGCCGTTGATCCAGGCGCGCGAACCGCCGTCCGCGCGCAGGGTGCGGCGCAGGGTGCAGGCCGTGCCGTCGTCGAACTCCTGTTCGTGCAGCCAGGCCAGGGCGGACGGCACCGCGGCCGGATCGAACTCGGCGTGCAGCTCGGCGCGCTGGGCGCCGTGGCGGACCATGCCGGCATCGGCGCGCAGGCCCGACAGGAAGCCCAGCGCATCGACCAGCAGCGACTTGCCCGCGCCGGTCTCGCCGGAAATCACGGTCATGCCCGGGCCGAACTCGAGTTCGGACTCGGGGACGACGGCGAAATCGCGGAGGGTCAGGCGTTTGAGCATGGCCGCGCATTGTAGTGCGCGCAGTCGCAACAGCCGAGACGCAAAGGCGCCGGATGCGGGTCGGGAAAGTCCGCACCCGTCGGGCCGCCCACTGCCGCGCCGGCGCAGGACCACGGCTGGCCCGGTGCGCAGGCCGCTTGCGCCCTTGCGCGCATCGGCGATCTAATCGGTCCATGTCCGCATCCTTGCCCGGCAAAAAACTCGACCTGCGCGCGCGCCAGCTGCTGCGTACGCTGATCGGGCGCTACATCCGCGACGGCGAGCCGGTGGGCTCGCAGACGCTGGCCCGGCACGCGGGGTTGGACGTCAGCGCCGCGACGATCCGCAACATCCTCGCCGACCTCGAGGAGCAGGGGCTGCTGGCCGCGCCGCACACATCTGCCGGGCGGGTGCCCACCGCGCAGGGCTACCGCGTGTTCGTCGACTCGCTGCTGCAGCTGCAGCCGCTGGCCCATGCCGAAATGGCCCGCCTGCGCGGCGAACTGGCCGCGGGCGGCGGCACCCAGTCGCTGCTGGGCAGCGCTTCGGAACTGGTGTCGGCGATGACCCACTTTGTCGGCGTGGTTTCGGTGCCGCGCCGCGAGCAGTTCGCCTTCCGCCACATCGACTTCGTCCCGCTCGACGCGCAGCGGGTCATGGCGATCCTGGTGTTCTCCGACAACGACGTGCAGAACCGCATCATCCAGACCCGCCGGCCCTACGAGGCCTCGGAGCTGGAGCGGGTGGCCAATTACCTCAACGCCCATTTCGCCGGCCGCCAGGTCGCCGACATCCGCGCCAGCCTGGTGCGGGAGCTGCAGGCCGCGCGCAGCGAGATGGAGGCGCTGCTCTCGCACACGGTCGAGCTGGCCGAGCAGGCGCTGGCGCCGGTCGACGACGACGACATGTTGGTCGCCGGCCAGACCCGCCTGATCGGCGTGCAGGACCTGTCCGACCTCGACCGCCTGCGCGAGCTGTTCGAGGCCTTCGCCCGCAAGCGCGAGATCCTGCAGCTGCTGGAGCGCACGATCAAGGCGCCGGGCGTGCGCATCTTCATCGGCGAGGAAACCGGGCTGGCGCCGCTGGAGGGCGTTTCGCTGGTGACCGCACCCTACGGCGCGGGTGGCAAGGTGCTGGGCGTGCTGGGCGTGATCGGCCCGACCCGGATGGCCTACGACCGGGTGATTCCGGTGGTGCAGGCGACCGCCGAGCTGCTGGGCGCCGCCTTGAATCCGGATCCGCCGACCCCATAGCTGCGGGGTCGGCGGCCCTGCGACCGCCTTACCAGCCCCAGGAACATGACCACGGAACCGATGCAGGATGCCGCGCCCGCGGCTGAAGAATTGAATACCCCCGACGACCGCATCCAGGCGCTCGAAGGCGAGCTTGAACAACTGCGCGCACAGTCGCTGATCGACCGCGCCGACATGGAAAACCAGCGCAAGCGCCTCGAGCGCGACGTGCGCAACGCCTGCCGCTTCGCCAACAAGCAACTGCTGGGCGACCTGCTGCCGGTGTTCGACAGCCTGGAGGCCGCGCTCAACACCGCCCCGGCCGAGGATCCGCTGCGCGACGGCGTGGTGCTGACCCTGCGCGAACTGACCCGCGTGTGCGGCAACAACGGCCTGGTCGAGGTCGCCCCGGCAGCGGGCGATGGCTTCGACCCGGAGAAGCACAACGCCATGAGCGCGGTCGAGACGACCGACGTCGCCCCGGGCAGCGTGTTCCAGCTGTTCCAGAAGGGCTACCTGCTCAACGAGCAGTTGCTGCGCCCGGCCCTGGTGTCGGTCGCGAAACAGGACTGACGTCCTGCTTTCCGCCTTCCCCGCCGAGGGGAAGGCGCGCCCTTGGCCCTTGAAGGGAAGGGCTCGACACCCCAGATACGCACCATCGGCGGCATCGCCGCCACCTGACGAAGATTCCAGAGGGAACCCACCATGGCAAAGATCATCGGCATCGACCTGGGCACGACCAACTCGTGCGTGGCGATCATGGACGGCGGCAAGGCCAAGGTCATCGAGAACAGCGAGGGTGATCGCACCACGCCGTCCGTCGTGGCCTATACCAAGGACGGCGAGGTGCTGGTCGGCGCGTCCGCCAAGCGCCAGGCCGTCACCAACCCCAAGAACACGTTCTACGCGGTCAAGCGCCTGATCGGCCGCAAGTTCACCGATGCCGAGGTCAAGAAGGACCTCGACCTGGTGCCCTATGACATCGTCGCGCACGACAACGGCGACGCCTGGGTGCAGACCAGCGACGGCAGGAAACTCTCGGCGCAGGAAGTGTCCGCGCGCATCCTGGAGAAGATGAAGAAAACCGCCGAGGATTATCTGGGCGAGAAGGTCACCGAGGCGGTGATCACGGTCCCGGCCTACTTCAACGACTCGCAGCGCCAGGCGACCAAGGACGCCGGCCGCATCGCCGGCCTCGACGTCAAGCGCATCATCAACGAGCCGACCGCGGCCGCCCTGGCCTATGGCCTGGACAAGGGCGGCGGCGACCGCAAGATCGCCGTGTACGACCTCGGCGGCGGCACCTTCGACATGTCGATCATCGAGATTGCTGAAGTCGACGGCGAGAAGCAGTTCGAGGTGCTGGCCACCAACGGCGACACCTTCCTCGGTGGCGAGGACTTCGACAAGCGCGTCATCGACTACCTGGTCGAGGAGTTCCAGAAGGACTCCGGTCTGGACCTGCGCAAGGATCCACTTGCCCTGCAGCGCCTGAAGGACGCGGCCGAGCGCGCCAAGATCGAGCTGTCGACCGCGCAGCAGACCGAGGTCAACCTGCCGTACGTCACCGCCGACGCCTCGGGTCCGAAGCACCTCAACATCAAGCTCACCCGCGCCAAGCTCGAGGCGCTGGTCGAGGACCTGGTGCGCAAGACCATCGAGCCGTGCAAGGTCGCGCTCAACGACGCCGGCCTGCGCGCATCCGACATCAGCGAGGTGATCCTGGTCGGTGGCCAGACCCGCATGCCCAAGGTGCAGCAGGCGGTGGCGGAGTTCTTCGGCAAGGAGCCGAAGAAGGACGTCAACCCGGACGAGGCCGTCGCCATCGGCGCGGGCGTGCAGGGCGGCGTGCTGGCTGGCGAGGTCAAGGACGTGCTGCTGCTCGACGTGACTCCGTTGAGCCTGGGCATCGAGACCCTGGGCGGCGTGTTCACCAAGATCATCGAGAAGAACACCACCATCCCGACCAAGGCCTCGCAGACCTTCAGCACCGCCGAGGACAACCAGTCCGCGGTCACCGTGCACGTGCTGCAGGGCGAGCGCGAGCAGGCGCGCTTCAACAAGTCGCTGGCGCGCTTCGACCTGACCGGCATCGACTCGGCGCCACGCGGCATGCCGCAGGTGGAGGTGTCGTTCGACATCGACGCCAACGGCATCGTCCACGTCACCGCCAAGGACAAGAAGACCAACAAGGAACAGAAGGTCGAGATCAAGGCCGGCTCGGGCCTGTCGGACGACGAGATCCAGCGGATGGTCGCCGACGCCGAGGCGCACCGCGAGGACGACCTCAGGTTCCAGGAGCTGGTCGGCGCGCGCAACCAGGCCGACGCGCTGGTGCACAGCACCCGCGGCGCGATCAAGGACAACGGCGACAAGGTGCCGGGCGACGTGATTGGCCGGGTCGAGTCGGCGATCGCCGATGTCGAGACCGCCATGAAGGGTGACGACAAGGGGCAGATCGAGACCCGCACCAAGGCACTGGAGGAGGCCGCGCAGGCCCTGTTCGCCGCAGTGTCCGCGGCCCAGCAGCCAGGCGATGCCGGTGCCGGCCCCGCGTCGGCCAGCGACGACGTGGTCGACGCCGAGTTCACCGAGGTCAAGGACGAGCAGAAGCCGTGACCGCCCACGGGTGATGCTTGCGTGGAAGAAGCGGGGCTTCAAGCTCCGCTTTTTCCGTCCCGGATCGCCACCTTTTTTCGAACCACCCTGTAACGGATCACCAATCACCGCACCATGAGCAAACGCGACTACTACGAAGTCCTGGGCGTTGCGCGCAACGCCAGCGAGGAGGACCTGAAGAAGGCCTATCGTCGCTGCGCGATGAAGCACCATCCGGACCGCAACCCCGGCGACAAGGCCGCCGAGGCCGCGTTCAAGGAGTGCAAGGAGGCCTATGAAGTGTTGTCGGACGGCGGCAAGCGCCGCATGTACGACCAGCATGGGCACGCCGCGTTCGAACACGGCATGGGTGGCGGCAATGCCGGGCCGGGCTTCGCCGGCGCCGACATGGGCGACATCTTTGGCGACATCTTCGGCAACATCTTCGGCGGCGGCGGCGCACGCGGCGGGCCACGTCGTGGCGCCGACGTCGGCTATGTGATGGAGCTGGACCTGGACGAAGCGGTCAGCGGGGTCGAGAAGCGCATCGAGATCCCGACCCTTGCCGAATGCGGGGACTGCGACGGCAGTGGCTCGGAGGATCGCAAGCTCGAAACCTGCGACACCTGCCACGGACGCGGGCAGGTACGGTTCCAGCGCGGCATCTTCTCGATGCAGCAGCCGTGCCCGCACTGCCACGGCCGCGGCCAGACCATCGCCAACCCCTGCAAGACCTGCCACGGCAACGGTCGCATCGAGGAAGAGAAGGTGCTGTCGGTGAAGGTGCCGGCGGGCGTGGACAGCGGCGATCGCATCCGCCTGGCAGGAGAGGGCGAGGCCGGGCCCGCGGGCGTGCCGCCGGGCGACCTGTATGTCGAGGTGCGCGTGCGTCCGCACGAGTTCTTCGAGCGCGACGGCGACGACCTGCACTGCGAGGTGCCGATCCGCATCTCGCAGGCGGCGCTCGGCGACAGCGTGCGCGTGCCGACCCTGGGCGGCGAGGCGGAGATCCGGATCCCGGCCGAAACCCAGACCGGAAAGGTGTTCCGCCTGCGCGACAAGGGCGTCAAGTCGGTGCGCAGCCGCGCACCCGGCGACCTGTACTGCAAGGTCGTGGTTGAGACCCCGGTGAACCTCACCCCCGAGCAGCGCGAACTGCTTGAGCAGTTCGAGTCGACCTTCGCCGGCGACGGCGCGCGCCGGCACTCGCCCAAGGCGAGCACCTTCCTCGACGGCGTGAAGGGCTTCTGGGACCGGATGGTCTCCTGACCCGCGCGGGCTTGTCGGGCACCCTGCGCGCGGCTAGCCTGCGCGCATGACCACGCCCGTCCGACTCCTCATCCACGGCGCCTCCGGGCGCATGGGCCAGGCCCTGCTGCGACTGGCGGCGGACCTGCCGAACCTGCAGGTGGTGGCGGCGGTGCAGCGCCGGATTGGCCAGCGCGTGGTCGAGGGCGTGCCGTATTTCGCCAGCAGCGAGCTCGGCGGCGCGCCTGCATTCGATGCCGCCATCGATTTCAGCCTGCCCGACGGCTTCGACCCGGTGCTGGCGCTGTGCGTGGCACGCGGCGCGGCCTTCGTGTCCGGCACGACCGGGATTTCCGACGCCCAGCGTGATGCGCTGCGCGATGCATCGCAGGCGATCCCGGTGCTGTGGGCATCCAATTTCAGTCTTGGCGTGGCCGTGATCGAGGAACTGGTCGAACGCAGCGCCGCGGCGCTGCCGGGCTGGGACTGCGACATCGTCGAATCCCACCACACGCAGAAGAAGGACGCGCCCTCCGGCACCGCGCTCTCGCTGGGCGAGGCGGCAGGACGCGGCGGCGCGCAGCCGCGCTATGCCTCGCTGCGCGCAGGCGACATCGTCGGCGAGCACCTGGTGCAGTTCGCAGCGATGGGCGAGCGCATCGAACTGGTTCACCGTGCAACCAGTCGCGACATCTTCGCGCGCGGTGCGCTGCATGCCGCCAGCCGTCTCGCCGGCCGTGATCCGGGCCTGTATCGGGTGCGCGACCTGCTGTAGGCCGCGTCACTGCCCTAGGCGTCTTCCCGGCGCCGCGAAATCCTGCCCGGACATCGGCCCGGGATCCCCCGATTACGCCGGGATCGCAGCGTGGCAGCCCGCGAATCGTTCAGTTCCCGCCGCGTTCTGTCTGGCGCGAGCGGACCCGGCCCGGTATCATTCCCGCTCGCCTGATTCCTCACGCCCCCGGACCGGTCCAGAACCGCACCGGCGGTTTTCTGCAACCTCACGTAGGCGAAGCCAGTGACCCAAACCGCAATCCTCGTCCTCGAAGACGGCACTGTATTCGAGGGCGTTTCCGTGGGCGCGAACGGCCTGTCCGTCGGCGAGGTGGTGTTCAACACCGCCATGACCGGCTACCAGGAAGTGCTCACCGATCCTTCGTACGCGCGCCAGCTGGTGACGCTGACCTATCCGCACATCGGCAACACCGGCTGCACCGACGAGGACGACGAGGCCAGCACGGTCTGGGCCGCCGGCCTGATCGTGCGCGAGGTGCCGCGTCGCCCGAGCAGCTGGCGCAGCCAGGTTGCGCTGCCGCAGTGGCTGCACGATCGCGGCATCGTCGCCATCGCCGGCATCGACACGCGCAAGCTGACCCGCCTGCTGCGCGAGCGCGGCTCGCAGAACGGCGCGCTGATGGCCGGCGCGATCGACGTGGAGAAGGCGCTCGAAGCGGCGCGCAAGTTCCCCGGCCTCAAGGGCATGGACCTGGCCAAGGTGGTCACCACGGACGCCGCGTACGCCTGGACCGAGGGTTCGCTGGATCTGGACACCGGTGAGGTCGCACGCGTGCCCTCGCGCTATCGCGTGGTGGCCTACGATTTCGGCGTGAAGCGCAACATCCTGCGCATGCTGGCCGAGCGTGGCTGCGAGCTGACGGTGGTGCCGGCGCAGACGCCTGCGGCCGAAGTGCTGGCGATGCAGCCCGATGGTGTGTTCCTGTCCAACGGCCCCGGCGATCCGGAGCCCTGCGACTACGCGGTCGCCGCCATCGGCGAGTTGCTCGCGGCCAAGGTGCCGGTGTTCGGCATCTGCCTGGGCCACCAGCTGCTGGCGCTGGCCGCCGGTGCGAAGACCATGAAGATGCCGAGCGGCCACCACGGCGCCAACCACCCGGTGCAGTCGCTCGACGACGGCCGGGTGATGATCACCTCGCAGAACCACGGTTTCGCGGTCGACGAGTCGAGCCTTCCGGCGAACGTGCGCGTGATCCACCGCTCGCTGTTCGACGGCACCAACCAGGGCATCGAACTGACCGACGCGCCGGCGTTCTCGTTCCAGGGCCATCCGGAAGCGAGTCCCGGTCCGCAGGACGTATCCCCGCTGTTCGATCGCTTCATCGCGTCGATGGCGAAGCAGCACGCAGAGAACCACTGATGCCAAAGCGCACCGACCTCAAGACCATCCTCATCATCGGCGCCGGCCCGATCGTCATCGGCCAGGCCTGCGAGTTCGACTACTCCGGCGCGCAAGCGTGCAAGGCGCTGCGCGAGGAGGGTTACCGCGTGGTGCTGGTCAACAGCAATCCGGCGACGATCATGACCGACCCGGACATGGCCGACGCGGTCTACATCGAGCCGATCAACTGGCAGACGGTCGAGAAGATCATCGCCAAGGAAAAACCCGACGCGCTGCTGCCGACCATGGGCGGCCAGACCGCGCTCAACTGCGCGCTGGACCTGGCCGATCATGGTGTGCTGGACAAGTACGGCGTCGAGCTGATCGGCGCCAAGCGCGAAGCCATCATGATGGCCGAGGACCGCGAGCTGTTCCGCGTGGCGATGGGCGAGATCGGACTTGAGTGCCCGAAGGCCGCGGTGGCCAGGACCTTCGAGGAAGCGGTCGAGATCCAGGCGACCGTCGGCTATCCGACCATCATCCGGCCCAGCTTCACCCTCGGCGGCAGCGGCGGCGGCATCGCCTACAACCGCGAGGAGTTCGAGGACATCGTCAAGCGTGGGCTCGAGCTCTCGCCCACCAACGAGGTGCTGGTCGAGGAATCGGTGCTGGGCTGGAAGGAGTTCGAGATGGAAGTGGTCCGCGACACCGCGGACAACTGCATCATCGTCTGCTCGATCGAGAACCTCGATCCGATGGGCGTGCACACCGGCGACTCGATCACGGTGGCGCCTGCGCAGACCCTCACCGACAAGGAATACCAGCGCCTGCGCGATGCCTCGATCGCGGTGCTGCGCAAGATCGGCGTGGACACCGGCGGCTCCAACGTGCAGTTCGGCATCAACGCCCAGACCGGGCGCGTGGTGGTGATCGAGATGAATCCGCGCGTCTCGCGCTCCTCGGCGCTCGCCTCCAAGGCCACCGGCTTCCCGATCGCCAAGGTCGCCGCCAAGCTCGCCGTCGGTTACACGCTCGACGAGTTGCGCAACGAAATCACCGGCGGCAAGACCCCGGCTTCGTTCGAACCATCGATCGACTACGTGGTGACCAAGATCCCGCGTTTCGCGTTCGAGAAGTTCCCGCAGGCCGATTCCCGCCTGACCACGCAGATGAAGTCGGTGGGCGAGGTGATGGCGATGGGCCGCACCTTCTCCGAATCGGTGCAGAAGGCGCTGCGCGGCCTCGAAACCGGCAAGGTGGGCTTCGACCCGACCGGCCTGGACCTGACCGACGAAGCCGACCTGGCCACGCTGCGTCGCGAGGTCAAGGAGCCAGGGCCGGAGCGGCTGTTCCACCTGGCCGACGCGTTCCGCGCCGGGATGTCGGTGGAGGAGGTGTTCGCGCTCTCCTTCGTCGATCCGTGGTTCCTCGACCAGATCGAGGACATCGTGCTTGCCGAGAACGAAGTGGCGGCCGCGGGCATCGATGCGCTCGACGGTGCCCGTCTGCGCGCGCTCAAGCGCATGGGCTTTTCCGATGCGCGCCTGGCGCAGCTGGTGGCCACCGACGAGTCGGCGGTGCGCGCGCTGCGTCGCGCCCACGGCGTGAGGCCCGTCTACAAGCGCGTGGACTCCTGCGCGGCCGAGTTCGCCACCACCACGGCCTATATGTATTCGACCTACGAGGACGAGTGCGAGGCGAATCCGACCGATCGCGAGAAGATCATCGTGCTCGGCGGCGGCCCCAACCGCATCGGCCAGGGCATCGAGTTCGACTACTGCTGCGTGCACGCCGCGCTCGCCCTGCGCGAGGACGGGTACGAGACCATCATGGTCAACTGCAACCCGGAGACCGTGTCCACCGACTACGACACCTCCGACCGCCTGTACTTCGAGCCGCTCACGCTCGAGGACGTGCTGGAGATCGTCGAGCTGGAGAAGCCCAAGGGCGTGATCGTGCAGTACGGCGGCCAGACCCCGCTCAAGCTGGCGCGCGCGCTGGAGGCCAACGGCGTGCCGATCATCGGCACCTCGCCCGATTCGATCGACCTGGCCGAGGACCGCGAGCGCTTCCAGAAGCTGGTCGACCAGCTCGGCCTCAGGCAGCCGCCCAACCGCACCGCGCGCAGCGCCGAAGAGGCGCAGGTGCTGGCCCGCGAGATCGGCTACCCGCTGGTGGTGCGCCCGAGCTACGTGCTCGGCGGCCGCGCGATGGAAGTGGTGCATGCCGATTCCGACCTGGCGCGCTACATGCGCGACGCGGTCAAGGTCTCGAACGATTCACCGGTGTTGCTCGACCGCTTCCTCGACAATGCGGTGGAAGTGGACATCGACGTGATCGCCGACAAGGACGGCAACGTGCTGATCGGCGGGCTGATGGAGCACATCGAGGAGGCTGGCGTGCACTCGGGCGATTCGTCCTGTTCGCTGCCGCCGTATTCGCTGCCGGCCGGGGTGCAGGCGCAGCTGCGCGAACAGGTGGTGGCGATGGCCAAGGCGCTGAACGTCGTCGGCCTGATGAACACCCAGTTCGCGGTGCAGCTGGACGAGGAAGGCGAGCACAGGATCTTCGTGCTCGAAGTCAATCCGCGCGCCTCGCGCACGGTGCCGTTCGTGTCCAAGGCCACCGGGCTGCCGCTGGCCAAGATCGCTGCCCGCTGCATGGCCGGCATGACGCTGGAAGAGCAGGGTGCCACCAGGGAAATCGTGCCGGACTACTACTCGGTCAAGGAGGCGATCTTCCCGTTCGCCAAGTTCCAGGGCGTCGACCCGATCCTCGGCCCGGAGATGCGTTCGACCGGTGAGGTGATGGGCGTGGGCCGCAGCTTCGGCGCCGCGTTCGCTCGCGCGCAGGAAGCGGCGGGGATCAAGGCGCCGCCCCCGAGCGGCAAGGCCTTCGTGTCGGTGCGCGACCCCGACAAGAAGCGCGTACTGCCGGTGGCCCGCGACCTGGTCGAACGTGGTTACGTGATCGTCGCCACCAGCGGCACGGCGCAGTGGCTGCGCGAGAACGGCATCCAGTGCGAGCAGGTCAACAAGGTCCTGGAAGGCCGCCCACACATCGTCGACCTGATCAAGAACGGCGAGATCGCCTACATCGTCAACACCACCGAGGGCCGCCAGGCGATCGCGGACTCGTTCTCGATCCGTCGCGAGGCGCTGCAGCAGCGCGTGACCTATTCCACCACCGTCGCCGGCGCCAAGGCGCTGCTGCATTCCCTGGACTATCGCGGCAGCGGCCCGGTGTGGGCGCTGCAGGAACTGCACGCAACCTTGCCCACCGGCGTTTGAGGAGCCAATACACATGAGACCACCCATGACCCTGGCAGGCGCGCAGCGGTTGCGCGCCGAACTCGAGCAACTCCGTTCGGTCAAGCGCCCGGAAGTGATCGCCGCGATCGCGGATGCGCGTTCGCACGGCGACCTCAAGGAGAACGCCGAGTACCACGCCGCGCGCGAGCAGCAGGGCTTCATCGAAGGCCGCATCCAGCAGCTCGAGAGCGAACTCTCGCACGCCGACGTCATCGACGTGGCCCGGCTCGATGCCGGCGACAGGGTCGTGTTCGGCGCGAAGGTGACGATCGCCGACGTCGAGACGGACGAGGAGAGGCGCTACCAGATCGTCGGTGACCTGGAAGCCGACATCAAGCTGGGCCTGATCGCGATTTCCTCGCCGGTGGCGCGGGCGCTGATCGGCAAGCACGCCGGCGACAGCGTCACCATCGAAGCGCCCGCCGGCTCGCGCGAGTACGAGATCGTCGACGTCAGCTACAGCGGTTGAGGCCGGTGGCGAAGGCGACCCTGCTGCTGCCTGCGGCGCGCCGGCTGGATGCGCCGTCTGCCGCGATCGCGGCGGTGCTGGGACGCGCGGACGTGGCGGCGGGGCAGGGTGAAGGCAGGCGCGCGCAGCTGCGCCGCCATGTGCAGCTGCTGCCCGATCACTGGCCGGTGGCCGCGCTCACCCGCCAGCTCGACGCCGGCGATGCCGCCGGTGCGATGTGGCTGCGCGCCGATCCATGCCGCATCCAGCCCGACATCAACGGCGCGCGGCTGCTCGATCATGGCGACACGCTCGGACTCGACGCCGAGGATGTCGCGCAGCTGCTGCCGGCGCTCAAACCGCTGTTTGGCGATGCCGGCATGCCGATCGACGCGCCGTCGCCGTCGCGCTGGTACCTGCGCCTGCCGGCGTCATCGAAGCTTCCCGCGTTCACCGCCCCTGACGACGCGCTGGGCGATGACGTGTTCGAACACCTGGCCCAGGGCAGCGAAGGCCGGCGCTGGCGCAGTCTGCTCACGGAGGCGCAGGTCGTGCTGCACAACCATCCGTGGAATGACCACCGCATGGCGGCCGGCAAACGGCCGGTGAATTCGCTGTGGTTCTGGGGCGGCGGCGCGCTGCCCGATCATGTCCAGTCCGCATACGCGCGGTTCCACGGCGGCGATGAAGTCGCGATCGCCATCGCCGCCGCTGCCGGGGTCGCGGCGCCGCTGCCGGCCCGCTTCGAGGCCGGCGAGGGCGATGCCCTGTTCGACCTGACCGCCATGCGCGACCTGCCGCGGATCGAACGCGACTGGCTGCAGCCTGCGCTGGAGGCGTTGCGCGCTGGCCGGCTGGATTCGGTGGTACTCGACACCGCCGATGGCACCGCCTTCACCCTCGAGCGCGCCCAGCGCTGGCGTTTCTGGCGCCGCCCGCGCCCGGGCCTGCTGGCTTGATGTCACCGCGAATCCGTCGGCGCGAGTTCCAGCCCGGCCACGGCTGGCCCGCAGGCATGCCGCCGCTGCTGCAGCGGATCTATGCCGCGCGCGGAATCCACGACCCCGCGCTCGCCCAGCCCCGGCTGGCGCAACTGCCGCCGCCCGATGGCCTGGGTGGGCTGGTGGAGGCGGTACGCCTGCTCGCAGACGCGATCGCGCGCGACACGCGCATCCTCGTCGTCGGTGATTTCGATGCCGATGGCGCCACCGCCTGCGCGGTCGGCGTGCGCGGCCTGCGCATGCTCGGCGCCCGCGACGTGGTCCACGCCGTGCCCAACCGCATGCTGCACGGCTATGGCCTGTCGGTTGCGCTGGTCGATGAGCTGGCCGCGCTGCAGCCGGGGCTGCTGGTGACCGTCGACCACGGCGTGGCCTGTCATGCGGGCGTGGCCGCGGCCAAGGCGCGTGGCTGGCAGGTGCTGGTCACCGACCACCACCTGCCCGGCGACGCGCTCCCTGCGGCGGACGCCATCGTCAATCCCAACCTGCGTGGCGACGCCTTCGCCTGCAAGGCGCTGGCCGGCGTGGGCGTGATCTTCTATGTGCTGCTGGCGCTGCGCGGCCGGCTGCGAGACGACGGCGCGTTCGCAGGCCGTGACATACCCGATCTGACCGTGCTGCTCGACCTGGTCGCGGTCGGCACCGTGGCCGACCTGGTGCCGCTCGATGCAAGCAACCGCGCGATGGTCGCGGCCGGCCTGCGGCGGCTGCGTGCCGGGCGCGGCTGCGCCGGGCTGCAGGCGCTGATCGAGGTGTCCGGGCGCAGGGCGGAGGCATTGACGGCCGCGGATATCGGATTCGCGGTCGCGCCGCGCCTCAACGCCGCCGGCCGGCTCGAGGACATGTCGCTGGGCATCGAATGCCTGCTCAGCGACGACCCGCGCCAAGCGCGCGAGTTGGCCGAGCGGCTGCACCAGATCAACGCCGAGCGACGCGGCGTGCAGCAGGTCATGGTCGACGACGCCGAGGCCGCGCTGGCAAGGGTGCCGGCGATCGCGGGCGAAGCGCCAGTGGCGCTGTGCCTGTTCGATCCGGACTGGCACGCCGGGGTGGTGGGCCTGGTTGCGTCGAAGATGAAGGAGCGCCTGCACCGCCCGGTCATCGCCTTCGCGCCGGCCGAGCCGGGCAGCGAACAACTGCGCGGCTCGGCGCGTTCAATCCCCGGGCTGCATATCCGCGACGTGCTGGCCGCGGTCGACAGCGCGCATCCCGGCTTGGTCGAACGCTTCGGCGGGCATGCCATGGCGGCCGGGATGAGCCTGCGGCGCGACGCCTTGGCCGCCTTCGAACAGGCCTTCCATCACGCCGTGCGCGGCATGCTCGATCCGGCCCTGCTGCAGGCCGAGCTGTTCAGCGACGGCGAACTGCTGCCGGGCGAGTTCGACCGCTTCCACGCCGAGGCGATCCGCGACGGCGGGCCGTGGGGACAGGGCTTCGCCGAGCCACTGTTCGATGGCGTGTTCGAGGTGATCGACTGGAAGACAGTCGGCGAGCGCCACCTCAAGCTGCGGCTGCGCGCCGAAGGCGTGCGCGCGCCCCTGGCCGCGATACACTTCGGCGGCTGGTCGGGCGAGGCCCCGGCCACGCGCAACCGCCTCGCCTATCGCCTCACGCCCGACGACTACCGCGGCGGCCAGGCGATCCAGCTCATCGTCGAGCACCGCGAGCCGGCCTGACCGGACGCCTGGGCGTCCGGAGGCTGGTTCATGACGGTAGCCGGATGCCCGTGCGCCGCAGGCGACGTCGTCAGCGTGTCACGCGCGTGGTGACGCCGTCGCTGGCTACGCGGACGCGGTCACCGGTGCGGAAATCGTTGATGTTGCCGTCCTGGGCGATCGCGACCGAACGGCCGGAATCCAGCGCTACGGTCAGCTCGACGCCGGCGCGCGCACCGCGCGACAGGCCGCTGCCGGCCGCCCCACCCGCGGCCGCGCCGGCCACGGCGCCTGCGGTATTGGCGCGCCTGCCGCCGCCGAGGGTGCTGCCGGCGATGCCGCCCAGCACCGCGCCGGTCGCGGTGGCGACTCCGCGCGAATCGCTCTGGATCATCACCTCGCGCACGGCCTCCACGGTGCCCCATTCGACCGTCTGCGCGCGGCCCGCCTCGGAGCGGTTGAAGGTGTCGGGCGAAGTGCTGGTAGCGCAGGCGGACATGCCCGTCGCGATCAGGGCCGCTGCCAATGCGGTGACAAGCTTGCTGGACTTCATGCTGGTTCCTCCTTGGTGGTGTGCACGTCGGGAAACGCTTCTGCATCCACCTGGTTGTCAGCCGCGTGCAAGCTGCCGGGCGCGTTGGTCGGACAGCTGCTCGCGCCCCAACGGCTCGAGCGTCGCGCCGGCTGCGTCAACGCCATGTGAAGAACGGAGCCCGAGTAGGAGGGTGATGGGCCCAGCCTTCCGCGTGCCCGGGCATTCCCGCGCCGTTCGACGCGCGGTCTGGGGATTCAGAGGTCCTGCCTCGCGCCATGGACCAGTGGCGCAGCCGGCAGTGTCGGGCGCGGCGGCGGCCGGTGCTTCAGGCCGAACAGCGGCCGCAGCGGCGGGATCCGCCGGATGAACTCATAGCCCGCGAAACTCAGCGCGAACGTCAGCACGGCCAGCAGCGGCCCTTCGACCAGCGGCGCCATTGCCAGCGGCTTGGCGTTGTGCGCCAGCGTCACGATGATCGTCTGGTGCAGGATGTAGACCGGGAAGATCGCCTGCGAGAGGTAGCGCAGCGTCGGGCTGTCGCCGGGCGCGAGCCGGCCCGCGAAGCCCAGGATTGCCACGATCGCGACCCACTGGTTCAGTCCCCAGACCATGCGCATCGACAGTCGCAGCGCGTCGGATGGCTGCAGGTCGCGGAACAGTTCGAAGTACGCCGCGATCGCCAGCCAACTACCCAGCCAGAGCGCGAGCGCCGGCCAGCGCATCAGCACGAAGGCGGCCCACACCCGGTCGTCGCGCGCGACCAGGAAGCCGAGCAGGAACACGCCGAAGTACTGCGCATGGTTGTACCAGTCGTCCACCAGCGCATGGGTCGACTCGAAGCGGCCGATCAGCAGCACGCGGACCAGGGCCAGGAACAGCGCCGGCCACAGCAACAGGGCGGGCCCGGACGCGAGCAGTGCGCCGAGGCGTGTCGCAATGCAATCGAGCACCCGCGGCGCGAAGCGCGCCAGCAGCGCGGCGACCACCGTGTACACCCACAGGTAGGCCACGAACCACAGATGATTCCAGGTCGGCAGGTCCAGGCAATCGTCGCCGCGGCAGAAGCTGTCGTCTGCGGCGAGGTAGCGTGCCCAGAACGCGAGATAGCCATCGTGATAGCCGCCGGGCAGCTTCTCGACCACCTCGTAGTACGACTGCGGCGGCACGATCACCAGCATGCCGAATGCCAGCGGCAGCAGCAGCCGCCAGGAACGCGGGCCGAGGAAGCGCGGCGGGGTGCCGGATGCTGCCGCCTCGCGTTGCACCTTGCCCAGCAGGAAGGCGGTGGCGGCGCCGGAGACCAGAAACAGCAGGGACAGCCGCCACGGCGAACTCATCATCATGAAAGGCTCGAGCGCCGGACCCGCGTGCGGGCTGTCCACGTGCCATTCCCAGCTCACGTAGTACATGCCCACGTGGTAGAGCACCAGCAGGGCGAAGGCAAAGACGCGGACCCAGTCAAGGTCGTGGCGGCGTGTCATGGCATGGCCCGGAGTGAAAGTCGGATCCGAGCCTCGACCCGGGCGCGCTACGCGGCAAGGGTGAAGTGACCGATGGACGCGCTGCAGGGACGAATCGCGTCCCTGGTGGTGCGGGTCGGCGCGCCGGGACACGTAGAATCCGGGCATGACGACGTCGCCGACCGCCTACGAACGCTACGCGCCATGGCGACGCTGGGTGGAGGTCGGCTTCGTGGCCGCGATCCTGGTGTCCAACGCCGTCGGCAACAGCGTCACCACGTGGATGGAGCTGGATCGCGATGCGGACAACCCGTTCCATCGCTGGGAGCCGGCGGTGTGGGAGGCCAGCAGCGCGCTGATGTGGTGTCTGCTGATCCCACTGATTGCGCACGTGGCCGGCCGCTACCCGACCCACTGGCGGAACTTGCCGCGGCGCCTGCCGGTGCACCTGGCGGCAAGCGTGGTGGTGTCTCTGGTGCACGTGCTGGGGATGGTCGGCCTGCGGATCCTCGCCTACCGGTGGCAGGGAGCCGCCTATGATTTCGGTCCGTGGCCGCGCGAGCTGCTGTACGAATACCTCAAGGACGTGCGCGACTACGTGGGCATCGTGTTCCTGGTGGAGTGCTATGCGTTACTGCTGCGCCGCATGCAGGGCGAAGCCAGCATGCTTGGTCCGCCCGACGAAGGCCCTCCGGTGGGCTCGGTGGACCGCCCGGAGCGATTCCTGGTGCGCAAGCTGGGGCGCGACTTCCTGGTCGCGGCCATCGACATCGAGTGGCTGCAGGCGTCGGGCAACTACGTCAACCTGCGCGTGCGCGGGCACGACTACCCGCTGCGCAGCACGATCGGCGGAATCGGCGCGAGGCTCGATCCGGAACGTTTCGTCCGCATCCACCGCAGCTACATCGTCAACCTCGACCATGTGAGTTCGATCGAGCCGCTGGACACCGGCGACGCGCGCGTGCACCTGCGGGACGGCCGCACGCTGCCGGCCAGCCGCAGCCATCGCGGTGAACTGCGCGGGCGCTTCGCCGACGCCTGAGCCAGGCGGGTCGCGACCGCCACGATGCGGTCGCAGCCGGCCCGTGCGACCGCACCGTCGGCCCGGGACTGCACCGCGGCGGGTGGATTGCTAGAATCGCGGGCTGTCCAGCCTGCGGTATCCCCCATGATCGAACTCAATCCCGTGCGCCAGCGCATCGCCGACCTGACCGGTCGGCTGCATGCGCTGAGGGGGTTTCTTTGACTACGATGTCCGACGCGAGCGGCTCGAAGAAGTAGAGCGCGAGCTCGAGAATCCCGATATCTGGAACGATCCAGCACGCGCCCAGGCGCTGGGCAGGGAACGTTCCATGCTCGACAAGACCGTCAACGGCATCCGCAACCTGACCGAAGGCCTCGTCGGCGCGGGCGAGCTGCTGGAACTGGCCGAGATGGAGGACGACGAGGACACCGCGCTGGCCGTGGTTGCCGACGTTGACGGCTTCCAGAGGGGCGTGGAGCAGCTGGAATTCCAGCGCATGTTCTCCGGCAAGATGGACAACACCAACGCCTTCGTCGACATCCAGGCGGGCGCGGGCGGCACCGAGGCCCAGGACTGGGCCGAGATGCTGCTGCGCATGTACCTGCGCTGGTGCGAGTCGCGCGGCTGGAAGACCGAACTGATGGAGGCCAGCGGCGGCGACGTGGCGGGGATCAAGTCGGCCACGCTGCGGGTGGAGGGCGATTTCGCCTATGGCTGGCTGAAGACCGAAACCGGCGTGCACCGGCTGGTGCGCAAGTCGCCGTTCGACTCGGACAACCGGCGCCATACCAGCTTCACCTCGGTGTTCGTTTCGCCCGAAGTCGACGACAACATCGACATCCAGATCAATCCGGCCGACCTCAGGACCGACGTCTACCGCTCGTCCGGCGCAGGCGGACAGCACGTCAACAAGACCGAATCGGCGGTGCGCATCACCCACATCCCCACCGGGATCGTGGTCGCCTGCCAGACCGGGCGCAGCCAGCACCAGAACCGCGACAATGCGATGAAGATGCTCGCGGCCAAGCTCTACGAGTTCGAGGTCCAGAAGCGCAACGTCGAGCGCGACGCGGTGGAGGCCACCAAGTCCGACATCGGCTGGGGCAGCCAGATCCGCAACTACGTTCTGGACCAGAGCCGGATCAAGGACCTGCGCACCGGCATCGAGCGCTCCGACACGCAGAACGTGCTGGACGGCGACCTCGACGAGTTCATCGAGGCCAGCCTCAAGTCCGGGCTCGAGGTTGGGTCGAAGCGTACGGATGCAATGTGAGTGTGGCCACGGATTACGCGGATGAACGCGGATGAGGATCGAGGAACGCCCGAGTGCGCGTCCAGCAGTGCCGAGGCCGACCACTGGATCCGCACCTCGGTACCGATTCGCGTGATCCGCGTCAATTCGCGGCAATAGAAGCTCTTTTACCCGAGGCAAGACAAGTGACCGACCAGAAGCCAGACACGCAGCAGCCCGCCGACGAGAACGTCCTGATCGCCGAGCGCCGCGCGAAACTGGCGACGCTGCGCGGGCAGGGCGTCGCGTTTCCGAACGACTTCCGCCGCCACGACTACGCGCAGGACCTCCAGCACGAATACGCCGACGCGGAGCGGTGGACCGGCGAAGCGCTCGAGGCGACCGGCCGTCGCGTCGCGCTGGCCGGGCGCATGCTCGCCAAGCGCGTCATGGGCAAGGCCGCGTTCGCGCAGATCCAGGACGACAGCGGCCGCATCCAGCTGTTCCTGCAGTCCGGCACGCTGGGTGAGCGCTACGACGCGTTCAAGACCTGGGACGTGGGCGACATCGTCGCCGTCGAAGGCGCGCTGATGCGCACGAAAACCGGCGAACTGTCGGTCAAGGCCGATACGCTGCGCCTGCTGACCAAGTCGCTGCGGCCGCTGCCGGACAAGTGGCACGGCCTGACCGATGTCGAGCAGCGCTACCGCCAGCGCTATGTCGACCTGGTGGTGACGCCCGAGGCGCGCGAGGTTTTCGTCAAGCGCTCGCGGATCATCGCGGCGATCCGGCGCTGGCTGGACGCGCGCCGCTTCCTCGAGGTCGAGACGCCGATGATGCATTACATCGCCGGCGGCGCGACGGCGCGTCCGTTCGTGACCCACCACAACGCGCTGGACCTGGAGCTGTACCTGCGCGTGGCGCCAGAGCTCTACCTCAAGCGCCTGGTGGTCGGCGGCTTCGAGCGCGTGTACGAGATCAACCGCAACTTCCGCAACGAGGGCGTCAGCACTCGTCACAACCCCGAGTTCACCATGCTTGAACTCTACGAGGCCTACGTCGCCTACGAGGAGGTCATGGACCTCACCGAAGGGCTGATCCGCGACGTCGCCCAAGAGACGTTCGGCACCACATCCATGCAGTGGGAAGGCAACACCATCGACCTCGGCGCCCCGTTCCGGCGCTGGAAGCTGGAAGAGGCCGTGCGCGAGCTCAACCCCCACATCAGCGTCGCCGACTGCCGCGACCGCGAGGCGCTGGCGCGCCACTGCGCGGCGCTGAAGGTCCCGGTCAAGCCCGGCTACGGCTGGGGCAAGCTGCTGCTGGAAATCTTCGAGAAGACGGTAGAGGACGGATTGGTCCAGCCCACCTTCATCACCCACTACCCGGTCGAGGTCTCGCCGCTGGCGCGCGAATCCGACGCCGAACCGGGCATCACCGACCGCTTCGAGCTGTTCATCGGCGGCAAGGAGATCGCCAACGGTTTCTCGGAGCTGAACGATCCGGAGGACCAGGCCGCGCGCTTCCGCGCCCAGGTCGAGGCCAAGGCCGGCGGCGACGATGAGGCGATGCACTACGACGCCGACTACATCCGCGCGCTGGAGGTGGGCCTGCCGCCCACCGGTGGCCTGGGCGTGGGCATCGACCGGCTGGTGATGCTTCTCACCGACTCGGCCTCGATCCGCGACGTGCTGCTGTTTCCGTATATGCGGCCGGAAGCGGGCGGGTAGGCCACCGTGTCGAGGGGCTGCGAGCGGCCTGCGGGGCGGGGCATTTGCGTCCATACTCGATGCTGATCAGAGACACGGAAGGATCCGGCGTGGGCACGGGACTTGCTATCAATCCATCCATCGGGCATCGGTCCGGTCCAGCAGGGCGCGAGCGCATGCGCACGGAGCCAGACGTCCCCATGAACATCGTCATCGTCGATGACCAGACCTCCGCCCGCACCATGTTGCGGCACATCCTCGAGGACATCAGTCCGGAACTCGAGGTGCTCGACTTCGGCGACCCGCAGGCGGCGCTGCGCTGGTGCGAGGAGAACCGCCCGGACCTGCTGCTGCTCGACTACCGCATGCCGGTGATCGACGGCCTGGAGTTCGCGCGTCGGTTCCGCAAGCCGCTGCTGCACCGCGACGTGCCGATCGTGCTGGTGACCGTGGTCGGCGACGAGCCGATCCGGCAGGCGGCGCTGGATGCCGGCGTCATCGACTTCCTGGTCAAGCCGGTGCGTCCGCGCGAGCTGCGCGCGCGATGCCGCAACCTGCTGCAGTTGCGCCAGCAGTCCGAGTCGGTCAAGCAGCGTGCGCTGTCGCTCGAGCAGCGGCTGCTGTCGAGCATGCACGAGGTCGAGGAGCGCGAGCGCGAGACCTTGAACAGGCTTGCGCGCGCGATCGAGTACCGGGACGCCGGGTCGAGTGCCAACCTGGCGCGGCTGGCGGCGGTGGCCGGCATGATCGCCGAGCAGCTCGGGCTGTTCGAGGAAGAGGTGCGGATGATCGAGCTGGCCGCGCCGCTGCACGACATCGGCAAGATCGCCATCCCCGACTCGGTGCTGCTCAAGCCCGGTCCGCTGGACGAGGCGGAGGCTGCGCTGATGCGCGAGCATCCGCGCATCGGCCACGACCTGCTGTCGGGCAGCCAGAACCGCTTCATCCAGCTCAGCGCCATCATTGCGCTGCGCCACCAGGAGCGCTTCGACGGCAGTGGCTATCCCGATGGCCTGGCCGGCGACGGGATCCCGCTCGAGGCGCGCATCGTGGCCGTGGCCGACGTGTTCGACGCGCTGATCTCCAAGCGGCCGTACAAGCGTGCCTGGAGCAACGACGAGGCGCTGCAGTACATCGGCGAGCAGTCGGGCAGGCTGTTCGACCCGGCCTGCGTGTCGGCGCTGCTCAAGAATCGCGACCGGCTCGAGGAAATCTGCCGGCGCTTCGTCGTCACGGCGCCCGCCCCCGATACGCAGGGCGCGCCTCCCGCCGCGCCCTGACGCTGGCCGCCCGCGCCTGAAGGCGCGGCCCGGCGCATACGCGCAGACGGGCTTGCAAGACCATCCCGGGTAGCAGCCCGGCAGAATCTGCCGCCCAAGGGCAGGTTCTGCCCTTGGGCGCCGTCGATCGGGTCAGCTGGGGTCGTCGCGCAGGGCGCGGCGCAGGATCTTGCCGACGTTGGTCTTGGGCAACTCGGTGCGGAACTCGACGAAGCGGGGCTGCTTGTAGCCGGTGAGGTTCTCGCGGGCGTGCGCCTTGATCTGGTCGGCGGTCAGTGACGGATCCTTTTTCACGATCACCACCTTGACCGCCTCGCCCGACCTCTCGTCGGGCACGCCTACCGCGGCGACCTCGAGCACGCCCGGCATCATCGCGATCACGTCCTCGATCTCGTTGGGGTACACGTTGAAGCCCGAGACCAGGATCATGTCCTTCTTGCGGTCGACGATGTAGAAGAAGCCCTGTTCGTCCATCCTCGCCATGTCGCCGGTGTGCAGCCAGCCGTCGGCATCGATCGCGGCGGCGGTGTCCTCGGGGCGGTTCCAGTAGCCCTTCATCACCTGCGGGCCGCGAACGCACAGCTCGCCCACCTCGCCGACCGCCAGCATGTTGCCGTCCTCGTCCTTGAGGCAGCAGTCAGTGGACGGCACCGGCAGGCCGATCGCGCCGTTGTACTCGGCCAGGTTCATCGGGTTGATGCAGGCGGCGGGCGAGGTCTCGGTCAGGCCGTAGGCCTCGATCAGGGTCACGCCGGTGGCCTTCTTCCAGCGCTCGGCCACCGAGCGCTGCACGGCCATGCCACCACCCAGGGTGAGGTGCAGCGAGGAGAAATCGATCTGGTCGAAGCCGGGCGTATTGAGCAGGCCGTTGAACAGCGTGTTGACGCCGGTGATGGCGGTGAACTTCTCGCCCTTGAGCTCCTTGACGAAGCCCGGCATGTCGCGCGGATTGGTGATCAGGATGTTCCTGGCGCCGTACTTCATGAACACCAGGCCGTTCGCCGTGAGCGCGAAGATGTGGTACAGCGGCAGCGCGGTGACGATGACTTCCTCGCCGAGCTTGACGTTGGTACCGATCCAGGCCGAGGCCTGCTGCATGTTGGCCACGAGGTTGCGGTGCGTGAGCATCGCGCCCTTGGCCACGCCGGTGGTGCCGCCGGTGTACTGCAGGAAGGCGATGTCGTCGTGGGTAATGGTGATCGCGGGCAGCTCGTGCTGGCTGCCGAGCTTGAGCACATCGCGGAAGCGCACCGCCTGCGGAATGTCGAAGTCCGGCACCATCTTCTTCACGTTGCGCAGCACGAAGTTGACGATGGGGCCCTTCGGGAAGCCGAGCAGGTCGCCCAGGCCGGTGGTGATGACCTGCTGCACCTCGGTGTGCGGCAGCACCTCCTGCACGGTCTTGGCAAAATTGTCGAGCACAAGGACCACGGTCGCGCCCGAATCCACCAGCTGGTGCTTGAGTTCGCGCGGGGTGTACATCGGGTTGACGTTGACCACGGTCAGGCCGGCGCGCAGCACGCCGAAAGTCGCGATCGGGTACTGCAGGCAGTTGGGCATCATGATCGCGACGCGATCGCCCTTCTTGAGCTTCAGTTCGCCCAGCAGGTAGCCCGCGAACTGGCGGCTGAGTTCATCGATCTGGGCGTAGGTCAGCGCCTTGCCCATGTTGGTGAACGCCGGGCGGCCGCCGAACTGGCGGATCGACTGTTCCAGCACCGCGGGAATCGACTGGAACTCGTCGACGTCGATTTCAGCGGGCACGCCGGCTGGATACTGTGCAAGCCACGGGCGTTCGATCGTCATGTGTTCCCCTCCACGGGACGTTCTGGCCGGCATTCTGGGCGATACCGTTGAGTATGGATTGGAGCATAGGGTCCAGGGGCTGGCAAGGCGCCGCGGCGACGGACGCAAGCGCTGCACAGACGCCGATGGTCGTACAGTGGCGCGCATGGAAAACATCCTTGAACCCCATCGTTGTGGGCCGCGCTCGCGCCGCGCCGCACGGACGATGTGCACGTCGATGTGGATCGCGCTGATGCTCGCGCTATCCGTATCGTGTAGCCGCAGCGATCCGGAAGCGGCGCTGCGCGGAAGCGTGGACGCATTGTCCGCTGCCATCGAAGCGCGCGATCCTGCTGCAATGCAACAGCATCTGGCTGCCGACTTCATCGGCAACGATGGTCTCGATCGCGACGGCGCGCGCAGGCTGGCCATGGGTTATGTGCTGCGCCACCGCGATCTCGGCGTCACCGTCGGCCCGATGGAAGTCGAGATGGCGGCCGCTCATGCCACGGTCCGCTGCAAGGCGATCCTGCGCGGCGGCAGCGGCCGTGCGCTGCCGGACAGCGCGCGGATCTACGACGTCGAATCCGGTTGGCGGATGGAAGATGGCGAATGGAAGCTCGCCAGCGCGCGCTGGACGCCGGTGATGTAGTTGGCCGCGTCCGAACGCCCTCGCGCAGTGCGCGAGGGCGGGGCTTCCGCCCTGTCCGCCGGCGAGGCCTATTCCTGGGCCGCGAGCTGCCGCAGCACGTAGTGCAGCAGGCCGCCGTGGCGGAAGTACTCCACTTCCTTCGGCGTCAGCAGCAGCACGTCCACCTCGATGCGCTTCTCCGTTCCGTTGGCATGCGTCGCCACCAGGGTTGCGCTCCTGGAGCGCCCATCGTCGAGGTCGACGATGTCGATGACCTCGGTGCCGTCCAGCCCGTGCGTCTGCGCGTTCTCGCCCTCGCGAAACCGCAGCGGCAGCACACCCATGCCGACCAGGTTGGCGCGATGGATGCGCTCGAAGCTTTCGGTGACCACCGCCTTGATGCCCAGCAGGATGGTGCCCTTGGCCGCCCAGTCGCGCGACGAACCGGTGCCGTACTCCTTGCCGGCGAAGACCACCGTCGGCACGCCGGCCGACCGGTAGCGCATGGCCGCATCGTAGATCGACATCTTCTCGGGTGCCTCGGTGCTGCTGCCCGGCGCGCCGAAGTACAGCGTGTTGCCGCCTTCCTCTCCGCCGAAGAACAGGTTCTTGATGCGGATGTTGGCGAACGTGCCGCGCACCATCACGTCGTCGTTGCCGCGACGCGAGCCATAGCTGTTGAAGTCGGCCGGCTGCACGCCGCGCGACTGCAGGAACAGACCCGCCGGCGAGTCCTGCTTGATCGAACCGGCAGGCGAGATATGGTCGGTGGTGATCGAATCGCCGAACATCCCCATCACGCGTGCGCCGCGGATGTCTTCGATCGTGCCCACGTCCATGGTCATGCCGTCGAAGTAGGGCGGGTTCTTGATGTAGGTCGAATCGCCGTCCCACTCGTACAGGTCGCCATCGGGCGAATCGATCGAGTTCCAACGCTTGTCGCCCTTGAACACGTCCGCGTAGTTCTGGCGGAACATCTCCGGGCCGACCGTCCTTGCGATGAAATCGCCGATCTCCCTGTTGCTGGGCCAGATGTCGCGCAGGTAGACGTCATTGCCGTCGCGGTCCTGTCCCAACGGCTCGCGGGTCATATCGATCTCCACGGTCCCGGCGATGGCGTAGGCCACCACCAGCGGCGGCGAGGCGAGGTAGTTCATCTTCACCTCGGCGTGGATGCGCCCCTCGAAGTTGCGGTTGCCCGAGAGCACCGCGGCCACGGCCAGGTCGTTCTCGGCAATGCCGCGCGACACCTCCTGCGGCAGCGGGCCGGAGTTGCCGATGCAGGTGGTGCAACCGTAGCCGACCACGTGGAAGCCCAGCTTCTCGAGGTCATCGAGCACACCCGCCTTGCGCAGGTAGTCGGTGACCACCAGTGAGCCCGGGCCGAGCGAGGTCTTCACCCACGGTGCGGACTTGAGTCCCTTGGCCACTGCGTTGCGCGCCAGCAGGCCCGCACCCAGCATGACCGCCGGATTGGAGGTGTTGGTGCATGAGGTGATCGCGGCGATCACGACCGAGCCGTCGGTCAGCTCGTGGTCTGCGTCTTCAAGGCTGATGGTGGAGATCGGCTTGGCGGCAAGACGCTCGGCCTGCGGCTGGTCGCCGCCGTCCTTTTCGAATCGGCTGATCTGCGGGTCTCGGGCGGCGTCGCGGGTGGCCACCAGCGGACCGACGTTGTCGCGGAAGTTCTGCTTCACGTCCTCCAGCAACACGCGGTCCTGCGGACGCTTCGGGCCGGCCAGCGAAGGCCGCACATCGGCCATGTCGAGCTCGAGCACCGAGGAGTATTCGGCTGCGACATGGCCGGCTTCGTGCCACATGCCCTGCGCCTTGGCATAGGCCTCGACCAGCGCGATCTGCTGCTCGCTGCGCCCGGACAGGCGCAGGTAGCGCAGGGCCTCGGCGTCGATCGGGAAAATGCCGCAGGTGGCGCCGTATTCCGGCGCCATGTTGCCGATCGTGGCGCGGTCGGCCAGCGGCAGGTGCTGCAGGCCGTCGCCAAAAAACTCCACGAACTTGCCGACGACGCCGTGCTTGCGCAGCATCTGGGTCACCGTCAGTACCAGGTCGGTCGCGGTGGCGCCTTCGGGCAGCTTGCCGATGAGGCGGAGGCCGATGACCTGCGGGATCAGCATCGACGAAGGCTGGCCGAGCATCGCCGCCTCGGCCTCGATGCCGCCCACGCCCCAGCCCAGCACGCCGATGCCGTTGATCATCGTGGTGTGGCTGTCGGTGCCGAACACCGTGTCCGGATAGGCCCACGTCTTGCCGTCACGCTCGGCAGTCATCACCACGCGGGCGAGGTGCTCCAGGTTCACCTGGTGGACGATGCCGGTGTTGGGCGGAACGACCTTGAAGTTGTCGAAGGCCTTCTGCCCCCAGCGCAGGAAGCCGTAGCGTTCCTTGTTGCGCGAGAACTCGATCTGGCCGTTGAGGTCCAGCGCATCGGGCCGGCCGAACACGTCCACCTGCACGGAATGGTCGATCACCAGCTCGGAGGGAATCAGCGGGTTGATCTGCTCGGGCCTGCCGCCCAGCCGGACCACCGCGTCGCGCATCGCCGCCAGATCGACCACGCAGGGCACGCCGGTGAAATCCTGCAGCACGACGCGCGCGGGCATGAAGGCGATCTCGATGTCCGGCTCGGCCTTGGGATCCCACTTGGCGACTGCTTCGATGTGCTTGGGCAGCACGGTCACGCCGTCCTCGTGCCGGAGCAGGTTCTCCAGCAGGATCTTCATCGAGTAGGGCAGGCGCGCGATATCGAAACGCTCACCGAGCTTGGGCAGGCTGGCGTAGGTCAGGGATTGGCCGCCGACCTCGAGGGTGGCGTGGGTGGAAAAAGTGTCGGCCATGGTGGGACTCCTTTGGCGGATGGCTGCGGCGTCTGCGCGCGAGTCTACGCCGGTCATTGTCGCCGGCTTGCGACAGCTGCGGACCGCGTCCGGACCGCGCCCGGACAGTATGCTCAGTTGGGTATGGAGAAGGAAGTATGTATAATCCATCCATACCGTTCCGTGCATGGGAGAGCTGGATGGAAGCCACCGTTGCCGAACGCGGCCAGATCACCCTGCCCAAGGCGGTGCGCGATGCGCTGGGGCTGACCAAGGGCAGCGTGCTCAAGGTCGAGCTCGATGGCAGCCGCATCATCCTGCGCAAGAGCGTGGATGACGCGATCTCGCGCGTGCGCGGCAAGTTCGCGCTCGATCCCGGCGGCAGGAAGGACGGATGATCGCGGTCGACGCGCCCGTCCTGATCGAACTGCTGACCGACGGCCCGCACGCGGACGCGGTCGAGGCCAGCCTGCGCCAGTGCCTGGCCGGCGGCCGCGTGGTGCTGTGCGACGTGGCGCTGGCGCAGCTGTGCGCCTGCCTGCGCAACGGCGCCGACGCGCTGGCCGCCGTGGAGGAGATGGGCGTGCATTTCGGTGCGGTCGAGGCCAAGTCGGCCCTGCGCGCCGGTGAGATGGAGCGGCGCCAGCGCCAGCGTGGTGCGGAGCCCAGGCCCATCGCCGATTTCATCGTCGGCGCGCACGCGCTGCTGCAGTGCGACGGCCTGGTCACCTTCGACGCCACATTCCATCGCGACTATTTCAAGGGCCTGAAGCTGATCGTCCCCAAGGCCTGACACTTTTTGATCTGTTTTCTGGAGCATCGAACCATGTTGGAAGCCTACCGCCACCACGCCGCCGAACGCGCCGCGCTCGGCATTCCGCCGCTGCCGCTGAGCGCGCAGCAAACCGCCGCGGTGATCGAACTGCTGAAGAACCCGCCGGCGGGCGAGGAAGCGTTCCTGGTCGACCTGCTCAGCCATCGCGTGCCGGCCGGCGTGGACGACGCGGCCAAGGTCAAGGCTTCGTACCTGGCCGCACTGGCGTTCGGCAGCGAGAGCAGCGCGCTGATCCCGCGCGAGCGTGCTGCCGAACTGCTGGGCACCATGCTCGGCGGCTACAATGTCGCGCCGCTGGTTGAGCTGCTCGATGACGCGGTGCTCGGGACCATCGCCGCCGAGAGCCTGAAGAAGACGCTGCTGGTATTCGACGCCTTCCACGACGTGGAAGAGAAGGCGAAGACCGGCAACGCCAATGCCCGGGCCGTGTTGCAGAGCTGGGCCGATGCGGAGTGGTTCACCAGTCGCAATGAAGTGCCGCAGTCGCTGACCATCACCGTGTTCAAGGTCCCCGGAGAGACCAATACCGACGACCTGTCGCCCGCACCCGACGCGACCACGCGCCCGGACATTCCGATGCACGCGCTGGCAATGCTCAAGAACAGGCGTCCCGACGCGCCGTTCGTGCCCGAGGAAGACGGCAAGCGCGGCCCGATCCAGGAAATCCTCTCGCTCAAGGACAAGGGCCACCTGGTCGCCTACGTGGGCGACGTGGTCGGCACCGGCTCAAGCCGCAAGTCGGCCACCAATTCGGTGCTGTGGTGGACCGGCGACGACATTCCGTTCATTCCCAACAAGCGCGCTGGCGGCGTGTGCCTGGGCAGCAAGATCGCGCCGATCTTCTACAACACGATGGAAGATGCCGGTGCGCTGCCGATCGAACTCGACGTCTCGCAAATGCACCACGGCGACGTGGTGGAGCTGCGCCCCTACGAGGGCAGGGCGCTGAAGAACGGTGAGGTGATCGCGGAGTTCGAGGTCAAGTCCGAGGTGCTGTTCGACGAGGTGCGCGCCGGTGGCCGCATCCCGCTGATCATCGGCCGCGGGCTGACCGCGCGGGCGCGCGAATCGCTGGGGCTGCCGGCGACCACGCTGTTCCGCCTGCCGCAGCTGCCGGCCGATTCGGGCAAGGGCTATTCACTGGCGCAGAAGATGGTCGGGCGCGCCTGCGGCCTGCCGGAGGGGCAGGGCGTGCGTCCCGGCACCTACTGCGAACCGAAGATGACTTCGGTGGGTTCGCAGGACACCACCGGCCCGATGACCCGCGACGAGCTGAAGGACCTGGCCTGCCTGGGCTTTTCCGCCGACCTGGTGATGCAGTCGTTCTGCCACACTGCGGCCTACCCGAAGCCGGTCGACGTCAAGACCCATCACACGCTTCCGGAGTTCATCTCCACCCGTGGTGGCATCTCGCTGCGCCCGGGCGACGGCGTGATCCACAGCTGGCTCAACCGCATGCTGCTGCCCGACACCGTCGGCACCGGCGGCGACTCGCACACGCGCTTCCCGGTGGGCATTTCGTTCCCGGCGGGCTCGGGCCTGGTCGCGTTCGCCGCGGCCACCGGCGTGATGCCGCTGGACATGCCCGAGTCGGTGCTGGTCCGTTTCAAGGGCAAGATGCAGCCCGGCGTGACCCTGCGCGACCTGGTCAACGCGATTCCGTACTACGCGATCAAGGCAGGCCTGCTGACCGTGGCCAAGGCCGGCAAGAAGAACATCTTCTCCGGCCGCATCCTCGAGATCGAGGGCCTGCCGGAGCTGAAGGTGGAGCAGGCGTTCGAACTCTCCGATGCCTCGGCCGAGCGTTCCGCGGCCGGCTGCACGGTGCGGCTCGACAAGGCGCCGATCATCGAATACCTCACCAGCAACATCACCCTGCTGAAGTGGATGATCGCCGAGGGCTACGCCGACGCGCGCTCGCTCGCGCGCCGCATCGCGAAGATGGAAGAGTGGCTGGCCAACCCGCAGCTGCTCCAGCCCGATGCCGACGCCGAGTACGCCGCCGTGATCGACATCGACCTGGCCGAGGTGCACGAGCCGCTGCTGGCGTGCCCCAACGATCCGGACGACGTCAAGTCGCTGTCCGATGTCGCCGGCACGAAGATCGATGAGGTGTTCATCGGTTCGTGCATGACCAACATCGGGCACTTCCGCGCTGCGGCCAAGCTGCTGGAAGGCAAGCGCGACATCCCGACCCGCCTCTGGGTCGCACCGCCGACCAAGATGGATGCCTCCGAGCTGACCAAGGAAGGTCACTACGGCACCTTTGGCAGCGCCGGTGCGCGCATGGAGATGCCGGGCTGCTCGCTGTGCATGGGCAACCAGGCGCAGGTGCGCGAGGGCGCGACCGTGTTCTCGACCTCGACACGCAACTTCCCCAACCGGCTCGGCCGCGACGCCAACGTGTTCCTCGGCTCAGCTGAGCTGGCGGCGATCTGTTCGCGCCTGGGCAGGATTCCATCGAAGGCCGAGTACATGGCGGACGTCGGCGTGCTCGACGAGCACGGCGCCGAGATCTACCGCTACATGAACTTCGACCAGATCGAGGAATACCGCGACACGGCGGCGACCGTCGCGGCCTGATCTGGCTGCAGCTGGAGGCGCCCGCAACGACGGGCGCTTCCATGCTTCGACGACTGGGCTCGGCAGGCAAGACCCGCCGGGCGCTCATTCCCTTGCAGCGTCGCCCACTCCCTGCGGCGACCCTGCCTGATCTACGGAAGTGATCCGATGACGCGTTTTCGCGCGCTTGCCCCCGCGGGCAGGCTGTTCTCCATTGTCGCCCTGGTCGAAGCGGGAACCTGGGCCGGCCTGCTGGTCGGCATGCTGCTCAAGTACGGCACCGGTACCACCGAGCTGGGCGTCTGGCTGTTCGGGCGCCTGCACGGCGCCGCGTTCCTGCTCTATGTCGCCGTGGTCATGGTGGCGGGCGCGAAGCTGCGCTGGCCGATTTGGGCGCTGCTGCTGGCCCTGCTCGCCGCGATTCCGCCGTTGGCGACGCTGCCGCTGGAACTCTGGTATCGCCGGCGCGGACTACTCTCGGCCCGCGCCGTGTCGCAGGCCTGACCTGGCTGGCGTTCGCGCCTGAAGGCGCTCCTACAAGAGCTGCGCACCAGCCGCACATCCACGCGCACTTCCCTGTAGGAGCGGCTTCAGCCGCGATCACCGCCCCGGGCCCCGGATACCGCGTTCGCGCCTGAAGGCGCTCCTACAAGAATTGCGCAGCGCCTGCACCAGCCGCGCACCACGCGCACTCCCTGTAGGAGCGGCTTCAGCCGCGAGCAGCCCCAGCACACCCGGCCAGCCGGGTCACGCAGGAACAGCCACCCTCAGTCCAGCCAGCCCTCGATCGACTGCAGCAGCGCGCGTTTGCGCAGGAATACGTCCCACACGCTGCCGCCAAGCTGGCGCCACAGCACCGCCGAGCGCAGCGACGAGAGCAGGATGGCGCGGATCTCGGCCACCACCCCGGCTTGGCCCAGGTAGTGCGGGTTGCCCTGGACCATGACCTTGGGCCGCAGCTGGCTGACGGTCTCGGCATAGAGGCCGCCCAGGGCGGACAGCACCTCCGGATGGCTGCTGCCCAGGCGCTCGGCCTCGGTGCGGATGGCGAGGATGCCTTCATGCACGCGTTCGGCGACCTCGTCGTCGGCAACGAAGCGGCGTTCGAGCTGGGTCACCGCAAGGGCGAGCTTTGGCAACTGCGGGTCGTCGCCCTCGTTGGTGAGGTAATCGCGCAGCAACAGCAGGCCCGGACGCAGGTTGCGCGCGCCGCCGTAGACCTCTTCGGGCGAGGCGGCATCGATGCGGAACACGCTCTCGAGCGAAGTGGCCAGCACGCTGGCGTCGGCCTGGCCGGTGTCGGCGATGCGGCGCACCTGCTTGAGCGCCTGCACCAGGCCGGCCAGGGCGAGGACGCGGTCGTCGATCATGCCGCGGCCCCGCGCAGGCGGCGCTCGAGCGCGGCGTCGGTGGCGGCGATGACGGCGCCGCCCAGGCAGGCGTCGCCGTTGTAGAGCACCACGGACTGGCCGGGCGTGACCGCGCGCTGCGGATTGCGGAATTGCACTTCGAGGCTGCCGCTGGATTCGTCGATGCTCACCTGGCAGGGTTCCTCCTGTTGCCGGTAACGGGTCTGGGCCGTGCATTCGAAGCGGCGCGCCGGCGGGGTTCCGCCGATCCAGTGCGCCGGCTCGCTCCACAGCCGTGTCGATCTGAGATATGGGCTGTCGCTGCCCTGGTCAACCACCAGCACGTTGCGCGCGACATCCTTGCCGACCACGTACCAGGGCGCGGCGTCGAAACCGCGCAGGCCCCCCAGCTGCAGGCCTTCACGCTGGCCGAGGGTGAAATAGAACACGCCCTGGTGGAAACCGACCACGCGTCCGTCAGGCGTCTGCATCTCGCCTTGCCGGGCGGGAAGGTACTGCGACAGGAAGCTGCGGAAATCGCGCTCGCCGATGAAGCAGATGCCGGTGGAATCCTTCTTGTCCGCGGTGGGCAGGCCCGCGTCGCGGGCAATCGTGCGCACGTCGCTCTTGGGCAGTCCGCCCAGCGGGAACACCGTGGCCGCCAGTTGCTCCTGCCCGAGCTGGTGCAGGAAGTAGGTCTGGTCCTTGCCGCGGTCGGCGGCGCGCAGCAGCCGCCACTGGCCACGATCGTGCGCCACCGCGGCGTAGTGCCCGGTCGCGATCTTCTCTGCGCCCAACATGCGGGCCGCATCCAGGAAATGCCGGAACTTGATCTCGCGGTTGCACAGCACGTCGGGGTTGGGCGTGCGGCCGGCCGCGTATTCGGCGATGAAATGCTCGAACACGCCGCTCCAGTACTCGGCCGAGAAATCGCGGAAGTGGATCGGGATGCCCAGCCTGCCGCAGACCGCGACCGCATCGCGGCGGTCGTCCTCGGCGCGGCATTCCCCGCTGCCATCCTCTGCCCAGTTCTGCATGAACAGCCCGGCGATCGGAGTACCGGCGTCGCGCAGCAGCAGCGCGGCGACCGAGGAATCGACCCCGCCGGACATGCCGACGATGACCTGCGGACCGCTCATCCCATGTTCTGCAGCAGCGACAGCGGATGCCGGCTGCCAGCCAGGTGGTCGGCCACCACCTGCCAGACCAGCGGGCTGCGATGGCGCGCCGATTCACCCCGCAGCTCCGACGGCGCCAGCCACAGCGCGCGCTCGATGCCCTCGTCCAGCGTGCGGCCCGGGTCATGCCCGACCGGCTCCGCCGCGAAGGCGAAGCGCAGGTAATGGCGCCCGCTTTCCGGGGCCTTCCACTGATAGGCTCCGATGAAGGCCGTCAGCCGCACGTCCCAGCCGGTTTCCTCGCGGGTCTCGCGCAGCGCCGCGTCCATCAGGCTCTCGTCCGGTTCCAGATGGCCGGCCGGCTGGTTGAGCACCAGCCGACCCTGCACCCGCTCCTCCACGCACAGCAGCCGGCCACCGTCGACCACGACCGTGGCCACGGTCACGTCAGGTTGCCAGAAGCGGCCTTCGCGGTAGCTCATGCGTCAGAGTTCGTCGCGGTCGCCGCTGAACTCGATTTCCTTGTCGTCGGCCACCTGCGCGGCGATGTCCATCGCCGCCTCCAGCGCGGCCGCGTCGACGCTGTCGGGCAGCTTGATGACGAAGTACAGCGCGTCGCCGACGATTTCCCAGGCCCCCAGCTTCTGCGTGCGGCTGTCTTCGAGCAGGGCCAGGGCGCGGGCGCCGTTGATGCCGTCCTGGCCTACCCGAGCGGCCGGGGCGAATACCTCGCGGATGCGGAAGCCGGCGATGTCCTCGGTTGTGCCCGACACGAAGGCGAGCTGGGTGCGGCCCTCGTCGGCATAGTTGTAGACCACCTTGTAGTCGCCGTCCTCGTCCACCGTATAGGTCACGCCGCGCGCGTCCAGGCGCTTGGCCACGGACATATCGGCCCATGCGGGCAGGGAAAGCAGGGCGGCCAGCACCCCGATGGTCAGCATCAGCGGAATACGGTGTTTCATGACAGCCCCCTGTGGATTGGACGTGGATTGTCTCGCGCCGGCCGGCACGGCGTCCATGCCGCCGCGTATCGACCGGCAGGCCACGCCGCGTCCGTATAATTGCCCGATGACCCGCAAGCATCCCGAACACGAACACGGCACCGTCGTCGAGACCAGCAAGCCGGAGTTGGCGCGGCCACCGCTGTATTCGGTGCTGCTGCTGAACGACGACTACACCCCGATGGACTTCGTGGTCGAGGTCCTGGTGCGCTTTTTCAGCCTGGACCTGGAGCGCGCCACCCAGGTCATGCTGCACGTCCACACGCGCGGACGCGGTGTCTGCGGCGTGTTCAGCCGGGAGGTTGCCGAGTCCAAGGTCGCGCAAGTGAACGAATATGCCCGGCTCAACCAGCACCCCTTGCTCTGCACCATGGAAAAGGCCTAAAAGGGGCCGAAGGCCGGGCATGGAAAAGCCAGAGACGCGGCCCCATACAGGCTGCAGTTCCCTGGAGGTTACCTCCCATGTTCAGCAAGGATCTCGAGTACAGCATCGGCCAGTGCTACAAGCGCGCCCGCGAGGCGCGTGACGAGTACATGACGGTCGAGCATCTGCTGCTTGCACTGCTCGACAACCCGTCCGCCGAGGCCGTGCTCAAGGCCACCGGCGCGGACTTCACCCGCCTGCGCGGCGACCTGGAGCAGGCCATCCTGACTTCGGTCTCCAAACTCCCCGACGACGACGGCCGCGACACCCAGCCCACGCTGGGCTTCCAGCGCGTGCTGCAGCGGGCGGTCTACCACGTCCAGTCCTCCGGCAAGAAGGAGGTCACCGGCGCCAACGTGCTGGTGGCGATCTTCGGCGAGAAGGACTCGCACGCGGTCTACTTCCTGCACCAGCAGGACGTCAGCCGCCTGGACGTCGTCAACTACATGTCCCATGGCATCGCCAAGACCGGCGGCGAGGCGCCCGAGCAGGGCGGCGAGGATGCAGCCGCGCGCGTCGAAGGCGCCGAAGGCGAGGCCAAGGGCGATGCGTTGGCCGAGTTCGCCACCGACCTCAACGCCATGGCCCGCGAAGGCCGCATCGACCCGCTGGTGGGTCGCGCCGATGAGATCGAACGCACCATCCAGGTGCTGTGCCGCCGGCGCAAGAACAACCCGCTGTACGTGGGCGAGGCCGGCGTGGGCAAGACCGCGATCGCCGAGGGCCTGGCGCGCCGCATCGTGCATGGCGAGGTGCCGGAGGTGCTGGCCGACGCGACCATCTATTCGCTCGACCTGGGCGCGCTGGTGGCCGGTACCAAGTACCGCGGCGATTTCGAGAAGCGGCTCAAGGCGGTGCTGTCGGCGATCAGGAAGCACCCGGGCGCGGTCCTGTTCATCGACGAGATCCACACCATCATCGGCGCCGGCTCGGCGTCGGGCGGCACCATGGACGCCTCGAACCTGATCAAGCCGGCGTTGGCCTCCGGCGAGCTGCGCTGCATCGGCTCGACCACGTTCCAGGAATACCGCGGCATCTTCGAGAAGGACCGCGCGCTGGCGCGCCGCTTCCAGAAGATCGACATCGTCGAGCCGACCGTGGGCGAAACCTACGAGATCCTGCGCGGCCTGAAGTCGAGGTACGAAGAGCACCATGACGTCCGGTATCTGGACGAGGCGCTGCAGGCGGCGGTCGACCTGTCGGTCAAGCACATCGGCGACCGGCTGCTGCCGGACAAGGCGATCGACGTGATCGACGAGGCCGGCGCGCGCCAGCGGCTGCTGCCGCCGGACATGCGCAAGACCCTGATTGACGTCGAGGAGGTCGAGGCCATCGTGGCCAAGATGGCGCGCATTCCGACCAAGCAGGTCAGCGCCTCGGACAAGGACGTGCTCGAACACCTGGAGCGCAACCTGAAGATGGTGATCTTCGGCCAGGATCCGGCGATCGAAATGCTGACCTCGGCGATCAAGCTCTCGCGCAGCGGCCTGGCCAACCCGGACAAGCCGATCGGCAACTTCCTGTTCGCCGGCCCGACCGGCGTGGGCAAGACCGAGGTCACCCGCCAGCTCGCGCTGCAGCTCGGGATCGAGCTGGTGCGCTTCGACATGTCCGAGTACATGGAGCCACATTCGGTCAGTCGTCTGATCGGCGCGCCTCCGGGCTACGTCGGCTTCGACCAGGGCGGCCTGCTGACCGAGAAGATCGTCAAGACGCCGCACTGCGTGCTGCTGCTGGACGAGGTGGAGAAGGCGCACCCGGACATCTTCAACATCCTGCTGCAGGTGATGGACCGGGGCGTGCTGACCGACACCAACGGCCGTGAGGCGAACTTCCGCAACGTGATCGTGGTGATGACCACCAATGCCGGGGCCGCCCAGGCGGCGCGGCGCTCGATCGGCTTCACCCACCAGGACCACAGCACCGACGCGATGGAAGTGATCCGCAAGGGTTTCAGCCCGGAATTCCGCAACCGCCTCGATGCGATCGTGCAGTTCCAGTCGCTGGGCATGGACCATATCCTGCGCGTGGTGGACAAGTTCCTGATCGAACTGGAAACCCAGCTGCACGAGAAGAACGTGGCGATGTCGGCCACACCGGCGGCGCGTGAGTGGCTGGCCTCGCACGGCTTCGACCCGCAGATGGGCGCCCGGCCGATGTCGCGCGTGATCCAGGACAAGGTCAAGCGCCCGCTGGCCGACGAACTGCTGTTCGGCAAGCTCGCCAACGGCGGCCGCGTCAGCATCGACGTCAAGGACAACGCACTGGTGGTCGAGAGCTTCCCCGAGCCGGAGAAGCTGTTGCCGGCGACGGTGTAGCTGCACACGCGGCATCTGGCGCCCGGCCCGTTGCCGGCGCGCGTGTAAAAAAGGCGGCCCGCAGGGGCCGCCTTTTTTTTGTTTCTTCTCCCATTCGAGGGGAGTCCGCCGGGTAGGCGCGATCAGGCCTGCGTCCGGGAGTCGTTCCGGGCCGGGGGTTGCTCCCCGGCTCGGTCAGCCATCCATGGCTGACTCGCCGCCGCAGCGCATCCATGCGCTGCTTTCCGCAACCCCCGGCCAGGGACGACCATCGGCGAGTCGCTGTCGCGGCTTCGAAAAAAGCTCCCACCGAAGCATCGCAGCACCAGTCGCAGTGAGCCGTGCCCTGGCGAGCGGGGATCGCGGCAAGCAAAACATGGATGTTTTGCGCGCGAGTCGGGGCAGGATGCCCTGACCGAGCGAAAAGCGATTCCCGCTCGACAGGGCGCGGCGTCCATTCGAAGCCTGCGCCGGACTTCCAGCAATTGTGTTCACCTTCTCCCTTTGATTGGGAGAGGAACCTTTTTTTGTCTGCTCCCCGACTGCGCGAAGAACCTTCTGTCTTTTGGCCTTCCAGGGTCCCGCGCCTACGGTCGCGGGCCGGGTGGATTAGCCTGCCTTGCGTGCCACGACCCACTGGTCCACGCGTCGCTCCAACAGGTTCAGGGGCAGGGCGCCGCCGCCGAGCACGGCGTCGTGGAAGCCGCGGATGTCGAAGCGGTCGCCAAGTTCGGCCTCGGCCTTCCGGCGCAGTTCCTGGATGCGGATCATGCCGATCTTGTAGGCCGTGGCCTGGCCCGGCCAGGTGATGTAGCGCTGGATCTCCGAGCGGATCGCGGCCTCGGGCGTCGCGGAATTGGTGCTGAAGTACTCCACCGCCTGCTGCTCGGTCCAGCCCTTGGCGTGCAGGCCGGTGTCCACGACCAGACGCACTGCCCGCCACAGCTCGGAAGCCAGCCGGCCGTACTCGGAATAGGGGTCGACGTAGGTCCCCGGCATTTCCCGGGCCAGCCACTCCGCATACAGGCCCCAGCCTTCCGAATAGGCAGTCGAACGCGCCTGGGTGCGGAACTCGGGAACGCCGGTGAGTTCCTGAGCGATCGAGATCTGCATGTGGTGGCCCGGCAGGCCCTCGTGGTAGGCAATGACCTCGAGCTCAGGCTTGGGCATCGAGTTCATGTCGGACAGGTGCGCGTAGTACACGCCCGGGCGCGAGCCGTCGGCGGTGCCGGGGAAATAGTGCTGCGCGGCGCCGGGCTGTTCGCGGAAGGGCTCGACGCGCTTGACCACCAGGTCGGCCTTCGGCAGCAGGCCGAAGTACTGCGGCAGCACCTTCTTGATGTTGTCGATCGCGCGCGTGGCGTCGTCGATGTAGGCCTGGCGGCCGGCGTCGGTGTCGGGGTACTTGAACTTGGGGTCGGTCGAGATGTGCCGGAAGAACGCCTGCAGGTCGCCCTCGAAGCCGACCCGCTTCATCAGCGCCTCCATTTCGCCATGGATGCGCTTGACCTCGTCCAGGCCGATCTGGTGCACCGCATCGGCGTCGAGGTCGGTGGTGGTGTGCATCCGCAGCTGGTGGCGGTAGTAATCCGCACCGTTGGCCTGGGTGCTGCCGACGCCTGCGGGATTGTCGATGGCGTTGGCACGGTCGGCCTCCGCCCACGCGATCAGTTCGCGATAGCCGGGCTGGATGTTGTCCAGCAGCGCCTGGCGCGCCTGCGCCTGGAGTGCGGTGGCGCGGGCGGCATCAATGGCGCCGGCCTTCACCAGGCTTGCGGCCTTGGCCTGCAGGTCTGCCCACAGCGCCGAGTCCTTGCCCTCGTCGAATGGCGCGCCGGTGATCACCGCGCGCGCCTCCCTGAGCACGCCGTCGTAGGCGAACCGGGGCATGCGGTAGCCGTCGCCGGCGTTGCGCCGGGCCAGCTCGAGCATCTGCGTCATCGCGCGTCGCGCTTCCTGCAGGCGGGCGAGGTAGGCCAGGTAGTCGGCCTCGGTTTCAACCTTGTGGAAGTTGATCAGGAACGTCGGCAGGAACGACTGCGCGCCCTGCATCTGGTTGAACACGTAGACATTGCGCCGGTACTGGTTGGCCGCGGCAGCGTTCTCGTACTGCAGCTTCCACAGGTCCCAGGATAGCTTGGCCTCGTCGTCGAGCGCGTCGCGGTCGAAGTTCGCCTCCATCTCGACCACCGTGGCCTTGCGCCACGCCAGCTGCTGGTCCATCGCCTGCTCGGACATGTCGTCTAGCTTGTCGTAGAGCTCCTTGCGGCCGAGGAAGGTGAGGCTGATCGGGCTGAAACGCAGCTCTTCCTCGTACTTCTGCGCGAACCACGCGTTGAGCCGCTGGCTCTCGCTCCGCACGGTCTCGGCGGCTGTTTGCGCCTGTTGTGCAAAGACGGCCGGAGCCGCGAGCGCAAGCGCCAGGGACAGGGCGAGGGTACGGACCAGGGCGGGCCTTTGCATCGGGCAACTCCATCAGGTGGATGCCGGAAGCATAGGCGCGGCATGCCCGTCCCGCCATGCGACTGATGGCAGGGGGCATCCGGGTGTGGTGGCACGCCGTCGGGCGTGGTGCAGGAGGCATGCGCCGCGGCGCGGCGCGACCGGCCGGTGGGCCGGATTACTTCATGCGGTAGGTGATGCGACCCTTGGTGAGGTCGTAGGGGGTCATCTCGACCTTGACCTTGTCACCGGTCAGGATGCGGATGTAGTTCTTGCGCATACGTCCAGAAATATGCGCGATGATCTCGTGCCCGTTCTCCAGCTTCACCCGGAACATGGTGTTCGGGAGGGTTTCGGAGATCGTGCCTTCGAATTCAATGACGTCGTCTTTCGCCATGCGTCCTGTTGCCAGTGGTTGCGGGCGCGCCACTGCCTCGAAAATAAGCGTGGCATTCTGACACGGGCGCACTGTTGATGCAAAGCCGCAGCTGGCGCGCGACGTTCATTTCCCGAGATTGTGCAGCGGCAACTCGCCGAAACCGGAAGTCCAGGGGCCGGCGGCTTCGGGCGTCTCGACCAGCCCCGCGACCACGTCCAGGAACGCGGCGCGCGGCATGTGCATCGCGCCCAGCTTGAGCAGGTGTGCGTTTTCCACCTGTGCGTCGATCAGCGGCCAGCCGCGTCCGTGCAGCCAGTGCGCCAGTGCCGCCAGCGCAGCGGTGGAGCCGCCGGAGGCATCGCTGAACATGCTCTCGCCGAAGAACATCCGCCCCACCGCGACTCCGTAGATTCCGCCGACGAGCGCGGCGTCCGGCGCGGCATCGGCGAACACCTCGACGCTGTGCGCATGGCCGAGCCGGTGCAGGTGCAGGTAGGCCTCGCACATCGGTGGCGTGATCCATGTGCCCGCCTGTCCCGCGCGGGGTGCGCTGGCGCAGCGGCCGATGACCCGTTCAAAGGCGGTATCGGCCCTTGCCACCCAAGGCGACCGGCGCAGGCTGCGCCGGAAGCGCGAGGACAGCCGCACCGCGTCGGTGCCGAACACCATGCGCGGGTCCGGTGACCACCACAGGATCGGCTGCCCGTCCGAATACCACGGGAAGATGCCGTGCCGGTAGGCGTTGAGCAACCGCGGCGCGGACAGGTCGCCGCCATAGGCGAGCAGGCCATCGGGCTGGCGCAACGCGGTCGACGCGTCGGGGAACGGCGCGTTCGGATCGTCACCCAGTCGCGGCAGATGCAGGCTCACGCCCCCATTGTAGGAGCGGCTTCAGCCGCGAGCGGCAGCACAGCCACCCGGTCGAGCGATCGTGGGCGTGGAGAGCTGTCGGTGGTCCTGGCGCGGTGGTCGCGGCTGAAGCCGCTCCTACGGGTTGGCGGGGGTGTTCCGGAAGGGCGATCGCTGGTCGAGCCAGCGCTTGTTGCGTTCGACCACCGTGCGCTCTTCCCCACACCAGGCCGAAAGCGCCTCGCGGAAGCGCGGGTCCGCGATCCAGTGCCGGCTGTGCACGAAGGTCGGCAGGAAGCCTCGCGCGATCTTGTGCTCGCCCTGCGCGCCGGGTTCGAACACGCGCAGGCCCTCGCGCAGACAGTAGTCGATCCCCTGGTAATAGCAGGTCTCGAAGTGCAGGCCGGGCAGGGTGGCGATGGCGCCCCAGTAGCGCCCGTACAGCGTGTCGCCACCGCGCAGGCAAAGCGCCCCGGCGACGTCCTTGCCCTCGTGCACGGCGAAGAACATCACCAGCCGATCGGGCATGGTCGCGGCGAGGTGCTGCAGGAAGCCTTGCGTCAGCGCCGGCGAGTTGCCGTATTCGGCAAAGGTCTGCAGGTAGAAGCCGTGCATCGTGGCCAGATCGGCTGCGCTGGCGTCGTCGCCGTGCACGGTGCGGAAGCCGATGCCGGCGCGCGCCACCTTCGCCCGCTCCTGGCGGATGTTCTTGCGGTGCTTGTGGTCCATCGCCGCGAGGTAGTCGTCGAAGTCCGACCAGCCAGCGTCGTTGCGCCAGTGGTACTGGATGTCGGTGCGCGCGAGCCAGTCCGCGCCGAAGTCCGTGTTCTCCACGCCGGTGTGGAAGTTGACGTGGGCGGATGACAGCGACAGCCGCCCCGCTTCCGCAACCAGCACGTCGGCGAGCGCGGCCCGCAGCTGCGCCGTTGGTGCCAGCAGCCGTGGGCCGGTGACGGGCGAGTAGGGCACGCCGCACAGCAGCTTGGGGAAGTAGTCCTGCCCGTGCTGCGCGTACGCATGCGCCCAGGCATGGTCGAACACGAACTCGCCGTGCGAGTTGTGCTTCAGGTACGCGGGTGCGGCCGCGAGCAGACGCTCGCCGTCCCAGAGTGCGACATGGTGCGGCGTCCAGCCCCAGTCCGCGCGCAGGCAGCCGGTGTCTTCGAGCCCCGAGAGGAAAGCATGGGCGACGAAGGGATTGCCATCGTGCAGGGCGTCCCAGGCCAGCGCTGGGATGTCCGAAAGTCGTCGATGTATCCGCAGGTCCGGCATGTTGTCCCGCTGTGATTCCGACGAGGTGCTTTGCAGCCGCGAGGACCGGTCAGTGGGGGACCCGGATTGCCGCCAGACGCTTGCAAGCCCGTCCAGGGTGCTCGCGAGGGCCGGCAGCGCGTCCGTGCGAGTGGCACGAACCGCCGCGGGCAGTCCGCGACCGCGGCTAAGCGCCCTTGTCGAGGAACCGCTCCGCATCCAGCGCCGCCATGCAGCCGAAGCCGGCGGAGGTGACGGCCTGGCGATAGACCTGGTCGGCGACATCGCCCGCGGCGAACACGCCCTTGACCGAGGTTTCGGTGGCGCCGCCGGCCAGGCCCGATCGGATGTCGAGGTAGCCGCTGTTCATCGCCAGCTGGCCTTCGAACAGGGCGGTGTTGGGCGTATGGCCGATGGCGACGAAGAAGCCGTGCACGTCGATCTCGCGCGTGCTCCCGTCCTGCACCGACTTCAGGCGCATGCCGGTCACCCCGGCGTCGTTGCCCAGGACTTCGTCGACCACGTGGTGCCAGACCGTCTCGATCTTGCCGGCCGCGACCTTCGTCATCAGCTTGTCCTGCATGATCTTTTCCGCGCGCAGAGTGTCGCGGCGGTGCACCAGGTAGACCTTGCGGGCGATGTTGGACAGGTACAGCGCTTCCTCGACCGCGGTGTTGCCGCCGCCGACCACGGCCACGTCCTGGTCCTTGTAGAAGAAGCCGTCGCAGGTGGCGCAGGCGGACACGCCGCGGCCCATGAACGCCTCCTCCGACTCCAGCCCCAGGTACTTCGCGGTGGCGCCGGTCGCGATCACCAGCGCGTCGCAGGTGTAGCTGCCGCTGTCGCCGACCAGGCGGAACGGACGCTGCGACAGGTCGGCGGTGTGGATGTGGTCGAACACCACCTCGGTCTCGAAGCGTTCGGCATGCGCCTGCATGCGCGCCATCAGGTCCGGGCCGAGCAGGCCGTGGGCGTCGCCCGGCCAGTTGTCGACCTCGGTCGTGGTCATCAGCTGCCCGCCCATCTGCAGGCCGGTGATGACCACGGGCTTGAGGTTGGCGCGCGCGGCGTAGACGGCGGCGGTCCAGCCGGCAGGGCCGGAACCGAGGATGACAAGGCGGATGTGCCGGGGTGCGGAAAGTGACATGTATACTCGCAGGTCGTGAAGTCGCGGCGTATCGAAGCTCATAGCTTGGCGTCGTGACGGCGGCAACACAAGGCGCGAACAGGCCCTGCCGGCGAAACGCAGCGTCCATCGCGCGTCGCGCCGGGCGCACGGCTTCCTCCGGAACCTTGCACGTGCTGCGCGGTTTTTCGCAGGCCCTGACCACGCGGACAACGGCATCGGAGCGGACGCATGCGCATCGGGGTACCGAAGGAAACCAAGGCGCTCGAAGGTCGCGTCGCGCTGGTCCCGGCGGCGGTTGGCGACCTGGTGCGACGCGGCCATGCGGTGTGGATCGAACAAGGTGCCGGGCTGCTGTCCGGCTTCGCGGACGCGGAGTACGAGCGCCTCGGTGCGCGCATCGCGCCCGATGCCGCGACCCTCTACGGGCAGGGCGAACTGATCGTCAAGGTCAAGGAGCCGGTCGATGGCGACCTGGCCCTGCTGCGCGAACACCACCTCCTGTTCTGCTACCTGCATCTGGCGCCCGACCCGGTGCTGGCGCGGCGCCTGCTCGACATCGGCCTGACCGGCATCGCGTTCGAGACCGTCGAGCTCGACAGCGGCGAGCTGCCTTTGCTGGCGCCGATGTCGACGATTGCCGGCAGGATCGCGGTGCAGCTTGGCACCGCCTACCTGCACCAGCCACTGGGCGGCAAGGGCACCCTGCTTGGCGGGCTGCCGTCGACCCCGCGCGGCAAGGTGGTGGTGTTCGGCGCCGGCCAGGCGGGTGGCGCGGCGGTCGCTGCCGCCGCGGCGGGCGGCGCCAACGTGGTGGTGTTCGAGACGCGCCAGGATCGTCGCGACGCGATGATGCGCGTTGGCCAGAACGTCACCACCCTGCATCCCTATGACGACCTCGTCGCGCGTGAGGTGGCGTCGGCCGACCTGGTGATCGGTGCAGTGCTGGTGACCGGCGCGGTCGCCCCGCACGTGCTCACGCGCGAGATGGTCCGGGCGATGGAGGACGGCAGCGTGCTGGTCGACATCGCCATCGACCAGGGCGGCTGCTTCGAGACCTCGCGCCCGACCACCTGGCAGGCGCCGACCTACGTGGAGGAGGGGGTCACCCACTTCTGCGTGACCAACATGCCCGGTGCGGTACCGCGGACCAGCTCCGAGGCGATCTGCGCGGCGATCCTGCCCTGGGTCGACCGTCTGGCCTCGGGCGACTGGCGCGGACACCCGGCGCTGCTGCGCGGCGTCAACGTCGAGGCCGGGCGGCTTGTGCATCCGGCCCTGCAATCGCTGGACCTTTGAATTAAGATCAAGGCATTGGGTCGGTTTCCTAAGGCAGTGGATGACGGTGGCACGCGCGATTCCTGAACGCGGCAAGCGCCCGCGCGCGACGGCGAAAGAAGCCGCGCCGCCGGACCCGCGCCGGCAGCGTCTGCTGCGCGACATCGCGATGATCCTGATCGCGCCGCTGCTGCTGTACCTGCTGGTGTGCCTGGCCACGCATTCGCCCGACGACCCGGGCTGGTTTGTCGCCTCCGGCGGCGGCGTGGCCAGCGAGCTGCACAACGCCGGTGGCCCGGTCGGCGCGCGCATCGCCGACATCCTGCTGGGCCTGACCGGCTACGTCGCCTACCTGCTGCCGCTGATCCTGGGCGCGATCGCCTGGATCGCCCTGTTCGGCATGGATTCGGACGGCGACGGCCGGGTCGATTTCGGTCCGGCGCTGCGCCTGGTCGGCATCGTCGGCTTCGTGGTGGCGGGCACCGGGATGCTGTACCTGCGGCTGGGCAATGTCGAAGGCATGCCGCAGGGCGGTGGCGGCATCCTCGGGCGGCTGGTCGGCAACTCGCTCGACCGCGGCTTCGGCGCACTGGGCGGCAACCTGTTCCTGCTCGCGCTGCTGCTGGTGTCGGTGACCCTGGCCACCGGGCTGTCGTGGCTGGCCGTGGCCGACCGTGTCGGTGGCTGGGTGTTGAGGCTGCCGGAGCTGCTGCGCCGCGGCCGCAAGCAGGCGGCCGACCGCATGGAGGCGCACGAGCGTCGCGCCGAGCGCGTGGAAACGCGCAAGGTCGACACCGAGCTGCGCGCCAAGCGCGAGAAGGTCAGGATCGAACCACCGCCGGCACCGGTGGTGGAAAAGAGCGACCGGGCACGGCGCGAGCAGCAGATCCCGCTGTTCCACGTCGGCGACGGCAGCGGCATCCCGCCGCTGGCCCTGCTGGATGATCCAAAGCCGCAGGTCAAGGGCTACGACGAGGGCACGCTGGAGACGCTGTCCCGGCAGATCGAGTTCAAGCTCAAGGATTTCCGCATCGACGCGCAGGTGGTCGGCGCCTATCCCGGCCCGGTCATCACCCGCTTCGAGATCGAGCCCGCGCCGGGCATCAAGGTCAGCCAGATCAGTTCGCTGGACAAGGACATCGCACGCGGGCTTTCGGTGAAGTCGGTGCGCGTGGTCGACGTGATCCCGGGCAAGGCGGTGATCGGCCTGGAAACGCCCAACACCCATCGCGAGATGATCTATCTCAGCGAGCTGCTGCGCTCGAAGGAATACGACAAGGCCACCAGCCCGCTGACCCTGGCGCTGGGCAAGGACATCGCCGGCCGCCCGACCGTGGCCGATCTTGCGCGCATGCCGCACCTGCTCGTCGCCGGCACCACCGGTTCGGGCAAGTCGGTTGCGGTCAACGCGATGGTGCTGAGCCTGCTGTACAAGGCCTCCGCAAAGGACCTGCGGATGCTGATGATCGACCCGAAGATGCTGGAGCTCAGCGTCTACCAGGGCATCCCGCACCTGCTGGCGCCGGTGGTCACCGACATGAAGGAGGCCGGCAACGGCCTGCGCTGGTGCGTGGCCGAGATGGAGCGGCGCTACAAGCTGATGAGCGCGGTGGGCGTGCGCAACCTCGCCGGCTTCAACAAGAAGGTGCGCGAGGCGCAGGAAGCCGGCCAGCCGCTGCTCGACCCGCTGTTCCGCCCGAACCCCGAGTCCAGCGAGGTCGCCGAGCCGCTGGAGACGCTGCCGTTCATCGTCATCTTCATCGACGAATTCGCCGACATGATGATGATCGTCGGCAAGAAGGTCGAGGAACTGATCGCGCGCCTGGCGCAGAAGGCGCGCGCCGCCGGCATCCACCTGATCCTGGCCACGCAGCGTCCGTCGGTGGACGTGATCACCGGCCTGATCAAGGCCAACATTCCCACGCGCATCGCGTTCCAGGTCTCGAGCAAGATCGATTCGCGCACCATCCTCGACCAGTCCGGCGCCGAGACCCTGCTTGGCCATGGCGACATGCTCTACCTGCCGCCAGGCACGGCGCTGCCCGAACGCGTGCACGGCGCCTTTGTCTCCGACGAGGAGGTGCACCGCGTGGTCGAGCACCTCAAGCAGAGCGGCGGCGGCCCGGATTACGTCGAAGGCGTGCTCGACGAGGCGCAGACCATGTACGACGGCAGCACGATCGGCGCGACCGGACTACCCGAGGCCGGCAGCGCAGCGGGCGACGAGTCCGATCCGCTGTACGACGAGGCGGTGAAGATCGTCACCGAGACGCGGCGTGCGTCGATCTCCGGCGTGCAGCGGCGCTTGAAGATTGGCTACAACCGCGCCGCGCGCCTGGTCGAGGCGATGGAGGCGGCCGGCGTGGTGTCCGCGCCCGAGCACAACGGCGACCGCTCCGTCCTCGCACCCCCGCCGCCCAAGTAGGAGCGTCGCGACGCCGGAGATCGTGTCGGCTGTTGCCCCCACCCCGGCCCTCCCCCGCAGGCGGGGGAGGGAGCAGGAAGGGCGCGATCACGCTGCTCTCCTCCCCCGCAGGCGGGGGAGGGAGCAAGCCGCGGAGAGGGGCGACGCACGTGAGCACGCTCTTCTCCTTCCCCCGCCTGCGGTGGAAGGCCGGGATGGGGGCGCGCGCAGCGCGGACTCCCTTATCCGGTACTCGTCCGTCTTCCACCCCGGTTCCCGTTGTCTTGAACTGGATGGGCGAAGTGCTTGTTCAGCTTGCTGTTTGCAGACTTGCGCTACCCATCCCCGAGGACCGCCTTCCATGATCCGCAATTGCCGCTGGCTGCTTGTCGCAATCGCCCTGCTGGCCGGTGCCGCGCACGCCGGCGCGCGCGAGCAGCTCGACAGCTTCACCCGTGGGCTCAAGGGCCTGGACGGGCAGTTCACCCAGCAGGTCTTCGACGACAACGGCCGCGTCCGCGAGTCGTCCAGCGGTCGCGTCGCGCTGTCGGCGCCGCGCCTGTTCCGCTGGGAATACGAGAAGCCCTATCCGCAGCTGATCGTGGCCGACGGCAAGACCGTCTGGGTCTACGATCCGGACCTCGAGCAGGTCAGCCGGCGCCCACAGGGCAGCGCCGAACAGGACAGCCCGCTCGCCGCACTGCTCGACCCGGCCCGCCTTGACCGGGATTTCCTGGTCGAGGAAGACGGTGAATCGGACGGACTGCAGTGGCTGGTCCTGAAGCCGAAGCAGAACGCCGAGGAGGCCGCATTCCAGAGCGCGCGACTGGGCATGGGCGATACCGGCCTGGCGCGGATGGAGATTGTCGACGCGCTCGGCCAGCGCACGCAGATCCGGTTCAGCGGCTGGAAGCGCAATCCCGCATTTTCCGCCGACACGTTCACCTACACGCCGCCGGCGGGCGTGGACGTGGTCGGCGAGGGCTGACCGGCTCGGCGCTGGCGGCGCCGGACACAGGGAGACGCATGCACGGGCAACCGCAACCGATGATCCGACGCCGCTACGACGCCCGGCTGCTGTTAATCACCGCCTGCCTGGCGACGCTGCCCGCGCTGGCGCAGTCGACCCCGGTGGCGACGTCGCCGGTCCATGTGTCGGCGTCCGTACCGCAGCGTCTTGCGACCAGCGGCGACGAGGCGCTGGACAATGCGGTGGCCGCGGTGGTCGTCGCCGCGCTGGCGGAACAGATGAATACGGCTTCGATCGCAGTGGCCATCGAGTCGTTCGATGTCGCCATCGCCAGCGTGAGCGACCGCACCGTCAGCGGTCAGGGGCGCGTGCGGCTGGGGGATGATGCCGACTGGATCGGGTTCCGGTTCAGCACGCTCTACGACACCACGTTCGCCAGCGCCGGCTATCCGCGGATCCTGATCGGCGGGGTCGCGACCGGCGAGCGCGAAGTACCCAACGATTCGGCGCTCGTACGCCAGCTCGAGGAGCGCGTGGCGGTCGAACTCGACCGGCAATTCGGCAACACCGAGGCGCGACTTCAGCTCGACGACATCAGCACGGTCGAGGGCGGGCGCAGGCTGCTGCGGATCAACGCCCAGGGCATCGCCGATTTCGGCCGCAACGGCAATACGCCGGTGCGCATCGAGGCGCTGTACGACCGCATCGCCAACGCCTGGCAGCGGGTCAACTACGAACTCGGGGTCGCGGCGCGCTGACGCGGGCGTTCGCGCGCCCTGCGAGTCGGTCTTGCTATCGTGGTCGGCCTGTTCCCTGCCTGATCCCCACGCCGTGCCACGCGCCAGGACCTCCCCGCCCGATCAACGCGGCGACCTGCTCACGGTCGATCGCGACGCCCTGCGCCCGCTGGCCGAACGCATACGTCCGCGCACGCTCGACGAAATGGTGGGCCAGCGCCGGCTGGTTTCGCCCGACTCGGCACTGCGCCAGTCGATCGAGGCCGGCGCCGTGCATTCGATGGTGCTGTGGGGGCCGCCTGGCTGCGGCAAGACCACGCTGGCGCTGCTGCTGGCGCGCTATGCCGACGCCGAGTTCCGATCGGTCTCGGCCGTGCTCTCGGGCCTGCCCGAGGTGCGCCAGGTGCTGGCCGAAGCCGCGCATCGGTTTGCCGAAGGCCGCCGCACCGTGCTGTTCGTGGACGAGGTGCACCGCTTCAACAAGGCGCAGCAGGATGCGTTCCTGCCGCATATCGAACGCGGCACGATCGTGTTCGTCGGCGCCACCACCGAGAACCCGTCATTCGAACTGAACTCCGCGCTGCTTTCGCGCTGCCGCGTGCACGTGATGGAGGCAGTCTCGGCCGAAGACATCCACCTCGCGCTTGCGCATGCGCTGGCGGACACCGAGCGCGGCCTTGGCGGACGCGGGCTGCAGATCGAGGATACGCAGCTGCACCTGGTCGCGGTCGCCGCCGACGGCGACGTGCGTCGCGGCCTGACCCTGCTCGAGATCGCCGCCGAGCTGGTGGGCGAGGGCGGCGCGATCACCGATGCGGTGCTGGAGCAGGTGCTGGCCGACCGCACCCGCCGCTTCGACAAGGGTGGTGAGCAGTTCTACGACCAGATATCGGCGCTGCACAAGTCGGTGCGCAGCTCCAATCCCGACGCGGCGCTGTACTGGCTGGCGCGGATGCTCGACGGCGGCTGCGACCCGGTCTACCTGGCGCGGCGCATGACCCGCATGGCGGTCGAGGACATCGGCCTGGCCGATCCGCGCGCGCTGCAGATGGCCGTCGATGCCTGGGACACCTACGACCGCCTCGGCAGCCCAGAGGGCGAACTCGCGCTGGGACAGTTGGCGATCTACCTCGCCAGCACCGCCAAGTCCAACGCCGCCTACGTGGCGTTCAAGGCCGCACGTCGCGACGTGGCCGAGTACGGGACCCAGGACGTGCCGATGCACCTGCGCAACGCGCCGACCAAGCTGATGAAGGAACTCGGCTACGCCAAGGGCTACCAGTACGATCACGACCGCGATGGCGGCGTCGCGCTGGACCAGACCGGATTCCCCGATGCGATGGGCGAGCGGGTGTATTACCAGCCGGTCGAACGCGGGCTGGAGCTCAAGCTCAAGGACAAGCTCGACCGTTTGCGCGAGGCGCGCTCGGGCGCGAAACCCGCGCCTCCGGAGCGCGGCGGATAGCAGTTGGACGTGGCGTGGCAGGCGCGCCAGCGGCTGTTTTCGTAGCGCGCGATCCAACCGAAGTCCCACTCTTCACCGGGTTCCGGCGAAGATGCGCCTTTCCCGAAAGGTGCGTACATGGCGGACGGGACCAGGCGCAGGACGTGGATGCTCGCTGGCGCGGCGGTGGTGGCCCTGCTGCTGCTCGCCTGGGCCGTGGCGCGGATGCGTGGGCCTGCGCTGCCCGGCTACGAGGTGGCCAGCGGCCCGCTGGTGCAGAACGTGGTGGCGACCGGGCGCATTGCGGCGCTGTCGCGCGTCCAGGTGGGCGCGGAAATCGCCGGGCTGGTGCTGGAGCGGCGGGTGATGGAAGGCGATCGTGTTGCGCCCGGCGATGTCTTGGTGCTCCTGCGCGCGCGCGACCTGGAAGCGCGTCGCGACGAGGCGCGCGCGGCGCTGGCCACCCTGCGCGAAGCAGAGCGTCCCGACGCGGAGGCGCGACTGCGCCAGGCGCGCGCCGACCTGGCCCAGGCCGAGCGCGACCTCGCCCGCCGGCGTGAGCTGGGCAGGCGGCAGTTGGTCTCGCGCGAAGACGTCGAACAGGCCGCGCAGGGCGTGGTGGCCGCGCGCGCAGCGGCCGACCAGGCGCAGGTGGCGCTGTCGGCGCTGGCTGGCGGCGCGCGCGAGGCGCAGGCACGAGAACGCCTGGCCGCAACCGAGGCCGACCTGGCGCGCGCCGAGATCCGCGCCACCGTCGCCGGCACCGTGCTGATCCGCAACGTGGAGCCGGGCGATACGGTCAATCCCGGCGACGTGCTGCTCGAGATCGCGCGCGATGCGCCCGGCGAGGTGCTGCTGGCACTGGACGAGAAGAACCTCGACCGGATTGCGGTCGGCCAGTCGGCCACCTGCATCGCCGATGCCTTCCCCGGCCGGCCCTTCGCCGCCATCGTGCACCACATCGCGCCGGGCGTGGATCCTACGCGCGGCACCATCGACGTACGCCTGCGCATCGACCCGGCGGCTGACTACGTGCGCCAGGACATGACCGTGACCGCGACCATCCTCACCGGCCGCAGCGATCGCGCGCTGGCCGTGCCCAACGACGCGCTGCTCGATGCCCGGGCCGGATCCGGGCAGGCCAGCGTCCTGCGCGTGCGCGATGGCCGCGTGCAGCGCAGTCCGGTGCAGCTGGGCCTGCGTGGGCTTGCGATGAGCGAGGTGCTCGAAGGCCTGGAAGCGGGCGACCAGGTGGTCGCCGCGGGCGCCCTCGGGCCGGAAGAGCTGCCCGAAGACGGCGACCGCGTCCGCATCGAGGGCCAGCCCGCCCCCGAGGCCGGTGACGACAGCCGCCGCGGCGAGCTGCCGGCCCAGTTCGACTGACGCCATGTGGATCGAGTCCACCATCGCCATGCGCTTCCTGCGCCATGGCCGTGCGCAGACGATGCTGATCCTGTTCGGGATCGCCGTCGGCGTGGCGGTGATCGTGTTCGTCACCGCGCTGATCGCCGGCCTGCAGGACAACATCATCGACCGCACGCTCGGGACCCAGGCGCACCTGCGCGTGGAGGCGCCGCGTGAGGCCAGCCTGGTCGCGCCCGCGCCGGACGGGAGCCTGCAACTGGTGCTGGAGGATCCGCGCCCGCAATCGCTGCGACCGATCGACAACTGGCTGCAGGTGCGCGATGTGCTGGACCGGCTGCCCGGCGTCACCGCGGTGTCGCCGCTGGTGTCGGGCCCGGCCTTCGGCCGCCGCGGCGCGGCGGTGGAGTCGGTGGCGGTGGTGGGCGTCGACCTGCCGCGCTACCTGCAGGTGATCCCGCTCGACGAGAACATGGTCGAGGGGCGTCTCGAAGTGGGGTCGGGCAATGCCGTGGTCGGCCGCCAGCTCGCCGAGGACCTTGGCCTGCGCCTGGGCGGCAAGCTGCGGCTCGAGGCCGGTGACGGTCGCGACGCCGTGGTCAACGTGGCCGGCATCTTCGAGCTGGGCGTGCGCGAGCTCGACGCGCGCTACGTCTATGTCGACCTCAAGCAGGCGCAGTCGCTGCTGGCGCTGCCCGGCGGGGTGACGGTGATCGACGTGACCGTGCAGGACCTGTTCGCCGCCGACCGGGTGGCCGCGCGCGTGCGCGGACTCACCGGGCTGCAGGCCGAGAGCTGGATGGAAAGCAATGCCCAGCTGATGAACGCGCTGAGCTCGCAGAGCCTGTCCACCCGCATGATCAGCTTGTTCGTGGCGATCTCGGTCGCGCTGGGCATCGCCAGCGTGCTGGCGGTCAGCGTGGCCCAGCGCACGCGCGAGATCGGCATCCTGCGCGCCATGGGCACGCGTCGCGCGCAGATGCTGCGCGTGTTCCTGGTGCAGGGCGCGGTGCTGGGGCTGGCGGGTTCGGCGATCGGCGCGCTGTCCGGGCTGGGACTGGTGGCGGTATTCAACAACTTCGGCCCCAAGCTGTTCTTCATCCCGCTGCCGCCCGCGCTGGTGCCGGCGGCTATGGGTCTGGCCACCGTTGCCGGCATGGCGGCCGCCTACGTGCCGGCCTCCCGCGCCTCGCGCATGGACCCGGTGGAGGCGATCCGTGGTTGAGCCGCGCGAAGTGCTGCGCCTGGAAGGCCTGCGCAAGTCCTACAACATCGGCCAGCCCAACGAGGTGGAGGTGCTGCACGGCGTCGACCTGCGCGTGGACAGCGCGGACTTCGCCGCGCTGGTCGGGCCGTCCGGATCCGGCAAGAGCACCTTGCTCAACCTGATCGGCCTGCTCGACTCGCCGACCGGAGGCGAACTCCACCTGCTCGGCGAGCCCACCCGCGAGATGGACGATGAAGCCCGCACCGAGCTGCGCGGGCGCCGCATCGGCTTCGTGTTCCAGTTCCACCACCTGATCAACGCGTTCACCGCGCTGGAGAACGTGCTGATGCCGTGGATGGTCGCCAATGGCCGGCCGGACCGCGGGATCACCGACACCGCCCGCGGCCTGTTGGCCGCGGTGGGGCTGGAAAAGTTCGTCGACCGCAGGCCCGACCAGCTCTCCGGCGGCCAACAGCAGCGCGTGGCGATTGCGCGTGCGCTGGTCACCAGGCCGGCCCTGCTGCTGGCGGACGAACCGACCGGAAACCTCGACACGAAGACGGCGGCGGAGGTGTTCGAACTGCTGCGCCGCTTCAACCAACAGTTCGGATGCGCGGTGCTGGTGGTGACGCACGACCCGCGCCTGTCGGAAACCTGCGACCGCACGGTCAACCTGGTGGACGGCTGCATCGTGTCGGACGAGCGGCGTGAAAAAGCCGGGACCGCGCGAGGACAGTTGGGGCCTTCAGGACAGTCCGGCTGAGGCCGCCCGGTGGCATTGCCTGCACCCAGAAACAGAAAACCCGGCGCAGGGCCGGGTTTCGTGCAAGGGTCTGGCCTTGTGTGGTGGGCGGTGCAGGGTTCGAACATGCGACCCTCGCCGTGTGAAGGCGATTTGGCGGGCCATGTCTTCAAAGGCTTACGCAGTAAACGATTGATTTGTAATGCAGCACGGCGCCGCGATACTTCGCGATACAATCCCGTTTGCTGGCATGGTGCTGGCATGGGGAGGAAGTGATGGCATCCACGCTGTCCATGAAAGACGTTGAAGCCGCGCGCCCGAAGGTTAGCGCGTACAGATTGCACGACGGCAAAGTTCCTGGCCTGTCGCTGCGCGTGTTGCCATCCGGCGTGAAGTCATGGTGCGTGACTTGGGCACGCAATCGGGATATGGCGCTCGGGAAATACCCCGCCGTCACCTTGGAGGCCGCCCGTGCGAAAGCGCGCGCCAAGCTCGCCGAGGCGGATAAGCACGGGGCGCCGCTGGCGATCATCGAGGCCGCCAAGCCGAATGGTGGGCGCGTGTTGACGTTGCGCCAGTTCGTCGATGGCGACTATCGGACTTGGGCGCGGCATGAGCTGAAGCGTGGACAGGAAGCCGTGAACCGCGTCCTGTCGGTGTTCGAACCGCTAGCCGGCACCCCGCTGCCGGAAATCAATCGCAAGGCCGTGGAAGGCATCATCACCCAGCGACGCACCGCCGGTGTGTCCAAGGCGACAACGAATCGCGACCTGACCGGGATCAAGGCCGTACTGTCCAAGGCCGTCGAATGGCACCTGCTGGACACCCATCCCCTGGCCGGCGTGAAGCCGTCCAAGGTCACGACCGGGAACGTCGTGCGCTACCTGTCACAGGTCGAGGAAAGGCGCTTGCGCGACGCCTTGGCGAGGCGCGAGGCATCCCGGCGCGCGCACCGTGAATCAGGGAACAAGTGGTGCAAGGAACGCGGCGGGGACGGGCGCGCCCTGTGGCCCGTCGACGGCTTCACGGACCACCTGATGCCGATGGTCCTGGTCGCCATGAATACCGGCCTGCGCCGCGGCGAGTTGTTCGGCCTGCGATGGGAGGACGTGAACCTAGCCGGGAAGTCGCTGGAGGTAACAGCGGGCAACGCGAAGTCGCAGAAGACCAGGCACGTACCCCTAAATGGCGAAGCGCTGGACGTGTTGAAACGCTGGAAGAATCAGGGCAGCGACGACGGTCTGGTGTTCCCGAGTCCTGGCGGCGGGCGCTTCGATAACATTCAATCGTCCTGGGAAGGGCTGACGGCTGATGCGAAGCTGGTCAAATTTCGATTCCATGACCTTCGGCACGACTTCGCGTCGAAGCTGGTCATGGCCGGCGTCGACTTGAATTCGGTTCGCGAGCTACTTGGCCACGGCGATATCAAGATGACGCTTCGCTATGCACACCTGGCGCCGGACAAGCTGGCGGATGCGGTCGCTAGGATCGAGCGCGTTTAAACGCTGCAAGCATTCCTGCAATCAACTTGTGGCCACGTAGTAGGCATCTTGCACACGTCGCAAGCATCGCGACGTATCGCAAGGGCCACGCAGCATGCACCGCATCGAAAAGTTGAAGCTGTCTCTCCGCGACATCGCGGAGATGACGGGCGAGTCTCTCCACCTAATTCACGACGCAATCAACGCGGGACACCTGGACACGTTCCTGGTGGGACGCCGTCGATTCGCAAGACCCGCGGCCGTCAGCGCTTGGGTCGACTTCCTGGAATCGCGCAGCAAGGCGGGTAGTCCGGTCTGTTACCGGGCCAGGCCGACGGGCCGTGCGGCTGCGAGGCCAGCATGACGCAAGCCGCGTATCCGCTTCCGGCAGAGCGGTTTCCAGAGCATGTCGCGGCCATTCGCGCAGCCACAACGCCGGCAGAGCTAGTGAATGCTGCGGCGCGGTTCGCATTCGCGACGCTGTTCGTCGCACACGCAACGGGGCGCGCATGCGAGATCACGCGCACCGCTGTAGCAGCCGAAATCAGGTCTTACTCGCGCGTCTCCAAGGTGAAGAACACGATGCCGAAACGCTTCATCGACACGCTGGTGATGCGAGTCGATAAAGCTGCACGGGAGTTCGCACGTTGAGTAGGCAGATCGACGCACTGCTGGCAGGCGTTGCCGCGCTGGCAGCCGACAAGGCCGACGACGCAACCGCTTCCGCGCTGCGCGACCGCCATGACGCAGCCATTGCCCTGGCGCAGCTCGATGTTCCCCTGGAAGACCCTGCAAAGGTCTACCACTCCAAGCAGATCGAATGCCGTCGTGACAAGGAGTCCGGCGAACCCGTGTTCGCGCGAGCGCTAGGCACGACAGAGAACCTGGCGCGCCTGGTCGACGCGTACGGCGTGCAGATTCGATACAACGAGCTGTCGCGAGATATCGAAGTCAGCGTCGCGGGTCGGCTTCGCGATGGCGAACTAGCGCGCAACACGAATCTGGCGCTTGTCGAGGACCTGTGTCGGATCAACAACTATCCGCACACGCAGGCCGCCGGCAACATCCAAGCTGTCGCGGAGCGAAGCGCGTACAACCCTGCGATCGACTGGATTCGGTCGACGCCGTGGGACGGGAAGACAAGGTTCGAAACACTCTTCGAATGCCTGACGCTGACCGATCCTTCGAAGGCGCAGATTTCGTGGACACTGTTCTGCAAGTGGCTTCGCGGCGCGGCGGCGATCCTTTGCGGCCGTGCATCGAAGTTTGAGCACGTTCTAGTGCTAGTCGATCCGACTGGCGGGATCGGAAAGACCAGGTTCTTCAATACGCTTTGCCCGCCCGCTTTCCAGGCGGACGGCGTCGCGCTCAACGTCAACGACAAAGACTCGATCCTTCACGTCGTGAGCAAGTGGCTCGTTGAACTTGGCGAGATCGGAGCTACGTTCAGCAAGTCGGACACCGAAGCACTGAAGGCATTTCTAAGCCGCAGCTTTGACGAAGTCCGGCCGCCGTACGCGCGCGCTGCAAATCAGTATCCGCGCCGCACCGCATTCTTCGGAAGCGTCAACAACGTCCGATTCCTCATGGACGACACGAACAACCGCCGATTCTGGCCAATCGAAGTGAGCGCGGTCGACTACCAGCACGGCATCGACATGCAGCAAGTATGGGCGGAAGCGTTGCACCAGGTTGAAGCTGGCGAGCGATGGCATCTGAACCCGGACGAGAACCGCGCGGTTGGCGAGTACAACGAAGGGTTCCGGAGCATGGACCGGGTCGAAGAACTGATCCTCGCGAGCTATGACAAGGACGCGCTGCCAAGTCGATACCTGTCCGCGACTGACGTCCTGGAAGAAGTCGGCGTGCAGCACCCAAAGCAGACCGACACCAGAAGGGCATCTGCCCTGCTTCGAAAGCTGTTCGGCCACAAGGTGGCGAAGGGTTACACCGTCTACCACCTGCCCTATGCGCGGAAGCGTGCAAATCACTTGTCGAGGGTGCCGGATCGGTACGCAGACAGCCCGCTGTGACTCGACTCGTCACCCGTCACCAACTCGTCACCACCACCGCAACCCATTGATACGCATTGGGGAACTGGCGCTAGGTGACGAGTGGTGACCACTTTAAAGAATTTGATTCAAGACAGATTACGGCTGTGTATTGCGCTTTGAAACTCTTGAAACTCGCCACCACCACCACCCGCCACCCTGCCTGTGGATAAGCCCCAAGGTACTTCCCGACGGGGGTGCCATGCGGGGTCGCTGACACCGCGGGAATCGCGGTGTGCGTGGGGTTCGGAATCGCATTTGTTGTTCAGCCTGAAGGGCGGAGACGCCGGGAATTCATGTCGAAAGGCAGCGGCCAGAAAGTAAACCGGAAGCAACTTGCGGACGTGTTCGGAATTTCACTTCCGACCGTGGACGCATGGGTCCGGTCGGGCTGCCCGTTCGATCAAAAGGGCGAGCGCGGGCGGGAGTGGGCATTCGATACCGCCGACGTCATGCGCTGGCGCGAACAGCTGGCACGCGACGACGCCGGCGGCCAGGACGTGCAGGATTCCGAAGCGCTGAAGCGCCGGAAGATGGCGGCTGAAGTGAAGATGGCCGAGCTGGAATTGCTGCAGCGCATGGGCCAGGTCGCCGACCTGGGGGCCGTCGAGCGCGCATGGTCCCGAATGTTCGCCGAGCTGCAAAGCAACCTGCGCGGCTCGTTCGTCACGCGCTGCGAGAAGCAACTGATAGGCGAGACGGATAGCAGGGCGTTTAAACGCGTTCTGTTGTCGGAAGTGTACTCGTCGCTTGAAACGCTCGCCGACATGGACCTTGGCGAGGAGGAAGACGCAAGCATTCCTGCAATGGTTCAAGCGCTCTGAAGAATTGACAATCCCCCCATGAGCCGAAAAGAGAACGCCGCAGCATGACCGACCGCACACGCACCACCAGTTCTAACGGCTTCGCCGAATCGCTTCGCTCCACGTGGGCCGAAGCGGAGCGCGCGCAGCCTTACCGCGAGCGCCACAACAGTGGCATCCCCGCCGAGTACCGCCATCTTGGACCCGATCCGCAGATGATCCCGGCCAATCTGCAGCGCGGAATTTTCGCCTCTATGGCGGACGTCACGCTTGGCCGTTCGTTCGGCGAAGGCGGTAACCTCGTCCGCGCACCGGGAGCGAAGCCGGCCGGCAAGTCGACGACGCTCGACAGGGCGGTCATCGCGCAATCGCGCGTCGCATCCGTCGGCGCGAACGTCCTGGTGCTGCGCGACACGCGCAAGGCGCGCGCTGTCGGGCCGACGGGCAATGTCGTCGCGGAGAAGAATCCTGCGGAGTTCCGCAGCACGGAAGCCGCCCCGTTCGAAACTGTCGACATCGACACCGAAGCGGCCGTCACCGTCTCCGACCTGCCGACCAGTGTCGCCAGGTTCGAATGGGATGAAGCCGTCGCCAAGAGCTACTGTGTCGAGGTATCCCGTCGACGCCTTCGCGAGATCGGAGAGGCCCATTTCTTCGACCAGCTGGAGGTGGCGCTGACACTCGGTCTGGCGCGTTGCGCCGACTCGGTCCTGCTGGCGGCGATCAATGCAGCAGCGCCGGAAGGCTTCACCCTGGCGCGCGCTGCGTCCGCAGGGCTGAAGTTCGACGAGCTGCGCGGCGTGGCCGGCACGGCTGGCACCGGTGCCACCATCGCCGCCGACGGGACGCTTCGCGTCGCCGGCCTGCCCGGCGAGCTGACCGGCGACATGGCAGGCAGCCTGGCTGGTGCCTGGAACCGCGTTGCGGTCGCGGTACGCGACGACTTCGAGGTCATCATGCAGCGCACGAGCGTCGACGGCAGCATGCGCATCACGGTGTGGTCGCACTTCCTGCCGCTTGTGCCTTCCGTCAACACCCTTTGGGCTGTCGCGTGAGCCAGCCCGACGAAACTGCCGGCGGTCGACGCTTGCTTCCCCGCTTTCTCTCCTTGGGCGGGCGAAGTGCGTCGGAGCGTCGACTGCCGGCATCTACTCCCGTCACGGAGCTTCCTCGCATTCTGCAGCTTGCGATCGATGGCGCACGTTTCGTAGCTCGCGAGCCAGATGACGACGGCGAACGCATCGCCGTGTTCTGCAACGAACTCGGCGGCGCATGGATATACGACCGTGCCGAGGCCGTGCGGCGTATCCAGAAGCGGTTCCCCGAGCTATCTGACGACGCGACTGCGGTGGCTGCGCGCTACCTGGAGAACCACCTGCGCGCGCATCTCCGCGAGGTCACTCGACCCGCTCACAAACCCAAATCCGGCTTGACGCATTGGGCGCAAGGCTGGGCAACCCGGCAGGACTACCAGGCATGAACAAAGAACACTCCGTTAGCGTCACAGTCTCGACCCGTTTCGTGAAGGCTGTCGCGCCGTTCTGTATCAAGGGCGCGATCGTCGGTTCGGGTGAGATTGCCGAGATCAGCCTGATCGAGGCCGCTGACCTGATCCGGCGTCGCCGCGCGGTTGTGGCGACCGAAGCCGAAGTCACGGCCGCGCAAACGGTCGTGCGATCCGGGACGGTCGATCCTGGTCCCGATCCGCAGTCCTGGCGCGCCGCTGTTACGTCTTCCTTCGCTGAAGGGCAGGCGTAACCGTGACGCCTGCTGAAGTCAAAGCAGTCCGGATCGAGCTGAAGTCGATCATCCGTGATGCATGGGCGATCCACGCGTCTACCCGCGATCCGCGCGACGAAGCAATAGCGAGACAGGTCGAAGCGGACTGCCGCGCGATGCTGGCGACGCTGCCGGTCTCGCGGACTCCGAAGCTTCCGCCGTCTCACGCTGCCCGCAAGCGCAGGGCGAAGAAGGGAATGAAACGCCTGAATCCTGGTGCATCCATCCTGGCGCAGGTTCGCGCGCTTGCTATCTGAATTCCGGTCGACGGCGTCCCTTCCTGCGCATGAGTCAATGGTTGCGGATGTCATCGGGCGCGGCGCCGCAATTGCCCTTTCCCATAGGGTGTTCCACAGAAACGCATTCCGACACGGCCGCGAGTCCATTCGTGGCGTGTTGTACGTCCCTAGGGTTCCAACGGCTAGGTTGATTGATCTATCTGGCGACGGCCAGGTCGCGGCAGCGCTTTGCGAGCACTTTCATGGCGAACAGCTTTTGTTCAGCGGCTGCCGCCTCGCTATCAAGCAGCTCCAACATCATTGCATCCGCTGGCTCTTTCAGCGCGGCACAAGCATGAAGCATCTCTCGGCGCTGTCTGGATTGCACCAGGAGCATATCCGCAAGCTTGTTCGTGGCGAGCCTTCTGGACCTGTCGAGATGACTGACTTATCCCGTCAGAAACGCGAGCTTTGGGCAATCAGCTTTCTACTCAACAAACGGCCAGTCGGCCTGGATTAGCAGCACATGGCCGGAAAGCAAATCAAAGCATCCATCATCATCGGCGGCGGCGTCAGCAGCGCGTTTCGTTCTGCGCTGTCGTCGACGAAGGGCGGACTAAAGGCGATCGGCGACGAAATCGCGAAGGTCGAGCGCAAACAGCGCTTGATGGCGCGCGGTATCGACACGTTCGGCCGCATGGGAAAGAACGTCGACGGCCTGCGTCAGCAGTACGCCGCGCTGACGCGCGACGCGGAACGACTGCGCGCCGCGCAGCAACGTCTCGCCGACGTGCAGGGCCGCATCGAACGCAACACCGCGCGGCGCAAGGAAGTCGGCGGCCAGCTTCGCGGCGCCGTCGGCGCGCTCGGCGCCGTCGCTGCGGCGGCATTCTTCCCGGTGCGCGAGGCGATCAAGTTCGAAGACGCGATGCTCGGCGTGCAGAAACAGCTCGACGGTGCGCGCGATTCGTCGGGCAACCTGACGCCCGTATTTTTCAACATGGGCCGGGACATCCAGAAGCTCGGCCGGGAAATCCCGATCGCGACGAACAAGCTCGCGGACATGGTCGCGGCCGGCCTGCGCATGGGCATTTCCAGCGACGACGTCCTGGGGTTCACGCGCGACACCGCGAAGATGGCGACCGCCTTCGAAATGGAGGAGGGGCCGCTAGCGGAAAGCATGGGCAGGATCTCCGGCATCTTCAAGATTCCGATTTCCGCCATCGGCGAGCTTGGCGACGCGATCAACTATCTGGACGACAACGCGATCGCGAAGGGTTCGGACATTATCAGCGTCATGCAAGGCGACCTGGCCGGCGCCGCTGCGACGATGGGGCTGTCTGCAAAGAACGCTGCTGCCCTGGCGTCGACGTTCCTGACGCTCGGCGAATCGGCAGAGCGCGCCGACACCGCGGCGGCCGGCATGATGCGGCAGCTGCAGGTCGCGAAGATGAATCCGAAGCGCTTTCAAGTCGGCGTGCAGATGCTGGGATTGAGCGCCGATCGCCTGCAAAAAGGCATGATCGACGACCCGCAAGCGATGATCCTGGACGTCCTGGGCCGGATCAAGTCGCTTCCGGTAGAGCAGCAGATGGAAGCTGTTACGCGCCTGTTCGGCAAGGATTGGGGCGGCGCTATCGCCAAGCTCGCGAACGGCGTCGACACGTACCGCCGACAGCTGGAGCTTGCGAACGGCGCTGCGGCGAAAGGCAGCATGTCGCGCGAGTTCGAAGCGCGCGTGAAGACGATGTCCGCGCAGTGGCAGATGACGAAGAACCGCATCGGAGAGGCGGCGACCGTGATCGGCAGTGCCCTGGTGCCGTCCATCACACGCCTGATGCAATCGGTCGATCCGATGATCGAGCGATTCACGGAGTTTTCGCGGAACAACCCTGGTGTGATCAAGGGTATTGTCGGCATGGCGTTTGCGCTGACGGGCCTGCGCGTCGTGGCACTCGGCGCGAAGTTCGCGTGGCTGTCGCTGATGTCGCCGGTGCTGAAGGTGCAGGCGCTGTTCGCCAGGTTCCAAGCCGCGCGCGCGATCGCGCAGGCAAGCGGACAGGTGGGTCGACTTGGGGGCGTGCTGATGCGCGTCGGCAGCGTTGTGCGCGCCGTGGGCACGGCGATCGCGGCGATCGGTGGGGGACCGATCGCCCTTGCTGTCGCCGCGCTCACGGCTGGCGCCTTGCTGGTGCGCAAATACTGGCAGCCGATCCACGCATGGATCGGCGGCGTGTTCACCGGCATTGCCGAAGCGGCCGGGCCGGCAATGTCTGCACTCGGCGAATCGCTGGCCGCGTTGCGGCCGGCCTGGAATCAGCTGTCGGGCGCGATCGGCAAGGCGTGGGATTGGGTTATGAAGTTCCTTGCGCCGGTGCAGATGACGTCGGAAGAATTCGCGAACGCCGCTTCGGCGGGGGAGACCTTCGGGCGCGTCGTCGGCAGCGTGCTGTCTTTCCTGGTGCGCCGCTTGACCGATGTCGTCCGCTTGATTGGATGGGTTGCGAGTAACTGGGACAAGGTGTCGGCCGTCGGCCGCATGCTGACGCCGGGCGGCCTGGTGGAAGGCGTGCGCCGGGTTGCCAGCGCATGGGGTGGGGAGTCCGAAGGCGGCGCGCTGCCAGGGCTTGCGCGCGGCCGTCCCGCGGATGGTATGCCGAAGGCGCCGCCGCCGTGGGTGAAGGCCGCCGGCACGACCGTCACCGATGCGTCGACGCATACGTATCACATCACGCAGCAGCCGGGCGAGTCGTCCGAAGCGCTGGCAGAACGGCTTGAGCGCGAGCGTCGGCGCAAGGCGGAAGCAAATCGCCGCGGCTCCCTGGTGGACGCGGTCGCCTAGCAGGACGACAGGGACGGCAGCTTGTCCCCGTAATCCTGCAAGTGATTGATATACAACAATATTTGTTGACTTTCCGGCCGGCCGCGCGCATTCTCCTTGCACGCCCCGGCCGGCGGCGTTTCCTTCCATCCGGAGACGCAAGCATGAGATACGAAGCGACGATCGACAGCGATACCCTGGTGATGTTCGACCGCCAGACGAACCAGCCCCTGGACGCGGTTGCGGTCATCCCCGATTGCCGGGAAGACCTGGCGGCGCTAGTGGGGATGCTTCCCCGTGACATGGCGGGCGAGCTGGCGCGGTTGGCAGCCTGGCGGGCCGCGGGTTTTGACGGGGTGCCATCCGCCAGGTTCGATGCATGAGCCTGGGACACGCCGACTAGCCTCGCAATAGAGCAACGCCAATGCCGGCGACCCCTATCGCGAACGTCCACAGCCATTTCCAGTGCGCTAGGTAGAAACCCACTAGCGCATGCGCCAACCTTGCCGACCGGCTGTAGTCAGTGCCCATGACAGCAGCCACAACTACGCGCCGGTCGCCGACCTTCGTCGTCGAGCTGTTGAAGTACGGCTTGCCGTCGTACCAATCGCGGATGCGCTTCAGCACTGGCGTCCCCTGGTGCCCCTGCCAGCTTAGCGCGGAGACGCCGGCGCCATGCGCAATGCTGGCACGCTGCTGGCACGAAAAAGCCGGCACCAGGCCGGCTTATCGTAACTTCCTGATTTATATGGTGGGCGGTGCAGGGTTCGAACCTGCGACCCTCGCCGTGTGAAGGCGATGCTCTACCGCTGAGCTAACCGCCCGGTCCTGTATCGCCAGCGTGTGGCGATCGCGCCGTCACGGTTCCCGCGAGCGGGAATTGGTGACGGTGAAACGGGACGCGAAGTCTACGGGGAGCGGAGGGGGTGGGGCAAGCCTTGCAAAAGGGGCGGGCCTGCGGGCCACGCGGGAAAGCGTGGCCGTGGGTCGCGGAAACGCGTGGGAGGCAGGCTGCCTGAGCGTGCGTGCAGGGGCCGGCCCGAGCGCCTTGTCGGCATGGCTCGGCATGCGTCGAGAGGCTGGCGCATGTGGCGCCACCCCGGCGAAGCCGCCCGACTGCGGTGTTGCGCCCGTCAATCCGTGTAGGCGCGGATCAGCTGGTCCAGCTGCACGCGCTCGGCGTCGCGCAGGAAGGGGGAGAGCAGCATCATCACCTGCACGATCCCGTCGCGGATCGCAGCGCGTTCGTCGCCATCGCCGCGGATGGCGGCGTAGTTGAGCCAGAACGTGGCCAGCACCAGCAGGTTGGTCGCGGCGGCGTCGATTTCCGCAGGCGACGCGCGGATGACGCCGGCCTGCAACAGGCCCTGCATCACCGTGCGTGCGCGGTCGTCGGCGCGCTTGAGGATGCGCGCGAAACGTGTCCGCAGGCGCCGGCTGCGGCTGAGGATCTCCAGCAGGTCGCGGTAGAGGAAGCGGTACTCCCAGATGCATTCGAACACCTGGTGCAGCTGCAGCCAGATGTCCTCGAGCCCGGGCAGGCGACCGTCGGGCGGGGTGAGCACCTCGTCCATGCGCGCCTCGTAGCGCGTGAACAGCTGCTCGATGATGTCGTCCTTGTTGCGGAAGTGGTAGTACAGGTTGCCGGGGCTGATCTCCAGCTCGTCGGCAACGTGGTTGGTGGTGACGGTCGGCTCGCCCTGCGTGTTGAACATCACCAGCGCGCAATCGAGGATGCGCTGTCGCGTGTCGCGGGCCATCGGCGCGCTCAGCCCTTCAGGCTGGCGATGAGGTCGACGTATTGCTGCTGCGCGAGTTCGCGGGGGGTGCCCTTGAGTCTGCTCCAGGCCTCGAACTTGGCCGTACCGACGAAGTCGAAGAAGCCGGGTTTCTCGCCGGTGATGTCGCCTGCCGAACCCTGCTTGTAGAGCGCGTACAGGCGCAGCAGGGTCTCGTTGTCGGGCCGCTCCGGCAGCGACTGGACGTCCTTGGCCGCCTGTTGGAACGTCAACCTGCCGCTGGCCATCCCGCCCTTCCGAACTCAACCGGCCGCCATGACACCATGCAGCCCCGGGGTGGTCAACACGCCCTCCGCGCGCGCTGCAGCGTCGCCTTCATCAGTACGACCGACACTGCCGGAACCGCACCGTCGCGGTGCTGCCCGGCGGCGGGGTGAGCTGGATACGCGACGCCGCGAGATCGTCGTAGCGTTCGACCAGCGGGCAGATGCGGCCGAAGGGGTCGTCCTGGATGGTCGAGAGGAAGACTTCCAGAGTCGATTCTGTGGACCAGGCCGCGCGGTCCACGTCGGTCAGCGTGGACACCTCGGCGGCAACTTCGGCGCGCTGCTGTTCGATGTCGAGCGGTGCTGCCGGTGGCGCGGGGACGGCGGCCTGTGGCGCTGCGGACGGTTGCAGCGCGGTCGTCGGTGCGGTTGCCGGTGCGGGCAATGGTGCAGGCGAAGGCGTGGAGACCGGCTCGGCCGCGGAGACCGGCGGCGGGGATAGTGTTTGCGAGGGCGCAGCGATGGACGCGGGCAGGGCCAGCCAGATCGCCACGCCCGCGAGCAGCGCCGCCAGCCACGACAGCAGCACGCGCTGGCGCGCCGCCTGCGCGGCCTGCGCGCGGATGCCGGCCAGCTGTTCCACCGGCAGGAATTCGCGCAGCTGCGGCCACAGCGCGGGGCCGTCCAGCAGTTCGATGCGCTGCAGTGCCGCGACCGGGCGCGCGTCGTCGGTGATGCGTCCCTGGGTGAGCAGGAAGCCGCCCGCCGCGCCCTTCATGTCCATTGCGCGCGCAAGCTCGTTGACGGTCAGCCGGCCCAGCACGAAGGCGCTGCCGTGCTTGCACGAGAGCAGCCAGTGCTCGCCCTTGCGCTCGAGCATGTACTCGGTATCGCCGGCAGGATTGTCCTCGTCCACCAGGCGGCTGAACCCGCGCCGCGACAGCGCGTCGAGCACCATGTGGATGAAGGCCCGCCAGGACACCCCCGACAGTGCCTTGATGCCCGCCCGGGTCTCGTCGCGTCGCAGCTGCACCGTGCGGAAATACAGCGTGGCCACGCCACCGATCAGCAGCACGACGCCGATCGCGATCAGCCAGTTGGACATCGGTTACCAGGAGTCAGGGGGACAGCAAAGGATAGCGGAATCGACCGCGCAGGCAGATTCCGGCGCAGCTGCGGGCCGCTGGACGCCGAGCCGGATGCGTTCAGTTTCGAAGGCTGACCGGGTGCGCCGCGCAGGCAGCCTTCAGCTGTCGATGCCGCCCTGGAATCGTTCCGACAGCACCCGCCGAATTTCCGCCTCGATCGGGCCCTTCATCGCGGACAGCAGGAACCCCAGGGAGGCGGTCACGTGCAGCGTGTTCGGCTGCAGCGCAATGCGGCCGTCCACGCCGGAGCGGGCGAAGCGCATGACGTCGTCCTGCCAGCTGTAGTCGACGCCGAAGCGCTCGGACAGGCTGCGTGCCACCTGTTCGACGGCTGCGCGGGCCTGGTCCATCGGCAGGGAATGGGCGTGGTGGATATCGATGCCTGACATGGCGGCGCCTTGGCGGGGAGGGTCGACATTCTGCGACGGACTGGTGCGTCCGGCCAAGCTCGGCGAGATGGCTGCGTGCTAGATTGCCGCGCCATGGAACCCGTCAGATTGCGAATCGCCGGCCAGCCGCGCGACGACCGTCCGCTGTCCGTTGGCATGCACGGCATCGGCCGCACCGGAGCCGGCCGTATCGAAGTGGTCGAGGGCGGCGGCGAGTTCCCGCTGCGGCTGTGCGTGGACCGCCGCGGGGTGTGGCTGAACGTGGAGGAGGGCGCCCCCGGCGTCCACGTGAACGGCCGCCAGGTCCAGCGCATGGCGATGCTGCGCGCCGGCGATGCGATCTACGTCGATGGGGTCGAGCTGCGCCTGCTGTCGGCGCAGCCGGCGCAACTGCCGCGCGCCACCGACGAGGCCGGGCCGCCCGACGAGATGCCGAACCTGCGCGTTGTCCTGCGCGGTGTCGGTGGCCGCTTCCACGGCCGCTGCTTCACCCTGGAGCGGCCACGCCTGGTCGGCCGTCATTCCGATGCCGACATCCGCATCGACGATCCCGCCTTCGCCGATCGCCACGCGAGGCTGGAGCTGGTGGGCGAGCAGGTGGTGCTGCGCGACCTGGGTTCGGCCGAGGGCAGTCTGGTCAACGGTGAGCCGGTGCGCGATGCGCTGCTCGAATCCGGCGACCAGATCGTGTTCGACGGCCACCACCGCTTCGTGGTCGAAGCGCCGAGGCGGCGGCCGCGGACGGCCGCGGAAGACGCGGCGGCTGGGGTGGACACGCCGCTCGCAACGCCACCCGCCACCGGGCGGGCCATGCGCCTGCCGTGGCTGCTGCTCGCCGCCCTGGGCATGGCGGCACTGCTGGCGGCGCTGCTGCTGTTCGGCCCGGGCTGAAGCACTCCACCGCCGGCACGTGCCGGCCCGCGATCCCGGACGCAGCCATCGGGCTATCCGCGCGCGGCTTGTGAAGCCAGCGGGGCGGTCCGGCGCGACAGCCGTTTCCACAGGCGCCAGCCAAGCAGGCTGGCGAGGATCGCCGCGTACAGCAGCGGCTCGCGGTAGTCCGATTTCACGATCCACCAGAAATGCAGCACCGCCAGCGCTGCCACCGCATAGACCACGCGGTGCAACCGGCCCCAGTTGCGGCCCAGCCGCCGCATCCAGCCTCGGGTCGAGGTCACCGCCAGCGGCACCAGCAGCAGCCAGGCCGCAAAGCCCACGGTGATGTAGGGGCGCTTGACGATCTCCTCGAACACCAGCGCCCACCAGCCGCGCAGGTCGAGCGCGAGGTAGGCGGACAGGTGCAGACTGGCGTAGGCGAACGCGTACAGGCCGAGCATGCGCCGGAAGCGCATCAGCACGACCTGTCCGCTGAGCTGGCGCAAAGGCGTGACAGCGAGCGTGAGCAGCAGCAGGCGCAGCGCCCACAGCCCCAGCTCGTGCTCGATCGCGGCCACCGGATCGGGGCCGAGCGCGTCGATGTCAGCCTCGCTCCACACCTGCCACACGCGCCACGCCAGCAGCGTCAGCGGCGTCAGCGCCAGGGCGTGGACGCCGGCCTTGGCCAGCACGAGCGGACGGGAAGCCTGCGCCATGTGTGTCGATGTCCCTGGTGAGTTCTTGAAGCGCTCTGATTGTCATTCCGAGCGAAGCGAGGAATCTCGAGCGGACACCGGATCTCTCGCTGCGCTCGAGATGACAGCCGGGTCGCGGAGCGTCCAGGCGTGACGCTCGACGCCGGATGCCGGTCTCGCGCGCAAACCGGCCGCTCGGTTCGGCGGCGCCGGCTTCAATACCACTGCTTCAGATCCATCCCCGAATACAGCGCCGCCACCTGGTCGCCATAGCCGTTGAACATCCGCGTCGCGATGCGGTCGGCGAACAGCCGGTTGCCGGTGCCTGCGATGCGGCGCTCGGTTTTCTGGCTCCAGCGCGGATGGTCGACGCCGGGATTGACGTTGCTGTAGAAGCCATACTCGCTGGGCTGCAGCCGGTTCCATGCGGTCGGCGGCATGCGCTCGGTGAATCGAATCTCCACGATCGACTTGATGCTCTTGAAGCCGTACTTCCACGGCACCACCAGGCGCAGCGGCGCGCCGTTCTGCTGCGGCAGCGGCTTGCCGTACAGGCCGGTGGCCAGGAACGCGAGCGGGTGCAGGGCCTCGTCGATGCGCAGGCCTTCGCGATACGGCCAGTCGATCGCGCGGAAACGCACGCCGGGCATCTGCGCGGGATCGGCGAGCGTGGTGAAGGCGACGTACTTCGCCTTCGATGTGGGTTGGAACTTCTTCAGCACATCGGCCAGCGGCACGCCCAACCAGGGGATCACCATCGACCAGCCCTCGACGCAGCGCAGCCGGTAGATCCGTTCCTCCGGCGTGATGCCCTTGAGCAGGTCTTCGAACGACAGGTTGCCGGGCTTCGCGCATTCGCCCGACACGGCGACGTTCCAGGGCGAGGTGCGCAGCGTCTTCTTCGCGCGCGAAGGATCGGCCTTGTCGGTGCCGAACTCGTAGAAGTTGTTGTAGCCGGTGATGTCCTCGTAACGCGTCTGCGCTTCATCGGTACGGAAACCCGAGCGCGCCTGCGCAGGCGTGACCACTGCAGTCGATGGCGGCGCTTCCGCTTCGGCGCATCCGGCCAGCGGCAACAGCGAAGCGCCGGCGAAGGCTCCAAGCAGCCGTCGGCGTGCGCGATACACGGTTTCATCGGTAACGTCAGATGCGGGAATTGCCAGCACGCTGCGCAGCGACATAGTGGTTTCCTCTGGAAGCGTGGCTTGGACGCCGCGAGGCGTGAAAAGTTGCGCGCGGGCGGAAGGAATCGCTGTTGCGCTGCGGCATACTAGGACCCTCCACACTACCGACACGTGAAGCACGATGGCACGCGCATACAACTTCAGTCCCGGCCCTGCCGCACTGCCCGAGACGGTCCTGCGCCAGGCGCAGGCGGACATGCTCGAGTGGGGCGACACCGGGGCATCGGTCGTCGAGATCAGCCATCGCGGCCCGGAGTTCCTGGCGGTCGCGCGGCAGGCCGAGGCCGACCTGCGCGAGCTGATTGCCATTCCGGACGACTACGCGGTGCTGTTCCCGGCCGGTGGTGCGACCACGCAGCAGGCACTGATCGCGCTCAACTTCGCCGATGCCGGCCAGCGCGTCGATTACGTGGTGAGCGGGCACTGGGGCCGCACCGCGCTCAAGCAACTGGCGGCAGTCGACGTCAACATCGCCGCGAGCGGCGAGGACGACGGCTTCCGCACGATTCCCGCGCGCGAAAGCTGGAAGCTGTCGGACGATGCCGCCTACGTGCACCTCACCGCCAACGAAACCATCCACGGCGTCGAGTTCCGCCCGGCCTGGGGACAGGTGCCGCCCGACACCGGCAAGGTGCCGCTGTTCGCCGACTTCAGCTCGAGCATCGCCTCGGAGCCGATAGACGTGTCGAAGTACGGCCTGATCTACGCTGGCGCGCAGAAGAATCTCGGCCCGGTCGGGATCAGCGTGGTGATCGTGCGCCGCGACCTGCTCGAGCGCGCCGGCCAGCCGCGCGCGCAGATCTTCGACTACAGTTCGCAGCTGAAGAGCGAGTCGATGCTCAACACCCCGCCGACATGGAACTGGTACCTGCTGGGCCTGACCGTGCGCTGGATGCTGGACGAAGGCGGCACCGCGGAGTTCAACCGCCGCAGCGATGCCAAGGCAGGATCGCTCTACGGGGCGATCGATGGTTCCGGCGGCTTCTATCGCAACGAGGTCGACGCCAGCGTGCGCTCGCGCATGAACGTGCCGTTCTTCCTGCCCGATGCCGCGCTCGATGGCATGTTCCTCGACGGCGCGCGCGAGGCCGGGTTGATCGGTCTCAAGGGCCACCGCGTGCTCGGCGGCATGCGTGCCTCGCTCTACAACGCGATGCCGGTCGAAGGCGTGCAGGCACTGGTCGACTACATGCGCGAATTCCAGAACCGTCATGGCTGAGCGCAGCACGCGCGCCCGGGCGAAATCCGCGGCAACCAAGAACAAGCCGAAGGGTGCTGCCAAGGAGGCGACGCCGAAGGCTGCAAGCCGCAAGCCTGCGGCGATCAGCGCAGCGCCGTCGCGTACGCCGGCCCCGGCTTCGGCGCGCGCATCGGCGCGCAGCCGCGGCGAGCTTGCCGGGCAGGCCACGCCGGACCTGTCGGCGGTGCGCGTACAGATCGACAGCATCGACCGGGAAATCCAGGCGCTGATCGCCGAGCGCGCGCTGTGGGCGCACCAGGTCGGCAAGGCCAAGGGCAAACTGGCCGCGGCGATCGACTACTACCGTCCCGAGCGCGAGGCGCAGGTGCTGCGGCGCGTGGTCGACCGCAACGACGGACCGCTCAGCGACGAGGTGCTGGTGCGGGTGTTCCGCGAGATCATGTCGGCCTGCCTGGCCCAGCAGGAGCCGCTGAAGATCGGCTACCTCGGCCCCGAGGGCACGTTCTCGCAGCAGGCGGTGCACAAGCACTTCGGCCATTCGGCCAAGGGCCTGCCGCTGGTGAGCATCGAGGAGGTGTTCGACGAGGTCGCCGCGGGCAACGCCGATTTCGGCGTGGTGCCGGTGGAGAACTCGGGCCAGGGCACGATCCAGTCCACGCTCGACATGTTCCTGACCTCGCCGCTGAAGATCTGCGGCGAAGTCGAGCTGCGCGTGCACCAGTACCTGCTCTCGCGCACCGGCCACATCGAGGACATCGAGCGCGTGTACTCGCACGGCATGTCGCTGGCGCAGTGCAAGAACTGGCTGCGCCAGAACCTGCCGGACACGCACAAGGAAGCGGTGTCGAGCAACGCCGAGGCGGTGCGGCGCGCCAAGCTGTCCGACGACGCGGCGGCGATCGCCGGCGAGAACGCCGCGCACGTGTACGGCATGAAGGTGGTGGCCGGCCCGATCGAGGACCGCAGCGACAACACCACGCGCTTCCTGGTGATCGGGCGCGCGCTGTTCCCGCCGTCGGGCAACGACCGCACCTCGCTGATGGTCTCGATCCGCGACCAGCCCGGCGCGCTGTACCGGATCCTGGAGCCGCTGGCCCGCGCCAACATCAGCATGAACCGGATCGAGTCGCGGCCGGCACACGGCGCGGTCTGGCAGTACGCCTTCTTCATCGACGTGCAGGGACACGTGGACGAGTCGCCGTTGAAGGACGCACTCGCCGAGATCGACGATTTCGCCGGCGACGTGCGCGTGCTCGGCTCTTATCCGGTCGCGGTGCCGTGACCACGCGCGGCCCTTGCGCCGGCTCGCCGGCGACGGGCCGCCATGCGCGCGCGTCGGCGCGAGGCGCGCACGCACACACCAATGATTGACCTGCACGGGGAGATGCAATGAGCAGCGGCACGGATATGGACTGGATCGCATCGAAGGGCGCGCCGCTGCACGGCGAGCTGGCGGTGCCGGGCGACAAGTCGGTCTCGCACCGCGCGATCATGCTGGCCTCGCTGGCCGACGGCACCTCGCGCATCGACGGCTTCCTCGAAGGCGAGGACGCACGCGCCACCGAGACGATCTTCCGCCGCATGGGCGTGCGCATCGAGACGCCGCAGGCCGGCAGCCGCATCGTGCACGGCGTGGGCATCGACGGTCTGCGCGCGCCCGACGGGCCGCTCGACTGCGGCAACGCCGGCACCGGCATGCGCCTGCTGGCGGGCCTGCTGGCCGGGCAGTCCTTCGACACCACACTGGTGGGCGATGCCTCGCTGTCGAAGCGGCCGATGCGCCGCGTCACCGTGCCGCTGGCGCGCATGGGCGCGCGCATCGATACCGGCGAGGGCGGCGTGCCGCCACTGCGCATCCACGGCGGCAGCGCGCTGCAGGGCATCGACATCGAGACCGAGGTGGCAAGCGCGCAGGTCAAGTCCGCGCTGCTGCTGGCCGGGCTGTACGCGCAAGGCACGACCACCGTGCGCGAGCCGCACCCGACCCGCGACTACACCGAGCGCATGCTGCAGGCGCTGGGCTGGCCGATCGAGTTCTCGCCGGGCTTCGCCAGCGTGCAGGGCGGCCATCGCCTGCAGGCGCGCGACATCGTGGTGCCCGCTGATTTCTCTTCCGCCGCATTCTTCATCGTTGCCGCCAGTCTGGTGCCGGGTTCGGAACTGCGGCTGCAGCGCGTCGGCGTCAATCCACGCCGCACCGGCCTGCTGCACGTGCTGCGCCTGATGGGCGCGGACATCGTCGAGCATCCCGCGGGCGAACAGGGCGGCGAACCGGTGAGCGACCTGGTGGTGCGCCACGCGCCGCTGCGCGGGATCGAAGTGCCCGAAGCGCATGTCGCCGACATGATCGACGAGTTCCCGGTGCTGTTCGTGGCTGCCGCCTGCGCGCAGGGCGATACCGTGGTGCGCGGCGCGGCCGAACTGCGGGTCAAGGAGTCCGATCGCATCGCCACGATGGCGACGGGGCTGCGCTCGCTCGGCGTGCAGGTCGAAGAATCGCCCGATGGCGCGATCATCCGCGGCGGCAGCCGCCTTGGCGGCGGCAGCGTGCAGGCCCATGGCGACCATCGCATCGCCATGTCCTTCGCCGTCGCCGCGCAGCTGGCGCAGGGCGAGGTGCGCATCGGGGACGTGGCCAACGTGGCGACCTCGTTCCCAGGGTTCGAAGCGCTGGCCACTGGTGCGGGATTCGGCCTGCGGGCGGCCTGAGCTGTAGGAGCGGCTTCAGCCGCGATCGATGCTGGAGTGGCGCGATGCCCCGCCACGCTGGCATGGGGCTGATGCATCGATCGCGGCTGAAGCCGCTCCTACGGACGCTTCGGAAGACCCGCCGCCTGGCGCGCGCTACGGCGTGTCGATGGTGAAATCGACCGGCACCTGGACCACCGAGGCGACCGGTTTGCCATTGCGCATGGCCGGCTGGAAGGTCCAGTCGCGCACGGCACGCTGCGCGGCCCGATCCAGCTCGCGCGAACGGCTGCGCTCGGCCACCTGCACGTCGGTGGGCTTTCCGTCCGCCCCCACGTCCACGCGCAGCACGACGGTGCCCTGTTCGCCGGCGCGCAGTGCGGCAGCCGGGTACTCCGGCTGCGGCTGGTCGATCGGCGCGGCGACACGGTCGGCAGAGGTGGCCGGTCTGACACGTTCGGGTGCGGGCCGCTCGCGCGTGGCAGGCGGGGCTGAAACCGGTGACTCCGAGGGCAACGGTGTGGTCTCGCCGATCGTCGGGGTGCTGTCCAGTGGCGCGTCGCCGCGGCTGATGAAGTACCACGCTGCCAGGATGATCGCGAGCAGCAGCAGGATCCAGGGTAGCGGGCTGCGGCGCCGCGCCTGTGCGGCGTCGTCCGGTTGCGGTGGCGGTGGCGGGGCAGGGGGTTCGCGCGTCGGGTCGGACATGGCCGGGGATTCCTGTCGGGTGGCCCTGGCAAAGTTCCACGCGGCGCGTGCAGGCAGCGTCGCAGCGGCGTCAACGGCGGGTGAGGCTCAGCGCGGTGCGTCGGGTGAGGCTCAGCGCGGTGCGTCGGGTGAGGCTCAGCGCGGTGCGTCGAAGCGGATGGTCTGCTGGACCGTGCCCGGCACCGCCACACCATCGCGCAGTGCCGGCTCGAAGCGCCAGCGCCGGACGGCTTGCACCGCTGCGCGGTCGAGCGCACGGTTGCGGCTGCCGCTCACCACGCTGACCTCGCCGGCGCGCCCGTCGGCGCGAACCTCGATGCGCAGCACCACGTCGCCCGAAGCGCCGGCCCGCAGTGCGGCCGAGGGGTAGTCCGGCGGAGGCGCGGAGACCGCCCGGGGCTCGCGCGATCCCATGGCAGCTGCCGGCGCCTGGGTCGTTTGCGCGGCAGAGTCCGGGGCGACGGTGGCGGGAGCACCGTGCTGGTCGATCCGCGGCGCGTCAGCAGGTGCTGGCGCATTGGTGTCCATGCCACTTGCCGTGCTTTCACCGGCCGGCAGCGGCGCCGGCAGGGGATCGAAGACCTGGGTCGGCGCGCCGGGCATGGTCTCACCCGTCGCGCGGTAGAACTCGAACTCGTCGCGCTTGTTCGACAGCACCAGCGCGAACAGCAGCAGCCCGGCCAGGACCGCGCCGCCGACCAGCCACCATGCGCGGCCCGAGGGCAGGAATCGGGCGATGCCACGGGATGCGGGAGCAGGGGCTGGAGGCGTCGACATGCGTGGGGAAAGGCCTGTGTTTGGCCCGATTCTGGCACAGCCTGCCGATCGCGCCGAACGCGGCGGGGCAGCGCGCGGGCATCTCGGCGATAATCGCGCTTTCCCGCACTGCCTCTCCCGCCATGCTCGATCCGACCCTGCTCCGCCAGCATCTAGCCGATACCGCCGCCCGACTGCTGCACACGCGCGGCTTTGAAATTCCGGTCGAGCGGCTGCAGGCGCTGGAAGACGAGCGCAAGCAGATCCAGGTACGCACGCAGGAGCTGCAGAACCTGCGCAATACGCGCAGCAAGGCCATCGGCCAGGCGAAGGCCAAGGGCGAAGACGTGGCGCCGCTGCTGGCCGAGGTAGCCGGGATGGGCGACGAGTTGAAGACGAGCGAAGCGCGCCTGGATGTGATCCGCGCGGAACTCGAGTCGGTCGCGCTGGGCGTTCCGAACCTGCCCGATCCGTCGGTGCCGGTCGGCGCCGACGAAACGCAGAACGCCGAGCAGCACCGCTGGGGCACGCCGCGCGCGTTCGACTTCGAGGTCAAGGACCATGTCGAACTCGGCGCACGCAACGGCTGGCTGGATGGCGACACGGCGGCGAAACTCTCCGGCGCACGCTTCACGGTGCTGCGCGGCCAACTGGCGCGGCTGCACCGCGCGCTCGCGCAGTTCATGCTCGACGTGCACACCGGCGAACACGGCTACGAGGAGACCAACGTCCCGGTCATCGTCAACGCCGAAAGCCTGCTGGGCACCGGGCAGCTGCCCAAGTTCGAGGAGGACATGTTCGCCACCGAGCTGGGCGAGCACCGCCGCTACCTGGTGTCGACGGCGGAGATCCCGCTCACCAACACCGTGCGCGACGAGATCCTCGATCCCGCGCGGCTGCCGCTGCGCATGACCGCACATTCGCTGTGCTTCCGCTCCGAGGCCGGCAGCGGCGGTCGCGACGTGCGTGGCATGATCCGCCAGCACCAGTTCGAGAAGGTCGAGCTGGTGTCGATCACGCGCCCGGAAGACAGCGACGCCGAACTCGAGCGCATGACCCGCAGCGCCGAGACCGTACTCGAGCGCCTCGGCCTGCCGTACCGGCGCATGCTGCTGTGCTCCGGTGACATGGGCTTTGCCGCGCGCAAGACCTACGACCTGGAGGTGTGGCTGCCTTCGCAGCAGACCTACCGCGAGATCTCCTCGTGTTCGAACTGCGGCGATTTCCAGGCCAGGCGCATGCAGACGCGCTGGCGCAACCCCGACAGCGGCAAGCCCGAGCCGGTGCATACCCTCAATGGCTCCGGCACGGCGGTCGGCCGCGCCCTGATCGCGGTGATGGAGAATTTCCAGCAGGCCGACGGCTCCATCACCGTGCCGGACGTGCTGCGGCCCTACATGGGTGGCGCAGATCGCATCGCCTGAGCTGCACCGGTTTTCGCCAGTTTGCCTCCCGACGTGCCGTCCCGGACGCATCCCAACGTCCCATTCCGGACGCATCCCAACGTCCCGTCCCGAGCGCATTCCAACGTGTCATCCCGAGCGTAGCGAGGGATCTGCCCCTGCAGCTCAGCGTTGGGAACGAGGCTTGTCTGCACCCGAACGGCATGGACGGCCTCTCAGGCCGCTGCGGCCATCGCGGCCGGGATCGAGGCGAGCGCCTGCTCGATCGCGGCGGCCCGATGGTCCGGCGACAGCGCCACGCCATCGGCGCGCACGGTCTCGATGTCGGTGATGCCGAAGAATCCCAGCACCTGCCGCAGGTAGGGTTCGACGAAGTCGGTGGCCTGTCCCTCGTGCGCGCCACCCGCCGCCAGCGCCAGGATCACGCGCTTGCCGCCGGCCAGGCCGACCGGGCCCGATTCGGTGTAGCGGAAGGTGCGTCCGGCCACCGCGATCCGATCGATCCACGCCTTGAGGGAGGAGGGCGGGCCGAAGTTGTACATCGGCGCACCGATCACCACGACGTCCGCGGCCAGGAACTGCTCCAGCGCGGCCGTGCCGCGTGCGGCGCCCAGCTCGTCACGACCGGCGAGGATGTCGCCGGACAGATGCGGCAGCGGGTCCCGCTCGAGGTCGCGGACCTGGACTTCCAGCCCGCGCACCTCGGCCTGCCAACGTGCGACGATGGCGCCAGTCAGCTGGCGGGTGACCGAGTTCTCTCCGAGCACGCTGGAATCGAGCTGCAGCAGTTTCATGATCCTGTTCCTCTCTCGTTGGCGGTTGCCGAAGGAGGACACGGTAGTTTGTTGCGTTTATGGAATAAATGCCGTTAAATATCACGCATTGTTCCAAATAGGAGGTTAAAGTGCAGGACCTCAACGATCTGTACTATTTCGCCATGGTGGTCGAACACGGTGGCTTTGCCGCCGCCGAGCGCGCCCTGGGGATCCCCAAGTCGCGCCTGAGCCGACGCATCAGCCAGCTGGAGAACGAGCTCGGCGTGCGCCTCCTGCAGCGCTCGACGCGGCGCTTTGCCGTCACCGACGTCGGCCAGAGCGTGCACCGCCACGCCGTGTCGATGCTGGCCGAGGCCACCGCGGCGCGTGAAGTGGTGGACCGGCTCAGCGCCGAACCGCGTGGCGTGGTCAAGGCCAGCGTGCCGGTGGGCCTGGCGCAGCAGCTGATGCCCAAGCTGCTGCCAGAATTCCTTGCCCGTTATCCCGAGGTGCGCGTGCAGCTGCACGTGAGCAACCGCCGCGTGGACGTGATCAACGAAGGCTTCGACGTGGCGATCCGCGTGCGCACGCGCCTGGACGACGACGGCAGCCTGGTCATGCGCAGCTTCGGCCAGATACAGGAACTGCTGGTGGCCAGCCCGAAGTACCTCGACCGCGCCGGCCGCCCGACCTCGCCGGAACAGTTGGGCGAACACACCACCATGACCATGGGCGAGGACGAGGGACGACAGCGCTGGGAGCTGCAGGGCAAGGAGGGAGAGGTTCGCCGCGTCGAACTCAAGGCGCGCGTGTCGGGCTTCGATTTCCCGATGCTGATGGCGCTGGCCAAGCAGGGCCTCGGCATCACGATGCTGCCCGAGACCATGTGCGCCGAGGCTGTGCGCGGTGGCGAGCTGGAAGTTGTGCTGCCCGACTGGCGCCTGCCGCAGGGCGTTGCGCACGCGGTATTCGCCTCGCGTCGCGGCATGCTGCCGTCGGTGCGCGCGTTCATCGATTTCCTGGCCGAGAAGCTGCCGCCGCTGATCGAGGAATCCAGCCTCAACTGCCGCAGCTGCGGCAAGGAAGGCAGCGTGCCCGCGGCCCTCGCCGCACCGCGTCGCGCTGGCGACGCCGGAGCCCATGCGACAATGCGCTAGGCCGACGCACCGCCGCCTTGCAAGAGCTGCGGATACGCGCGCAAGCGCCGTGTTGCGCAGGCGCAAATCCGGAGAGATGGCCAAGTGGTTTAAGGCACCGGTCTTGACCCGGAGGCCGCAGGCCGGAGGGAACAGCGGCGCAGCCGCTGGTCAAACCGGCGAAGACGGCGCGCAAGCGCCGTGGCCGGGATGCGCTGGAAATCGGAGAGATGGCCGAGCGGTTTAAGGCACCGGTCTTGAAAACCGGCGAAGGGTCAAACCTTCCGTGGGTTCGAATCCCACTCTCTCCGCCAGTCCTCTATAAGTGTCTGATTTAAAACGCTTTTAGCGTGGATTGGAGATCGGGGCCGGGACACAGTTCGGGACACATCCCGACATGCGCATCCCGCATTATTTGATCAAAAGCTCTGGCGGCAACTTCGTGTTTCGCCAGTTGGTGCCGCGGCGCCTCCAATCGCTCCTTGGTCGACGTGTCATCAAGCATGCGCTCCGCACCTCCAATGTTCGACTAGCGCAGCAACGGGCACTCGTGTTCGCCGAGCGGTATGCTCGGGCCTTTGAAGAGATCGGAAGGCAGGGGATGCCTAGGGGACCGAGCGCAGAGGATGTGCTGGCGAGCGTGGCCGGAAATGGCCTCTCGCGCTACGAGATTGATCTTTCGACCGGGCGCATTCGCGTCGATGGCCCCGACGACCATGCCTTGGCGATGGACGCGCTCGCGAAGATTGGCGCGGTGGGGCTGCTGCGGCCCACGCAGTCCGGTCCAACGCCGGCACCGCCCGTCGAGGAACCTGCGCCGAAGCTGACGGTGCCCGCGCCGATCTCGATGAAGCTCGCGAAGGCGGCCTGGCTGAAATCCTTGGAGCCGAGCACGACCAAGAAGACCTTGATCATCAAGGGCTCGGCGATTGAGGATCTCGTGCGCTTTGTCGGCGAGAACCGCGGCCTACATACGCTGACCCGCGTGGACCTCGCTGGCTGGTATCAGCATCTGCGCGACCAAGGCATTGCAACACCGACGCTTACAAACAAGCAGTCGTATGTGGGCGGGCGCCACAGTTTCTTTGCCTGGGCGATGGCATCGGGGCACTACCCAACGGGCGATAACCCCGCGCGCGGCCACATTTCGTATACGGCGAACGAGAAGCGCAAGCGGCGCAAGTTCGGGTTCAAGGCGTTTACGCGCGAAGAGATCGCGGTCCTCTTCGCCCCCGAGCATATTGCCAAGATGTCCTTCCATGCTCGGTGGGCGGCTTGTATCGGCCTCTACACGGGCGCTAGGGTCTCGGAGATTGGTCAGCTCCGCGTGCTGGATGTGATCGAGTTCGATGGGATTCCGTGTTTCAGCTTCACCGATGAGGGGGAACACCAGAGTCTCAAGACCGAAGTAAGCCGGCGCGTTGTGCCGATCCATCCCCGCCTGATCGAAATGGGGTTCTTGGATCACGTTCAGTCCCTGGTGTGCGCGAACGAGAGCCAGCTGTTCCCGAAGGGCGAGGTCGATGCGATCAACGGCCGCGGAAATTGGATTACGAGGCGTTTGGTTACTACTTGAAACCGCATGCGGCCGGGTGGCCACCTGGCAAGCGCGGATTTCATTCCCTGCGCAAGTCGGTGATCCAGGAGCTGCAGGGCAGGGGTGTGGCGTCCGAGATGCGTGCTCAGATCGTCGGGCATGAGCTCGATGACGAGCATCACGCAGTCTATTCGCGCGAATTCACTCCGCGAGAGAAGCTTTCTGGCGTGAAAACTGGAAATCGTTTCAGCCCAGCGCTTGCTTCACTCGATTTTGAAGTCATACCGCTCGACTGATAGTCGAGCAGTTCCCTGGTGTTGCATCAACGGAGCTTGTAGTGCGCATTGAATTTGTAGAGATTTCCAGTTTCCGCAAGTTGTTGGCGGTCCGAATTGACCTTGCCAAGAATTCGACAGTTTTTGTTGGAGCGAACAACAGCGGAAAATCGTCAGCGATGGTCGCGCTTAGGCGTTTCCTTGTTGATCATGGCGAGCTATCGATCAACGACTTCACTCTTAGCCACTGGGCTTCAATCACCGCACTTGGGCAGGCTTGGGAGGCAGAAACCGAAGGAGATGAGGCGGAAGAGTTCGACTGGGGCAGGGTTGCGCCGTCGCTAGATGTCTGGCTTTCGGTGCCAGACATCCAGGTTCATTTCGTTCAGAAGATTCTTCCGACGCTCGATTGGGATGGATCTGCGATCGGGGTTCGACTTCGCTTCGAGCCCAAGAACATCGAGGACTACAAGAGAGAGTATCTGGCGGCACGAAGTTCCGTGAAAACCGTTTTGGCTGCTGTGGAGCCTGGTGAGGACGAAGAGTCCGAACCGTTCTCTCTCTGGCCGAAGTCGATGATCGAATTTCTATCAAAGCGCTTGAACGCGCTGTTTGAAGTGAAGTCCTATCTCCTCGACCCAGCCGCGGTTAAACAACCGAAGGATGGGGAAGCCTTTCCTCAGCCTCTACCGCCTAGTAGCGAGCCGCTATCTGATGACCCCTTCAAGGGGCTCATTAGGATCGACGAGATCAGTGCCCAGCGCGGGCTGGGGATGCCGGTCCGGAAAGGCGGCAAGGGCGAAGATGAGGCTGACATCACAGCACGCGTTAGCACTAAGCTATCGGCGCAGTTGCGCGGGTACTACGCTCAGCACCTTGATCCCTTTGATCAACCAGAAGCCGATGACCTGATCGCCCTGCAAGCGATCCATGCAGCTCGCGTAAAATTCGGAAAACAGTTGGCTGAGTCGTTCGCGTCAGCTATCGAGGAGCTTGAAGGAATTGGCTACCCAGGCCTGACCGATCCGAAGCTTTCGCTCGCTGCTGATCTGCGCCCTTTGGACGCATTGAGACACGGCTCGGCGCTGAACTATGAAGTTCCAACGCATCTTGCTGAGGCCGGCATGGTCAGCCGCCTCCCAGAAGACTCGAACGGCCTTGGATACCAGAACTTGGTCTCCATGGTGTTCGCCCTCATGGGGTTTCGCGACAAATGGATGCGTGTGGGCAAGGCCGGAAAGAAGGCCGCAAACGATTCCCATGTGCCCAGGTTGCACCTTGTGCTAGTGGAAGAGCCAGAAGCCCACTTGCATGCGCAAGTGCAGCAGGTGTTCATCGCGCATGCTTACAGCGTGCTTCGAAAGCACGAACTGTTAGGCGAATCAGAAGAATTTCAGACGCAGATGGTGGTCAGCACTCATTCGAGCCACGTCGCCCACGAGGCAGAATTCGCCTCACTGCGCTACTTCCGCCGTATGCCAGTCCACGCCGTCAAAGGTGCTGTCCCGATATCTCGTGTCGTAGGGCTGTCTCGCACCTTTGGCGACGATGAAGACACGAAGCGATTCGTCCGCCGATATCTCAAAGTCACTCATTGCGATCTCTTCTTCGCGGATGGCGCGATCTTGGTGGAAGGTCCTGCTGAGCGAATTCTCGTGCCCCACATGGTCCGAAGTCGAGATCCCTATAGGTATCTGACGAGGTGCTACATCACGTGGCTCGAGATTGGTGGAAGTCATGCGCATCGCTTGAAGTCGCTGCTCACAGACCTTGGGCTCAACACCCTGGTCATCACCGATCTAGACGCTAAGTCGGCAACGGGATCGAAGGTCCTTCCAAAGCGCGGCGACGCGCAGAAATCGCGCAACTACACCTTAGGGAACTGGGTACCGAAAGAAGATGACTTGGATGCTCTACTCGATATGAGTGAGGGCTCACTCGCGACACTGGATAAAACGGGGTTTGGAGTTCGGGTTGCCTATCAACAGCCGGTAAAGCTTACCTTTGGAACAGATGTCGATGTAGAAGCCATTGCCAACACTTTCGAGGATGCGCTGGTGTATCGGAACATCGAGTTCTTCAGAACGCTGCCGGGTCCTGGGCTTGCAAAGAAATTTCGCGATGCGATCGTCGGAAGCACCACTGTGCTTGAGCTAGCGACGAAGCTTCACGCTGATCTTGCTGCAGGCGACAAAGCGGAACTGGCGATGAACATCTTGGAGAACGAGGATCTTCAGGGATTGCAGCTGCCTAGCTACATTGACGCAGGCCTTCTCTGGCTTGTCGAAAGACTTCGACGAAAAGAAGACGACATGGTCGGAAAGCATCCGCCGCCAGATGATGAAGACCAAGCTCAGGCGCAGGCGGCGCCGGCATGAACAGCGCAATCGAAGCTCCGAATGATGAGATCGACGCCGCGGCCGATGCGGAGATCGCAGCATGTCTAAACCCCAATGCTCTCACGAGCTTCTTTCTCTTCGCTGGCGCTGGCTCGGGTAAGACGCGCTCTCTCGTTTCCGCTCTAAGCCATGTGCAAGCAGCCTGGGGCGCTCGGCTTCGGCAACGTGGTCAGAGCATCGCAGTCATCACCTTCACTAATGCAGCGTGCGATGAGATCAAGCGGCGCGTTCAGTTTGACCCCCTGTTTGACGTTCGCACTATCCATAGCTTCGCTTGGTCTCTGATTGAAGGGCTCAATTCGGATATCCGCGCATGGTTGACAGACCACCTCGTCGCTGAGATTGCCGATCTCCGTCAAAAGGAAGCGAACGGCCGGGCTGGGAAGGCGAGGGAAGAACGAATTGCCAAGATCGCGGCTTATAGCGCCCGGCTTGAAGCAATGCCTGGTATTCGTAAGTTCATCTATAGCCCGACGGGCTCGAACCGCACACGTGATGCGCTCAACCATGCAGATGTCATCAAGATCACCGCTCATTTTCTGAGCGAGAAGCCCCGTATGCGTGGCATCTTTGTCGGACGCTACCCGATTCTCTTGGTCGACGAGAGCCAGGATACCAATGCGGCATTGGTCGATGCGTTCTTCCGCGTTGACGCTGAGCACTCGGGCGCTTTCGCGATGGGCCTGATCGGGGACATGATGCAGCGCATCTACGTGGACGGAAAAGAGGATCTCGACGTAGGTTTACCGCCTGCTTGGCGCACGCCGAAGAAGGTGATGAATCACCGCTGCCCGTCGCGCGTCATCGAGCTGCTGAACGCTGTGCGAGATGCCACCGATCAGCAAAAGCAGCGGCCGAGATCCGACGCGGCCAAAGGCTTCGTTCGCCTCTTCGTTCTTCCAGCTGAGCATCCCGACGTAGGCGGTGCAGAGATTGGGGTCGCACAGAGGATGGCCGAGATCACCGGCGACGACGCTTGGGCTGTTCCAGACAAGGTGAAAACGCTCACACTTGAACACAAGATGGCTGCTAGGCGACTAGGGTGTTTCGAAGTCTTCAGTGCTCTGTATGCGCTTGACTCGCAAAGTCTCCTTCAGCGCACGCAGTCTGTGGCGTTGTTCTTTACAGATCAGATGCTGCCTCTTGTCGAAGCACGTCAGGCAGGTGATCGCTTCGGACTTATGCGGCTTCTGAAAATGCATTCTCCACTCATGACGACGGAGGCACTCGCAGTAAATCCGGGGCGGGGATACCTAGCGCATGTTCAAGCCGCAGTTGACTCGCTTGCAGGCTTGATGACTGAGAATCAAGATCCGTCGCTCCTCGTTGTTCTCCGCGAGGTTGCGAGATCCAATCTCTTGGAAGTTCCAGAACGACTTTCGGCCTGGGCAACTGTGGCGATGGATGCAGAAGCTAACGCGGGAGAGGGTGATGGAGAGAACGATCCGAAGACTCTCGCGCGCATAGAAGCTATTGATGAACTACTTGCCACTCCGTTCTCACAGATCACGCCATTACGGGAATACCTTGAAGGGCGCGCTCGGTTCGACACACACCAAGGCGTTAAAGGACTTGAGTTCGAGCGCGTGATGGTTGTGATGGACGACTTCGAAGCGAAGGGATTTTCATTTAAGTATGGCGATCTGTTCGGCGGGAAGGATGAGGGAAGGATCGTGGAATCGACTAGGCGACTGTTCTACGTCGTCGCGAGTCGCGCTGAGAAAAGCCTGGCGCTAGTCGCCTACACAAAGGAGCCAGGTCGGGTGCGAGACTTTGCCTTGCGCTCTGGTTGGCTGGCAGATGATGAAATCATTGTTGTCAATTAGTGCTTGCTCACTGCACGTCTTCCTTCCTAACCGAACCGCTTTCTGCCTCTTTGTAGGTCTGTCAGCGGTGCTAGGAGTGTTTCGGGCGTGCGACGACCCCTTCAATCAGATGGACTCTTGATGGCAACCGCTCTTAACCACGACGCGTCGGTCGCAGTCCTCGTCGACTGTGTAATGACCCAGCGGTTCCTGCACAGGTCAGGCCGCTAAAGCATAGGCCTCAGCGGGTGTCTTCATGCCCAGCGCTTGGTGCGGGCGCCGGTGGTTGTAGAACTGGATCCAATCGCCGTGCTACTCAAAACCGGGGGGACGTCGGGACCGCCGAGGCATGTTCCTGTGTTGCTCGCGCTATCCCAAGTGCCAAGGGGGTGCGAACATCACCTGATGGCGTCCGGCAACTTCCCTCGCAGCGCTGCAACCGGCAAACGAGCTGAGAATCGAGTAGGTGATTTGTTCACCGACTGGGGCTGGTCTGTCGGCTGCTACTGGATCGACAGCGGATACGATTTCACCGTGATGCCTGATCGGGGCGTCTACAAGGGGCGCCAGTTCCTGGTGCAGTGCAAAGGCACAATCCAGCGCAAGCGCCCCAGAGTGTTGACCGCGCCGGTAAGCAAGTCGCGCCTTCGGACGTATGCCGAGTGCGAGGATCCGGTGATCATCGTTCGAACGGCCGCTGACTTTACGCATTACTGGGTCCATGCGCAGGAATGGTGTGAGGCACATCGCGCTCGCCTGGATGGCGCCGGGGCGAGCGGGGTGCGCTTCGATCCAGCCCGCCGCTTAGATGATCGGCAGGCGTTCGAATCGTTCCTGCGCCAAGTCTTCGAGCATACGCGCGTGGCGCCGAGGTCCTCACAACCCTTGATGCTGGCAGGCGCTGCGGAGACTAAAGGGCCAGATCAGGCCAGTTTTGGCATGCCGGCTCCCGGGGAGCGGATGCGCATGACGTTTCAGCCTGTCCGCACCGATGAGAACATGCAAAAGCTTCGAGAGGTCATTCAGTTCGGCCTCCCGAACACGGTTGCTGTCGATGCGCTGCGAGTGCATCGCGAGGACGTTGAAAAGTTTAGGGAGCCGCTCGGACCCCTTGTAGGGAATCTGACAATCTCGTCTGAGCCTGCTGAGACGGGAACGGTCTATCTGTATCCAGGCTACGAGCGATCCGTGTCCGTGCAGCCTCTGGCGATCCCAACCGATCTGTTCCGAGGGCAGGGCGGCGCAGCCGTCTCAACAGTCAAGCGCGATGGGATCGTCGATCTCTCCATTCTGTTCGAGCAAGTGGCTGACAAGGCAGACGTCAAGCTCACGCTTGGTATTCGGCACACTCGGTTGAGCCAAACCTTCCTCCGCGAGTTCGATCAGCTAGCCCTGATAGGCGTCTGGGCTGAGCAGGTGATGGCGCATGAAGGCTTCTATGCTGAGATGGTGTTCCCGCACGGCCGTATGCCTCTACGGCCAGGGCGAGAAGACTTTGAAATTTTCGAGAATTTCGTGCTCATGGCCCGCACGCTAGGTCGCGTGCACCTGATCGCCCGAACTCTGGGCTGGGACTACGTTGCGCCCGGAGCGCTGTCGATCAGCATGGCCGAAGTGGCCGACATCGACTTGGCTTTCGGGCTTTTAAAAGGTGAGCGGCGGAGCGGGAGTGTTGAAAGCTTCGATTTCGAGTCCGAGGCTGACGTAGAGACGAGCGGTGAGGGCATGCTGTTCTTTGCGAGCAGCTTGGCGCTCGCAATGAACGGGAACCAAGTTGGGACTGTTCCGATCAAGATGGAGCTTCCTGGCTACTCGGTGCAGCGCGGCGAAGCAGGTAGCCCACATCGCATCGTCAAGGGTCCGCAGGCAGAGGCGTGGATCTTCTATACCAAGCATGACTTTGAGGGCACGCTGGTTAGAAAAGACGCGCCCTAGCGAGGGCTCTGGAAGTTGCCCGTCGGAGCCTGCTAGACTCCCAAGACACTCTCTAGGACACAGTCCGAGCAGTGTCAGGCCTTTATTTTCGATGGCTTAGGGGTTGGGGGTACCGTTTCCCACTCTCTCCGCCATTCCGCGGCAGTCGAGCAGTCATTCCAGCGCACGCTGGAATCCATGTTGATCTTCAGCGACACGGCCGCCGTCAAAATGGATCCCGGCGTTCGCGGGGATGACGGCTGGATCCCGCAATCGCGAGGCGTGGTTGGCTCGTCCGGACCGCCATGCAGGTGCCCCCGACGGCCGCAGCGCACCGATGCGGAGCCGCAGCGGCTTGCGCCCGCGTGGCGCATGGCGCTAGCCTCGGCAACGCAGGGGTGGAGCAAGGGGAACAGGGATGACGATCCGGGTGTTCATGGTCGATGACCATGCGCTGGTCCGCGCAGGGATGCGCATGATTCTTTCAGCCGAAACCGACATCGAAGTGGTGGGCGAAGCCGACTGCGGCGAGACCGCGTTGCCGATGATCCGCAAGCTGCGGCCCGACGTGGTGCTGTGTGATCTGCACCTGCCTGGCGTGAGCGGGCTGGAGATCACCGAGCGCCTGGTCAAGGGCGGGCACGCGAAGGTGATCGTGGTGTCGGTGCTGGAAGACGGTCCGATGCCGCGCAAGCTGATCGAGGCCGGCGCGTCGGGCTATGTCGGCAAGGGCGGGGATTCGGCCGAACTGGTGCGCGCCGTACGCGACGTGGCCCGCGGCAAGCGGTTCCTGGCGAGCGCGATCGCGCAGAAGCTGGCGCTGTCGGGCCTGGACGGGGAAGCCACGCCGTTCGACGAACTGTCGCCGCGTGAACTCGAGATCACGATGCTGCTGGTGCAGGGCCTGCGCCAGGAAGAAATCGCACGCCGGCTCAGCCTCAGTCCGAAGACGATCAACACGCACAAGTCGCGGTTGTTCGCCAAGCTCGGGATCGAGGACAACATCGCGCTGGCGCGGGTCGCCAGTCGCTACGGGCTGGTGGATCCCTCGCAGGTGATCTAGCACCTGCGAGGGAACACCGTTGCAGCGGACGATCAGGCGCTGCGGCTGCCGGCGCTCTCGCCGCTGTCTTCGTCCTGCGAAGCGGAGGCTTCGTCGATCGCGTCGGCGGCTTCATCGGCAGGCGAAGCATCCTGCACTGCGGACGCAAGCGGAGCAGGGGCGGGCGCGTCGAACAGACCGGGTGCACGCTGATCGTCCTGTTGTGCCTGCCCGACGGCAATCGCCGCGGCCTGTGCCGGTTCCGCTGCCACGGGCGTCACCTGCATGGCGGTGTCCTGAGCCGTGGCAAAATCCGGACCAGCGTCGTCGCCAACGGGCGCGATGACCTGCGGGGCGATGACCGGTTGAGCGATAGCCGGTGCCGCATCTGCAACCACAGCGGCAGCTTCCGGAACCACGGCCGGTGTGGCATCCGCAGCAGCGGCGACAGCTTCCCGATCCACGGCCGGTGCGACATCCACGGCAGTGGCGGCAGCTTCCCGCTCCACCGCTGGTGCCACATCCGCAACTGCGGCGACGGCTACCGTATCAACGGCAGGCGCGGTGTCCTGCGCGTCGTCGGGAGCGTCGTCGTCGGCAGCAGCGACTGCGGGGGCGGTATCGGCGCTGGGCGACGGCCGCGCGGCCTCGACCGGCATCGGCCGCTCGGCGGCCGGTGCGACCACTGCCGCGGACTGCGCCTCGTCAACGGTATTCGCGACTGGTTCGCGCGTGGCGGGTTCTCGCGCAGGCTCCGGCTTCACCGCTGCGAACGCAGCCTGCGACGATGCGCCGGGCTCGTCGAACTCGAACTCCGGCTGCGCGCGCAGTGCCTGCGGCGTCGCGACTGCCTCGTCCTCGCCCTCATCCTCGCCGTCTTCGCCGTCCTGGCTCAGGTCATCGTTGAGGCCATCGGCAAGTCCTGCGGTTTCGCCGGCACCGCGACGACGGCGACGACCACCGCGACGTCCACGGCGGCGGCGGGCACCCGTGCCTTCCTCGCCGTTCGACGAAGCGTGTTCGCCGTTCTCATCCGCGCCGTTGGCGGTCGCTGCAGCGACAGCTTCGCTGGCGACAATCGCCGGCTCGTGTGCTGCAGCCGGATCGGCCTGGTGTGCGTGTGTGATCGGCTCGACGACAGGCGCGTCCAACGGCGTCACTGGCGCCTCGAACGGCGCATTCGTCGCGGGTTCGACGGCTTCGACCGCCCTGGGCTGCCGTGCCCTGGGCTGCTTTGCGGCCTTCTTTTGCTGTGGCTGCGACTGAGACTGCACCTGCTCCTCGCCCGCCTGCGCCTGCCTGGCGGGCTGCTGGCCACGTGCGGGCTGCGCCTGGCGCGCTTCCTTCTGCGGGCCCTGCCCGTTGCTGCCTTCGCGGCGCGCGGGCTTGCCCTGGCGCTGGTCGCGACGGCTGCCGTTGCGCTCGCCGCGGTCGCCCCGGTTGCCGCGGTCGTTGCGGTCGTTGCGTTCGCCGCGCTGCGACGGCTGCGCCGCACGCGAAGCCGCTGCCGGCGTTGCGGCCGGCTCACCGACGAAGATCCGCCGGAACCAGCCGACCAGTCCGCCAGCGGCGACCGGCGCCGCGATCGCGGCGGCCGCAGCCACCGGGACCACTGGAGCAGGTGCCGGTGCCGCTTCCGGCTGCGGCTCGCGCACGGGCGCGGGCTGCGAAGGACGCACGTTGGTCACGGCCGGCGGCGGGATGTTGAGGTTGTTCTTGTTCAAGGTGATGGTCGCCACCTTGCGCGGCGTGCCGCGCTGGTAGCTCGGGCGCGCGCTTTCCTCGCTGAGCTCGTTATCGCGCAGGCGCGTCACCTCGTAGTGGGGCGTGTGCAACTGCTCGTCGGCCACGATCACGATCGGTGCGCGGTGGCGCTGCTCGATCTCGGCCAGCGCGCCGCGCTTTTCGTTGAGCAGGAAGTTGGCGATCTCCACCGGCGCCTGCACCAGCACCTGGCCGGTGTTGTCCTTCATGGCGTGCTCTTCAGCCACGCGGATGATCGACAGGCTCAGCGATTCGACGCTGCGCATGCGGCCATGGCCCTCGCAGCGCGGGCAGACGATCTGGCTGGATTCACCCAGCGAGGCGCGCAGGCGCTGGCGGCTCATTTCCATCAGGCCGAACTTGGAGATCCGGCCCAGCTGTACGCGCGCGCGGTCGTACTTGAGCGCGTTCTGCAGCTTGTTCTCGACCTCGCGCTGGTGCTTGCTCGAGTCCATGTCGATGAAGTCGATCACCACCAGGCCGCCCAGGTCGCGCAGGCGCATCTGGCGCGCGACCTCTTCGGCCGCCTCCAGGTTGGTGTTGAACGCGGTCGTCTCGATGTCGGCGCCCTTGGTGGCGCGCGCGGAGTTGACGTCGATCGCGGTCAGCGCCTCGGTCTGGTCGATCACCAGCGCGCCGCCCGAGGGCAGGCGCACCGTGCGCTCGTAGGCGCTCTCGATCTGCGACTCGATCTGGTAGCGGTTGAACAGCGGCACGTCGTCGGTGTAGTGCTTGAGCTTGCGCAGGTTGTGCGGCATCACCTGCTCGACGAACTCCTTCGCCTCCTGGTACATCTCAGGCGTGTCGACCAGGATCTCGCCGATGTCGGCGCGCATGTAGTCGCGCAGGGCGCGGGTGATCAGGCGCGATTCCTGGTAGATCAGGAACGGCGAGGGCTTGCTCAGCGCGGCCTCGGCGATCGCGCGCCAGATGCTCAGCAGGTAATCGAGGTCCCACTGCAGCTCTTCGGAGTCGCGGCCGACGCCGGCGGTGCGGATGATCACCCCCATCTCGTCGGGGATTTCCAGCACGTCCATCGCCTTCTTCAGCTCGGCGCGGTCGTCGCCCTCGATCCGGCGCGAGACGCCGCCGGCGGTCGGCGAGTTGGGCATCAGCACCATGTAGCGGCCGGCCAGCGAGATGAACGTGGTCAGCGCGGCGCCCTTGTTGCCGCGCTCTTCCTTGTCGACCTGGACCACGACCTCCTGGCCCTCGCGCAGGAGTTCCTTGATGTTGCCGGAGCGGTGGTCGGCGCCGGCCTGGAAGTAGTCGCGGGAGATTTCCTTCAGCGGCAGGAAGCCGTGGCGTTCCGAGCCGTACTCGACGAAGGCCGCCTCGAGGGACGGTTCGAGCCGCGTGATGCGGCCCTTGTAGATGTTGGACTTCTTCTGTTCGCGGGACGGCTGTTCGATGTCGATGTCATACAGGGACTGGCCGTCGACGATCGCCACGCGCAGTTCTTCGGCCTGCGTGGCGTTGATGAGCATTCGCTTCATGGTTTGCGTTTCCTCGCGCTTGCCGCTGCCGCGCTCTCGTCGAGCGTGGACAGGCGCGCGGAACGCCGGGGCGTTTCGCCTGGAGCTTCGGTTGGCCGCCAGCCGCGCAAGCGCAGCGGCGATCCCGGGTTTCCAGCGCTACGACACCACGGCGGACCGCGGGAGCGCTTCAATATCAAAAAGAGTGTTACGGGGCCGGCGGCTGCTTCGCGGCGGCCTTTCGGGCCGGCGCTTGCGCCGCACGGGACATGTTCAGCACCGCTGCCGTGGCAACAGGCGATGTCCGGGACTGCCGTCCAGCCGCTAACATGGCCGCCCCGGGGGCGGTGGCCGCGTACTGGCACGGACCTCGCGGAAGGAGGGCTTTCGACCCGTGATCTTCCAGCGAAATCAGCACCTTATCTCGCCCGCCGAGTGTAGCAGATAAAGCCCGAGAATGAATGACATCCAGTTACCCCCCAGCGGCGGCGTGCGCACCGTCAAGATCGACGGCGAGCGCGACGGCCAGCGGCTCGACAACTTCCTGCTCTCCCAGCTCAAGGGGGCGCCCAAGTCGCTGGTCTACAAGATCGTGCGCAGCGGCCAGGTGCGGATCAACGGCGGACGGGCCAAGCCCGAGACGCGCCTGGAGGAAGGCGACCAGGTGCGGATTCCGCCGGTCCGTCTCGAGCAACCTGGAGACAAGGGCACGCCCGCCAAGGGCCTGCTGGAGGCGATGGCGGCCAGCATCGTGTTCGAGGACGCGCGCCTGCTGGCGATCAGCAAGCCCACCGGGGTGGCCAGCCATGGCGGCAGCGGGATCAGCTTCGGCGTGATCGAGACGCTGCGGGCGCTGCGGCCGGGGCAACCGCTGGAGCTGGTGCACCGGCTTGACCGCGACACCTCGGGGCTGATGATCATCGCCAAGAAGCGCTCGGCGCTGCGCGAGCTGCAGGCGCTGCTGCGCGAGGATCCGTCGGTGCAGGCCCGGGGCATCGCCAAGCGCTACCTGGCGCTGTTGACCGGGCGCATGCCCGACGGGGTGATGAGCGTCGACGCGCCGCTGCACGTCGGCCTGCGCCAGGGCGGCGAGCGGCATGTGCAGGTCAACCCGGCGGGCAAGGCTTCGCTGAGCCATTTCAGGGTGCTGGAGCGGCGCGGCGGGCATTCCTACTGCGAGGTGCGGATCGAGACCGGCCGTACCCACCAGATCCGCGTGCATGCGCAGCACATCGGGCATCCGGTCGCGGGCGACGACAAGTACGGCGACGCCGAAGTCAACAAGCGCCTGCGCGAGCAGCTTGGGCTCAGGCGCCTGTTCCTGCACGCGGCATCGCTGGAGTTCGCGCTCGAAGGCGGGCAGGCACCGTATGTGCTCAATGCGCCGCTGGTGCCGGAGCTTGTCGAGGTGCTGGACCGGCTGGGGTAATGCATCCGCAATGCAACGACGTCGCGACGACGCACTGCGCGGTGTAATGGCGCACCTTCCCCGAGCGCTGCCATGCCTGGACATTCCACCTCCGAAGGGCACCGGGATCCCCCGGCGCAGTCCATCTGGACGATCGGGCATTCGACCCGGACCTGGGACGAGTTCATGGGCCTGCTGGCCGCGCACCGGCTTGAGGCGGTGGTGGATGTGCGGCGTTTTCCAGGGTCCAGGCGCCATCCCTGGTTTGCCAGTGAGGCCATGGCCGTGCAGTTGCCGGCGGCGGGTGTGCACTACCACTGGCTGCCGCAGCTTGGCGGGCGCCGCAGGCCGGTCGCAGGATCGCCCAACGGCGCCTGGCGCAACGCCGCATTCCAGGGGTATGCGGATCACCTGCGCAGCGCCGAATTCGCCGAAGGACTCGGGTTCGCGCTGGAAAGCGCGAAGGCGCGACCCACTGCGCTGATGTGTGCCGAAGCGGTGTGGTGGCGGTGCCACCGGCGGCTGATCTCGGACCTGCTCGTGCACCGCGGGGTGGAGGTCGTCCACATCCTCGGGGCCGGTCAGGTCCAGCAGCACGTCCTGCATCCGGATGCGCGGCCCGATGGCGACTTGCTGGTGTATCCGCCTGCACAGGCCGGGCTGTTTGCGGGCGATCCGGACTGAGCGTGCAGCGCATTGCGCCAAGCAGTTGCAGGCCTGGTAGCGAAACGCGGAGAGGGCCCTTGCGGGGCCCTCTCCGGGCATCACGCCATGGGGGAGGGCGTTATTCTTCTTCGTCGCGCCCGGGCTGCTGCTGTCCCTGCTGGCGCTCCTGGTTGCCGCGGTCCTGCGGTTCACGCTGGGTGTCTTCGCTGTCACGCATGTCGTGGTCTCCTGCCTCGGCCCAATGCCGAGGTGGCGCGAGGCTGCGCCACTTCGCGTCAAGGTGGCGTGCGAGCGGCGATCAGTGGATTCACCATGCTGAAGTGCGCCGCGTTGTGGCTCGCGCTTAGCCGTCGAGTGCGGCAAGCAACTGCCTGATGCGGTAGGGCTTGGACAGGAAATGCGCGCCTTCGGGCAGGTGCTCAAGCTGCGAGCGCTGGTAACCCGATGCCACCACGACGCGCGGCCGCGGTTGCTGCAGCAGCGCTTCGGCCGCGACCGCCAGCCCGGAAACGCCCTCGGGCATGCTGACGTCGGTGACCACGTGCGAGAAGCTGTGCTCACCCTGGAGCTGTTCCAGCGCCTCGCGTCCGTTTCGGGCCATCGTGACCTCGTAACCGTGGTCGGCGAGCGCGCCTTCCATGATGAGGCGCAGGTCGTCCTCGTCCTCCACGAACAGCACATGCAGTGTCGTCGAGGCGCTCATTCCGCCTCCGGGACAGGCAGGCGGATCACCAGGATCGCCGCATTGCCCGGCGTGCTGGTCAGTTCCACGCCGCCGCCGGACTGAGAGGCGAAACCGAACACCTGGCTCAACCCCAGGCCGCTGCCCCTGCCGACTTCCTTGGTGGTGAAGAACGGCTCGAACACGCGCGTCTGGTTCTCGGCCGGGATACCCGGGCCGGTGTCCGCGACCTCGATGCACACGAATCGCGCGTCGCCGTCCTCTGGCAGCAGCGGGTCCGGGCCCTGGCGCAGGAACGTCCGGATGCGGATCTGGCCGCCGCCCACCATTGCATCGCGGCTGTTGCTCACCAGGTTGAGCAGGGCGGCCTCGAGCTGGCCGGCGTCGACGTCGACCTCGGGCAGCCCGTCGGCGAGTTCGACGGTCAACTCGATCGGGTCGCCGGCACATCGCCGCAGCAGCTCCTCGCAGCTGCCGATCAGCCCGTTGACATCGAGCCGCTCGGGCGCGAGGTTCTGGCCGCGGCCGAATGTCAGCAGCTGCCTGGACAGCAGCACGCCGCGCTCGGAGGCGCGTAGCGCGGTTTCCACCGTGCGCGAGACGCGTTCGTCGCGGACACGGCCGTCGATGACATCCAGGCTGTTGATGATGATGGTCAGCAGGTTGTTGAAGTCGTGGGCCAGCCCGAGGGTGAGTTTGCCGATGGCCTCCATCTTCTGCGACTGCAGCAGCGAATGGCGTGCCTGCTCCAGGCGCAGTTCCGCCTCGTAGCGCTCGGTGATGTCGCGCGTGATCTTGGCGAAACCGAGCAGCCGGCCGTCCTCCAGGATCGGGTCGATCACCACGCTGGCGTGGAAGCGCGTGCCGTCCTTGCGCAGGCGCCAGCCTTCGCCCACGTAGCGGCCCTCCACGTGGGCGGTGTGCAGGTTGCGTTCGGGCAGGCCGGCAGCGGCGTCCTCCACTGAATAGAAGCGCGAGAAGTGGCTGCCGACGATCTCCTCCGCACGGTAGCCCTTGATGCGTTCGCCGCCGGGGTTCCAGGAGCGGACATGCCCGGTCGCGTCCAGCATGTAGATGGCGTAATCGGTGACGGAGTTGAGGAGCAGGGCGAACTGACGTGATGGATCTTCCAGCTCGTGCGTGGTCGTCTCGTCCTGCACCGACTGCATGTGGTCTTCTCTCCGCCGGGTTGTCAAATTAGGCTTGCGAAAGTGAAGCGGCCGTCAAGGTTGCGCGTCGCGCGCGATGCTGGCGCGGTGGCGATGCGCGGCGTAGTAGCATCCAGCTCCAGGCCGCCGGTGGATCGGCGCCACGCACGATCCGATGGTCGCACGGGAGATGGGGAACGATGGTCAGTGCAGGCTGCCGCGTCCTGCTGATCGAGGACGAGGCCATGCTCCGGATGCTGCTCGAGGATATGGTCGAGGACCTGGGCTACGCGCTGGCCGGCAGTGCCGGCAGCCTGGACGAAGCAACGCGAATGGTCGCCACGTTGCCGCGGATCGACGCCGCGATCATCGACGTGAACCTGGGTGGCGTGGCCTCGTTCCCCCTGGCCGACGAGCTGCGCGCCCGGCGGGTGCCGTTCCTGTTCAGCACCGGCTATGGCGCCGAAGGGATTCCCGAGCGCTTCCGCGACGTGCCGCTGCTGGGCAAGCCGTATCGGCGCGACGACATCCGCCAGGCACTGGCAGGGCTGTGCGTGCCGCCAGCCTGATATGGCGAGGCGCGGGCATCGGACGTGGCGCCCTTCAAACCTTTGGCGCGCGCCGGCCCGTAGTGGATGCCCGGACCGACACGTGGCTGCTGCCGGACACGTGCCAGCGCCACGGAAATTCCACCGCCCGACTGATGCCGATGCGGGGGCCGACGACCGGATCCTGCGGCGGCGGCATGCCGTCACTGACGATGGCGATGCCGTTGTCGGCCGTGACCAGGTCGGCGCCGTCCAGCGCGCCGGTGATGCCGAACGCCTGGGACAGCTTGCCAGGCCCGCTGGCGAGGTCGCGGTCGCGACGCGCGGCCGGGCGCAATTGCCGCATCGCCTCCACGCCTTGCAGCGGTTCGGCGGCGCGCAGCAGCACGCCCATGCCTTGGCCGACGTCGCCGCACACCGCGTTGCTGCCCCAGTGCATGCCGTAGGTGAAGTAGACGTACAGATGGCCCGGCTCGCCGAACATGGTGGCGGTGCGCGCGGTCATGCCGCGGAACGAGTGGGCCGCGGGGTCCTCGCTGCCGGCATACGCCTCGACCTCGACGATGCGCGCGGCGCGGCCGTCATCGCGCAGCAGGATCTTGTTCAACAGTTCCGGCGCCACCAGGGCAGGGTGGCGGCGGTAGAAGTGTCGCGGCAATGCGGCCCAGTGCGCGTGCATGGCGAGACCCGTGTCCAGATACGGCTCCGTGTCGATCGGCGGTCGTCCGCTTGCGGCGCATGATGCCGCAGCGGCTGCAAGGGGCTGTCAAGGCCCGCGCCCGCACCTGGCTGCGACGCGAACCTATGTATGCTGCCGGCTGTTTCCAGGCTAGGCATCCGCATGAGACAGGTCGTCACCGCGTTCGTACTGTGCCTCTCGCTGGTCGCCTGTTCGACCACAAGTGCGGTCCTGCAGGCGCCGGCCGCGGCCATTGCCGGCCCCTATGGTTATGTCTTCGAGAACCAGGGCGGTGATGACGTCGCGGCGATCGCGGAGCTGGACCGGACCATCCAGCGCACGCTCAGGGACGCCGGGCTGTTCGTGCCGGGCACCACCGGACGCAGGATCGAGGTGGCGCTGACCCACTTCTACCTGCGCTCGGACGGCGCGCGCTTCTGGGCCGGTGCGATGGCCGGCCGCGACAAGATCATCAGCCGCGTGCGGGTCGTCGAGGCCAACGGCACGCAGGTGGCCTCGTTCGAGGTGACCTCGACCAATGCCACCGCGGCGGGGTCGTCGGGCGGGCTGATGGACAAGCACGCCAACGAGATCCTCGCCCAGCTCAAATGACGCCTCCGCGTCAACCCCTTGCCTGCCGGGCATCGGGATCACTAGAATATGCGGCTCACCTGTCGGGGTGTAGCTCAGTCTGGTAGAGCGCTACGTTCGGGACGTAGAGGTCGCAGGTTCGAATCCTGTCTCCCCGACCAATTGATTCAAGCAGTTGGCCACCCTTGCGGGTGGCCTTCCTGTTTCTGGAGCTGGAAAGACGGCCCGGACATCGGCTCCGGCTTCTCGCGTCGCGCCCATGCCACAGCCGCCATACTGCGCGCTTCCGTTGTTTCCGAGACGCGATGAACGCCTCCCTTGCCGGGCCCGCGCCGGCAGAACGCAAGCGCCGCGTGGACTGGCTGGACGCGCAGCTCGCGCCGGTCCGCGCGACGCATCGCAGGTCGCTGGCCTGCACGGTGCTCGCGGGCTGGCTGCTGTGGCCGCAGGCCTGGGCGATCGCGACGATCGGGCAGGCGGTCTTCATCGAGCGGATCGCGCCGCCGGCGCTGACGGGCCCGTTTGCGGTGCTGCTGGCGGCCATGCTGCTGCGCATAGTGCTGGCCCGACTTGCGCAGGGCGCGGCGGCGAGCGTGGCCGAGGAGGTGAAGGCGCGGCTGCGCACGCGACTGGCGGAACTGGCCCTCGCGCGCGGGCCGCTGTGGCTTCGCAGCAGGCGCAAGGGCGCGCTGGTGGAGATGTCGATGGCGCAGGTCGATGCGCTCGACGGCCACTACGCGGGTTACCTGCCGGCGCGCGCGGAAGTCGTTTGGGTGCCGGCGGTGCTGCTGCTGGCCGTGTTCATGGCCGACTGGGTGGCTGGCCTGCTGTTGTTGCTGACCGCGCCGCTGGTGCCGCTGTTCCAGATGCTGGTGGGCTGGGGCGCCGAAGCCGCGGGGCGGGGCCAGCTGCAGGCGCTGGCGCGGGCCGGCGCGCACTTCGGCGATCGCCTGCGTGGCCTGGACCTGATGCGCATCCACGGCCGCGGGCGTGAGGAACTGGCCGAGGCGGCCGAAGCTGCGGACGCGGTGCGCGACGGCAGCATGCGCGTGCTGCGCATCGCCTTCCTCTCGTCGGCGGTGCTGGAGTTCTTCGCTTCGGTCAGCGTCGCCCTGGTGGCGATGTACTTCGGCTTCCGCTACCTCGGCCTGGTCGACTTTGGCCCGGCACTGCCGGCGGGATTGCTCCATACCGGCCTGTTCTGCCTGTTGCTCGCGCCTGAGTACTTCGGGCCACTGCGGCGGCTGGCCGCGCATTACCACGACCGGGCCAATGCGCTGGCCGCGGCGGCGCTGGTGGAAGAGACGCTGGGCGCTCTTCCGGATGCCGCGACGCCTCCCACGACGCCTGCACCCCCTGCGGCACGCCGCACGGACATGGCGATCGTGGCGTCGCGGCTGGCGCTGCGCCACCCGGGCGCGGATGCGCCGGTGCTGGCCGACCTGTCGTTCGAGCTGGCGCATGGCGAGCGGCTGGCGCTGGTGGGCGGCAGCGGATCGGGCAAGAGCAGCCTGCTCGAGGCACTGGCCGGTTGGTTGGCGCCGGCCGAAGGTTGGCTCGAGCTGCCGCCCGGTGCGCGCATTGCGCTGGCCACGCAGCGGCCCTGGATCTTCCGCGGCACGCTGGCGGACAACATCCGTCTGGGCGATCCCGATGCCACCGATGCTGCCGTGCAGACCGCCGCCGAGGCGGCGCAGGTGTGGCGCTTCGCCCGCCACCTTGCGCTGGGACTGGACACGCCGGTGGGCGAGCGCGGCCTGGGGCTGTCGGGCGGCGAGGCGCGCCGTGTTGCGCTGGCGCGTGCGCTGCTGCGCGATCCGGACGTGCTGCTGCTCGACGAGCCCAGCGCCTTCCTCGATCCCGCCACGGAGGCCGACCTGCTTGCCGCGCTCGATGCCTTCGCGCCGGGCAGGACGGTGGTGGTCGCCACGCACAGTCTGGCGGTGATGGCCTGGGCCGGGCAGGTGCTGCGGCTGCCCGGGGGCGGGATCGCCGCGGTCCCGCCAGAGGTGCGCAGGTGAGCGGTGACCGCGCATGGCAGGTGCTTGCCGGCCACCGGCTGGCCGTTGCGGCGACCGTGGCCCTGTTGCTGGCGACGATGCTCGCCGGCATCGGCCTGCTTGGGGTCTCGGGTGGGTTCCTGACCGGCGCGGCGCTGACCTTCGGCGTGCTCGGCGGCTTCAACTTCTTCCTGCCCTCGGCCGGCATCCGTGCCCTGACCCTGGCGCGGATCGTGTGCCGCTACGGCGAAAAGCTGGTCGGCCACGAGGCGACGCTGCGGGTCGCGCGGGACCTGCGCGTGTGGCTGTTCGCGCGGATGCTGGGGCTCTCGCCGGGTCAGCTGTCGCGGCTGCGCACCGGCGACCTGCTGGCGCGGCTGATGGACGACATCGATGCGGTCGATGGATTGCTGGTGCGGGCATTGGGGCCGCTGCTGACGCTGGCGCTCGCCGCGCTCGTGCTGGCCGGATTCGCGCTGGTGCTCGATCCCCTGCTGGGCGGCTGGATCGCGCTGACGGCCGCCGCCAGTGCGGTGCTGGTGCCGTGGCGCGTGGCGCGCCGGCAGCAGCACGCGGAAACGGTGCGCGCGCAGGTGCGCGCCGGTCTTCGCGCAAGCCTGCACGAGCTGTACGACGGAGCTGCCGACCTGGCCGCCATGGACGCGACCGGGCGCTGGCTGCAGTCGCTGCCGGGGCAGGGCGCGGACCTGGCGCAACGCGAACGCCGGCGGCGGCTGCGGGTCGCCGACGGCACCGGCATGCATGGCGCAGTGGGCGCGGCCGGATGGGTCGGCCTGCTCTGGTTCGCCTGCGGGGCGGTGGTGGGAGGGCGGATCGACCCCGCGCACGCCGCCGGCCTGGCGTTCGCGGCGCTGGCCCTGTCCGAGATCGGATCGGGTGCGGCGCTGGCCTGGCAGGCGCTGCAGGCGGCGCGCGCTTCGATGCGTCGGATCGACGCGCTGGCCGGCCAGGCCCCTGCGGTGGCCGATCCACCGCATCCGCGCGCGCTGCCCGCGGGCGGGCCGCTGGTGTTCGAGTCGGTCCGCTTCGGCTGGCCCGGCGGCCGCCGCATCCTCGATGGCGCGGAGCTGTGCATCGACCCGGGCGAACGCGTCGCGATTCGCGGCGACAGCGGCATCGGCAAGAGCAGCCTGGCCGCGCTGGCGCTGCGCGCGGTGGACCCGGAGTCCGGTGCGGTGCGCTGGGGCGGGGTCGACCTGCGCGAGGCTGCACAGGCGGACTGGCATGCGCGCGTGGCCTGGCTGCCGCAGGAGGCGCCGGTGTTCGCCGGCACCCTGGCGCAGAACCTGCGCCTGGGCTGCGCCGACGCCAGCGATGCGCGGCTGCGCGAGGCGCTTGCCTGCGTGCGCCTGGATGCGTGGGCGCAGGCCGCGGGCGGACTGCAGGCCTGGATTGGCGAAGGCGGCGCCACGGTGTCGGCGGGGCAGGCGCGGCGCATCGCCCTGGCGCGCGCGCTGCTGCGCGATGCGCCGCTGCTGGTGCTCGATGAGCCTACCGAGGGCCTGGACCAGGACACCGCCGATGCGGTGATGCGCGCGCTGCCTCATTGGTGTCTCGGCCGCAGCGTGCTGGTCATCACCCATGCACCACTTCCGCCCGGCACCGTGGATCGCGAGCTGCTGCTGCGCGAAGGCCGGCTGCATCCGCTGGAAGATCCGCAATGAGCGCGCGGCCCGGCGGCGCGGCCTGCGTCAGTGCAGGACCGAGGCCAACTCCGCGAGCGCAGCGTGGTCGAGGATCTCCACGTGCTGCGGGTCGGGCAGGGCGATCAGGCCCTGCTCGCGCAGGCGGGTGAAGCTGCGGCTGACGGTCTCGACGGTCAGCCCGAGGTGATCGGCGATGTCGCTGCGCCCCATCGGCAGCGACATCTTCGGCTCGTCGTCGCGGATCCGCATCTGCCTGCGCAGCCGCAGCAGAAAGCTGGCCAGGCGCTCCATCGGCGCCAGCCGCGCCAGCAGCAGCATCGAATCGTGGGCGTCGTCGAGTTCGCGGCAGGCACGCTCGAGCAGGGTGTGCTCGAAGCTGGGGAAGCGCTGGCGCAGGTCGCGCAGCGCGTCGAGCTCGAACACGCAGACGCGGCTGGGCACCACCGCCTCGATGCTGTGCCGGTGCAGCGGCGCATCGGACAGGCCGAGGAAGTGCCCCGGCACGGCGAAGCCGACCACCTGCCGGCGCGCGTCGGGCAAGGTGCGCACCAGCCGCAGCATGCCGCTGGTGACGTTGTAGACGTGGCTGCAGGGCTGGCCGCTGCGCGCGAGTTCGGCGTTTGCCTGCAGGGACAGCGAGTTTGCGAAGCGCTCCAGCGAGTCGACTTCCGGCGGCGGCAGTGCGGCGCAGACCGCGAGGTCGCGCACGGCGCAGCGCGCACAATCGAGGGGAACGACGGCGCGGCTCTGGTGGCGGCAGCGGCCGACGGCAAGGCTGGACATGGGGTTCGTGCTTCGCAGACTTTTCCCATGATACCGGTACGCGCGGGTTCGGCCTCCGGAAAAAATGTCCCAACTCCCCGATGCGCCGCGCGGGGCAATGCGCCGGCGCGGCGGCACCGGCGGGTAGAATGGGCGTCTTTCCCAGGCTTCCGCGACAGGCATGATCAAGCCCAGAACCCCGCCCGGCGTCATGGAACTGCTGCCTCGCGACCAGATCGCGTTCCAGCGCATGCTCGACACGATCCGGCGCATCTTCGAGGGCTTCGGCTTCCTGCCGATCGAGACGCCGGTGTTCGAACTGTCCGAGGTGCTGCTGACCAAGTCCGGCGGCGAAACCGAGCGCCAGGTGTATTTCGCCCAGTCCACCGGCGCGCTGGAGAAGGCGTCCGAGGGCCTGCCGGAACTGGCCCTGCGCTTCGACCTGACCGTGCCGCTGGCCCGCTACGTGGCCGAGCACGAGCACGAGCTGGCGTTCCCGTTCCGCCGCTACCAGATGCAGCGCGTGTACCGCGGCGAGCGCGCCCAACGCGGGCGCTTCCGCGAGTTCTACCAGTGCGACATCGACGTGATCGGCAAGGACGCGCTGTCCACGCGCCACGACGCCGAGATCCCGGCGGTGATCAGCGCGGTGTTCGAGGCGCTGGATATCGGCGATTTCACCATCCAGTTCAACCACCGCAAGATGCTGCGCGGCTATTTCGAAGGGCAGGGCATCGGCGCGGACGCGCAGGTGCCGGTGCTGCGAGAGATCGACAAGCTCGACAAGCGCGGCGAGGACGCGGTGCGCGCGACCCTGGCCGGCGAGGGCTTTGCGCTGTCGCACGAGGTGATCGATCGGCTGATGGCGTTCTCGCGCGTGCGTTCGAACGACCACGGCGATGCGCTGGCGAAGCTCGACGCGCTCGGCGGCGGCACGCCGCTGTTCGAGGAGGGTCGCGGCGAGCTGCGCGAGGTGCTGCACCGGCTCAAGGCCCTGGGCGTGCCGGAGTCGCGCTACGCGATCAACCTGTCGATCGCGCGCGGCCTGGATTACTACACCGGTATCGTCTACGAGACCACGCTGGACGCAAACCCGGGCATCGGCTCGATCTGCTCGGGTGGGCGCTACGACAATCTCGCCAGCCATTACACGAAGTCGAAGCTCCCCGGCGTGGGCATCTCGATCGGGCTGACGCGCCTGTTCTGGCAGCTGCGCGAGGCGGGGTTGGTGACCACGGCCGACAGTTCGGTCGACGTGCTGGTCACCCTGTTCGACGACGCCGGGCTCGACCATGCGCTCGGCGTGTCGCAGCAGCTGCGCGCGGCCGGGCTCAACGTCGAGACCCAGCTCGAGCCGCGCAAGCTCGGCAAGCAGATGCAGTACGCCGACCGCGCCGGGATCCGCTTCGTGGTGATCCGCGGTGAAGACGAAGCGGCCAAGGGCGTGGTCGCGGTCAAGGACCTGCGCCGCGGCGAGCAGTTCGAGGTCGCCGATGGTGATCTTGCGCGTACCCTGCTGGTGGAACGCGAGCAGTGGCGCGCGCTGGGGAAGGCGCGCGGCTAGACCGGAACCTAGCGCCATCCTGGTGTCATCCCGAGCGCAGCGAGGGATCTGCTTTCTATGCGCGAGGCCAGGCGGGATTTACCGGCTTCGCCGTTGAACAGCACTTCTCACTGCGTTTGAAATGACAGCAATGCGGCGGTGCGGGCGGGAAGCTTCTGAATGACAACGGCGAACGACCAATGAAACCTGTCCTCCTCGACGGAAAATCCCTCACCCGCGACCAGCTGGTGATGGTCGCCAGCGGCGCGCAGGTCGCGCTCGATCCCGCTTCGCTGCGCGCCGTGGCGCGCGCGGCCGACTTCCTGGCCGAGCAGGTGCGGCGCGAGGAACCGATCTACGGCGTCTCCACCGGTTTCGGCAGCAATGCCGACAAGCTGCTGGGCGCGCATCCGCTGCGCGACGAGCTGCCCGGCGCCAGGAAGTCCGGCCGCTCGCTGCACGAAGAGCTGCAGCACAACCTGATCGTCACCCATGCCGTCTGCGTCGGCGAGCCGCTGGCCGCGGACGTGGTGCGCGCGATGCTGTGCATCCGCATCAACACCCTGCTCAAGGGCCACTCGGGCATCCGCGTGCAGACCCTGGAGGCGCTGACGGCGCTGCTCAATGCCGGCATCGTGCCGGTGGTGCCGGGGCTGGGCTCGGTCGGCGCCTCGGGCGACCTGGCGCCGCTGTCGCACCTGGCGATCGTGCTGCTCGGTGGCGGCGAGGCCTGGTTCGAAGGGCAGCGCATGCCCGGTGCGCAGGCGCTGCAGGCGGCGGGGCTGGCGCCGGTGTCGCTGTCGTACAAGGAAGGCCTGGCGCTGAACAACGGCACCGCGCAGATGCTCGCCACCGGTGCGCTCGCTTTGCATCGGCTTGAGCGCCTGCTCGAAACCGCCGACCTCGCCGCGGCGATGACCATCGATGCCTTCGCCGGACGCCTGGGTGCGTTTTCCGAAGAGGTCCACGCGCTGCGCCCGCATCCGGGCCAGGTGCATACGGCTGCGCACCTGTGCGAGCTGCTCGCCGGTTCGACCCTGGCCGACATCGCCTACCACCTGGTGCCGAGGTTCCAGGCCTGGCTGCCGACGAGCTGGGACACGGACGAGGCGCGCGACCTGAGCTTCGACATCGGCTGGGACTGGGTGCCAAGCGACCAGCGCCACGGCCGCGAGAAGTTCTACGCACGCTTCAAGCCGTTCCGCGGCGGCAAAAAGCACCAGCCGCAGGACAGCTACTCGCTGCGCTGCATCCCGCAGGTGCACGGTGCGGTGCGCGACACGGTGGCGTACGCGCGGCGCGTGTTCGATATCGAGCTCAACGCGGTCACCGACAACCCGCTGGTGTTCCCCGATCGCGAGGCCGAACACGTCGAGCAGAAGGTGATCTCCGCCGGGCACTTCCACGGCATGCCGCTGGCGCTGGCGATGAGCGCGGTCAAGGCCGCGATCCCGGTGCTGGCCTCGATCAGCGAACGCAGGCTCAACAAGCTGGTTGATCCGTCCACCAGCGACGGCCTGCCGGCGTTCCTGATCGGCAACGAGGACGGCACCGAGTCGGGCTACATGATCGTGCAGTACACGGCCGCGGCCATCGTCAACGACCTGGCCACGCGTGCGCATCCGGCCAGCGTCTACTCGATCCCGACCAGCGCCAATGCCGAGGACCACGTGTCCATGGGCGCCAACGAGGCGCGCCACGTGCTGTCGATGGTCGACGACCTGGGCAAGGTGTTGGCGCTGGAGCTGTACACGGCGGCGCAGGCGCTGGATTTCCGCGTCGACATGATCAATGCCGCGCGCGACCTGGCGCGGCGCAGCGACGCGGCCGGCTTTGCGCGCAAGATCCGCGGCGTGGACGAGGGCTCGCCGCTGCACGCTGGCTTCCTGGAGGAAGTGGAAGCGCTGCGCGCGCAACTCGCGGCGGCCGAGCCGTTCCATCCGGGCACCGCGGTGGCGCTGGCGCATGCACAGATCCGCCGGCGGATCGCCTTCCTCGATCGCGACCGTGCGCTCGATGGCGAGGTCGCTGCGGCAGTGGCCATGGTCGCCGACGGCAGCCTGCTGTCCGCGATCGGCCGGTGACGGGATGAACCTGCCGTTGCCCGTCGGCTGGACCGGCGTCCTGATCGCTGCCCTGATCGCCTTCGCCATTGGCATCGCCTGCCTGCTGTTCTGGCGCTGGCTGGGGCGCCGCGCCGGCTTCAGCGAGGCCCACGCCATCGGCTGGGCCTGCGTCACCGCCGTGGCGATCGGCGCCGGGATCGACAGCTGGCACCTGTTCTACCTGGGCGTGGTGACGCTCGAATCGCCGCTGTACGCGCGCCTTGCGCTGGCCAAGATCCACGACGCCGATTCTGTGGGGACGCGCGTCTTCCTGGAATGGGTCGGGGCGATCTCCGGCGTGGTAGCCGGCTGGGTGATGGTGCGCGAGCGGGAACCGGAACCGGGCGCGGACTGATTCGCGGCTGGGCGTCTGCGGCTGTAGCGGCTTCAGCCGCGGACTCCGGCTATTGACTAATGTAATAGCACGCTATTACATTATGCCGGCCATGAAACAGCGCCTCGAACCCCTGCCGGACTCCGATGCCGACGCCTCCTTCCGGGCGCTGGCCAAGGCCCTGGCTGGCCTGGAACGGGTCGACGAAATGGCCGCCTTCCTGCGCGACCTGTGCACGCCGGCCGAACTCGAGGCCATGGCCGACCGCTGGCGGGTGGTGCCCCTGCTGCTGCAGGGACTGCCGTACCGCGAGATCCACGAGCGCACCCTGGTCAGCGTCACCACGATCGGAAGGGTCGCGCGCACGCTCGAACACGGCGCCGGCGGCTATGCGGCCGCGGTGAAGCGCCAGTACCCCCGGCTTGCGTCGGACCACTGAGGAATTCCCGAGATGAGCCCCACGGCCGTCCCCGCGACGCGCGATCGCCTGCGCATCGCCATCCAGAAATCCGGTCGCCTGAGCGATCCGGCCCGCGCCCTGCTCGCGTCCTGCGGCCTGTCCTGGCGCGAGAGCCGCGACAAGTTGTTCTGCTACGGCGAGACCGCGCCGGTGGACCTGCTGCTGGTGCGCGATGACGACATCCCCGGCCTGCTGGCCGACGGCGTCTGCGACTACGGCATCGTCGGCCGCAACGTGCTCGAGGAACAGGCGGCTGAGCGCGCCGCGGCCGGCAAGCCGCAGATGTCCCAGGAGGTCGTTGCGCTTGGCTTCGGCGGCTGCCGGCTCGACATCGCGGTGCCCGACGCCTGGGACTGGCAGGGTGCGCAGCAGCTGCAGGGCAGACGCATCGCCACCAGCTATCCCGGCCTGCTGGGCAAGTGGCTTGCGGAGCAGGGAGTCGAGGCGGGCATTGTCGTGCTGTCCGGCTCGGTCGAGATCGCGCCGCGGCTCGGACAGGCGGACGTGATCTGCGACCTGGTGTCGAGTGGTGGGACGCTGGCGGCAAACCAGCTGCGACCGGTCGAGACCATCATGCGCAGCGAGGCCGTGCTGGCCGGCCCCGTGCAGCCGTTCGCCGACATCCGTGGCGAGCTCGCGCAGATGCTGCTGCGTCGGCTGGACGGCGTGCTGCGGCTCAAGGACAGCCGCCTGCTGATGTTCCAGGCGCAGCGCGACGAGGTGCCGGGGCTGCTGGAGCTGCTGCCCGACGCCGAGCGACCGACGATGCTGCAGGTCGACGGTGCCGACACCCTGGCGCTGCAGGCGCTGTGCCATGGCGCGATGACCTGGCAGCGGCTGGAGGACCTCAAGCGCGCCGGTGCGCGTGGCCTGATGGTGCTGCCGGTCGAGAGGATGCTGGCATGAACGTGGCCCTGCTGCGCCGGCTGGACTGGAGCGCACTTGACGACGACGCGCGCGCGCAGGTGCTGCAGCGCCCGGTGCAGAAGGTGGCCGCGCAGACGCGCGCCGCGGTCGAGGCGCTGGTCGAGGACGTGCAGGATCGTGGCGACGTGGCGCTGCGCGAGATCACGCTGCGCTTCGATGGGGTTGCGCCGGAGTCCTTCGAGGTCACGGCCGAGGAGTTCGCTGCGGCCGAGGCGGCCGTGTCGCTGGAACTCAAGACGGCCATGTGCGAGGCGGCCGCGCGCATCGAGCGCTTCCACCGCGCCGGCATGGCGCAGGACTATGCGGTCGAGACCGCGCCCGGCGTGGTCTGCGAACGCATGGTGCGCGCGATCGCGCGGGTGGGGCTCTACGTGCCGGCCGGCAGCGCGCCGCTGCCGTCCACGGCGCTGATGCTGGGCGTGCCGTCGCGGCTGGCCGGCTGCCGCGAGGTTGTGCTGTGCACGCCGCCGCGCAAGGACGGCACGGCCGACCCGGCGGTGCTGGTCGCTGCGCGCATGACCGGCGTGCATCGCGTGTTCAAGCTGGGCGGCGCGCAGGCGATCGCGGCGATGGCGTTCGGCACCGACAGCGTGCCGCGCTGCGCCAAGCTGTTCGGGCCGGGCAACAGCTTCGTCACCGAGGCCAAGCAGCAGGTTGCGCGCGCGGGTGTGGCGGCGATCGACATGCCGGCCGGACCGTCGGAAGTGCTGGTGATCGCCGACGCGGGTGCCGATCCCGGGTTCGTCGCCGCCGACCTGCTGTCCCAGGCCGAGCACGGTCCGGATTCGCAGGTGCTGCTGCTCAGCGACAGCGACGCGCTGCTCGCGCGCGTCGAGGCCGAGCTGGACACCCAGCTCGCGGCGCTGCCGCGCGCCGACATCGCACGCCAGGCGCTGGCGCAATCGCGCCTGGTGCGCGTGCACACGCTCGACGAAGCCTTCGCCATCAGCAACGCCTATGCGCCGGAGCATCTGATCCTGGCGCTGCGCGAGCCGCGTGCCTGGCTGCAGCGGGTGGAGGCAGCGGGCTCGGTGTTCCTCGGCGACTTCACGCCCGAGGCACTTGGCGACTACTGCAGCGGCACCAACCACGTGCTGCCGACCGGCGGTGCCGCGCGCGCCTGGAGCGGGGTCTCGGTCGCCAGTTTCCAGAACTTTGTCAGCGTGCAGTCCGCGAGCGCTGTCGGCATCGGTGCGATCGGGCCCTGCGCGGTGACTCTGGCCGAGGCCGAAGGGCTTGAGGCGCACGCCAATGCCGTGCGTCTGCGGTTGGACAGGGCGCTTTCACCGGAGGCGGCATGAACAGGGCAACAGGCGACGTGCTCTCGCTGGTGCGCGCGGACCTGCGCGATTTCGCCGGCTACAGTTCGGCCCGCAGTTCGAAGCTCGACGGCGAGATCTGGCTCAATGCCAACGAATCGGCCTGGGGCAATGCGGCAGACGCGGACGCCAGCTGCCGCCGCTATCCGGACCCGCAACCGGCGGCGCTGTGTGCGGCGCTGGCCGGCCTCTATGGCGTGCAGCCGGAACAGTTGATCGTGGGGCGGGGCAGCGACGAGGCGATCGACCTGCTGGTGCGCGCCACCTGCACGCCAGGTCGCGATGCGGTACTGGTCACGCCGCCGGTGTTCGGCATGTATGCGGTCAGCGCGCGGCTGCAGGGCGCGCCCCTGGTCGAGGTTGCGCTGCGCGACGACGCACGCCAGGGGCTGGTGCCGGATTTCGATGCGATCGAACGCGAAGCGCTGGCGCGTGGCGCGAAGCTGCTGTTCCTGTGCTCACCCTCCAATCCGGGCGGTGCGGCGATCGCGCTGGACGATATCGCCGCGCTGGCGCAGCGCCTTGCCGGCCGCGCCCTTGTCGTGGTCGACGAGGCCTACGGCGAGTTCTCGGACACGCCGTCGGCCACGCGCCTGCTCGACGCGCATCCCAACCTGGTCGTGCTGCGCACGCTGTCGAAGGCGCATGCGCTGGCGGCGGCGCGCATCGGCGTGGCCATCGCCGCGCCGGAACTGATCGCGGTGCTGCGCCGCTGCCAGGCGCCGTATCCGGTGCCGGGCCCGGTCGCCCGGCTTGGCGTCGAGGCGCTGTCACCTGAATCCCGCGCGGCGACGGCCGCGCGCATCGAACAGATCCGCCGCGAACGCGAGCGCCTGCTTGGCGCACTGTCGAGCCTGCCCGGTGTGCGCCGGGTCTATCCCTCGCAGGCGAACTTCCTGCTTGTGCGTTTCGACGATGCCACGGCCGCGTTTGACGCGCTGCTGGGCGCGGGCATCGTCGTGCGCGACCAGCGTGCCGCGCCGGGGCTTGGCGACGCGCTGCGCATCACCATCGGCACGCCGGAGCAGAACGACCGCGTGCTGTCGACGATTTCCGCCTTGAGCCCCTCCTCCGCTTGCGGGGGAGGGGTTGGGGTGGGGACAAACGCAGGAGCCGCCTGATGGCCACGAAAATCCTCTTCGTCGATCGCGACGGCACCCTGATCGAGGAGCCCGACGACTTCCAGATCGACGCCTACCACAAGCTGCGCTTCTTCCCCGGCGTGATCCCGGCGCTGCTGAAGCTGCGTGACGCCGGCTTCGAGTTCGTGATCGTCACCAACCAGGATGGCCTCGGCAGCGAAGCCTATCCGCGCGAAACCTTCGACGGGCCGAACAACCTGATGCTGCAGGTGTTCGAAAGCCAGGGCATCGTGTTCCGCGAGGTGCTGGTCGACTGCAGCTGGCCGGCCGACAACGCGCCCACGCGCAAGCCCGGCCTGGGACTGGTACAGCATTACCTGCGCGACCGCGGCATCGACCTGGACCGCTCCGCCATGGTCGGTGATCGCGAAACCGATATCCGCTTCGCCGACAACCTCGGCATCCGCGGCTTCCAGCTGCGCACCGCGCAGTTCGGCGGCGAGTGGGACTGGCCCGGCATCGCCCACGAACTGGCGGATACACCGCGCTGCGCACTGGTGCAGCGGAACACGAAGGAAACGCGCATCCGCGTCGAAGTCGATCTCGACCGGGTGGCGGATGCGCAGGTGTCCACGGGCCTGCCGTTCTTCGACCACATGCTCGACCAGATCGGCAAGCACGGCGGCATCGCACTGTCGGTGCAGGCCGAAGGCGACCTGCACATCGACGAGCACCACACCATCGAGGACACCGGCATCGCCCTGGGGCAGGCGCTGCGCGAGGCGTTGGGCGACAAGCGTGGCATCGCGCGCTATGGCTTCACCCTGCCGATGGACGAGACCCTGGCCAGCGCCGCGCTCGATTTCGGCGGCCGACCCTATCTGGTGTTCGACGGCAGCTTCAAGCGCGAGCGCGTGGGCGAGATGCCGACCGAACTGGTCGAGCACTTCTTCCGCTCGGTATGCGATGCGGCCGCGCTCAACCTCAACCTGAAGGTCGAGGGCGACAACGACCATCACAAGGTCGAGGCCTGCTTCAAGGCCTTCGCGCGTGCCCTGCGCATGGCGGTGCGGCGCGAGGGCGCCGAGCTGCCGAGCACCAAGGGCGTGCTGTGATGCGACTGGTCATGGTCGATGCGGGCGGCGCCAACATCGGTTCTGTGCGCTGCGCACTCCAGCGGCTGGGCGTGGATCCGGTGCTCAGCGCCGACGTCGACACCATCGAGGCCGCCGACCGCGTGATCCTGCCCGGTGTCTCGACTGCGGCGACGGTCATGGGGCGCCTGCACGCACTCGGCCTGGTGGACGTGCTGCGCGGCCTGCGCCAGCCGCTGCTTGGCGTATGCGTGGGCATGCAGCTGCTGTTCGAGCACTCCGAAGAGGACGACACGCGATGCCTCGGCCTGCTGCCCGGGCGGGTGCGGCGGATTCCGGGCAACGCGGACATCCGCGTGCCGCACATGGGCTGGAACCGGCTGGCGCTGCGCCGTGCCGACCCGCTGCTGGATGGCTTCACCGACGGCGAGCACGCCTACTTCGTGCACAGCTACGCCGCCGACGCGACCGCCGACTGCATCGCCAGCACCACCCACGGCCACGAGTTCGCGGCGGCGGTGCGGCGTGGCAACGTCATGGGTGCGCAGTTCCACCCGGAGCGTTCGGCCGCGGCCGGCGCGCGCCTGCTGCACAACTTCCTGACGATGGAACCGGCATGAGCAGCTACACCCTGTATCCCGCGATCGACGTCCGCCACGGCCGCATCGTGCGCCTCGCGCAGGGCGACTACGCGCAGGAGACGCAATACGGCGACGATCCGCTGGCGCTTGCGCAGGCATACGCAGAACAGGGCGCCGCGTGGCTGCACCTGGTCGATCTCGACGCCGCACGTGCCGGCGGCTACACCCTGCTCGAACTGGTGCGCGGCATCAGCGCCAGCACCGGGCTGCGCGTACAGACCGGCGGTGGCGTGCGCTCACGCGACGATGTGCAGCGCATCCTCGATGCCGGCGCAGCGCGGGTGGTGATCGGTTCACTCGCCGTGCGCGAGGCGGAAGCGGTGTGCGGCTGGATCGACGAGTTCGGCAGCGACCGGATCACCGTTGCGCTCGACACGCGCCAGGATCGCGAAGGCGTCTGGCGCCTGCCGGTGCACGGCTGGACCGAGACCGCCGCCGGCACCCTGCAGGAGATGGCGCGGCGCTATGCCACGCGGGGCCTGCGACATCTGCTGTGCACCGACATCACCCGCGACGGCATGATGACCGGGCCCAACCTGGACCTGTACCGCCTGCTGGTGGAGCAGGTGCCGGGGCTGGCGCTGCAGGCTTCCGGCGGCGTGCGCGACCTGGCGGACGTCCTCGCCGCACAAGCCCAGGGCTGCGCCGGCATCGTGCTGGGCCGCTCGCTGCTCGAAGGCAGGCTGCAGCTGCCGCAGGCGCTGGCGCAGGTCGGCAACACGGCGGAGCCGGCCTGATGCTCGCGCGCCGCATCATTCCCTGCCTGGACGTGCGCGATGGCCGCGTGGTCAAGGGCGTGCGCTTCCGCGACCACGTCGACATGGGCGACATCGTCGAGCTGGCCCTGCGCTATCGCGACGAGGGCGCCGACGAGCTGGTGTTCTACGACATCAGCGCGACCCCGCAGGGGCGCTCGGTGGACCGTGGCTGGGTCGAGCGTGTGTCCTCGAACATCGACATCCCGTTCTGCGTGGCCGGCGGCATCCGCGACGTGGACACCGCACGCGCGGTGCTGCACGCCGGCGCCGACAAGATCTCGATCAATTCGCCGGCGCTGGAGCGCCCGGCGCTGATCGGCGAACTGGCCCGTGCATTCGGCGTGCAGTGCGTGGTGGTGGGCATCGACTCGACCCGCGAGGCCGACGGCGAATGGCGCGTGCGCACGCATACCGGGGATCCCGACCGCATGCGCGCGCCATCGATCCGCACGCTCGACTGGGTGGTCGAAGCGCAGCGCCTGGGTGCCGGCGAGATCGTGCTCAACTGCATGGACAGCGACGGCGTGCGCAGCGGCTACGACCTGGAACAGCTGCGCGCGGCGCGGGCACTGTGCACGGTGCCGCTGGTGGCCTCGGGTGGCGCGGGCGAGCCGGCGCATTTCGCGGATGCATTCCGTGATGCCGACGTCGACGGCGCGCTGGCCGCAAGCGTGTTCCACAGCGGCAAGGTCCGGATCCCGGAACTCAAGCGGTTCCTGCGCGAAAGTGGAGTGGAGGTGCGTGATGCATGAGATCGGACCCGATGCGGGCAGCTTCGGCGCCGACGCGCTGGACTGGGACAAGAACGATGGCCTGGTGCCCGCGATCGTGCAGGATGCGCGCACCCTGCGCGTGCTGATGCTCGGCTACATGGACCGTGCCGCGCTCGAAGCCACCCTGGCCACGCGTCGCGTGACCTTCTTCAGCCGCAGCAAGGGGCGGCTGTGGACCAAGGGCGAATCCTCGGGACATTTCCTCGAGCTGGTGTCGCTGGACCTGGACTGCGATCGCGACACCCTGCTCGTGACCGCGCATCCGCAGGGGCCGACCTGCCACCTGCAGCGCGAGAGCTGCTTTGCCTCCGCGCCCGGTGCCGCGCTGGCGGAGCTGTCGGCGCTGGTCGAGCAGCGCCATGCCGACATGCCCGCAGGCAGCTACACCACCAGCTTGTTCGAGGGAGGAACGCGGCGCATCGCGCAGAAGGTCGGCGAGGAAGGCGTGGAAACCGCGCTGGCTGCGGTCGTGCAGGACGATGATGCGCTGCTGGGCGAAGCCGCCGACCTGGTGTTCCACCTGCTGGTGCTGCTGCGCGCGCGCGGCCTGGGGCTGGCGGAGGTGGAGGCGAAGCTGGCGACGCGGCGGCGCTGAGTGCGAGGTGGTTCGGCAGCAGCCGCGGATGTGCGGCGGGAGTTCTTTCGCACCTACGCGGCGCTGATCGAGGTCCGCACGCAGTCGCGGCCGTTGGCCTTGGCTGCGTACAGCGCCTTGTCGGCGGTATCCAGCGCGTCGTCGATGTCGTCAGCTGCATCCGGTGCGACCGTGTGCACGCCGATGCTGGCCGAGATCCGGACCTGCAGGTCGTGCGTCTCGCAGCGCTCGTCCACCAGCGAGCGGCGCAGCTCCTCGGCCACCGCGACCGCTGCGCGGAGGTCATGGTTGGGCAGCACCACCACAAATTCCTCGCCGCCGAAGCGCGCCAGCAGGGCCTCATGCGGGCGCAGCGTGCGGCCGATGCGGCGCGCGGCCCAGCGCAGGCAGGCGTCGCCTACCAGGTGGCCGTAGCGGTCGTTGATCGCCTTGAAGTGATCGAGGTCGACCATCAGCAGCGACAACGGCCGCCGCGCCTGGCGGCACTCGGCCAGCATGCGATCGAATCCCTCGTGGAAATAGCTGCGATTGAACAGCCCGGTCAGCCCGTCTCGACGACTGGAGTCCTGCAGCTTCTCGTGCGTATCCTTGAGCTGCACCAGCGCCTGCTGCAGCTCCTGCGTGCGTCGCGCCACGTTGCGCTCGAGCTGGCGGTTGGCCTCGTCGGTGATGCGCTGGTTCTCGTTGCGCAGCTGCGCGTAGCGATAGCCCAGCGCGATCGAGAGCAGCAGCATCTCCAGCGCCGAACCGATCTGCACGCCGTATTCGGTGGCGAAATTCTTGGGCAGAGCGCCGAACGCCAGCAGGGTGAAGACCGCCGTGCCGAGCAGGAACATAGACCAGGCCAGCAGCAGCAGGCGCGCCGGCGTGTAGCCGCGGCGCAGCACGTGCAGCGAGGCGAACACGATCCAGACCACGCCCACCAGCACTGCGCGCGATGCGACCGGCGTGGCGATCCGGTACGGCAGCCATACCGAGGCCACGCCAAACACCGTGAAAAACCCGATCAGCGCGATCGTCACCAGGTTGAGCCGCGGCGCGCGTTGCGGCAGCTCCAGGAAGGTGCGCGCGAACTGCAGCATCGCGATCAGCGCCAGGCAGATCGAGATGGGCACCATGTGGTCCGCCATCCACGACGAGTTCGGCCACAGGTATTCGAAGCCCAGTCCGTTGAGGGTGAACAGCACCAGCCCGAAGGCGCTGATATGGCACAGGTACCAGAAGTAGCTGGCGTCGCGCAGCGAGAGCCACAGTACCAGGTTGTAGAAAAACAGCGCCAGCAGGATGCCGTAGTACAGGCCGATCGCCAGCTGCGCGTCGCGCGAGACCTCGGTGAACGCCGACGGCGTATAGAGCTGCAGCGGCACCTGCATCGAGCTCTGGCTCTGCACGCGCAGCAGCAGCTGCACCGGCTCGCCCATCGGCAGGTCGACGAGCACGTTGGGATGGCGGTAGCGCACGGAGCGCGCAGAGAACGGCACGTGGTCCCCGCCCACGTGGTGGATCGTGCGGCCGTCGGGATAGCGCAGGTAGATGTCGAGCCTGTCGCTCAGCGGGTATTCCTGCACCAGCAGCCAGCGTTGCTCGCCGGGGTTGCGATTGACGACGGTGGCGTGGAACCAGAACGCGCCGCTCTGGAAGCCGAAGGCGTCCTTGCCGCCCGGCAGGGCGGCGAACCCACCTTCCTCGACGCGCCGCCACGCGTCCTCGGCGCGATCGGAGCTGGTGGCGTCGTGGCGGTAGCCCAGGTGTGGCGCGAGTGACGCGCTGGCCGTCGCCGGCGCCAGCTCAAGGACGGGTCGCGCCCAGACCGGCAGGCACACGACCAGCGCCAGCAGCGCAGGCAGCCATCGCCAGGCAATCCTCATCCCGTCTCCGTCGTGAAGTCCATGGCGCAAGGCCCGTCGTGATGACTCACAGTGCAAACGCTGACCGGCGGCATAATGGGCCAGTTTTGTCGACAAGGGGAGGGTGTGTGGTCCATCGACACGTGGTCCGTGCGCTGCTGCTGATCGTCGCGATGTCGGTCGCGTCGGCATGGGCCTGCGATCGCGGCGTCGTGTTCGAGGACGTCGACGGTGACGGCCGGCGCGATGCCGGGGAACCGGCGCTCCCCGGCGTGCGGGTCTCCAACGGTGTGGAAATCGTTTCCAGCGACGTGGAGGGGCGCTGGCGCCTGCCGCCGCGCGCGGACGCGCCGGTCTTCGTCATCAAGCCGGCTGGATATGCCGTGGCATCCGGTCCCGACGGCCTGCCGGGATTCTGGCGCGCGACGGGCGATGCGTCCTGCGATTTCGCGCTGCGGCCGCACGACGAGCCGCAGGGGCTGAAGGTGATCGTCAGCAGCGACCCCCAGGCTGGCACGCCGCGCGAGGTCGACCATTACGCGCGGATCGCCGCGCGCACGTTCGCGCCGCATCGCGATGCCAGGTTGGGCCTGACCCTGGGCGACATCGCCAACGACGAACTGTCGCTGTATCCGGCGCTGGTCCGCGCCACCACTGCGGTGGGCGTGCCGTGGCTGCACGCCGCCGGCAACCACGACCTGGACCCGCACGCCGTCGACGATGCGTCCTCGCTGGCGAGCTTCCGCAACGTGTTCGGCCCGGACAGCTTTGCCTGGGAGCAGCGCGATGCGGTCTTCGTGGTGCTCGACAACGTGGTGGCGCAGCCCGGCCAGCGGCCCGGTTATGTCGGCGGGCTGCGCGAGGATCAGTTCGATTTCCTGGACAACTACCTGGCCGGATTGGATCACTGCCGGCTGCTGGTGATTGCCGCGCACATCCCCTGGTTCGATACCGCCGGCCAGGGCCGCCCGCCGACGATGCGTGCGCAGGATCGCGAGCGCCTGTTCGCGCTGCTGCGCCCCTTCCCGAAGCTGTTGCTGCTCAGCGGCCACCGCCACAGCCAGCGCAGTGTCTTCCACGACGCTGGCAGCGGCTGGCATGGGGCGACGCCACTGCACGAATACAACGTCGGCGCGATGAGCGGCGCGTACTGGTCGGGCGTGGCGGCCGCCGACGGCATGCCCGATGCGACCATGGCCGACGGCACGCCGCGCGGATTCGCCACGCTGCAGGTCGACGCCGACGGAGGCTACCGCCTGGCTTGGCATCCGACCTCGCTGCCGGCCGACGATCCGGCGTTGACCGATGCGATGGCGCTGCACGCACCGAAGCTGCTGCGCCGCGGTGCGTATCCGGCCTGGGGCGTGTACGCCAACGTGTTCCTCGGGCACGCAGGCACACGGGTGGAATACCGCGTCGATGGCGGCGCGTGGCAGGCGATGGAGCGGGTGGAGCGCGCCGATCCGCGGCTGGCCGCGGAAAATGCGCGCGATGATGAGGCAGAGACACTGCGCGGTTTCGATCGATCGCCCGAAGCCGAAGCGTCGCCGCACCTGTGGCGCGGGCCGCTGCCCACCAGGCTCGACGCCGGTCGCCATCTCATCGAGGTGCGCAGCTTCGATGACGCGGGACGCGAATCGCGGGCGAGCACGCACTACCGGCTGGAGGACGCGGAGGCGCGCTGATCGGCGGCGCAACGGTTGCTGGGACACCCGCGCCGGGATATTGTGATCCGGTTCCGGATTCTTGCGTCCGGATGCGAACACCGCCACGACGGCGGGCGCCACAGGGGACCACATGTCGAAGTGCTTCGCCGACGGGCTGCCCGCCGGCCAGTTGGACCGTGCGCCATTCCAGTTCAGGCACGGCCTGCTGGACCATCCCGCGCTCACCATCGAGGGCCTGGCGAAGGTCCTGCCGGAGCTGCCGCCGGAGCGGGTCAGGTATTCCAGGGGGCTGGACGACCTGCGCATCAACTTCGACCACGCGCACGTCGAACACCGCAACGGCATGGGCCTCGAGGAAACCATCGAGACGATCCGGGCGGGCAATTCCTACATTGCCGTGAGCGATCCGGAGGTGCATCCCGCATTCCGTGGCCTGTACGAGGACCTGTGCCGCGAGATGACGGCGCTGCTGCGCGAGGGCGGCCGATCGAAGGCGATCCACGAGCCGCGCATCTGGCTGTTCATCGCCTCGCCCAACGCGATCACGCCGTTCCACTTCGACCGTTATTCGAACGTGCTGATGCAGATCCGGGGCAGCAAGGAAGTGGCGGTGTTTCCGAACTTCCGGCCGGACATCGTGCCGGTCGATGTCTGCGAGGCCTACATGGACCGACAGGCGATCGAACCGCTGTGGCGCGAGGAGCTCGACCAGCACGCGATCAAGTTCGAATTCCGCCCCGGCGACGCGCTGCACATTCCCTACACCAGCGGGCATTACGTGAAGAACGGTGCCGAAGACGTCTCGATCTCGCTGTCGTTCTTCTTCCAGACCGACGAGACCCTGCGCTGGACCCGTGCGATGCAGTTCAACCATCGCTTGCGTCGCTGGTCGAAGGCGGTAGGGCTCAGGCCGACGCCGGTGGGCCACTCACACTGGCTGGACGTGACAAAGTCGCACGCGCTGCCGTGCGCGGAGGCCGTGGGCCGCGTGGCGCGACGGCTGCGGCGCGCCTAGCGGGCGAGGGCGGTTCCCAGCGGGGACATCGCATCGGTTGCGTCGAAGGCGGCGATGGACACGACTTTGTTGCGATCGACTGGCTGGCGTCGGCTTGCGGACGGATCGTCGCGTGTCGCCGGCTGGCGATGGGTCCGGAGGCAGCCCGGAGCCGGTCTACGCGCCCGCCGGACTCGATCGCGGGACGGGACGCGCACGCGGCTGTGCACCCTGCGGTGGGCTACAGCGGATGCGGGTAGGCCAGCGGCGGTCCGCGCACCAGCGCCGCTTCCCAGGCGTCCAGCCGGGCGCGGATGCGGTCGCCCACATTGATCTGCGGGAACGACGCCTCGTGGCCTTCCCTCACCTCGCGCCGCGCCACCTGCTGCCGGGCGTAGGCGAACGTGTCGACCAGCCCTCCGTCGCGATTCAGGCCTTCCACCAGCAACGCCTGCCCGAAGTACGTCGCGCTCGCGGTGTCGCCGCAGCCGAACGAGGGACGGTCGCTGCGTGCTGCGGTGATCACGAGCGTGTCGGGCGTGGCGAGCTCGGGAATGAAGCCGCCGGAGAAGCAGGCCGATACGATCAACAGCCGGTTGCGGATGCCGGATTCGTCCAGCATTGCGCGCAGCTCGCCAGGTCGCAGCGCGGTGTCGAAGTAACCCGGGAGCTGCACCGACAGCGCATGGTCACGGCTGCCGTGGGTGGTGATGAGCAGGAGCAGCAGGTCCTCGTCCGGGTTCATCAGCCGGCCGATTCCCTGCAGCGCGATGCGCAGGTTGTCCGTCGTGGCCAACGGCAGCGGCGTGTCGGCCAAGCTGTCTGGATGGTTCACCAGGGCCAGGGTGCGGCCGCCCGCGCCGTAGCGGGCGGTGGTCAGCTGCTCGAAGTAGAGCGCCTCGTTGCGGAACACGTCCTCCTCGCCGTCGCCGGCAAAGGCGAGCGCGTACAGATCCGGCTGCCCGGCCACCGGGGGCGGCATCTGTTGCAGTCGTGCTTCGATCAGGGCGCGGTCGCGGATGGCGATGGCGGCCATATCCGCCGCCGCCGGGGTGACGGCATCGGCGCGGGCGTGGAGCGGCAGCAGACCGAGGCAGGCCAGCAGGACGACCAGCGCCGACGCGGCGCTGGGATGGCGATGCCCGGGCATCGCGTTCATGCCGGCAGCGGGATGCCGTCGAAGCCGGTGACGCGGGGATGGCCGCCGGCGGCATCGCCGGTGCGCGGCTGCGGATAGTCCTGCGTGCGGTCGACCAGGATGGTGCGCAGGCCCGCCTCGCGCGCCGCGTCCAGTTCGGCGACCACATCCGACAGGAACAGGATGTCGCCCGGGGCCACGGCCAGCGCCTGCGCGATCTTCGCGTAGCTCGCCGCCTCGCGCTTGCCGCCCACGCCGGTGTCGAACCAGGCCGAGAACAGGCCGGTCAGGTCGCCCGCATCGGTGTGGGCGAACAGCAGCTTCTGCGCCGGCACCGAGCCCGAGGAATACACCGCGAGCGGATGGCCCGCCTGATGCCACTGACGCAAGGCTTCGGTCGCATCCGGATAGACCGGAGCGGTGAAGTCGGCGCTCGTGTAGCCCGCTTCCCAGACCATGCCCTGCAGCGCCTTGAGCGCGATGTGCTTGCGGTCATCGTCGATCCAGCCCTGCAGGGTCTCGACGATCATCGCGTCCTGGCACAGGCCGCCGTTCTCAAGCGCCACCTCGTCCAGCCAGCGCCGCACCTCGGGCTCCTGGCTGTGTTCGCGCACGAAACGCGGCAGCTCGCGCCGCGCATAGGGAAACAGCACGTCCTTGACGAACGAGATGCTGCTGGTGGTGCCTTCGATGTCGGTGAGGATGGTGGTGGTCATGTTCTTCATTCTTAGGGCAATGCCGAAAAAGTCCCGTTTGTCATTCCGAACACAGTGAGAGGCGCTTTACAACGGCGAAGCCGGTCAATCTCGGAGAATCAACAGCATAGATTTCTCGCTGCGCTCGAAATGACAGTTTTCCAGCTGTTGCCTTGGCCACGGATTACGCGGATCAACACGGATAAGGCGATGAACCCCGAGAGCGCGCCTGCCATCTGCCTTGCTCGTGATCCGCGTCCATCCGCGTGATCCGTGGCGGAACCGCTCCGGCTCAGCCTGCTTCTTTTTCGTAGCGCGGGAACTTCTGCGCGATGTCGGTGCCGGTGAAGTGGCCGATCCAGCCGTCGGGCTGCTGGAAGAAGCGGATCGCGACGAAGCGCGGCTCCGGGCCCATGTCGAACCAGTGCGTGGTGCCGTCGGGCACGGCGATCAGATCGTCCTTGACGCACTCGATCTCGTAGACCTTGTCGCCGACATGCAGGGTGAACAGGCCCGAGCCGTCGACGAAGAAGCGCACCTCGTCTTCCTTGTGATAGTGCTCGTCAAGGAACTTGCCGCGCATCTCCTCCTTCTTCGGGTTGTCCGGCGCGATGCTGATCACGTCCACGCTGGTGAACCCGCGCTCGGCCGAGATGCGGTCGATGTCGGCCTTGTATGCAGCCAGTACCTGTTCGGGCGACGCGCCGGCCTCGACCGGATGGCTGGCCTGCCAGCGCTCGAAATGCACGCCGATCTTCGCCAGTTCGCGCGCGATCTCCTCGCCATCGTGGCTGGTGAATTCGGGTGCGTCCGGGTGGGCGTCGGGGAAGATGCGCAGTCGGCTCATGGCGGCAGGCTCGCGGGGGAGGAAGGTGGAAGGGAATCAGGCTAGCAGGGACGACGAAGACGGGGGGTCATGGCGGCGGAACACAGGCATTCCACCGTCGCAACGCGGCTGCGATCAGTGGCGCGCGCCCAGCCGGTGCAGCTCCAGCTCGCAGCCCAGCAGGAAGTCGAACGCCTCCAGGTGGCGGCGCGCTTCGGCCATGTCGCGGCCCCAGGCGTACAGGCCATGGCCATCGATCAGGTAGCCCCACATCGGGCCGCGATCGAGCAGGGCGTCGACCTGCGCGGCCAGCGTCGGCATGTGCTGGCTGTTGGGCAGCACCGGCACGTCGATGCTGGTTTCGTGCGTTTCGTTGCCGCGGAAGGCCTTGAGCAGTTCGTAGCCCTCCAGTCGCACGTGGCCGGCGCCGGAAAACAGGCGCGAGGCAACCGTCTGGTTGCGCGAGTGGGTGTGCAGGATGCAACCGACCTCGTCGAACCGGCGGTACAGCTGGGTATGCAGCAGGGTCTCGGCCGAGGGCCGGTGGTCGCTGCCGACGGCCAAACCGTCGAAATCCACGACCATGATGTCGTTCTCCACCAGCCGGCCCTTGTCGCGTCCGGACACGGTGATCGCGGCATGGCGCCCGTCCAGGCGCGAGGAGAAGTTGCTGCTGGTGGCAGGCGTCCAGCCCAGCTGCGAAAGCTCGCGCAGGTTGGCGATGAGCTCGGCGGCGCGCTCGCGCAGGCGCTGCGGGTCGTAGGGCGTCTGGTTCATGGCGCAAGTCTAGCGCCTCGCCGCACGCGGCCGGCGTCGCTCAGGGCGCCGGCTCGCGCCTGCGGCCGAACCCGCGGTAGGCGGCCAGCGCCAGCAGCGCGATCACGACAGCGCCGATCAACGTCTCGACCGGCGTCGACCAGACCAGCAGTCCGCAGGCGATCAGTGCCCCCATGCCGAGCAGGCGATCGCCGAGCGTCGAGGGCCGGTCGCGGCGGCCAAGCAGCAGGCTCAGGCCTGCCGCCACGTACGCCATCACCACCAGGGTCACGGCCATGTTGATGATCGTCTCGAACTGGCCCGACACCGAATCCGACAGCGTGGTCAGCGCGATGACGGTCATCGAGAGCACCACCAGCAGCAGGCCGCTGAAGGCCGCGCCGTTGCGCAGGGTGCGCCCGAAGATTGCCGGCAGGAAGCCGCGCTGGGCCGCGCGCGCGCCCGATTCGCCGGTGACCAGCATCCAGCCGCCAAGCGTGCCGGTGGCCTTGAGCGCGGCCGCAGCGGCGATCACCGGGATCGCCCAGGCGCCGAACATCTCGCCCGCGACCAGCGCGAACGGGGCGCTGGATTGCGCCAGTTCCGCCACCGGCACGATCCCCATCATCAGCACCGACGAGACCAGGTAGACGATGCCGGCCAGCAGGATCCCGCCGATGGTGGCGATGGGGACGTTGCGATCCGGCTCGCGCACCACGCCGGCGATCATCGCCCCGGTCTCCAGCCCGATGAAGGCCCAGAACACCGAGGCCAGCGAACCGAGTGCGACCGAGACGTCGGACTGTCCGGTCACGTTCCAGCCGGCGCGGTAAAGCTCGGGATTGAAGTGGGCCCAGCCTGCGACCAGGATCGCCACCACCGGCAGCAGGCCGAACACCACGCAGAACGACTGGAAGTGCGCGATCTTGCGCGGGCCGAGCAGGTTGAGGCCGAACATCGCCCAGATCAGCAGCACCTGCCCGACAAGGTGCACCACCGGTGCGTCACTGATCGGCAGCAGGATGATCAGGTAGCCGAACGCCGCCACCGCGATCGCGTTGTTGCCCACCCAGGACGAAAGCCAGTACAGGGTCGAGGCGAGGAAGCCCATGTCGCGTCCCAGCGAGGGACGGATGTAGTCGTCGGGCGAGGTCAGGTCGGGGTACTGCCGCGCCAATCGCGCGAACGCCGCGCCAAGCGCCACCGCCAGCAGGGTCCCGATCAGCCACGAAAACGCGGTCACCGCGCCCGACCTGGCCAGCGAGGCCGGCAGCAGGAAGAAACCCGAACCGATCATGTTGTTGGCGACCACGAAGGTCGCGAGGACCGGGCCGATCTTCTTGGCGGTCTGGGCCGTCATGCAAGGACTCGCGCAGGTAGTCGCATAGGGAGCGGCGCCCCGTGGGGCGCCGCGATGCCTGGATCAGGCCCGGTTGAGCTTGCTGTTGCGGTAGCCGTAGCCGAAGTAGATCAGCTGGCCGAGCAGCGTCCACAGCACGAAGATCAGCCAGTGCTCCATGAACGACTGCAGGAACAGGAACAGGCAGGACAGCACGCCCAGCGGGCAGATCAGCCAGAACAGCGGCACCCGGAACGGACGCTCGAGGTCGGGCCGCCTGTAGCGCAGCACCAGCACGCCCAGGCATACGGTCGCGAACGCGATCAGAGTGCCCATCGACACAAGCTCGCCGAGCACGCTCAGCGGCATGAAGCCGGCCAGCAGGCAGGCCGCGACGCCGACGATGATCGTGCCCACGTGCGGAGTCCGGAACTTGCGGTGCACGCGGCCGAACAGCGGCGGCAGCAGGCCGTCGCGCGACATCGAGTAGAAGATGCGCGGCTGCGCCATCAGCATCACCAGGATCACCGAGGACAGACCGGCGATCGCGCCCACCTCGACCGCGGTCTTGAGCCAGGCGAGGTTGGCTTCGGGGTTGGCGAGCATGGCCAGCTCGATCGCCGTCGCCACCGGCTTGGCGGTGTCGAGTTCGCGGTAGGGCGCAATGCCCACCAGCACCGCGCACACGGCGATGTAGACCAGGGTGCAGGCCACCAGCGAGCCGAGGATGCCGATCGGCATGTCGCGCTGCGGGTTCTTGGCCTCGCCGGCGGCGGTGGAGACCGCATCGAAGCCGATGTAGGCGAAGAACACGATGGTCGCGGCGCGGAATACACCCTCCATGCCGAACTGGCCGGGTCCTTCGTTGGGCGGGATGAAGGGGGTGAAGTTGGCCGGATCGATGTACATCACGCCGAAGCCGAGGAAGGCCGCGATCACCGCGACCTTGATTGCAACCACGATCCCGTTGACGAAGGCCGACTGGGTGATGCCGACGTAGCACAGCCCGCTGACCGCGGCGACGATCAGGATCGCCGGCAGGTTGATCACGCCCTCGGTGCGCACGAACTCGCCGTTTGCCCAGGTGATCGGCGCGGAGGCGAGTTCGGCGGGGAAGGGCAGGCCCAACGTCGTGGTGAGGAAGCTGACCAGGTAACCCGACCAGCCCACCGCCACCGTGGACGAGGCGAACAGGTATTCCAGCACCAGGCACCAGCCGATGAACCAGGCGACGTACTCGCCCAGCGTGGCGTACGAATACGAATAGGCGCTGCCCGACACCGGCATCATCGCCGAGAACTCCGCGTAGCACAGGCCTGCGAACGCGCATGCCAGGCCGGCGAGCACGAAGCTCAGCATGATCGCCGGGCCGGCGTGGTTGGCCGCGGCCTGGCCGGTCAGCACGAAGATGCCCGCGCCGATCACCGCGCCGACGCCGAGCAGGACCAGGTGGCGGGCGGTCAGCGTCCGCTTGAACGTGGCCTCCCCCTCCAGGGAGCCTTCGACCGGTTCGCCGGCATCCACGTGCGGCGCCGGCTCGACCGGCTTGACCCTGAACAGACTTTTCGACATCGGTGGTTCCCTGCAGATGGACTGGGGCGCCGCTGGGGGTCGGCCGCGGAATCGTTACCGCGGCTACCTTGCCAAACGCCGATCCGGCGCACAAGCGCGCAAGCATGCGCCAGAATCTCAGGCCCATGACCAATGCCACTGGAGATGCGCGACCTTGAGCCCGATGCAATTACAGATCAGCGTGCTGGCTGGCGCCTTCGATGCCTACGCCAGGAAGTGTCCGGACCAGGCCAGCGTGGCCGCGGACTTCCATGCGCTGCTGGGCGATGTGGCCGACCCGTTCGTGCGCGATCGCCTGGACGGGCACTTCACCGCATCGGCCTGGCTGGTCGACCGTTCGCGCACGCGCGTGCTGCTGACCCATCACCGCAAGCTCGGCATCTGGGTGCAGTTGGGCGGGCATGCCGACGGCGATCGCGACCTGTGCGCGGTCGCGCTGCGCGAGGCGGAGGAGGAGTCGGGACTGGCCGGGCTGCGCGTGGAGCCCGAGGTGTTCGACCTGGACCGGCACTGGATCCCCGAGCACAAGGGCGTGCGCGGCCATTGGCACTACGACGTGCGCTACGTGGTGCATGCGGGCGAGCGCGAGGACTTCGTGGTCAGCGCCGAATCGCATGCGCTGGCGTGGCGCGACATCGGCGCGATCGCGAATGATGCGGATGCGGACACGTCGCTGCGGCGGATGGCGTTGCGATGGTTGTCGCGTCGGCAGGGCGTTGAAGAGGTGCCGTAGCGGCGTTCCAGCGCTGCGCGCTGGCCCCCACCCCAGCCCTCCCCCGCAAACGGGGGAGGGAGCGAAAAGTGCGTGCCCCGGTGTCCTGCTCCTTTCCCGCGCGCAGGGGAGGGAGCGAAAGCGCGTACTCCGGTGTCCTGCTCCCTCCCCCGCGTGCGGGGGAGGGTCGGGGTGGGGGCAGCCGAAGCATCGAACCTGACGCCGCTGTGCCGTCGTCCAAGCCTTGCTTTGCGGCCCGCGCGCGCCGCCCGTCAGCGCCGCGCAGCCACCTCGTCCACATGCCGCAGCAGGTCCGCCGGATCGTCATAGACCCGGAACGCGCCGGAGCGCTCCAGCTCCTCGCGCCCGTAGCCTCCCGACAACAATCCGACGCCCAGCGAACGCGCACGCTGCGCGGCCAGCATGTCCCAGATGCTGTCGCCGATCACCAGCGAATGCTGGATATCCACGCCCAGGCGATCGGCTGCCGCCAGGAACAGGTCCGGATCGGGCTTGGCGTAACGCACCTGGTCGCGGGTGACCACCGGAACCTGCGCCGGATCCACGCCGAGCGCGGCGATATTGGGCGCCGCGGTTTCCATGCGCCCGCTGGTGGCGATCGCCCAGGGGATGCCCTCGGCGGTGAGGAAGGCCAGCAACTCGCGCGCGCCGGGCAGGGGCCGGATCGCGCCGGCGGCCGCCTGGCGGTTGTAGGCCTCGGCATGCCAGCCGCGCAGCCGTTCAAGGCGTTCGGGCGTGATGTCGATACCGGTTTCGCGCAGCAGGATGTTGGTGAACAGTCCGCCGCTCATGCCGATCTTGCGATGGATGCGCCAGACCGAGAGGTCGACGCCCTCGCGGTCGAGCGCCTCCTTCCAGGCCAGCACGTGCTGGTAGACGCTGTCGACCAGCGTGCCGTCGAGGTCGAACAGGAAGGCGGTGGATGTGCGTGGCATGGGTGGCTCTCCTTTTGTCTCGATCTGTCATTGCGAGCAAAGCGAGGAATCTGCTTGCAGATCACGACGACGAGAACGCGAGCAGATTCCTCGCTGCGCTCGGAATGACAACCCATTCTGGCCGCAGGCAGCCGACGACTGGTTCCTCAGTACAGCACCCGCGTCCGTAGCGTTCCGTCAATCTCGTTGAGCGCGGCGCGCAGGCGCGCGGTGATCTGCGGCGTGGACGCGATGTCGATGACCACGTAGCCGACCTTGGCATCGGTGCGCAGGAACTGTCCGTCGATGTTCACGCCCTCGCGCGAGAACAGTTCGTTGATCTGCGACAGCACGCCGGGCACGTTGCGATGGATGTGCAGGATGCGATGGCTGCCTGCGTGCTCGGGCAGGGTGACTTCGGGGAAGTTCACCGCCGAAAGCGTGCCGCCGTTGTCGCTGTAGCGAACCAGTTTGGCCGCGACCTCGGTGCCGATGTTGTCCTGCGCCTCCAGCGTGCTGCCGCCCACGTGCGGGGTCAGGATCACGTTGTCGAACCGCGTCAGCGGCGACTCGAACGCTTCGCCGTTGCCCTTGGGCTCGACCGGGAACACATCCACCGCCGCGCCACCGACATGTCCGGACTCCAGCGCCGCTGCCAGCGCATCGATGTCCACCACCGTGCCGCGCGAGGCGTTGATCAGGTGCGCACCCGGCTTCATCTGCCCGATCTGCGCGGCGCCGAACATCATCTGCGTGGCCGGCGTCTCGGGCACGTGCAGGGTCACGATGTCCGAGCGCGCCAGCAGGTCCTCCAGGCTGGTCGCCGCACGCGCGTTGCCGAGCGACAGCTTGGCTTCGATGTCGTGGAACAGCACGTTCAGGCCGAGCGATTCGGCAAGTACCCCGACCTGGGTGCCGATGTGGCCATAGCCGATGATGCCCAGGGTCTTGCCGCGCACCTCGTGGCTGCCGAGCGCAGACTTGCTCCAGCCGCCGCGGTGGCAATCCGCGTTCTTCAGCGGGATCCCGCGCATCAGCATGATCGCCTCGGCCACCACCAGCTCGGCCACGCTGCGGGTGTTGGAATAGGGTGCGTTGAACACCGGGATGCCGGCCAGTTCGGCCGCATCCAGGTCGACCTGGTTGGTGCCGATGCAGAAGCAGCCGATGGTGATCAGCTTGCGCGCCTCGGCGAGCACGTCGGCGGTGAGCTGGGTGCGCGAGCGGATGCCGACGATATGCGCGTTGGCCAGCTTGGCCTTCAACTCGTCGCCGACCAGCGACTTGGTCAGCAGCTCGACCTGCTCGTAGCCGGCGGCCTTGAACACCTCGACTGCGCTCTGGCTGATGCCTTCGAACAGGACGATGCGGATGTCCTGCTTCGGGAACGAGGTCTTCAGTGGCGTCATGCGCTTTGCATCCGGCTGCGGGGAAGCCCTGCATTATTCCAGATGCGGGCGTGCGTTTCCGCACTGCACCAAGGCTTTTTGCCATGCTGCGCGGAACACCGGGCGCGGATCGACAGAACAGTGACGGTACCAATTCCGTTGCGCGCGAAACCGACACGATCCAAACCCCTGGATGCGGGAAGCCCAGGACTGCTGCGAACAACGTGCGACGCGCGTGAGGCAACGGTACGGGAACCAGGCGCTTGCATGCACGTGCGCGTGCACCGTGGCGCTGGACGCATCCCGTCGCTGCTGGCACGCTTGCGCTCCCTTTGCCGCCGCCTTTTCCGATGACCGATCCGCGCCTTGACGTGCTCTTGCAGGTGTTGCCGGAGCTGCGTCTGCTCACGGACGCCGCCGACCTGGAGCACTACGGCCGCGACTGGACCCGGCGCTGGACGCCGGCGCCGCTGGCGATCGCGCTGCCATCATCGGTCGAGCAGGTCCAGGCGATCGTGCGTTGGGCACGCCAGGCCCAGGTGGCGATCGTGCCTTCGGGCGGACGCACCGGCCTGTCCGGTGGCGCGGTCGCGGCCAACGGCGAACTGGTGCTGAGCCTGGAGCGGATGAATCGGGTGCTCGCGTTCGATCCGATCGACCGCAGCATGACCGTGCAGGCGGGCATCGCGCTGGAGGCCGTGCACAACGCGGCGCGCGAACACGGACTCGAGTATCCGGTGGATTTTGCCGCGCGCGGCTCGTGCACGATCGGTGGCAACATCGCCACCAACGCCGGTGGCATCCGCGTGATCCGCTATGGCAACACCCGCGAGTGGGTGGCCGGGCTCAAGGTGGTCGACGGCCGGGGCGAAGTGCTCGAGCTCGGGCGCGGCCTGGTCAAGAATTCCAGCGGCTACGACCTGCGCCATCTGATGGTGGCCTCGGAAGGCACGCTGGGCATCATCGTCGAGGCCACGCTGCGGCTGACCGATCCACCGCCGCCGACCAGCGTGATGCTGCTTGCACTGCCGGACTTCGATGCGCTGATGCAGGTGTTCGCCAGCCTGCGCGCGCGGCTGCGGCTGGAGGCCTTCGAGTTCTTCACCGACCGGGCGCTGCACCACGTGCTCGCGCACGGCGCGCAGAAGCCGTTCGACGAGGCGTATCCGTACTACGTCGTCGCCGAGTTCGCCGCCGGCGAGGCGGAGGAGGCCGCGGTGATGGCCGCGTTCGAGCACTGCGTTGGCGAGGGCTGGGTGCTGGACGGGGTGATCAGCCAGAGCCAGGCGCAGGCGGCGCAGCTGTGGCGCCTGCGCGAGGGCATCACCGAGAGTCTGGCGCCGCATGTGCCGTACAAGAACGATGTCTCGGTGCGGGTGTCGGCGATGCCCGCGTTCCTGGCCGAAACCCAGGCGCTGCTGGCGCGCGAGTACCCGCAGTTCGACGTGGTCTGGTTCGGCCACATCGGCGACGGCAACCTGCACATCAACGTGCTCAAGCCCGGCGACATGGCGCAGCCGGACTTCGTGTCCGAGTGCGAGCGGGTGACCAGGCTGCTGGCTGGCGCGCTGCAGCGGCACGCGGGCAGTATTTCGGCCGAGCACGGCATCGGCCTGGTCAAGAAGCCCTACCTGTCCTCGACGCGCAGCGAGGCTGAAATCGAGCTGATGCGCGGCATCCGCCGCACGCTCGATCCGGATGGCCTGATGAACCCGGGCAAGCTGTTCGACCAGGATCCGCCGGCGCGATAGTGCGCGCCGTATTCAGCCCGGCGCGCCGGCGAGCCGCTAAACTGGCCACCCCGCACCCGGACCTCTCGTCGATGAAAGCTGCCGCATTCCTGTTTGCGCTGTGCGCCTGCACCAGCCTTGCCTCCCACGCTGGAAGCTTTGCCGGGACCACCGGGGGCGCGGCTTCGGCAGGCAGCTCGGCTTCTTCGGGCAGCAGCTCGGGCGACGACAAGGTGGTTGCCGTTGCGCGCGAGGATGCTGCGCTGTTCGTCGCCAGCGATGGCGTGATCCGTGGCGCCCGGCTCGAGGCGGCGCTGCGCCAGCTGCGCGAACGCGATCCGGCAGCGCGCACCGCCAGCGACCTGCGGCTGGCGCAGGCGATCCTCGCCCGCTGAGCGGAACCATGGGCGCGATTGGCCACGCCTGGCTGCTGGCCACGCTGCTGGCGGCGGCCGCGCCGCTGCAGGCGACGCTGCGGATCGATGTCGACCCGGCGGGCCTGGCGCTTGCCGAGCTGGAGGCGAGCCACGCACTCGTGTCGCGCACGCGGGAGCTGCTGCCGGCGACGTTTGAGCACGATCTCGATACGACCGTCGTGCTGCGCTGGCGCGATGACCTGCCGCATGCGGTGCACGGGCGCGCGCACGGCGGACGCATCGGACTGCGCCGCTCGCTGTTGGACGGATGGTTGCGCCGCGATCCGGCGGCAGGCGATGCCGATCCGGATGCACGCGTCGCACTGGCGGCACTCCTGCACGAACTGGCGCACGTCCACGACCGCTCGCCGCGCGGCGGCCTGTCGCGGGAGCCGCGCCTGCTCGACCTGGCCGGCTGGCCGGTGCAGCCGCTGCGCCTGGGGCTGCGCACCTCACGCAACGACCTGCGCGATCGCACGCCCGATGCCTACGAGCTGGCCTCACCGGCCGAATTTGTCGCGGTGAACTTCGAGCATTTCCTGCTCGATCCGGGCTACGCCTGCGCGCGCCCAGCGCTGTACCGTCATTTCGCGGACCGGTTCGGACTGCCGCCGGCACGGGGCGCGACGACGGGCTGTCCGCGGCAACTGCCGTTCGTCGCGGCGGGACAGGGCGGAGCGATGCTGCAGGGACTGGAGCTGGATCCGTCGCGGATCCATTCGGTGGACTACCTGTTCGCCGAAGCCAGCGAACAACCAATGAGCCGCTGGGGCCACGCCATGCTGCGGCTGGTGGTGTGCGCGCCGGGGCGGCCGCGCGGGCCGGAGTGCAGGCTCGACCTGCAGCATCACCTGGTGCTGTCGTTCCGCGCATTCGTCGACGACGTGCAGGTCTCCAGCTGGCGCGGCCTGACCGGTTCGTATCCGTCGCGGCTGTTCGTGCTGCCGCTGGAACAGGTGGTGGACGAGTACACCCGGGTCGAGCTGCGCGGCCTGCAGTCGATCCCGCTGCGGCTGGACGATGGCGAGGTCGCGGGCCTGCTGGAACGGGCGGCGCAGATGCACTGGAGCTACGACGGCCGCTACCGCTTCATCGACAACAACTGCGCGGTCGAGACCTGGAAGCTGCTCAACGACGGCGTGCCGCGGCTGTCGCAGACACGACTGCGCAGCATCACGCCGACGGGCCTGCTGCGTCGGCTGGAGCGTGAAGGCATCGCCGACATGTCCGCGCTCGACGACGCGGCGCGTGCGCTGCGCGAGGGATACCGGTTCGCGTCGATGGGCGAGCATTTCGACGCGATGTTCGCGATTGCCGACGCGGCGCTCGGACTGCCGGCCGCCGATGCGCGGGCATGGTTTGCGCTGGATCCGGAATTGCGCACGCCCTTTCTCGAACGCGGCGATCTTCGCGCGACGGCTGCGCTGCTGGTGCTCGAAGAGGCCGCCATGCAGCGAGAGCAGGCACAGGCGAGGGAGGCGCTGAAGCAGCGGATCCTGCGCGGCGACGGAGCGTCCGGCGAGGCCGCCGAACGCCTGCGGCAACTGTTTGCCGATGGTGCCTGGGCAGGACGTCCGTCGCTGCTGCTGGGTGCCGCAGGCTACGGCCTGCCGCGGGCGAACGAACGTGCAAGCCTGGCTGGCCTGCTCGAGCGGGATGACGCGCGGCTGCGCGCACTGCGTGACGCGCTCCACCTGCAGGCCCGTGAGTGGCTGCCGCCGGCGCAGCTGGCGCGGCTGGAGGGAACGGAGCGCAACCTGGAACGCCTGGGTGAACGTCTGCGCACGGTGCAGGACGTTGCGATGTCCGACCACTGACGCCGGCTACAGGACGGGCTTCGGGCGCGCCGGGCCGTCACGGCAGCATGGATCGCGGCGTGACCAGCCTGCGGCTGTTGCAAAGCACTTCGCTGGGATGACGATTGGGGACTGCGCCTGGCTGACGGTGCTGCCAGGCTTGTCAAACCTTGGCGAGGCGCGATGCGCCTCAGCCTTCCAGCCGCGCAAGCCGCGAATCGCCGCTCAGTCGGCGCGGCCGCCGAACTCGCCGGTGGTGGTGTTCACCAGCACGCGTTCGCCGTTGGCGATGTACTCCGGCACCATGATCTCGAGGCCGGTGTTGAGCGTCGCCGGCTTCGGTCGCTTGGTGGCGGTGCCGCCCTTGAGCTCGGGCGGGGTATCGACGACTTGCAGCGTCACGTGCTGCGGCAGCTGCAGCCCCACCGGCTGGTCGTCGATGATCTGCACGTAGCTGCCCTGCAGGCCGTCGGTGATGTAGCCCGCGTCGTCGCCGATCACCTCGGCGTCGAGCGTGTAGGGGGTGTAGTCCTCGTCGTCGAGGAACACGAAGGCCTCGCCGTCCTTGTACGAGAACGTGGCCTGGCGGCGCAGCAGCTCGACCTCGGTCAGGTTGTCTTCGGCATCGAAGCCCACGTCCGTCTTGTTGCCGCCGGGCACGCTGTACATGATGAAACGGAAGCGCACGTTGCCGCCGCGACCCTGCGGCGAACTGCGCTCGATGTCACGCACCTGGTACACGGTGCCGTTGTGTTCGACCACGTTTCCTTTCTTGACGTCGTAGGCTTTCATGGGAAGACCGGGGTTGGGGATAAGGGGGTTGGAATCGGGACCTGAATCGACACGCCTCGTTGTCATTCCGACCCGAGGCCTCGCTGTCATTCCGACCCGAGGCCTCGCTGTCATTCCGACCGGAGGGAGGAATCTCCGCCGGAGAAGATGCCACACGTCATTCGAGACGTCATGCCGGTGCGGCGTGGAGAAGATCCCTCACTTCGTTCGGATGACATCCGGGCGGCGGGCGAGATCCCTCGCTGCGTTCGGGATGACCGCCGCTGTGTGGCGGTCATTTCGGCGCCAGCCGCACCGCGCCGTCGAGGCGGATGGTTTCGCCGTTGAGGTAGCGGTTGCCGAGGATGTAGTGCACCAGGTCTGCGAACTCTTCCGCGCGGCCGAGGCGGGCGGGGAAGGGGATCGAGGCCGAAAGCGACTTCTGCACGTCTTCGGGCATCCCGTCCACCATCGGCGTCCAGAAGATGCCGGGGGCGACGGTGTTGACGCGAATGCCGAAGCGGGCGAGTTCGCGCGCCATCGGCAGGGTCATGGCGACCACGCCGCCCTTGGATGCGGAGTACGCGGCCTGTCCGATCTGCCCCTCGTAGGCCGCGACGCTGGCGGTGTTGACGATCACGCCGCGCTCGCCGTCATCGCCGGCCGCGTTGTGCTGCATCACAGCCGCTGCAGCCTTGGCCACGTTGAAGCTGCCCACCAGGTTGACCATCACCGTGCTCTGGAACCGCGCCAGCGGCATCGGTGCTTCGCGGCCCAGCACGCGACCCGCGCCGATGATGCCGGCGCAGCTCACCGCCACGTTGAGCCCGCCCATGGCGTCGGCCGCGGCCGCGATGTTCGCCGACACGCCGTCCTCGCTGGTGACGTCGGTGCGCAGGTAGCGCGCCCGCGCATTGCCGAGCCCGGCGATCGCAGCGGCACCCTTGTCATCGTTGACGTCGAACAGCGCGACCTGGCCACCATCGGCAACGATGCGACGGGCAACGGCCAGGCCCAGTCCCGAGACGCCCCCGGTGATGACGGCGCGGATGGAGGAAGGCTGCATGGGGTGCCCCGGATCGGAAAGGCGCGATTTTAGCGTGTCGCCTTGCAGACTGCCTCAGCCTTGCGCGCGCAGCCGTCGCGCAAACTCGTCCGGTGGCAGCCCCGGCGCGAACAGGAAGCCCTGGCCGATCGGCACGCCCAGCTGCAGCATGAAGCGCCGCTGCGCCTCGGATTCGATGCCCTCGGCCACCAGTCCCAGGCCCAGGCTGCGGGCGATGCCGGCCACCGCCTGGCAAACCGCCACGTCAGAGTGGTTGGTTGGCACGCCCTCGACGAACAATTGGCTGAGCTTGAGGCCGTGGATGGGCAGCCGGCGCAGGTAGTTGAGCGCGCTGTAGCCTTCGCCGAAGTCGTCGATGGTCAGGATCACGCCCATTTCGCGCAGCGTGGCGAAGGTGCGCAGGGTGTCGGGCGCATCCTCGATCAGCACGCGCTCGGTGAATTCCAGCTCCAGCGCCGACCCCGGCAGTCCGTGCTCGTCCAGCGCCTGGCGGATGGTGTCGGCCAGGTCTTCGGCCAGGAACTGGCGGTACGACACGTTCACCGCGACCCGGATGATGCCCAGGCCCGCGTCGCGCCATTCGGCCGCCTGGCGGCAGGCCTCGTGCAGCACCCAGCGACCGATGCGGACGATGTCGCCGGTGCTTTCGGCGTGGCCGATGAAATGGTCCGGCCGCATTTCGCCCAGCTGGTGGTTCTGCCAGCGGATCAGCGCCTCGGCGGCCACCGTGGTGCCGCGGCGCAGGTCGACCTGCGGCTGGTAGACCAGGCGGAACTCGTCGTTGTCGGCGGCGCGGCGCAGGTGGGTTTCCATGCGCAGCCGGTCCTGCTGCGACTGCGCGAGTTCGGGGGTGAACTCCTGGCGGCCGTTGCGGATCCGGCGCTTGCTGTCGTACATCGCCGCGTCGGCGTTCTGGATCAGCGTCTGTGGCCGGTCGCCGTCGCGCGGCGCGCGCGCGATGCCGACGCTGGCGGTGATCGCGAACTCCTCCTTGTCGAAGCGGAAGCTTTCGCTGAAGGCGTCCAGGATCGCGTCGGCGATACGCTCGGGCCGCGCGTCGTCGTCGCCGGTGTTGCAGATCACCAGGAACTCGTCGCCGCCGAAGCGCGCGATCAGCCCTTCGGTCCCGGTGGCGCGGCTGATGCGGCGCGCGGCGGCGGCGAGCAGGTCGTCGCCGGCGGCATGGCCGAGCACATCGTTGACCACCTTGAATCGGTCCAGGTCGATGTACAGCACCGCCATCGGGCCGTGCACGGGATCGCGCATGCGCGTCTCCAGCTCGTGCAGCATCGCGTCGCGGTTGAGCAGGCCGGTGAGTGGATCGGTACGCGCGCGGATGCGCAGGGCTTCCTGCTCCTGCTTGCGCTCGGTGATGTCCTGCAGGGTGCCGGTGATGCTGGTGCCTTCGGAACGGTTGATCTCGGCCTCGCCGATGATGTACAGCCACAGCGGACTGCCGTCGGAGTGCTTGCCTTCCACCTCCAGGTCGATCGGCCGGTTGCCGTCGATGGCCCGGCGCAGCGCGGCGTCCAGGCGCAGGCAGTCGGGTTCGGACAGCACCGCCAGCAGGTCGCCGATCGAGTGCACATCGCGGCCGCCGCCGATGATGCGCAACGCTTCCTCGGTCATGTACAGCGCGTCGCGGTCGACCTCCCATTCCCAGCCGCCGATGTGCGCCAGCGACTGCGCGCGGTCGAACAGGGCGCTGTCGCGCTTGAGCTCGGTGACGTCGCTGAAGAACGACAGCACCTGCAGCGGGCTGCGCCCGCCCGGCGCGAACAACGGCACGCTGCTGATCGAGAGCCAGCGCAGGCGGCGCTCGGGGCGGTGGTAGAGGCCGAGCACCTGGCTGCCGGTCGCCTTCCCGGTGCGCAGCGTGAGCGTTGGCGGCAGCTCGCGCAGGTCGAGCGGGTGGCCGGCTTCGTCGACCACCGCCCAGTCGGCCGGCTGCAGGTAGGCCTGGAAGTCCTGGTGCTCGTCGGCGCCGAGGATCCGCATCGCCGCCGCATTGGCCTGCAGCAGGTGGCCGCTGTCGTCGAACACCACCACGCCCTTGTCGATCACCTCCAGCAGCTGTCCGTAGCGCAGCTCGGCCATGCGCCGTGCGCTGAGGTCGCGCGCCACCGCCACCACGCAGCGGCGGCCGTCGTGCACGAAGCCGGCCGAATGCACCTCGACCGGGAAGCGGGTCCCGTCGCCGCGCTTGTTGGTGACCTCGATGACGTAGGTCTCGCCACGGTGCAGCGTTTCCAGCACCGGCCGCATGTGGTCCTTGGGCAGGTCCGGGTTGAGCACTTCGATCGGCTGGCCGACGATCTCCTCGCGCGGGCGCCGGTACGCGGCCATGCCGGCGCGGTTGAGGTCGAGCACGATGCCGCTCTCGTCGAGGATGCTGACCGGGTCGGGGACCGCGTCGAACAGCGCGTGGTAGCGCAGGCGGGCGCTCTCGGCGTCGGCGCTGGTGGCCTGCAGTGCTTCGCGCGCCTGCCCGAACAGGGCACGCGCGTCGGGCGGCAGCGAGGCGTCGACGCTGGCGGCCTGCAGCGCGGCGAGGATGTCGGCGTTGCCGCAGCCGGGCGCCGCCTCCTCTTCGGACGACGGCTGCGCGTTCATCCGGCCGCCAGCGCCCGGCCGGCCTTGCTGCCGGTTTCGCGGCCGAGCAGCCCCGCCAGCCAGCGCCCCGTTGCCGCCAGCGCCGCCAGGTCGATTCCGGTGTCGATGCCCATGCCGTGGAGCATATACACCACATCCTCGCTGGCGACATTGCCGCTGGCGCCTTTCGCGTAGGGGCAGCCGCCTGCGCCGGACACTGCGCTGTCCACCACCGCCACGCCTTCTTCCAGGCACGCCAGGATGTTGGCCAGCGCCTGGCCGTACGTGTCATGAAAATGTACCGCCAGCGACGTCATCGGCACCGCGCCAGCCACCGCGCGCAGCATCGCCCGGGCTTTGCGCGGCGTGCCGACGCCGATGGTGTCGCCCAGCGAGATCTCGTAGCAGCCCATCGCGTGCAGGGCGGCGGCCACCCGCACCACGTCGGCCAGCGGCACTTCGCCCTGGTAGGGGCAGCCGAGCACGGTGGACACATAGCCGCGCACCTGCACGCCGTCGACCTTCGCGCGTTCCAGCACCGGCTCGAAGCGCTGCAGCGATTCGTCGATGCCGGCGCCGATGTTCGCCTGGGTGAACGCGCCGGAGGCGGCGGTGAAGACAGCCACCTCGCGCGCGCCGGCCGCATGGGCGCGCTCGTAGCCCTGCAGGTTCGGCACCAGCACCGGGTAGGACACCCCCGGCTGCCTGTCGATGCCGGCGAACACCTCGGCGGCGTCGGCCAGCTGCGGCACCCATCTGGGGCTGACGAAGCTGGTGGCTTCGACGGTCTGCAGGCCGGTCGCCGAGAGGCGGTCGATCAGTTCGATCTTGGCCGCCGTGGGCACCGCCACCTTCTCGTTCTGCAGGCCGTCGCGCGGGCCGACCTCGACGATGCGCACCTGGGCGTTCACGCCAGCAGTTCCGGGTGCGGCGCCACGGGCCTGGTCGGGTAAAGCGCCTGCGCCTCGACTTGCGTGCTCACCTGCAGGCACGCGGCCGGGGGCGGCAGCTGCGCGCCGCGATACGCGCTTTGCGTGCGCGCTGCCGTCATTGCGCAGCCTCCAGCACGACCAGCACGCTGTCGGCCTCGACGAACTCGCCCACACTCGCACGCACTTCGCCTACCACGCCGGTGCGCGGCGCCTTCAGCGCAAGCTCCATCTTCATCGCTTCCAGCACGGCCAGCTCCTGTCCAGCTTCCACCTGATCCCCCGCGGCGACGCGCAGTGCCACCACGCGTCCGGGCATGGGGGCGCGCACCCGGTCGTCGCCGGCATCCTGCGCCGCGGGCTCGTGCCGGTACACCGCAAGCGACTGCAAAGAGAGCCGCCGCACGCCATCGTGCACGTCGACGCGGCCCGGGCGCAGCGACACGCGAAAACGCCGCCCCTGGCCATCCATACGCAGGGAGAGGCTGTCGTCGGACAGGCGTGCGCCTTCGATCGCGGCAAAGCGGTCGCCGCAGCGGATGCGATAGCGCCCATCGTCGCCCTGCGCCAGCAGTTCGATGCGTTCGCCTCGGTGCTGGAACGCCAGCGGCCGCTGGCCGGCGTGGCCCAGCCGCCAGCCGTCCGCGATCGCCCACGGCGAGGTGGGATCGTTCGATGCGGCCGCGGCCTCGCGCTGGCCGCGCTCCTGGTCGAGCAGGGTGGCGGTGGCCGCTGCCAGCAGCAGTCCGGTGTCCGCCGCGTGCGCAGTGGTGAACTCGTCCAGGTGACGGTCGAGATAGCCGGTGTCGATGCGCGCCTCGACGATCGCCGGGTGCCGCACCAGCGCCTCGAGGAAGGCGATGTTGGACTTGGGCCCTTCGATCACGCACTGCGCCAGCGCCTCGCGCAGGCGGGCGAGGGCGGAGGGGCGGTCGCGGTCGTGGACGATGAGCTTGGCGATCATCGGGTCGTAGAAGATCGTCACCGTGTCGCCTTCAACCACGCCCGAGTCGATGCGCACCTGCGCCGTGGGGTCCGGCAGTTCCAGCCGGTCCAGCCGTCCGGATCCGGGCAGGAAGCCGGCGTCCGGATCCTCAGCGTACAGCCGCACCTCGATCGCGTGGCCGCGCTGGGGCACGTCCGCCTGTGCCAGCGGCAGCGACGCGCCCGCGGCGATCCGCAGCTGCCATTCCACCAGGTCCAGGCCGGTGGTCATCTCGGTGACGGGATGCTCGACCTGCAGCCGGGTGTTGATCTCCATGAAATAGAAGTTGCCGGCCGGGTCGACGATGAACTCGACCGTGCCGGCGTTGCCGTAGTCGATCGCGCGCGCCGCCAGCACCGCGGCCTCGCCCATCGCCTGGCGCAGCGCCGGAGTGAGGAAGGGCGAGGGCGACTCCTCGAACACCTTCTGGTAGCGGCGCTGCGCCGAGCATTCGCGTTCGTTGAGATGGATGACGTTGCCGTGCGCATCGCCGAACACCTGGATCTCGATATGACGCGGCGATTCGACGTAGCGCTCCAGCAGCACGCGATCGCGTCCGAAGGCGTTGGCGGCCTCGCGCTGGCAGCTTTCCAGGCTGGGCAGGAATTCGTCGGCCGAATGCACGACGCGCATGCCCTTGCCGCCGCCGCCGTGCGCGGCTTTGATCATCAGCGGAAAACCGATGCGTGCCGCCTCCCGCGCCAGCAGCGCCGGCGACTGGTCCTCGCCCGTGTAGCCAGGCACCACCGGCACGCCCGCGGCCTGCATCAGGTCCTTGGCGCCGGCCTTGCTGCCCATCTTGCGCATCGAGGCGGCCTTCGGGCCGATGAAAACCAGGCCTGCCGCTTCCACCGCGTCGGCGAACTCGGCGTTTTCGCTGAGGAAGCCGTAGCCCGGGTGGATCGCCTGCGCACCGGAGTGCCTGGCCACCTCGATGATCGCCTCGCCGCGCAGATAGCTGTCGGCGGGCCGCGGCCCGCCGATCGGATACGCCTCGTCGGCCAGGCGCACGTGCTGCGCATCGGCATCGGCCTCGGAGAACACGGCCACGGTGCCGATGCCAAGCCGCCGCGCGGTACGGATCACACGGCATGCGATTTCGCCGCGGTTGGCGATGAGGATTCTGGTGAACATTTTTCTGGCCACGGATTGCGCGGATACACGCGGATATGACGCGGAGTCTATGAGAAAACGCGGCGGCGGAACTCCGCGCGCGGACCGAAGTTGAGGAGCAGGCCGAGCTGGATGCCGGTCGCTTTCAAATAGTTGAGTAATTGGGCTTCATGGGCTGCCAGCAGGCCACGACCGGCCTTGACCTCCACGAGTACGCAGTCTTCCACCAGCAGGTCGGCGCGAAAGCAGCCAACGACCTGGCCGTGGAAGCGCACCTCAATGGGCATCTGCCGTTCGACGGTCAGCCCGCATTCTTCCAGCCGCATGGCCAACGCCGCCTCGTACACGCCCTCCAGAAATCCATGGCCGAGTTCGTTGTACGTCTCGAAAAATGCCCCGATCACGCGTCTGCTGATGTCCCGATGCAAAAGTCCCACCGCGTCCGCATCCATGCGACTCCTCCCGATCCCATTCGCCTGATCCGCGTTCATCTGCGCAATCCGTGGCCAAACCCCGCCACACATTCACTCCACCCAGCTCGCCTTCCGCTTGTCCAGGAACGCGGCCAGTCCTTCCTGGCCTTCCGGCGAGACGCGCAGTGCGGCGATCAGGCGGGCGTTGGATTGGTCGAGCTGGTCGCGGTCGGGCTCCAGGGCGACGTCACGGACCAGCCGCTTGGCGGTCGCCGAGGCGATGGGGCCGGCCTTGAGCAGCAGCGCGACCTGGCGTTCGACCGCGGCGTCCAGCGCGTCGGCGTCCACCACTTCGTGCAGCAGCCCCATCCGCAGCGCCTGCGCCGCATCGAAGACCTCGGCCGTGGCGAACCAGCGCCGCGCCTGGCGCGGGCCGATCGCCGCGACCACGTAGGGTGAGATCACCGCCGGCAGCAGGCCGAGCCGGCTTTCGGTCAGGCCGAACTTGGCCTCCGCTACGCCGATGGCGATGTCGCAGCACGCGACCAGGCCAACGCCGCCGCCGAACGCCGCACCGTGCACGCGCGCGATCGTCGGCTTGGGCAGCTCATCCAGCGTGCGCATCAGCCGGGCGAGCGCCAGCGCGTCCTGGCGGTTGGCGTCTTCGCCGGCAGCGGCCATGCCGCGCATCCAGTTGAGGTCGGCGCCGGCCGAGAACGAGGGGCCTTCGCCTTCGAGCACCACCACGCGTATGCCGGGGTCGGCGGCGGCGCCGTCCAGCGCGGCGGTCAGACGGGCAATCAGCCCGGCGTCGAAGGCGTTGTGCAGTTCGGGCCTTTGCAGGCACAGCCGCAGGACGGCTCCGGTGCGGCGGATCGACAGCGGTGCGGACATGGCGTCGTGGTGGATGCGGCAGGCCCTGCATCATAGCCGCCGGCAAGTCGCCACCCGGGTAAGCGCCGAGCGATGACGGGGTAGGGGGCGCACTGCCTGTGCGCGAGCTGTTCCGCCACGGAAACCGGCCGTGGGCTATGGCCGGAATGCCGTTCCGCCCAACCGATACCGACTGTCGACAGGGATGGGCCGGACAGACGCGCTGTCGATCCGGGCAGCATTCAATGCGGCACGTGCGCCAAGGCAATGCTGAAAGCCCGGTTGTCATTCCGAACGCAGTGAGAGGCGCTTTACAACGGCGAAGCCGGTCAATCTCGGAGAATCAACAACATAGATCTCTCGCTACGCTCGAAATGACAGTGCTTCAGCGTTGCCCTAAAATGGATGAGTCCCATTCTCATTGCATCCCATGCTCCCACGCCGCCTGCTGGCAACGCTGCTGCTCAGCGTCGCCCTGATCTGCACATGCACCGCCGCCTTCGCCTCCGAGGCTTCCGTCGCCACCACCTGGCGCCTGCTCGACTACATCGCCGTCGACTATCGCGAAGCCGTGGCCAACGGCGAGGTGGTCAACCAGCTCGAGTACGACGAGATGCTGGAGTTCTCGGCCACCGCGGCGGCCGCGATCGATGCGCTGCCGCAGGCGCCCGGGTCCGCGCAGCTCAAGCGTGAGGCCGGCGCGCTGCAGCAGGCCATCGTCGACAAGGCCGAGCCCGACCGCATCGCGGCGCAGGCGCGTGGACTTGCGGCGGCGCTGGTGCAGGCGCACCCGATCCCGCTGATGCCGGCCAGCGCCCCGCAGCATGCGCGCGGCGAAGCGCTGTACGCGCAGCTGTGCGCCAGCTGCCATGGCGCGACCGGTGCCGGCGACGGGCCGGCCAGCGTCGGCCTGGATCCGCCGCCGATCGACTTCACCGATCGCGCGCGCGCCGACGAGCGCAGCGTGTTCGCGCTCTACCAGGTGATCGAGCAGGGTCTGGAAGGCACTTCGATGATCAGCTACCGCGGCCTGCCGCCCGAAGACCTGTGGGCGCTGGCGACCTACAGCGGTGCGATCGCCTATCCCGAAGCGCTCGCCGAGGCCGGTCGCATGCTGCTGGAGCGCGACCCGGCGTTGCGGGCCAAGCTCGACCTGGAGCGCTACGTCAGCGCCACGCCGGCGGACCTGGCGCAGGAGCTGGGCTCGCCGGACGACGCCGCGGCGATCGTGGCCTACCTGCGCCGGCACCCCGAGGCGTCGCAGTCGCAGGTGCAGGATCCAAGCTCGGCGCTGGCCGTTTCGCGCGGGCTGCTCAGGGACGCGATGGCCGCCTACCGGGGCGGCGACCCCAAGCGAGCGCAGGACCTGGCGCTGTCGGCGTACCTGGATGGCTTCGAGCCCGTCGAGCCGCTGCTCGCGGCGCGCGACAAACCCCTGATGGTGAAGATCGAGGCGGCGATGGCGCGGTTGCGCTCCAACCTCGCCGCCCGCGTCGACGCCGATACGCTGCAGGGCCAGGTCGAAGCGCTTGATGGACTGTTTGCCGAGGCCGAGCAGGTCCTCGCGCGGGACGACACGTCCGCCACCGCCAGCTTCGTCGCCGCCTTCACCATCCTGCTGCGCGAGGGCCTGGAGGCGCTGCTGATCGTGATCGCGATGATCGCGCTGCTGCGCAAGGCCAACCGTCAGGAGATGTTGCCCTGGGTCCACGGCGGCTGGCTGTCCGCGCTTGCGGCCGGCGTGGTCACCTGGGCGCTGGCGACCTGGGTCATCACCATCAGCGGGGCCAGCCGTGAGCTGTCCGAAGGCTTCGGCTCACTGCTGGCGGCGGTGGTGCTGGTCTGGGTCGGGCTGTGGATGCACGGCAAGAGCCACGCCGACGCCTGGCAGCGCTATGTGCGCGACAAGCTTGGGCACGCGCTGGGCAGGTCTTCGGGCGTGTTCCTGCTGGGCCTGGTGTTCGTGGTGGTCTATCGCGAGGTGTTCGAGACCATCCTGTTCTTTGCCGCGATCTGGAACCAGGGCAGCCAGGGGGCCGTGCTCGCCGGCGGCGCTACCGCGGCGCTGGCGCTGGTCGCGATCGGCTGGGCGCTGATGCGCTACAGCCGGCGTCTGCCGATCGGTCAGTTCTTCCGCTACAGCTCGCTGCTGATCGCAGTCCTGGCGGTGGTGCTGATCGGCAAGGCGGTCTCGGCGCTGCAGGAAGCAGGCTACCTGCCGGTCACCTGGCTCGAAGGCTGGCCGCGGATCGAACTGCTGGGCCTGTATCCGACGATGGAGGGCATTGGCGCGCAGCTGCTCGTGGCGCTGGTGCTGGTGGTGGGCTTCATGCTGTCGAACCGCGCGGCGCGGCAGGTGTCACCGGCCTGAGCCGGGGCATCCGCGCCTGCGGCGGCAACCCGAAGGGTGAATGCCGGCCGATCCAGAAAGACAATGGATCCCCGCTTGACCAGCCTTCGGCTGTTGTAAAGCGCTTCGCGGGGATGACGGTGAGCTCAAGATGACACCGGATGGATAGGTCGGCTCGCCCGTTCGGGCTGGCTGCCGCCTGGCGGGTCAAACAGGCACGGCGCGCGTAGTGATATCCGCGACGCGCCGGACCCTGTCATCTCGAACGCAGTGAGAGATCTCCAGGGTCGGTTACCGCGACGGCAGACAGGATCCCTCGCTGCGCTCGGGATGACATCCGAAAGATGATGACATCCGAAAGATAAAGTCAGCCGGCGCGCCCCGCACGCCGGCAGATCAGTGCCTCAGTCCCCGCTTGGCCGGCCTGCGCATGTCGCTGGTCGGGGTGACTTCCACCGACAGGTTGAAGGTGCGCTCCTCCCCGGCATGCATCGCACCAACACCGACGACATGGCGGGCAAGCTCGTTGCCTTCATCGTCGCGCACGGTCAGCAGCACCGAATATTCCCAGGCGCCGCCTTCGGCCGGGTGCCGGATCATGCCCTCGACCTGCAGGGCGGTGGTGCTGGCCAGCACCGCGCCCGGACCGGTGCGCGGCGTATCGAAACGCAGGTAGTGCTTGCACGACGGGCAGATGGTCGCGCTTTCGAGGATCGTGGTCTTGCAGTGCGGGCAGGTGCGCGTGGCACCTGCCGTACCCGGCTTCGGCGCGGCCATCGGCTCAGCTGGCCAGTTCGCGCGTCTCCGCCTCGCCCTTCGCCTTGTCCTTGCGCGGCGCCGCTGCGGATTCGGTGGCGTCCCAGCCGCATTCGACGTGGCCGCGGATCCTGGAGCCGGCCGCGACGGTCAGCGAGCCGGCCTTGATGTCGCCGGTCAGCACGGCTGAGTCGAGCAGATCGACCTTGGAGGCCGAATCGATGTTGCCGTCCAGCTCGCCGGCCACGACCACCTGCTTGGCCTTGACCGCGCCATTGAGCTTGGCGCCGTTTTCGATGCGCAGGTTGCCCTGCACGTTGACGTCACCCTTGAAGCGGCCGGCGATGCGGATATGGCCGCTGCCTTCGATCTTGCCTTCGATGGTCAGGTCGGCGGCGATCAGCGATTCCTTCGCCACCGGCTCGGGCGCGGTAGCGGGTACGTTGGCACGGGGCGGCCCGACCTGGGTGGGGCTGAAGTCGGCGACCCCAGGAGTTTCCCGTGGCGGTGTGGCCGGCGGCGCATCGGGCGCGAAGGACGGGATGTCCTTGCGTGCGTTGGCGTTGTTCTGGGAGGGGAAAATGGCCATGTCGCGGATTCCTCGGGCTGGGCAGGGACCGTCCGGGCTGGCGCCGCCGGACGGCGTTGGGGGCCTTGGAGGCTAGCACGTTGACATGGCCTTCACTCTGTGACGCGGCTCACCAAATCCGTGTTGCGGCAGGCACTTGCCGCACTTTTTTGAGCTGCGCCGTTACCGGGCGGCAGCCTCCGGCAGCCAGACCCGGTACTGCCCACCCAGGTGCAGCAGCGCCATCATCTGCAGCACGCCGTCGTAGTAGCGGAACTGCCCGGTGGGCACCGGCCGCTCCCACAGGGCGCGCACGAATTCGAGCTTGCGCGGATGGTCGGCCGCCAGGCTGGCGACCGCGTTCATCGCCACCAGCCCCGTGGTCTGGCCACCGCCCAGCGGCTGGCCGTCCAGGGTGTAAAGGCTCACGTAATCGTCCAGGCCCTGGCCGTGGAAGAACGCCTGCAGCCGGTTGGACAGCTCCACCTGGCGCGGATCGGCGCGCCACCACGACCAGTCCATCGACCAGTTCATCGCGCTGCGCCAGGCGTCGTAGCGGAAGTCCACCGATTCGGGCCGCCACGAGGCCGCCCAGGGGCTGCCGTCGAAGTTGCCGTAGTCGGGGGTCAGCGCGGTCTGCGGATGCGCGGCGGCGGCGAAGTAGTCGCGGCTGACTTGTGCAGCCTCGCGCCAGAACGCGCGATCTGCCTCGGGGCCAAGCTGCGCCCAGACCTCGTAGAAGGCGGGGAGGTGGTAGGACGCGTCGGTGTGTGCGGCGTTCACCACGTCCGGGGTGAAGCGCACCATCTTGGCGTCGCGGTCGAACAGGTTGACTGCGGTCATGGGGCCGCGATTGGTCGGGCCGGTGATCGACTCGCGATGCAGCACGTCGGCAAGCAGGCGGTCGGCCTGCGCGCGATAGGCATGGATGCCGTCGCCGTCGCCCCAGCGCGCCGAAGCAAAGTACAGCGCGGTGATGAAGTACTCCTCGCCGTCGGGCGCGGGCATCTCGTCGATCGCGGTGCCGTCGGTCCGCACCGACCACGCGAAGTAGCCATGCGCCGGATGCGCGGGATCGGCGTGGTACATGTGGTGCATCGCCCAGTTCCAGATCGCGTCGAACTCGTGCTTCCGGTCCAGCTGCACCGCGATCATCATCCCGTACGACATGCCTTCCGAACGCACATCGTCGCTGTTGACGTCGAGGATGTAGGCCAGCGGGCCATCGGCGTTGCTGCCGGCGTCGTAGTAGATGGCCTGGTCTTCCGGATCACCGTGGAAGAGCTGCGCGAAGCTCGCCTGGATCTTCGCTTCGATGTCGGCCTGGCTGTAGCCGGCTTCGGCGAAGAGGTTCGGATACTGGCCGGTGACGGCAGCGCCGGCATCGGCTTGGGGTGCGGCATTGGCGAGGTGATCCCCGCCGACGGTGCCGGTCGAGGTCGCGGCGCAGGCCGTCAGCAGCGATGCCAACAGGACCAGGGCGGAGGCGTGGAGGACTTGGCGCAGCAGCTTGGGCATGAAGGGCAGGGCGGTGCTGGTCGGGGCGACGAAGGTAGCAGACAGCGTCGATGCGGATGCTTGCCCCCACCCCGGCCCTCCCCCGCAAGCGGAGGAGGGAGACAAGCTTGAGCACGCAGCCACAACGCGACCAGCGCCCTCGGCCGCAAGCCTGGATAGGGCACGGTCTCGCAGACGCGCAGAACAGCTCCCTCCTCCGCTTGCGGGGGAGGGCTGGGGAGGGGGCCACCGACGCGACACAAGATGGTCGCAAGCCACACACCCGCGCCCAGCATCACTACATCCGGAACACGCCGAACTTCGCCGGTTCAATCGGCGCATTGAGCGACGCGGAAATCCCCAGCCCCAGCACGCGCCGGGTATCGGCCGGATCGATGATGCCGTCGTCCCACAGCCGCGCCGTGGCGTACCACGGGCTGCCCTGGCTTTCGTACTGCTCGCGGATCGGCGTCTTGAACGCCTCCTCTTCTTCCGCGGACCATTGCCCGCCGCGCCCCTCGACGCCGTCGCGCCGCACCGTCGCCAGCACGCTCGCCGCCTGTTCGCCGCCCATCACGCTGATGCGCGCGTTCGGCCACATCCACAGGAAGCGCGCGCCGTAGGCGCGGCCGCACATCGCGTAGTTGCCGGCGCCAAAGCTGCCGCCGATGACCACGGTGAACTTCGGCACGCTCGAACAGGCCACCGCGGTGACCATCTTTGCCCCGTCCTTTGCAATGCCCGCGTTCTCGTACTTGCGGCCGACCATGAAGCCGGTGATGTTCTGCAGGAACACCAGCGGGATGCCGCGCTGGTTGCACAGCTCGATGAAGTGCGCGCCCTTGAGCGCGCTCTCGCCAAACAGGATGCCGTTGTTGGCGATGATGCCGACCGGGTAGCCGTGCAGGTGCGCGAACCCGGTCACCAGGGTCTTGCCGTAGCGCGCCTTGAACTCGTCGAGCACGCTGCCGTCGGTGATACGCGCGATCACCTCGCGGATGTCGAAAGGACGCCGCGTGTCCTTCGGCACGATGCCGTACAGCTCCTCGGCCGGATGCAGCGGGTCGCGCACCTCGCGGACCGCCACCGGCAACTGCTTGCGGCGGTTGAGATGCCCAACGATGCCGCGCGCGATCTCCAGCGCGTGCCGGTCATCCTCGGCGAAGTGGTCGGCCACGCCGGAGACGCTGGTGTGCACGTCGGCGCCGCCAAGCGACTCGGCGTCCACCACCTCTCCGGTGGCGGCCTTCACCAGCGGCGGCCCGCCCAGGAAGATCGTGCCCTGTTCCTTGACGATCACCGACTCGTCGCACATCGCCGGCACATAGGCGCCGCCGGCGGTGCAGCTGCCCATCACCACGGCGATCTGCGGGATGTTGTCCGCGCTCAGCCGGGCCTGGTTGTAGAAGATCCGGCCGAAGTGTTCGCGATCGGGAAACACCTCGTCCTGCAGCGGCAGGAAGGCGCCGCCGGAGTCGACCAGGTAGATGCAGGGCAGCCGGTTCTCGCGCGCGACTTCCTGCGCGCGCAGGTGCTTCTTGACCGTCATCGGGAAGTAGGTGCCGCCCTTGACCGTGGCGTCGTTGGCCACGACCACGACCTCCTGGCCCATCACCCGGCCGATGCCGCAGACCATGCCGGCCGCGGGCGCGGCACCTTCGTACATGTCCTCGGCGGCCAGCGGCGCGATCTCGAGGAAGGGCGAGCCAGGATCGAGCAGGGCAGTGATCCGGTCGCGGGCGAGCAGCTTGCCGCGCCCGGTATGGCGCGTGCGCGCCTGTTCACCTCCACCATCGGCCGCCCGCGCAAGACGACGCTCCAGCTCCTCGACCAGGGCGCGGTGGTAGGCGACGTTGTCCAGGAATTCCGGCGAGCGTGGATCGAGCTGCGAGGTCAGTGCGGGCATGGTGCGCATCTGCAATGGGATGCGCCGAAGGATACGTGAGCGTGCGCGGCGGTGCGCCCGCCTGCCGATGCCGCAAAAGGAAAGGCCCGCACGTGGCGGGCCTCCCGGTCGATCATGCAGCGTGGATCAGTTGCGCGCGGCTTCTTCGGCGTTGGCGGCGGCGTCCTTCACCGCACCGGCGGTGTCGGCGGCGGCTTCGCGGGTGGCGGCAGCGGCGTCGTCGGCAGCGGCCTCGGCGTTGTCGGCGGCTGCTTCGGTCGCGGCAGCGGCGTCGGCATAGGCCTCTTCCGAAGCGGCGGCGACGTTGTCGGCGGCGCGCTCGGTGGCGGCGGCGGCGTCAGCGGCAGCCTGCTCGGCGGCGGCGGCGTTGGCGGCCGCGTCTTCCTTGGCACCGTCGGCGGTGTTCCCGCAGGCGGCGAGGGCCAGCATGCTGGCGGCGGCAATGGCGATGAGCTTCGTGTTCAAGGGTGATCTCCGGAATCTGGGTGGTGGGATGTCGTCCGGCCCGGGGCTCCCCACAGGCCGCAGCGCAATTGTGCAAAACGGGATGTTAAAAAAAGAAAAGCCGCCGGACGGGCCGGCGGCTTCCTTGACTACCTTGCGGCGTCGGACTTACGGGGTCGCTTCCTGGGCAGCGTCCTCGGCGTCCTTGGCAACGTCTTCCGCAGCCTCGGCCGTATCGGCAGCCGCGTCAGCAGCCTCCGAGGTCGTGGCGGCAGCGGCGTCGGCAGCAGCGTCGGCAGCGGCGTCGGCAGCGGAAGCTGCGTCGTCGGCGGCAGCCTGGGCGGTGTCGGCGGACGCAGTGCCGTCGGCCTCGACGGCAGCGGTTGCGGCGTCGGCAGCGGCGTCAGCCGCGTCGGCAGCGGCGTTCTCGGCCTGCTGCTGGTTGCTGCACGCAGCCAGGGCGAAGCCCAGAGCCAGCGCAAGCAGAGCCTTGTTGATGGTCATATCCGTCTTCCTCGTCTGAAGTTTGGCAAACGCGCAAAGGTGCGCGCCATAACAATGATGACAAGCCCGTGACCGCTGTCAAGCGGGATCGCGTGGAAATTTTGTCAAGGCGACGTTAAGCGTTCACCGGCTCAGACCAGCTCGACCGCGATCGCCGTCGCCTCGCCGCCGCCGATGCACAGGGTGGCGATGCCGCGCTTGCCGCCTCGTGCGCGCAGCGCGTAGAGCAGGGTCACCAGCAGGCGGGCACCGCTGGCACCGATCGGATGGCCCAGGGCGGTTGCGCCGCCGTTGACGTTGAGCCTGTCATGCGGGATGCCCAGCTCGCGGATCGGCGCCATCGCCACCACCGAGAAGGCTTCATTGACCTCGAACAGGTCCACCTGGTCCACCGACCAGCCCACCTTGTCGAGCAGGTTGCGGATCGCGCTCACGGGGGCCGTGGTGAACCACTCGGGCTCCTGCGAGAAGGTGGAATGGCCGACGATGCGTGCAATCGGTTCCAGCCCGAGCTTTGCCGCATTTTCGGCGCTGGTCAGCACCGTTGCCGCCGCACCGTCGGAGATGCTCGACGAACTCGCGGCGGTCACCGTGCCGTCCTTGCGGAACGCAGCGCGCAAACCGGGGATCTTGGACACGTCCGACTTGCCCGGCTGCTCGTCGGTGTCGAACTCGACCTCGCCCTTGCGGGTGGACACCTTGACCGGGACGATCTCGTCCTTGAACGCTCCCGATGCGATCGCACCCTGTGCGCGCGTGACCGACTCGATGGTGAACGCGTCCTGCTCCTCGCGGGTGAACCCGTACTTGTCGGCGGTCGCCTCGGCGAACACGCCCATCGACTGGCCGTCGTAGGGGTTGGTCAATCCGTCCCAGGCCAGGTGATCGACCAGCTTGGCCTCGCCGTAGCGCAGGCCCGGGCGCGCCGACACCATGTGCGGCGCATTGGTCATCGACTCCATGCCGCCGGCGACGACCACGCTGGCCGAACCCGCCTTGATCAGGTCGTGGCCGAGCATCACCGCTTTCATGCCCGAGCCGCAGACCTTGTTGATGGTGGTGCAGCCGACGCTGCTGGGCAGGCCTGCCGCCAGCGCGGCCTGGCGTGCAGGTGCCTGGCCGAGGTTGGCCGGCAGCACGCAGCCCATGATCACCTCGGACACATCCTCGCCCTTGATGCCTGCCTGCTCGATCGCGCCGCGGATGGCGGTGGCGCCCAGGGTCGGCGTCGGCACGCCGGTGAACTGGCCGAGCATGGAACCGATGGCGGTGCGCTTGGCACCGACGATGACGACGTCGCTCATGGAAAACTCCGGGACCGCGTGGGGAGACATCGATTATCGCTCCCGCCGGAGCGGCCCGGCAAACGGACCCCTGGTTCGCTGGCTCAGCACCCGGAATGGCGCTATAGAGGCGCGGGGCGCTCGACGCAGGGCGCGATCAGGAGTGGAAGCGATGCAGGACCGGGCAAAGGGGAAGACGTCGTTGCTGGCCGCGGCCGTGGTATCGGCCTGCCTGCTGGCGGCCTGCGGCGGTGGCGGTGGCGGTACCCGTCCGAACCCGCCGCCGCTGGCCCCACCGCCCGTGCCACCGCCGGTCACGCCGCCGGATACGCCACCGGTCGTGCTGGAACCCGACCCGGCCTACAGCAACCATCTGGCCTGGACAGGTGCCGCGTCGGCGCACGCCGCCGGCCTGACCGGCGCCGGCGTGCGCATCGGCATCGTCGATAGCGGTGTCAACCGCAACCATCCGGCGATGCGCGAGGACCGCGTCGTGGTCAACCTCAACTACATCGATCCGGCCAGCAACAACCTGCGGCTCGATGACGTGGTCGGCCACGGCACCGCGGTCGCCCAGATCGCGGCCGGCATGCCGTTCGGGCGCTGGCCCGGCGGCATCGCACCCGGTGCGCAGATCGTGTCGGCACGCATCATCAACGACAAGCCGCCGGAGGACGACGGTACGGGGCAGGGCAACGAGGTCGACGGCGCGCTCGGGCTGGCGCCGATCCACGCCGACCTGATGCGCCACGGCGTGCGCGTCATGAACAACTCCTGGGGCGGCCTGTACTGGACCAATGCCGCCGCGACCGCTCCGATCGCCGCCGAGTATCGGCCCTTCATCGTCGACCACGGTGGCCTCGTGGTGTTCTCGACCGGCAACGCCGGCTTCGCCGACCCCTCCGATACCGCCGCCCTGCCGAGCCAGGCCGGCACCGGTGGCAGCAGGCCCGCGGCCGACCTCGAGCGCGGCTGGTTGGCCGTGGCCGCGCTCGATGCCGTCGATCCGGCGCGGCTGGCGGTCTATTCCAACGCCTGTGGCGTGGCGATGCACTACTGCCTGGTTGCGCCGGGCACGGTCGTCTTCACCGGCACCGATGATGCGCCCGACGCACCGGAGTACTACCAGGGGTCCGGCACGTCGTTCGCGGCGCCCATCGTCTCCGGCGCGGCGGCGCTGGTGTGGGAGGCGTTTCCGTACTTCAACAACGACCTGGTGCGGCAGACGCTGCTGGGCACTGCCACGGATATCGGTGATCCGGGCGTGGACGCGGTGTTCGGCTATGGTCGGGTCGACGTCGCGCGCGCGGTGGCTGGACCGGCGCGCCTGGACTGGGGCGACCTCACGGTCGACTTCGACGGCATCAGCTCGCGTTGGGGCAATGCGCTGGAAGGCCGGGGCGCACTGGTCAAGCGCGGCAACGGCACCCTGGTGCTGGACGCCTCATCCGGAAACGCCGGCGGCATCCGAGTGGAGGAAGGCGCGCTGCATGCCCGCTTCTACGTCGCCGGCGACGTGGCGGTGGAACGCAACGCCAGCTTCGGCATCGGCATCGCGGTCGACGGTGACCTGCGCAACAGCGGCAGGGTGGACCTGCTCGAACGCGAAGGCGCAGGCGCCGGACTCACTGGGTCTGATGTCGGCGGCCACTACAGCCAGGCCGACGGCGCCGTGCTTGCACTGGACATCGGCCAGTTCCTGTCCCCGCTGACGGCCTCGCTCGACGGAACGCTGCACGTTCGCGGCGTGCAGGAGGGCTACACGACAAGCGACCGCGAACCGGTGGTCTCGACCACGCTTGGGCTGGACGGCCGCTTCGACACGATGACCTGGGCCGATTCCCTGTTCCTGGAGGCGACGCTTGGCTACGACGACTTCGCCGCCTGGCTGGACATCGAGCGTGCCGACGTCGTCGCTGCGGCCAAGGCGATGGCCGGCATGCGCGCCGCGGGATTGTCGGCCGCGCAGCGCGTGGAGAACGCGTTCGCCGGCATCGACCGCGTGACCGAGGACCCCGCCGGCACCGTGGACGACGACCTCCTGCGCCTGGCCGGCGAGTTCCAGGCCATCGGCGACGAGGGGCAGGCCAAGGCCGCGTTCGACAGCCTGTCCGGCGAGTCGCACGCGCTGGCCACCACGCTCACCTTCGATGCGATCGACATGGGGCGGCGTGCGCTGTCCTGGCGTGTGGGACAGCTGCAGCCCGGTGGGCGGCAGGCGGGCGCATGGAAGCAGTCGCTGGGTACAAACGGTGCGGGAACCGGCATCGCCGGCGGCGGCTTCCAGCTCGATGGCTGGCTGATGGGCAGCGACCAGGTGCTGGCCAACGGCCTGGTCACCGGTTTCGCCTTTGGCGAAACGCGCGCCGACGGCTGGGTCGGCGGCAACCGCGACCGCAGCCGCGACCGGCAGACGCAGGCCAGCGTCTATCTCGGCCGCCTGTCTGCGGATGCCTATGCCACCGGCCAGTTGACGACCGGCCGCTACGACCGTGACATCGAGCGCTGGTTGTTCGCCGGTGCCGACGCGCGCACGGGCGTGTCCAGCGCGTACGCGGGCAGTTACACCAGCCTCGGCACCGAGGCGGGGCGCCGCCTCCAGCTGGGCGAATGGCAGCTCACGCCCTGGTTGGGCGTGGACCACGTGCGCCTGCACAGCGACGGTTTCGAGGAATGGGGCAGCGGGTTTGGCCTGCGCGCCAACGCCGCCACCCTGACGCGCACCCAGGTCACCACCGGCCTGCGCGCCAGCCGCGACTGGCATGGCGTGCGGCTGCACGCCTGGTCGGAGTGGCAGCAGACCCTGCAGGCCAGTGGCTTCGACATGCAGGCCAGCTTCACCGGCATCGACAGCTGGTCACCGCTGCCGCTAGCCGGCGCGGCGAAGTCCGGCGGGCTGCTCGGCGTTGGAATCGACACATGGCTGGGCCACAACGCGCAGCTGTCGCTCGCCTGCGACCAGCGCTTTGGCCCGCGCGGGAATGAGCGGATGGGATCGGTGCGCTACGTACTGGGGTTCTGACGGCGGCCACCTGTCATTTCGACCGAAGGGAGAAATCCCTGCGACGAAGCAGATCTCTCCCTGCGGTCGAGATGACAGGACTCCGCGTCAGTGGTTTCCCGCCACCAGCTCGCGCCCGATCAGCATCCGGCGGATCTCGTTGGTGCCCGCGCCGATCGCATAGAGCTTGGCGTCGCGCAGGATACGCCCGGTTGCGTACTCGTTGATGTAGCCGTTGCCGCCCAGCGCCTGGATCGCCTCCAGCGCCACCTGCACCGCGGCTTCGCTGGCATGCAGCAGGCAGCTGGCTGCGTCGATGCGCGAGCGGTGGCCGGCGTCGTAATCCCGCGCCACCTGGTAGGCGAATGCGCGCGAAGACTGCAGCGCCGTGTACATGTCGGCGATCTTGGCCTGCATGATCCCGAAGGTGCCGATCGCCTGGCCGAACTGGCGGCGTTCGCGCGTGTAGGGCAGGGCGATGTCGAGTGCGGACTGCATCAGGCCCAGCGGCCCGCCGGTCAGCACCAGGCGTTCGGTGTTGAGCCCGCTCATCAGCACCTTGACGCCGTTGTTGACCTCGCCCAGCACGTTCTCGTTGGGGATCTCGCAGTTCTCGAACACCAGCTCACAGGTGTTGGAGCCGCGCATGCCGAGCTTGTCGAGCTTCTGCGCGGTGGAAAACCCCTTCATGCCCTTCTCGACGATGAAGGCGGTCATGCACTTGCTGCCGAGCTCGCGGCTGGCGGTGCGCATGTAGACCACCAGCACGTCGGCCTCGGGGCCGTTGGTGATCCACATCTTGTTGCCGTTGGCGATCCAGGTGTCGCCCTTGAGTTCGGCGCGGCAGGACATCGAGCCGACCACGTCCGAACCTGCGCCCGGCTCGCTCATCGCCAGCGCGCCCTTCCACTCGCCGGTGCACAGCTTGGGCAGATACTTCTCGCGCTGCGCCTGGTTGCCGTTGGTATGGAGGTTGGACACGCACAGGTTGGAGTGCGCACCGTAGCTCAGGCCCACCGAACCGGAGGCGCGCGAAACCTCCTCCATTGCCACCAGGTGGGCCAGATAGCCCATCCCGCTGCCGCCCAGCTCGACGGGAACCGTCATCCCGAGCAGGCCGAGCTCGCCGAGCTTGAGCCACAGCTCCTGCGGGAAGGCGTTGTCCTCGTCGATCGACGCGGCCCGCGGCGCGATCTCGGACTCGGCGAACCGGCGCACCGCCTCACGCAGCGTGTCGATGTCCTCGCCGAGCGGGAAAGTGCGCATGCCGTGCTTCCTTGTGGGACTGGTTTCACATGCTACAACGGGCGTGTCGACGCGTCGCCGCGTTTAGCTCCCTCCCCCGCTTGCGGGGGAAGGTGCAACAGCGCAGCGTCGTCGTTTTGGCTCCCTCCCCCGCGGAGCGGGGGAGGGTTGGGGTGGGGGCGAGCAGATCGCCGCGCTGTTTCCACGCGCGCCTTTGGCGCGCGCCCCCATCCCAGCCTTCTACCCCGAGGGCACGTAGCCCCGCTGGCGGGGGAAGGGGCAGTAGCGGGGAACCCGAGCCTTCAATTCCCCCTTACGCGCCCCTGGAAACGCGGGGTGGCGCGACCCATCGGCAGCTTGAGCTTGCCGATGGTCTCGATGCGCTCTTCGGCCAGGCGGTCGGCGGCCTGGTAGGTGGGGATGTTGTCGCGGTCAGCGATCTCGAAGATGCGGCCGAGGTTGTGGTAGATCGTGCGCATCATGCGCATCGCGCGTTCGCGGTTGTAGCCGTCGATCTCCAGCGAGATGTTCATCACGCCGCCCGCGTTCACCGCGTAGTCCGGCGCGTACAGGATGCCGCGGCGCGTGACCTCGTCGCCGATTGCGTTGCTCGCCAGCTGGTTGTTGGCCGCGCCGCAGATCACCTTGGCCTTGAGCCGCGGCAGCGTCTTCTCGTTGACCGTGCCACCTAGTGCGCAGGGCGAGTACACGTCCACGTCGACGTCGTAGATCTCGTCGGGGCCCACGGCCTCGGCGCCGTGTTCGCTCACCGCCTGTTCCACGCGCGCCTTGTTGATGTCGGTGACGTAGATCTTCGCGCCGCGATCCTTCAGCAGCTTCACGAATTCCATGCCTACGTGGCCCAGGCCCTGCACGGCATAGCTGTACTTGCCCACTTCCTCGTCGCCGAACTTGCGGTTCAGCGTTGCCATCAGGCCCTGCAGCGCACCGTAGGCGGTGAACGGCGAAGGGTCGCCCGATCCGCCATGCACCTGGTGCACGCCGGTGACGAACTGGGTTTCGCGGTACACGTATTCCATGTCGCTGACGTCGATGCCGACGTCCTCGGCGGTGATGTAGCGCCCGCCCTGCGTGTCGACGAACTGGCCGAAGGCGCGGAACAGCGCTTCGGACTTGTCCTTCGAGGGATCACCGATGATCACCGCCTTGCCGCCGCCCAGGTTCAGGCCGGCCACCGCGTTCTTGTAGGTCATGCCGCGCGACAGGCGCAGCACGTCGTCCAGCGCTTCCTGCTCGGTCGCGTATGGCCACATCCGGGTGCCGCCCAGCGCGGGGCCGAGCACGGTGTTGTGGATGGCGATGATCGCCTTCAGGCCGACGTCCGGGTTGTGGCAGAACACGACCTGCTCATGGCCGTAGGTCGCAAGCTGTTCAAAGATCATGGATAAAACTCCGTCGCGGGCGCCGCGCGTGCTGCGTGCGGGACCCTTGATCAGGTTGGGAGTGGGCTGACTGGATGTGAAGATCGGCCCGCGCGGCGGGCGGTCAGGCGTGACAGGCGCGGCATTCTACGCCCGTCTCCCGGGAAATGCCCGTCAGGGGTGTGAAGGCGAGGGCGGGTGGCGGCGGGGACTGCATCCGTGGCGCTTGCCTGATCCGGGGCTGTCAATCGCTGTCATCCCGAGCGCAGCGAGGGATCTCGGCTCCGGAGGCGCTTGCGGCGAGATCCCTCGCTGCGCTCGGGATGACAGCTGTGCACTCGGGATGACAGCTGTGCACTCGGGATGACAACATCGTGTGCGCCCCGCCCTAAAGCTGCGATTCCACCGGCAGCCAACCCACCACGCGGGCGAGGGCGCGGGTCAACAGGCCCGTTTCCGGCTCGTGGTCCAGGACCACCGGCGGGTCTTCCACCCGGTCGAGCCAGCGCAGGTCGTCTTCGCCGTCCAGGTACACCCAGTAGCTCTTCTCGCCGCCCGACAGGCGCAGGTATTCCTCGCGCAGCGCCAGCGCCAGCGGCTTGTCGTCGAACAGCACGCCCATCTCGGTGTTGAGCTCGATCGAACGCGGGTCGATGTTGAACGAGCCGATGAACCCGTAGCGGTCGTCCACCACGAACGCCTTGGTATGCAGGCTGGCGCCGCTGCTGCCGAACAGGCTCGAATCCGAACCCTTCACCTGCGGCCGCATCTCGTACAGCTTCACGCCGGTGCGCAGCAGGTCCTTGCGGTAGTTGGCGTAGCCGCCGTGCACCGCGATCACGTCGTTGGCCGCAAGCGAGTTGGTGATCACGCCCACGTGTGCGTCGCGCTCGCGCACCAGCGCCGCCAGCGCGACCACGCCCTCGTTGCCGGGCACGAAGTAGGGCGAGATCAGCAGCGCCTTGTGCTGCGTATTGCGCACCACCTCGAACAGCTCGGCCGCCAGGTACTCGCCCGGCTGGTGTTCCTTCCACTTCAGCGGCGGATCGGACAGCACGCGGATGCGGTCGGACCAGTGCGGGCTCAGCTCCTCGGCCAGGTAGGCGCGCACGTTGGGCGACAGGTCCACGCGGTCCAGGTAGCGCCGCGCCACGCGGCCGTTGGCCTCTTCCTTGATCCCCGCCAGCACCGCCTCGAGCTTCTGCCGCGGCTTGCGGTTGAGCTGGGCGATCGGCACCACCGCATCGCTGTTCCAGAAGTTGTCGAAGATCGCGCTGGCCTGCGACACTGCCGGCCCGAACAGCAGCACGTCCAGGTCGCGGAAATTGGTCTGGTTGTGCGCGTCGAAATATTCGATGCCGATGTTGCGCCCGCCCACGATCGCCACCTGGTTGTCGGCAATCCAGGCCTTGTTGTGCATGCGGTAGGTGATGGAGAACATGCGTTGCACCATCTCGATCACGCGCGCCACGCCGTTGCGGTTGCGGAACGGGTTGTAGACGCGGATCTCGATGTTGTCGTGCGAGTCCAGCGCCAGCAGCGCCGCATCCTTGCCGGAGGTGTTGATGTCGTCGAGCAGCATGCGCACGCGCACCCCGCGCTCGGCCGCCTTCCAGGCCTCGTACATCAGCAGGTGGCCGGTGAGGTCGTCGTGCCAGATGTAGTACTGCAGGTCCAGGCTGCGCCCGGCCTGGCGCGCCGAGATCGCCCGCGAGGCGAAGGCATCCAGCCCGTCGGGGATCAGCAGCGCCGCGGTCTTGCCCGGATTGCGCGCCAGCAGCGGCTCGAGTTCCTGGTCCAGCGCGGTCTGCCCCGGCACCACCGGCAGCACCAGGCCCGGTGCGCCCGTTGCCGGCGGCATCAGCCGATCGGCCAGCAGCACACCGCTGCCCACCAGCAGCGTCAGCGAGAACAGGCCCCAGGCCAGGATGCGTTTGATGCGCTTCTTCATGGAATCCAGTGGCTTGGTGGCGTAGGAAGGACGGGTGGGGCGGAAGTGTGGCATTACCGGATGGGCGCGTGCCTCCCCGGACGGCTTCCACCCCCACGCTACAATCCGTCTCATCTGAAATCATGCCGGAGCGCGCCATGGGCACGCCAGCCACCCAGCTCACCGAAACCCAGCCCGACGCCACCCCGCTGCGCTTCGTCACCGCCGCCAGCCTGTTCGACGGGCACGACGCGGCCATCAACATCATGCGCCGGCTGATCCAGGCCCAGGGCGCCGAAGTCATCCACCTCGGCCACAACCGCAGCGTCGAGGACGTGGTGCGCGCCGCGCTGCAGGAGGACGCCGACGCCATCGCCCTGTCCAGCTACCAGGGCGGGCACGTGGAATACATGAAGTACATGGTCGACATGCTGCGCGAGCGCGGCGCCGGCCACATCCGCGTGGTGGGCGGCGGCGGCGGCACCATCACCCCCGAGGAGATCCGCGAGCTGGAGGCCTACGGCGTCGAGCGCATCTACCACCCCAACGACGGCATGAAGCTGGGCCTGGTGGAGATGATCGAGGACGTGGTGGCGCGCGTGTCGAACGCCCGCGAGGCCACGGCCGCCCAGGCCCGCCAGCCGGCCAACACGCGCCCGCCGCTGGAGGACGAGATCGCCATCGGCCGCGTGCTCTCGGCCATCGAGGACGGCGCCTATTCCGATGCCGAGCTGGCCATGCTGCGCAAGCAGTGGGCGGCAGGCGCGGCCGGGCACGCCGGCACTACGCCGGTGATCGGCATCACCGGCACCGGCGGCGCCGGCAAGAGTTCGGTGACCGACGAACTGCTCAACCGCTTCCTCGCCCACTTCCCGAAGATGCGCATGGCGGTGATCAGCGTCGACCCCACGCGCCGCCGCAGCGGCGGCGCGCTGCTGGGCGACCGCATCCGCATGAACTCGCTGCGCAGCCATCGCGTGTACATGCGCTCGATGGCCACCCGCCGCCAGAACGTGGCGACCAATGCCGTGCTCAAGGACTGCATCGGCTTCCTCAAGGGCCTGGGCTATGACCTGGTGATCGTGGAAACCGCCGGCATCGGCCAGAGCGATTCGGAGATCGTCGACCTGGTCGATTTCCCCATGTACGTCATGACCAGCGACTACGGCGCTGCCAGCCAGCTGGAGAAGATCGACATGATCGACTTCGCCGAGCTGATCGTGCTCAACAAGTACGACAAGCGCGGCGCCGAAGACGCCCTGCGCGACGTGCGCAAGCAGTGGAAGCGCAACCGCGTCGCCTTCCAGATGGCCGACGAGGATGTGCCGGTCTATCCCACCATCGCCAGCCAGTTCAACGACCCCGGCATCAGCTGGATGTTCGCCAACCTGTGCCGGTTGCTGCGGGAGAATCTCGCCCTGCCGCCCGCAGCCTCTGCCTCTCCCGCGTCTCCTGTAGGAGCGGCTTCAGCCGCGACCACGAAACCGGCAGACGGCTCCACCCAGGTACCGATCGCGACTGAAGCCGCTCCTACAGCGGCGACGGCGGCGCCGCGCTGCGACTTCACCCCGCAGATCGACACCTCGCTCAAGGAACCTCGCGCCACCATCCTCATCCCCGGCGCCCGCGTCCGCTACCTCGCCGAGATCGCCGAGCAGGGCCGCGCCATCAACGCCTCCATCGAAAAGCAGGCCGAAGCCGCCAACCGCGCCCAATCCTTCTGGCAGTCCCTGCAGGAACTCGAAGACCCCAAGCTGCCCAGGCAGCTCGACCTCTACGACACGACAGACGTCGTCCCCGCGAAAGCGGGAACCCAACGCCTGCCGACCACCACCGGTGTCATCCCGAGCGCAGCGAGGGATCTCGCTTCCCACACCAACGCAGATTCCTCGGCTCCGCCTCGGAATGACATCGCCCCCGACCGTTCCCTCCTCACCCTCCGCCAACGCTACAACGACGCCATCCAGTCCCTCACCGCCGAAAACCTCCGCAACCTCCGCGACTGGCCCCAACGCCTCAAGTCCATCACCGACGAAGCCACCGAATACCAGGTCCGCAACAAGACCATCCGCGTCGAAAACTACCGCCAGTCCCTCAGCCACCAGCCGATCCCCAAGATCGCCGCCCCCACCTACAAATCCTGGGGCGAACTGCTCACCTTTTTGGGCAAGGAAAACCTGCCCGGCAGCTACCCCTACACCGGCGGCGTCTACCCCTACCGCCGCACCGGCGAAGACCCCATCCGCATGTTCGCCGGCGAAGGCACGCCCGAGCGCACCAACCGCCGCTTCCACTACCTCAGCGTCGGCCAGCCCGCCGCGCGTCTGTCCACCGCCTTCGACAGCGTCACCCTCTACGGGGAAGACCCGGCCCCGCGCCCCGACATCTTCGGCAAGATCGGCAACTCCGGCGTCAACATCCCCACGCTGGACGACATGAAGAAGCTCTACTCGGGCTTCGACCTGTGCGCGCCCACCACCAGCGTGTCGATGACCATCAACGGCCCGGCGCCGATGATCCTGGCGATGTTCATGAACTGCGCCATCGACCAGCAGGTGGAGAAATACCTCAAGGCCGACGACGCCCGCTGGGCGGACGCGCAACAGAAGATCGACGCGTTCTTCAAGGACAAGGAGCGCCCGAGCTACCACGGCGACCTCCCGCCCACCAACGACGGCCTCGGCCTGGCCTTCCTCGGCATGACCGGCGACCAGCTGGTGGATGCCGACACCTACGCCCGCATCAAGGCCGAAACCCTGGCCACCGTGCGCGGCACCGTGCAGGCCGACATCCTCAAAGAGGACCAGGCCCAGAACACCTGCATCTTCAGCACCGAGTTCGCCCTGCGCATGATGGGCGACATCCAGCAGTACTTCGTCGACAACGCGGTGCGCAACTTCTACTCGGTGTCGATCTCGGGCTACCACATTGCCGAGGCCGGGGCGAACCCGATCAGCCAGCTCGCCTTTACCCTGAGCAACGGCTTCACCATCGTCGAGTACTACCTGGCGCGCGGCATGCAGATCGACGACTTCGCGCCCAACCTGTCGTTCTTCTTCAGCAACGGCATGGACCCCGAGTACACCGTCATCGGCCGCGTCGCCCGCCGCATCTGGGCACGCGCCATGCGCGAGCGCTACGGCGCCAACGAACGCAGCCAGATGATGAAGTACCACATCCAGACCAGCGGCCGGTCCCTGCACGCGCAGGAGATCCAGTTCAACGACATCCGCACCACACTGCAGGCGCTGTACGCCCTGTTCGACAACTGCAACAGCCTGCACACCAACGCCTACGACGAGGCCATCACCACGCCCACCGAAGAAAGCGTGCGCCGCGCCGTGGCCATCCAGATGATCATCAACAAGGAGCTGGGCCTCAACTTCATCGAGAACCCCTGGCAGGGCAGCTTCGCCGTTGACTACCTCACCGACCTGGTGGAAGAGGCCGTCTACAGGGAGTTCGAGGCCATCAGCGAGCGCGGCGGCGTCCTGGGCGCCATGGACACCATGTACCAGCGCGGCAAGATCCAGGAAGAGAGCCTGTACTACGAACACAAGAAGCACGACGGCTCGCTGCCGCTGGTGGGGGTGAACACCTTCCTGCCCAAGGAGCATGCAGGCGAGGTGGCGACGGAGATCGAGCTGATCCGGTCGACGGAGGGGGAGAAGGGGCAGCAGATTGCCAACGTTGGAAGCTGGCAGACCTCACGCAACCCCCTCGCTCCGCTCCTTCCCCCGCGAGCGGGGGAAGGCCGGGATGGGGGCCAGCCCGCCTCGTCGCAACCAGATTCACCCGAAACCATCGCCGGCGAGATTCACGACGGGCGCGGGCTGGCGTATCTTCAGGACACGGCGCGGCGACGGGGGAATGTGTTCGAGGCGCTGGTCGAAGCGGTGAAGACCCACTCATTGGGGCAGATCAGTCATGCCTTGTATGAGGTGGGGGGGGAGTATCGGAGGAATATGTAGTGCCTGACGACAACGCTGCGATCAAAAAACAGAGGGCGATGAGCGCGTGACGAAGGACTGGAAGGCAGATCTTGGCAAAGCCGCTAAGGAGATTAGAAGACAGCGGACCGTAAGAAAGAAGCTGCCAGCGTACTTCGCTTTCAAGAGGCATAACGTCACTGACTTCGATCAGGTCCTGCCATTCTTCGACTGGAGCTTGACCGACCGTCCGGTCGAGATCGACTTTTCGATCTGCAAGTCGGCGAACTATCAAGCCCTTAGCTTGCTCGTGCTGTACGTAATGCGGCTAAAGACCCAAGGCTGCACAGTGTCGTTCAAGTACGCCGAGGAGGGGGCTGGCGCCTCGGAGATGTGGCGCCTAATGGGGGCGCTGGGCGCGTTCACAGTATTGTTCGACGACTCAGTAAACTTCAATGGGCACGAGCACAAGCCGCTGATCGCGATTAGGAATAGTGGCGATTTCAAGTTCGCTATGTCACGAGCTGAGAAGTACTGCGAAGGCTTCAATGTCGAGTACATCAACACTCTCCGCTACGTGCTGTCAGAGTTGCTTTACAACACGATTGAGCACGGGGATTCTTACTTCCAATCATACCGTGGGCAGAAGCGTTTGCCATCTGTCATTCAGTTCACATGGTACGAGACCCAGCACGAGATTCACTTTCTGATCGGTGACCTGGGTGTAGGTATCAAGGCGCATTTGGAGCAAGCGTATCCCGCGTTTGAGTCAGATGCGGAAGCGCTCAAGAAGGCGATCGAGCCAAACGTTTCCGGCACCTTTGGGGCTGTTAATCCATACGCTGGCAAGAACAACCAGGGCGTCGGACTCTATATTTCCTCAAACGTCGTACGAAAGTTGCAGGCTGACATGTGGCTAGTGTCGGGGAACGGCGTCTTGCACGTCTCTCCGCGGGATACGACCGCCAAGACGATTGTGTCCTGTTGGCCGGGCACGTTCGCCCTAGTGGCGATCAAGGTTTCCCCTACCGTGCAATTTGAGCTTCATTCGCTGATGCAGGAATTGCGTGAGCGGGCGCAGACGGAGCTCCAGAAGAAGACGGCTGCGGAGGATTTGGGTAAGTTTTATCTCAGCATTTACAACATCTTTGGGACGCGGGCAGAGGATAAGGATGCTGCGATCAGATTTCGAGATAGAACGCTTTTGCCGCAGATTGATCAGGGAAAGGTGATCGTTATCGATTTCTCAGACGTTGTTGCCGCGCCGCATAGCTTTCTCGGTGCGTTGCTGGCAACGCCCGCTAACAGGCTTGGTCTACTCGCTTATAAGCGCCTAAAAGTCATCAACTGCGCCGCAGAGATTCGGGAAACCATTGATTACATCATATCGGAAAATACGCCTGGATAAGATTGTTGAGCGGCTAGGGGAAATTCAAGCGGCACCTAGATCGGGAGGTTGACGGGCGGGCGTGTCGTCAACGCATTCCCCTGCAACCGCGGCGTTAGCCTGGGGGCTTCAGATCATGGCGGGATTGCGGACGCATTACGATAATTTGAAGGTGTCTCGGGATGCGCCCGACTCTGTCATTCGGGCGGCCTATAGGACACTAAGCCAGCAGTACCACCCCGACAAACGACCTGGCGACGCCCGCGCTGCAGCGGTTATGTCGCTCATCAACCAGTCGTACGAGATCCTCTCCGATCCGAGCCGGCGGCGGGAGCACGATGCATGGATCGCACGGGAAGAGCTAAGACGCGCGCAACGGACTCATTCCGAGGCGCCGCCTATTCCTCCGCAATGGAGGCAACCAGCCCCGTCCCGCACTTCGCGTTTGCAGGGCAACTTGCTGGCGACAGCACTGCTATGGCCCTTCAGGACGGTGATCAGAGTCGCGCGGGCCGTGCCTCAGCTGACCATGCTGGCCTTGCTGATCGGCGGCATTTGGATATGGGACGCGGTGACGCCAGATCGTCCACCACCACCACCGCGCCCAGGCCCCAAACCGTATCAGGCCACTGCGCCCGCAAAATTGCCCGACGTCGCGATCTCGGACTGTCGCAAGGTCAGTTCAATAAAAGGACAAGGCGGGCGGGAAAGCGCGATCTACACCTACGTGGAAAACGGCACGCGACACTATGCAAGCAAGTTGCCACCAGGTTGCCAAGGTACCGGCCAAGGACCAGGGGCGCCAGCACCGGTTCCGGCGACCGCCTATTTCCGACCGAACCACGCGCCCGACGATACCCCGTGGCCCAAGCGCGCTGAGTACCTGGCTAGGTATTCGATAGGCAACAACGATGGACACTCGAATGTCACGGTGGATAACACTCGAAACGACTCAGATGTCTTTGCCAAGCTTGTCTCACTGAATGGCGACATAGCCCGTCCCGTCAGGCACTTCTTCATCCCTGCAGGATCAAGATTCACCATGAATCAGGTGACAGCCGGCGCCTACGACATTCGCTATAGGGATCTGGAATCGGGTGCCCTGACGCGTTCTGAGCCCTTCGATGTAGAAGAACGTCGTACTGTAGAGGGCATCGAGTACAGCGAGATGACTATGACGCTGTACAAGGTCGATGGTGGAAACTTCGAGACTTACGATCTAGCGGAAGATGAGTTCTAGCCGGCAAGAACGGGGCCAAGAACGGGGCCAGGTGTAGTTAATCAGATGCTCCCTCTGCTCGTCGGCGTGGACGATGGGCAGGGCGCGCAGACGCGAAGCGTCGGGTCTTGGCTTCGACCATCGCCTTGAAGGCATCGCGGCCCAGTGCCCGTTGCTGTTGGAGGTAGAGGCGTATCTCCGCGAGCTGTTCCGCGGGCAGGGCCTCATCGAGGATGCGGCGCCAGACCTGCTGGCGCTCCGGTTGGCTGCTGGCGAGACCTTGCCAGACCGGATGCGGGCTAAGGGCCGAAGCAGGGCGCTCGCCCAGATATGCCGGACAGCTGGACCAGCGGTACGTCGCTGGATCGTCGGTCAGCCTCGCGCGGACCGGGTTGAGCTCGATGTACCGGTGGCAGCGCAGTACGTAGTCTTCGCTGTCGACCAGGCAGGCCTTGTAACGGCCCTCCCACAGACTCCCGGTGCGCCCATGCCGGGCATTGAAGAGGCAGACGTAGTTGGTGCCGAGGTGCTGCATCAGGCGGCCAACGTCGCCGGCGTTTTGCGGAGTCACCAGGAGATGGACATGGTTGTCCATCAAGACATAGGCATGCAGGTGGCATTGCGTCCTGGCCAGCGACTCGCGCAGAAGGTGGAGGTAGGAACAAGAACGGGGCCAGGTGTAGTTAATCTCTTGCTTCTTCCGGCCTTCGGCATGGACGATGGGCAGGTCGGGTAGAAGCGAAGCGTCGGGTTTTCGCTTCGACCATCGCTTTGAAGGCGTCGCGGCCCAGTGCCCGTTGCTGTTGCAGGTAGAGGCGGATTTCAGCGAGTTGTTCCGGCGGCACGACCTCCTCGAGGATGCGACGCCAGGCTTCCCGACGCTCGGGTTGGCTGCCGGCGAGGCTTTGCCAGACCGGGTGGTGGCAGAGGTCGGAAGTCGGGCGCTGGCCCAGGTATGCCGGGCAGCTGGACCAGCGATACGTTGCTGGATCGTCGGTCAGTCGCGCGCGGACGGGATTGAGCTCGATATAGCGATGGCAGCGCAGCACGTAGTCTTCACTGTCGACCAGGCACGCCTTGTATCGCCCCTCCCACAGGCTCCCGCTGCGGACATGCCGGGCGTTGAAGAGGCCGACGTAGTTCGTGCCGAGTCGTTGCATCAAGCGGCCAACGTCGCCGGCGTTCTGCGGTGTCACAAGAAGGTGGACATGATTGTCCATCAGGACGTAGGCATGCAGGCGGCAGTGCGTCGTGGCCAGTGACTCCTGCAGGAGCTGGAGGTAGCGCAATCGATCGCCGTCGTCGAGGAAGCAGGGCAGGCGATTGTTGCCGCGTTGCACCACGTGCTGCGGGATGCCGGGCAGGTCGATACGAGGGAGGCGGGCCATGCCTGTGAGCATGCGGAAGCATGTGGTTGGCTGCGGTCCGTACATCCCGGAACCGTGTCTCGGGAATCGCCATCAAGCGTTGTCAGGAAAGTTAACCTGGCCCCGTTAACGTGGCCCCGTTAACGGTTGCGGCAGCGTGAGTCGACCTGCGCAAGCAGGGCCTGCGCAGGTCGACTGAACGGCCCGGGCACAAAGCGCCCGGGCGAGGCTCAGTTGGACGCGTCGCGCTGCGCTGCGGCCAGCGCCAGGAACATGAAGTTCTCCGCGCCGCCTCCGATCACGTACTCGCGCTGCTGCCAGAAGTAGGGCCAGATCTTCAGTTCGGGCAGGTCCGGGCGGATCAGCGCCGTGCCCGAGATCACCCCGCCGGGGATATAGCCCCAGTCGGCGCGGTTGGTGCCATACGCCACCGTGGCCGAGTGCGCGCCCACGCCGGAGGCGAAGGACTCGGTGACATTGCCCGGGTGCACGCCCAGCACGAAGTTGAGCGCGTCCATCTGCAGGGCATCGGGGGTGTGCTGCGGCCAGCCCTTGCTGAAGAAGTACTGGTCCACGCCGAAGCGCTGGATGTCCCAGCCGGCGCCCCAGATGTGGGGCACGTAGGGAACCCGGTACGGGGTCTTGGTCGCGTCGTCGGCCAGCTTGGCCTGGTGTGCCGCCACCGCGGCATCGACCTCGCGCAGGAACGCGGCGTCCTTGACCAGGGGCAGGGCGCTGGACAGGGAAGGGCCGGTCTTGTCGATCGCCGCCACGATGTCCGGCTTGAGCGCGACCAGCGCGTCCACGTAGGCCTGGTCGCCGGTGCTGCGGGCCAGTTCACTCAACGCTGCCACTTTCGCGCCGACGCTGGTCGCGCGGTCCAGGGCCTTGGCGGTCAGGTCGATGGCCGCATCCAGCGCTTCCTGGGCCATGGCCGGATTGGACGCGCGCAGCACCCGCGCCGCCACCGCCAGGCCCGAGGCCGTGGACAGTTCGCGGTTGGGGTTGTCCTCGGTGAACACCCAGCGGTCGTCGTTGATCGCGGAGGGCGTGCCGGTGCGGCCACCGGCGGGCAGGGCGGGGTCGTAGGCCAGGTTGTCGGTCTGGATGGTGACATCGCCCAACAGCACGTACTGCTCCAGGGTCGGCTCGATCACGCCGCGGTAGGTGCGGCCCAGGGCGCGATAACCAGCCAGCACATTGAGCAGGCCGTGTTCGATCTGCTGGAGGCCGTCGTTGACCCCGTCCGGGCGCAGCAGCAGGGCTTCCTTGCGTGCCTGGTCGATGGTGGTGGTGTCGTGGTCCAGGCCGAATTCCTCGACCATCTGCGCCAGCAGCTTGATCGTGCCCATCTGGCTCTCGATGCGCAGGTCGTAGTCGCCGGCGTCGTGCCAGCCACCCACGGCCATGCCCGGGATGCGGTCGCCGGGCTTGAAGCGGCTGAGGGTGTCCGCCCCCTGGTCGTAGCCGTCGAAATGCACGCCGGCCGGCGCCATGCGCGCGTCATCCATGTGGTCCAGGCCATGCCAGGTGCGGTAGTTCTCCTTCACCAGCATGTGGCACATCTGCGCCGGCAGGAAGTACTCCAGCGTGGGCTGCCACACGCCGCGGTCGAATACGTCCCCGCCGATGCGGAAGGCGTGCGTGCGCTTGCCGCGGTAGGACAGCTCGTACATGCCCGGCTCGCGCACCGCGCTCAGGTCCGCGGTCAGGTAGTGATAGCGCAGGAACTTGCCCCAGGACCTGGGCGTGTAACGCGCGGCTTCCTTCGGGCCATCCTCGGTGATCCGGTAAAGGGTCAGCGGGTCGGCGCGGGTATCGCGCTTGTCCTGTTCGATGATGACGGTCTTGGCCTGCTCGGGCCGGTAGCCCACCTGGGATACCTGGACCACCGGCGCATAGCGCCATTCCGGCACCACGTTGGGCGTCACCACCCAGGTGATCGCATCGCGCGTGGCCCCGGGACGGGTCAGCTCGCGCACGATGTACCAGCCGTTGTTCATGTTGCCGCGACCGTCCAGCAACACCAGCTCGCCGCTGCGGCTTTCGATCTTCAGCCGCTGCAGCGGGCTCTCCGGCGCGACCACCAGGCTGCTGCCGGTCGCCAGGGGCGCAGTGAGCGTGTGGCCTTCCATCGAGACCACCGGGCCATTGGCCTGGCGCGGGAAGCTGCCAGCGGCGCCATCCATGAGGAAGGATTTGCCGAACAGGTCGGTCGGGAACAGTTCGAAGTTGAAGCCGACCTTGCCTTCCCATTCGGCGGGCAGGGGCTTGTCCAGGTGGACCGCGATCCGGAAGGCGTGGCCGTCCAGCGGCGTCACTCCCACCTCGTAACGGAAGTCCAGGTCCGGATACTCGATCGGATTGAAGCCCTTGCGGTTCTTGCTCTCGTCCGGGTAGCGCAGGGCCTGGGTCACCGTACCGGTGGCCGGGTCATGCGCAGCCGTTCCGTCACCAGCCGGCACCGGCGACCACTGGCCGGGCGAAGGCTCCAGGCGCAGGTCGCCATTGGCTGCCACGCGCTCGCCATGCTGGATCACGGTCACGCCGGTCTGGTGCCCATCGGGATAGATGTCGGCAAAGACGGTGACGTTGAGGCCCGGCGCCTCGAAATAGCCTTGCTCGTTGAGCTTGAGCTGCGAGGCAGCGCCCACATTGCCCGCCAGGGCAAGCAGGCTGGCTGCCGCCACGAATGTCACACGCTTCATCGGTTCTCCCCAGTTCGATCCCTTGCCATCCCGATCTGCCCGGGCGGCGGTGATGATGCCAGCCCCGGGATGTCCATCCGAGTGGCTCGACGCGATCGCCGACAGTAGCCGTCCCGGCTGCGCAAGGCAAAAGGGGCAAAGGGTGTCAGGGACGAATGGCGCTTACTTAAGCGGCAACATGCTGTTTTGTCGTGTCATTTCTGAGGCCTTTGCGTGCGATCTGGCGCGGTTGATTGAGAAGCGGCAGGCTTTTAGGTCGTCGCTTGATCGCTCGTGGCTCCATGCGTCCCGGACGATTCCCCACGCGCTTGCTGGCGATCAGGATCAGGAGTGCCGGGTCCCCGACGGCAGCGTCGAGCGCGCATTGCTGCCAAGCCAGCCAGAGCTGCAGGCGCTGCTTGAAGCTCAATCGATAACGGGGTCAGGTTGGAGTGACCCCGGCTTTTCGGACAGTGGACCTAGGGCACATACCCCAGGCGATTGAACCGCTCTTCGTATTGGGCGGGCGATTGGTAGTCTAGAGCCGAGTGCATGCGTGTTCGGTTATAGAAGGTCTCGATGTAATCGAACACAGCCAAGCGAGCAGCTTCGCGTGAGGCGAAGGCCTTGTCTGGTACCAGCTCCAGTTTGAGCGTGCTGAAGAAGCTCTCCGCCATCGCATTGTCGTAAGGCATGCCGGGTCGGCTCATGCTCAGCATGATATTCGCTGCCTCCGCTTTCGCCCGGTAGCTGGCGCTCGTGTACTGGCTGCCGCGGTCGTGATGAAGGACCACGTTGGGCCCCGGACGACGCTGCACGAGGGCCATGGCCAGAGCGCGTTCGGCTAGATCCCGGGTCTGCTGCGAGGCCATCGCCCATCCGACGACGCGCCGGCTGCACACGTCCAGCACGGCGGCCAGGTACAACCAGCCTTCGCGCGTGGGGATATGGGTGATATCGCCGACCCACACCCGGTTGGGGACGGGGCTGGTAAACGGCCAGGCAAGGCGGTTAGGGGCGGCTAGCGTGCGGTGGTATGGCGCACGAGCGCGTACGAAGCGCCGCCGTCGCAGGGTGACGATGCCATGCCGGCGCCGCAGGCGCGCGACCCGATGCCGGCCACAGTCTTCTCCACGAGCGACCAGCACGCGCCACAGGCGGCGTGTGCCGTAGGCCTGCCGATGTTCCATGTGCGTGGCCTGGATCACCGTCGCCAGCCGCGTATCGGCCTGCTGCCGGGCACTAGGCAAGCGTGTCTGCCAGGCATGGAAGCCGCTTCGCGACACGCCCAATGCGCGGCACAAAGCGCTCACCGGATAGGTCGCTTGCTGCGCTTGGATCCAGGCGTACCGCGCGTCGGTGTGGATAACGGGGTCAGGTTCACTTACCCGGTCGGGTCAGATCTCCGCGGTCGGTGTGCAGGCCTGACGCCAGCGAATCGCCGGGTCTTGGCTTCGACCATGGCCCGGAAGTCGTCCCGACCCCATGCACGTTGCTGTTGCAGGTAGTGGCGGATGTCGGCCAGCGTGTCGTCGGGGATCGCCTCGTCCAGCAGGCAACGGTAGGCGGCAGAGCGCTCTGCGGACGTGTTCCCGAGCGCAAGCCAAGTGGGATGCGGGCACAGGCCGGACTGGAGGCGCTGGCCGAGGTTTGCCGCGCAGCTGGACCAGCGATAGCCGCCGGGATCGTCGGTCATGCGAGCGCGGACCGGGTTGAGCTCGATGTAGCAGTAGCAGGCCAGGACGTAGCGTTCGCTGTCCACCAGGCAAGCCTTGTAGCGACCTTCCCACAGGGTGCCGCTACGGCCGTGGCGGGCGTTGAACAAACCTACGTACTGCCGGCCGAGCCGTTGCATCAGGCGAGTGATGGCGCCGGCTTCCGGTGGCGTGGCCAGCAGGTGGACATGGTTGTCCATCAGCACATAGGCATGCAGGCGCACGCCCGTGGCCAGAAGCGCTTCGCGTAGCACGGTGAGGTAGCGGAGCCTGTCGCCGTCATCGAGGAAGCAGGGCAGGCGATTGTTGCCGCGTTGCACGATGTGCTGCGGCACGTGGGGCAGATCCTGGCGAGGCAGGCGGGCCATGAGCCATGGTGTGATCTGCCGAGCAGTCAGGGCATCCGCCTGCCGGCGATGGAGCTGTAAGTCGGGGCAGGACAGGCCCGGAGGAAAAAGTGAACCGGACGCCCGTTCTTCCAATCGCCTGCCCAATACGAAGAGCGGTTGAATTACCTAGGGTATGTGCCCTAGGTCCACTGTCCGAAAAAACCGGGCTACTCCAACCTGACCCCGTTCGGGCGGACCCCGTGCGGGCGCATTCTGCCGATAACGCACAAGGCCCGTGTTGCGGGCCCTGTGTTCCACGGAAGATTGGAACGAGAGTCTTGCCCTTCTCACGAAAGCGCTGGCAAGTCGAACCAAACACATGTTTTTGTTCCGCTGTGTGGCGTTTTCATGGCCATGAATCGGTTGATCTGGCCTTTCGCGTCAACGTGCCACGCCCCAAATCGGGCCATTGAAAGTCGGGCAGTAGCACGATGATCCCACGGGGATGGCTACCCCCATGCCGCAGACACCCAAGTTCGTGGCGCACAAGCTGGCTGCTGCCGGTTGAGCGAAGTTGGCGACTTGGACCGCAGGACCAGTTGAGCTGTGGTCGACTTGAGCCATCTGGTCACTCCAGTTCACGTAGGAACTTTGAGCCGCGTATGCCTCGCCTTCGACACCATTCCAGCTACGAAGGTATCGGATCGCGAAATCTCGTACTCCCCAGTCGCGGAACTGCTGGACGTGTTTCAGTTCGTGTGCCCAGAGGATTGGGTTGTTATAGGCATCCCCGGCATTTTTAAAGACAATGACATCGATCAAGGCAACGGCCTCTGCGCCCCCGTACTGAACCGACAAACTGGCTAGGTTGAAAACGCCAGCATCGCCTATCCTGAATCTTGCGCGTTGGAGAACGTCCTCGTCATAGAATCCGCTCAATTGTTGCTTGATGTGAGGCGGGATCGGCGACGCATCGTTGATGGAGTTGTCGCGGGATTGTGCCAGCCACTGCTCGAACACCGGCGCTCCGGCTTGTGCCTGTGCTTCGATTCTTGCGCGGTCGACCTCGCGGCCGGCATTGTCGAGTTCGCGACCGACATTCCGAATGATTCGGCCGGGGTTGGTGATGTCGCCGATCGGGTCCCAAGCAAGGACCGGAACGGTCGCGAGGGTTAGCAAGCATGCAAAGACTGGCGTGTAGCGTTTCATGGTGGATCTCCAATTTGGCAACCCTAGTGACCAGTAACTGGCTGGTTGCGTCTTCCAGTTACCCCCGAGCCACGTTTCGATCCAATATTGCGTGCAACGAAAGTTCGATCGCGGTGCGGCCACCGAAGTCCGTTCGATTGCGCCGCGGCCAGCCGGACGTGCATCCAACCGGGAGAAACGGAAGAAGCGGGGGAACGGTGTCAGAGTGGGGCACTCCTGATTTATCGGACACATGGCGAAAAAGTGCTTGCGGAGAAAATGTGTCAGGGACGATTCCCGCCCCTGCGCTCAGGTGTTGTCCAATGATGTCCCTCCCCGCAGCGTGATGGCTCTGGGACGCTGGCCCGTCTACGCCCGAGCAAGTCCCCGCCAATCCCGGTTGGACCTTCGCGGCCTCCCGCAGAACGTGGTGCAGCGCAGAAACAACCGCTTGGCGTGCTTTCTAGACGACGGCGCGCGGCGAGGACCTTGCAGCGGTCGAGGCGGGCTGCGAGGCGGTGGATCGGCCGGCCCGGCTCTGGTTCAATCGGCGACACGCCCCGGCCGGGCGCAGCGGAGAAGCGTCATGCTGCGGAGCGTCGTGGTCATCGCATTGCTCGCCCTGGCGGGGCCGCTGCAGGCGCAGCCGGAGGGGACGCGGCGAAGCTGGCGGAATTCAAGACGTTCGCGCAGGCCTACCGCGCCGAGCGCGGGATCCTCAGCCTGTCGTATGCCATCGTCAAGGACGGCCGAATCATCGCGGCGGAGGGTTTCGGCTGGCAGGACCATGACGCGACAAAAGGTGTCACGCGACAAAAGGTGTCAGGGACAACTACCGACTGATGCTGAGGGGTTCTCCGACGTTGCGCAGCACGAGGGCCTGATAGGTCCGTGGAGGCGATGCGGTGAGGCTTGGGCATGGCCCGCCAACCGCGATTCGACCTTGCAGGCGTCCCACAGCAAGTAGTGCAGCGTGGAAACAACCGGCTGCCGTGCTTCTTGGACGACGGTGACCGCCAGCGGTACCTGCAATGTCCGCGCGAGGGCCTGGCCAGGTTCGACTGTCAGCTCCACGCCTACGTGTTGATGAGCAATCACGTGCATCTGCTGGTGACGCCTGGCAGCACGGGGGCGGTGTTGCGGCTGATGCATACGTTCGCGTGCAACTACACCGGCCTGTTCAACGGGCGGCACGGCCGCACGGGCACGTTGTGGGAAGGGAGGCTCAAGGCCTGCCTGGTGGATTCGGGTCGATACTTCCTGGCGTGCAGTCGGTACATTGAGCTCAATCCGGTGCGCGCGTGGATGGTGGCGCAGCCCGACGACTATCCCTGGTCGAGCCATGGCGCTAACGCCGGGTACCGCGGAGATCCGTTGCTGGTTCCGCATCCCGAATACCTGGCCTTGGGGAGCGATCCGCCCGCGCGGGCGGCCGCCTACCGGACAATCGTGGCGGAAGCCACTGGGGATGCTTTGCTCGCAGAGATCCGGGCTCACCTGCAGCAGCAGAAGGCGCTGGGCTCGGACAGGTTCCAGGCGTGGGTCACGCAGCGCACGGGACAGTTCGCGGGACTGCGGGCGAGGGGCAGGCCACCAGCCAGCGACAATTGTCCCTGACACCGTTTGCCCAAGCGGGGCTTGCGGGAACAGAGAGAGCGCGGTCTGGCCCGTTTCCTGGCGACGAGGCTGGCCTTCCCGGGGTCACTCCAGCCTCAGCCCATTTCCCTGGATGGTGGAGTTACGATCGTGCAGCGGTCGACGCCATCGCGAAAGTAGGGGATCCGATGCTGCAGATGATGGTGGGCTTCTCGGTCGGAATGTCGCTGCTGTTGGCCGCAGCCTTCGCGACTGGCTACCGCAACGCGCCGTTGCCGTGGCAGTCCCGCCTGGCGGGCTTCGTGATGCTCGCAGGGCTCGCGCTGACCCAGCTGGGGCATCTGGGGATGATCGCGCAGGCAGGCGACGCGCTGCCTGTGCGCCGCTATGTGGTCGTCCTGTTTCTGCAGTCGCTGGGGTTCTACTGGCTGTTGCTGGGCGTGTTGCGTCCGGAGGGCGCCTGGCGCCGGGTGGAATGGGCGCTGCCGGTGCTGGCGCTGGTGGTCGCACTTGCCGTGCCGCTGGCATGGGCCATTCCGGCGGCGCTGCTGATGGGCACCGCCTTCGCGCTGCACCTGTCCGTGCTGGTCTATCGCCTGCGCGTGTTACGGCGCTGGTTTGCGCTGGAGTTGAAGGTGTTGGCGCTGTTCGGCGCGATGGCGTTGGCGGTGGCGACTACGGGCCTGCTGGCGCCCCACAGCTTCGGCTGGGATGCCTACGCGTGGACGTACACGGTGCTGATCGCGCTGGGGTTCGGCCTGGCCGGCTGGCTGCTGTTGGCCGTGCCGGACATCGTGCCGAAGGCGCGCGAGGCCGTGGCGGTGGCCTACGCGCAGTCCACGCTCACTCGCGTGGATCGCGAGGCGATGGCCGCGCGGCTGCGTCAGGTGTTCGAGGTCGACCAGGCGCATCGCGCCGAGTCGCTGAGCCTTGCGGCCGTGGCCGACCTGCTGGGTCTCAATGGGCACCAGCTGTCGGAACTGGTCAACACCGAGTTCGGCATGGGCTTCCCCAGGCTGGTGCGGCGGTACCGGGTGGAGACCGCGCAACGGATGCTGGTGGAGGAGCCGCGCGCGTCGGTGCTGTCGGTGGGCATGGCGTCGGGCTTCAATTCGCAGTCCAGCTTCTACGTTGCGTTCAAGGAGCAGGTGGGCGAGGTGCCAGGCGCATATCGGCAGCGGATGCTGGCGGTGAGCGGCGCACCCGACCTTCCGGAATGATCACTCTGGACATGGATAAGCCCTTGATCCTGCGTGGATCGGGGTGCGACTTGTTCCGGAATTATCTTTCCGGAGGCCCATGACGGGCACACCGGGTCAAGTTGGCGTCACTCCCAACCCGGAGCGACACCCATGCTTGAACTCGGAGATTTCGTCATGACGCATCTTGCCTACGGCCTCTACCTCACCATTTCCAGCGGGATGACCATCTGGGTGGCGCGCGCCCTGTCCAGCAATGGCGAGGTCTTCCTGGTCCGCTGCTTCGGCCAGGACACCGAGCTGGCCGCCTCCACCAATCGCCTGCTGGTCATCGGCTTCTATCTGGTGAACCTGGGCTTCATCAGCTACCGGCTGGGCAACTGGCAGGTCGACACGATCAGCCTGATCCCCGAGGTCGGCTCCCGCGTGGGCATCAGCCTGCTGGTGCTAGGCCTGATGCACTTCCTCAACATGATCCTGATCGCGAAGTTCGGCCGGGCGGTCAAGGCCTGGGCGCGTGACCAGGCGGACGATGGCCAGGCACGCCGGGACGGTCGCGTTGGCCCGCCACCGCTGGGCTGAGAAAGAAGGACGGGGTCGTGCACGTCGCAGGGCAACGCGTCACTCAGCGACCCGCTTCACCCTGTGCCGATACGCCTTCACATTGTCCCCACTGATGCGCGTCGCCTGCGTCCCCCTCACTTCGCTCACCTTGCGCTCCGACCCGGTCACTGGCTTGGCATCCACGGTCGTCTCGCGCTCGAAGGCATGCGATTTGTCGGTGTTGCGGTAGTGCCGATAGATGGCCCAGTACAGCGCAGCAGCGCCGGCCGGGCCGAGGGCGAGCAGCCAGAGTCCACCGTCGTCGCTCATTGCTGCATTCCTATGATGATCAGGGCGACGGCTTCCAGGATCGTGCCGGCGGTGAGCGCAGCCAGCAGCAGCTTCCACGGCTGCACCGGTACGCTGCCCATGGTTTCTCCGGTGCGGCCGTTCACCGCGATGTAGTGCAGCATGCCGCCATTGGCACCGGGCTGGTGGTAGGAGTACAGCCACACCGGCAGGTACATCGCCACCCAGCGCGTGCCCTGTACGTCCAGGCGTTCGGTTTCCCAGCGCACGCCGCGGTCGAAACGGCGCACCGACGGCTCGACCTGGGAGCGGGCGATCGAAAGCAGCTGGTCCTCCAGGCGCGGGTGGAGGTGCTCCACGTCGCTGTCGCGCTTCTCGGAGGTGAAGCCCGACAGGTAGGACGCGTTCCACTTCACCGCGTTCTTGGTATCGAAGGGCAGGATGGTGTTGATGATGTTGTTGGTGTTTACGTTCGCGTCCAGCTTGCTGCGTTCGCGCGATGATTCCAGCGGCAGGTCGTCCACGGTGAAGTCCACGTGCCGATCCAGCTGGTACACATCGGCGTCGTAGTACGTCTGCTTCTTGTCGCCGGTGCCCTGGGTGTAGCGCCGGGTTTCGATTTCGCCCTGGCCAACCACGCTGGCGCTCGCCTTGCCGTCGACGATCATGTACGGCAGGTACACGCCCACCACGTTCTCGGGCGTGAACTCTTGCTTGAAGACCTTCAGCGCGAACATCCGCCGCTTGTCCACGAACTGGCGGATGCGCGCCACCGCATCTTCCTTCTTGATGCGGAAGGGCAGCACGGCGTCGGGCACGGCGCCGTTCGCCACCTGTTCGTTCACGCCGAAGACGTGCCGGCACCAGTGGCAGCGCGCCGTCATCGAACTTTCCGTGTTGACGGTGACCTCGGCGCCGCAGCCGGTGCACTTGAAGCTCATGAGGCTGGTGGCGTCGGCTGCGATGGCCTGCGCGCCGGACGCAATCACGGTGCCGTGCAATTCGTCGAGGCCCACGCCGAGTCCGTAGGCCTCTTCGACGCCCTCGCCATGCCACTCGTTTCGGCAGAACAGGCAGATCAGCATGTCGGTGCCGGGCCGCTGCCTGATGTCGGTGGCGCCGCATTTCGGGCAGTGGTTCTGGCCGTCCTTGAGCTCGTCGGAGCCCGTATCGATCGCGACCGGGTCGGGCGCCAGGACTTCGTCGCGGATCGGGTCGGGCAGGGTGGCCGGGTCCACCGGGAAACTGCCCGCTGCCGGCGGCACGTCCTGCGGCGAGCCGGGCCCGATGGCGGGCGGCAAGGGCGGCGGCGTGGGAACCGTGTGTCTGGACATCGTGGAAGCCAACCCGCCTTACAGGCCCAGCGTCTTGGCTTTGAGCGCGTCGTAATCGCCCTGCGTGATCAGGCCGAGGTCGAGCATCTGCTTGGCCTTTGTGAGCTTGGCGATCGGATCATCGGCCGCCGGCGCGGCCGGTGGCACTGGCTGCTGCAGGGCGCCGACGCCGAGCATGCCCGTCGCCATGCCCACGCCCACCAGGCCTGCAGCACCGCCGGTCTCGCCGGCAGACTGCACGCCTGCGGCCACGCTGGCCTGCAGGTTTGAATTGCCGCGGGTACCGGCCAGCGCATCGGCGCGCTGCACGGTCTTGAGCAGTTCCCTTGTGTTGGGGTCGTACTCGATGGAAATGATGGCGGTCTTGACGATGGCCAGGCCGCGGTCGGAGCTCCACTGGTAGGCGTGCTCGACCGCCGCCGACAGGCTCTGGGCGAAGCCCACGGAGTCCTGCTGCAGCTTCGTGATCCGGTTGCCCTTGCCCGGATCGTTCGTGTACAGGCTGAAGGCCGGCGCGAGCGAACCCACCACTTCGTTGAACAGCTGGGTGGCAGCGGGGTTGTCGATGTCGGTGAAATCGAAGACCTGGCCGGGCTGCAGGTATTTGGCTGGCACGAAGTTTTTCACGAACAGGATGGGATCGGTGATTTTGAGCGTGTACGATCCGCGCGTCACCGCGCCGACCTGCGTGTTGAGGAAGCCATCGTCCCAGTAGATTTCCGACTGGGTGCCGAAGCGGTTGTCCGGCAGTTCCTTCAGCGAGACGAAGAATGCGAGTTGCTGGCCGCCGGGCTGGCCGCCGAACTTGAAGCGCTCCCAGCTCTGCTTGATCAACGAGGACACCAGGCCGTCGCCGACAAACACGGACTTGGAATTGATGTCGTCCGAGCGCCATTCGTAGCCGCCCGGTTCCGCTGCGAAGCCGGTGATGGCGCCGTCCTGGAACAGCAGCAGCCCGTAGCCTTCGGGTACGACGATCTTCGACCCGTTGGTGATGATGTTCGAGGAGCCCTTGGTGTTCGAGCCGCGACCGGCATTGGTGCCATTCGGCACGGCGGCAAACAGCGCGGCCGTAGCCGGCAGACCGGCCGGCACCGTGTAGAAGTCCTTCCACTGGTCGGCCAGCACGCCACCCACCGCACCCGCCACCGCTTGCACAAGACCCATGACGTCTCTCCGTTAGTCGCGGCCGGTGGGGTACCGGCCATGCGCGCCAGACTATACATCCCGGCAATAGCGGGATCAGGCACGAATGGCGCTTACTTAAGCCCAAGCCCATGATCTAAGAAGAAAAACTGTCTCCAAATGCTAAGGTGGAGTTGCGAGACAACACCCTTCGCCCAAGGAGCCAGCTTCGATGGATCCCATGCGCAATGCTTATGCGCAGCAACGACGTGTCTTTCGCCGCGAAGTTGCCCGCAGCGACGCCTACACCTTCTTCAATTTGCTCACTGACGACGAATCGTTGGATCAGGTCGAAGCCTTGCTGCCCGCGCACCGGGAGCGCCTGTTGCCACCCACCGAAGTTCTGTCGATGTTTCTGGCGCAAGCGCTCAGCGCCGATCGCTCGTGTCAGAAGGCGGTCAATGACTTGGCGGCCAGACGAGTGGCGGGCGGGTATGCCGCGGCACCCGAGAAGTTGGCGGTGCGCGAGTTGCGGGTGGGCGGCAAGACGCTGGTCACCACGATGCTGTGCGCCAAGCAGGTACCCAAGGCCGAACTTAAAGCCTTGTATCGCCAACGCTGGAACGTGGAACTGGATCTGCGCAACCTCAAGGCGACGCTGGGCATGGACATGCTCACCTGCAAGACACCTGCCATGGCCCGCAAGGAAATCTGGATCTATCTGGCCGCCTAACCTGATCCGCCGCACGATGATGCGCGCCGCCTTGCAGACACAAATGACCCCTCGCCAGTTGAGCTTCAAGTACAGCCTGCAGCTCTGGCTGGCTTGGCAGCAATGCGCGTTCGACGTTGCTGTCGGGGACCCGCCACTCCTGATCCTGATTGCCAGGAAGCGCGTGGGGAATCGTCCGGGACGCATGGAGCCACGAGCGATCAAGCGACGACCGAAAGCCTGCCGCTTCTCAATCAACCGCGCCAGATCGAACGCAAAGGCCTCAGAAATAACACGACAGAACAGCATGTTGCGGCTTAAATAAGCGCCATTCGTCCCTGACACCTTTTGTCACGGTCACTACCTTCGAGGCAAGGCCATGTCTGAACGCATCCTGGTTTTCTACGGTTCCTATCGCACCGATCGCATGGGCATCCGCCTGGCCGACTACTGCGTGCGCATGCTGCAGGCACGCGGCATCGAGGCCGAACTAATCGACGCCAAGGCGGTCGACCTGCCGATGCTGGACCGCATGTACAAGGAGTACCCAAAGGGCCAGGCACCCGAGGCGATGGAGGCGCTGGCCGAAAAGATACGCAGCGCCGATGGCTTCGTGTTCGTCACCGGCGAATACAACTGGGGCATGCAGCCGGGTCTGAAGAACCTGACCGACCATTTCCTGGAGGAGTGGTTCTGGCGTCCTGCCGGCGTGGTCAGCTATTCGGCCGGGCGTCTTGCCGGCGCGCGCGCGAATGCCGCCTGGCACGGCACCTTGTCGGAGATGGGCATGGTGGTGATCTCCAGCACCGTCAACGTCGGGCCGATTGCCAGGACCCTGGATGATCAGGGACAGCTTGTCGACCAGGCCGGCAAGTCGCTTGAGAAAAGCTTTGCCCGCTTTGCCGATGACCTGACCTGGTGGACCGAAGCCGCGCGCCTGCAGAGCAAGCGCAGGGCGCCACCGTACTGAGCCGGGACTCAGGTGCCGGAGATACTGGCGCCAGGTTCACTTGCCCGGCCCGAGCCGGCAAGAACAAGAACAGGGGTCAGAGTCGACTCTCCCGCCCGCCTGCCTGGGTTACTTCTTCCGGCGCGGCGGTAGTCGCCCGCCCATGACACGGGGCGGATCCTGCACGATGAACCGGCTGCGTGTCACGACCGGATTTGCACCGGAGATATCGCTGAGGACCACATCGAAGTATTCGTCGCCCTCAAGAATGTTGTCGCTCATGACTTCTATCTGATCCGTATAGGTGACCGTTTCACCGGCCGGAATCTCCGCGATGCCGTCCACCGGAGTGTAGTCCTCGCCCGGCCTGGCCGTGCCTGCGACGGTGCGATAACGCATGCGCACGCCGCCCGCAGGAGCCGGCGCAGACAGCTCCAGAACGAACGCTGTCGTGAGACTCGAGCCATGATGGCTTTCTCGCCATTGCTTGCCTCCCCAGATCACCAGCGCGGGCAGGGGCGAGAGCGTGATGTCCTGGACGATGTCCGAAAGTACCGGGTTGTGGACTGCGAAGAAGCGGGCGTAGGGTGCTGGAGGGTTGACTTCCATGTAGACCCAGGCGCCGGGCACGACCCAGTGGCTGTAGCGGAAATCCGGCGGCGAAAGCATGGGGTAGGGATTGACTTGGTAGCGTGCGTCGATGGACGCGCGGATGTCCAGCATCAACGGCTCGGTGGGGGCGGGCTGGCCCGCCGGGAGATGGAGCCTGCCCGAGACCTTCAGCCCCTTGCGCAGGGTGATGTCGTGTCGCAGCGACGCTTCGACCTCATCGAAGCTGAAGGGCAGAATGGCGAACGGTGCCGGTGGTTCGACCGTGACCGTCAGGCTCGATCCGCTTACGAAAGGCACCTGGTACGTGAAGTCGGGCGGGGACACTTCCACGCGGATGGTTTCGTTGCCGCCCGACGTGCCGCTGACTGCCATCCAGAACGGAGCCTGGGGAACCGGAGCGCCCGCTTCGAAATGCAAGCGCCCGGACAGCCTCAGACGCGGATCGTCATTGAGGATCCTGCCGACGGCCTCGCCGTCGTGTACGGCGGCGCCAGTGACGTTGGCCAGCCGCAGCACGATGGTTTCGTCAGGCTCCACCTCGGCCTCGCCGACGACTTCGACCACGATGTTGGCCGTTCGCTCGCCTTCGGGGATCGTGGCGCCCGTGTGGCCGTACCCGTCGACAAGGTAGTCCCTGCCTTCCTGGGCGCTGCCGCCGGAGACCACGGCGTCGAACCGCACGCCGCCTGCTGGCGCCGCACCCGACAGCAGGACCCTGAACAGCAGGATGGCGTTGCTGCCGGGATCGGGTTCGTATATTTCCGCGTCCGTGATCGATAGCGTTCCCGGCGGCCCCCTGAACGCCGCGATGAGCGGCGCGATGGCGCCCAGGCTACGGACGTTGTCCGCGCGATTCTCCACGCCGCACGGTGCGCCGCAGACGTTTGAGCGAGGGTTGGAGAAATAGCCGATCCAGGGCTCTCCCTGCGAATAGGCCATGATCGTGGCGAACGCCACCGGCCCGTCCTGGCGATAGCCAAAGGAATAGCGGTACGCACCGAACTCGAGTTGGCCATTGCCCGAATGGGCTTCGCGGTCGTGCGCGGACCCCATATTGTGGCCAATCTCGTGTGCCAGCACGTAGGGTCCGCACGGTGCCACGTTGCTGACGGAAACGCCGTAGTGGTCCCAGATGAACTCGGGGCTGCGACCTTCGCCGTTCAACCAGGCGACGCCACAGGTCCCGTAAGTATCGACGTGGGGTCGAACCAGCGCCAGCAGATCGGCGGCCATCGCGTCGCGAAGTTGCGCGAGGTCGATTCCGGGCACCGTGTTGTCGGTGATTGCCCACAGGGCCTGGCTGTTGTCCAGGGCGGGATCCAGCGCGATCTTCCGCTGGCCAGCCAGCCGCAGGCGCACCCGCGTACCGCTGTCGATGTGCGACTGGTTGGCGATCGCGAACAGGCTGGCGACCTCGGTTTCTGCCGCCGAAACGCTGCCCCGTAGCTGGACCAGGTTGTCCGTATACAGGCCCAGGACGACGACTTCGACCAGGCTGGTGGACTTGAGTTGCGCGGCGTCCAGCACGCGGGTGTGCTGAAGCGAGGTGGCAACCCCTGCCTGGCGCGTGTCGGGAATCAGATAGTCAGGCTCGATGGCCAGTGTCCGCTTGCTCCCGGGCGGTTGCAGGCCGCCAGCGGCGGCGATGGCGGTGATTCCTCGCGCGGTGGTGATCTGCAGCAATGAGCCGTCGGGCTGCGGCAGGACGCCAAAGACGGCGTCGTGACCAAACGTCAGGACCATCGCCTGCGCACCGACGTCGCTCTCCACCCGGCCCACGACCGTCCACTGGCCGCCCGGCTCGAAGCGCTGATCCTCGATCACCACGCGATAGCGACCGGCGGGCCCGAGCACGTCCAACTCGCCATCGTGCCAGGCCTGCTCCAGCATGGGGCGCGTCAGCCGCAGCAGGCGCGGGTTGCCTGCCTTGAGCTGCGGCACCTTGATGATCGCGCGGTTCGTGGCTGTGGCAGGATGGCCACTGGCATCCACCAGGCTGGCGCCGGTTGGCTCGGCCGCCGGCCGGTTGTCGTCGATCAGCGAAATCGTGCGTCCCGATTCCATGCGAGTCGTTGCGACGAGCGCCAGCAAAACCGCCGCAGCCAGCGCTGCGACCGCAATCCCCCATCGCGTCATCTTTTTCCCCTGGAAGTCCGGCCCGCGCCGGCATGCCCGCCCGAACGATATCACCAGGCGGAGCCGACATGGCGATCCACGATGATTCGGGAGAAAGGAAAGGTCTCGCCTTGGCCGGCTTCCGGGCGCGGCACCGTGGGAGGCTGCGGCAGCGGTCAGTCACGGCTGATGATAGCGACGCGGTTACGGGACGGATCGTCCCCAAGGACGTCGCGGCCACAGGGGTGATCGCGCGGTTGGCGCCGGAGTACAACCCGTGATGGGGATAGTGGTGCCAGCGGATAATGGTGTCAGCGGGGATAATGGGGATAATGGTGTTGGGGATAATGGTGTCTGGGACAATTCTTACGCCCAGAAGAATACGGATCAGAGTCAACTTCTTCACAGCATCCTCGGTCGCTAGAAGGTGACGGGGCTGGTTGGGTTCCATCCTTCGTGTCTTGCCCGGCCCCGCCGAGGCAATGGCGGCACCTGGCGCACCGTGCTTGCCCGGAAAGGGCCAGCGGGACGGCCTTACGATCTTCCACTCTGACCCGGTCTTGATCCACCACGAAACACGCACAGGAGGACCCCAATGGCGCGCAAGGATCTCGACCCCGCCACGATCGCAGCGGATGGGCGCCCTGCGGTGCGCGCCAGGCTGTTCGATCCGGCCGCGGATGGGCCTTGGCGCGGTGTGGTCGAGGGCATCGCCATGGGTGGGGCGGTGACCGTGCTGGCCTACGGCACCGACACGGTGGGCGCAGGGCCGCGCCTGCATGTGCACCCGTACGACGAGACTTTCATCGTTGTCGCCGGCCGCGCCAGGTTCTTTGTTGGCGGGACGATCCTCGAGGCAGGCGCGGGTGAGGCGGTCTTCGGCCCGGCCGGCATCCCGCACAGGTTCGAGAACCTCGGGCCGGATCGACTCCAGACGATCGACATCCACCACTCGCCACGCTGGATCCAGACCGATCTGGATTAGCTACACGTCTCGCTCGTTCGCGGCGAGGCTTGGGCGGATCAGCTGGCGCCACCCGTCGCAAGCTTCCACGCTTTTTCACGAACGTCTTCGCGACCCCCGTGCTGCCTGGTCCCCATTGCGTGGGCACGTCTAGGGTTGGCCCGGATATCGCGCTGCATCGGCCACCCCTACACTCGGCCCGCCCACCTCATGGAATGCAGGACATGGTCATCGATGGTCTCGGCGTGTCTGCCATGCGCCCGCAGTCGCTTGAATCGCTGCGCTCCCAACGTCCGCAGTTGGGCCCGGATTACACGCCCCCCGCGCCCTCGCCGGGCACCGGACAGCCCGTGGTCTCGGTGGAGGTCAACGCCTTTATCCCCGACGCGCGGATCACCACGCCATGGTTCGTGCCCGACGGCGGCACCTTCATCGGCGATGGGCGCCGCGTGGGCGAGGACGGCACGCAGCGCACGCAGCAGGAAATCCTGGTGTTCGCCGATCCGTCGCAGCCCGGTGGCTACCGGGTCGAGCTGCCGGCCGATGTCGGGCTGACCCAGCGCGTCGATGGCAACGGCAACGTGGTCGAGACGGGGGAGGCGCCAGTCAGCGGCCTGCAGGCTGAAGTCACCGAGGTCCGCGCGGATGGCACGATCGTGGTGACGATGAGCGGGCAGGCGGCCGACCCGCTGGTGACGGGTGCCCCCGGATTGAGCTACGGGATGACGGTGGAAATGACGCCCAATGCGGACGGCACATGGACCATCACCGCCCGCGGCAAGCACGATTCATTTCCCGGGTACGAGGTGCTCGCGACCGTGGGCAACGGCGAGCAGCAGGTGGTGTACGGATACGACCCCGCCTACAACGGCGCTGGCGCGTTCTCGCTGCTGGAAGGCGAGGGCGGCCTCGCAGGGCTGATCTGGGGCGACTCACGCATCGAAGTGGACGACTCGCTGACCCTCGGCCCCGATACTCTGACGCCCGAAACCCTGGTCGAGCGGCACACGACCAACGGCGTCGTCGACACTGGCGCGCTCGGTGCCGACCTGGCCGCATCGGCCGAGACCGGCGCGGTCGACACGACGTTCGTGGAGGAGGTCTTCGCGGCCCTGCCTCCGGACCAGCGCAGCGACGCCGCGAATGCGTTTTTCGACGGCCTGTCCAGGACGCCAGGGCCCGGTGGCGGACCGGCCCACGACGAGTACATCGCACTCGCGCTCACCCCGGCGGGCATGGAAGTGATCCTGGCGGTGGGGCAGCATGCGCCGGAGCAACTCGCTGCCGATGAGATCCTGTACGCCTTCGGGCTGCACAACCGCGACGCCATGTACGGCGGGGACGTGGCGGCAGTGGACGCGGCATCGGCCTATCTGGAGGCCCTGGGCGATTATCCGGAAGCGCAGTACAACTTCGCGAGCCTGGTCGATCCGCTGTATGACGACGATGAATCCGGGCTGGCCGCCACCAGCGAAGGCCGGGCACTGCACGACCAGATCGACCGCGTTCTTGATTGATCGGTTGGCTTCTCGATCGGCATCGCTGCTCCTGGCCGCAGCCTTCGCGACTGGCTACCGCAACGCACGGTTGCGGTGGCAGGCCCGCCTGGCGGGCTTCGTGATGCTCGCGGGCCTTGCGCTGACGTGGTCGCGCTTGCGGTGCCGCGCCGCCAAGGTTCAAGCTGCCGTCGGGATCGTGTTCACCATCCACGGCACGCCAAACCGGTCGATCAGCGCGCCATAGCCGGGCGACCAGAATGTCTCCGCGAAGGGCATGACTTGCCTGCCGCCATCGGAGAGTTGTTCGAACCAGCGCCTGGCCTGGGCGATGTCATCGGTGTGCAGGGTGACATCGAAGCCGTTCTTGGGCTTGTCGACGTTGGGTGCCCAGTCCACGTCCATGTCGGCACCCATCAAGGCCTGGTCGCCGACCTCGAGCCAGCAATGCATCAGCCATGTCTTGTACTTCTCGTCGTTGATGGGCATCTCCGGCGGGCCGTCGGCATAGGGAAATGCCGCGGTGATCCTGCCTCCGAGCACCTTGGCGTAGAACTCGAATGCCTCGCGGCATTGGCCCTGGAAACTCAGGCTGGTCACGATCTTCATGGCGTCTCCTCGGTGGTGGGTGGTGTGCGGGTGTAACGCTGCCCAGCGCCAGCGCCAGCGGCCTTGGCCTGCCGGCGGGCGCTGCTTGATGGGGCGGGGTCAACCGGCGCGGCGAACAACCGCGCGATGGCGCGCGCGGGCATTGGCATCGTCGGGCAGCAGTCCCGGTTGGCGCTCGGCCCGGTGCAACACGGCGGGGGCGCAGCCTCGTGCTGCCTCAGCGACGCCGCGCGGCCTCGATCGCGGCGATGTCGATCTTGCGCATCGTCATCATGGCGTCGAACACGCGCCTGGCGGCGGCCCGGTCGGAGCCGGTGTAGGCCTCGGTGAGCACGCGGGGCGTGATCTGCCACGACAGGCCCCACTTGTCCTTGCACCAGCCGCAGGCGCTTTCCTGGCCGCCGTTGCCGACGATGGCGTTCCAGTAACGGTCGGTCTCGGTCTGGTCGTCGGTCGCCACCTGGAACGAGAACGCCTCGCTCTGCTTGAACTCCTTGCCGCCGTTGAGGCCGATGCAGGGAATGCCGAGGACGGTGAACTCCACCGTCAGCACGTTGCCCTCCTTGCCGGACGGGAAATCGGCGGGCGCGCGGGTCACGGCGCCCACGGCGCTGTCGGGAAAGGTTCGGGCATAGAACGTGGCGGCATCGAGCGCGTCGTTGTCGAACCACAGGCAAATCGTGTTCTTGGGGATCATCGTCATGCTCCGCGGGCGAAATGGGGGGCGGACCGCATACCTGCGGCATCGCCATCTCACCGGACCGACGAACAGGCGACGCCAGGATCGACATCATCGGCCGAGGTCGCACTTCGAGGCATCCCGGACGCCGGGTCCACGCGCCGTCGCCCACCGCATCCATGCCGCCGCAGCCGCTCGCAACTGCACTACGTCGATGGCCATGCGTCGCCCAGGCAGGCTTTCCAGTGGCTGCCAGAGCGTCCCGCCGGCTTCCCTGACCGCCCGCGGCCGCCGCTCGCGTTGACCCACCATCGGCCCTGCGGGGCCACGCCGGGAGACGCTCATGCAGATCACGCGACGCGGGTTCCTTGCGGCTCCGGCCGTCCTGTCCACCGCGCTGCTGCCGGGCAGCCTGATGGCCGCGCTGGAGGCCGAGACCCCGCCCATGGCGGACCTCTCCACGTGGGATGCCGTCCGCGCACAGTTCGCTTTGGATTCCGATTTGATGCACTTCGCCAGCTTCTTCATCGCCAGCCACCCGGCGCCGGTGCAGGCGGCGATCGACGGGTACCGTCGCGCCATCGACCGCAATCCCTTCCACACGGTCGAGCACGGCATGTTCTCGGAAGGGGCGGACAACCTCCACATGCAGGTGCAGGCCGAGATCGCCGACTATCTGGGTGCGCGGCCTCAGGACGTCTGCCTGACCGGCAATACCACCACCGGTCTGGCGCTGGTGTACCAGGGGCTGCCGCTGCAGGCCGGCGACGAAGTGCTGTGCACCACGCACGACCACTACTCGCACCATGAGTCGATCCGGCTGGCGGTTGATCGCGTCGGCGCGAGCATGCGCCTGGTGCCGCTGTTCGAGGAGGCCGCAACGGCCACCACGGAATCGATGATAGACGCGCTGCTCAAGGGCATCGGGCCACGGACGCGGGTGGTGGGGCTGACCTGGGTGCATTCCAGCAGCGGCATCCGGTTGCCCATCCGCGAGATCGCCGCGGCGCTACGTGCGCGTCCGGGGCCGCCGCTGTTGCTGGTGGTGGACGGCGTCCACGGTCTCGGCTCCACCGACGAGACCGTCGCGACGATGGGCTGCGACTACTTCTGCGCCGGCACCCACAAGTGGATGTTCGCGCCGCGCGGCACCGGACTTTTGTGGGCCAACGCAGAAAACTGGGCGCGGCTGCGCCCACTGATTCCCAGCTTCACCGACATCGACCAGTACGTCGCCTGGGAACGGCAGGTGGCGCCGGCCACGCCCACCACCGCCGACCGCATGAGTCCCGGCGGCTTCCACGCCTACGAGCACCAGTGGGCGGCCGCTGCGGCATTCCGCATGCACAAGCAGATGGGGCGCGCGCGGGTCGCGGCACGCATCCGCGAGCTCAACGACCATTGCAAGGCGGGCCTCGCAGCCAACCCGAAGATCAAGCTGCACACGCCGATGTCCGGCGAACTGTCGGCTGGGCTGGTCGCGTTCGAGGTGGAGGGCGTGGCGCCTGCGGAGGTGGTGAAGCAACTGCTGGCGCGCAGGATCATCGCCAGCACCAGTCCTTACGCGATCCCCTATGCGCGGCTGGCGCCGAGCCTGGTGAATACGAGCGAGCAGGTCGAGCACGCGGTGCGTGCGGTGCGGGAGATTTCGGGGTAGGGCGGGGCGGAGGTCAGGTTGGAGTGACCCACTTCAGACGATGCGCCGCTGCTCGGCGCAAGCCTGGATCAGCTGTTCGAGCCGGCGGGCACGCGTCTCGCCCCGCTTGGCGCTGGTGACCCAGTGCGTGATGACCTTCCGGTAGCCCGGCGGCGTCGCTTCGAAGTAGGTCCAAGCGTCGCGGTTCTTCTTGAACGCGCGCACCTCATCCGCGGCCAACTCGGCCGCCTGCTCGCGTTCGAACGCGTAGATGCCGGTCTTCTCCGGGCGCCTGGCTTCGAACGCGGCAAGCCCGGCCGCTTGCATGCGACCCTGCACCGTCAAAGCGACGAGTGGCATATCGACTCCAGCAACAGGCTTGACGCCTACGGTAGAGTGAAATTGCGAGTGGCGCGCAGGTGGCCAGATTGACGGGGAACACCCTCGAGGCAGCTCCCCAGGACGTTCGCCAGCCCGCCGAGATGGCGGAAGCAGCGCCGGTTGTCGCGGTCTAGCGCACGCGTTAGTGTGCGCCTACGCTCGGGAGGGAATCTGAATGCGTACGATTGGCATGGCGCTGCTGCTGGGTGTCGCCGCGTGTTCCGCGTCGACTGCAGGTCTTGAGACTGGCGCGGCCCGTGATCCCCATGGGACGAACACAACGCCGTTCACCGGGGAATGGCAGGCCTGCCAGGGGACGACGTCACCGGAGGAGTGCAGCCGCTACCAGCTGGTGCAGCGGGGTAGCCGCATCTGTGGCACCTGGTCCTATGTGGCGTCAGGCAAGGCGTACGAGGGCAAGGTCGTTGCCCAGAGTTCGTCGCCGACACAGGCACGACGCACCCACGTCTGCGGTCGCCCCGGCAGCGAAACCGACACGGGATGCGATACCGGTTGGCAGTTGGTCGACAAGCCCCTGCAGCTGTGCGACGGGATGCTTGGTGATCTGCCCGATGCCAGCGGCGCCTGCCACGCGGATTACGCGCGGACGCCGAATGCGCAGGCGGCTTTGGACGCGTTGGCGGCCGAACCGTGGGTGCGGGCCTGTCTTTCGGGCAACGCGATCGGAGACGGATGGTGACGGATCCGGCGCCCCTGACCGCGAACGAGCTGCGCGCGGTTGCGTACTTCGCCGTCGGCGTCGCTTCGGAAGGCAGTATTGGCGGTCGCGATGTTTCGTACCGGCTGAGCTTCGCCGGGAACGTGGGTCCCGGACGACGCATGGAGCCGGTCGCCAACAGCGGCTATTCCTTCGGGACTCTGCAGATCGACCTTGGGCAGCATCCGGACGTGGCGCGCGAATTGCTGGACAACTACCAGGCTTGGGCGCAGGCGCAGCCCGATCAGAACGCGCCCGTACTGGGTCAGCGGGAATTCGATGAGACGCTGGCAGCGCTGCAGCGCACGGGTCGCCAGATGCGCGCGGCCAACGCGGTGGACATCGACCGCTCTCGCATCGACCGTTTCCTCGCCTCTGACGATGGGCGGACGTTCGTGCATGGCCTCGATTCCACACACGTCGCAGGGGTCACTGCAGTAGACGACGTGTCCGGGAACGGCGACACCGCGATCGAGCGCCTGCAGCGCACCAGGCTGTACCGGGACGCGGCAAGCAGCGAACAAGCGGCACTGGCGGGCATGTTCATGAAGCTGCAGAACCAGGCGGGGAACGCACGCTGGCCTGGGTTGATGGATCAGGTCGAGGTGGGCAGCGTGGCGTCCGCGGCCGAGATGAAGACAGCCATCGACGGCCTCTTGCGCAATCAGCCCAATGGCCAACCGGACTATCTGCAGAGCGGCGCGGACAATACCCTGCGAGGTGTCGGCGTACTCAACGCGCTGCGCGATGCGGACGCCGGCAATCCGCTGGCGCGGGCGTGGACCAGCGTGCTCGCTGATCCGCTGATAGGGCAGGTCGTGGCGCACGGGCCGGATGTCAACCGGCCTGATCTCGCTTTCGAATACGACACCATCCGGTCGCTTTTCCTCACGCCCGAGGCGTCGCGCCGTTTCATTGCCGCGCTCGATACCGGCGGCACGCTGGCCGAAGGTGATCCACAGCGTCGGGCCGGTGGTGGCCGGCAGGCGGGATTCCATGTGTCCGGCGACGATTTTGTGCACTGGAACCGGAATGGGGAAGGGTGGGCCTTCATCGCCGGGCAATGGCGTACCGTGGAGCCGGACCACCTGACCCGTGTTCGCAATCCGGACGGAGCGACGGAGCTCCGGCTCCAGGAGAACGGACAGGTGGCGACGCTGCTGCGGGTGGACTCGGATGCCCGCGCGCCGCGCGCGGGGGTGTCGGGGCTAGACGACGATACGCACCAGCACCCCTTCGACGAGCGCGAGCATGCGATCGCCGAGTCGCTACGGCAGTCAATCGGGGCGTGGTACGACGAGGAACGGATCCTGGCCATGATGACGCGGGTACGTGATGCGACGCCCCGTGGACCGCAAGCGGTCGAAGTGCAGAGCGCGACGAATGATGTCTCCCTGCATTCTGCGCGCGAACACGCACCATAGAGATTCGTCACGCTGATGGCGTGCGTCCGGTCGGGTTGCTGGGCAATCGTAGAATGGGGAGCCTCCGGGCAAGGCCTTCACTTTGTCCAGCGTTGCCGGCAAGGGCGGCGTGTCTGGGACGTCTGGACGCCCCGCATCGCATACATGGAAAGCATCAGGAGCCGATGATGGCCAAGTTTCTCAATACAAGTGCGACCAACTACTTCCTTGAGGAACTGATCAAGGATGCCAAGGATCGCCTGATCCTGATCAGCCCGTACCTGAAGCTCAACGATCGGGTGAAGGAGCTGCTTGCCGACAAGAATCGGCTCAAGATCGACGTGCGCATCGTGTACGGCAAGAGCGAACTGCAGCCGGCCGAGATCACCTGGCTGCGTGAGCAGTCCTACATCCGCACCAGTTTTTGCAAGAACCTGCACGCCAAGTGTTACCTCAACGAAGAGCTGTGCATCGTCACCAGCCTCAACCTCTACGAGTTCAGCCAGGTCAACAACAACGAGATGGGCATCCTGATCCGGCGCGGAGAAGACGCCGAGCTGTACCGCGATGCCTATGAGGAAGCACAACGCATCATCCGCATCAGCGACGAGGTGCGAATTTCGATGGAGCGTGTACCAAGCGGCGAGGAATCCACGGAGGAGTCGGCTTCAGCAGCGGCGACAGATGCCGAAGGTGAAAGCGGTGACGGCACCAAGCTCACGTCCTCGAAGCTGGCGCGCAAGCTCGGTCTGAAGACGCAGGACCTGCTGGACAAGCTGGTGGAGACAGGACTGCTGGAACTGCGGGACGGCAAGCCCTACCTGACAGAAGCGGGCAAGCAGGCCGGTGGCGAGTTCCGGATGGGTCAGCGCTTTGGCTCGTACTTTCTCTGGCCCGACAACTTGACGGTTTGACGATGGCGGCCTATCGCTGGCGAAAGGGCCGCACTCCCGTCCGATATCGCCGGGACGACAAGCTTGCGCGTCTGGACCCCTCGGCCTTCGAGGCGCTGATCGCCGGGCACTATCGACGTCAGGGCTACGCAGTGGAGCGGGTAGGGCATGGCGGCGCGCATTTCGACGGCGGCATCGACCTCAAGTTGCGACGCGGCGACGACTACATCGTCGTCCAGTGCAAGCGCGAGAACGCCTACAAGGTCACACACAATGTGAGCCACGAACTGATCGGGGTCATGTGCACGCAGGGCGCCACCGGTGCGATCGTGGTCAATACAGGTGAGTTCACCGATGCCGCCCGCGAAACTGCGCAGCGCGAGCGGCGCCTGACCCTGGTCGACGGCGAGGAGGTGCGTCGCTGGTTCCCCGAGCTGGCTGGCGCGGCGGCCGAGCCGCAATGGGAGGCGGTGTCGGTTGGCGGCAACTCTCCGGTGCGCCGGCGTAGCCGCCGGGAGAAAGACGATGGAATCAAGGCCGCGGTAGCCATGGCAGCCCTCGTAGCGTTGGTGCTGTGGCAATGTTCCCGACCTGATTCGCGACAGCATGCGCGACGCCCGGACGCCCAGCCGGCCGCAGTGACCGCGCGCGCCGCGCCGGCCAGGCCGGTGGCGCGAGCAGAGCTCATCCAGCAGCCCGCGCAAAACGTCACCACTCCTTCGCAATCGATGGATGAGTGGGAACGTCGCAACCGCGAGTCGATGGAGATCCTTCGCGAGACGACGCCCGAGATCGACTTGGCGCCCTGACACCAGCCGGATCCATGCACGGCGCTGCGTCGCCGGCTTTGCGCTCCTGTTGGGCATGCCGTAGGATGCAGGCGACCCGCATTGCGGGTATCAGGTGGCAAATGCCAGTCCAAGTGCACCAAGTGGACATTGTGCTGCGCCACATCGTTGCAGAAGGGCATGGTATCGAAGCCATCTGCGACCGGACGGTCGTGCTCTGGACCGAAGTAGCGCGCGCGCTCGTTCCCATCATCGGCCAGGACGGCATGTCCGCGCTGTACGATCGCGCCCTGCACCTGGCAGCGGCCAAGCACCGGTGGCTGGAACAGGCGCGGAGCGTTGACGCGGGCAGCGAACCCCCGGCCTTCCCCATGCTGGCACGCGCCGCCTCCGGGCAAGCGGTGGACGACGCGATCGCGGCGGTCACCACCCTCTTTGAAACCTTCGACCGCCTGCTGGTCAACCTGATTGGTGCATCGCTCACCGGGCGTTTGCTGAAGCCAGTCTGGGACGTCCCGTCCGCCGGCCCCACCCGACAGGACACTGCCCCATGAACAGCCAGAACGCGACCATCCGACGCTTGTCCACCGGCGTCAGCGGCCTCGACGGCATCCTCGGTGGCGGCATCCCGGAGTTCTCCTTCAACCTCATCGCCGGATCGCCGGGTGCGGGCAAGACCACGCTCGCGCACCAGATGATGTTCGCGATGGCGACGCCCGAGCGGCCTGCGCTGTATTTCACCGTGCTCGGCGAGCCGGCGCTGAAGATGCTGCGCTACCAGCAGCAGTTCGACTTCTTCGATGCGGAGCAGATCAACTCGTCGATTCGCTTCGTCAACCTCGCCGCCGACACCGCCAACGGCGACCTGGACAAGGTGCTCGCGCGCATCGTCGAGGAAGTACGCACCCATGCCCCGGGCTTCGTGTTCGTGGATTCGTTCCGCTCGGTGATCCTCGCAGGCCAGGGCGAGGGCGAGGCCTTCCTGTCGCTGCAGGAGTTCATCCAGCGTCTGGGGATACTGCTGACCAGCTGGGAGGCGACCACCTTCCTGCTGGGCGAGTACTTCAGCGACGCCGACCCCAATCCCATCTTCACCGTGGCCGACGGCCTGATCTGGCTGCGCCAGAGCGTGCAGCGCAACTCGGTGGTGCGCAAACTCGAGATCGTGAAGATGCGCGGGCAACCGACCTTGCCCGGGCTGCACACGTTCCGCATCACGCAGGGAGGGCTCAAGGTTTTTGCGCCGCCGCCACGCATCCCGCTTGCTTCAAGTGCGATCGATGAGGTCTCGCCGCTCGAGGACCGTCGCAGCGTAGGCGTCCCCGGCCTGGACGACATGCTGGGTGGCGGCTTGCCTCGCGGATATTCGCTGCTGGTCGCGGGACCCTCGGGGTCGGGCAAGAGCATCCTCGCCACGTCGTTCCTGGCCGAGGGCGCGCGCCAGGGCGAGACCGGCGTGATCGCGGCTTTCGAGCAGCGTTCCCGGCAGTCGCGCGGGGCCACGATCGCCGGGCTGATCGAGGCCGGCCGCATCGGCGTCATCGACACCCAGGCGGCGACGCTGTCGGTGGACGAGATCGCCCTGCTGCTGATCGAGGAAGTGCAGCGGCTGAAGGCGACGCGCGTGGTCATCGATTCGCTGTCCGGTTTCGAACTTGCGCTCGCGCCGACGTTCCGTGATGACTTCCGGGAGTCCCTGGCGCGGCTGGTGTCGGCGCTGGCGGACACCGGCGCCACGGTGCTGATGACGTCGGAGCTCGAGGACCGCTACAACGAACTCAGCTTCAGCCCTTATGGCACCGCCTTCCTCACCGACGCGATCATCGTGCAGCGCTACATCGAAGTGGACAGCCGGCTGGAGCGCGTGCTTGCCGTGGTCAAGGTCCGTGGCAGCGCGCACTCGCACGACCTGCGTCTGTTCGACATCGATGCTGAAGGCCTCCAGCTGGGCGAACGCCTGGCCGGCCACGAAGGCCTGCTGGGCGGCCGCCCCACGCGCGCGACCGGGACCAGGTCAGCGGGCGCTCCGCAGGAATGAACGCGACACGACCGCCGGGGGCCACATGAGCGGGCAGGATTCCCCTTCGCGGACCGCGGCGTCGATCCAGTCCCTGGTCGCGCTGGAGGCCGACGCGGTGAAGCTGCGCGCGGAGGTCGCAGGACTGCAAGCCGAACTTGCCGCCCTGCGCGGCCGCACGCCACTGCGCAGCGAGAGTGACGTGCTCGAGGCCAATGAACAGCTGGTCCTGGCGGCAATGCGGGCCCAGGCCGTCGCCGAGAACGCCGCAGCCCTTCGACTCCCCCGCCAGGCCGCCGCCCGGGCGCGCAACCATGACCTGCAGGAAGCCAACAGCCAGCTGGTGACTTCCAGCCTGCATGCACAGGAACAGGAAGCACAGGCGCAGCAAGCGCACGCGCAGGCGCTCGCTTCGATGGCGACGGCGGCGCACGAGCTGCGCAATCCGCTATCGCCCATCAGGCTGGCTGCCGAAATGTTGGGCGAGGCACGCGGGGACCTGAAGCGGTTCACCCGGCTCCGCGACATCATCGAATCCGAGGTCGTGCACCTCGTCCGCCTGGTTGACGATCTGCTCGACGGGTCGCGGCTGGCCAGCGGCAAGCTTCGCCTGGAGCGTGCGGACACCGGGCTTGCCCGGGTGCTGGAGACTGCCGTGGAGACGTGCCGCCCGGTGATCGAGTCACGGCGGCAGCAACTTGAGGTCGTACTTCCGCCGGGCGATGCCATGCACCTGCACGCCGATCACACGCGCCTGGTGCAGGTGTTCACCAACCTGCTCGACAACGCCTCGAAGTACACCCCCGAGGGCGGTAGCATCGACCTGGTTGCGACCCGAACGGCCGGCGCGTTCACGGTCCGCATCCACGACACCGGCAACGGCATATCGGCCGGTGCGCTGCTTCACATCTTCGACCTGTTCTTCCAGGAGACCGCCGCCGCTGCGTTGCGCCCCGGTGGGCTCGGCATCGGCCTGGCCATCGTGCGCGAGCTGATCGAGGCACACGACGGCACGGTCGTGGCCAGCAGCGGCGGCGAGGGCCAGGGGAGCACGTTCGAGGTGACGCTGCCGGTGGATGTCTCGTAGCCGCGCGCGGTAGTTCCGGCTCTAATCGCAAGGCTAGGGTTTCTCAAGGCAGACAGCGCGGGCTTATCTCCGGATATCCAGCAATTCCACCTCGAATACCAGCGATGCGCCCGGCGGGATCAGCTTGCCGGCGCCATCCGCGCCGTAGCCGAGGAATGCGGGGACATGCAGCTCGCGCGTCCCGCCACGCTGCATGCCCGCGACGCCCTCGTCCCAGCCCCGGATGACCCGGCCAGCGCCAAGCGGGAACACGAAGGGCTGGCCGCGATCGTGCGAACTGTCGAACTTGGCGCCACGCTTGTCGGGCGCGTTTTCGTCGTAGAGCCAGCCGGTGTAGTGCACGCTGACCTCGTCACCGGCAGCAGCGGCAGGGCCTTCCCCCGTCGTCACGTCGATGCGTTGCAGTTCGGCCACGTCGCCTCCGGTATAGGGCGGAGGGCCACCGCAGGCGACGAGCAGCAGCAGGACAGAAAGGATGACGGCGTGGCGGAGCGGGCGATAGGTCATGTGAAGTGGCGCGATGGATGGAGCGACAGGATAGCCGTGTGCCCTCCATCACGCCGCAGCGGTGAAATGGCTGGCATTGACGCCTGCACTCCGTCCTTGGGTTTGCACAGCTAGCCATCGCGCGGTCGCAGGTTCCTCAACCCGAGGTGTGCCAGCCGCGCCAGCCAGCCATACATGAAACCGTTCGCCAGCGCGTACGAAAGCGCCGCACCAGTGGTCCCGTAACGCGGCACCAGCAGCACCAGCAACACGAACTGCAGGATCGCCGCCATCGCGACGATCCACATGATCGGGCGGTTCTCGCCACGGTGCTTCAGGTAAGTGGGCCCCATGGCCAGCACCGTGCTGAGCGCCGTGCTCAAGGCCAGTATGCGCAGTGCGGTCGTGCCTTCGTCCACAAACTCGGCATGGAACAGGCCGAGCAACATGGGCGCGAATGCGAACACCAGCAGGAGGTAGCCCAGCAAGGGTGCCGCCAGCCAGCGCAGGCGCGCCATCCTCAGGCGCTGGATGCCGTCGATGTTGCCCTGATCGAGCAGCAAGGACAGTTTGCTGCCATAGACCCGATTGGTCGCCGTAGCCAGGATCTGTGCCATCGCGGCGGTACCGAGCGCGGCGGCGAACGCGCCCACCGCGCTAGCCGAGGGCTGGAACGCCTCCATCGCCACGATCCCTGCCTGGGCCAGCACGGCCAGCGATACCCGATAGATCCAGAAGGGTCGCGCCCCGGATGCCCAGGCCGCCGCATCCTCCACCGGCCGCACCGCCCGCGTGGAGGCGGAAAACACACGGCGCAGCTGGCCGCCCATCAGCGCCAGCGCGAAGCACCACGACACGCCCCAGGCCGCGACGGCCCACCACGCCTGCATCGCTGGCGCGAACGAGAGCAGGATGCAGACCAGCAACAGTGCAACGCCCGGGACCACCACGCGGAACACCACCGTGGCGGCCACGGCACGGCCGGCCGCGGCCAGCACCTCCAGCGCCAGATGCACAAGCGCGCCGGCCGGCAGTGCGAGGCAACTCACGGTGATTGCAATGCGTGCCTGCAGGGACAGGCCGTCCGCGCTCCAGGTGATGGCGGCAACTACCGTTGCCACCGGCAGGCAGGCAATCAGGATCCGCCGACTCGAGAATCGCCAGTAGCCATGCAGCCGTGCCCATTCGCCACGCTTGAACAAGGGCGGCAGCAGTGCCAGCGCATACTTGTCGAAGCCTTGCGGGACGAAGCTCACCATCAGGATGAACACCGCCGAGGCGACGACATAGGCCTCGAAGCCATCCACGCCCAAAGCTCTGGCCACAAGAATTCCCAGGCCGTAGGACAGCAGTTGTCCTGACAGGGCCAGCAGCACCAGCCGCGATTCCCACTTCATTCCGGTCACTGACGCCGACCGCGGGAGGACTCCGGCCAGGATCCGGTTCCGGCAGGCCGCGCCGGAACCAGCATCGTCAGCGCCTCCGCCTGCCCGGCATCAGAACGTGAGCCGTCCACGCAGGCTGACCACCCAGACCGCGTCCGCCGTGCTGAGCGCCGGATCGACCTGCACCTGCAGGTCCGGGGTGATGGCGAGGTTGGGGGTGACGTGGAAGCGATAGAACACCTCGGCGGTGTACTGGTTTCGCAACTGCGGATTGGCCGGCTTCAAGCCACCCACGGCCACGCCAAACAGGTCCGAGAAGTGTTCGGTTGGCCGCCAGCCGATGCCGACCGCCGCGTTGCGGTCCACGAACCACCCGTCCGACCAGCCGGCACGGGCGAACCACATCAGGTTCGCGCCGGCCATGTAGTTGGCGTTGAAAACCAGCCCGCGCGCGCGCGGCAGCCCACCTTCCTCGGCTTCCTTGTACCAGGCGGTGAAGTGGATGTTGTTTGCGTCCATCGCCGCGCGCGCGTGGATCGGCGTGCGGGTCCGACCCAGGGAGGTGACGCCGACTTCGAGCATGTAGAACCGCTCGTCCTTCTCGAAGAAATCCCCGATCGTGCTGCCGGTATCACTGCTGTGCACGGTGAATACGCCCGGCTTGATGTACAGCCCACCGGTGGTCGGGTACCAGGCTGCGACTGCGCCGAATCCCCGCAGAGGCGAGGCAATGCTGGGACTGGTCGAGAATGCCTGGGTCAGGAACTGGCGGTTGTCGTCGAAGAACGGATACGCGTTGAGAAAATTGGGCGCGAAGATCTTTCCGATCGTGTACTGGAAGCGGTTGTCGGCCAGGTTCTGGCGGATATAAGCCTGGGTCACGCCCAGGCTGAAATCACCGTAGGTGGCCGCGGTGGGGATCATCGAGCCCGTGGACATGCCTGCGTGCAGCGGCGCCAGGTCGGTGCCGATCGGACGGCGGTCTTCGACAGCCACGTCGAACGACAATGCGTTGGCCTGGCCGCGGTTGAAAAGATCGTAGGAAAAATTGAGTGTCAGCTTGCTGCCCACCGAGTTGTGCTCGTCGACGAGGCTGCGGGAGTAGTTCTGCCACAGCATCATCCACGAGCCGCCGAAGGTCAGGCCGGTGTTTTCGCGCACCTGATTCTTCCATGCGAACCATGATTCCAGGGACGTCGGACTGCGCATCCAACCGGTGGGCTGCGCGGTGTCCTCCTGCAGGTCGCCCTGCACCGACATCGAGGTGTCGAGCAGGTCTGGATAAAGCTCATACGCCGCCTTGTCGCCCAAGGTCAGGTCGAGCGGTGCGGCCGATCCGGCCGTCGGCTCGGCCTGCTGGGCTGCGGCGATGCCGGGCACCAGGATGCACCAGGCCGCGACGGCGAGGACGTGCCGGCGCCGCGCGCGATGCGAAGGCGGTCCGTCGTGCAAGGAGGAGGCCGCGGGATAGCGCGTGTCGCTTTGCGTGGACATCTCATCCTCCCGAAACGTGGGGTGCGAACATCGCAGCGGACGGCGGAAACGTGCCGGGCCGGCGCTGTCGCGGGTCATCTGGGGAACAGCAGGGTGACGGTGAACCGCGCGCCCCACTCGGGGCCGAGCGCGGGCGTTTCGGCGAAGTAGCTGACGCCGAGCTGGTAGCTCACCAGCTGGGTTCCGACGCTCGAGACCTTCGAGTAGAACAGGCTCACCGGCACGGTCCACTGGCTGTCCTTCCAGTCGTAGCTGGACTCCAGGCTCACTGACACCGTGCGCCCCTGGCCGAGCCCGCGCGACAGGAACGGCTGCAGGAACGTCGCGCTGATGTCGTCGCGGCTGCTTTCACCGGCGAACGACCACATGTGGTTGACCAGCGCACCGTAGGTCCAGCCCGTGGAAGACTGCTTCAGCGCGACGGCGGTCGGACCTGCGGCCCACTTCTCGGCGCCGAGGAGGTCGTCGCTGGCGGTCGGCAGGCGCAGCACAGGGCCAACGCCCCAGGTCCAGCCCGAGGCGGTCAGCGCCTCGGGCGAGAAGAACAGGCTCTGCACCACGTCGCCGGTCCCGAACTGGCTCCCGGCGCCGGGGAAAAGGCCCTCCTGGTACACCACCGGGATGATGGTGCGCGAGATCAGGTTCCAGTCCTCACCGATGGACATCGGGATCACCGGCTGCACGTTGAGGAACGTGCGCGAGCCATCGTCGCCAACGCCGATGCCGTCGTGGTAGTTGAACTGCAAGGGCACGCTGGTCAGGCTGGAGATCGGGTTGGAGAGCTGCTGGGCGAGCTGGTCCGCATCCTGTGCGGCAGCATGCGACGGGGCCATGCCCGCTGTCGCCGCGACGGCGAGGGCCAGTATCCCGGTCCGCGCCGCGGGGGGCGGTGCGCATCGGGAGGCGGGCATGGCTCAGCCCTCCCAGCGGGGCAGGTCGCCGCCGCGTACGGCCACCAGCGGCTCGCGCCAGCGCCCGGGCGTCTTCGTCAGCCGGACCTGCGGCACCAGGCGCTCCACGCGCCCGTATGGCGATTGCCCCGCCATGGTTTCCGGCGGGGCCATGCGGTTGTTCGGCCGCGCGGCATCGAAGTCGATACCGGGGAAATGGCCCAGGCTCTGGAACCACATCGCCGCCCGGGAGAGGTTGACGCGCACGTGCCAGCTGCCGCCTTCGGTCGCCTGGCGCCGCAGCGCGGCGAGGATGCCGGCCGCGCCGATGTAACCGGTGATGTAGTCGTTCATCACCAGGGTAGGGGGGAAGCGCGGCACGCCGGTGCCGCCACCCTCGATGATGGTGAAGCCGGTGGTGGATACGCCTTCCATGTCGAACGCGGCGCGGTCTGCCCAGGGACCTTCCCAGCCATAGCCCCGCACCGACAGGTAGACGATGCCCGGCCGTCGCGACGCGACTTCCTCTGCGCCGAAGCCCAGCCGCTCCATCGAGCGGCCCCGGAAGCCCTCGATGAATACGTCCGTTTCGGGCAACAGGCCGGTGAAACGCTGGTGCTGTGCCTGGTTGCGCAGGTCCACCCAGGCCGAGCGCATGCCGACGTTGACATCGATCACCAGTCCCTCGTGCTCGAAGCTCTGGTCGCGGGCGATGTGCAGCACGTCGGCGCCGTACTCGGCCAAGGTGCGTGCCGCGGTCGTGCCGGCGATCACGTGTGTGCACGAGATCACCTTGAGGCCCGACAGCGGGCGGGTCGCCTGGGATGCGAACTCCCTGGGCGGAGCCTCGCCGACCTTGACCAGTTCGATCAGCGGCGTGCCCGCCAGGTACTGGCCCTGCGGATGGGCGAGCCACTCCTCGCGGGTGCGATGCAGCGCGGCCACGGCGTTGTTGGCGGCCAGCGTGTCCTCGAGTTCCTGTCCGTCCCACTTCTTCACCGCGGCGCGGATCGCCGCTGAATCCGGCGGGGTCTTGAGCACGTTGAGCACGCGATCCATCAGATGCGGGTAGATGCCCGTCAGGTTGATGTATCGGTCATCGCGAGTCTCGAATGCCTGGAAGGAAAGCGGATTGTCGAGGCCGAGCGGGGCCTGCAACATCAGGCCGTTGACGCTCGGCTTCCACGCGGTGAGGGAGGCGGGCACCGGGTCGCTCGCCGGGATCATCCCGGCTGCCTGCAGCTTGCCGTGGACCATGCCGATCAATGGATTGACGTTCCATACCGACTGGCGCAGGTCCACGGTCAGGTCCTGGCCTTCGCCGGTGCGATGCCGCCAGATTGCCGCGGCACCCAGCCCGGCCGCCATCGCGGGAATCGCCATGCAGGCGCCTATCCGGAAATGGCTGCGCAGGAGCGGGTCGGAGCCTGTGAACTCGACCCGGCCGCCGGCGTCGGCGGGACTGCCGCCGATGTCGCGCATGAACTCCGCGAACCCTGTGTCGATATCGAAGGTCGTGGATGGCTGAGGCTCGGCCGCGAGGGCATGCAGCGGGAAATGCAGCGCCAACGCGGCGCCGATGGCGGCGCCGGAGCCGGCTTTGAGTAGGGAACGGCGATTCGGATCATGCTGCGACATGAGCTTCTCCTGGAGGCGCGTGCTGAACCGTTGGACGGATGCTGACGGAGCGTCGTCTGGAGCCAATCGCGGAATCTGTGAGCGCGAAGCATTCCTTGCCATCGGCGACCGTGGCCGGAGCCTAGCACCGCATTACGGAGAATAAATAGTAGATAAATGGAACGGGAACCGAGAAGAAGCAGGAAAAAAATGGAACTTGAAGCGGTTTGAAGAAAAAGGCCGGAAAAACAGGCTGAAAACGACAAAAGGAGAACTCGGGGCCCCTGCCGCGCCCTGCTGGGTGAGTATCGCTAACGTCGGCAGCGGAGGCGCCGCCGTTGCTGCCGCTCAGGCGCATCCGCAGCGTTTCTGCACATAATTCAGGTAGAATTCCTGTACATATGCAGTATCGCTGTCTCCTTGCCACTTTTTGAGGGGTGCATATGTATTTCGATGCCGATCCGAATCAGGCAAGCGCGGCGCGAGGCCCAGTTTTCGCAAGCCCAGCTTGCGGTGCAGTTGGGCGTATGTCGGAGCGCGGTGGCGCAGTGGGAGCGGACAGGCGGTACTTCGCCAAGCGTCGATCATCTGGCCAAGGTGGCAATAGTGACGGGCGTGTTGTTCGAGTGGCTCGCCACCGGCAGGGGGGGCAGTCACCCCGAGGGTGTCGAACTGGACAACGCGGCCACGACCACGGATTTCGCGATGGACGAGCTCGAAAGCAGGATATTGGAGGCCGTCCGGCGGTTGACCCGGCGCAAGCGCGAAATGGTGTGTCGCGTCGTCGAACTGATAGCGACCTGAGCGTCGCGCAAGCCGGACCGGTCAGTAGTACAGCGTGGCGATCACCGTATCGGCATATCGCCCAGGCCGGACGTCGGCCTGGGCGGGCACGCGACCGTAGACGGTGACGGTGACGGTGTTCCCGGCGGCGTCGGTGCTGCCGGCCAGGCGGTCGCCAGGCCCCGTGTTGCCCCAGGCCTGGCTGCGGGCCGGATCGCGGTAGAGCTGGTAGACGACGTAGTCGCCGCCACCCTCCATGCGCCGGGTGCCGCCCGCGTAGTGCCGCCCGTTGCCCAGGCCCAGGCTCCAGTGGGTACCGGCCGGGCAGTCGACGCGAAGGGAAGCGCTTTCCTGGGCCAATCCGCCCAGCGTTTCCACCTGTCCGAAGTCCAGGTCGCTGGCGGTGAAGCTGCAGCGGTTCTCGAACCGCGCCTCGACCTCCCGGGTATTGAATCCAACCGTGGTCCCGCCCCGGCAGTCGACGGTCTCCGGGACTGCGGTGGGGCTGGCGAGGAATACCAGGCTGCCGGGCAGGCCGGTCTCCTGGAACTCCGCGAACGCAGGCACCGACTGGCCCGGATGGACCTGGCCATAGATCGGGGCGTGCCCCTCGCTGATGCTGTTGGCCGCCACCTCGAGCTGCAGCTGGTAGGCCGGCGCGGTCGCCACGCCTCCGAGGATGGCCTGCCGCCCCGGATCGGAGTACAGGTCGTACGCGAGATAGCTGCCGTTGTAGTTGGTCATGCGTCGCGGGTTGATGCGTCCCTGGCTGCCCGGGCCGATGAACAGGCACATGCGGAAGTAGTACCGGCGTGCGTACGGGGCCTGGCAGCGATAGGTGACGTAGGTACTGCTCTTCGCGCCGGCCGGGGTAATGCTGCCGAAGTCCATCCAGAAATCCCCGTGGATCCAGCACTGCTGCGCCTGGGCGATGCGTGGCGCGAACGCGAGCAGCACGCACAGCGCCGGAAAGGCGAGGGCGCGCACAAGCCGGCCCGGTGTCAGCGACACGGCAGTTCCCCAAGTTCGACCCAGCCGCGTTGCGGCAGCGCGTCCGGAAGCGTAGCCGTGCACTGGCCGCGCTCAAGTGTGATGCGCAGGCGCGCGCCCCCTGGCGGATCCTCCAGGAAGGCCTGCCCGTCGTAACCGATGGAGGCCACCGGCGTGACCGAGCCGTCGGGGCCGATCAACTCTGCCGGCGAACCCGCGGGGATCGGCCGGCCGTCAGGCCCGCGCAGGGCCAGTTGCACCGCCACCACGCCGCGCATCGGGAAGCGCGCCAGCATGCCGCTGCCGGTGGCGGGAACGGCCTGCATGCGGGTGCGCTCCACACTCACGTCAGCCGGCAGCACCAGCGGATCGATCGACAGGTCGTTGTCTTGCCAGGCATTCAGCGGGGCGACCAACAGCAGCCCGCGCGCATCGGTGCGGCCGACCGGCCGGTTCTCCAGCATCACCGGCACGCCCGCGATGCTGCCGGTGGAAACCAGCGCGAATGCGTCGAAGGCCTGGCGCATCGGGAACAGCCCGCCCCGCATCCACAACAGGCCACCGCTGGCCTCGAAATAGCCCGTGGTGTCGGACGTCCCGTCGCCGCGCCAGACCAGCGCACCGGCATTCCACTGCCCATGCTCGCTTGCACGTCCGATCTCGGCCTGCCCTCCGGCGTTGTCGCCGGTGCCGGCCTGCGCCCGCCAGCCCCAGCCGCCGGCCTCGACCGGCAGCGCGCGGCGCGCGCCCACGACCAGGCCGTGCCCGGAATCGCGGCGCTGGGCGCTGGCCCAAGCCTGGCGATCGTCGTCCAGCAGCAGGCTCAGGTGGAGGAGGGCGACAGTGCCAGTGCCGCCGTCGAGGTCGCGGCTCAGGCTGAGGCCCAGGTGGGCGCGTCGATGCAGTCGCTGCGATGCGCTCAGCGTGGCGTAGCGGGCGCGCGTCTCGCCGGGTAGGTCCTGCCGCACGTAGCCGGCGCCGACCTGGCTGTTACCCAGGTTGAGGCCGAGGTAGGCGCGATCACTGCGCAGCGGCAGCAAGCTGCCTTCCACGCTTGCCACGTCGTGGAAGTCGTCATCGCGGCGCAGGGTGGACGCGCTGACGCTGAAGCGCCGACTCTGCCATTCGTAGCCCAGGCCGTAGCGGGTTCCGTCGTCCGCGTAGGCGTGCTGGCTGCGCGCCCACGAGGCGCTCAACACGCCGCCGGCGTGGCCGAGCCGCAGCATCGCGCCGACGCCGCCCATCCGCAGGCCGCGGGTGGCTTCCGCATGCGCCTCCACGGTCAGGAAATCGCGCACCCCGTGGCGCAGGCTGCCCCGTCCCATTGCGTCGCTGGCGTAGGAGAAGGAGTCCGACCCGTAGCCGCGGCGCAAGGCACCGGCTTCCAGCGACCAGTCCGACAGTCCGCGCTGCAGCAGGTGGCGTGCGTTGTAGATCGAGAAGTCCACCACCCGGCTCTGCCCGGTGATGTCGGTCACCACCACCTGTGCATTGCCCACGCCGCCAAGCACCGGCGCGCTGTCGATCTGGAAACGCCCGGGCATCACCGCCTGTCGGGCCTGGCGGATGCCGTCGATATACAAGTCCACCGTCGAGGGCAGGACCGCCTCGCCCGCGTACGAGGCCAGCGGCACGGTCACGCGGTAGGGCTGCAGGCCGAAGTTGCGCGACACCCGCACGCCGCCGAAGCGCACGCTGCGGGTCCAGTCCGGCCCGCTGCCCCAGGTATCGCCCACCACCACACTGATCATGCGCTCGGGAAAATCCAGCTGCCACGACGTGTCGAGCCGCACCGCATCGCTGCGGTCATCGCCCTCGCCGTGGTGGGACGACAGCAGGCTGCTGCTGCGCCACACGCCGGGGCCCACGCCGAACAGCCGCAGCTCCTGCCAGGTGCTGACGCTGCGGTGGCCATCGTTGCCCTGCGCCCAGAGGCTGTAGTTCAGCAGTAGCCCCGGCGCACGGGTGGCAGGATCCAGCCGCGGCGCGGGGGGCGCGCGGTAGCCGATGGCCACCGGCGGCGCGACCAGCATCGACACCGGCACGTCGAGGTACACGCGCTGTTGCGCCGCGTCGTAACGGCTGCGCACACCCGGCAGCGCGTCCAGCGCCACCAGCGCGTCGGTGCCGTCTTCCCCTGGCCAGGTCAGCCCGAGTTCGCGCAGCGTGCGCGGGGTGGCGTGCAGCTTCCCGCGCACGAGCACGAACCAGCCCAATCGATGCAGCGGCACGTGGTTGAGCACCACGTCCAGGAACAAGCCCTGATCGTCGAGGCGGTCCGCAGCGCCTTGCGCACCGGCCATCCCGGCAACTCTCTCCTTGCGGGCCGCGGCGGCCGACGGCGTGTCGGCCTGCGCCCATGCATCAAAGGCAGCACATGCCGGAACGAGACTAAGGGCCAACGCGGTCCAGCGGAACCGGCCGTGCTTCCCTGTCGTCATTGAAACGCGCCTTCAATGTCTGGCCTGCTGAAAGGGGAGCGGCAAGGCCGAGCGGGAACGACATCTGCTGGCCCGGAAGGACATAGCCGACCAGGCCCGGCACCACCGGCTGCTCCGCGTTGCCGCCGGACTGCAGGCCCAGCGCGCCGATGCGCAGGTGCCGCGGACCGGAGTTGCGCACCCGCAGCGCGCTACCGCCATCGGCGCCCTGGACCAGCTGTGCGCTGATCCCCGACAGATCGGAAGGCACCGGCGCCGGGCGGGTACCGTCCGAGGACGGCGCGGCCTTCGCGGGCGCCGCGGTCGTGGCGACGAACACCGGGATCGAATAGCGCAGCAGCACCTGCAGCCCTGCGCGGCCATCTTCCTGGCGCGCATTGCGCGGCAATTCGTCGACCAGCACGCGGTAGCTCAGCTCCTGCGCCGGCGCGCGGGCCTGGTTGCGGACGAGCCGCACGATCTGGCGCTGGCCGGGCGCGATCTCGACGATCGCGGGCGTCGCCACCATGTCGTCGGCCGCTTCCAGCCAGTCCTCCCCGTCCCGCTGGTACCAGCGCTGCACGCGCACCTGCGCCTCCAGCGGCTCCGTGCCCGCGTTGGTCAGGTACATGGCCTCGGCCTGCGCGGTGGGATCGATGCGGATGCGAACCGGCGAGACCTGCAACGACGAGGCCTGCGCCGTGCCGGCGGCGACGGTCGCCATCAGCGCCAGGAGCGCGCATGCGAACGCCCGGCCACGCCGGACGTGGCCGATGGAATGCTTTCCGTACATGACGTGTTTTCCCTGTCAGAAGATGAGGGTGGCGGTGACCGTGTCGGAGTAGGTACCCGGCGGCTCGTTGCCGGTCAGGGTGGCGCGGGCATGCACCTGATGCTGGGTGGCCTGCCCGGCGGCCAGACCCTGCCCGACGCCGGTCACCCAGCTGCCTTCCTCATTGCCCCAGGCGCTGGCATGGCCGGCGTCCGACGAGAGGGTGTAGGGGATCAGGTCCGGATCGGAGGCCATGTTGCGGACGTCGGTCCAGTTCCTTCCCTGGTCCAGGCCCACGGCGTAGTCGGTCCCGGTACTGCATCGCACCTGGATGCTGCCCGTCGTCGCCGGTGAGCCAGCCATCGGGGACACGGTGCCGAAGCTGATGTCGGAGGCCGCGTCCAGCAGGCACACCCTGGTGACATCGATAGTGACGTTGAAGGCCTGGGTGGGCGCCTCCGTGGTCTGTGCGGAAGCATGGAACATCAGGGCCGCAAGCGGAATGGCCAACAGACGGTGTGCGCGCATGACATTGCTCCTTCAACGTTGGACGAACACGGGATCGACGCGGGGGAAGCATCCTTTCGTTCCGCCCGTCGAATGCCAGTCCGGCCTTGCGCGGGCACCACGCGACCGACGGAGGCATCGGTCGCGCAGCCATTGCGACATACTGCCACCCGCTATTGTTAATACGGAATCAAGGTTGCATTAAGGCGCCGGTAAATAACCAGCCGCTTGTCGGCGCGGCGCCGTTCCCTTTCCAGAATCAGAATCCGGACCCGGGTTGAAGGTATCCCCTCAGGGCTGGGTGTTCTTGTAAATCACCCCGTGTGGTCTCCTGAGGGTGGTTGTCGCGCATGGCATCCGCAGTGCGGGGCCATGGACTGCCAGATGCGATTGGCGCGATGGGCGGACGCTTCGTCAGGCGGCGCGGGCTTAGCTCCGGATATCCAGCAATCCACAGTTGGCCCGCGAACAGCGACGGACCTGACGCCGACGCCCAGGAACGGGCACCGGGTATGGTGCAGCAATGGATCTGAGCCCTCAGCCTGTGATCAGACCGCTCCAGCAAGAGTCGCTTGCTGAGGCGGCCCGACTGCTGGCCAGCAGCATGCGCGACAACCCGCTGCACCAACGGGTGTTCGCGAGCGATGACGCGCGGCTCGAGCCACTGCTCGCGACGGCCTTTGTCCGCCTGCTGCGCCGACAGATGCGGGCCGGCCACGTGCTGGGCGCATACGAGTGCGATGTGCTGGTCGGTGTCGCGGCGGTGGTACCGCCCGGCCATTGCCAGCCAGACCTGCAGGAGAAGCTTGCGATGCTGTCGATCCTCGCCCGCGGACGGGCGCTGCGGCGCCTGCCGCGGATCGGGCATTGGCTGCGGACCTGGCGGCGGCACGATCCGCCGTACGCTCACTGGCATCTGGGCCCGGCGGCGGTCGATCGCACGCGCCAGGGGCAGGGAATCGGAAGCCGGCTGATGGTGGCGATCTGCGACCAGCTCGATCGGAACCAGGGCATTGGCTACCTTGAGACCGACAAGCCCGCGAATGTGCGGCTCTATCGCCGGGGCGGCTTCGAGGTGATCGCCGAGCAGTCGGTACTCGGGGTGACCAACTGGTTCATGCAGCGGCACCCCGTGGGCACCGACTCAGGTTCGCTTGTCTCGGAGCGGGGGCGGTAAGCCGGGGCAACGCCACCTCGCCGCGCATGGGGAGAGTAGCGGTGATGCACCTGTCGCCGGTCACGCTGTCCGACGCCATACCCTCTCACCATGCTTGAATACGCCACGCGGCCGGGCGGGGAACCCGGCGACTCCGGATGACAACGATCGTGCCGACCTTGTGGATAGCAGTCTTTGCTGCGGTGCTGGTGCTGGGCGCCAGTGGCTGGATGCTCGCGCGCCGGCGTCGCGGCGGTACGGCGGGATCGGTGCGATCCGCGCCTGACGCGATGGTGCCACGCGCGGCGCGCAACGAGGCCGCGCCTCGACCGGCCGACGGAGCGGCATCGAACAGCGATGCCGTGCCGCTGGTGGATACGTTCGCGCTCGAGCCGGAGCGGGTGATCCTGCAACGGCTGTGTGGACGCGCGTACGCGGATGCGACAGCTGCGCCAGGTGCCATGCCGGCTGCGGCGCAAGCGGCTGCCGAGGCTGCCGCGGTCGAGGTGCTCGCGCGCATCGACGCGCATCCGCGCTACACGCCGCGCCGCCCGCAGCTGTTGCCGCAGCTGACCCGTGCCATCAACGATCCTGCCGCCAGCGCCCAGTCCATCGCCGCGATCCTGGGGCAGGACCCTGCGCTGGCCGGCAACCTGCTGCGCATCGCCAACAGCGCGCTGTATCGCCGCCGGGGTGCGCCGATCGAGCACCTGGAGCGGGCGGTGGCGCTGCTCGGCACCGAGGGCTTGCGCCAGACTGTGATGGCGGCCCTGCTGCAGCCGGTGATCACCGACGATGGCAGCGTCTTCGGGCGGTGTGCGGCACTGCTGTGGGACCACACCCTGCTGTCGGCGAACATCGCCACGCGCCCGGCGCAAGGCGCGACGCGCGATGACCTGCATGCGACGCAGCTGCTGGCGCTGCTCTATGGACTGGGGTCGGTGGTGGTGGTGCAGGTGCTGCGCGACACCTGGGGCAAGCGCGGCAAGGGCGGTCCGGACCCGGACGCGCTGGTGTCGCTGATTGACACCTGGTCGGTGCGCTGCGCGCGCTCGATTTCGGTGGACTGGGGGCTGTCGGTGCGGGTGCAGCGCGCACTGGAAGAACTGGCCGGCGGTACCGATGGGGAGGCCCTGGGCGATCTCGGCCGGTCGCTGCGCAGCAGCCGCGCGCAGGCCGCCGCGGAGATGTCGGGCGTCCCCGGCGCGGAACCGGTCGGGTCGTAGCGGTCGTTGATACAGAAGACGCAGCGTCCGCCATCGAGCGGTCTGGTCAACGCGGGAAGCAGGGGGCGGGGGCGCCGGTGCTACCCTTTCCCCGCCGTTCCCATCGAACTCCGCGACCATGTCCACGCCCGACAACGCCAGACTTGACCGCATCGTGGCCGAGGCCCGTCGCAGCGCCGAGCAGCGCGCCAAGGGCTACCGCGAGCGCGCCCTCAAGATGTACCCGTGGACCTGCGGCCGCTGCGCGCGCGATTTCACCCGCGCCAACCTGCAGGAGTTGACGGTCCACCACCGCAACCACAACCACGACGACAATCCGCCCGACGGCAGCAACTGGGAGCTGCTGTGCGTGTACTGCCACGACAACGAGCATTCGCGCCAGGTCGACCACACCGGGGTCAGTGCACTGGCTGCGGAGGACGCGCCTGTAACGGCCAAGGCCAATCCGTTCGCCGACCTGAAGTCGCTGCTTGACCGCAAGAGCTGAGTCGCCCCGGTGACGGCAGTTTTGCCGATCCTCGAGTTTGCCAACGCCAGCTTCCTGGAAGGGCGTAACACGACGGTGCGCCGGGGAGCGCGCTGGTACGGCGTACCCGCTGCCCGGCTGCGGCTCAAGGACGGCAGCCTGTCGCCGCCGGTTGCGCTGGAGACCGAACTGCGTGTGCTGCGTGATATCGACGAGGACGCGCTGCGGTTCGAACACGACCCCGCGTGCCGCACCCCGCAGGGCCTGTTCGCCGAACTCGGGCTCCACTACCGCAGAATCAGCGAAGACGAGACGATGACCCTCTGTCACTTCCGTCGGGAGGCATCAGGCACAACAAGTCTCATGCGGCCCGGAGTGGCGGGCCATGAGTAGGCGGCGGACGCGGAACCCCGACACATGCACGGCAATGCCGCGTCGTCCTGCCCTGATGCCACCGCCGCGTCGTTGGCGTGTGCTCACCCGTCGCGAGCGGGCGCCTGGTGTCGATAGTGCAACAGGCGTCCGCGCGAGGACTGGTCCGCGTCGTCCATCGCACAGCGCGATTCGCTGACCTCGAACCCCTGCGCCGCCAGCAGTCTGGTGAAGCCGCTGCTGTGGCCGCGACCGGGATCGGTGATCAGTATTTCGCCGTCCGGGCGCACATGGCGCTCGACCACGCCCGCGAGCAGTTCGGCATGGCCGCGTTCGTACAGCACGTCGCTGGCGATGAGCATGTCGAACTCGCCCAGCGCGGGCAGCGGCTGTCCCCAGCGCAGTTGCCGGTAATGCAGGGCGGGCAGGGCGTTGAGCGCGGCGTTGTAGGCCAGGAAGGGTTCGGCCAAGGGGTGCATGTCCGAAGCCACCACGTCGGCGCCGCGTCGCTGCAGCACCAGGCTCGCCAGGCCAATGCCGCAGCCGATTTCCAGCACGCGCTTGCCAGTGATGTCGGCGCGGTCCATCGCCTGGGCCAGCAGGCGTCCTGATGGCCACAGCTGCCCGAACAGGCTCCACTGCGCCGACGAGATGCCCAGGCGCGCGCCATGGCCGTCGGGATCGGCGAACTGCTGGCGGTCGCTGAGAACGCGCAGCCTGTAGGCATGGCCCCCGACCAGTACGGTGAGATTGCGGGTGCTGAAACCGGGCATGAGCTCCCCCGTAAAGCGCCGCCCGGCAAGCCGGACGATGACGCATGGAAGGGAGCGAGGGGGGCGACGGGCGCCGCCCGGAACGCGCGAAGCGGGCGCATGCCCGCATTGCCATGCTAGTCGAAACAGCAGGGGGACATGCGAAGGCCTGAACGGGTTGCCGTATGCCTGGATCTTGGACGCAGAGTCCTGGACGCCCTGGTCACTGGGCCGGTCGCCGCTCAGTACCCGCGCTGCTTCTCGATGCGAGTGTCAAGCACGGTCTTGAGCTTGTCGCATGCGCCGCGAATCGCTTTTTCCATGTTCTCGTCCTCATGGCTGACGCCCAGCGGGTCATCGTTCTCCAATCGGGCTTCCAGGGCGCAACGCTTGTCGTTCGGCCCACCCTTGGTGGAGTTGGTGTCCGACAGGTAGACCTCGATCCGGCTCAGGCGGGAGGAGAAGCGACCCAACGACTGCTCCAGCATGGCAGTGACACGTGATTCCAGCGCGTCGGTGCCGTCGATGTGGTTGTCGGTGTTCAACTGGATATTCAACATTCGGACTCCTCCATTCACTTGCGATGAGCCCCAGCGTATCCCAGGCGGCCGCTGTTGCTGCGTGAAGCGGGGACGGAAGATGTGTTTGATCCCGCCACAAAGTTAGCCTTGTGGCGGGGTGCGTTAAAACCGTCCGGCCGATTTGAACGCGGAGCCTCGGCGACCAGGCGTTGTCAGCGGGCGCCATCCGCGGCGCTTTCGCCAAGCTGGTTGATCGCATCGTTCTCTACCACCCGTGGCGGCGAAGTCATGCCCGCGAGCGCGAGCATCGCCCGGCCGACATGCGCGGTGCTGGTGATCATCCGCGGCATCATCCGCACACCCCATCCCATGACGGGTGCGGCGAGGGTGTAGAACGGCCGCATCCAGGCGTGGGGGCTGCGTTCGCCGTGTGCGGGCTGGATGCCGCCGGGACGCAGCATCACCGTGGTGATGGGCAGCGCAGCCAGCGCGGACTCGGTTTCGCCCTTCACACGCATCGGCATGAAGCGGCTGGCGGGGTCGGCGTGCGCGCCGGAGATGTAGATCAGGCGCGACCGGGGATTGCGTTCGGCAAATGCGCGGGCCACGTGCAGGGTGAGGTCGTGGGTGACGTGCCGGTAGCGATCCTCCGGCGTGCCCAGTGGTGGCGCGCCGGCACAGTAGAAGCAGGCGTCGAACGGCGCGAGGCGATCGAGTACGGCAGCGAGGTCGTCGAACCGTTCCACCACCAGGTCTTCCACGCGTGGATCGGGGTGCCGGACCGCGCGGCGTCCCAGCACCGTCACCTGCGACACGTCCGGATGCGCGAGCGTTTCCAGCAGCACGCCCTGTCCAACCAGTCCGGTCGCGCCAGTCATCAGGATGCGCATACGAGCCTCGAATGGAGCAGGTGCGTTGGAGTCTAGCGCTCGGGCTGTGTGCGCGCAGCGAGCAAGGGATCAAACGCTGCCAGTCGAGCCATCCTCGCTCGGGCAACCACTGCCATGACCGCGCCCGAACTGCCTGGCGCTGTCGCTACCTACCTGCAGGCGACCGTGTTCACCACCGATGCGCTGGTGCTGGACGAGAGCGGCAAACACCGCCGTCACAAGGCCATCCGCGCCTGGCGACGCGGCTCCTGCGCGCCGCCGTGGCGGGCCGCCAGCGCACAGGCGCTTGCCTGGACGGCCGAAGCCGGCAGGATCGAGGATCTCCTGGGATCATCGATCCTGGTCCGGGGTCGACCGCTGCGCGACGAGGTCAATCCTCCTTTCGCTCCAGCCGCACGTTTGTCGTCTGCTTCAGCCCCGCTGCTCCGGGTGTCGCGCAGGTCAGCAGGATGACTTGCGCGGTACAGCCGTGGAAGTAGCACAACGCGCCGGGATGAATCTCGTAGTCGCGGTCCGCTATGTACAGGCCATGCGGGGATCGGAAAACGGACACGCTCTTGGTCACCACCCTTGCCGCCTGGGGAGCGATATCGATGGCCGGAGGCGGAAGCAGGCTGACGACGTTCGGATAGTTGCAGGCATTGGAGAGCGGCGCCGACATGAAATAGACCGACTGCGCTTGCGCCGGGCTGCACAAGGCAAGGCTTGCGGCGGCGATGGAGGTGGCGATTGCGGGATGGATCTTCATGAGAAGTGGTCCTTGTGGATCGGGTCATGGATGCGAGGCCTGCGCAGCACTGCGCAGGTCCGGTGTGCGGCCCGGTGCGTCAGGGCCGCGCGGAGCGCTGCCAGCATGGGTCGCGGTGCTGCTGGCAACGTGGGCAGGCGCTTGGTTGGCGTCAGCGGATCCGCGCGGGCAACTCGCCCGGCGTCGGATGGTCATGCCTACAGGTTCGGCCCTGTGCGCACTGCAGCGTCCGCAGGCGGGTCGTGCCTGGCTTGCGCGCGTGGCGCCCGGGTCAATCGATCCAGGTTGCGCCGGTCGGGCCCGGCCACCATCCCGTCAGCTTCAGGTGGCCGCGTCCGAGGTGCCAGGCCCCCAGCGGGTTCTGCACCCGCAGGAACTGGGATGCGCCGGCGACGAAATGCAGCTCGATGTCGAGATCCGTCGCGGAGATCGGGATGCCGGTGATCTGGCCGTCCATGCCGCCGGACACGCGCACGGTCCTAGTGTGCTTCTCGCCATCGGCGAGATAGCTGAGCTTCGCATCGACGATATACGAACCGCCATTGTCCAGCCAGAGATTCAGGTACGGAATGTCGCTGACCCAGCGCGGGACGATGGTGCGACCGGCGAACGAAGTGAACTCATACGCGTAGCCGACCGGCTGGGCCTCGACCACATTGGCCTTGCCGGGAAAGGTACGCTTCTCGATGTTGTCGACCGTGTCCGTACTCTTGTACGAACCCTTGAGTGAGGCCGACTCATCGCTGCCGGTGATCGCCGCAATGCCGTCGACCGAACCGGTGATGCTGAAGGATGCGTTGTCCTGGCGGGAGCCGACGTTGACGCAGCCGCTGGTCAGCCAGACCCGGGTGATCATGCCGAAGCCCTGGTCGATCCTGTCGCCATCGGCCTTGTTGTACTTCCTTGCCAGTTCCAGGAACTGGTCGTAGTTGCGCAGCATGTAGTCGGCGGGATTGTCCGCATAGTCGATGCGTACGGTCGATCCCTGCGAAATGAGCGAGCCCTTGGTACCGAACTCCCATTTGCTCTGCATGCCCACCGAGACCTCGATGCCGGTGGTGGGATCCTTGTAGGGCACCTTGAACTCGACCCCGGCGGATGATTGCCTGACGTCTCCCTTCTCGATGTGCCAATCGGTGTTGGTGCTTTGCGACTGTAACGGCGGATCGAAGCTGGTGCCGGTGGACTGGAACTGGGAATCGGTGAGGCCGAACCAGCCCACCGCACCGACCTTGATGGTCGGGTCGAGGGTCCAGTTCCCCCACGTATGGCGCTCGGTGTTACGCAGCAGGCGCGTGAGCTGGACGTTCCACGCGGTGCCGTCCTCGTTCAGCAGACCGTCGGACTCTGCGACGAGACGATACTCTTGGTCCTTTGACTCTCTCATGAGTGCAACTCCTTTGCTGGATGGCAGTACGGATGATGATCAGAGTGACTACTCGGTAGCGCTGGAGCACGGCAGCGTGCCTGCGCTACCGGCTGATCCTCTGACCCGACGCAGGCGCGGTCAATACTCCCGATGTCGTAGTGGACGGCGCAGGTGCGACGGCGGATGCGGGCAGCAGCGCGACCAGCGCGGCGGTGCTGTTGACGCCCAGCTTTGCCATCAGGTTCTCGCGGTGCTTGCGCACGGTCAGGTCGCTGATCGCCAGGCATCTTGCGATCTGCTTGCTCGTGCATCCTTTCAGGACCAGCGAGAGAACCGCGGTTTCCCGCGGCGTCAGCCGTGTCAGTGGCGGGGCGGGAGGCGACGCCAACAAGCCGCGGTCGCGGGCGAGAGCGATCAGCTGGGGGAGGTTGCCCAGACCCGCCTTCGCAAGCATGTTGCTTCGGTGCTTGCGCACCGTGAACTCGCTGATGCCGAGTAGTTGTCCAATTCCCCGGCAACCAAGCCCTTGCGCCATCGCGGCGAGGATCTCTGTTTCCCGCGCGGTGAAGTTTCCGTGCGCCGGCTCATCCGGGACCATGTCCGCAGCGCGTGCCTGTCAATGGCGTGACATCTCCTCGCAGCGGGCAGCTTCCCCGCCGTGCGCGCGAGCCCGTGTAGGGCATTTGTCATCATTGCATGGGAGCAAGGGATGGCGGAGGCGGTTTTCCCAATATTGGCGCCGGCTCTGGTGCTCTCAGCCGCTCGGCCCGGATGGGCTGAGCGCATGGCACACTCCTGGAGTCGGGATATTTCCGGGGAACACGGATCGTGCGCGCTAGGGCGAGATCGCGCCCGGAAGTCGAGAGGACGGATCGAGTCAATTCGAGCGGTGTGAGGTACGTGCAGCCAATCGCCGGCCCAACTCCGACGCGGATGACCGAACGAGTTGTCGCCTACCAGTCCGTCGGCGCGTAGTCCTTCAGGAACTGGCCCCAGACGTGGCTGCCGGTGTTGATGCCGTCGATGATGGGGTCGACGATGCGCGCCGCGCCGTCGACGATGTCGAGCGGCGGGTGGAAGCGCTCCTCGATGATCTTGCGTGCGGCGAGCTCGGCCGGATCCTCGTCGGTCACCCAGCCGGTGTCGACGGCGTTCATGTGGATGCCGTCGCCGTGGTAATCGGCGGCCGCCGTGCGCGTCATCATGTTCAGCGCGGCCTTGGCCATGTTGGTGTGCGGGTGCCTGGTGGTCTTGAAGTTGCGGTAGAACTGGCCCTCGACGGCCGACACGTTGACGATGTGCCTGTCGCGCGTGGGTGGTTCGCCGTCCGGCGTGCGCAGCATCAGCGTCTTCAGGCGCGCGTTGAGGATGAAGGGCGCGACCGCGTTGACCAGCTGCGTCTCCAGCAGTTCCACGGCCGGCACCTCGTCCATCTGCAGGCGCCAGGAATTGCGTCCGCGCAGATCCACCTGCTGCAGGTCCTTGTCGACGCGCCCTTCGGGAAACAGGTGCGCCTGTCCCAGCAGTTCGTCGGCCAGCAGCGGCACCTGGGACAGTTCCGCCGCACGCGCCAGGCCGGCGGGCGTGGACAACGAAGCTCCTGACACCAGCGACTGGCTGCCGCCCGGCAGCAGGTCGGCGGCGCGCAGGCCTTCGTAGCCGCCGACAAGGTTGCGCACGTGTGCGGGCAGGGTGTGCAGGGCGGCGGTTTCGCCGGCCAACATGTGTGCGTAGAACGCCGGCGGGCGGCGCACGGTCTGGCAGGCGTTGTTGATGATGAAATCGAGCCGGTCGCGGGTGGCGAGCAGTTCGGCGCAGAACGCTTCGACGCTGGGCGTATGCCGGAGGTCGAGGCCGAACACTTCGAGGCGATGTCCCCACTCGGCGAAATCCGGCTCCTGCGCGTAGCGCTGCGCGGAGTCGCGCGGGAAGCGCGTGGTCACGATGAGGCTGCAGCCGGCACGCAGCAGCTTCAGTCCCGCCTGGTAGCCGATCTTCACCCGCCCGCCGGTCAGCAGGGCGACGCGCCCGTCGAGGTCGGCGGTCTCGGTCCGCTTGTGGAAATTGAGTTGCGCGCAGGACGGACACAGCTGGTCGTAGAAGTGGTGCACCTGCGTGTACTTCTGCTTGCAGACATAGCAGTGCAGCAGTTCGGGCGACTCGCCGTGCGAGACCGGGTCGACCGCGTTGTTGTGCGGGTCGTGCTGGCCGGGGGGCTGTGGCGGGAAATAGTTGGGCGTGCTGAACACCGGTTTGCGGCGCAGGGTGCGGATGCCGGTCTGGTCGAGAAGTGCCTCGGTCTGGCGCGCCTTCTCGCGTGCGAGTTCGCGCGCGTCGTTCTTGGCCTGCTTGCGGCGCACGCGCGGCTCGGGATGGTGCACCAGCGCGACCGCCTGCAGCAGGCGGATGCGGTCGGCATCGGGCAGTGTGTCGAGCAGGCTGCGGTCGTCGCGGATCGCTTCGAGCACGTCGAGCGCGATGCGTGCGCGCTCGGACAGGGTGGCGTCGCCTTCGTCGGCGGACGCGCGGGGCTGGCTGGTCATGGCGTAGGTACTAGAACCGGATCGGGGTCGCGGGATAGGCGACCGGATGGAGGCTTGCGCGGGAGGCCGCGTGATGCCTGCAGGGGCGTCATGGTAGGGCAAACGGGCGCACGGGTCGGAGTGCGTGGCCGGTTCCCGGCCAGGCAACGGGGCAATCAACCCCGCGTTCACCTGTGCAGGTGCATATGGCGTGCTGGGCGAAGGCACAGGAGCGGGCGATGGACGGGATCAGGCGCGGTATCGGCATGCTGCTGGGCGCAGGTGTCCTGTTTCTGGCGGGATGCGTGAGTCCGGGCGGACATGGCGGCGGCGATCCCGGCGGATACCGGCAACCGGATCCGGGCTATCCGCAGGGGTATGGCCGCCAGTTGCAGGGCACCATCGACGGGCTCGACAGGTCGTACGGGCGCATCCTGCTGGTCGTCGACGATCCGCGCAGCGGTCGGACCGGGCGGACCGAAGTCCGTTACGACCAGCGGACGCGCCTGTTCCACCAGGGGCGCGAAGCCGCGGTGGAAGGCCTGGAGCGCGGTGATGTTGTGCGGGTCGATGTCGCGGAGTCCGGGCGGGATCTGTGGGCGCGTTCGATCGAGGTACTTCGTGATGTCCGCGATGGCGGACATGGCGATGGCTATCCAGGCCGCCACGCCGAAGATGCACGCGGCCCGGTCGCCTTTGTGGACCCGCGTTCGCAGGTGATTGGCCTGGACGGCGGCGGGTACGCGCGCGACATGCAGCTGCGGTACGACAGGCGTACGACCGTCGAATACCGTGGCCGCCACTATCGGCCCGAGGATCTGGACCGCGGCGACCTGGTGCGCATCCAGGCGCGCCGGCTGGGCAATGGCGACTGGCTTGCGGAGCGGATCTTCGTGGAGCGCTCCGTCCGCCGTTAGGCCATTGGCGCTTGTCCGCGTCGCCCCGCGTTGCGAACGGCCTGGGCTGTATCGCTGTCGGATTGAACGAACAGCCTTTGGCATGAACGGGCGGCGTGGACGATTTGTCACCATCCGCCTGGATGGTGGTAGGATGGCGTAGACCATCCGGAAGCCAGTTTTATGTCAGATCTGCGCCCCCGGGCCATCGCCGACAGCGAGAAGATCACCATCAATCTGGGCGTAGTCGACCTGGGTCAGATCGACCTGCTGGTCCAGGAAGGCTTCTATTCCAACCGGACCGACCTGATCCGCACCGCCATCCGCAACCAGTTGGCGACCCACGGCGAGGCGCTTCGCCACACCGTTGCCCGCCGCACCCTGGTCGTGGGGCTGCAGGACTACGGTCGCCGCGAGCTGGAGGCCGCGCGCGATGCCGGCCAACGACTGCGCATCCAGGCCCTGGGCCTGGTCCGCATCGCCGAAGACGTCACGCCGGAACTGGCGCTGGCGGCGATCGAGTCGATCAGCGTGCTCGGCGCCCTCCAGGCAAGCCCCAGGGTCAAGGCCGCGCTGGCCGCCCGCACCCACTGAAACCAGGATTTCCATGACACCCAGTCAGGACCACATGCGTCAGGCGATGCGCCTGATGCAGGCCGGCGATCTGCAGGCCGCTACACGCACGCTCCAGGATGCGCTCAGCGGCGCAGGCTATCCGGCGCCAATCCCCTTTGCACAGGATGCCGCTGGACATGCTGCTGCGCACGTCGCGCCTATCGAGGGCGAGTTCCGCGTGGTCAACGAAGGCCAGGCGCGGTCCGCGTCGGCGCCGGCGGGTCCGCGCGCCGACGGCAACGGACGCCAGCGCTTCTCGTGTGCAGCCGGAGAACTGGAGTATCTGTTGCACATTCCGCCCGGCCTCGATCCGGCCGGTGCGCCCTTGCTGGTGATGCTGCACGGCTGCACGCAGACGCCCGAGGACTTCGCCCGCGGCACTCGCATGAACCAGCTTGCGCAGGAGCACGGCTATGTCGTCGCCTGGCCCGCGCAGTCGGCCGAGCGCAACCCCAATCGCTGCTGGAACTGGTTCCGCGGCAGCGATCAGCAGCGCGGCGCCGGCGAGCCCGCGATTCTCGCCGCGCTGACACAGGACCTGTTGGCCAGCCACAGGCTCGATGCCGAACGTGTGTACGTGGCTGGCCTGTCTGCAGGTGGCGCGATGGCCGCAGTGCTCGCCAGCACCCATCCGGATGTGTACGCCGCGATCGGCGTGCACTCGGGGCTGCCGATCGGTATGGCAAGCGACATGCCTTCGGCCTTCGCGGCGATGCGCAAGGGCGGTCGAGGACGTCGGCCATCAGCGGCCAACGATGGCGGGCCCGTGCCCGCGATTGTTTTCCATGGCGACAGCGATTCGACCGTGCATCCCGGCAACGGACAGGGCGTGGTCGAGCAGAGTCTGGGCAGCAGCAGCGCGGCGGACGCCGTCGCCACTAGCGAACGCGGGACGGCACCGGGCGAGCGCAGTGCGACGCGCACGGTGCATCGCACCGCCGACGGTCGCATCGTTGCCGAGCACTGGCTCATCCACGGCGCCGGACATGCATGGTCGGGTGGCGATGCGGCGGGCAGCTATACCGATCCCCAGGGTCCCGATGCCTCCCTGCAGATGCTGCGGTTTTTCGACGGATGCAGGCGTAGCGTCTGATCGAACTCGCGTGGATTACGGGAGCGTGCTCTCCCAATCTTTCCTGCAGTGTCGGGGGCGGACGGTTCACACCATGTCTTTCAAGCTCTGCATGACCGCACTGCTGGCGCTGCTGGCCGCGACCACCGGTTGCGCCAACGCGCCGGCGCCCATGCGAGATCGCGAGGCGCCAGGAGCGTTGCCGCAGCAGGCGCCGGGCCCGATGTCACTCACGGTGGTCCAGGCAAGGGCGCCGTCCGCTGAGGATCCGACGCGGCCTGCGCCGCCCGCGTTCGAATACGCTTACGTGGTGCCCCGGTCGCCCGACCTGCAGCAGATCCACCTGCGCGTGCGTGATGCCGACCTGCTGAGGAGGCTGCCCGAGGTGCAGGCGATCGACGGCATGTTCGCGTTGCCGCGGCGGCTGCGCTACGTGACCGCGGAGTGCGGAGAGTTCGGCGCCTTCTACCGGCCGGCCGAGGCCGAGGTGGTGCTGTGCTACGAAACCCTGCGCACGCTTTACGAGCGCGGCCAGGTGCACCAGCATGCGCTGGGCCTGGGCGACGGGCACCCGCTGCGCTACCTGCTCGCCAACGTACGTTTCATCGTGCTGCACGAGACCGGCCATGCGCTGGTGCACCTGCTGGATCTGCCCGTCACCGGCCGCCAGGAGGATGCGGTGGACCAGCTTGCGGCGATCCTGATGTTGCGTTTCGCCAGCCTGGAGGAATCGCCGACCGAGGTGATCGACAACCTGCGCATGGCGGCGAACTGGATGCTCTCGCGCAGCACCGGCGCCTACAACCTGGACGCCTATGCCGACGAGCATGCGCTGGGCGAGCAGCGCTACTTCAACCTGCAGTGCCTGATCTACGGCACTGATCCGGCCGGGTTTGCCGGGATGGTGGAGGCGGGCGATCTGACCGCCGCACGCGCCAGCGGTTGCGCCCGGGAAATGCGCAGGGTGAGCCGCGCGTGGCTGCGCCTGCTGCTGCCGCACCTGACGCAGGGTCACGAGGTGTACCAGCAGGAGGCCGCGCGCTATCTGGGACAGCGTCGCTAGAACCAAGGGCACAAGGGTCGTCGAGAGCTCAAGGGGAGCGTTGGTGGCGATGGCGGTGTCCTTGCGCTGACGCCACCATGCATGTCGCCCGATACAGTGTCCGCTCCAGCACCCGACGGACCGCACATGCGCAAACCTCCGCAGAATCCCTACGACCTGGCACGGCTCGATCTCGACGACATCCTCGGCACCATCGACAGGGAGGTCAGCCAGCGGTTTGGCGAAGGCAAGGTGGCCGACTACATCCCCTCGCTTGCCGACGTGCCCCTGGACCGTTTCGGCATGGCGCTGGCGCTGCTGGATGGCGAGATCCACGAGGTAGGGCATTCGCGCGAGAGGTTCTCGATCCAGAGCGTGTCCAAGGTGTACACGCTCACGTTGGCGCTGGAAGCGATCGGCGACAGGCTGTGGAAGCGCGTGGACCGCGAGCCGTCGGGTGATCCGTTCAACTCGCTGATCCAGCTGGAACACGAGAAGGGAATTCCACGCAATCCCTTCATGAATGCCGGTGCGCTGATCTCCGCCGACGTGATCCTGTCCAACCACGACGATGCGGAAACCATGCTGCTGGAGTTCATGCGCGCGCGTTCGGGCAATCCCGACGTGGGCGCCGACGATGTGGTGGCGAAGTCCGAGCGCGAAAGCGGCTACCGCAACGTGGCGCTCGCCAACTTCATCCGCAGCTACGGCAACCTGCACAACAAACCGCAGGACGTGCTGGATTTCTACTACCTGCAGTGTGCGCTGTGCATGGACTGCGTGGACCTGGCGCGCAGCGTGCAGTACCTGGCCGATGGCGGCCACTGTCCGTCCTCCGGCGTGCAGGTGACTACCAGCGAGGGCGCCACGCGCATCAACTCGGTGATGATGACGGCGGGCACCTACGATGCAGCGGGCGATTTCGCGTTCTATGTCGGCCTGCCCGCCAAGAGCGGCGTGGGCGGCGGCATCGTCGCGGTGGTGCCGCACGTGATGGGCCTGTGCGTGTGGTCGCCAGGACTGGACGAGAAGGGCAACTCGCTGCTTGGTCGCTACGCGCTCCATCGCTTCACGCGGATGACCGGACTGTCGGTGTTCTGAAGGCTTTGCGCGCGTGCCAGGGCGCTACGTCCGTTCCGGCACCACGAAAGCACGCAGTTCGGCAAGCCTGCCATCGCGCAGGCGCCAGACGTCGCAATAGGCCGACCGCATCTGCGCGCCGCCGGCATCGGTGATCGTGATGTCACCGATCGCGACCACGGTGTCGCCGTCGACCAGCAGATCGGCGACGTCGAATTCCGGTGGATGGATATAGGTCTCGTCCATGTAGCGACGGACCGCACCCTTGCCGGTGATCGTCCGGTTGCCGATGAAATGCCAGGTGACATCGTCGGTGCAGAATGCGAGGAAACCCTCGTTGTCGCCGGCTGCGACCGCCGCATTGGCCTGTTGCAGGATGGTCCTTGGGTCAGTGGGCATTCGTGTCCTCCATGGCTTTTTGATGGATACGGGCAGGCTTTGCGGCGGCAATGTCCCCGGAAGCTCAATCCGATGACGATTTTCATGGCATCTCCGAGGCGGTCGACGGGAATGAGAGAACGACTACCTACGCCGATGGCTGTTAGGCGGCTGCGAATGGAGTGGCACTGCATGTCGCAGATATCGCGGCTGCTGCCGATACGCCCGTCCGTCAACTCGCACTGCGGTCACGGGAGAGGACAGGAAATGTCCTGCAGGCATGGCCCAGTACAGCCAACGGACACGACCGACAGGGTGGACATTCTGATCCTCTGCAAGGACAGTGCACGCTGAATTCCGCGGCCCCTGCGGAGGACTGTCGAGATCAAATGCCCATGAAGCCCAACGCCTTCCTTCCCAGCTTGGTCGCAGTCGTGCTGCTGGTCTGCAGCGCGTACCTGCCGGCCGGCGCGGCGGATACTCCCGTTGCGGCGGTGCATCTGGTGCCGGTGCCGCAGTCGCTGGAAATGCGCTCGGGCGCATTGGAACTCTCCGGTTCGGTCAAGCTCGAAGCGGACGCAGCCGCGCCGAATGCGACGCGCGCACTGAAGGCGGCACTGGACGGCCTGGGAATCGCCATCAGCGACGCGGCCACGACGCGCGTCCGCATGCAGCTGACCGATGATGCCGCGCTGGCGGAGGAGGGCTACCGGCTGGTGGTGGCCGACGATATCCAGCTGAGCGCGCGCAGCGATGCGGGCCTGCTGCATGCGGTGCAGACCCTGCGCCAGCTGCTGCCGGCAACCACGCAGCCACAGCTGGCGCTGCCGCACATGGAGATCGTCGATGCACCGGCCTACCGCTGGCGCGGACTTTCACTGGACGTGGCGCGCAGCTTCCTGCCGGTCGAGTACGTGGAAAAGACCCTCGACCGCATGGCCTTTTTCAAGTTGAATCGCCTGCACCTGCACCTGACCGACGACCAGGGTTGGCGCATCGAGATCAAGCGCTATCCGAAGCTGATGGAGATCGGTGGCGCCAGCGCGGTAACGGGCGGGCGCAGCGGCTGGTATACGCAGGACGAGCTGCGCCAGCTGGTGGCCTATGCGCAGGCGCGCGGCATCACCATCGTGCCGGAGATCGACGTGCCCGGCCACGTGCAGGCGGCGCTGGCCTCGTACAACGAACTGGCCTGCGACGACGAGGACAACCTGGCGCCGTACTCGGGCCTCGAAGTGGGCTTCAGCGTGCTGTGCCTGGACAAGCCGGACGTGGTGTATCCCTTCGTACGCAACGTGCTGGAGGAAGTGCTGGATATCTTCCCATCGCACGAGATCCACATGGGCGGCGACGAGATCAAGCATCCGCTCTATGCCGATTTCGTGGCGCGCACCGCGGCGATGGTGGAGGAGATGGGACGCACCGCCATCTTCTGGGAGGAGGGCTCGGTGGCCGACACCAGGCCCAATGTCCTGCTGCAGTTCTGGAACGACGGCTACGACATCAGCGCGGCAGTCGCGAAGGGACACCCGCTGATCCTGTCGCCGTGTTCGCACTTCTACATCGACCATGGCAACTACGCCGGCCAGCCGCAGACCTACGACTGGTGTCGCAAGGAGGGCGTGCCGCTGGTGCGGCTCTACAGCTTCGACCCCGCGCCGTTCAAGACCGCGGTAGGCATCGAGGCGGCGCTGTGGACGGAGCTGGTGCACACCGACGCGGCCGCGGACAACCGGTTGTGGCCACGCCTGGCCGCCGCGGCGGAGTTGGCCTGGAGCCCCGCGGAGCAGCGCAGCTACACCGGCTTCGTGAAGCGCATGGGCGCGTTGCGGTCCCATCTGGATGCGATGGGGATCGCGTATCACCCGGAGCCGGATCTTGGCTGGGCTGACGCCGCAGACGAACCCTGAGGCGGACGGCGGTTATCCCTGGGCGCCGAAGCCCGAGGCGCCCGGTTTCCGCGCATGCACACAGGATTGCAGGCAACCTCTCGCGAGAGCAGGCGTGACCGGAATACCGCGGTGCCCGATCATGGCGCAGCAGTCCATGCGAGGAACAACGACATGTCCGGCCTGCGCACCTGCCTGCTGATCTGCCTGTGGCTGCTGCCCGCACTGCCGGGCGTCGCGCGCGCGCGCCACGCGGTGCAGGACGCGGACTGCGATGGCTATCCGCGCCTGGCGATCGAGACCATGCGCGGCATGTGCGCGGGGCTGGTGCTTGGCCCGACCACGCAGGATCCGTCGCGCCCGCTGCATCTGCCGCGGTCGTTGCTGCAGCTCGATGCCGGAACCTGGCTGGTGACCGACCTGGGCGTGTGGGACGGGACGCGGGGCGCGGTGTGGCGGCTGCGCACCGTTGCTGGCCAGCCCGTCCAGGTGGAGCGGCTGCTCGAAGGACTGCATCTGCCACATGCGATCGCCAGTGGCCCGGATGGCCGGGTGTACGTCGGCGAGATGAGCCGGATCATCCGTTTCGACCCGCAGGCGGATGATCCGGCTGCGACCGTGCAGGAGGTGGTCGGCGGACTGCCCGACAATCGCCTGCACGACCACCGGCATCCGCTGTCGAAGTTCGTGTTCCTCCCCAACAACGACCTGCTGGTCAACGTGGGTGCGCCGAACGACCAGTGCACGGGTGCCGATGCACGCACCGCGTCCGGGCTGTGCGCGCACAGCGAAGGTGACGGCGATGCTGCAAGCCTGCGGCTTTACCGGCGCGGCGACGACGGCCACTGGACGTCTGACTACGAAGTGTTCGCGCGCGGGCTGCGCAATTCGCTGGCGCTGTCGGTGCACGTGTCTGGCACCGTGCTGCAGGCCGAGAACAGCTACGACTTCGACGCACGCTGGTCGCCCTTCGAGGAACTCAATATCATCGAGGCCGGTCGTCATTACGGCTGGCCGTACTGCGCCGACATTGCGCAGGCGACGCCAGCGTGGCGGGACAGAGACGCCTGGTGCCGCTCCGACGCGCACAGCGCGCCTGCGCTGTTGCTGCCGCCGCACGCCGCGCCGCTGGACATGCTGTGGTACGACGGCCCGATGTTCCCCGCGCTGCAGGGGCGGCTGCTGATGAGCTGGCATGGGCACCGTTCCGTTGGCGGACGCATCGCCAGTTTCGCGGTGGACGCGCGCGGCGTGCCGGTGCCCGATGCGCAGGCGCGCTTTCCGGTGTATGGCCAGGGTTCCCGCGCCTACGACGCAGGGCCGGCGGCGACGCCGGTGGTCCTGACGCCCGGCTGGGGCCTGCGCCGCGGCGTGCGCCCGCAAGGCTCGCCCGTGGGACTCGCCGTCGCCGACGATGGCGCCATCTGGGCCACGGACGACCGCGCCGGTCTTGTCATCCGTTTCGCCAGGGACGATTGAGGCACAAGCTATGGTGGTAAGGCCGTGGCCGTTTGCGGCCTTGCCGTGATCCAGTCGACCTTGGCTGTTACCCTTCGCATCCCCGCCAGCCATGCCCGCGCACCCGATGTCGTCACTACGCGCTGTACTGATCCTGTCCATCGTGGCGGCCAACACCGTGCTGCACGTGACGCCGCTGCTGCTGGTGGCGTTGCTGAAGGCATTGCTGCCGTTCCGGCACGTGCGGCGGGCCTGCAATTCGTTGCTGACCGGGATCGCCGAGAGCTGGATCGCGGTCAACACCTTCCTGGTCGACCGCCTCAGCGGTACGCGCTTCCATGTGACCGGTGCGGACGACCTGCAGGTCGACGGCCATTACCTGGTGCTGGCCAACCACCAGAGCTGGGTCGACATCGTGGTCCTGCAGAAGGTGCTCAACCGCCGCATCCCGCTGCTGCGCTTCTTCCTCAAACGGCAGCTGATCTGGGTGCCGCTGCTGGGCCTGGCGTGGTGGGCCCTGGATTTCCCGTTCATGGGTCGCCACACGCGGGCCCAGATCGCGAAGAACCCCGACCTCGGGCGGCGCGACATGGAGGCCACGCGGCTGGCCTGCGAAAAGTTCCGCGCGATTCCGGTCGCGGTGATGAATTTCGTCGAGGGCACGCGCTTCACGCCGGAGAAGCACGCGCGCCAGTCGTCGCCGTACCGCCACCTGCTCAAGCCGAAGGCGGGCGGGGTGGCCTACGTTCTCGATGCGATGGGCGACGCGCTGCACGGCATCCTGGACGTCACCATCGCCTATCCGGGTGGACGGCCGACGATGATCGACCTGATGGGGGGTCGTTTGCCGATGGTGCACGTGTCGGTACGCCAGCGCCCCCTGCCGCTCGATACTCCGGGCAGTGGCGATGGCGATGAGCGCGCAGCCCGCGCCCGCTTCCAGCGGTGGATGAACGGGCTCTGGCGGGAGAAGGACGAAGAGCTGGGGCGGTTGCTGGGGGATGGGCGCGGCAACGCGGGCTGAAGCGTGGTCGAGCCGCGCGTCGCCTCAGGCGCGGGCTCAGGCAGCGGGTAGCCGCACCATCCTGTCCATCAGGTGGTCGAGGATCGCATCGATGTCGCCGCAGCGACCCATGTGCACGGCCGAGGTCTGGATGATCGCGCTGCGCCGGGCAGTCAGCCAATGGAAGCGGGCACGCTGCGGCAGCAGGCCGATGGGGCCGGCGTCAGCGCCTCCCTCGCAGATGCGCTGGATGGCGCCAAGGTGTCGCCGGAGCGTGGCGAGATCCACGTGCGGATCAAGCGCGAGCAGGCGGGCCTCGTCGAGTTCGATCGCGGCTTCGAGGTACCGGGTCTGCTGGCAGGACACGATCACTCCCACGTTCATGAACTCGCCCCGTTCGACGCGCGGGACCACGCGGATCACCGCATAGTCGTAGCTGTCATGCGCGCGCACGTTGGGCCTCCTCGACGAAGGCATGCGGCAGCGCCAGGCGTTGCTGCAGGTACCCGGCATAGGCATCGCGCTGTTGCTGCGGGCTGCCGAAAGCGTCTGGGCCCTGCAGCCACGCATCCGGGACCAGCGCAACAATGTCCGCCAGTCGCGCGGGCGAGAGCAGTGGGCTGAGCGTCGCGTCGGCTTGCGCCAGCTCGCTGGCCAAAAGCAGCAGCACGTGGTCGCGGATTAGCGGGAAGGGCTTGCCGGCGCCGGAAGTGTCGCCATCCCAACCATGGTGGAAATACAGCGAAGCACCATGGTCGATCAGCTTCAGCGTGCCGTGCCAGACCAGCAGGTTGGGGTTGCGCGCGCTGCGGTCGACGTTGCTGGTGTAGGCGTCGAACCACACGATCTCCGAAGCCAGCCTAGCCGGTGGCTGCTCTGCCACCGGATCGAAGTTGGCCGCGCCCGGCAGGTAGTCGAGGGCCAGGTTGAGCCCGCCGCTCGCGCGGATGAGCTCCTGGATCTCGGGGTCGCCCTCGGTGCTGGCCAGCGCGACGTCCAGTTCCACGAACACGATTTCGGGAATCGGCAGGCCCAGCGCTCGCGCGATTTCCCCGGACACCAGCTCCGCTACCAGGGCTCGCGGCCCTTGCCCGGCGCCGCGAAACTTCACCACGTACATGTGGTCGTCGTCGGCTTCCATGATCGCCGGCATCGAGCCGCCCTCGCGCAGCGGCGTGACGTAGCGGGTGGCGGTGACGGTGCGCAGCATCGGGCAAGGATAGCGTCTGGCGCTGATGCACGACCATCGCCGCGGCTCCGGCACGGCCCGGGCCGATCGGCACCGGCCGCCACGCCAGACGACAGCGGGTCGTCATCAGCCCGGACTGATCCTCGCAAAGTTGGCCGGGTTGCGATCTGCCCGGCGGCCGCGCCCGGATGGCGGCCGCAGCGGGCCTGCCATCCACGTGGAGCGGATTCAGGCCACGCCAAGTTTTCCGCGCACGCCATCGGGCGTCGCATGTTCCTCCGGAGACAGCAGCTCCGCAAAGTCCGACATCTCGTAGAACGGCCGCAGCTCCAGTTCGCTCGGACCCGGCATGGGGTTGGGGCAGCGTTTCGCCCAGGCCACCGCTTCGTCCATGTCCTGCACCTCCCAGAGCCAGAACCCGGCAACAAGCTCGCGGGTTTCAGTGAACGGCCCGTCCATGACCGAGCGCCTCGGGCCATCGAACGCGATGCGCCGGGCCTGCGACGTGGGTTTGAGCCCGGCACCGGCCAGCATCACGCCTGCGCTGGCGAGTTCTTCATTGAACCGGCCCATCGCTTCGAGAGCCTCCGCCGTGGGCAGCAGGCCCTGTTCACTGTCCTCGGTAGCTTTCACGAACACCATCACGCGCATCGTGTGTCTCCTGGTCTGCATGGTGCCGGGCATCGGTCGCCTGTGGTGTGACGACGAAGCAGGGGGCTGCAGATCGACATCGGCGCGCGCGCAGGCGTCCGTGGCGATGGCCTTTGAGGTGGAGGCGCAGGCCCTCTGGGGATGGCAGCCCGAGCGCGGCGCAAGCGCAGCGTCTTCACCATTCGCCGCCTATCCTTCTGCCATGCAGAAACTTGCCGAAACCTTCTGGAATATCCGCGGCGTGCACCGGGTCGCGGGCGTGCTCGATGTGGGCACGCACATGTCGCTGGTGCGGCGCGACAATGGGCGGTTCGTGGTCATCGACGGCTGCCCCCTGGACGATGCAGCGCGCGGCGCGCTGCTGTCGCTCACCGGCAATGGCGAACGCGTGGATGCGGTGGTGCACGTACACCCGTTCCATACCCTGCACGTCGAGGCGACGCAGCGGCTGTTTCCGTCGGCTGCCCTGCACGGCACCGCGCGCCATCGCCGGCTGTTGCCTTCGCTTCCGTGGGCCGGCGCGCCGGTGGAGGAGTGGGGCGAGGACCACCCGCTTGCCGATGTGTTCGACCTTTCGGTGCCCGACGGGGTGGACTTCATCTGTCCCGACGAACGCGTGCATGTGGCGTCCGTCCTGATGCGCCATCGCCAGGCGGGCATCGTGCACGTGGACGACACGCTCAACGTGGTGACCCCGCCGCGATGGCTGCGACGGGTGCTTCCGCAATCCTCGCTGCGCATGCATCCATTGCTGTCGCGCGCGCTCAGGCCAGAGGCCGGTGCCGCGGATGCCTATGTTGCGTGGGCACGCGGGCTGGCTTCGCGCTGGGCCGACGTCCGCATCGTCTGCGCCGCGCATTCGGCGGTCCGCGAGTTGCTCGCAGGTGGCTTTGCGCAGGAGGTCGATGCGGCGCTGCATCGGGTCTCGCGCGCACTGGAACGCCACCGCGCGCGTCACGGCTGAATTTGCTACCCGGATTCGATGCGCGTACCGCAGCGCGTCCGTCCCATCCCACAATCATTTGGAGATCCCATGCATCCGCATCTGCTGGCACCGCTCAAGACCGGCTCCCTCATGCTGCCGAATCGTGTATTCATGGCGCCGCTCACCCGCTCGCGTGCTGGCCAGCCCGGCGACGTGCCAACCGCCATGAATGCCGAGTACTACGCACAGCGCGCCGACGCCGGACTGATCGTGTCGGAGGCCACGCCGATCTCGCCGCAGGGCCAGGGCTATGCCTGGACGCCGGGGATCCACACCGATGCGCAGGAAGCCGGCTGGAGGCTGGTGACCGACGCCGTCCATGTGCAGGGCGGACGCATCGCCGCGCAGCTCTGGCATGTGGGACGCATCTCGCATCCGCTGGTGCAGCCCGATGGTGCCGATCCGGTGGCGCCTTCGGCGATCGTCGCCAAAGGGGCGAAGTGCTTTGTCGTGCAGGCCGATGGCACGCCGGGCAACGTGCCCAGCGCGATGCCGCGCGCACTGGCGACCGACGAGATCCCGGGCATCGTCGCCGACTACGCGCAGGCGGCACGACGCGCCGACCGCGCCGGCTTCGACATGGTCGAGATCCACGCCGCCAACGGATACCTGCTGCAGCAGTTCCTGTCGACCAACAGCAATCGGCGCTGCGACGGCTATGGCGGTTCGCTGGAGAACCGCGCCCGCATCACCCTGGACGTGGCGGACGCGGTGATCGCCGAACTGGGCCCGGACCGCGTCGGCGTGCGGCTGTCGCCGCGATTCACCGGGCACGGCATCTCCGACGACGAACCCGAGGAGAGCGCCCTGTACCTGGCGCGGGAACTCGACCGGCGCGGCATCGCCTACCTGCATATCGCCGAGCCCGACTGGGCGGGCGGGCCCAAGCTCAGCGACCACTTCCGCGGCGCCCTGCGCGAGGCGTTTGCCGGCGTGCTGGTCTTCTGCGGCGGCTACAAGGCCGAAACCGCGGAAGCGCTGATCGCCTCGGGCATCGCCGATGCGGTGGCCTTCGGGCGGCCGTACCTGGCCAACCCGGACCTGGTCGAGCGCTTCCGCGTGGGTGCCGATCTCAACGAGCCGGATCCGTCGACGTTCTATGGCGGTGCCGAGCGCGGCTACACCGACTATCCCACGCTCGGGCAACTGGGCTGACGTTTCGCGCAGGCAGCGGGCAGTCGGTAGACTGCACCGCATTCCCACGCCGGTTCCGGTTCAATGATCACCAACGACGTCCTGCGCAGCCTCCGTTACATGCTCGATCTGAGCGACCAGAAGGTCGTCGATATCGCCCACCTGGCGGATCCGGCGTTCGCCCTGGAGCGCGAAGACGTGCGCGCGATGCTGCTGAAGGAAGAGGAACCGGGTTACCAGGCCTGCAGCGACGAGGCGCTGGCGCATGTGCTGGACGGGCTGATCGTGCATCTGCGCGGTCGCGAGGAGGGCAAGCCCGCGCGGCCGGTGGAGAAGCGCATCAGCAACAACGTGGTGCTGAAGAAGCTGCGGGTCGCATTCGAGCTGTCGGACCTGGACATGCACCAGGTGTTTGCCGACGCCGGCTTCCCGGTAACCAAGCCCGAGCTCTCGGCGCTGTTCCGGCAGGCCGGGCACCGCAACTTCCGCCTCGCCGGCGACCAGCTGCTGCGCAATTTCCTCAAGGGACTGACGCTGCGCCTGCGCGGCAGCTAGCGCCGCGCGAGTACTGGATTGCCGCGCATCACGACTCACGAGGAAACTCGGCAGGGCGCCCACGAGGAGGGCGGCGGCATGCAGGGATCGCTGCCGCCCAGCCGCCTGCAGCTTCCGCGCGGGCCCTGGACGACGGTGCTCGAGGCGTTGGCTGCGCACTTCCCCGGCGTGGACGAAACCACCTGGCGCAGTCGGTTCGCGCGTGGACGCGTGCTCGATGCGGAGGGGCGCGCGCTTGATGTATCGGCTGCATATCGCGCGGGCGCCGAGGTCCGCTATTTCCGCGAAGTGGCCGACGAGCCCGACATCCCCCTCGCCGAAGCCGTGCTGCATGCCGATGCGCACCTGGTGGTGGCCTGCAAGCCGCACTTCCTGCCGGTGGCGCCGACGGGTGCCTACGTGCGCGAGACGCTGCTGACCCGCCTGGTCCGCCGCTTCGACAATCCGGCGCTGGTCCCGCTGCACCGTATCGACCGCGACACCGCCGGCCTGGTGCTGTTCTCGGCGCATCCCGGCAGCCGCGCGCAATACCACGCGCTGTTCCGCGAGCGGCGCATCCGCAAGCACTACCTCGCGATCGCGCCGCCGCTGCCCGGGCTGGCGTTTCCGCATGTGCACCGCAGCCGGCTGGAGCGCGGCGAGCCGTTCTTCCGCATGCACGAAGTGCCTGGTGAGCCCAACAGCGAGACCGTGATCGAGGTGGTCGCGCGCGGCGAGGGCGCCTGGACCTATCGCCTGGAACCCGTCACCGGGCGCAAGCACCAGCTGCGCGTGCACATGGCGGCGCTGGGTGCGCCGATCCTGCACGATCGACTGTATCCGCTGCTGCAAGCGCAGGCGCCGGATGACCCGGGCCGCACACTGCGGCTGTTTGCCCATGCGCTGGCGTTCGAGGATCCGATCAGTGGGGAGCCGCGGCACTTCATGGCGGCACCGGGGTTCGATGCGGGGATGGGTGACGGGGCTTGAGGCATGGCCGACGGGGGCGTGCCGCGAGTGCGTCGTCAAGTTTGGTCTTTGGTATTACAACGAGGGAAGAAACCTCCCCTGTGTCATTTCGACCGAAGGGAGAAATCCGTCCCCCCTCAACGGTAGATCTCTCCCTTCGGTCGAGATGACAGGCTGAGGGGCAGACCGAGGGGCAGGCCGAGGGGCAGGCTGAGGGGCAGGCTGAGGGGCAGGGATATCGTGTGGGTGTGGGGCGCGGAGTGCGTGTGCTTGTCATTTCGACCAAAGGGAGAAATCTCAGGCTCGGGACAGCAGATCTCTCCCTCTGGTCGAGATGACAGGGTGAGCGAGCACGGGCACGCCGGGTGGTCGCGGCGCGGCACACTCGGCACGCAGCCGGCTACCCCCCCCTGCACGCGCCCTTGCGCCAGCAGCAGCCATGCTGCCGCCATCCAATAGGGAGGGATGCCATGTCCATCCAGCTGCAATGCCGCTGCAGGACGCTGCGCGGCGAGACCGATGCGCACGGCACATACGCAGGGGCGGCGTGCTACTGCAGCGACTGCCAAGCCTATGCGCACTGCTCGGGCACTCCGGGGCTGCTCGATGCGCGTGGCGGGACCGATATCGCGTTGTTGAACGCGCCCACGGGGCAGCCGGTGCCGCCGACTACCCCGGCAGGCCGTACAAGGCTGGCGTCGTGAGCACGCGCGGAGGCGATGTGCTGCGCGCCGCGCTCGTCGTGCTGGCACTGCTGCTGTCGGGTTGCCAGGGACAACAGGACGGGAAGGTGCCAGACGAGGTGCCAGCGTCCGCCACGAGCACGGCTTCATCCGCGCCGGATGAACAAGCGGCAGGCCCTGCGGCGGACCACGCCGGCCTGCCGGGGAATACTCGGCAAGCCTCGGCGGTTCGTGGAGTGACCACAGGCGGCGACGGCTCGGCAATTGAACTCGAAGCGCTGTCATCTTCCGACCTGGAGGCGCTCACGCTCGAGGGTGAACTGGCCTGCGGATTCAGCGTCGACGGCGACATGCTGCTGCTCGCCAGGGGCCACGTGGCATCGGACGACCCTGCGCGCGGCGTGGTCAAGCTGGGCGATCAAGTGGAGGCGGTGGCCGCGCCCGGCGGTTTCAACGCGATGCTGCGCGGCGCGCGCTTCCACGGCGCCGGCAAGATCATCGACATCGAGCCCACTGGACCGGCCTCCGGTGGCGGCGAATCACCGCCGAGCCCGGCGACCCTGACCTACCACCGCGCCGATGGTGCCAGGCGTACAGTCACGGGGCAGTGGCAGTGCGGACCCTGACCGCCGGCATTCCATTCGACGACCGCTGATTCCCGCGACCCTGGCTGCGAGGTGCGCAAGTAGCGTCTCCCGCCGCTTTCACTGATCGCCGTCGCCAGCATCGGCCGCTTGCGCGATCAGCGTCGCCACGCCGCGCGGGTCTTCCTGGTGGGCGACATGGCCACCGGGAAAGCTGTGGATGGCCCATCCACGTGCCTGCGCGTTCTGCCAGCTCTTGTCGGTCTTCGCCCGCTGTTCGACCGACTGGTCCGCCGGCACGAAGGCCACATAGGTGACCGGCAGCGCAAGCGCGGCGGGATTGCGATACGACACTGGCTGCTCGAAGCACTTGATCGAATGCTTGACGCTGTACGGCGGCTTGTCGCCCGGCTTCACCCACGGCACCTGCATGAAGCCGTCGCGGAAGCGGTCGGCGGGCATCGGTCCGCGGCTGCCGAACAGGTCCCAGATCGACTGGCCGTCCTCGGGCACGGCGGCGTCGAGGAACACCACGTGGCGCAGGCGTTCGGGGATCCGGTCCATCACGCCGGTAACCACCATGCCGCCGTAGCTGTGTCCGGTGAGCACGACGTCGTGCAAGTCCTCGAACAGGATCAGGTTGACGATGTCGTCGATGTGCGTCTGCAGGTCGACCTCGCTGCTGTTGAGGTGTTCGCGCTCGCCCAGGCCGGTGAGGGTGGGGCGGTACACGGTATGCCCGTCGTCGGTGAGGAACTGGCCGGTGCGCTTCCACTCCCAGCCGCCGGCGGTCGCGCCATGCACGAGGACGAAGGTCTGCTTTTCACCCGCCAGCGCAACCGGCATGACGAAGCATGCAAGGAACAGGGCGCCCAGCAGCAGGGCGATGGGGCGGAATGGCAGCTGTGTCATTGGTCGCTCGCGATGTCGGGAAAGGAGATGCGCAGGGCAGGTTGCCACGTCGGGGACGGCGCGGGGCGCGCAAACCGGCTGCGATTCCATATCCGTCCGCAGCGATGCCTGCCGGGAATCGGAACGGCCCGACGGACCCCGCGACCGGCCCGCTGATGACGGGCGGCGCGTGTGCGCGGCGGAAGGCGCGGGGAGGTTGCCGGGGTTGCGGCGCGCACGGACAGGAGCCGTCAACCCGTCGCCGTTGATGTTCTATGCTCCAGCCACCATCCGGTCGGAGGCATGGTGATGAACCCGCTGGTGAAAGCGCTCGAATCGCGCTTCAAGGCCATGGCCCCGGAGCTGCTGGCCATCTACGAAGACCTGCACCGCAACCCCGAGCTCTCCATGCGCGAAGAGCGCAGCGCAGGCATTGCCGCCGACTGGATAGAACGGCTCGGTTACGAGGTCAGCCGCGGCGTGGGCGTGACCGGCGTGGTCGGCGTGCTGCGCAACGGTGACGGCCCCACGGTGCTGCTGCGCGGCGACATGGATGCGCTGCCGATGGACGAGGACACCGGGCTGCCGTATTCCAGCCAGGTGCCCGGTGTGGCGCACAGCTGCGGGCACGACCTGCACATGGCCTGGCTGATGGGCGCGGCACGGCTGCTGGCCGAAGCGCGCGACGCCTGGCGCGGCACGCTGCTGGTGGTGTTCCAGCCCGGCGAGGAGACCGCCCAGGGCGCGCGCGCGATGGTCGAGGACTGGGACAAGGCCGGCCTGCCGCGTGCCGACGTGGTGCTGGGCCAGCACGTGATGGTGGGCGCGGCTGGCAGCGTGAGCTATCGGCCTGGGGTGATCCTGTCGGCGGGCGACAGCCTGCAGGTGCGGATGTTCGGCCGCGGCGCGCACGGCTCGCAGCCGCAGAACTCGGTCGACCCGGTGGTGATGGCGGCGTCCACCGTGCTGCGCCTGCAGACCATCGTCTCGCGCGAGGTCGCGCCGCTGGACAGCGCGGTGCTCACCGTGGGCTCGCTGCAGGCCGGCACCAAGGAGAACATCATTCCAGAAGAGGCCACGATCAAGCTCAACATGCGCACCTACGACGAGCGCGTGCGCGCGCACATGCTGGATGCGGTGCGCAGGATCTGCTGCGCCGAGGCGCATGCCTCGGCCGCGCTGAAGGAGCCGGAGTTCACCACGCTCAGCAGCTATCCACTGACCGAGAACGACCACGTCGCGACGGCGAAGGTGGTGGCCGCGTTCCACGCGCAGTTCGGCGATCGCGCCCGGGAAACCAGGCCCTCCGCCGCCAGCGAAGACTTCAGCATTTTCGGCCGCAGCTGGGGCGTGCCGTACGTGTTCTGGTTCGTCGGCGGCACCGATCCAGCCACGTACGAGCAACACCGGCAGGCTGGCACGGTGAAGGACATCCCCGACAACCACTCGCCGCGCTTCGCGCCGGTGCTCGACCCCACGCTCAGGACGGGCCTCGAGGCGATGCTGGCGGCGGCGTCGGCATGGCTGTGTGCACCGGACGCGGGCGATTCACCGGGAGATGCGGCATGAGCACGGTCGGCATCGCCGGCTCCGCGCCGGTCGGTCGAGCGCGGGCTGGAGGTGCAGCTTCCCGGCGAAGCCCGGCACCACCTTTCGCAGCCTGCAGGGCTGCGCGTGCGGGACGAAAACTTCACCCTGGCCCGCTTTCGCACCGCACTGGCCCGGTTCTGTCTTCGCAAAGTCGCGACGCTTGCGTAGCATCGACCGCCACGCCAGCGCGGAGCCGTCATGAAGATCGTCCACTCGCCCCTGCACCAGCGCCACGCCGGCGGGGTCGAACTCCATCGCGCCGAGCTGGTGCCAAGCTACGAGTGTCCCGAGCGCGCGGAGTACATCCGCGAAGCGCTGGTCGAGGCAGGGCATGCACTGGTGGGGCCACGTCCGTTCGCGGTCGATGTCCTGCTGGGCGTACACGAGGCGGGACTGGTGGAGTTCCTGCGCACCGCTTACGCACGCTGGCAGGCGGAAGGGCGCGGTGGATCGATGCTGCCCAGCGGCTTTCCGGCGCGCGGGCTGCGCCAGGACCGGGTGCCGACCGGTATCAACGGGGCGATGGGCTATTACGCCTTCGATGCAGGGACGCCGATCGTCGCCGGCACCTGGGATGCCGCGTTCGCCGCGGCGCAGTGCGCGCTCACGGCCGCCGAACTGGTGGCCGAAGGCGAGCGTGCGGCCTATGCGCTGTGCCGGCCGCCGGGGCACCACGCGGCGCGCGGCAGCTATGGCGGCTACAGCTATCTCAACAATGCGGCGCTGGCGGCACAGCGGCTGCGCGATCGCGGTTTCCAGCGCGTCGCGCTGCTGGATGTGGACTACCACCACGGCAACGGCAGCCAGGACATCTTCTGGGAGCGCGGCGACGTGCTGTTCGTCTCCATCCACGGGACGCCCGAAACCGAATACCCCTACTTCCTCGGCTATGCCGACGAACGCGGCGCGGGAGCGGGCGAGGGCGCCACACTCAACCTGCCGCTGCCGCGCGGCACCACCTGGGACGAATACGCGCAGGCGCTGGATACCGCGCTGCAGGCGGTAGCCACTTTCGGCGCGGACGCGCTGGTGGTGTCTCTGGGCGTGGACACCTACGAAGGCGATCCGATCAGCGCGTTCCGGCTCGGCGCCGCACATTTTCCGCAGCTGGGCGCGCGCATGGCGGCGCTGGGACTGCCCACCGTGCTGGTGCAGGAAGGCGGCTACGCGGTGAAGGAGATCGGGACCAACGTGGCCGGGGTGCTGGGCGCGTTCGGCTAGCGCCTGCGGGGATCGTCACCGCAGGCCGGATGCCGCTTTCCGGCCCCATGTTCGGGTTCGGTCGGGCTAGCCCATCATCGGATGGTAGTCGGCGGACCCGCAGACCTGGGCCGCTGGCGGGTGGAGTCGCGTCCCTCTGACTCCACCCCCTGGTGCTTTTGAGACAGGCTCTGCTCAGGCGGGTCCGAAGCGCTTGGTTTCGGTCTTCTCGCGCTTCTCGGCCTTCTTCTCCTTCATGGTCTTGGCCGGCTTCTTCTTCTGTTCCTTCTTCTGGTTCAGGCCCTTGCTCATTTCTTCTCCTGGCGCTCTGGCGCTGACTGCGGTGCAGTCGTCAGGGGGATTATGCGCCAGCCTGCGTCGCGGCAACATGGCGCCATCGGACCGCGGCGACTTCGCGCCCGGCCCAGGCCAGCAGGCGATGCGCCACCTGTCGGCGGTGGTACCGCGTCCGGCATGACCAACCTCGGCCGTCGCGAGGCACCTCGCTGGATGGCCGCCCGGGTTGGTATTGCGACTATCGCAGGCCTGTCACCACCGTGCGGTTGCGCCCGGTGCGCTTGGCCTCGTACATGGCCGCGTCGGCGCGGGCCAGCCATTCGCCGGGAGAGTCCGTGGGGTGAAACGGGGTGGCCCCGACCGAGATGGTGACGGTGCGTCCCTGCGCCTGGACTTCCCGCTCCACCGCGCTGCGCAGCTTCTCGGCGACCTCGCGAAGCGAGCCTGCGGTCGCGCCCGGCAGCAGCAGCACGAACTCCTCGCCGCCCGGCCGGAAGAAGCGGTCGTCCATGCGCGTGCTGGCGCGGACCACGTCGGCGATCTGCACCAGCACCTCGTCACCGGCCTCGTGGCCGAAGCTGTCGTTGATCTGTTTGAAGTTGTCGAGGTCGAACACCAGCAACCCCATCGGCACGCCGCTGCGGACGCTGGAGGCGATGGCGATCTCCAGTTCGGCCTCCATGCCGCGGCGGTTGCCCGCCCCAGTGAGCGGATCGCGCAGCGCGATCGCCTGCAGCTGCGAGCGCTGTACTGCTGCGCGCGACGCGAAGACGAAGGAGAACAGGCTCACCACGACCGCGGTGGTGATGAAGCCGATCTTGTGCGCAGCGGTGCCCAGCGCCGGGTCGCTGAGCACGACGCCGGTGATGGCGACCACCGACATGAGCAGCGCGGGCCTGCGCCGCACCAGCAGGAAGTTGGCCACCAGGACCGGATACAGCCAGAGCACTCCAGACAGGCCAGCCACATGCGCGATGCCGATGCATCCGATCGAGTAGCTGACCGCCAGGAAGGTCGCCGCGCCGTCCGTGCGCCCGGTTCGCCACGCATGCACTGCGCCCACGCTGATGCAGGCGACGATGAGCAGATCGATGATGCCCGTCAGGGGCTGGCCGGACATGAATCTGTACACGGCGAACGGGGTGACCCCCAACACCGTGATCGCGGCGAACATGAGGACGGTCGCGAGCTGGAAATCGGCCTTGATCCTCTCTTTCCACATGTCGACTTTCGAGGTCCTGGGCAGGGAATACGGGGGCAGCGCACGCATTGCCTGCGTCGCGCGCGAGCAGGCCACGTTTGAGGCGCACTCAAGCCTGGCAGGCTAGCGGACAGCCACGCGAACGCGCGTGAACGCGCGCGCCCGGTGCAGGGTGCCGTGCCCGGCGCAAGTGGGTGCCTTCGATGCCACCTGACGATGGACGCCGCCCCGGCAGCCTGCGCTAAGCTGCCGCGATGCAATCCGACCAGATCGTTGCCCTGTTCGACCAGCAGGCCGCCGGATACGACAGCCGGTGGGCGAAGACCGCTGCCATCCGCGACTGTCTCTACCTCATGCTGGAGCCCCTGCTCGCGGGGCTGCCGCAGGACGCGCGCGTGCTGTGCGTCGGCGTCGGCACGGGCCAGGAGATGGCCCATCTGGCGCGCCGCTTCCCGGGGTGGACGTTCACCGCGGTGGAACCCTCCGGCGCCATGCTCGCGGCGTGCCGGGAGCGGGCCGAGGCCGAGGGCTTCGCGCAGCGCTGTCGCTTCCACCAGGGGTTCCTGGAATCGCTGCCCGCGGATGCGCCGTTCGATGCGGCCACCTGCCTGCTGGTGTCGCAGTTCCTCGTCGACCAGGTGCAGCGCACGCAATTCTTCCGCGCGATCGCGACGCGCCTGCGCGTTGGCGGGCTGCTGGCGAGCTCGGATCTCGCGTCGGACGTGCACTCGGCCGCTTACGAAGTGCTGCTGCCTGCGTGGACGCGCATGATGGCCGCCGCCGACGTGCCTGCCGAGGCCATCGAGCGGATGCGGGCGGCTTATTCGGAGGACGTCGCGGTGATTCCCGCGGCCGATGTGGCCTCGATCATCGCGGCGGGTGGTTTCGAGCCGCCGGTGCAGTTTTTCCAGGCCGGGCTGATCCACGCGTGGATCTCGTCGAAGCGGGCCTGAAGCCGCGCGGCGACCACTGCAGGCCGAGGGTCAACGGCGGTGTGACGCTCGCCATGCCCGCCGCGCGTGCTCAGCCGGCAGCGGCGATCCGCACGCGCGGCGTGAGCGCGACGTTCTGGCGATCGCTCATCAGCTGCAGTTCGCCGTCCTGGATCATCGCGGTCAGGCGCATGCCGCGTTCGAGCAGCCCGACGATGACCTCGATGTCGTCCGGCGCCAGGTCGATCACGGTCAGGTTCTTCAGCCGTGACAGCGCGCTGGCGGCCTTGTTCCACCAGATTTCGGCGCCGTTGCCGCTGTAGTTGATCACCACCACCTGGCGCGCGCGGGCGCAGGCCTTGCGGACGCGGCTCTCGTCGGGCTGGCCCAGCTCGATCCACAGGTCGATGTCGCCGGTGTAATCGCGCAGCCACAGGTCCGGGTCTTCGTCGGTGCTCAACCCGCGGCCGAACTCCAGGCGCTCATGGGCGTACAGGGCGAACGCGATCAGCCGCACCATCAACCGCGCCGGCGTTTCCGACGGGTGCTGGGCGAGGGTGAGGTTGTGGCTGGCGTAGTAATGCCGGTCCATGTCGCTGACCTGCAGCTCCAGCTTGTAGATCGTCGAGTTCAGGGCCATGCGCGTGCCGGGATGCGGGAAGCGGGCAATTGTAGTCGCCCGGGACGACAGTCCAAACGGTCGCGGCCATGCCTGTTACCAGCATCGGCCGGCTCACGGGCACGTGCAGGCCGCGTGGGCGCATTCGCACCGCCATCACCAAACTGGCAAGTCGGCGGCGCGAATCTCGATCAGTCGCCAGGCGCCGCCGTGCAATCATCCCTGACGCGCCGCCGAAGCAGGCTGGCTGCGCATGCCGCCGGGACTCCGTGTCCACCCTACGGCGGGCCCACCGAGGAGAGCAGGATGCATCCGTTGCACCGGATACGTTGCGCCGTGGCGCTGTTGGCGATGATCACGATGGCGCCGCTGGCCGCGCAGCAGGGCGGGGCGCGTGGCACGCAGGCGGGCGGGGCGGAGGCGCTGGCTACGCAACTGGTCGCACGCATGACCACCGACGAGAAGCTGGCGCAGCTGCTCAACACCGCGCCGGCCATCGATCGGCTGGACGTGCCGTCCTACAACTGGTGGACCGAGTCGCTGCACGGGGCGATGGGCTCGCTGCCCACGACCAACTTCCCCGAACCGATCGGGCTGGCGGCGAGCTTCGACGACGCACTCGTGCAGCGCGTGGCCGCGGTGATCAGCACCGAGGTGCGAGGCCTGCATGCACTGGCGCGGCAGACCGGGCGCACCGGGCGCATCGGCACGGGCCTCAACACCTGGTCGCCCAACATCAACATTTTCCGCGATCCGCGCTGGGGCCGCGGCCAGGAAACCTACGGCGAGGATCCGTTCCTCGCCGCGCGCATGGGCGTGGCCTACGTGCGCGGCATGCAGGGCGCGCACCCGGACTGGATCGACGTCGTCGCCACGCCCAAGCACTACGCGGTGCACAGCGGCCCGGAGTCCACGCGGCACGAGGCGAACGTGTTCGTGTCCAGGCGTGACCTGGAGGACACCTACCTGCCTGCCTTCCGCGCCGCGATCGTCGAGGGTGGCGCCGCGTCGGTGATGTGTGCCTACAACCGCATCGACGGCCAGCCCGCCTGCGCCAGCGACATGCTGCTCAAGGACTACCTGCGTGATGCCTGGTCGTTCAAGGGCTATGTGGTGTCGGATTGCGATGCCGTGACCGACATCCGCAAGCACCATCATTTCGCCCCGGACCCCGCGAGCGCGGTGGCGGCGGCGATGCGCGCGGGCGTGGACAACGAATGCAGCGGCGCCACGCTCACCGATACCGATGGCCTGGCCGAGCCCTACCGCGAGGCGCTGGCACGCGGGTTGCTGTCGATGGCCGACATCGACCGCGCCCTGGTGCGGCTGTTCGCGGCGCGCTACCGCACCGGCGACCTGCCGGGCCTGCGTCCTCTGTCCATCGACAGCGCATCGCCCGCCGATGTGGGCACGCCGGCGCATGGCGCAGTCGCGCTGGAAGCGGCGGAAAAGAGCCTTGTGCTGCTCAAGAACGACGGCGTGCTGCCGCTGCGCGCGGACACGCGTGTCGCGGTGATCGGGCCGCTGGGCGACGCGACCCGCGTGCTCCGCGGCAACTATTCATCGCCGCAGTCGGCGGCGCCGGTGTCCGTGCTCGAAGGATTGCGCCGCGCCATGCCGGACGCGCAGGTGCGCCACGTGCCGTTCGGCGAGACCTTCACCGACGGCGATCCGGTGCCCACCAGCGCGCTGCGCACGCCCGACGGCGCACCCGGCCTGCTCGCCCGCTACTACAACGCGGCCGCAGTTCCGCCGGCGCGTTTCGGGCCGGGCGAACTTGATGCCTGGGTGCAGCGCACCGGGTTCGAGGCCGAGCCGGTCGTGACCCGCGTCGAGGCCGACGTCAACTCGCGCAGCCTCGACCTGGCGCAGGTGCGCGACGTGCACCGCGTGCAGTGGAGCGGCTACCTCGTTCCGCCGGAAACCGGCCTCTACCGGCTCGGCATCGGCGGTTTCAACGGCGAGATGCGGTTCGACGGCCAGCCCTTCGTCGACCTGCGCGGCGCGTCCTGGAACAGCCTGCCCACCATGAAGACCGTGCGCCTGGAGGGCGGCCGGCGCTATCCGGTGACCGTGACCACCGAGGCGCGGATCCTGACCGGCATCGGCATGGTCTGGAAACGCGTGTCCGACACGCCCGAAGCCGACATGCGCGCGGCGGCCGCCGACAGCGACGTGCTGGTGGCGGTGGTCGGGCTGACCTCGGACCTGGAGGCCGAGGAAGCGCCGATCGAGGTGCCAGGCTTCAAGGGCGGCGACAAGACCTCGCTGGACCTGCTGGCCGACCAGCAGGCGCTGCTGGTGGCCGCGCGCGCCACCGGCAAGCCGCTGGTGGTGGTGCTGATGAACGGCAGCCAGGTCAACCTGGCCTGGGCGAAGGCGCACGCCGACGCCATCGTCGAGGCCTGGTATCCGGGCCAGTCCGGCGGCTTGGCCGTGGCCAACGTGCTGGCTGGCCACGTCAATCCGGCCGGTCGCCTGCCGCTGACCTTCTACCGCTCGGTCGACGAGCTGCCCCCGTTCGGCGACTACGACATGCGCGGCCGCACCTACCGCTACTTCGAAGGCACCCCGGTGTATCCCTTCGGACACGGCCTGAGCTACACGCGCTTCGCCTACGCGCCGCTGCAGCTTGTACCCGCGGCCGGCGGTGCCTCGGAAGGGGTCCGCGTGAGCGCGCAGCTGCGCAACGCGGGCGAACGCGCCGGCGACGAGGTCGCCCAGCTCTACCTGGAGTTCCCGGAGCTGGAGGGCGTGCCGCGGATCGCGCTGCGCGGATTCCAGCGGGTGACGCTGGCCCCGGGCGAAACCCGCACGCTGGAATTCGAGCTGGACCCGCGCGACCTGAGTGCGGTCGATGTGGAAGGCGACCGCCAGGTGATGCCGGGACGCTATCGCATCTGGGTGGGATCGGGGCAGCCGGGTCCGGACATCGCCGGCCAGCGCGTGGAATTCACGATCGATCGCGGGCGGCAGGTGGCGCGCTGAGGCGAACAGGGCAGCGACGCCCGCGCCCGCACTTCGATCGACTGGACGGCCGACTCAGAACTTTTCGCCCACCGGCAGGTAGCGCCAGCTGCCGGCGGGCATCTTCGCCAGCGGAATCCTGCCGATGCGGATCCGGCGGATGGACACCACTTTCAGGCCCACCTGCGCGCACATGTCGCGCAGTTGCCCGTCGCGCACGGCCTTGATCGCGAAACGCAGGCGGATCTCGTTCTGCCAGCTGACCTTGCACGGCGGCAGCGGCCGGCCCTCGTAGACCAGGCCGTGGTTGAGCCGGCTCAGGCCCCACGGGCCCAACGTACCGTCGACCTCCACGATGAATTCCTGCTCGATGGTGTCCACGTCCTCGGCCAGCCGCCGCCGCACGCGGCCGTCCTGGCTCAGCACGACCAGCCCGCTGGCCTCGCGCTCCAGCGGCATCAGCGGCACCAGCCGCTGGAAATGCTGCTGGAGCGGGCGCACGCCGCTGGCATCCTCGCTCCATCGCGTGGCGGGCGTGACCAGGGCCGCGGCCGGGTTGGCGCCCGTGATCGCGTCGAAACCGGGTGGCTTGTGCAGCAGCAGGGTGGCGGGCTCGCTGGCCTGCAGCTGCGCGGCGTCGTCGATCTCGACCGCTTCCTCCGTGACCATGCGATTGGGCTCTTCCACCACCTGGCCGTCGACCTTCACCCAGCCGCCCTGGACGTACTGTTCGGCGTCGGCGCGTGAACACCGCGCCAGTTCGGCCACGCGCCTGGCCAGTCGAACCGGGTCGGACATGAATGATGTGCCACGGGATCAGGGACGCGCAGTGTATCGTTCGCGCACTCTGGCGCGCCGGACGGCGCCGGTTCCGGTGTCGAACCGGGCGCGCCGTCGACCCGTTTCCTCAAGAGGTGCCATGAAAACTCCCGCAGGCCTGCAGGCGCTGATCGAAGACGGCGTGATCGATGCCGTGATGCGTCCGCTCAAGAGCGGCAAGGAGGCGGCCGTGTACGTGGTGCGCGCGGGCGAAGAGATCCGCTGCGCCAAGGTGTACAAGGACATGGCCCAGCGCAGCTTCCAGCAGCGCGTGCAGTACCAGGAAGGGCGCAAGGTGCGCGGCAGCCGCGAGGCGCGCGCGATCGGCAAGGCCAGCAAGTACGGGCGCAAGCAGCAGGAAGCGGCCTGGAAGAACACCGAGGTCGAGGCGCTGTACCAGCTGCGCGACGCCGGCGTGCGCGTGCCCGAGCCCCATGGCTATTTCCACGGCGTGCTGGTGATGGAGCTGGTGGTGGATGCGAACGGGCATTCGGCGCCGCGGCTGGGCGAGGTGGAGCTGTCGCCGGACGAGGCGCGCGGCTTCCACCGGTTCCTGGTGCGGCAGGTGGTGAAGATGCTGTGCGTCGGCCTGGTGCACGGCGACCTGTCGCCCTACAACGTGCTGGTCGCCGCCGACGGGCCGGTGCTCATCGACTTCCCGCAGGTGGTCAGCGCCGCCGGCAACAACGCCGCGCGCACCATGCTGCTGCGTGATGTGAACAACATCACCGCCTGCCTCGGCGGCTGGGCGCCCGAGCTGCTGGAGACCTGGTACGGCGAGGAAATGTGGGCGCTGTTCGAAGCCGGCGAACTGCGGCCGGACAGCGAGCTGACCGGCGAGTTCGAACACGATGAGTCCGCCCCCGATATCGACGGCGTGCGACATGCCATCAACGATGCGCGCGAAGAGGCGCTGATCCGCCAGCAGGGGCGCGAGGCGGCGGAGGAATCGGACTAGGGATGGACTGGGCCCTGTCGATCGGCATTTCCGCGAAAGCACATTGCCGTCCGGGCCATCGCGCGGCCATCCGATAGCTGTTTGTCATTTCGACCGAAGGGAGAAATCTGCCTTGTCTGCCGGACTGCAGATTTCTCCCTTTGGTCGAAATGACAGTTCCAGTTCTCACGCTCTCCGAGAGATCCCGCTTCCCGTCCTGACGGGGACGACAGGCGTGCAGGCCTTGCGGCGGAGGAACGACTGCAACCGGGCCGACTGGACCAGCCCGGTTGCTTCAAGACCTCAGGAGCCCTTGCCTTCCAGCATGCCGTGCATCTTCAGCCAGCTGACCCAGGCCTCGAACCAGCCGGTGCTGGTGGTGTCCTTCGGGTACATGCCGAAGCCGTGGCCGCCGCGCTCGTAGTAGTGGAACTCCACCGGGCGCCCGGCCTTCTGCCAGCTCTCGATCAGGCCGAAGCCGGTGTTCGAGAACAGGCCGTCGTCGGCAGCCAGCGCGACGAACAGCGGCGGCGCATCGGCCGGCACTTCCAGCGGCGCGATCGGACCATAGATGTTGCCGATGAAGGCCGGCTTGGCGTCTTCGCCCGACAGCGCGGTCACCATCGTCAGCATGGCGCCGGCCGAGAAGCCGATCATGCCGATGCGGTCCGGATCCACGTTCCACTCTTCGGCGCGGCTGCGCACCAGGGCGAAGGCCGCGCGCGAATCTTCCAGCTGCGGCGCGAGCATGGTTGCCGACTCGGATGAACCCGGATCGCGCGGCGGACGCGGACCGGCCAGCATGTCGCGGATCGACTTGGCGAAACCGTCAAGGTCAGCCGGCGTCTGGTTGAGGCGGTACTTGAGCACGAAGGCGGCGACGCCACGATCGGCGAGCGCGCGCGCCACGTCCCAGCCTTCGTTCTCCATCGACAGCGAGCGGAAGCCGCCGCCCGGTGCCACGATCACCGCGGCGCCGGTCGCCTTCGCCGGATCGGGCAGGAACGGCGTCAGCGTGGCATCGGTGACATTGCGCGCGAACACGCTGCCGTACTGGCGATGCCAGGCTTCCTTCTGCTTCGCATCGGGCAAGGGGCCTGTGTCGAGCGCGATCGCGTTCGGCTGGTCCGGAGTGTCGATGATCGTCATCTTGTCGTCCTGTGCGGACGCAAGCGGCACCACGGCCCAAAGCAGGGCGAGCGTGGCGCCCAGGGCGATGCGGTGGCGCGACCGCGGGTTCGCGGTTCGGAGCGGGCTGGTATTCGTTGTCATGGTGTCCTCCCTAGGCTGCGCATGCAGCGCCCGGGCGAGCATAGGCCACGGCGACGTTGGCGCGGCGCTGCGATCACAAACTGGCGTGGAGCGATCACTGAAGCGGAATAAGTCTCGCTTCTGGACGTTTCCCTGGGCAGGCGGGATCTACGCCGGGCCCGGCGCAAGCTGCATGCGTGCGGCGATGCCCCGGGAGACGTCAGGAACGTGAACGGTTGGGGCGCCGACTGCCGGGCTTTGCAAGGCGCGAATCACATCGATGTCACCCGACTTGCTGCAAGCGCAAACCAGGCATGCCGGGCATGCATGGATCGACTTGGCGCGCGCTGCCGCTACCATCCGCACCGCGCACCATGCGCGTGGGACACGCGGTGCCCGCTTACAGCATCGCCAGTTCCACGTTGGACAGGTTGCCGCGATACTGGTTGCGCAGCCGCACCTTGCGCGCCAGGTCCTCGATGATGTGGCCACTGAAGTCCACGCCGGTCAGCTCTTCGGCCATGTTGATGCCACCGGGCGTGTCGACGTTCACCTCCATCAGCTTGTCGCCGACGATGTCGAGCCCGGCCAGGTACATGCCGTCGCGGATCAATTTGGGCGCAACCAGTTCGGCCAGGCGCAGCGCGTCCGCATCGGGCTCGGCCAGTTCGATCTTGCCGCCGGCGCTGATGTTGCTGCGCGCGTCGCCGCTGTCGTTGTAGCGGCGGAAGCAGGCGTAGCGCCCGTCCACCTGCAACGGCCGGCCGTTGAGCGTCAGCAGGCGCAGGTCGCCGTCGGCCGCCTTGGGCAGGTACTCCTGCGCGATCGCGTAGCCGTCGCGTGTCACCGCATCGATCATCTGGTTGACGTTGGCGCCGCCGTCGTCGTTCACCACGAACACGCCCTGGCCGCCGGATCCCTGCAGGGGCTTGATCACGCCGCGTCCGCCCTGCGCGGCGATGAAGGCCTTGATCTCGTCGGCATCGCGGCTGATGCAGGTGACCGGCCGCACGTCCTCGGGGAAATGCTGGAAGTAGGTCTTGTTGGAGGCGTCGGTCAGATGGGTCGGGTCGTTGAGTACGATCACGCCGCGGCGCACCACCAGCTGGGCGAACAGCAGCGCGCTGTTGGGCGCCCATGGGCGGTCGACCAGCTCCTCGGCCGGGTCGCTGCGCAGCATCAGCACGTCCAGTTCCTCGACGCTGACGCGCTCGACGGCGGCATCTTCGTCCTGGATCTCCGCAAGCAGCGCCGCATCGTCGGCATAGGCGTCGCCGCGCGGCACGTGGGCCTTGGCGTACACGTGCCCGTCCTGGTCGTAGATGAAGCCTTCCAGCCCGATCAACGCAACGGAATGGCCCATGCCGAGCGCCCTGCGCGTCAATCGGATGGTGGTGTAGTTGTCCTGTTCGGTGGCCACGTCGTTGACGACGAAGCCCAGGCGCAGGGGTCGCTCGCTCATGCAGGTTGTTCCTCGAGGGGAAGGGGTGCGGGGTGGGAATGGTGGAGCTGCCCGACGTCGACGGTCCGGCAGCGTTCGAGCACTTGGGCAAAGCCGTCGGCGCTGGCGTAGCGCGGCAGCAGGCGCGGCGGCGCCACCCAACCGTCGTCGATCAGCGCGGCCAGGATCCCGCGGTGGGCCAGTGCGAACTTGCCGCTGAACAGCGCAGCGAAGTCGCCGCCCTCGCGCAGGTCGGCGAGGAGCTCGCGCAGGCCGCGCAGATAGACCGCGTCCTTGGTCAGTCCGCCGCCGCGCAGTGCGCGCACGGCCACGTCGAAGGCATCATCGGTGGCGAAGCCGTGGCAATCGTGCAGGCAGGCGAAGATCTCCGGGATGCCCTGCCGGTGGATCGCCATGTCGGCGGCGAGCACGCGTGCGGCGAGGATGCGCAGCCGTTCGCCCGGCAGGTAGCCGGCCAGGTATTCGGCCAGCACGCCCAGCCCCTCCTGCAGCGGATCGTACTGGGCCAGGCCGACTGCCAGCTGGCGCAGCGGCTGGCGCGCGCCGTTGTAGTGGGTGATCACGTGGGTGCCGATTTCATGCTGCAGCAAGGGCTGCAGGCGCGCTGCCGGCAGGCGCAGGTCCGCGTCCAGGTACAGCCGGCCGTGCGAAACCATCATCAGCGAGCCGACGTCGGCGTTGATGGTCACGTCCAGCACGAAATCCGGCGCCTGTTCGCGATACCACGCGACTTCGGCCTCGACTGCGGTCACGACCGCGTCGACACCGATGTCCGCCTCAAGCGGCTCACCGGGTTCGACATCGGCAAGGATGCGGCGCGCCAGCTGCAGCAGGTCCGCCTCGACGCCACCAAACAGCTCGATACTCGCGCCGATGAAGCCTTCGGTGCCGCGCAGGCGGACCAGTTCGATGGTGCGCGCGAGATCTCGCTGCTTTTCGCCCAGAACCTCAGCCAGCAGCGGCGATTCGATGTGGTCGACCGGCAGCGCAAGCAGCCGCTGGCGCATGGCGTCGAGGTCGAGCAGCGGCTCGGCATAGCGCAGGCCGGAGACGCGGGTGCGACCGCTGGCGTCGAACTCATCCCACAGCGCGTCGGTACCGAGCGGGTTGAGCGCCAGCAGCCAGTCCAGTTCGGCATCCATTGCCAGCAGCGCGGCATCGACGTCGGCCGCGATCGGGGGCAGGGCCCGCAGCGGCGGTGCAAACGCGTCCACTAGGCGCGTTTCCGGAAGGCGGGCCGCACGGCGTCAACGGCTTTGCGCAGGCCACGTTCGAGTGCGTGCAGCGCCGCGATGTCCGCGTGCCCGGTCCACTCGTCCATGAAGATCTTCTTGTACTCGGGCGAGATCGTGCACACCCGGGATCCCCAGCGGGCATACACCCATTCGGGGAAGTGCCCGCCGGTGGGGAAGCGCACGTTGGCGCGCACGTCCGGCGTGCGCCCCGCGACCGGGACGCTGCGCAAGGCCTGGGCAAAGCGTTCCGTCGCTTCACCCCAGCGGTCGGGATCGGCGGTGGTCAGGCCCAGCTCGATGTCGGGGTTGTCCGCCCGTGGGGCGCAGGCCGCGGCGGCGCCGTCGCGCCGATGGTTGTAGCTGTGCAGGTCGATCAGCAGCACGGCCTGCCAGCGCTCGAGCATGTGCTCGATGAGCTCGGCGAACATGCCGTAGAAGCGGTCCCAGCGATCGAGCGAGCGCGTGATCTCGTTTGCGGGCAGCGGCGACTTCCACGCTTGCAGTCCCCAGCAGTGCTCCGGCTGCGCATAGACGGCCAGCTCGCGCGGACGATTGAGGTCGACCTCGAAACGCGACACGGGCACGCGGATGCGCACGTCGCCGGCGCTGGTCAGCAGACCCGTCAGCGGGTCCTCCTCGCGCCAGCGTTCTTCGTCGGAAAGCGCAAGCAGCGAGTGCAGCGACGGGCGAATCGCATGCCCGTCGTGGATCGCGGTGGCCACGATGGGGCCATCGGCAAGGCGGATGTCCCAGTCGCCTGCCTGCGCCGTCTGTACCAGTTGTGGGCGCGTTTCGAACCAACCCCGCGCCGGTGCATTGCCCTCGGGTGCCATCATGGGTGCCGATGCTGTCAGGCACACAATGATCGATTCGTGATGGGGCGGCATTCTGCGCCACGGCGGGAAAACGTACGCCGCGTTACGTCGTCGTCCAGGCTCGACGCCACCGCGTCGCAAGCCGCAAGGCAGTGCCGCGGCCGGTATCAGTCCACGCGCAGCCCGATGATCGACTTCGCCATCTTCACCGCACGCTCGAAATTCGAGGCCAGGTGCAGCGCGACCGGGCCATTGTGCAGCCCCATCTTCGCGATCACGCGGTTGGGCTGTTCCTGCAGGCCCGAGACGATCAGCGCAATGCCTTGGCGATGGCAGCGTTCGGCCAGCTTCTTGAGCGCATGCACGCCGCTGGAATCGATCACCGGTACCAGCCGCATGCGCAGGATCAGCACCTTCGGCGGCTCGAAGAACTGGTCGAGCAGGTTGTCCAGGCGGTTGGCCGCGCCAAAGAACAGCGGGCCGCCGATCTGGTAGGCCTCGACACCCGCGGGAAGTTTCGCCCGCTGGTCGAGATCGACCTCACGACCTGGATCGGCATGCAGGTCGTCGTCGATCATGCTGATGCCCGAGCTGACCTCCACCGCCTCGGCCATGCGGAACATGAAAACGAAGGCGGCCAGCACGACGCCCGCCTGGATCGCGATGGTGAGGTCGAACATCACCGTCAGCACGAAGGTCAGCAGCAGCACCAGCCGGTCGCCCCAGGGCGCGGACATGGTGTTGCGGAAGTTCTCCGCCTCGCTCATGTTCCAGGCCACCACCAGCAGCACCGCCGCCAGCGCGGCCAGCGGCACGTAGCGCATCAGCGGCGCGAGCAGCAGCACGAACAGCAGCAGGAAACCCGCGTGCAGGATGCCGGCCATGGGCGTGCGGCCGCCGGCACGGATGTTGGTGGCGGTGCGCGCGATCGCGCCGGTGGCGGGCAGGCCGCCGAACAGGGCCGACCCCACGTTGGCAATGCCCTGTGCCACCAGTTCGCCGTTGGAACGATGGCGCCCGCCGGTCATTCCGTCGGCCACCACCGCCGACAGCAGCGATTCGACGCCGGCCAGGAAGGCAATGGTGAACGCGCTCGGGAGCAGTTCGAAGAAGCGATCGAAGGGAATGTGCGGAAGTTCGAATTGCGGCAGGGACGTGGGCAGGTCGCCAAAGCGCGAGCCGATGGTTTCGGCGGGCAGCCCCAGCCCCGTCGCCACGAAGGTGCATGCGCACAGCGCGATCAGGAAGCCAGGCCACTTCGGCCGCCGGCGCCGCAGGCCGAAGATCAGCGCCAGTCCCAGTACCGTGAGCGCCACGGCCGCCGGCTGGGTACTGGCCAGGTGCGTGCCGTACGCACTCCAGCGCTCCAGGAATCCCACGGGCACTTCGCCCATCTGCAGGCCGAGCGCGTCCTTGACCTGGCTGGAGAAGATGCTGACCGCGATGCCGGCGGTGAAACCGGTGATCACGGGTTGCGGCATGTACTTCATCAGCGTGCCCAGCCGCAGCAGGCCGGCGGCGATCAGCATCAGCCCGGCCATCAGCGTGCACAGGATCAGTCCGCCGTAGCCGAAGGTCTGGATGACCACAAACACGACCGGGATGAACGCGGCGGTCGGCCCGCCGATCTGTACCCGCGAGCCGCCGAAGAACGAGATCAGGAAGCCGGCGATGATCGCCGTATGCAGGCCTTTTTCGGGAGTTGTCCCCGACGCGATGGCCAAGGCCATTGCCAGCGGCAGCGCGACCACGGCAACGGTCAGGCCGGCCAGCGCATCGGCCTTGAGTGTCTGCAGCCCATAGCCCTCGCGCAGCACGCTGAGCAGCTTGGGCTCGAACATGCGCAGGTACCGGCTGCGATCCTCGGGTGTCATGGCTCAGCCCTCCCGTGGTGCTTTCAACCGGATACCGCGTCCTTGCCCGACGCTGGCCTGGCCATCGCCGATCATCTCAATGCCAGAAGCCTCGAGCGCATCCACCACCTTCATCAGCGTGCCCACCACGCCGCGCACCGTGCCATCGCTCGCTTCCATGCGCTGGATGGTCGGCAGCGATACGCCGGCCAGTTCGGCCAGCCGGCGCTGGTCGATGCCAAGCAAGGCGCGCGCGGCGCGCAGTTGTGGGGCGGTGATCACGGGGTCTCCTGCATGGTTCGATTCTAAGGTCCAGCACCGCATAATTGATATGAAAACATTGAAAGATGATGTTTCATGCATCAATCATCGGAAATCCCGGGTCGATCCGAAGCCTTGCGTCCGCGCCGGGGCTTCGTCGCGTCAGGGCGCCGGGCTGGAGGGATCGACGTCCCCGGCCAGCGTCCAGACGGGCTCACTGCCGGCCGCGTCCCGGCTCAGCAGGAAGTAGGCCGGCGCCCCCGGCGAGAAGCCGGTCGGCCCCGCATCCGCCGAGGCCGGCGAGAATGGCAGGATGTAGAGCCCGCTGGCGTCGATCGTGCGGCGGGCGCGGGTGTCGCGCAGATCACCGATGTCCTCGATGCGGCCGCCGCGCTCGAGCAGGGGTTCGCTGAAGTCCACCAGCACGTCCACCTGCGCCGGCGACTGTCCGGGCAGGACCAGGGTGCCACCCCGGACCAGCAGGTCCGGCCAGGGCTTGCCGTTGCGCGGGAGTTCGTCATAGCGCGCGTGCGGAAGGCCGGCGTGCGAGCCGGTGGCGATCGCCTCCAGCCCGGCGACCAGGGCCAGGAAGTTGAGTTTGCGCAGCTGCTGCTTGTGCAGGTCCCCCTCGATGCCGCCCGATTCGATTAGCACGGTGGAAACGCCGGCCTTCGCGGTCAGGTCACCGAAGGCGCGCGGGTTGAAAGTGTCGTCCCACTTGGCGATGTGTCCGCCGACATGGGGCTCGAGCACCGCCCTGATGGCCACCGCAACCTCGATGGCCCGGCCGCGGCTGGCGTCGACGTCGCGCGCCTCGTTGAACGCCGGCGCGAGCAGGGCGATGGCGGTGCCGCGGTCGGAACTGCCGGCGCGGTAGCCCACCTGCTGGTCATGCAGGTTGAAACCGAACGCGGGTTTGACGCGTTCGCGCAACGCGTGCAGCACGCGCGCTTCGGGCGAGGCGAGGGCGCGTGCGTCGCGGTTGATGTCGATGCCCTGCGCATTGCGGCGCTGGAAGCGCGCCGCGCCATCGGGATTGACGATGGGCAGCACGTGCAGGGTCGTGCCCTGGCGCAGGCGCTGCACCAGCGGATGGGCGGGATGTTCGCCCAGGAATCGGAACAGGTCCGCCAGCGCCATAGACGCGGTGCTCTCATCGCCATGCATCTGCGACCACAGCAGCACGCGTGTGTCGCCGTCGCCCCAGGACACGTGCTGCAGCGGTCGGCCCTCGGCGCTGCGGCCCACTTCCTCGATCCGGAAGCCGCGGGCGCCGTCGATCAGTGGGTGCGCGATCTGCCACCACTGCTCCGGCTTGAATCGGCGGTCTTCCAGGCCCGCGACGCGGACCTGCCTGTCGTACAGCCTGTCCAGTTCGTCGAGCCACGCAGGCGGCGGTGGCAGAGGCGCGTCCCGGGACGCGGTACGCGCGTCGGCTTCGCCGGCCTGCGCGCTGCCGTGCCAGGTCGGCACCAACGTGGCCAGTGCCGAGAGCAGCAGCAAGGCGGTGATGTGACGCATGCGGTTCGAACTCCGTGGCACAGCGGTGGCGCAGTATTGCAGGCGCGGGTTTCGCGGTGCGCTGGATCGCGCGCGGGGCATTGACGGGGAATGCACGCCGTCATGTCATCTTGCCGCCCTCGATGGCGATCCTGGAGTTGCGATGCCCAGTCCTGCATGCGTTCGAGTTTCGGTCGCGTTGTGCCTTGCCCTGTGCGTTGCCGGCTGCGCGACGGCGCCGGCCGTGGCACCTTCGACGGCCGGGGCCTCCGTGATCGAAGGCACGGTCGCCTCGATCGATACACAGCCGTGGACCTATGACGGCAATGCGGTGATCCGGGTCGACACCGCCGACCGTGGCAGCGTGGCGGTGGAGCTGCCGGCGCGCTGGAACCTGTGCAAGGCCGCCCCGGTCGACGTGGAGGCCCTGGCCGTCGGCATGCGTGTACGCGCCATGGGCGCGGCAGGCGGGGAGGGTGGACTGGTGGTGTGCGAGGACGCAGCGCATCGACTGGTGCCGGTGGAATAAGGCTCCGGCGCAACACTGCAGCGCGCGCAGCACCCTGCCTTTCCGCTGCGCGATGGACGAAAATGCCGCGATGACTTCCCCCCGTCTCCCCTGGGCCGGCCGCCTGCTGGCCCTGCTGTGCATCCTGTTGTCCGCGTTCAACCTGCGGACGGCGGTGACCTCGCTCACGCCGCTGCTGGACAGCCTGGGCCAGACCTTTGGCTTCGGCGCGACCATGACCGGCGTGTTCGGCATGGTGCCGACCGCAGCGTTCGCCGTGTTCGGCGTGCTGACGCCGCGGTTGGCGCACCGGATCGGACTGGAGCGCACCGCGCTGCTGTCGATGCTGCTGGCGGCCGCCGGCCTGCTGGTGCGTTCCTTCGCCGGGGGGACCGGCGGGTTGCTGGGCGGCTCGATCGTGGCCCTGGCCGGCATGGGCATCGGCAACGTCGTGCTGCCGCCGCTGGTCAAGCGTTACTTCCCCGACCGGGTCGGCACGGTCAGCACGCTGTACATCACCGTCCTGCAGCTGGGCACGATGTTGCCGGCGCTGGCGGCGGTGCCGTTGGCGCAGGCCGCTGGCTGGCGCGTGTCGCTGGGCATCTGGTCGCTGCTGGCGGTGGCGGCGGTGCTGTCGTGGCTGGCGGTGCTGTGGCAGGAGCGGCGCCACCAGGGCGTGCTTGCGGCGATCCACGACCGTGCGGTCGCGACCGGCGACGAGGCGCCCGAGCTCGCCCCGGCCCCGGCCCGCGGCAAGGTCTGGCGCTCGCCGCTGGCCTGGGGCATGAGCTTCATGTTCGGCATGACCTCGCTGATCACCTACACGATGTTCACCTGGCTGCCCAAGCTGCTGGCCGAATCCGGCGCCAGCGAAGCCTTCGGCGGGACCATGACCGCGCTGTTCGCCGCGCTCGGGCTGCTGGGCGCGCTGCTGGTGCCGGGATGGGCGACACGGGTGCGCAACCCGTTCCCGCTGGTGGCCGCCTGCGTGCTGGCGTACCTGGCCGCGTTCGCCGGCCTGTGGCTGGCGCCGATGCAGTGGCCGGTGCTGTGGGTGGTCCTGCTGGGACTGGGGCCGACGACCTTCCCGCTGGCCCTGACCCTGATCAACCTGCGCACGCGCACGGCGGGTGGTTCGGCCGCGCTGTCGGGCTTCACCCAGGGCGTGGGCTATACGATGAGCTGCACCGGGCCGCTGTTGTTCGGGGTGCTGCACGAGGCGACGGGCGGCTGGACGTGGTCGTTCGCCTTCCTCGTCCTGTGCGTGGGGCTGATGCTGGCCGGCGCCTGGCAGGCCTGCCGGCCGCGGATGCTGGAAGACCACTGGTAGCCGGCTGCCCCCGGGAGAGGGCGCGGCCCCTCACGTGAGCCCAATGGATGCCGGCATGCACCGACATGACGGCGGTGCGTCGCGGCGTCAAGCGCCGTGCCGTCGAACCAGAGGCAGATCGTGTTCGGGTTGCCCACGTTCCTGCTCCGCTGTCGTGATGCAGGAGTTGTCCTCCTGTTCCTGTCGACGAACGGGAGTCCGGGAAATCGACCGCGGCATGCGCGGACTACGCGGAGGCAGGGACCGCACCCATTCGCGGCATTCGTCGCATTGGCAGGCGGATCCGGCCGGGCCGCGGGTGACCAGCGGCCTGGATGAGCCAGAGGCTCGCCGGCAAGGCCTAGTCCTGCGGGGGTGCGGTGCCCGCCTTGGCATCGCGCTCGGCGCGCTTCTTTGCGTCCTTCTCGTCCTGCTTCTTCTTCTTGGCCAGTTCGCGCTGGCGCTTTTCAAATGAATAGTTGGGCTTGGCCACGGGTACTCCACGTATGAACGAATGCCCAGTGTCGCATTTTGCGCGGGCGCGGTCGCGTGCGCCCCACACGCGGCCTTGGCATGCCTGTCGATAGGGTGCACGAAACCCGATCACGGGATCTCCGCCTGCAGCCAGGAATTCGCGCCAGATGAGAGCGTTTGCCACCACCCGCAACTACCCCGACACGCAGCCGCGCCCGCCACAGCCGCGTTCAGCTGCCAGCAATGGACTGACCGCGCGTTTCCGCGATTTTCTTGGCGAGGCGTCGTTTCCCTGCGTGGGCGCGAAGGCTGCGCTGGCGCGTGAATCGATCGAGGTGCTCGAGTTGGCCGCGCTGGGCGACCGGCACAACGATGCCCGGCTGCTGAGCCAGATCGAATCCTTCATACCGGTCCTGGACGAAGGCGTCGACGGCGATGCGACGATCCTGCGGTCGTTAGTCGCGCTGTTCGACGGCCCCCGCGACACCGACGAGCGACGGTTCGAGGCCCTGCTGTGGTCGCAGCTGCAGCGCCTGCACGATCTGGATGCACGCGCCGGCAATCCCTGGGCAGCGGATGTCAGCCGGAATCCCGACGACCCGGCCTTCAGCCTGAGCCTGGGCGGCCATCCGTTCTTCGTGATCGGGCTGCATCCGGGCGCGTCGCGGACCGCGCGGCGCTTCGAAGTCCCGGCGCTGGTGTTCAATTCGCACCGGCAGTTCGAGCGGCTGCGCGCCGATGGACGCTACGCGAAGATGCAGAAGGCCACGCGCACACGCGACGTCGCGCTGCAGGGCTCGATCAACCCCAACCTGGCCGATTTCGGCGTCGCCAGCGAAACCCGTCAATACAGCGGTCGCGCGGTGGAGCCGGAGTGGGGTTGCCCGCTGCGGATCCGGAAGACCCGATGAGCGGGCAGGGAACGCAGCCGACGGCGCCCGCGGATGGCGGGTTCGAGCGCATCGCGCCATGCTCGGGCGTCGCCGTCGAACTGGACACCGGCGATGAGCTGATCGTGGTGGATCCACTGGGCCAGCAGGTGAGTGACCTCACCGCGTTCGCCCGCGACGATCTGGACGAATACCTGTCTTCCGGCCGCTCGATCGACTACGCCTCCAGGCTCTGGCTGACCACCGGCGATGTGCTGTACTCCAACCGCAGCCGCCCGATGTTCACCATCGTCGAGGACAGCTGCGGCCGCCACGACTTCACCCTGACGCCGTGTTCGAAACGGATGTTCGAACTGCTCTACGACGAGAAGGAAGGGCGTCCGGGCTGTGAGGGCAATCTGGCCGCGGCGCTGGCGCCTTACGGCATCGGCGTGGACCGCATCCCGGTCGCCTTCAATATCTTCATGCACGTCACCGTCGATGCCGACACCGGCGCCATCGCCGTGCGTCCGCCGCTGAGCAGGCCGGGAGACCTGGTGCGGCTGCGCGCGCAAATGCCGTTGGTGGTGGCGATGACCGCGTGTTCGGCGGGACAGTCGAACAACTTCAGCTACAAACCCATCGACTACCGGATCGAGCGCGCCCGCGATACGGGTCCAGGCTGAGGCTGAGCTTCATGCGGCCCCGCCGTGGGGAGGCAGAACGCCGCCACCCGGGAACGCAGTGACCCGTGAACGATACGCCCCGCCCATCGTCGCGCCGGTATCCTGTGGGCAGGCATACACGGCGGAGGATGCATGGGACTTCTGATCGACGGCCAGTGGCATGACAAGTGGTACGAAACCAGCGACGGCGCGTTCAAGCGCGAGCAGGCCAGCTTCCGCGATTGGCTGACCGCCGATGGCGGTCCCGGCCCGGACGGGCAGCGCGGTCATCGCGCCGAGGCCGGACGCTTCCGCCTCTACGTCAGCTACGCCTGTCCCTGGGCAAACCGGGCCTTGATCCTGCGCGCGCTCAAAGGATTGGAGGACCTGGTGCCGGTGTCGGTCGTGCACTGGCGCATGCTCGAACACGGCTGGACCTTCGAGGAGGGGCCGGGCGTCACCCCCGATCCGGTGATGGGCGCCGACTACGTGCACCAGCTGTACGTGCGCGCCAGGCCGGGCATGAGCGGACGTGTCACCGTACCGATGCTGTGGGACCAGGCCACCGACACCATCGTCAGCAACGAGTCGTCCGAGATCATCCGCATGTTCAACGACGCCTACGGCCAGCTCGGGGCGAAGCCCGGCGACTACTATCCGCAGGCGTTGCGCGCGGAGATCGACGCGGTCAACGCGCGGGTGTACCCGGAGGTCAACAACGGCGTCTACAAGGCCGGATTCGCGACCACCCAGAGTGCCTACGAGGACGCGGTGCGGCCACTGTTCGCGGCGCTCGACTGGCTGGAAACCCGGCTGGCAGGGCAGCAGTGGCTGGTCGGCGAGTGCATGACCGAGGCGGATATCCGGTTGTTCACCACGCTGGTGCGCTTCGACGCGGTTTACCACGGTCACTTCAAATGCAACCTGCGGCGGATCGCGGACTATCCGGCGTTGAGCGCCTTCCTGGGCAGGATGATGGCCATTCCGGAGATCGCTGACACCGTGCATCTGGACCATATCAAGCGTCACTATTACGAGAGCCACCTCACCATCAACCCCACCGGCGTGGTGCCCCTCGGGCCGCTGCAACCTTTACCGGCTCGCGGTACAGAACCTTAACGTATCCCGGCGCAGCATCCACACAATCTTCACAAGCATAGAGGGCAACGCCATGGCAGATCAGGACGACAAGCACGCAACCGGATCGACAATGAGTACCGGTGCCCCCGCACCCAGCGACCGCAACTCGCTCACCATCGGCCCGGACGGCCCGATCGTGCTGCACGACGTGCATTTCCTGGAGCAGATGGCGCACTTCAACCGCGAGAAGGTGCCCGAGCGCCAGCCGCACGCCAAGGGCGCCGGCGCCTTCGGCGTGTTCGAGACAAGCGCGGACGTGTCGAAGTACACGAAGGCCGCGCTGTTCCAGCCCGGGGCGAAGACCGACATGCTGATCCGGTTTTCGACCGTGGCCGGCGAGATGGGCAGCCCGGACACCTGGCGCGACGTGCGCGGGTTTTCGATGAAGTTCTACACCAGCGAAGGCAACTACGACCTGGTCGGCAACAACACCCCGATCTTCTTCGTGCGCGACCCGATGAAGTTCCCGCACTTCATCCGCAGCCAGAAGCGGCTGCCCGATTCGGGCCTGCGCGACAACCACATGCAGTGGGATTTTTGGACCAACAATCCCGAATCCGCGCACCAGGTGACCTATCTGATGGGCCCGCGCGGCCTGCCGCGCACCTGGCGCCACATGAACGGCTACGGTTCGCACACCTACATGTGGATCAACGCCGCCGGCGAGCGTTTCTGGGTCAAATACCACTTCCATACGCAGCAGGGCATGGACTTCTTCAGCAACGCCGAGGCCAAGGACATGGCCGGCAGCGATGCCGATTTCCATCGCCGCGACCTGTTCGACGCCATTGCCCGCGGCGAGCATCCCAAGTGGGTGCTGTCGGTGCAGGTGATGCCCTACGAGGATGCGAAGACCTACCGTTTCAATCCCTTCGACCTGACCAAGGTCTGGCCGCACGCCGACTACCCGCTGATCGAAGTCGGCACGATGACGCTCGACCGCAACCCGGAGAACTTCTTCGCCCAGATCGAACAGGCCGCGTTCTCGCCGGGCAATACCGTGCCGGGCATCGGGCTGTCGCCGGACAAGATGCTGCTGGGCCGCGCCTTCGCCTACAACGATGCCCAGCGCAACCGCATCGGCACCAACTTCCACCAGCTGCCGGTCAACCAGCCCAAGGTGCCGGTAAACACCTACATGTTCGACGGCCAGATGGCCTACCACCACAGCGGCGCCGCACCCGTGTACGCCACCAACAGCGGCGGCCGTTCCTGGGCCGACGACACCGGCGCGATGGAGGATGGCTGGGAGGTGGACGGCCCGATGGTGCGCAGCGCCTACACCCTGCGGCCAGACGACGACGATTTCATCCAGCCCGGTACCCTGGTGCGCGAGGTGTTCAACGACGCCGAGCGGCAGGCGCTGGTCGACACCGTCGCCGGCGCGCTGCTCGGTGGCGTGCGCAGCCCGGTGCTGGAACGCGCTTTCTGGTACTGGACGTCGGTCGATCCGGACGTGGGCCGGCGCATCGAGGAAAAAGTGCGCAGCGGCAGCGCGCCGGAGCCGGCCGCTGGAATGAGCGAAGCCTGAGCACAAGGGATGGCTGGCGGCGACAACGCCGCCAGCGGAATCCCCCCGCCGACGGGTCGGCGCATGACCGTGAGGCGGCTTCGGGAGCGGAGTCGCCGCATATGTCATCGGTTCCCGGCCCGACCGGGCTTGTGTGTGCTTGACACTCAGGGACGCGCTCCCCACGCTGTGCGCCGACACGGACGTGGGGTGGGGCGAAGCCCCGGCGCACCGATGGGCATTACCGCCTGGTTTCGGACGGCATCTGCCTGACGATCACCGTGTCGCGCAAGCGGTCGCGCCACGCGCGTCGGCCAAGTCCAATCAGGGGAAAAACATGAGTACGAACAGACTGGCGGCCGCGATGGCCGCCGTCATGGTGGCTGCCGTCCTGGCATCCGCGGGCGCGCATGCGCAGAACAAACCGGTCCAGGCCTGGGCGCCGCCACAGGGCCAAGACCCGGACCCGGCCAAGCGCCTGCCGACGGCTACACAGTCCCACGATGGTGGGCATGCAACGCAGCAGTCGGTACAGCCGCAGGTCGGCGAATACCCGCAGGCACAGCCCTACGCGGGCGAACAGCAGGTCAGGTCGCACTACGAGGAAGGCCGCGGTGGCTTCTTCGTGGGCGTGCAGGGCGGCAGGGGCTGGATCTACGAAGACGTGGACCAGTCCGCACGCGCGGTCAGCGCAGGCTATCGATGGCAGGCCGGTCCCGTGGCGCTGGTGGGCATCGAGGTGGCGCGCGGGCAGTTGAGCGACACCACGGACGACGGCTGGCGCATCTCCCAAATCGACTACGCCAGCATCGGGGTGAACGCCCGTTTCAATTTTGGCGCGACCAATCCGGTCTACGGCCTCGTGCGGGCCGGCTACATGGCGGCCGAGGACGAGTTCGACAACAGCGTCGATGGCGGCTACTTCGGCGTCGGCCTGGGCGTCGACTTCAACCGCCACTTCAACATGAGCCTGGTGTACACGAATTACGTCTATTTCAACGACTATTACTGGGAAGACGGCGACTTCTTCTACGACGCAAACCGCGCCGACATGCTGATGCTGGGCGTAGAAGCGCGCTTCTGATCCAACGCGCCAAGCTTGCGAGCCGCCCTTCCGGCACACCGGAAGGGCGGGTAGGGGGCAGTCGCCCGATTTCTGTGGGGCGCGCGGTCCAACCGGCTGGGTCCGATTACGGAACCGACGCCTTTCCCATGCGGCACAAGGATGTCGGCTCGCCGATTGTTGACCGGGCAGGTGACGGCTACCCTGTGTCGGACTTCCGAACCACAGGCGGCGGCATGCACAGGCGACAGTTTCTTGGCAACGCGGCGCTCGCAGGTCTGATGGCGTCGCTGCCGGGCGTTGGTGCTGCAGCTGCAGCCGCATCCGGTCCCGCGCGAGTGCTTCCGCCACCGCTCAACAAGGGCGACACGGTGGCACTGGTGAGCCCGTCGTCGGCGACAGATGACCGGCTCAACCTGCAGCTGTCGCAGGAGGTGATGGAAGCGCTGGGCTTCCGCGTCAGGACCGGCGCGCATTACGGCGCACGGCGCGGACACCTCGCTGGTACGGACGAAGCGCGCGCCGCTGATCTCAACGCGGCGTTCGCCGACGACGAGGTCAATGCCGTCATCTGCGTGCGCGGCGGGTCGGGCGCGGCGCGCGTGCTGCCGCTGCTCGACTACGACATGATCCGGGCCCATCCCAAGGTACTGCTGGGGTATTCGGACATCACCGCGCTGCACAACGCGATCCTTGCCCGCAGCGGACTGGTCACCTTCCACGGCCCCAATGGCACCGGCAGCTGGAACCGCTTCAATGCCGACCAGTTCGAGCGCCTGTTCTTCCAGCGCGAGCTGATGCAGTACCGCAACCTGGTCGAGGCCGGCGACGAGCTGGTGCCGCGGCGCAACCGCACGCTCACCATTGCGGGCGGCAAGGCCAGCGGTGAGCTGGTGGGCGGCAATCTCACGGTGCTGACCGCGCTTGCCGGTTCGCCTTACCTGCCTGACTTCACCGGCAGGATCCTGTTCCTCGAGGACGTGTCGGAAGCGCCGTACCGCATCGACCGCATGCTCAGCACGCTCAAGCTGATGGGCGCGCTCGACCGCATCGCCGGACTCGTGTTCGGTGAATGCACGGACTGCGATCCCGGCGACGGCTACGGCTCACTGACGCTGGACGAAATCCTGGACGACCACATCAGGCCGCTCGGAATTCCCGCCTATCGTGGCGCGATGATCGGGCACATCCGGCAGCAGTTCATCGTCCCGGTCGGCGGCAGGGTGGAGATGGACGCCGATGCCGGGACCTTCCGCCTGCTCGAACCCGTGTTCCAGGCCTGAGCGCTGCGCTGGTCGCGCGCCGTCACGTCGAGACCCGCGCCGCCATCATTCCTCCGGCGGCGTCTCTGCCTCTGCCTGCGCTTCCATCCCCGGTCCGGGCGTCAATTCGCCCGCAGCTCCAGGCACCGGCACCGATTGCACCGCACCATCTCGGCTCACGCGCCAGATCGTGTTTGACAGGTCATCGGCGACGATCAGCGCGCCACGCGGATCCACCGTAACGCCGACCGGGCGGCCACGTGCCTGTTGCGCGTCCTGGTCGAGGAAGCCGGTCAGGAAGTCCACCGGATCCCCGGCGGGCCGTCCATCGCGGAACGGCACGAACACCACCTTGTAGCCCACCGGATCGGCGCGGTTCCAGCTGCCATGCATGCCGACGAATGCGCCATCGGCGAATTCCGGCCCCATCACCGGCTCGGAGAAATCGAGTCCCAGCGCCGCCACATGCGAACCCAGCGCATAGTCCGGCGTGATCGCGGATGCGACCTTCTCCGGATCCTGCGGCCTGACGCGATCGTCGACGTTGCTGCCCCAATAGCTGTAGGGCCAGCCATAGAAGCCGCCGTCGCGCACCGAGGTGAGGTAGTCGGGCACCAGGTCCGGGCCGATCTCGTCGCGCTCGTTGACCACGGCCCAGAGCTGGCCACTGCCGGGCTGGACCGCCAGGGCGGTCGGATTGCGCAGGCCGGTGGCATAGGTGCGGTGCATGCCGGTGGCGACGTCGATCTGCCACACCACCGCCCGGTTGGCTTCGGCGTTCATGCCCCGCTCGGTGATGTTGCTGTTGGAACCGATGCCGACGTAGAGGAAGCGGCCGTCGTCGCTCGCGGCCATCGCCTTGGTCCAGTGATGGTTGATCTTTGAAGGCAGTTCGGCGAGCGTCTCGGGCGGGCCGGATGCGCGCGTCTGGCCGGGCTGGTAGTCGAACCTCACCACCGCGTCCTGGTTGGCGACGAACAGGTCATCGCCGACCAGCGCCAGGCCGTAGGGTGCGTCGAGGCCTTCGGCAAAGACGGTCTTGAGTTCATAGGTGCCGTCGCCATCGGCGTCGCGCAACAGCGTCACGCGGTTGCCGCCCGGCACGGACGTGTTGCCGCGGGACTTGATCATCCCGGCAATCACGTCCTTGGGCTTGAGCGGCTTGGCATAGCCGCCCCGGCCTTCGGCCACGAGGATGTCGCCATTGGGCAACACCAGGGTCTGGCGCGGAATCCCCAGATCGGTGGCAATGGCGCGGACCGTGAAGCCCGCAGGCGCGACCGGCTGCAGCCCACCCCATTCGACGGGGGTCGAAATGGTCATGTTGGGCAGCACGCCGCGGTGTGGCTGCGGCAGGTCGGGTTCGGAGCCGTACTGGCGCTCCGCTGGCTGCGGTGCCGCGTTGCAGGCAACCAGGATGGCCGCGGCCAGGGCGATGGCGGGCAATCGCAGGAACATGGTCATGGCTGTCCTCCAGTACGCGGTGCCCAGAAGCCGAGCCCAACCGCGATCGCGACCAGCACGGTGCCGATCACCGAAAGCACCAGGCCGGCAGGCATGCTGGCCCAGGCATCACGCGCGTGCATCAGGGCATTGAAGAACTGCACGATCCAGGCCGCCGCCAGCACCAGCAGGTAGGCGACCCGGCGGCGGGTTCGCGATCCCTTGCGGGCCAGGCCCACCACGGCGCATGCGATTGCGATGCCCGCCAGGACCAGCCCCCCCGCGATCAGCCAGGATGCGAAGTTGTTCCACTGGATCTCGTAATGCCGCGCATACGCGATGTCGCTCAGCAGCGCGCCGACGAACAGCGGCAGCGCGCCGGCGAGGACGACCGCATGCAGCGGATGGAGGGTATCGGGATACCGGTGCTCGACGATGACGGCCACGCGGGAACTCCTTAGCTGTTGACGACGCGGACAGGCGGATCGCTTTCGTGCAGGGGCTGGCTACCGCCTTTTGCGGGGCCGGGCAGGCGGTGGTGCCGCGCCGGTCGCACGGGTGCGAACCGGGGCCGGGATGGCTGTAGCGCCAGCTAGGCTAGCGGCCGCGGTGTGCACGCGGGGTGGAAGCTTGTTTCCCGGCGGCACGTCCGCTGCGTCTGCGCGCTGTGCTAATGTCGCCCCGGTAAAGACAGCAGGGGCAGTGCGCCCGTGTCGCGGGAGACCCGGCGCAACGCCGGGCCTGGCGATACCCGGCGTAACGATGGACGTGGGGCGACCGGGGGACTTGAAATGTCGAAATTGCTTGGATTGATGAGAAGGCTCGGCAGCGATGCCGCGCTTGCCGAGGAATATGCACGGGATCCTGATTCGGTGCTGCAGCGCGCAGGCCTGACCGATGAAGAGCGCAAGGCGATGGCCGAACGCGACTACGCGGCGGTCAAGCGGCTCACCGGGCTGGCGGATGGCAAGTTCGCGACCAACCACACCATCAAGCTCTACGAGTAATCGCGCCGGCGTCCCGGTGCAGCCGCCATGGGCCGATTGATCGCCGGTGCCCTGCTGGGGCTGGCACTTGCATGCATGCCGGCGTTCGCCCAGGACGATCCCCTGGAGGCGCAGGTCCGCGAGATCGAACGGCTGGCGGTGACCGCGCACTGGCGCGAGTCCGAGGCGGCGATCGCGCGGCTGGCCGAGCAGCCCGGCACGCCAACCGACGTACAGCGGCATCGCCTCGACTTCGTGCGATTGCGCAACCTTGCGCTTGCCGGAGACCAGGCCAAGGCACTTGAAGGGCTGGCCAACCTGCTCGAACACGAGCTCCCCGTCGAGCTGCGGCTGCGTGTGTACAACACGGCCATCAGCGTTGCCGCCAATCTCGAGCAATGGCCACGTGCGTTCGCCTGGCTCGGCGAAGGCCTTGCGTACCTGCCCGAGGCGCCATCCGAATCGGCTGGCCTGCTGAGCGGCGCGAGCTACCTGCATACGCTGGTCGGCGAGACCGGCAAGGCGCGTGACCTGGCCATGCGCGCGCTCGAGGTGGTGCTGCCGGGCAACGATCCCAGGGCGCTGTGCCTGGCGCTGAGCGATGTCGCGCTTGCCGAGGACCACTCGGGCAACTACGCCGAAGCCGAGGCCTGGCGCCGGCGCCAGATCGAGGCCTGCTCACGCGCGGGCGATCCGGTGTTCACCGCCAACGGCAAATACGGCGTGGGCAAGATGGCGGCCCGCCTGGGCCGCCACGGCGAGGCGCTGGACTGGGCCCGCCAGGCGCTGGCGGAATTCGAAGCGGCGGGCTTTACCGCGGGCGTGTGGAGCACGCGGCTGGTGCTGGCCGAGAGCCTGATCGAACTGGACCGGGATCTCGACCAGGCCGACGTCCTGCTCGATGGCACCCTGGCCTACTACCGCAAGCAAGAGGCGCACCTGGCCATTGCCGAAACGCAGAACCTGCGCGCGCGGCTGGCCGAGCGTCGCGGCAATCCGGTCGCCGCATTGGCCCACTTCCGCGCCGGTGCGGAAGCCACCGCGATCGCCGATCGCGACGCGCGCGAGCGTCGGCTGACCTACCTGCAGGTCGAGTTCGACACCCGCCTCAAGGAGCAGCAGATCGCGCTGCTGGAGGCGGAGAAGGAACTGGCTGCCCTGCAGGTGACCGCCACCCAGCGCAGGCAGTGGCTGCTGGCCTCGGGCATGGCCGGGCTGGTGATCATCGCGCTGCTCCTGGTACTGCTGCTGCGCCACTCGCTGCGTGAGCGCCGTCGCTACCGCTGGCGCTCCGAGCACGACAGCCTGACCGGCCTCTACAACTACCAGCAGGCGCGCAAGCTGGGCGAGGACGCGTTCGCGCAGGCGCAGCGCCGCGGCGCGCCGTTCACCGCGATCGTCCTCGACATCGACCGCTTCAAGGGGGTCAACGACCGCCACGGCCACGCCGCCGGCGACGAGGCACTGCGCGCACTGGGTGTCTGGATCCGCGACGAGGTTGGCGACAGCGGCGTCGCGGGGCGCAGCGGCGGCGACGAGTTCACGATCCTGCTCAACGCGGACGCGGCAGCGGCCGAGGCCATGCTGCAACGCCTGCGCGCGCGCATCGAACCGCTTGCGGTGTTCGGGCAGACGGTGCGCTTCAGCGTCAGCTCTGGTGTCTGCCAGGCCAACGACGGCGCCCACACCCTGGAGCAGCTGATCCACGAGGCGGACCAGGCCCTGTACCGCGCCAAGCACGAAGGCCGGGATCGCGTCGTGCATGCCTGCAACGCAGGCGACGGCCCATCGTCCCCGTCCGGCGGGCTGGTGGTCGTGGGCAGCGGCATCGAGTTCGGCCGCCACATCAGCGAGCGCAGCCTGTCGGAGATCCGCGAAGCCGACGTGGTGCTGTGCCTGGTCGATGCGTTCTCGCTGGGCATGATCCGCGATTTCCGTCCCGATGCGGTCAACCTGGGCGTGCACTACGCGGACGGCAAGGACCGGCGCGACACCTACCGCGAGATGGATGCCGCGATCATGGCTGAAGTGCGGTCCGGCAAGCGCGTGTGCGCGGTGTTCTACGGGCACCCGGGCGTATTCGCCGACGTGCCGCACGCGGTCGTGCGCAAGGCCCGTGCCGAAGGCTTCGCCGCACGGATGGAGCCGGGGATCTCGGCCGAGGCCTGCCTGTACGCCGATCTCGGCATCGACCCGGGCCGGCACGGCGTGCAGTCGATGGAAGCCACGCATTTCATGGTCTACGACCGCGTGCCCGACAACAGCGGACTGGTGCTGTTGTGGCAGGTGGCGCTGTCGGGCGACCTGACGTGCTCGCGCTTCCACGCCGAGCCCGAAGGCCTGCAGGCGCTGGTCGAACGGCTGCAGCGCTGGTACCCGGGCGAGCACGAGGTGATCCTGTACGAAGCCGCGCGCCTGCCGATCGAAAGTCCGCGGGCAGAGCGCCTGATGCTGCGCGATCTCGCGCAGGCACACTACGTGGAATACACCACCCTGGTGATCCCGCCGCTGGTGCCGCTGCGCGAGGCCGGTGCGGCCGCCGGGTCGACGAGGGAGGCCGGGGGCGGTGCCAGGGTCACGGGCGCGACGGGTCGCGGCTGAAGTCACGGTGGCGCTGTCTCGCAGCATTCACGGTCCGATCATGATGATCCGGTGTTCCTTCCATGTGCACGGCTGCGTGCCGTGACATCGTCCTTGTCCGGCTGCAACTCGTCCTGCGGGTGAAGGCCCGGCACGACAGTCCGACAAGAGGCCGCCGCAATGCCGCGCGCGAAAACGCTGAAGCTGGCCACCTTCAACGTCAACGGAATCGGCACGCGCCTGCCGCACCTGCTGGCCTGGCTGCAGCGCGAGCAGCCCGACATCGTCGCGCTGCAGGAACTCAAGGCGGTGGACGAGGCGTTCCCCGCCGCCCAGCTCGAACAGGCCGGCTACGGGGCAATCTGGCAGGGCGAGCGCTCGTGGAACGGGGTCGCCCTACTGGGGCGCGACACGGTTCCGGTCGAGAGCAGGCGCGGCCTGCCTGGCGACCGCAGCGATGGCCAGAGCCGCTACCTGGAAGCGGCGATCCACGGCGTTGTCGTGGCCGGGCTCTACCTGCCCAACGGCAATCCGCAGCCAGGCCCCAAGTTCGACTACAAGCTCAAGTGGATGCAGCGCCTGATCCGGCATGCGGCATCGCTGGTGGAGCTGCCGCATCCGGTGGCACTGATCGGCGACTTCAACGTCATCCCGACCGATGACGACATCTACGATCCCAAGGGCTGGCGCAAGGATGCGTTGCTGCAGCCGGAGGTACGCGCCGAGTACGAGCGCCTGCTCGAGCAGGGCTGGACGGACGCACTGCGGCACGTGCATGGCCAAGCGCGCATCTACACCTTCTGGGACTACTTCCGCCAGCATGCCGAGCGCGACCGCGGCCTGCGCATCGACCACCTGCTGCTCAACCCGGTGCTGGCCAACCGGCTGGTCGACGCCGGCGTGGACCGCTGGGTGCGACTGCAGGAGAAGGCCAGCGACCACGCGCCAACCTGGGTGGAAGTGCGGACGCAGGCACCGGGCAAGCGCGCTCCCGCGCGCCGGGTGCAGCCATGACGATCGAGGACTACCGCCGCAAGCGGCGCTTCGACCGCACCCGCGAGCCTGAGCCGGGCAAGGCCGCGCCGCGCGGGAAGCGTCCGATCTTCGTGGTGCAGCTGCACCACGCCAGTCGCCGCCATTACGACTTCCGCCTGCAGGTGGGCGATGCGCTGCGCAGCTGGGCGGTGCCGAAGGGCCCGAGCTACGATCCGACGGTCAAGCGCATGGCGGTGGAGGTGGAAGACCATCCGCTCGATTACGCCTCGTTCGAAGGCGAAATCCCGCGCGAGGAATACGGTGGCGGGCACGTGGCGCGCTTCGACCACGGCGTGTGGACCACCGATGGTGATCCCGCGGCGCAGCTGGCCAAGGGCCACCTGCGCTTCGAGCTGTTCGGGCGCAAGCTCAAGGGCGGCTGGCACCTGGTGCGCTCGGGCAAGCCGGCCCGGCAGCCGCAGTGGCTGCTGTTCAAGGACCGCGACGATTACGCCGGCACCCTCGAGGCGGACGACCTGCTGGCCGATGTCGCCAAGGCGCCCGAAGGCGACGTCAAGCGCGCCGGCGCGGGCAAGACCACGCGCAGGAAACTCGCCGAAGTCCCCGTCGCCAGGGCGCGACGCAAGGACTGGGCGCGCAAGGCCCTGAAGCTGGCGGGCGCGACGAAGGCGGATGCGCCCTCCGGCCCGTTCGAGCCGCAGCTGGCCAGGCTCGGCGACGCACCGCCAAAGGGCGAGCACTGGATCCATGAGCTCAAATGGGACGGCTACCGCATCGTTGCCACGATCGAGGATCGGCAGGTGCGGCTGTGGTCGCGCAACGCGCTGGACTGGACCGACAGGCTGCCCGACATTCGCGCCGCCATCGAGGCGCTGGGCCTGCGCTCGGGCGCATTGGACGGAGAACTGCTGGCCGGCAGCGGCACCCGCGCGGACTTCAACCTGCTGCAGTCCACGCTGTCGGGCGAGCGCCAGGGTCGGCTTGCGCTGGCGCTGTTCGACCTGCTGCACGTGGACGGCGTCGACATCTCCGCCGCGCCGCTGATCGAGCGCAAGTCGCTGCTGGAGGAACTGCTCGAAGGCGCGCCTCCGCAGCTGGCCTACAGCTCGCATATCGAGGGCGACGGCGAGGCGGCCTACAAGCTGGCGGGCGAGGGCGATTTCGAGGGGATCATTTCCAAGCGCGGCGATCGGCCCTACCACGGCGGCCGCGGCGACGACTGGCGCAAGACCAAGCAGTTGGCCAGCGACGAGTTCGCGGTGGTCGGCTATACCGCGCCCAAGGGCAGCCGCAAGGGATTCGGCTCGCTGCTGCTGGCCAGGCCCGACCCGGAACACCGCTGGCGCTACGTGGGTCGCGTGGGCAGCGGGTTCAACGACGCGCTGATGCGCGAGGTGGGCGACAAGCTGCGTGGTGGCGGCAGCAAGGCGACCGCCTTCGTCGGCACCACCGATACCGACCTGCGCAGCGCCACGTGGTTCGCGCCACGTTTCGTGGTCGAAGTGAACTTCCGCGGCATCGGCCGGCAGGAGCTGCTGCGCCAGCCCTCGCTCAAGGCGGTGCGCTGGGACAAGGACATCGGCGACCTCGCCGACAGCGATCGCGACTCCACCAGCACCCGGGTGACGGACATGGCACAGGCAACCGCCGCGACGCGCGGCACCTCGAAGAAGGCGGGCACCACGAAGGCTGCGACGAAGAAGGTCGGCACGAAGACGGTCGGCAGGAAGAAAGCGGCTGCCAAGGGAGCGACGAAGAAGGCCGCCCAGACCGCTGTGGGCAAGAACAGCCGCGGGCCGCAACGCGACACCAGCCTGCCCACGCTCTCCAGCCCCGACAAGATCCTGTTTCCCGACACGGGCACGACCAAGCAGGAGGTGTGGGACTACTACACCGCCGTGATGGACCACCTGCTGCCGGAAATCATCGGGCGACCGCTGTCGGTCATCCGCTGCCCGGGCGGCATCGGCCAGGCCTGTTTTTTCCAGAAGCATCTGACCGCCGGCCTGGAGCGCGTGTCCACCGCGCGGCTCAAGGAGGAGAGCGGGCGCAGTGCCGACTACCTCGTGGTCGAGGACGCGGCCGGGCTGATGGAGCTGGTGCAGTTCAACACGCTCGAGTTCCATCCCTGGGGATCGCACGCGCAGGATCCGGACGTGGCCGATCGCGTGGTGTTCGATCTCGACCCGGGCGAGGGCGTGCCCTTCGCCGAGATCAAGAAGGCAGCCGCGGACATCCGCAAGCTGCTGGAGCAGCTCGAACTCGAATCATTCCTGCGCGCCTCCGGCGGCAAGGGCCTGCACGTGGTGGTGCCGCTCAGTCCGGGCTGCGACTGGGACCTGACCAAGCGCTTCGCCCGCGGCTTCGCCGAGACGCTGGCGCAATCGCAGCCCGACCGCTTCCTGGCCACGGCCACCAAGAGCAAGCGCAGCAAGCGCATCTTCATCGACTACCTGCGCAACGGGCGGGGCGCCACGGCCGTGGCCTCGTACTCGCTGCGCGGGCGGCCAGGCGCGCCGGTGGCGATGCCGCTGGCCTGGCCAGAGCTGTCGAAGCTGCAGGCTGCGAACGTGTTCACCATCCAGGACGTGCCCGCGCGACTCAAGCGCCGACGCAAGGATCCCTGGGAGGGGATTGGCAACATCCGGCAGAACCTGGCGCGCTGGGCGCAGGACGACTGATCAAGCTGCATCCGGCAGATGGAGTGCGGAAACCAACCGCATCCTGCGTCCATGTGTCGCCAGTAGCGCTTCGGGGTGGTACCTTCTGGTAGCGCTAACATGCAGGCGGACCTGCCGCATGTTCCAAGCCGTCCGGCTGTCTCTGGGAGGAACCACATGCCGCTTTCCGTCAATGCGCCGCCGGCGCGTTCACGTCATCTGTTCCGCGCACTCTCGATTCGCATGTTCTCGGTGTTCGTGCCCGTCGTGGCGCTGCTGCTGCCGCTGTCGGCCGCGGCGCAGCCTTCCGGCGGGCCGTATGGCCCGATCCCGCAGTCCTACGCGGTGCCCACGGCAGGCACTATCCACCATGTCGCGCCAGACGGCGACGCGTCTTCCCCGGGGACCTCGCTGCAGAAGCCGACGACCATCGAAGCGGCAATGGCGCGGGTGGTCACCGGCGACACCATCGTCCTGCGGGGCGGCACCTACCGCACCGGCGGCCTGCAGCTCAACCAGGGCATCACCATGCAGCCCTACCTTGGCGAGCGCCCGGTGCTGAAGGGCACGCGGGTCGCCACCGAGTGGGAGGAGCTGCGCGACAACGTGTGGCGCACGAAGTGGGACCGGCTGTTTCCGGCCCAGCCTCTGGCGTGGTGGCGCATCGAGCGCGAGGGCATGCGCACGCCGCTGCACCGCTTCAACAACGACATGGTGTTCGTCGACGGCAAGCCGCTGCTCTCGCAGGGCTGGGCCGGCGATCTTGGCGACGCGGGCTACTACATCGATTACGAACACGGCTACGTCTACGTTGGCGTCGATCCGGCCGAGCACGAAATCGAGATCACCGCCCACGACATCGCCCTGCATCGGCCCTCGCGTCCGGTGCACGGCAAGGACTCCGACCGCAAGGGTCCGACCATCCGCGGCCTGACCTTCACCCAGTACGCCTTCCGCGCCATCGACATCGAAGGCAAGAAGCCATCCACCGGCCCCAACGACGAGCCGACCGATGATCCGGTCGGGATCTCCGACCCGTCGCAGCACGGCAAGGAAGTGGTGGGCACCACCCTCGACAACGTCACCATCAGCTTCACCTCGCGCGTGGCCGGCTATTTCCGCGGCGATGGCCTGACCATCCGCAACTCGCTGATCAGCGACACCGGCACCGAGGGCATCTACGTGATCGGCTCGTCGGACGTGCTGCTGGAGCGCAACATCGTCCGCCGCAACAACATCGAGCAACTCAGTGGCTACTACCCGGCGGCGGTGAAGATATTCAACCAGTCCCACCGCGTCACGGTGCGCGACAACCTGGTGATCGAGCATCCGCATTCGAACGGCGTCTGGTATGACGTGGGCAACGAGGAAGGCGTGTTCGCCAACAACCACGTCGAAGGCACGGGGATCGGCTTCTTCTTCGAGATCTCCAGGGGCGTGGTGGTGGCCGGCAACGTGTTCGCAAACAACGAGCAGGGCATCCGCATCCTCAACAGCGCCGATGCACGCGTCTACCACAACACCTTCTACAACTCGCCGGTGATGTTCGACCGCAACGAGCGCAGCGCCACGGCCGACCATTTCGCCTGGCATCCTGCGACCGGACCGGACGTGGACGAGCGCGAGGGCCATGTGTTCGAAGGCAACCTGCTGGTTGGCGGGGACGGCTTCACCAAGCCGCTGCTGCATTTCGACCAGCCCGCCGCGATGTGCGGCACCCTGACCCGGCCGATGTCGACCCGGGTCGATGGCAACGCCTATGTGCGCGGTCCCAGCGACGAACCCCTCGTGACCTGGAGCCCTGTACGTGGCAAGGACTGCCTGGCGCGCTACGACAATCTGGCTGCGTTCCAGAAAGCGGCGGGCGTGGAGGCGAACGGGGTCGCGCTGGTGTCGCCGCACGGCTCGCTGTTCCGCAGCGTCGACCTGGGCCGCTTCGAACTGTCGCGCCAGCCCGAAGGCCTGAATCCCGCCGCCGTCCCCGCCGAAGCGCGCAAGGTATTGGGCTGGACCGGCGACGCGCTGCCTGGCGCACATTCCACCGCCTGGCCTGCGGGCGCCGTCCAGTAGAGTCCGTCGCAGCACGGGCGCTCCCACGGCATCGTGCAGGAGCGCCTGCAGGCCCAGACCACGGTCTGCCGCGACGCGTCGCGGCAGGCTGTTGCGTTGCGCGACAACGACAGCCGGCTTCGATCGAATGAGACAGGCTGCCGCCATGTCGAACTGGTGGGGATGCCAGGTCGATATACGGCGTCACGCACTATCGAATACTTGCACGCGTCACGTCGGAGCGACACCGCATTTGCGAGCCTGCGCACAGGCAGCAAGGAGCTAGCGCGATGTCCGACATCCCCCTGACCGGAGAGGTCTCCAACAGCAAGCTGGCCGCGGTATTCGACAGCCAGCGTGCCGCGCGCGAAGCTGCGGCAGCGCTGTGCAGGGAACTCGACCTGGCTCTGCCGCAAGTCAAGGTGATCGGCGCCGACTCCACTGACGTGGACATCCAGCTCGAACCCGAGGGTGGCGGCATCTGGCATACGATCCTCCGCGCACACATGTGGCTCGGCATCTGGGGCGCAGTGCTGGGGCTCGTTGCTTTCGGATTGCTGTACTGGGGCGGCGTGCCCTTCATCGTGCAGTCGCCGGTGGCGGCGATCCTGGCGCTGCTGTTCTTCGGCAGCACCGCAGGGCTGCTGCTCGGCGGGCTGGTGTCGCTGCGGCCCGACCACGACCGCTATATCCACGCTACCCACGATGCGATGGAGCAGGGCCGTACCACGGTCGTGGTGCACGCCTTGAGCAGCGAACAGCGCAGCCGCGCCGCCGAGTTCCTGGCCGCCCGCGGCGCGGATGTAACGCAGACGCTCTAGGCCGCAGGCCGGGCTACCATGCTCCGTCCCCGCGCCGGAGCGCCGATGTCCACGCCGCAGCGTGATCCCTATCCCGATGCCCTGCGGGCCGGCGCACTGCTGGTCGTGGTGTTCGGACACTGGGTGGCCACGCTGCCGCGCATGGTCGATGGGCGCCTGATCGGGACCGACCATCTGCTGGCCACATGGGATGCGGCCGGCATGCTTACCTGGCTGGTGCAGGTGGTACCGCTGTTCGTGTTTGTCTCCGCCGCGGTCAGCGCCGACGGCGTCGCACGGCGGATGGCAGACAACGGGCAGGGCACCTGGTGGGCGGCGCGCGCGCTGTCGCTGGCGCGGCCAACGGTCACCTACCTTGCGGTGCTGGTCGCGCTGGCGCTGGTTGCGCTGCTGTCGGGCGGGCGCCTGCTGGGCGTGTTCGACCAGTCGCTGACCATCCACCTGTGGTTCCTGCTGATGCTGCTCACGGTGCAGGCGCTGCTGCCCTGGTGCCTGAAGCTGGATGCGCGCTTCGGCCTTGCTGCGGTGCTCGCGCTGGTGGTCGCCGCCGCCGCGCTCGACGCGGCGCGGGCGGGTGTGACATCGCTCGACGCGCTGCTCAGCATTGGCGCGCGCGTTTCGGAGCGGCCTGCCGGCATCGCCTGGCTGAACATGCTGCTGGTATGGCTGATCCCGCAGCAGTTGGGCATCGCCTGGAAGCGCGGCCGCTTCCGCGGCGTGGGTGCGGGCGCGGCGTTCGTGCTGCTGGGCGCGGCCTGGCTGCTGCTGGCAATGGCCAGCGGCTATCCCGTGGCGATGGTGGGCGTGGCGCTGGCCGGCAACAACATGCTGCCGCCGACGCTCGCGCTGATCGGCGTGATGTGGCTGCAGGTCGGCGCAGTGCTGCTGTTCGAGCCGCTGGCCAGGCGCCTGCTGGCCGGACGCGTCCCGGCGCGGGCGATCGCGGTGCTCGGCGCGCTCGGCATGCCGCTGTACCTGTGGCACAAGCTGGCCGAACTGCCGGCTGCGTGGCTGGGCGAACGGCTCGGCCTGCCGATCGACGCCGGGCTGCCGGGCGAACCAGGTTTCTGGCTGGGCCGCGCCTGCTGGATCGCGCTGTGCCTGCTGATGGTGGCGCCGGTGATCGCGGCGGTGCTGCGCTTCGAGCTCAGCCGCGATCGCGAGGTGCCTGCGGTCGATGCGATGGGGCGGATCGTCGTCGGCGGCATCGCGCTGTATTTCGGCCTGGCGGCGGCGCTGGTCTGGGGCGTGTGGCCGGGCGCAGTGGCCGGATTGCCTGCCGTGCTGCTGGCTTCGTGGCAGCTGCGCCGGCGCGGCGTCGAGGCAGCGGCCGATGCCGATGCGGCCTGATGCGTCCCGGCGTTCCCACCCGGGAACCGCGATCACCGGCATGCTCATCGCCTGCCTGTTGATGGCACTCGCCGCCTGCCGCTCGGTCGAGACCAGCGCGCCCACCTTGCGCGTGATGACCCTCAACGTGCGCCTGCCGCTGGAATCCGACGGCGTCAACCACTGGCCACTACGGCGCGATGCGATGGCGCGGCTGATCGACGCCACCGCCCCCGACGTGATCGCCACCCAGGAGCTGATGCGCGTGCAGGCCGACGACCTGTCCACGCGCCTGCCGCAGTACGCCTGGTTCGGCCGCGGGCGCCGCGGTGGCGACGGGGACGAACACATGGGCGTGTTCTACCGGCCCGACGTCCTGCGCCTGCTCGAGTCGGGGCACTTCTGGCTGTCGGACACGCCGCAGCTGCCCGGCAGCATCAGCTGGGGCCACCTCTATCCGCGGATGGTGAGCTGGGGCCTGTTCGAACGGCGGGCGGACGGGCTGCGCTTCCACCTGTTCAATACCCATCTGCCGTACCGGCCGGAGGACAACCAGGCCCGCTTGCGCGCGGCGGAGCTGATCCTGGAGCGCATCGCGCACGTGGATGGGCCGATCATCCTGGCAGGCGACTTCAACGACACGCCCGGCAGCGCGGTGCATCGCCGGCTCACCGCCGCACTGCACGATGCTTGGGAACAGGCGCCGCAGCGCGAGGGGCCTGCCGGCACCTTCCATGGCTTCAGCGGCACGCCCGGGGCGCGTATCGACTGGGTGCTGTCGGGCGGCCTGCAGGCGCGGAGCGCAAGCACCCTGGCCGAACCGGTCGACGGCCGCCACGTGTCGGACCACTTCCCGGTGCTGGTGGAGTTCGAGGTCGCGTCGCCGTCGGCGCGCGCTGAGTAGCTAGGGCAACGCTGAAAAACTGTCATTTCGAGCGTAGCGAGAAATCTATGCTGTTGATTTCCCGAGATTCCTCACTGCGTTCGGAATGACAAACCGGACTTTTTCAGCATTGCCCTAGGCCGTGACCACCCGGTTGCGGCCCGCGGCCTTGGCCCGGTACAGCGCGGCGTCGGCGGCTCGCACCCAGCTGTCGAGGCTGGCGTCTTGCGCGGTCGCGGCGGCCACACCGATGCTCAGGGAACAGCGCAGGCCGGGCTCGGCGTCGAACACCTGCCGCTCCGCCTCGCTGCGGATGCGCTCGGCCACCTGGCCGGCCTTCGCGGTATCCGTGTCGACCAGCAACACCGCGAACTCGTCGCCGCCGTAGCGGGCGGGCAGGTCGGTGCCCCGCACGCTCTGCCGCAGGATGGCGGCGATGCGCTTGAGCACCACGTCGCCCATGCCGTGCCCGTAGCGGTCGTTGATCGTCTTGAAGCGATCAACGTCGAGCAGCAGCGTCGCGGGCCGCCCCAACCGGTGGAAGCGCTCAAGCTCGGTGGCCGCCACCTCCTCCAGGTGCGGCCGGTTGGGCAGCTGCATGGTCGGGTCGGTGCGGTTCAGACGCTGCAGCTCGCGCTTCTGTTCGGCGATGCGGCTGCCAAGGCGGTGCGTGACCATGCTCAGCACCACGGTGTAGACGAACAGGAACGGGATGGTCAGCAGCAGCGTGCGCTGCGAGGTCAGCGGCTGGAAAGGAAACCCGAGCAGGGTCCAGGTGAGCAGGAAGCCGCAGGCCAGCGCGACCGTCGAACGTCCCAGCAGCCGCCATCCGCCAGCCGCGATCTTGTCCGCCGTCGCCATGGTCACGAACAGCGCCGTCGGCGCGACGCTGACCGCCATGAAGGCGATCCACATGCCGGAGAAGGCCGAATCCAGGCTCAGGCAGCGGAACTGCGCGGCGACCGGATTACGCGCGCGGATGCTGATCCAGTAGGCGATCTGCGGCCAGAGCAGGGCATTGATGCCCACCAGGATCCACACGGCCAACGGCGCTTCGCGCTCGGCCAGCACCGAGCCGATCGGCAGGGCGCACAGGGCCGTCCCCAGCATGCGCATGCCGTGGATGCGCCGGATAAACCGCAGCTTGCGGCTACGGTTGCGTTGCGTGTTGGTGTATTCCGTCATCGACAGTCACATTGCCCGGATCGCCGTATGGCCTGGGTCAAATCCGGCTAACGGCCGCGGCATCGGCCTCCCGAGCTTGCCGCCCGACCCATGCCATTCGGCCCGGGCCAGGCTGCGCGCAGGCCGCTATGCTGGCGGCCGGGCAGCGCGACTGTAGATCGCCTTCCTATATTTTTCAGAGTATTGGAGATCGATCTTGAAGAAGAACATCCTGTCTGCAGCGACGCTGCTGGCCCTGGCCATGTCGGCCCAGCTGGCCGCGCACGAGAGCCACGGTTGCCTCGACGAGGCCTGCACGCTGCAGTCGCTGGTCGCAGTCGACGCCGGTGGCGGAGCGGCGGACCAGGGCGCCATCGAGGCGCAGCGCTATGGCAGCTGGGGCGTCGACACCGCCGGCATGGACCCCAATGTGTCCCCGGGCGAGGACTTCTTCGCCTACGCCAGCGGGCAGTGGGCCAAGACCACGCAGATTCCGTCGGACCAGTCGAGCTACGGCAATTTCCGCGTGCTGCGCGACCTGTCCGAGGCGCGCGTGCGGCGACTGCTTGAAAGCTACCCGAAGGCCGATCCCGCCAGCGGCGACGACGCGGGCAAGATCGCCACGCTCTACCAGGACTTCCTGGACGAGGCCGCGATCGAGGCGCGCGGCGACGCGCCGCTGCAGCCCCTGATCGCGCAGCTGCGCGAGGCCCCGGACAAGGACGCACTGGTGCGCGCCAGCGTTTCGCGCGGCTTCGGCGGCGGCCTGTACCGGCTGATGGTCTCCGACGACCAGCGCAACCCGGACCGCTACACGCTGTACCTGTCGCAGTCGGGCCTGGGCCTGGGCGACCGCGAGATGTACCTGCGCGACAACTTCGCTCCGCAGCGCGAGCGTTACCTGAGCTATGTCGCGCAACTCCTTGAACTTGCTGGATGGGAAGACTCCAAGACAGCGGCCGAAAAGGTGCTGGCGTTCGAAACCCGGATCGCCGAAGCGCACTGGACCCGCGCGCAGAGCCGCGAGCGCGACAAGACCTACAACCCGCTGCCGCTGAAGGAGTTCGCCAGCAAGGCGCCGGGCTTCCCCTGGGCGACGTTCTTCGAGGCGTCGGGCGTCGGCCAGGCCGAACTCGCCGTCGTGCGCCAGGACAGCGCCATCCCGGAGATGGCCAAGGCCTTCGCCGAAACCGACCTCGACACCCTCAAGGCCTGGCAGGCGGCCGAGCTGGTCGATTCGATGGCGCCGCTGCTGCCGGCTCGCTTCGTCAACGCGCACTACGAGTTCCGCGAGAAGTTCATGTCCGGCCAGCCGGAGCAGCGCGAGCGCTGGAAGCGCGGCGTGTCCTTCGTCGAGAGCGCGATGGGCGAGGCGATCGGCCGCGACTACGTGGCCCTGTATTTCCCGCCTGACGCCAAGGCCAAGATGGACGACCTGGTCGCCAACGTGAAGCTTGCGATGGGCGCCCGGCTTGATGCGCTGGACTGGATGTCGCCCGACACCAAGGCCGAGGCGCGCGCCAAACTGGCCGGCTTCGGGCTGAAGATCGGCCATCCGGACGAGTGGCGCGACTACAGCGCGCTGGAAGTGCGCGACGGCGACGTGCTGGGCAATGCGCTGCGCGCGCGCAGCTTCGAGTGGGACTACCGCCGCGCACGCCTTGGCCAGAAGGTGGACAAGGCCGAGTGGGGCATGACCCCGCAGACGGTGAACGCCTACTACAACTCGGTGAAGAACGAGATCGTGTTCCCGGCCGGCATCCTGCAGCCGCCGTTCTTCGACCCCGATGCGGATCCGGCGGTGAACTACGGCGCCATCGGCGGCGTGATCGGCCACGAGATCATCCACGGCTTCGACGACCAGGGCCGCAAGTCCGACGGCGCCGGCCTGCTGCGCGACTGGTGGACGGCCGAGGACGCGGCCAAGTTCGAGGCGCAGGCGGCGAAGCTGGGCGCGCAGTACGAGGCCTACGAGTTCCCGCAGCTGCCGGGCATGCACATCAACAGCAAGGTTGCGATGGGCGAGAACATCGGCGACCTCGGCGGCCTGACCATCGCGCTGGAGGCCTACCGGCGCTCGCTCGACGGCAAGCCGGCGCCGGTGATCGACGGTTTCACCGGCGAGCAGCGCCTGTTCCTGGGCTGGGCGCAGGTGTGGCGCACGCTGTGGCGCGATGATGCGCTGCGCCAGCAGCTGGTCAACGGCACGCACTCGCCGGGGCATATCCGCGCGTTTGCGCCGCTGCGCAACATCGATGCCTGGTATGAGGCCTTCGACGTGAAGCAGGGCGATCCGCTGTGGATCGCACCGGAAGACCGCGTCCGCATCTGGTGACGCACATTGAAGGGGCAGGCTTGGGCCTGCCCCTTCGTCATTGGCGGCACCGGGCGCTTTCCGACGGAAGGGCGGTGGCATATCGTGGCGCTCCTTTCCCCGATGGAACCGCACCATGATCCAGCGCATCGACGCCGGCCCGCGCATGTCGGAAGCCAGCATCCACAACGGCGTGGTCTATCTCGCCGGCCAGGTGCCCGAGACCGACGGCGCGGACATCGAAACCCAGACCCGCGAAGTGCTGGCGGCGATCGATGCCCTGCTCGCGCAGGTTGGCAGCCACAAGCAGCGGATCCTGCGCGCGCAGATCTACCTGGCCGACATCGCCGACTTCGCCGGCATGAACCGCGCCTGGGACGAATGGGTGCTGCCGGGCAACGCACCCTCGCGCGCAACCTTGGAAGCCAAGCTGGCCCGGCCAGAGTGGAAGGTCGAGATCGTGGTGACTGCGGCCGTCTGATCGCCAGGGCTGGCGGCAGGACGCACGATGGGGCGAGTCAGCTGCCGCTCGGGAGCCGCAGCGGGCGACATTGGATCCGGCGCAGGTTTGCCGCGTCTGGCGAATCGGCCGGCTCCGACTTCCGCCATGGGCGGCGCGGGGCCTGCCGGTGGTAGAACGGCGGCACCTTCCCGTGGAACCCGGCCATGCACACCACCCGCCGCACCCTGTTCAAGCTCGGCGCGCTTGCCGCCGCCGCCACCGCGCTGCCGTCGATCGGCTCGACCACGTCCACGGCCCCCATCGCGCGCGCTGCGAAGCCGCTGCGGATATTGATCCTCGGCGGCACCGGCTTCACCGGGCCGTTCCAGGTCCAGTACGCGCTTGCGCGGGGCCATCGGGTCACCCTGTTCAACCGGGGCAGGAGCCCGTCGCCGGCGTGGCCGGGCGAGGTGGAACAACTGCACGGTGATCGCAACACGGGCGACCTCAAGGCGCTGGAAGGCCGCGAGTGGGACGTGTGCATCGACAACCCCACCACGCTGCCGTTCTGGGTGCGCGACGCGGGCCAGGCGCTCAAGGGGCGCGTTGGCCACTACCTGTTCGTGTCCACCATTTCGGTCTATGCCGACGGCTCGAAGCCGGGGATCACCGAGGATGCGCCGCTGGCGCAGTACCAGGGCCGCGACGCCATGGCCGAAACGCGCGGGACGCTGCTCGCCGACATGGCCAACCTCTATGGCCCGCTCAAGGCGCTGAGCGAGGCCGAAGCACGCCGCCAATTCGGCCCACGCGTGACCATCGTGCGCCCGGGCTACATCGTCGGCCCGCGCGACGCGACCGACCGCTTCACCTACTGGCCGCACCGCATCGCGCAGGGCGGCGAAATACTGGTGCCTGGCGACGGCCTCGATCCGGTGCAGATCATCGACGGTCGCGACCTGGGCGAATGGATGATCCGCCTGGCGGAGGACGGCACTACCGGCACCTTCAATGCCTGCGGGCCGGACTACGTCATGGGCATGGATGCGATGGTGCACGGCTGCCACGCCGTCACCGGCGGACCGGCAACATTCACGCACGTGCCGGCAGCGTTCCTCGAGTCGCAGGAGGCGGGCTTCCCGATCTGGGTATCACGCGATCATGCGCAGTACGGCGGCTATGGCTCGGTGGGCAATGCGCGCGCGATCGCAGCCGGACTGACGTTCCGGCCGTTGGCAACGACGGTGGCTGACCTGCTCGAATGGTTTCGCGGCCTGCCGACGGACCGGCAGGCCAAGCTTGAAGCGGGACCAGGCCGGCAGCAGGAAGCGGCGATCCTGCGGGCGTGGAAAGAGCAGGGCTGAAGAGCGCAGTTCCCTGTCATTTCGACCACAGATCCCTGTCATTTCGCTCGCAGCTCCCTGTCATTTCGATCGCAGCTCCCTGTCATTTCGACCGCAGGGAGAAATCTGCTTCTCCGGGTCCGACAGCAGATTTCTCCCTGCGATCGAAAAGACACCGTAGCGCTCAAGCGTCTATCGCCTGAACCGGACAGATTTCGACCACTGGGCGCTCAACGCCACACGCGCTCGCACCGCTCTTCCGTCACTCGGTCGCCGCGCTGCTCCTGCCGGTTCTCCTGCACGTTCCGACCAACCGCACCACCGGCGATTGCGCCGCCGACCGTGGCCAGGTCGCGTCCGCGGCCGCTGCCTATCTGGCTGCCCAGCACGCCGCCAATCACCGCTCCCGCCGCCGTACCGGCGATCTTGTTGGGATCCCTGTCCGCGCGACGCACCTCGACCTCCTCGCACACCACGCGGCTGCCGTCATTGAAGCGGCGGCCTTCGTCCTGGGGTCCGTAGGTCTGGGCTTGCGCCAAAGGCATGGCCGCCAGGGCGAGCGTCGCGATCGCAATACCGTGGAATGCTTTCATCGAAATCTCCGTCGGTGACATGTAGGGCGCATGCTGGGAGGCACGGCGCAAAACCGCGGTGAAAATACGCGACTGCCGGCGCCGCGGTTCAGTTGCGTGACATGCCTGTCCACGCCGTCACGCAGGCTTGGGTGCCACGCCGCCACGATGCATGCAATGGATGAAAAACCCCGACGCCGTCCGCTCGGCGGGCTGCTGTTCCTGTTGCTTCTCGCCTTCGCCGGCTGGGCCCTGTGGTCCGGCGCGCTACCCTTTCCCGATCGCTGGAATCCATGGGCGCCGCTGCGCATCGATGATCCGCCCAACATGCTGACGCGCTTCAAGCTCGACCGCGCCTCGGCCGATCGTGCCGCCTGCAGTGACGCGCTTGCGCAGGCGCAACTGGCCACATCGCCCCTTGAGGATCGCAACACCGGCGAAGGCTGCGGCTTCGACAACGCCGTCCGCATCTCCCGCACCAGCGTGGCGGTGGGCGAGCCGTTCGCGTTGAGCTGTCGCACGGCGCTGTCGCTGGCGATGTGGGAACAGCACGCGCTACAGCAGGCCGCGCAGCGCCATCTCGGCAGCCCGGTCGCGCGGATCGAGCACTTCGGCTCCTACAGCTGCCGCAACCTGTACGGCCGCGAAGGCGGCCGGCGCAGCCAGCACGCGACCGCGGACGCCTTCGACATCGGCGGCTTCGTGCTGGAGGACAGCCGCCGGATCCGTGTGCTGGGCGACTGGGACACGGCGCCGGGCGAGGGCGACGCACCAGCCGAGCTCACCCCCGAAGCCGCATTCCTGCGCGATGTGCGCGACGGCGCCTGCAACTGGTTCGATGCCGTGCTCGGCCCCGACTACAACGCCGCCCACGCCGACCATTTCCATTTCGATCGCGGACGCGCGCGCATCTGCCGCTAGGCGGCGTTCAATCCTCGATGCGACCCAGCGGAAAATAGCTCCGGTACGGCCGCGCCTCGTCCACCGCCCGCGCGAACGAGGGCCGCGCCAGCAGGCGTCGCCGGTACGCGTGGACCTGCGTGAGTGCTTCCGGGATGGCGTGCGTCCATTGGGCGTAGAACAGGAACGGCGCTGCCCCGCAATCGGCCAGGCTGAATTGGTCCCCGGCCGCCCACGTGCGTCCGGCCATATGCACTTCCAGCCAGGCATAGGCTGTCTCGAGCATCGCCTTGGCATCGGCGACGCCGTACGGGTCACGCGAACCTTCCGGCCGCAGCGCGTCGAATACGCACTTCTGCTGCGGCGTGGACACGTAGTTGTCGAAGAACCGGTCCAGCATCCGGACCTCGAGCGCTGTCTCCGGATCGGCCGGGATCAGCTGGCATTGGCCCGGGTGATGCAGCTGCAGGTGTTCGATGATCGTGCTGGCCTCGATCACCGTGCGCCCGCCATCGACCAGGACCGGAAATCGCTTCATCGGCCAATGCGCCGCCAGCTCCTCCATGTGCCCGCCCTCTTCGAGATGGCGGTACTCGAACGGCGTGTCGTTCTCGTACAGGGCGACCAGCACCTTCTGGCAATAGGACGAAAAGGGGTGTGCGTAGAGGATCGGCTTCATCGATGCAGGCATCCGGAGGTGTCGCCTACGACGATCCACCCGCCATGCGATCGACAGATGGCAGGTCTGCCGTGGGCCGTTGTGCCAGCGTCAGCCGGGCGGGGTGAGCTTCAGCAGGCGCCCGCCACCGCCATCCTCCAGCAGCCAGATCGCCCCGTCGGGGCCCTGTTCGATCTCGCGGATGCGCCGGCCCATCGGATAGCGCCGGTACTCGGCCGCGTTGGTGCCGTTGAAGCGCACCCGCACCAGCGCCTGCGACGCCAGCCCGCCGATGAAGGCATCGCCGCGGAACGTGGGGAACAGGCTGCCCGAGTAGATGACCATGCCGGCCGGCGCGATCACCGGCGTCCACCAGGTCTTCGGCGCCTCGAGGTCGGGCCGGGTGTCGTGGTCGGGAATCGGCGCGCCGCCGTAGTGGCTGCCGTTGGAAACAAGCGGCCAGCCGTAGTTGAGCCCGCGCAGGACCAGGTTGAGTTCGTCGCCGCCCTCCGGCCCCATCTCGTGCGACCACAGCCGGCCCTCGGCATCGAAGCTGATGCCCAGCGGATTGCGATGGCCGAGCGACCAGACCTGCGCGGCCACGCCGCCCTGGCTGGCGAAGGGATTGTCGGCGGGGATCGTGCCGTCGTCGTTGAGCCGGATGATCTTGCCCAGGTTGGTCGACATGTCCTGGGCCGGATCGAACTTCTGCCGGTCGCCCGAGGTGATCCACAGCTTGCCGGCCGCGTCGAAGGCCAGGCGGTGGCTGAAGTGGCCCTGGCCACTCACCTTCGGCGCCTGCTCCCAGATGCGCTCGATGCTGTCCAGGTGGCCGCCGCCTGTGCCGTCTAGAGTCAGCCGCGCGCGCACCACCACCGCACCGTAGACGCTGCCGCTGCGCTCGATGTAGCTCAGGTAGATGCGGCGGTTGCCCGCATGCTGCGGATGCAGGATCACGTCGCCCAGTCCGCCCTGTCCGCCATAGGCGACGGCCGGCACGCCGCTGATCGTTCCGGCCTGGCCGGTGGCCGGGTTCAGCAGCCGCAGCGCGCCACCCTTCTCGGTGACCAGCAGGCGACCGTCGGGCAGGAAGGTCATCGCCCAGGGCTCGTTGAAGCTGGCGACCGGCGTGCTGCGGAATGGCGGATCGGGTTCGACGATGCGTCGCCGCGGGCCGTTGCCGCCGGTAACGCGGGTGACGGCAGCTGGCGCGGTCGCTGCGGGCGTGCGCACCGGAGCAGGGCTGGCGGTTTCCGCCGTGCTGGAGCTGGCGCGTACGACGGCCACTGGCAGAGTCACGGCAACGGCGGTCTGCCGAGGCGCCGCCTCGGCTGTCTGGTCCTTTCGCGACGTGGTGTCGACGATCACGTCATCGCAGCCGGCCAAGGCGAAGGCGAGACTCGCGGGAAGCAACCAGGACAGGCGCATGCGAGAGCTCCTTGCTGGGCAGGGCGCACATCCTCGATGCGCGACGCGTTTCACTACCGCCGCGGACGTTAGCACGCCGTGATTCCGGCAATGCGTACAGCGGCAACGACCGCACCTCCGCAACTACCGATCGATCCCCAGCTCCCGATAGAACGCCACCACCACCGGATCGGTGCGCACGTCACGCATCGAAATCGGCCGCGCCAGGGTGATCCCCTCCAGCGTCCGCGCCCGCGACAGCGCCACATAGGTCTGGCCCTCGGCGAACGCGCCGCCATCGCCCAGGTTGAGGGTCAGCGCGTCCAGGCTCAGCCCCTGCGATTTGTGGATCGTCATCGCCCAGCCCAGCGCCAGCGGAAACTGCTCGAAGCTGCCCACCACCTCCGCCTCCACCCGCCGCGTCTGGTAGTCGTAGGAATACTTGTACTTGTGCCAGGTCTCGCGCCCGACCAGCAACACATTGTCGGTCTCGTCCTTGCGCACGCGGATGTGGTCGTCTTCCATCCCAACCACGGTCGCCAGATCGCCGTTGATCCATTCGGGCTTGCGGTTCTTCAGGAAGATCACCTTGGCGCCGACCTTCAGCTCCAGCCTGTCGGGCACCGGCAGCTTCCACTTGTTGGCCGCCACCGTGCCGCCCACGCGCGCCTCGTACAGCTGCACCTCGCCTGCCAACTGGTCCAGCTCGCGCATGTTGATGCTGCGCGCGCTCTGGTTGGTCGGCACCAGATACGTGCCGACCGGCGCATCGGCCGCGCGGTCGCGATAGCAGGTGCGGTTGAACAGCGCGACCGCATCGCGGCAATCGTCGTTCAGGCGGATGCGGTTGAGCGCCTCGATGAATTCCCCGTCCGCCTGGCGCCGCACCTTGGCCAGCACCATCGGCACGATCGGCTGCTCGCGGAAGATGTCGGCCGAGAAGAAATAGCGCGTCTGGTAGCGGTGCGAGAAGTACACGACCTCCTCGGGCGTCCCCACCACCGGCGGCAGCTGCAGCAAGTCGCCGACGAAGATCACCGGCACCCCACCGAAGGGCTGGTCGTTGCCGCGGGCGCTGCGCAGGATGTTGCTCATGGTGTCGACCATGTTCGGCAACACCATCGACACCTCGTCGACGATCAGGCACTTCACGTTCTCCAGCACCAGTCGCACCTTCGCGCTCACCGGATGCTTCTCTTCCGGATCGATCAACCGCGGCGGCAGGCCGAAGAACGAGTGGATGGTGTCGCCCTGGACCGCCGCGGCCGCGACCGCCGTGGGCGCCACCACCGCACAGGAGTCGAGCTGGCTGCGCAGCCAGTGGATCAGCGTCGACTTGCCCGTCCCGGCCTTGCCGGTCACGAACAGGGCAGGGCAGCCGGCCCGCAGCGCCTCCAGGATGAACTCGTACTCCGGCAGCACCTCCACGCCCACCAGCTGGTCCGGCGTCGAGGTATAGCGCTTGGCCTTGCGCTCGCCATGCTCGGGCACGATCACGTCCTGCACCTTCGACAGGTCGCGCGCGAGCCACTTGAGGGTGTCGAGGATGCTCATGGGGGGATGATGCGCCGCCTGTCCAGGGCTGGCCAGCAAGTACGGTGCTGCGTCGGTGCCGTGACAGGCCCGTTCGTGCACCGCGGCGGGGCGGCCCTGAGGTTTCGCACCGGGCGCAAGCCACGGAGCGCCGGCCGCAAGCGAATGCGAGTTGCGCGCAAGCCGTTTCCGGTCGCGCGCAAGCGAATCCGGGGTGCGCGCAAGCCGTTTCCGGTCGCGCGCAAGCGAAACCGGGGTGCGCGCAAGCCGCTTCCGGTCGAGCGCAAGCGAATCCGGGTTGCGTGCAAGCCGTTTCCGGTCGCACGCAAGCGAAACCGGCTTGCGCGCAAGCGTTTGGCGGTCGCGCGCAAGCGAAATTGGCTTGCGCGCGGGGGGAATTCGGTCGAGGGCGACACGCCTGCCGCCCGATCGCAAGCGACGCCACGTTGCGCGCAAGCAAAAAACGCTTGCGCGCGACCAGTAATCAGTTGCGCACGAGCCGCAATCGTCCGCCTTCGGACCAGACAGGCTTGCGGCGCGCCCCGCTGCGGTCGTGACCCCTGACCCGCTGGGGTTTCCCGGCGCGTTGCCGATGATCCAGCGTCCGCCGAACCTCCCCACGCGGCAGACGCCTACGAACCCCGTTGGCCCGGAACGTCATGGCACCTTTCCTCGAGGATCAATCGGCCGAGCGCATGCCCGACGTCGCCCTGTACTCCGCAACCGTTTGTGCGGCGCTGGGATTGGACATCGCCATGCCATTGACAAAGACCGCAGGCGCACCGCGCTTGAACACGTCCACGGCCCTGTCGATGCCGGCCATCTGATCGGGCGTCGGCTCCGCCAGGTCAAACGAGAACGCGTCGCCCCTGACGACCGGGATCCCCGCCCGCGCCAGTTCCCGGATGAGGGTCTCGGTGCGTTGAGCCTGCTCCGACGGACAGTTACGCGGCGCGAGCACCAGAACCGAGCCGCGCGCGGCGCCGTCGGGCATCTCGACCGGCACAAAACCGTTGGCGCTGGTGGCCACGCCCGCCAGAGCGTCCGCGTCGGGCCACAACTGGAAGGCGCCATAGGACCCGCAGACCAGGATCAGGATCGTCACGGTTCGCACGAGTACCCCTTGCCCAGTCGAGGCGAGAACCTTAGGCCAACATCAGATCTGTTCGGGCACATCTGGAACGGCCCCTTCGCCCCGTAGAGGAGATGGGATCGGCCCACCGCCATCCCGTTGGATCGGACGGCTTGCCCCTCGGAGGAAGTTAACCTGACCCCCACATCCCCCTTGTTCAGCCTGTCCCGCCCGGAGCTTGTGGACGCGGTACGGGCGGAGTGAGCGCGTTAACGCCGTTCTTCGATCTGTTCAGTGATAACGCGCCGGATTGACTCCTCGGTAATCTCAGTAATTTCAACCCGATTGATGATTACGCGCTCGACACTGCGCGACTTGAGTTTGTCGCATAGCCATGCAGAGAACAGGCCGACGTCGATATCTACCGCGAGTTGCAGAATGTATTGGCTTACCTGGGGGATATCAACTGCTTTGCGAATCAGCCCGCCTTGAAATTGCAGCTTCGCACCGCCGGGCGCATCGATGACCATGCCTTGCTGGATCGTGCTGGAGTCCGCGATAAGGAATGGCAGTTGACGGTCGAATGATTCGATATCGATACCTATGTTCATGGCTTCACCTTTGTATCGAAGTAGGTTCTTGCATCGACGAATCGTGAGAATCTTTCATCCGTTCGCTCCGTAAATTCCATGTGACCAACGGTCTTGCGGTCCGTCCAATAGTCGGCCTCTAGGGCGGTTGGTTTGTATTTCTTGGATCCGTGGGTGGAGATCACTGCTGCACCTACATGCCTTTCGCTTCGTACTCCGCGCAATGAGACGCTCGGTGTGTTGGCATAGGCGATTGCGATTTCAAAGCGCGATGCGCATGTGCTGGGCTTGATCGAGTGAGCCAATAGGCAGGACTCGGATTCTGGTGTAAGTAGGTGGATTTCAAGTTTAGACGCGGTTTGCGTGATAGCAGCATAGGCGGCGATAGGCGGAATTCCTTGATTTGTTTCGGGGTTGATCCAGCTCGACTGAATAGTGACTTTCCATGTGCCTCGAATGTCGGGCCGATCAAACAGAATTCCTTGGAGCGAACGAACACGCCATAGAAAGTGCTCCATCGCTATAGCTACGGCAGCGAGAACCGCTACAACACTGGAAAATGGCGCCAGGTGGTCCCAAGTCATTGGGGTGTCTCGTATCAGTAGGACTGTCGCCCATGCTGCAGTTGCGATCCCAAGCGCTGCGGTGATTTGGAGGCGAGTAAACATTCAGGCCACCCCGATATATCGGCGTGCCGCATCTACGAACGATTCCGCTTCCGCTCGCTTCGCATCGTCTCCTCTGAAAAGCCATTTGTATCCGCTGACCTCTGTCCAGTCTTCACAGGCACTCATGGAGTAAGTATTCGAAGAAAGGTAGTTGAGCACCGACCTCACATCTTCAAACCACGTTTCGTGTGCGAAATGTTCATTAGGAACGTTCCAGACCATGCATTCAATCAGGAACCCTTTTATGGGGTCTGCTTCAGCAACGTTGCCCTCGTTCATAATGTGGCGCAACTTCTTGACGACCCTAACTACAGCGCGATACGCGCGCCGAGTTTGGTTGTTCTTTGCGTTTCCGTTCTCGTAGTGCTGCTCCGGCCATTCGGGAGTGGAATATAGCTTCTCAGGCCAGTTAAAAATTCTTCCGCCGGAGTCGGGCCTGAGTTCTGTTCCGCAGATGTATGTTCCATTATCGTAAAACCGTCTGTGTTCCATCAGCGGCACTACGTCTGCATCCACCCGATAAGTGTTCTCATGCACGTCGAATGCCTTGTCGCCTCGCAAGACCGCGCTTCTTCCGAAATGGCTGACGAGCGCAGACTCTAGGTCGTTCTTGAAATGTGAGTACCCATATGAGACGTCGATAACGTTGAAGTCTGAGCCAGACATTCCGGGTGGGTAGACGGGTCCAAACAGATTGCCCGTGTAAAGAACTCCAATGTCTACGTCGCTTTCCTGGCGTACATTGACCCTGTTCCTATAAGAGCCTTGGACAAAAACCTTTGTTCGCTGGGAAAGCGTATTGTCTGCGCGGAGGGCCGCCTGAACCGCATTAATAGAATTTTGTATTTTTTGTGCCTCAGTCGCGCTGGGCGGCTGAGCCCAAGAACTGAATCGCTCGTTCCAGTAAGCACTCATAAAGCTACATCCTGTAGTTGGTTGTTTAGCTGATACTAGCGCGCCTAGCTTGGGCTAGCGGCGTCTCATCCCTTGCGACCACCCACCTAGAATATCGTGCGAAGCAGTTTCGCCGGAGAGGAGTTTATGGATCGATGGCACTGGATAGCGGTTCGGGCCTGCGACCCCGTCATGTTCGCACTGCTGATGGCCGTGGTGTTGGTGGCCGTGCTTTCGTAGTGGCAGGCAAGCCTGCTGCTGGCCGGGTTCGTGGTGGTGGTCGGGCGCTGGCTGCCCGTGCTGGCGCTGGCAGCCACGTTGTGGCTGGTGGCTGCGCCCACGGACAGGCTAGTACAGTGGCAGCGCGACCAAGGGTTCGATTGCCCGCGTTGCGGCGGCCCGCTGGGGCACGAACGGGATACGCCAGCCGGGGCGGCGCTTTTACCGGCGTTGCTATGCGTGCGGCGACAACGTGAACCACCGGCGCGATTAGTAACACCGCATAGCGCAGCTTACGGGCCAACTACGGGCCAAATCTATTGCAGGAAAACGAAGGGGCTAGGCCGCGAAGCCTAACCCCTTCTTTTACCTGGTGCCGGAGGTGGGACTCGAACCCACACGCTTTTAAAGGCGGCGGATTTTGAGTCCGCTGCGTCTACCGATTCCGCCACTCCGGCGCGGGGGCGCAGTATAGCGAATCAGCCGGCCGGTCCCGCGTCAGAACGACAGTCCGCCGTGGCGGGCCATGCCGGCGGCGAGGACCAGGATCACGGCGATCAGCGCGAACTCGATGCGGACGATGGTGCGCAGGTGCGCGACCTGCGCCGGGGCGGGCAACCAGGCGGCGTCTGCGCGCAGCTGGAGGCGCCAGCGCAGGAAGGCGAGAGTGGGCCACAGCGAGAGCGCGGCGACCAGCACGAACACGCCGAGCTTGGCATGGAACCAGGGGTTGTGCAGGTAATAGGCGCTGCCCTTGACCCCGAAGAACAGGCGTGCGCCGCCGGCAAACAGCAGCAGGACCGCGGTGAGGCCGTAACCACGATCGATGCCGGCCAGCCGCTTCATCACGGCAGCGTCGATGGGGCGCGACAGCAGCGCCGACTGCACGGCGAGCATGACGATCAGGCCGAAGAACAGCAGGTGGTGCAGGCTGGCAAGCAGGAAGTCGGGCAGCATCGGGCGGTGTCCTTGGGCAACGTGGCCGCCGAAGGGTAGCGCAGCGCGGTTACGCCGCGCGGTCGACCGACAGCGTCGCCGGCACGCGCCGGTACCACTCGGCCTGCTCGGGATCGAACCGGCAGCAGTGATCCATCTGGCCCTGGTAGATGTGCACCGACACCGCCACTGCGTCGTCGCTGGCGTTGTGGATGGTGTGGTACTCGTGCGGCGGGATCAGGCTGCCGGCGCTGCCCGGGCCGGCATGCATGCCGCTGGCGGCGCGGAAGCGGCAGCGTTCGCCGTCGGTCTCGAGCAACTCGTACTGGGTGATCTCCAGTTCGCCATGCCAGACGCCTTCCACGCACCACAAACCGCAGTGGTCGTGAATCGGCGTGCCCTGGCCGGGGCCCCATGTCATGGCGATCACGCTGTAGCCGAGGTCGGAGCTGCGGTAGAGCTCGCGGCGGGCGTAGTGGTCGTCGAGCCTGTCGTGCACGCAGTCGGGCAGGCGCACGGCGGGGTCGCGGATCAGTTCGCACAGGACGCTGCGCAGGCGCGCGGTCACCGCGTGCTTGTCGCCGCTGCGCACCGACGCGTCGACGGCCGCAACAAAGCGGTCTCGACCCTGGAAGGGGATGCCGGTCGGGGCGTCGGAAGCCATGGCCGCATTCTAGACCGTACCGGCTGAAACAATTCAAGGTGGGCCCGGGACCGGGCCGCAGCGCCTCAGAGTGCCTGCAGGAAGCCGCCCACCGCCGGCCCGAAGCGGCCCATGTCGACCAGGAAGGCATCGTGGCCCTGCGGCGATTCCAGCCCCACGAAGTGCGCATCCACGCCGCCGCGGGCGAGGCCGTCGGCGATCTCCTCCTGCTGCTCGACCGGGAACAGGATGTCGGTGCGTGCACCGATCGCCAGGGCGCGCTCGACGCGGAGCCCGGCCAGCGCGGCCATCACGTCGCCGCCCGCGTATTCGGCCAGGTCGAACCAGTCCATGCAGCGACTGAGGTAGAGGTAGCTGTTGGGGTCGTAGCGGCGCACGAAGCGGCGCGCGTGGCCTTCGAGATAGCTCTCGACCTGGAATTCCAGGCCGAAGGGGTCGTCGTCGACCTGCTCCGAATCGAGCCGCACGCGGCCGAAGCGCCCGTCCCATTCCAGCGCCGAGCGGTAGGTGATCACGCCCAGCTTGCGCGCGATGCGCATGCCCGACTCGGGGTAGGTCGCCTCGTCGTACTCGCCGTTGTTCCAGTTCGGATCGAGGCGGATCGCCTCGCGCTGCAGCGAGCGCGCCGCGATCGAGAACGGAAGCGCGCGCGCACTGCCGGACACGTTGATATGCGTGCGGGCAAGGCCCGGATGCCGCTGCAGGAACGCAAGCGCAGTCATCCCGCCCATGGAGTTGCCGATCACGCAGGCCAACTGCTCGATGCGCAGGGCGCGCACCACGTGTGCCGCGCCATCGGCGATGTCCTCGATCGACACGTCGGGAAATGACAGGCGATACAACGCTCCGGTCGCGGGATCCACCGACGCCGGCCCGGTCGAGCCCTTGCAGCTGCCCAGCGAGTTGACGCAGACCACGAACCAGCGGTCCGTGTCGATCGGCTTGCCCGGGCCAAGCATGGCTTCCCACCAGCCCGGCGCGGGATCGAGTTCGCTGGAGGCGGCGTGCGCATCCGGCGAGAGGCCGGTGACGATCAGGATCGTGTTGTCGCGCCCCTCGTTGAGCGTGCCCCAGGTTTCATAGGCGACGCGCGCACCGTGCAGCGCGCCGCCGCGCTTCATCGGGAACGTCGAGGGCAGGTCGATCCAACGTGTGGCGGGGGGGATGAACTCGGTCATCCGGGAATTCTAACGGGATCGCGCTTTGACCGAGGGCGGAGCAGTTGGGTGGCCCGCGGCGGCCAAGCAGGGGCGATGCGCGGCCCGAACTCAGCGGGCCGGCGCGCCGATCACCAGTTCGACAGGCGCGTCCGCGGGCAGCTTCACGATCACCGCTGCCGATTCGAGGTCGCCTTCGGCGCGGTTGGCGCTGCCGGTGGCGGAGATGCGGGCGACGAGTTCGATCTCGGTCAGCGAAGACAGCTTGGAGGTGGGCATCAGGCTGTCGGCGTCGTCGAGCACGATGTCGAGCGGCAGATCCTGCAGGCTGTGGCGCTCGACCGCGACCGGCATCGGCGGGCCGCCGGCGGCGCGGGCGATGACGAAAACGGTCGCGTCGCCGCGCAGGCGCACGCGGGCGGCGAAGTCCGGATCGAGCGAGACACGGACGCGCACCGCGCCCGCGGTCGCGGCAGTTGCGCCGTCGGGCACGACGGGCGACGTCGGTGCGGTTGCCGGTGTCGCCGCAGGCAGCGCAGGCATCCCCGCCACCGCGCGCGCCTCGTTGATCTGCGTGCGCAGTGCGGCGGCGGTCTCGGCATCGAGCGCGGGCAGCAGTGATTCCCAGGTGGCGACGGCCGCCGCGTCCTCGCCACGCTGGCGCTGGACCACGCCGATGAACCACTGGGCGCGCTGGTTGGCGGGATCCAGCGCCAGGGCGCGGCGCAGCTGCGCCAAAGCCTCGTCGTCGAACTGGTTGCCCGGCGCGGCCTGGGCGCGGGCCTGTGCGGCTTCGATCAGCAGGTCCGGATCGTCCGTGATCTGCTCCAGCGCGCTCATGAATGCATCGCGCGCCTTCACCTGTTGGCCCTGCGCGGCGTAGGCGCGGGCAAGCAGGCGCCAGCCTTCCGGCTGCGCGGGGTCGCGCTGCAGCGCGGCTTCGAGTTCGGCGATGGCTTCTTCCATGGTCGGCGCGGCGCGATCGGCGGCGACGGCGGCCGATTCGGCATCGAGCGCCACTGGCGTGCCGACGATCCGGTACAGCGCAAAGGCCATCACCGGCACCAGCAGCACGATCGCGCCGAACAGGCGTGGCGCGCCACGCCGCAGCGGCGCGGCAATGAGCGCCGCCACTGCCAGCGCGGCCACGACCAGCACGACATACAGCAAGGTCACGCTCACCACTCCTGCTCCTCTTCGACCGGCAGCGGCCGCTTGCCGCGCGCACGCACGATGCGCACCACCACCAGGCCGCCCACCACCAGCAGCAGCCCCGGCGCCAGCCACAGCAGGGCGGTGTGGCCGCTGAAGCGCGGGCGGTACAGCACGAACTCGCCGTAGCGCTCGACCAGGAAGCTGCGGATCTCGTCGTCGCTGCGGCCGCTGCGCATCAGGTCGAAGACCTCGCGGCGCAGGTCGTGGGCGATCTGGGCGTTGGAATCGGCCAGCGACTGGTTCTGGCACATCACGCAGCGCAGTTCCGACACCAGCCCGTTGAATCGGCGTTCCTCGGCGGCGTCCTGGAACTGCAGCGGCGCGGCATCGCGCACGGCTTGCGCCGCGGCGATGCCGGGCGCAAGCAGCAGCGCCGCAAGCAGCCAGGCGGCAGGCAGGCTGCAACGGCGCAGCAGGGCGGCGATCATGGCGCCACCCCCAGTCTGTCGAGTACCGGACCAAGGCTTTCGGCGATCACCGTGTCGTCCACCGGGCCGACGTGCTTCCAGCGCACGATGCCCTCGGCGTCGACCAGGAAGGTCTCCGGCGCGCCGTAGATGCCCCAGTCGATCGCCTTGCGGCCGTCGTAGTCCACCAGCACCAGCCAGTAGGGATTGCCGAACTGTTCGAGCCAGCGCATCGCGTCGACGTGCTCGTCCTTCCAGTTGTAGCCGACCACGCGCACGCGCCTGGTCTCGGCGAAGCGCGTGATCACCGGGTGCTCGACGCGGCAGCCCGGGCACCAGCTGCCCCAGACGTTGAGCAGGTAGGGCTGGCCGCGCAGCTCCTGCGACGAGAACATGCGACCAGGCTGGTGCAGCATCGGCAGTTCGAACGCCGGCGCCGGCTTGCCGATCAGCGGCGAGGGCAGGGCTTCGCGGTCGGCGCGGTCGGACACCAGCACGCCGTACAGCAGCAGGCCGACCAGGCCGACGAACACCACGCCGATGACCACGGCGGACAATGTGGCGGGACGTGCCATCAGGTTTCATCTCCGGCCAAGGGCGACGACGGCGCCCGCGCATCGGCGCGTGCTTCGCCGCCTGCAGGCTTCGGGCCGGCTGGGCGGCGGTCGCTGCCCGTGACCTTGCGGAAACGCTTGTCGGCAGCCGTGACGAAACCGCCCAGCGCCATCAGGAAGGCGCCGGCCCAGATCCAGCGCAGCAGCGGCTTGATCTGCAGCCGCACTGCCCATGCCCCATTGCCGAGCGGCTCGCCCAGCGCCACGAACACGTCGGCGAACACGCCGACGTGGATGCCGGCATCGGTCATCACCTGGCCGCCGGAGGCGTAGGCGCGCTTTTCCGGGTGCAGCAGGACCAGCGGCTTGTCGCCGCGCAGCACCTGCACCAGGCCGCGGTCGGCCATGTAGTTCGGGCCGGGCACGCGCTCCACGCCATCGAAGCGGAACGCGTAGCGGCCGATCTCGACGGTCTGCCCGGGCGACATCGCCAGCTCGCGCTGCACAAGCTGCGCCTCGACCAGCAGCGCGCCGGCCACGAACACCGCGAGCCCCAGGTGCCCCAGCACCATGCCCAGCATTTCCGGGGTGAACGCGCGGCCGCTGGCCCGCACCCGGCTCCAGACGAAGCGCAGCGTGCCCAGCCCCACCCAGGCCGCGGCAAACACGCCGGCCGCGGTCTTGAGCGGGCCCTGCGGCGCCATGAACCAGGCGATCACGCCCAATGCCAGCGCGAGCCCCAACCACGGCAACAGCATCGCCAGCGGCTTGGATACCTGCTCCTGCTGCCAGCGCGTGAGCGGGCCGAACGGGACCAGCAGCACCAGCGGCGCCATCAGCAGCAGGAACAGGGTGCCGAAGTAGGGCGGGCCCACCGACACCTTGCCCAGGTCCAGCGCGTCGGCCAGCAGCGGGTACAGCGTGCCCAGCAACACCATCGCGCAGGCGGCGGTGAGCAGCAGGTTGTTGAGCAGCAGCAGGGTCTCGCGTGAGAACGGCGCGAATGGCCGCCCCTCCGGCAAGCGCGGCGCGCGCAGCACGTACAGCACCAGCGCGCCGCCGATGACTGCGGCGAGGAAGACCAGGATGAACAGACCGCGCGAGGGATCGGCGGCGAACGAATGCACGCTGGTCAGCACGCCCGAGCGCACCAGGAACGCGCCCAGCAGCGACAGCGAGAAGGTCGCGATCGCCAGCAACAGCGTCCAGCCGCCGAAGCTGCCGCGCTTCTCGGTCACCGCCTGCGAGTGGATCAACGCAGCGCCAGCCAGCCATGGCATGAAGCTGGCGTTCTCGACCGGGTCCCAGAACCACCAGCCGCCCCAGCCCAGTTCGTAGTACGCCCACCACGACCCCAGCGCGATGCCGATGGTGAGGAAGCCCCAGGCCACGTTGGTCCAGGGCCGCGTCCAGCGCTGCCAGCGCGCATCGACCTTGCCTTCGAGCAGGGCCGCGATCGCGAACGCGAACGGCACCACGAAGCCGATGTAGCCGATGTACAGCATCGGGGGATGGATGATCATCCCCGGGTCCTGCAGCAGCGGGTTGAGGTCGTGGCCCTCCAGCGGCGCCGGCAGCAGGCGCGCGAACGGGTTGGAGGTGAAGATCATGAAGGACAGGAAGCCGATGGCGACCAGGCCGATCACGCCCAGCACGCGCGCCGACACCACCTGCGGCAGCGAGCGCGACCACAGCGCCACGGCGGCGTTCCACACGCCCAGCATCAGCACCCACAGCAGCAGCGAGCCCTCGTGCGAGCCCCAGACCGCGGTGTAGCGATAGACCAGCGGCAGCAGGGTGTTGGAGTTGTTGGCGACGTACGCCACGGAGAAGTCCTGCTGCACGAACGCCATGGTGAGCGCGACGTAGGCAAAGGCCAGCAGCAGGAGCTGGGCCAGTGCAGCGGGGCGCGCGACCGCCATCCACGCGGGCCTGTCGCCGGCGGCGCCCGCCAGCGGCAGCACGGCCTGCAGCACGGCCGCAAGCAGGGCGAGGAGGAGGGCGACCTGACCGAGTTCGGGGAGCACTAGCGCTGCGCCCCAGCTGACATTTCGAACACCCGGTCTGTCATTTCGAACGCAGTGAGAAATCTTGCGTCCGCCGAAGCAGATCTCTCACTGCGTTCGAGATGACAGGCGGTGCGTGACGGCGCTCGGCACAGTGCCGAAGACAGCGCCAAGTACGGTGCCCGTGACACCACGGCGGATGCGCAACCTGCCATCAGTTCCCCGCCTCGGCCTGCGGCGCGGTCTCGACGTTGTGCTTGGTGTGCGCCAGGCCCATCTTGTCGGCGACTTCCTTCGGCACGTAGGTCTCGTCGTGCTTGGCCAGCACGTCCTCGGCGACGAAACGGCCGCCTTCCATGCGCCCGGTGGCGACCACCGCCTGGCCCTCGCGGAACAGGTCGGGCAGGATCTTGTCGTAGACCACGTCCAGCTGCGCGTCGCCATCGGTCACGCGGAAGTGGGTGCGCAGCGAGCCCTCGTCGCGCCGGAACGAGCCGGTCTCGACCATTCCGCCCAGGCGGAAGCGCGCCTCGCCCGAGGACACGGCTTCGCCGGCGCTGCCGCCCAGGATCTCGTTGGGCGTGTACAGGTAGGCGATGTTGCGCTGGAGTGCGAAGGCGACCAGGGTCGCGGCCAGCGCGGCGGCGGCCAGCAGCGCGACCACGAACCAGATGCGGCGGCGGCGGGTGGGGTTCATCGTTTCAGCTCCTGCGCATTGGTCTGCGCACGGGCGGTGTCGCGGCGCGCCAGCAGGCGGACGGCGCGCAACACCTGGGCGATGCGGATGCGCGGGGCAACGAAATCCCACAGCAGTACCGCGGCAAATACGGCATAGGCCGCGACGACATATCCGGCGTAACTCATCGCGCGACTCCGGCGGCGCGGCGCACCCAGTCCTTGCCGGCCTCGCGCTGCAGATTGTCCGCGCGGGCGCGGGCCAGCAGCGACCCGACCGCCCAAAGTTTGGTGCCGACGATCATCCACAGCAGCGGCGGCAGCATGCTCGCGTCCATCGACGACTCGCCGAACACGCGGATGGTCTGGCCCTGGTGCAGCGAGTTCCACCACACCACCGAGTAACGGATGATCGGCAGCATCACCACGCCCACGATCGCCAGCAGCGAGGCCGCGCGCGCGGCGGCGCGACGGTCCTCGATGGCGGCATACAGGCCGATCACGCCGAAGTACAGGAACAGCAGCACCAGCTGCGAGGTCAGGCGCGGGTCCCAGTCCCACCAGGTGCCCCACATCGGCTTGCCCCAGATGCTGCCGGTGGCCAGGGTGATGAAGGTGAAGGCGGCGCCGATCGGCGCGCAGGCCATGGCCAGGATCTCGCACAGCTTGATCCGCCAGACCAGGGCGATGGCGCCGTACAACGCCATCAGCGCGAACATCGCCATGCTCATCCACGCAGCCGGCACGTGGATGTAGAGGATCCGGAAGCTGTCGCCCTGCTGGTAGTCGGCCGGCACCACGAACAACCCCAGGTACGCGCCCACCGCCATGACCGCCAGGCCCAGCCCGAACGCCCACGGCGCCCAGCGCGCGGCGAAGCGGTCGAAATACGGGGGTGACCCGAGCTGGTGGAACCAGCGCACCATCGGGTTCATCTTGGACATCGGGCTGTGTGCTCGCTGGGGGAGGGGCCGCGGCGGCGGCCGGGCACGGGGCTGGCTGCCGCCATCCTGGCCAACTGCCTATTTTTTCAGACTCGACCGGCGCGGCCAAGCTTTTGGGGTGGACAGGATGCCCCATGGCGGGGGGGTGCGTCGTGCGGCGCGGGCTTGCGGAGAGCGTGGCTCGCGACGGGCGACGTCGTAGCTTGAGCGGCAATCGCGGCTGAAGCCGCTCCTACATGGTCCCGTGCGGCTGCAGGAGCGGCTGTAGGAGCGGCTTCAGCCGCGATCGTCAATGGCCCCCGCCCGCGACCGCCAAGCGCCAAGCGCCGAGACCCGAGACCCGAGACCCGAGACCCGAGACCCGGCAAGCGCACCTCACCCAGGACACCGGCCCCCGTCCCGCCACGCCTACTGCGACGCGATCCGTATCGCCGTCGCGGCCGCCACCGGCGCCAGCACCAGCGCCATCAGCAGTCCGGCGCCCAGCAGCAGCAGGCCGCCCGCCGGATCATGGCCCTGGGCCGCGGCCGTCACGCTGCCGGCACCGAACACCAGCACCGGCACGTACAACGGCAGCGCCAGCAGCGCCAGCAGGACGCCCGCGCGGCGCATGCCCACGGTCAGGGCCGACACCACCGCCCCCAGCAGGCTCAGCAGCGGCGTGCCCAGCCCCAGCGCCAGCAACAGCACCGGCCACAGCGTGCGCGGCAGGTACAGCAATTCGGCCAGCAGCGGAACCGCCAGCAGCAGCGGCGCGGCGGTGGTCAGCCAGTGCATCAGGGTCCGCACCAGCACCAGCCAGGCCAGCGGCACCGGCGCCAGCCGCCATTGTTCGAGCGAACCGTCCTCGGCGTCGCCGCGGAACAGCGTGTCCAGCGCCAGCAGGCCCGACAGCAGCACCGCCACCCACAGCACGCCCGGCGCGGCGCGCGACAGCAGCTCGCGTTCGCTGCCCATCGCCAGCGCGAACAGCACCACCACCAGGATCGCGAACAGGGCCGGCTGCAGCGCGTCGCCGCGGCGGCGCCAGAGCAGGCGCAGGTCACGCAGGACCAGCGCGCGTGCGGCCGAGAACAGCGTCGGCGTGGCACTCGACATGCTCATGCCTCCGCCTCTCCCACCGCACCCAGCGCCAGCAGGCGCGTGCGCACCGGTGGCGCGGCGTAGGCGCCGTGGGTGGTGACCAGCGCGCCGCCGCCCTCGTCCAGGTGCGCACGGACCATGCGGTTGACCAGCTCGATGCCGGGCAGGTCGAGGTTGGCGTAGGGTTCGTCCAGCAGCCACAGCGGCGCCGGCGACAGCCACAGCCGCGCCAGCGACAGGCGCTTGCGCTGCCCGGCCGAAAGCGTGCGCGCGGCTGCGTCCTCGAAGCCGCCCAGGCCAACGATGGCCAACGCTTCCTCCAGTTCGAGCGTCGGCCGGCGGCCGAGCAGGCCGCAGAGGTAGTCGAGGTTCTCCAGCGCCGAGAGATCCGCCTTCAGCCCGGGCAGGTGGCCGAGGTAGGCGATATGTCCGGCGCGCGCCGCAGGACCTGCCGGGGCCCCCGCCAGGCGCACGACGCCGCATTCGCCGTCCAGCAGCCCGGCCAGCACCCGCAGCAGGGTGGTCTTGCCGGCGCCGTTGCCGCCCTGGACCAGCAGCGCCTCGCCGCGCTCGACCCGGAAGTCGAGCGGGCCGAACACCGGGCGGTCATTGCGGTCGAAGCTCAGGCCGCGCACGTCGATCAACGGCGCAGCGGCGGTGGTGGTCTCGGGCATCAGGCGCGCTTTGGCCGCGGACCGGCCATCGCGCTCATTCTACTAGCCAGTCGACGAAGCGGTCGTCCTCGTCCAGCTCGGCAGGGCGGCCCCCGTCCATGCGCAGCCGCACCGGCGCGCCCATCCGCCACCACAGTGCGCCGAGCTGGCCGAAGTGGCGCGACAGCGCGTCGTAGGCGGCCGTGTCCATGCCCATCACCAGCCAGCCCGGCTCGCGCCAGCTGCGGTTGCGCGCGGAGGAGAAGGCCGGCAGGTAGGGATGGCCGCTGGCGTCGAGCGCATCGCACAGCAGCTGGTCGGCCTGGCGGTTCTCCGCGGCGCTGCGCTCGACCGACAGCGGATTCCAGGCCGATATCAGGCCGAACGAGTGCGCCTGCGGATACGCCAGGTCCAGGCCCGGCGTAGGCAGGCCGATGTTGATGTCATGCCAGTCGCCGTCGCGCTGCCAGCGATACTCCGCGGCCAGGTAGGCGCGCAGCAGCGTCGTGAGACGCGTCTCATCGGAATCGGCCTGGGGGATCGACATCGGGCACAAGGTTTAACCGATCAGAGCCGGCCCGTAAACTGCCGGGCTTCCCGATCGCGTTGTGGATGGATGTCGATGTTGCAGAGCAAGCTGCCGAAAGTGGGCACCACCATCTTTACCGTGATGTCGCAGCTGGCGCAGGAGCACGGTGCGGTCAACCTCGGCCAGGGCTTCCCCGATTTCGACGTGCCGGCGCGCCTGGTCGAGGAACTCGATCGCGCGATGCGCGCCGGCCACAACCAGTACGCGCCGATGACCGGCGTCGCCGCGCTGCGCCAGGCGATCGTCGGGAAGACCGCGCGCGTGTACGGGCATCGCCCGGATGCGGATGCCGAGGTCACCGTCACCAGCGGCGCGACCGAGGCGATCTTCAACGCCATCCACGCCGTGGTGCGCGCGGGCGACGAGGTGGTCGTGCTGGATCCCTGCTACGACTGCTATAAGCCTGCCATCGACCTGGCCGGCGCCCGCGCCGTGCACGTGCCGCTGGACCCGGCGACGTTCGCGCCCGACTGGCAGCGGGTGCGCGAGGCGATCACGCCGCGCACGCGTATGCTGATGATCAACAGCCCGCACAATCCATCGGGGGCGATGTTCTCGGCCGACGATATGCGCGAGCTGGAGGCGATCCTGGACGGGACCGGCATCCTCCTGCTCTCGGACGAGGTGTACGAACACATCGTCTTCGACGGCGTCCGCCATGAATCGGTGCTGCGCTGGCCGGCGCTGCGCGAGCGCGCCTTCGTGGTGTCGAGCTTCGGCAAGACCTACCACTGCACCGGCTGGAAGGTCGGCTACTGCATCGCGCCGCCGGCATTGAGCGCCGAGTTCCGCAAGGTCCACCAGTACAACGTGTTCTGCACCTTCGCCCCGGCCCAGCACGCGTTTGCGGCGATGCTGGAGGTCGAGCCGGAGCATTACGAGCAGTTGGGCGCCTTCTACCAGGCCAAGCGCGACCGCTTCCGTGCGCAGCTGGCGACCACCCGCCTGGCCCCGCTGCCGGTGCCGGGCGGCTACTTCCAGCTGGTCGATTATTCGGCGATCAGCGACCTGGACGACGCGGCGTTCTGCCGCTGGCTGACCGTGGAGAAAGGCGTGGCCGCGATTCCGCTGTCGCCGTTCTACGAGACGCCGCCGACGGGCCAGCGCCTGGCGCGCCTGTGCTTCGCCAAGAACGAGGCCACCCTCGACGCCGCGATCGAGCGCCTGCAACACCTGTAGGAGCGGCTCCAGCCGCGAATTCGCGCTGCGATATGCCGTTCCGTCGCCCAACGCAGCCGCGCGGCCCCGACGTGTTGGTTTCGCCCAACCCCGGCGCTCCAACCCATCCACAGGATTCCCCACATCGGCTAGGCTGGCGTGCATGGACAACCTGCGCATTTCACTGGTCCAGGGCGCGACCCTGTGGCACGACCCGGCCGGCAACCGCGACTACTACGGCGAGCGGATCGCGCCGCTGCGCGGCTTCACCGACGTGGTGCTGCTGCCCGAGACCTTCACCAGCGGTTTTTCGAACGAGGCCATCGACAAGGCCGAGACGATGGACGGCCCGACCGTCGAGTGGATGCGCGCGCAGGCGGCGCAGCTTGACGCCGCGGTCTGCGGCAGCGTGCAGCTGCGGGTGGGCGATGACGTGTTCAACCGGCTGCTGTGGGCCACGCCCGATGGCGCGCTGTCGCACTACGACAAGCGCCACCTGTTCCGCTACGCGGGCGAGCACGAGCGCTACGCCGCCGGGCGCGAGCGGCTGACGGTGGAGTGGAAGGGTTGGCGGATCTGCCCGCTGGTCTGCTACGACCTGCGCTTCCCGGTGTATTCGCGCAACCGCTACGACGTCGAGCGCCCCGGCGCGCAGGACTACGACCTGCTCATCTACATCGCCAACTGGCCGGCGGCGCGGGCGCACGCCTGGAAGACGCTGCTGCGCGCGCGCGCGATCGAGAACCTGTGCTACGTGGCCGGACTCAACCGCGTGGGCACCGACGGCGGCGGCCTGAGCTACTCGGGCGACAGCGCGGTGATCGACTTCCTGGGCCATCCCGCCAGCGAGTGCACGGATGCCGAGGTGGTGGTGACCACGACGCTGCTGGCGGCCGAGCTGGCCGCGCACCGCGCGCACTTCCCGGCGATGCTGGACGCGGACGCATTCGAGCTGCGCTGACCGGTTCGGGCTCGGCGCGGCCGCGATGGTGGGCAGCTTCTGGCAGCCGAGCGCGTGTCCGGAAGGAAACGTATCTTGCGATAGCTCCAGAGGTAGGACACTCCATCGACCATCATCCAGGCGTGGGGGGAGCGCGCATGCGCACCCGAGTCGTGCAGCGACGCGATCAGGCTCGCCGTCGCATGGCAATCAGCACCCATCTGCCGCAACGCGGCGTGCATCGCGGTCGCGCGGACGATCTCGCCTGATCCCAGGGGCAACCAGGCCAGCGGCACCGGTGCGAGCAGCAGCCAGGCGGAAAGGGGCAGGACCGCCAGCCGACGGCGGAACGTCCAGCCCAGGAGCCCGCACAGCAGCAGCCAGACCCCGCCGGTGACGAGCGCGAAAGCGTCGAACCGCTCCAGTATCGCCCCGAGCGCGATCAGCGCCAGCGGTGGGAACACCAGGTACATCACGCCGAGCAGGTTCATGGTCATCGTCAGGTGGAAAGCCAGCCAGACATGCCCGCCTAACAGCATCAGCAGCCGCATGGCGCAGCTGGGGACCTGGCCGCGTGTACTGTGCGTGCCGTTCATACACGATCATCGCGGGCATGGAAGTACACGCGTTCGGCCGTCCAGCGCAGCGGCGCGGTGCCGAGCAGCAGGTCGAAAGGCCAGTCCTGCTGCAAATGGTCGAAGGCCCAGCGCAGAACGCGCTTGGCGCGGAAGCGTGGCGCCGCGCGCGCCGCGACCAGCGCGGGGTCGGGTCCGCCATCGAGCAGGTGTGCGGCGATCGCGTTGCCGACCGCCTCGCCGTGGCGCCAGGCCGAGTGGATGCCGCCGGCGGTGACCGGCGAGACGATGCCGGCGGCGTCGCCGGTCAGGACCACGCCGGGCGCGGCGAGCGGGCGCACCGGCCCGCCACAGGGAATCAGGCCGGCGCGGGTTGCGGTGGGCGACAGTCCGGGATCCAGGCCAAGCCGCTCGCCGACGCGGGCGCGCAACGCCGCGATGTCGGGCACGCCGGCCCGGTCATCGCGATGGCGGAACGCGAGGCCAAGCTGCACGCCGCGCGGATTCTGCGCCGCCCAGCCGATGTAGCCTGGCGCCAGCCTGCGGTCGATGAAGCAGTGCAGGCGGTCGGGCTCGGCCAGCGTGGCGCCGTCGAACTCGTGCTCCACCCCGTAGAGGAACTCGCGCACGCGCGCCAGGCCCGCGCGCATCGCCAACCGCGACTTCGCGCCATCGGCACCGACCAGCCATCGGCAGCTGCCGAGGCCGGCCACCTGCCAGCCGCCGGCCGTGCGCTGCGCATCGGTGAACGACTGCATCAGCCGCAGCTCGACGCCGGCGCGTTCCAGCTCGCCCGCCAGCCAGCGCATCACCGCGGGCGTATCGGTGGCCAGGAAGTAATAGCCGGGTCGCTGCAGCGCCATGCTGCGCAGGCTCGGCGCGTACAGGCGCACGCCATTGATGCGACGCACCAGCGGCGCGGGGATGGCGGCCAATGGCGTGCCTTCGGCCGCTTCGCGCACGATGATCCCGGTGGTGTGCAGGCGCATGCCCGGGTCGCGCTTGCGCTCGAGCACGCACACGCGCAACCCGGCCCGGCGTGCGGCCAGCGCGCAGGCCGCGCCGGCGAAGCTGGCGCCGACCACCACCACGTCCCACCGTGCCGTCGTTGCTGATCCCATGGTCCCGCCTTGTGGCTGTTGCGATGGGTCAAGCGTGTCGTGGCAGCGTGTTGCGGCGATGGGAGGACGATGAAGTGGGGGTGAAGTCAGGATCGTTCGGCCGTGGGATTAATCCCACGCCCCATCGCCATCGCTGCCGATGCCGCATCAAGCCAGGGCCGGCCACACTGCAGGCCTGATCGACGCGGAACAGGCCATGGATGGTCGCCGAGCAACCCATCAACCTGCGCTGGCGCCGTCCGGCCCGGCCATTGCCGCGATGCTCGTGCTGGGCGTGCTGGCATGCTCGCGCCTGCCTGCGCTGCCGCCGCTGCCCGTGCTGGTGCCGCTGGCCGTCCTCGGCGCATGGGCCTGGTGGCGCTTCGGCGACTGGCGCCGACCGGCTGGCGCGCTGGCGCTGGGATTCGCGCTGTTTGGCCTGCACGCCGCCTGGGTGCTCGCGCAGCAGTTGCCGCAGGCGCTGGAACGCGGCGACTTCGAGATCCAGGGCAGGGTGGTGCAACTGCCCGAACACGAACCCCGGCACACGCGCTTCCTGTTCCGGGTGGACCGTAACGCCGGCCAGCACGAAGCCCTGCGCGGCAAGCTGCTGCGGCTGTCCTGGTACGACGACCGCGACGGCGCCGACGCGCCGCGCCTGCAGCTGGAGCCAGGCAGCCGATGGCGCTTCACCGCACGCCTGCGCGCGCCGCGCGGCCTGCGCAATCCGGGCTGGTACGACGGTGAGCGCCATGCGCTGGCGGGCCGGCTCGCCGCAACCGGCTATGTGCGATCGGCCGCCCCCTGGGAGCGTACGCGTGCGGCGGCCGGCATCGACGGCTGGCGCGACCGCATCGCGAGCCGCATCGATGCCTCGCTGGCGCGTCCCTCCGCGCGCTTCGTGCGGGCGCTCGCCCTGGGCGACACGCGCGGCCTGGCCGATGTCGACTGGGAAATCCTGCGCGCCACCGGCCTGACCCATCTGATCGCGATTTCCGGCTTCCACGTCGGCCTGGTCGCCGGCTTCTTCGCGCTGGTGGTGGCCGGCGTCTGGTGGCTGCTGCCGGGGCTGGGGCGGCGGATGCCGCGACCGCAGGCGGCTGCCTGCGGTGCATTGCTCGGTGCGGCCGGATACGCCGCCGTCGCCGGTTTCGCCCTGCCCACCGTGCGCACCGTGCTGATGATCGCGGTCGTGGTCCTGGCCAGGCTGTGGCGCAGGCCGATGGGCGTGGCCGATTCGCTGGCGCTGGCGGCGATCGCGCTGCTGCTGGTCGACCCGCTGTCGGTGCTGGCGGCGGGCTTCTGGCTCAGCTTTGCCGGCGTCGCCTGGTTGGTGTGGTGCCTGCCGCGGGCGCATACGCAGCCGCTGCTGCGCGGCTTCCTGTCGGCGCAATGGGTGGCCACGCTCGGCCTGCTGCCGCTGACCGCGATCCTGTTCGGCCAGGCCTCGCTGGCCGGGCCGCTGGCCAACTTGGTCGCGATTCCCTGGTGGAGCCTCGTCGTCGTGCCCCTGGCCCTGGTCGGCACCGGGCTGGAGGCGCTGCACGCAGGCTGGGGCGGGCCGGCGTGGCGGCTCGCGGCCTGGTGTTTCGACCTGTCCTGGCCGCTGTTCGAATGGCTTGCCTCGGCGCGACTGGCGCTGTGGTGGTTGCCCGAGGCGCGCTGGTTCGCGCTGCCGCTGGCGCTGCTGGGCGCGTTCTGGCTGTTGCTCCCGCGCGGGGTGCCGGGCAAGGCCCTGGCCCTGCTGCTGTTGCTGCCGCTGCTGTGGCCGGACCGGCGCCTGCCTGCGCCGGGCGGCTTCGAGATGGTGGTGCTGGACGTGGGGCAGGGCACCTCGGTGCTGATCCGCACCGCAGGCCATGCCGTGCTCTACGACACCGGGCCGGCGGTACCGGAGGGTTTCGACGCAGGCGAGCGCGTGGTGACCCCGGCCCTGCGCGCGCTGGGCGTGCGCCGGCTGGACGCGGTGGTGGTCAGCCACGGCGACGCCGACCACGCCGGCGGCCTGGCGGCGGTGCTGCGGCGCTTCGAGACCGGCCCGGTGTTCGCCGCGCGCGATGCCGGCGTCGAGGGCGCCGCGCCCTGCGTGGCCGGGACGCAGTGGGAGTTCGACGGCGTGCGCTTCGGCTTCCTGCACCCGGACCTGCATTTCCCGGCCATGCGCAACGAATCGAGCTGCGTGCTGCGGGTCGAATCCGCGCACGGCTCAGCGCTGCTGGCCGGCGACATCGGCGAGGTCGTCGAGCGCATGCTGGTCCACGACCAGGCGCGGCAGCTGCGCAGCGATGTGGTGCTGGTCGCCCACCATGGCAGCGACAAGTCTTCCGATCCGGCGTTTGTCTCAGCAACGCAGGCGCGGCTCGCGGTCGCCTCCACCGGCCACGGCAACCGCTTCGGCCACCCGCACCCGCGGGTCATGCAGCGCTGGGCCGAGGCCGGCGCCGGCACCGCCGACACGGCCCAGGACGGCGCGGTGCGGATACATATAAGTGACCGCACGCACATCGAACGGCGCCGCAGCGCCCACCCGCGCCTGTGGGATGCGGTGCGGAGAGCCGACGCGGCGCGCTGACCGGCTATCCTATCGGCCGTACCCGGGGCGGGCCTTCGGGCCGGAGGAATAGCGTGCTTGAACTGGTGATGGCCGGCGGTTGGCCGATGCTGCCGCTGCTGCTGCTCTCGGCGGTCGGCCTGGCGATCATCGTCGAACGGTTTTGGGCGCTGCGGCGCAGCGCGGTGCTGCCGCCCGGGCTGGGGCAGGAAGTGCGGACCTGGGCCGCACGCGGCAAACTCGACCCCGTCCACATCGAATCGCTGCGCAACAACTCGCCGCTGGGCGCGCTGCTGGCGTCCGCGCTCGAGGTCCGCCATCGCCCGCGCGAGGAGATCCGCGAGCGGGTGGAGGACGTCGGCCGCCACATCGCCCACCGCATGGAACGCTTCCTCAACGCGCTGGGCACGATCGCCGGTGCCGGTCCGCTGCTGGGCCTGTTCGGCACCGTGGTCGGCATGATCCAGATGTTCCTGGGGGTGATGGACCACGGCGTGGGCGATGTCGCCCAGCTCGCCGGCGGCATCGGCAAGGCGCTGGTGTGCGCGGCGGCCGGCATGGTCGTGGCGGTGCCGGCGCTGATCTTCCACCGCTGGTTCCGCGCACGCATCGACGGCTACATCGTCGACATGGAGCACGAGGCGATCCAGCTGATGGACGTGATCGACCCGCGTGCGCGCGCCGCCGCCGCCGCCCTGGCCGCGTACCCGCAGGCGGAAGGCCAGCCCGGCGCGCAGCCGGTGCAGGGCTAGGGCCTGACCATGCGGATCCGCGACCGCCGGGCCGAAGACGTGCCAGAGATCAACCTGGTGCCGCTGATCGACGTGATCCTGGTGCTGATCATCTTCTTCGTGATCACCACCACCTTCGACGCGCGTTCGGTGCTCAAGCTCGAGCTGCCGCGTGCCGACGGCCAGACGAACACGCAATCCGATTCGCTGAGCCTGCTGATCAATGCCGACGGCCGCTACTTCGTCGGCGACCGCGAGGCGCTGCGCACCGACGTGGAGTCGCTCAAGCGCACCATCGTCGAAGTGGCCGGCGACGACCGCGAGCGCACCGTACTGCTGCGCGCCGACGCGCGCACGCCGTGGCAGGCGGTGGTGACCGCCTACGACGCGCTGGGCCAGCTCGGCTTCACCCGCATCGCCAATGCGACCGCGCCCGAGCAGGCGGCGCCGGCGCAGTGATGCCGCAATGAGCGATCCTTCCAGCGAGACCGCTGCTCCGCCGGGCGCCTGGCCCGTCTACCGGCGCCTGCTGGGCCATGCCTGGGTGTACTGGCCGTTCCTGCTCGTGGCAATGGCGGCGATGATCATCGAAGCGCTGGCCGGCGCCGCGTTCGTGTGGCTGATGGAGCCGCTGACCAACGACGGCTTCGTCGATCCGAAGCCCGGCATGGCCGTAGTGCTGCCGCTGGCGATCATCGGCCTGTTCGTGATGCGCGGCCTGGCCACATTCGCCACCGACTACGGCATGGCGCGCGTGGGCCGCAGCGTGGTGCGCGACCTGCGCGAGCTGGTGCTGGGCAAGTACCTGCGCCTGCCCAGCACGCGCTTCGACACCGAGTCGGTGCCGGCGATGGTCAGCCGCCTGAACTTCGACACCGAGCAGGTCACCCAGGCCAGCTCTGATGCGCTCAAGGCGATCCTCACCGATGGCCTGACGGTGCTCTTCCTGTTCGGGCTGATGCTCTACACCAGCGTCAAGGTCACCCTGGCGATGATCGTGATCGCGCCGCTGATCGGCGTGCTGGTCTGGTACGTGGGCGGGCGCTACCGCCGCATCAGTCGCGGCATCCAGGACGGCATGGGCGCACTGGCCGCCAGCGCCGAGCAGTCGCTGGCCGCGCAGCAGGACGTCAAGGTGTACGGCGCGCAGGCCTTCGAGCGCAGCCGCTATTCGGCCTTCGCCAACCGCATCCTGCGGCTGAACATGAAGGTCGAGACCACGCGCGCGCTGTCCTCGGCGCTGGTCCAGATCCTCGCCGCGCTGGCGCTGGCCGCGATCGTCTGGGTGTCGATACACGAGGCCCTCGAGGGCCGCCTCAACCCGGGCGAGTTCGTGCAGCTGATGACCGCGATGATGGGCATCATTCCCTCGCTGCGCCGGATCACCAACGTGCAGAGCGTGATCGGGCGCGGTGTCGCTGCGGCCGAGCGCCTGTTCGGCGTGCTCGACTCGGACGAGGAGCGCGACGCCGGCAGCGTGCCGCTGGGGCGCGCACGCGGCGAGCTGGTGTTCCACAACGTCTCGCTGCGCTACCAGCGCGACGAGGTGCGCCACGCGCTGGAGGGCATCAGCTTCACCGCCATGCCCGGCACCGTGACTGCGATCGTCGGCCGATCCGGCAGCGGCAAGACCAGCCTGGTGCGGCTGGTGCCGCGCTTCTACGAGCCGAGCTCGGGCTCGATCACACTCGACGGCGTGCCGCTGGACCACTACCGCCTGTCCGACCTGCGCCGCCAGATCGCGCTGGTCGGCCAGCGGGTGATGCTGTTCGACGACAGCGTGGCGGCCAACATCGCCTACGCGGCGGAGGCGACGCCCGAGGCATTGCGCGCCGCGGCCGAGGCGGCCAACGCCTGGGAGTTCATCGAACGCCTGCCGCAGGACATGGACACGCCGATCGGCGAGAACGGTTCGATGTTGTCGGGCGGCCAGCGCCAGCGCCTGGCGATCGCGCGCGCAATCCTGCGCGATGCGCCGCTGCTGATCCTCGACGAAGCCACGGCCGCGCTCGACACCGAATCCGAACGGCTGGTGCAGGAGGCGCTGACCCGGCTGATGCCCGACCGCACCACCCTGGTCATCGCCCACCGGCTCTCGACCATCGAACACGCCGACCAGGTGCTGGTGCTCGACCAGGGCCAACTGGTGGAGCGGGGCACGCACACCGAGCTGCTGGCACAGGGCGGCCTGTACGCGCACCTGCACCGGATGCAGTTCCGCGAGGGCAACGAAGCGTGAGCCGGGGCAGGCGCGAGGTGCCGGCGTACTGGTACGCCAATGCGGCGGTGCCGGTGCATGCACGCCTGCTGGCCGGCCTCTACGGCGCGGTCGCCGGCGTGCGCCGCGGCCTGTATCGCCGCGGCCTGCTGCGCGCCCGGCATCCCGGACGCCCGGTGGTGGTGGTCGGCAACATCGTCGCCGGCGGCAGCGGCAAGACGCCGCTGACCATCGCCCTGGTCGAACGCCTGCTCGCCGCCGGCTGGACGCCCGGCGTGGCCAGCCGCGGCTATGGCCGCAGCGACGCGGGCAAGCCGGCCTGGGTCGATGCCGGCACCGATCCGGCCGTGGGCGGTGACGAACCGGTGCTGATCGCCGCCCGCACCGGCGTGCGCGTGCGGGTCGACGCCGACCGTGTGGCCGCCGCGCGTGCGCTGGTCGCCGAAGGCTGCGACATCGTGGTCTGCGACGACGGCCTGCAGCACTACCGCCTCGCCCGCGATCTCGAAATCGAAGTGATTGACGGCCGCCGCCGCTACGGCAATGGCCGCCTGCTGCCTGCCGGCCCCCTGCGCGAACCGCCCGAGCGCGGCGCCGACTGCCAGTTCCGGGTGCTCAATGTCGGCAGCGACCCGGACCTCGCCGCCGGCTTCGGCGAGTGGCCGATGTGGCTGGAGTCTGGCGACGCACGCCCGATGGCCGGCGGCAGGCCGCGGCCGCTGGCGTTCTTCGCCGGCCAGCGCGTGCACGCGGTGGCGGGCATCGGCGACCCGGAGCGCTTTTTCTCGATGCTGCGCGGCCAGGGCATCGCCGTCGTCCCGCACGCATTCCCCGACCACCACCGCTATGTCGCCGACGACCTGCGCTTCGGCAGCGACCTGCCGGTGCTGCTGACCGAGAAGGACGCGGTCAAGTGCGCGCCGTTCGCGGGCGAGCGCTGGTCCAGCGTAGGCATCGATGCGCAACTGCCCGAGGCGTTCTGGGTCGCGCTGCTGGGCCGGCTGGGACCAAGGCGGGAGGGCGTCGGCGGTCATTCCTGAAATTTCCCTCCCGACAGGGCGCGCCAACCATCCATGTCATTTCGACCGAAGGGAGAAATCTCCTGCCCGGCGCCGAAGGGCAGATTTCTCCCTCCGGTCGAAATGACAGGCGGGGTGGATGGCGAGGCCGGGGTGGATGGCGAGGCTGGGGTTGGATGGCGAGGCCGGGAGTGGTGGCGAAGCCGCTCCAAGTAGAATGACCACATGCACCTGCCCGATTTTGTTGTCGCCATTCCCGCCCGCCACGACGCCACGCGGCTGCCCGGCAAGCCGCTGCGGCTGCTGGGGGGCGAGCCTCTGATCCTGCACGTGGCCCGGCGCGCGCTCGCCGCCGGCGCACGCGAAGTCTGGGTCGCTGCCGACGACGAACGCATCGCCCGCGCGCTGGAAGGCAGCGGCGTGCAGGTGGCGATGACCCGCACCGACCACCAGTCCGGCGCCGACCGCCTGGCCGAATGCGCCGACATCGCCGGCTGGGACGACGACACCATCGTGGTCAACCTGCAGGGCGACGAACCCTTCGCGCCGGCCGCCGGCATCCGCCGGGTGGCCGCACTGCTTGCCGACGGCCGCGCCGACATGGCCACATTGGCCGAACCCATCACCGAACCGCCGGTGTTGTTCGACCCCAACACGGTCAAGGTGGTGGTCGCCGACACCGGCCATGCGCTGTATTTCAGTCGCGCGCCGATCCCCTGGCATCGCGACGCGTTCTCGCGCGAGGGCGAGATCACGGTGGCCGGGGAGTGGCTGCGGCATATCGGCATCTACGCCTACCGCGCCGGCTTCCTGCGCCGGTTTTCGAAGATGCCGCCGGGGCGGCTGGAGCGGATCGAGGCGCTGGAGCAATTGAGGGTGCTCGAGGCGGGCTTGCCGATCGCGGTGGCGCTCGCGCCCGAACCGTTCCCGCAGGGCGTGGATACGCCCGAAGACCTGGCCCGCGCCGAGACGATCCTGGAGGCTGCCCGTGGCTGAGCCGCTGCGCCTGCTGGTCGTCTGCCTGGGCAACATCTGCCGCTCGCCGCTGGCCGAGGGCGTGCTGCGCCAGCGGCTCGATGAAGCGCGACTGGGGCACCGGGTCGAACTCGACTCGGCCGGCACCGGCGACTGGCACGCCGGCAAGCCGCCCGACCACCGCACCATCGCCAACGCCGCGCGCCACGGCGTGGACCTGACCAGCCTGCGCGCGCGCCAGCTGCGCAGCGCCGACTACCACGAGTTCGACTGGCTACTGTGCGCGGATCGCAGCAACCTGGCCGACGTGCGCGAACGCGCGCCCGCCGGCGCCACCGCGCGCAGCGCGCTGCTGCTGGAATGGGCCGGGCTGGGGCAGGGCGCCGAAGTGCCGGATCCGTACACGGGCGGCCCGGAGGAGTTCGAGCACGCGTGGACCCTGGTCGACGCCGCCGCGCGCGCCATCGTCACGCGACTGGCGGGCCGCACCGCGCGGATTGACGCATAATCGCCCGACATGGACGCGAACACCGCCCCTGAGTTCCCGCCCGGCGTCGAATGGCTCAACCTGCTGACGCCGCTGCGCATGGCACAGCTGCGCGGCAAGGTCTGTGCGCTGGCGTTCGTCAACGCCGGCTCGGCCTGGTGCCAGCAGCGGCTGGCCGACCTGGCGCGGCTGCGCGCGCGCCACGGCGACCGGGTCAACGTGGTGGCGGTGCACGTACCGCGCTTCGACAGCGAGCGCGACGCGCGGCGCATCGCCAAGCGCCTGAATCGCCAGCGCTACGACTTCCCGATCGGGCATGACCCGGACTGGACGCTGTGGCAGCACTACGGCATCGAGGCCTGGCCGACCGTGGTGCTGATCGACGGCGAAGGCCGGATCCGCGACCGCATCGTCGGCGACGGCCCGATCCGGGAACTCGATGCACGGGTGGCCGAACTGGCCGCCGAACTGGTGCCGACCCTGCCCAGCGCCGATCCCATCGAGATGCGGCGCGGCGGCGAACCGCCGCTGCCGCTGCGCTTCCCGACCGGGCTGGTCGTCTCCGGCAACTACCTGTACGTCGCCGACTGCGAGCACCACCGCGTGCTCGAGTGCGACCAGGCCGGACGGGTGCTGCGCCAGTTCGGCAGCGGCGGCCCGGGCTTCATCGACGGCCCGATGGAGCTGGCCGCATTCAACCGCCCGCACGGCATGTGCCTGTGGCGCGACACCCTGTACGTGGCCGACACCGGCAACCACGCGATCCGCCGCGTCGAGCTGCGCAGCGGCGACATCGACACCATCTGCGGCGCCGGTCGTTCCGGCACTCCGCGCGAAGGCCCCGTCGCAGATCCGCGCTCGATCGCGCTTGACCAGCCGCGCGCGGTCGCGCTGAGCGGCAGTTCGCTGTTCATCGCCACCACCGGCGACAACCGCATCTGGAAGTTCGACCTGGGCTCGCCCGGCATCCAGCTGTTGGCTGGCTCCGGGCGCTTGGCCGTCACCGACGGCACCGGCGTGGGCGCCTCGTTCGCCGAGCCGGTGGCGCTGGCCGCCGTGCAGCAGGCGCTGTATGTCTGCGACGCGGCCGGGTCGGCGATCCGCAGCGTCAACGTCCGCACCGGCGCGGTCTCGACCCTGGTCGGCCAGGACCAGTGGCAGTTCGGCGACGCCGACGGCGCCCGTACCGACGCCCGCCTGCAGCAGCCGCAGGCGCTCGCGCTCGATCCCGAGCTGCCGGTGCTGTGGATCGCCGATGGTGGCAACGATGCCTTGCGCTGCCTGCGCCTGGGCGGCGGCCAGCTGTCGACCATCGATCTGCCGCAGCGCCTGCACGGCTCGACCGGGCTGGCGGTGGGCAACGGCGCGATCTGGATCGCCGACACCGACGCCCATGCGGTGCTCCGGTTCGACCCGCGCAACGGCACGCTGCGCCACGTGCCGATAGGCGAATGACCGGCGAAGCATCCGTTCGCTGTACCGGCAGCGCGCCCGACGACGTCCCCTTCGACGGCAAGGCCTTCGCCCGCGGCCTGAGCACCGCGCCCGGCGTGTATCGCATGATCGCCGCCGACGGCGCTGCGCTCTACATCGGCAAGGCCGGCGCGCTGCGCAAGCGCGTGGCCAGCTACTTCAGCAACGTGCCCAAGCCCGCGCGCACCGTCGCGATGCTGTCGCAGACCGCGCGCATGGAAGTCACGGTCACGCGCACCGAGGGCGAGGCGCTGCTGCTGGAGAACCAGCTGATCAAGTCGCTGCGGCCGCGCTACAACGTGCTGCTGCGCGACGACAAGAGCTATCCGTACGTGCTGGTGACCCAGGAGCCCTGGCCACGGCTGGCCCTGCATCGCGGCCCGCGCAGCGTGCCCGGCCGTTATTTCGGCCCGTACCCCGGCGTCACCGCGGTGCGCGAAACGCTGAACATGATGCACAAGCTGTTCAAGCTGCGCAGCTGCGAGGACAGCGTGTTCCGCAACCGCTCGCGGCCCTGCCTGCAGCACCAGATCGGCCGCTGCACCGCGCCCTGCGTGGGCCTGGTGCCGGCGCGCGAGTACGCCGACGCGGTGCGCCGCGCCACGCTGTTCCTCGAAGGCCGCAGCGACGAGCTCACGCGCGAGCTGGGCGAGGCGATGGAGGCGGCCAGTGCGCGGCTGGATTTCGAAGAGGCCGCGCGCCTGCGCGACCTGGTGGCCAACGTGCGCACGCTGCAGGCGCGCCAGTACGTCGACGGCCGCGCCGCCGAGCTCGACGTGCTGGCGGTCGCGATGCAGGGTACCCATGCCTGCGTGCTGCTGCTGGCGTTCCGCGACGGCCGCAACCTCGGCACGCGCGCGTTCTTCCCCAAGACCAACGGCAGCGACAACCCGGCCGAAGTGTTGGCCGCCTTCGTCTCGCAGTACTACGGCGAGCAGCCGGCCCCGCGCGAGATCGTGCTCGACCGCGCGATCGAGGACACCGAACTGCTGGAGCAGGCGCTCACCGCCGCCACCGGCCACAAGGTGCAGATCCGCCACAGCGTGCGCGGCGAACGCGCGGGCTACGTCGACCTGGCACGGCGCAACGCGGAGCTGTCGCTCGCGACCGAACTGGGCAGCCGCGCCGCGCAGCAGGCGCGAATCGATTCGCTGTGCGAACTGCTGGGCCTGGAGCGGGCGCCGACGCGCATCGAATGCTTCGACATCAGCCACACCATGGGCGAGGCGACCGTTGCTTCGTGCGTGGTGTTCGATACCGAAGGCGCGGTGCGCAGCCAGTACCGCCGCTACAACATCGCCGGCATCGAGCCGGGCGACGACTACGCCGCCATGCAGCAGGCGCTGACGCGCCGCTTCCGCCGCGCGGCGGAAGCGCGCGAGCCGGCGCCGGCGCCTCCTCCCGAACTCCCTTCAAGCAGCGAATCCGACGTTCATTCCGATCGCGAATCCGACTCTCTTTCCGATCGCGAATCCGACTCGCATTCCGATCGCGAATCCGCTTGTCATTCCGACCGCAGGGAGGAATCTCCCGCGCAGCCGCCCCCGCCCCATCAGTCCGGGCACAGCGGGCAATCCCCGCAGCCCCCGGACGCACCGTCCCGACCACCACGCGAACCCAAACCCGCCGGCATCCTCCCCGACCTGCTGCTGATCGACGGCGGGGCAGGGCAGGTCGCGCAGGCCCGCGGCGTGCTGGCCTCGCTGGGTATCGAGGCTTCCACCCGCCCGGGCAGCCCCGGCGTGATCATCGTCGGCGTGGCCAAGGGCGAGGAACGTCGCGCCGGCCACGAGCGCCTGCTCCTGCCCGACGGCCGCGAGCTGCGCCCCGGCGCCGATTCGCCCGGCCTGCAGCTGATCCAGCAGGTCCGCGACGAAGCCCATCGTTTTGCCATCACCGGCCACCGCGGCCGTCGCCAGAAGGCGCGCAGCGTCAGCAGGCTGGAAGACATCCCGGGCATCGGGCCGCGCCGGCGCGCCAGCCTGCTCAAGCATTTCGGCGGACTGGGCGGGCTGAAGGCCGCGGGGATCGAGGAGATCGCCCGGGTCGAGGGCGTGAACGCGGCGCTGGCCGGGCGAATCTATGCGACCCTGCACGGCCTGCAGGATGCCGCTCCCCCCGGCCCACCCCCCTCGTCGAAATGAAGCTGACCGTCCCCACCCGGCTGACCCTGCTGCGGATCGTGCTGATCCCGGTGCTGGTCGCCGTGTTCTACATGCCTTCGCAGTGGACCAACTTCGCGTCCGCCTTCGTCTTCATCCTGGCCGCGGTCACGGACTGGCTGGACGGCTGGATCGCGCGCCGCTACAACCAGTACTCCGCGTTCGGCGCGTTCCTCGACCCGGTCGCCGACAAGCTGATGGTGGCGGTGGCGCTGTTCCTGATCGTGCAGGGCCATCCCACGCCGTGGATGGCGTTCTGGGCGGCTGTGATCGTGGGCCGCGAGATCGCGGTGTCGGCGCTGCGCGAATGGATGGCCGAACTGGGCCAGCGGGCGACGGTGAAGGTGGCCGCGATCGGCAAGATCAAGACCATCGCGCAGATGGTCGCGCTGTCGTGCCTGCTGTACTCGATCAACCCGCGCCACCCGCTGCAGCCGGGCACCGACATCTGGATGGGCGTGCCGGTGTTCCACATCGGCGACTGGCTGCTGGGCGCGGCGGCCTTGCTCACCCTGTGGTCCGGAGTGGCCTATCTGCTTGCGGCCTGGCCGGTCCTGCGCGCTGCAGAGGACTCGGCTGTTGACACGCCACGGCCACCAGGTAAAATGCGCGGCTCAACGCGGGAATAGCTCAGTTGGTAGAGCGCAACCTTGCCAAGGTTGAGGTCGCGAGTTCGAGTCTCGTTTCCCGCTCCAGTTTCAAGCAGGCCCCGGCACCGCCGGGGTTTTGTTTATCAGCGCCGCGAGCGTGTATCGTTGCTCGCGGCGAGCGTCACCGGCCTGGTGGCAGAGTGGTTATGCAGCGGACTGCAAATCCGCGTACGCCGGTTCAATTCCGACCCAGGCCTCCATCTCCCGCACAGGGAGCGTGACGCGACCGCCGGCCACGCCCGAGTGGTGAAATCGGTAGACACAAGGGACTTGAACAATTGAGCCCTCCGGTGGAAACGCCGGAGGTGGCACCCGTCAAAGTCGGTGAACGCCCTGGACCCCGGTCCGCGCCAACGCCGAGCCAAGCCTTCCGTTCGCGGAAGGAAGGTGTAGAGAGCAGACGGCGGGCACCTACAGCGCACTGCGCCACGGTGAAGGCGTGCTCCAGACCACGAACGGCTTCGGCCGGCGGCGAAAGTCGAAGTGGTACGAAAATCCCTCGACCTCGCGGTCATGCCGGTTCGAGCCCGGCCTCGGGCACCACCTCATCCTCCCGCGCCCCTGTAGGAGCGGCTTCAGCCGCGATTGCAAAATCGGCCGTGACGCGGCCTGGCGTGCCATCGCGGCTGAAGCCGCTCCTACAGGCCGCTCCTGCAATCGTTGCGCAGCACGGACGCCCGCATCACCCACCTATGTGATCATGGCCTCGCGCCATCCCGCGCGTCGCCCCGCTGCCAATGTTCAATCGCCGTACCGTCTGGTTCGCCTCCATCGCCCTTGCGCTGACCGGAATCGTGCTGGCGCTCGCGTGGTCTCCGGCATGGTGGTGGCTGGCGGCATCGTCCGGCGCGCTGGCGCTGCTGGGCCTGGTCGACGTGCTGCAGACGCGCACGACGCTGCGCCGTCTGTACCCGGTGATCGCGCACTTCCGCTATGGCTTGGAGTCGATCCGGCCGGAGATCCGCCAGTACTTCATCGAGGACGACCTGGCCGAGGTGCCGTTTTCGCGCGAGAAGCGTGCTCTGGTCTACCAGCGCGCCAAGAACGAACGCGACACCGTGCCGTTCGGCAGCGAGCACGACCCCTACGACGTCAGCTACGAGTGGATCAACCACTCGCTGGCTCCCGCCCACGCCGAGTCGCACGACTTCCGGGTGCTGGTGGGCGGCGCGCAGTCCACGCCCTACGACGCGAGCGTGTTCAACATTTCGGCGATGAGCTTCGGCTCGCTGTCGGCCAACGCGATCCGCGCGCTCAACGAAGGTGCCCGGCGCGGGAATTTCTACCACGACACCGGCGAAGGTTCGATCTCGTCCTACCACCGCGAACGCGGTGGCGACCTGGTCTGGGAAATCGGATCGGGCTACTTCGGCTGCCGCGACCAGGCAGGGCGCTTCAGCGAGGAGCGCTTCGCCGCGAACGCGCGCGACCCGCAGGTAAGGATGATCGAACTCAAGCTCTCCCAGGGCGCCAAGCCCGGGCACGGCGGCATGTTGCCGGCGGCCAAGGTGACCGCCGAGATCGCGATCGCACGCGGCGTGCCGGCGGGCGTGGACTGCATATCGCCGGCGTCGCATTCGGAGTTTTCCACGCCTGCGGGGCTGCTCGCGTTCGTGGCGCGGCTGCGTGAACTGTCGGGCGGCAAGCCGACCGGCTTCAAGCTCGCGATCGGCCATCCCTGGGAGTGGTTCGGCGTCGCCAAGGCGATGCTGGAAACGGGCATCACGCCGGACTTCATCGTCGTCGACGGCGCCGAGGGCGGCACCGGCGCCTCGCCGCTGGAGTTCATCAACCATGTCGGCGTGCCGATGCACGAAGGGCTGATGCTGGTGCACAACACCCTGGTCGGGATCGGCCTGCGCGACCGGATGAAGATCGCCGCCGCCGGCCGCATCGCCAGCGCCTTCGACATCGCCCGCACCGTGGCCATGGGCGCGGACTGGTGCAACGCCGGGCGCGGCTTCATGTTCGCGCTGGGCTGCATCCAGGCACGCAGCTGCCACAACGACCTGTGCCCGACCGGCGTGGCGACCCAGAACCCGTCGCGCTGGCGCGCGCTCGACGTCGAGGACAAGGCCACGCGCGTGGCCAACTTCCACCAGAACACCCTGCGCGCACTGCGCGACATGCTGGGTGCGGCCGGACTGGAGCATCCCTCGCAGCTCGGCCCGGAACACATCCTGCGCCGCGTCTCGCCCACCGAGGTGCGCTCGCTCTCGGCGCTGTACCGTTTCCTGGATCCGGGCGAACTGCTCGCCCACGTGCCAGAGCACGCGGTGTTCCGCGCGTTCTGGTCGAATGCGCGGGCCGATTCCTTCGCGCCGCCCGAACGTACCCTGGAAATGCGGCGGAGCAAGCTGACCTAGTTGGGCAGGGCGTCGCCGGCGGAGCTCAAACCACGTCGTCGATCTCGCCCGCATGCCCCGCTTGCTTGACCACGATCGCGGTCGCGGTGACGTCGGCCGAGGTGTTGGCGACCGTGGCAAACACGTCCGGGATCGTGTCCACCGCCAGCAGCACGCCCAGCGGCTCGATCGGCAGGCCCAGCGACTGGGTAATCGGCATGTTGTTGGTCATGAAGCTCACCTGCCCCGGCAGGCCGACCGAGCCCATGCTCACCACGATGCTCAACCCCACCGCGGTGCCGAGCTGCAGCGCGGTGAGGTCGATGCCATACAGCCATGCGATAAAGCAGGCGACCACGATGTACTGCGGCGGGCTGGCGATGCGGAACAGCGATACCGCCATCGGCAGCACCAGCGAGGTGACCGCCAGCGGATAGCCCAGGCGCATGCGCGCGGTTTCGATCATCACCGGCAGCGAGGCCAATGAGGACTGCGTACTGGCCGCGATCGCCTGCACCGGCAGCAGCGCCTTGGCGAAGCGGGCAGGGCGCTCGCCTGCCGCGACAACCGCGACCACGTAAAGCAGCAAGGTGATCGCGATATAGAGCGCGCACTGGGTGAGGATGTAGTAGCCCAGCGCGCTGAGCATGTCGAGGCCGACCCGCGCGCACACCGCCAACACCAGTGCGAACACGCCGACGGGCGCGGCCCACAGCACCCAGCGCACCACCACCAGCATGGTGTCGCCGAGGGTGCGCACCAGCTCGAGCATGCGCACCCGGCGATCCGGATCGATCCGGGTGAGGCCGAAGCCGAAGAACATCGCGAACACCACCAGCGGCAGCATGGCGCTGTTGGCCGCGGCGGCGATCGCATTGCTGGGAATGATGTTGGTCAGCCAGGCGCCGAAGCCGGGCGCGACGGGCAGGTTCTCGGGCGCATCGATCGCAGCGCGAAAGGTGGCGATGAGCGCCTCGTCGCGGGGCACCATCGACAGGAACGCCGGCGCGGCAACCGCGGCGAACGCACCCGCCAGCGCCAGCAACACCAGGAACACCACGATCGCCGTACGCGCCGTGCGCCCGGATGCAGCCGCATCGGCCGCCGAGTTGATGCCCACCACCACCAGCGCGGCAACCAGCGGCACCACGGTCATCTGCAGCGCATTGAGCCAGAGCCTGCCGATCGGCTGCACCGCATCGGCCACCTGCGCGGCCTGGGCCGGGTCGAATGCAGCCAGCGGCAAGCCGACGGCGGCGCCGAGCAGCAGCGCGATCAGAACCCGGGCGGGCGTGGACAGGCGGGGGCGCGCGCCGGGGGTGGCTTGGGTCATGGCGGTCCTGGTGGAGGGGTTGCGGCGGCAGACTGGATATCACGAACCGGCCAGTCGCGCTTGCGGGATCGGGTCGCGGGCCGGCGTGGGCGGCGACCCATGATCGTCGTCGTTGCGGGGGAGGTGCGCCCGACTGGATCCCGGGCGGTGCGGAAGCAGGTCATCGTGCAGACACTCATCCGTCCAGCAGCGAGCGCACGTGTTCCCGGTAATCGTCCAGGCGTCGCCGCCGTGATTCGTCATCGCACAGCCGCAGGAACACCAGGTCCAGCAACTGCTGCAGGGCGGCCTGGTAGAGCAGGGGTTCGACGTGCCGCGCCTCGTCGTAGGCCGAGACCAGCAGCGCCAGGTCGGCGTGGGCGCGCAGCCCGTTGGCGGTGTGGCGGGTCACCGAGACCACCTTGCCACCGCGCGTGCGGAACACGCGCGCCAGCCGGGACAGCGTTGCGGCCTCGCCGCGTTCGGAGAACAGCAGCAGCACGTCGTCACGGCGCGAGCTCGACACCTCGGCCGGCACCAGCACCGGATCGAAATGGTGAATCGCAAGGAAGCCCAGCAGCGACAGCCGGATGGCGAAGGCGCGCGCCATCACGCTGTCCTCGCCGATCCCGACCACGAAGGTCTTGTCCGCGTCGCGCACCATGCCGGCCAGGGCTTCGAGGCGATCGGGCGGGTTGAGCAGCCGCGTTTCCTCCTCGGCGCGCGACTTGGCCTGCCACAGCGTGCGCGCGAACGTGTCCTGCCCATCGCCGGTGCGGAACGGGCTCTCCGGCTCGACGCTTTCACCGGCGCGCGCAACCGCCTCGCCAATCGAATACTTCAGGTCCGGATAGCCCTTGAAGCCAAGCTTCTGACTGAACTTGACCACGCTCGACTGGCTGATGCCGAGCGCATTGGCCAGCTGCTGGGACGAGTAGTCGCGCAACAGCTGAGCGTTGTCGAGGATGAAGTCGGCGATGCGGCGCTCGATCGCCGACATCTGTCCCCGCTCGGAGCGGATGATCAGCAGCGGCTGCATCGGCTCAGCTGACGATCGGCTGGTAGCCACGGATCGCGCGGATGCCCAGGCCCGGCGCTTCGGACACCGAGATCTCGGATTCGTTGAAGCTGACCCCGCCGTCGACCGGGTCGAATGCGCACAGCGAAGGGCCATCGAGGTCGACCTTGGTGATCACGTCGGACTTGGCGATCGCCAGGTGCACGGCCGCGGCCACGCTGATGCTGGTTTCGATCATGCAGCCGATCATGCACTCCACCCCGTACAGCGCGGCGATGTCGGCAATGCGGATCGCGTTGGAGATGCCGCCGGTCTTCATCAGCTTGATGTTGATGATGTCCGCGGCGCGCTGTTCGATCAGCTCGATCACCTCCAGCGGCCCGAACACACTCTCGTCGGCCATCACCGGCGTCCTGATCCGGTCGCTGACGTACTTGAGCCCGGCGATGTCGCGCGCGCGCACCGGCTGCTCGAGCAGCTCCATGTGCACGCCCGCGTCCTCGAGCGCATGCATCGCCTGCACGGCCTGCTTGGCGCTCCAGCCCTGGTTGGCATCGAGGCGGAGCAGGGCGCGGCCTTCGACCGCGGCGTGGATCGCCTTGACCCGCTCCACGTCCAGTCCGATGTCCTTGCCAACCTTGATCTTGAGGGACTCGAAGCCACGCGCCACCGCCGACAGCGAATCCGACACCATCTTGTCGATATGGTCGACGCTGATGGTGATGTCGGTGGTGATCACCGGTTCGCCGCCGCCAAGCATGCGATACAGCGGCGCGCCGTGCAGTTGGCCCCACAGGTCGTACACCGCGATCTCGACCGCGGCCTTGGCGCTCGTGTTGCGCTCCAGCGCCGTCTGCACCAGGCGCACGATGCGGTTGAGGTTGGCCACGTCCTCGCCGATCAGCCGCGGCGCGATGATCCGCCCGATCGCCTCGATGATCGAGCCGTGGGTGTCGCCGGTGATCACCGCCGTGGGCGCGGCCTCGCCGTAGCCCACGTGACCGCTGTCGGTGTGGATCGAGACGATGATGTCCTCGACCATGTCGACGGTACGCAGCGCGGTCTTGAACGGCGTTTTCAGCGGCACCCGGACCCGCCCCAGGCGCACCTCGGTGATCTTCATGCGTGTGGGTTCCCCGCGGCCGCGGCCGCCTTCCCTGTGTCGCTCATGGCCGGATGCGCCGGATGTTGGTGATGCGGTCGACGGTCGCGGTGGTGGCGTCCGACATCAGCGGCAGCAGCGGGGTGACCACCACGCCGTTGAGCCGGTACCTGCGCAGCGCGCCGCCCTCGCCCAGCAGCGAGATGCCGGCGGTGTCGTGGATCACGTACGTCTCGCCTTCGATGCGACCGATCACCATCATCACGTGGCCCGGAATATAGATCAGGTCGCCCACCTCGGTCTGGCGCAGCAGGCGCAGGCGCTCGTCGTGACCGAGGCTTGCGTCGATGGCGATCCCGTCCAGGCCCGGACTGCGCGATTGCGCACTGGTATTGCGCGGCAGCAGCAGGCCGAAGCTGCGGTAGACCTCGGACACGAAGCCGCTGCAGTCGCGCGCGTCGTAACGGTGGCCCCAGCCGTAGCGTTCGCCCAGGAACTTGAACGCCTGCGCGATCAGCGCGGTCTTGGTCAGCGGCAGATAGTCGGGCGAGACGTCGGCCGAGCGCGGAATCAGCGCGGGCGCGAACTCCAGCCTGCCATCGTCGCCGCGCACCGGCAGTTCCACCGCATGGCCGAAGCCGGGATGCTGGCCGTTGAGCGGCTCGTCCGTCGGCCAGTCGGCAAGCGGCAGGCGCACGCCCATGTCGAGCAGCACCGCGGAGACGGCCGGGCGCTCGGGCGTGTGCACCGTGCGCACCTGCGCGCCGGTGACCACGAGGAAGGGGATGCGGCGCGTGTAGGCGAAGATATCCGCCTTGTCGCCGAACGCCACCGCGTCCGATTCAATCCACGCCGCATAGGTTTCGCTGAGCACGAACAGCCAGCGCCGGTCGCGGCTGCGGTGCACCACCGCCACCGGCGTCCCGGGGAACAGCGCGCTTTCCTGGAAGCGATCGATGTCGCGATCGTCGGGCGTGCTGAACACGCGCAGGTGGGTCGGGAACGTGCGCAGGTCCGCGCGCCGCACCACCATGCCATGGCGGGTCACCTGGGTCTGCGGGATGCCCTTGAGGTCGAGCGCGTTGACCAGCCTGTCCATTGCGCGGGCGCTGCCTTCCTTGCCGTCCGCGTCGTACAGCGTGCCCTCCGGACGCGGCGAGGCGGCCTCGATCCAGGCGCGCACCTGCTCGGCCTCGATCGTGGAGGGCAGCTGTTCGATGTCGTGCAAGGATGGTTCGGACTGGCGCATCCGCGCGTTGTGCGCGGCGATGGCGTCGGCATCGAGGATGATGCGATCCGCATCGCGCAAGCGGCCTGCCCAGTACGCCGGCTGCAACTGCGCCTGGACCACGCCGGGCAGCACTTCGGCCTGCGGATCGTGGAGCGCCCGCGCACTGGAGCCGCATGCGGCCATCGCAAGCATTCCCGCCACCAGCCATCGCAGTCCTGCGAGCGAACGACGCTCTTGCAAGAGAAATCTCCTGCGGAAAGCCGCGCTTCCGCCGGCTGGGAATACATCATTCATCTTGTTGTTCTGTCAAGAATAATTTATTGACCACGCACTACGGTCATGTTACACAGCCGACAGAGCCACTCCGGTAACGACGGCAGCCGCACGATGACTCCAGGGGCGTGCGGATATCCGGCGCGCGACATTGCGACGCGCACCCGGAAACCGACGGGATTCCGGGGCGCGTTTCAGGCAACAGGGCAGGGGGCAACACACGACAACGGACTCGGGCGTATCTGTTCCAACGCGCCTGTGCGTCGCTTGTCGACCACTTTTTCCGGGGAAATTCCATGGCTGCAGTCCGCACCCGCAACACAACCGCGCTGGTATCCGCGCTTCCGTTCGCCATCGCGCTTGCACTGGCAGGGACTGCCGCCGCCCAGGACACCGCGCCCGCGGACACGGCCAGCGAAGCCACGCGCACGCTCGACCGCATCAGCGTCACCGGCTCGCGCATCAAGCGCACGGATATCGAAGCGGCGTTGCCGGTCACCGTGATCCAGAAGGCGGAGATCGAGGCGCAGGGCATCTCGTCCGCCGAACAGTTGATGATGTACATGAACATCGCCGGCAACGGATCGGACAACCTGTCGGCCAACGCCGGCATCGCGCCGGCCGACCTGCGCGGCAACAATGGCGTGTCCGGCGCCAACCTGCGCGGGCAGGGCGCGGATGCGACGCTGGTGCTGCTCAACGGCCGCCGCGTGGCGACCCACGGCCTGCGCGGCACCGCCGTCGACCTGAACTCGATCCCGTTCGCCGCGATCGACCGTGTCGAGGTGCTGCGCGACGGTGCATCCGCGATCTACGGCACCGACGCCATCGGCGGGGTCATCAACTTCATCACCCGCACCGACTACCAGGGCGCGCAGGCATCGACCTTCGTCGACCTGACCGAGGATGGTGGCGGCAACATCTACCGCACCGACTTCCTGGTGGGCGGCGGCGACCTGGACCGCGACCGCTGGAACGCCTTTCTGAGCGTGGGCGCAAGGAAGAACGACGTGCTCCGCGGCAACGCCCGCGACTTCTCCAACAGCCTGCAGCCCGAGCGCGGACTCTCGCCCGATACGCGCGGCACACCGTTCGCGACCATCTTCAACCTCGCCGGCGGGCTCACCGGAACGACGCTCACCGCGCCTGACGGCGCCACGGTCAACGGCGTCAACACCCTCAACCTGCCCGGCGGCCCCGGCTGTGAGGCCGGCAGCGACATGATGGGGCCGTACGACTACCGGCTGTGGGCCACCACCGCGGCCAGCGTGGCATCGCGCTACGGCTGCACCTGGGACTATCCGGCCGCCGCAGTCATGCAGCAGCCGCTGGAAACCGTGCAGGCGATCGGGCGGGCAACCTTCCGGATCGACGATTCGCACCAGGCCTATGTCGAGTTCATGGGCTCGAACGCGAAGGCCAACCGCATTTTCGAACCCAACCAGATCTCCTCGTCCGCTACCGCGACGGCGGTGTTCAACCCCTCCACCTGGTATCCGCTCAACGACCGCACCCGTGACACCTACGACATGGTCTACGGCGCGATGGCCGATTACTTCGGCGCCGGTGCGCTGACCTACGGCGCGCCCATCGGCTATCGCTGGCGCTGCATGGAGTGCGGGCCGCGCGAGATCGAGTCCACCACCAAAGCCTTCCGATTCATGACCGGCCTGGACGGCACGCTCGGCGGCTGGGACTACAGCCTTGGCCTGTCGCGCGCTTCCAGCGAATCCGAGTCCCAACTCGGAACGGGCTATCACTACGTCGAGGGACTGCAGGCGGCTTTCGCGGATGGCCTGCTCAACCCGTTCCTGATGCCCGGGCAGCAGCAGAGCGCGGAGGCCGTCGCGGCGCTGCAGGCGGCTTCTGCGCAGGGCGTGGTGCTGTATGGCGGCAAGTCCACGGTCACCAATTTCGATGCGGTGATGTCGGGCAGCATTGGCCCTCTGCCCGGCGGCGACCTGCAGGTCGCGGTCGGCGTCGACCTGCGGCGCGAAGCGTTCGAGTTCAACGGCGACCCCCGCGCCGCCGATACGCGCCCGGCGATCTTCAACGCGCCATTCGATGATGCCAACGCCCTCGACGAGGTCAGCCGCGACGTCAAGGCGGTGTTTACCGAGATCCACCTGCCGTTCTTCGAGCGCTTCGAAGCCACCCTTGCCGCCCGTTATGACCACTACAGCGGCTTCGGCGGCACCGCCAATCCCAAGGTCTCGTTCAAGTGGCAGCCGATCGATGCGCTGGCCGTTCGCGGCGCCTACAGCACCGGCTTCAAGGCGCCGGAGTTCAGCAAGCTGTTCAGCGGCATGACCGAGAGCCAGAACAACGCGCTGGACCTGGCCGACCCGGCCTCCTGCCCGGGCGGCGTGGTGGACGTAAGCGTGCCGGGCTGCGAGCAGATAGACCCGGATATCCTCACCGGCGGCAACCCGAACCTCGCGCCCGAAGAGTCCAGGCAGAAGAGCCTCGGCTTCGTGCTCGCGCCAGTGGACTGGTTCAACATGAGCCTGGACTGGTGGCAGATCGAACGCCTCAACACCATCCGCACCGGCCCGGATCTCGACGTCCTGCGCGACAACTACGATATCTTCAGCGCCAACTGGATCCGTGATGCAGCCGGCCAGGTGGTCCTGATCGACCGTCGCTTCGTCAACTCGGGCGGCACCCTGATGAGTGGCGTCGAGCTCGACCTCAACGTCCGCGGCGAACTGGCCGGCGGCAACTGGAACGTCAACCTCAACGGCAGCTACCTGGACAACTACCAGGACAAGCTGCTCGAGTTCATGCCGTACTCCGAGAACCGGGTCGGTGAGTACATCCGCTACTGGAGCCTGCCGCTGCGCTGGAAGCACACGCTCGGTTTCGCCTGGTCGCGCGGCGACTGGTCGCACAGCCTGACCCAGCTCTATCGCCACGGCTACAAGGACGAGGAGCCGACCAGCGTCTCGAACGGCCACTACATTCCTTCGCAGTGGAACCCCGACGTCGACCGTTACATCACCTACAACTACAGCACCACCTACAGCGGCTTCGACAACCTGCGCCTCACCTTCGGCGTGAAGAACCTGCTGGACGAGGATCCGCCGTTCACCGCGCACAAGAACGACTGGGCCAGCGGCGCCGGCTGGGAGCCGCGCATCGCCGATCCGCGTGGACGCGCCTATACCTTGCTGGTGCAATACGACTTCTGGTGACCGTGCAGGCTTCAGCTGCTACGCGTGGAAACGGCCTGCACGCGGGCCGTTTCCTTTCCTGTGCGCTGATGATGCTGTCGGCGGCCTGCGCGCACGCTCGCCAACCCGCGCCCGACGTGGGAGCCGACGCGGATGTCGCCGCGCTCGAGGCCGCGTTCGACGACGCCTTCGAGCGGTACGACCCGCCCGGTCTGGCGGTGGGTGTGATCGTCGGTGGCGAGGTCGTGTTCGCGCGCACGCGCGGGGAACTTGCTGCCGGCAGCGGGCAGGCCATCGACCGCGACACGCTGTTCAAGATCGCATCCAACAGCAAGGCGATGACCGCGGCCGTGCTGGCGCGGCTGGTCGACCAGGGCAAGCTGGACTGGACCGATCCGGTGGTGAAGCACCTGCCGCAGTTCCGCATGCACGACGACTGGGGCACGCGCGAGATGCAGGTGCGCGACCTGCTGATCCACAACAGCGGGCTCGGCGCCGGCGCCGGCGACCTGATGCTGTGGCCGGAGCCCAACCTGTTCACGCGCGAGGACGTGATCCGCGGGCTGCGACACCTCAAGCCGGCCTACAGCTTCCGTTCGCGCTACGCCTACGACAACACGCTCTACATCGTTGCCGGCGAGGTGGCCGCAGCCGTGGGCGCCACGCCGTTCGACGAGCTGGTTCGCCGCGAATTGTTCCAGCCGTTGGGCATGGACAGATGCCAGGCCGGGCAGTGGAGGCGCGACGCGGTGGGCAACGTCGCGCAGCCGCACATGCGCCAGCCCGGCGGCACGCAGGTGGTGGTGCGCCAGGATGGCGAAGTGATTGCGGACGTGCCGATGATGGCGGCCGGCGGCCTCCGCTGCAGCCTGGACGACATGCTGCGCTGGGCGGCGATGTGGCTGCAGCCCACGCACCATGGCCTGGACGCAGCCGGCGCACCCTGGCTGTCGGAAACGCAGCGCGGGGAAGTCTGGAAGAACCACATGCCGATGCCGCTGTCGCAACGCATGCGCGACTGGGACAACAGCCATTTCTCGGCTTATGGCTACGGCTGGCGGCTGGCCGACGTCGACGGCAGATGGAAGGTGTCGCACACCGGCACGCTGTCGGGCATGTATTCGGCGCTCACGCTGCTGCCGGAACTCGGTGTCGGCATCGTGATCCTGGCCAACGGCAACGCGGACGAGCTGCGAACGGTGCTGGGCCAGGTGCTGGTCAAGCGCTACACCCAACCGCATGACGCCGCGCTGACGGTAGCCCGTTACGCCGGCCTGCTGGCGACGGCGCGCGCAGCCGCGGGGGAAGCGCCGGCCGATGCGGCCGGCCCAATTGCCGACGACCGCGCAACGGCCACGGCATCCGATCGGCTGCTGGTGCCGGGACGTTACGCCGACCCCTGGTTTGGCGAAGCGCTGGTGTGCGCGGCGGGCGAGGGCGTCGAGTTCCGTGCGCTGAAGTCGCCCAAGCTGCACGGCGCTGTGCTGCGCAGCCGCGACCGGCTGCTGGTGGACTGGCATGATCCCGACGTGGACGTCGAGGCCTGGCTCTCGTTCGACGCCAGCGACGCCTCCACCCGGATGACGATGGCCAAGGTGGACCCGGATGCGGACTTCAGCTACGACTTCGAGGATCTCGCTTTCGAGCGTATCGGCGACTGCCCGGCGCCCTGAGCAGCCTGGTGTCATGGGAGGCCAGGGCAGTTGCTTCATCCATCCGGGGGCCTGGATCCAGCGTCCCGTGGCGCCTGCGCCGGAGGACACTGCATGACCGATGCTTCCCACTGCTGCCAAGCGCCACGCGCATCGGGTGAATCGACAGGCAGGCGCGGACTCGGCCTGGGCATGGCGCTGCTCGGAATGCTGCTTTGCGCGGCCTGCACCACGTCGCCGCAGACCGTTCCCGGGCCAGCTATGCGCGCTGCCGCAGATGGCGTGTCACCCGAACACGCAGGCACGCCCGAATCCGTCGGCATGGTGGACATCGGGCAACTGGTGCCCGACATCGACCTCGACATTCGCTACGCCGGCCCGCGCAACTTCACCGGCAGGCCGGTCGACGGCTACGGCGCAGCAAAGTGCTACCTGCTGCGTCCGGCGGCCGAGGCGCTGCGGAATGTCGAACTGGAGCTGCGGCGGCAAGGCCTGCGCCTGCGCATCTTCGACTGCTACCGTCCCGCACGCGCGGTGCGCCAGTTCGTGCGCTGGGCGGCGGACACGGGCGACCAGTCGACCAAGGCCGAGTACTACCCGGCGCTGGACAAGGCCGGCCTGGTGCCCGGCTACATCGCCGACCAGTCCGGCCACAGCAGGGGCGCGACGGTGGACCTCACGCTGCTTCGCTGCGGGCAGCGCGGCTGCTCGCCGCTCGACATGGGCACGGCGTTCGACTTCTTCGATCCACGTGCCAACACCGACCACCCCGGCATCAGCCAGGGGCAGCGCGACAGCCGCGCACGGCTGCGCGATACCATGGCGCGGCACGGTTTCGAGAACTATCCGTTGGAGTGGTGGCACTACACGTTGCGGATGCATCCGCCACCTGAGGCCTTCCACGATGTGCCGATCCGCTGAGCGGACCGGATCGCGGTATCAGCCGATCTTCTTGAATGTATTGGTGTTTCCGAGCTTCTCGACCTTGCCGCCGGCCTTGCGGAACGCCGTCATGTGGTCTTCGATCTGCTCGCGGGTGAGGGCTGCGTTCTGCTTGCCGCCGGACTTCCCGGACTTGCGGAGGACTGTGTTGTTGTTCTTGGGGGCCATCAAAGGTCTTCTGGTAGCGGATGGTGCGCCACCATAGCGTGAACCGTGTAAAAATTTGTCAATTTGCTGCGGATGTCGGAGAAAATCAGGCGATCTACGCTTATCTTGCCGGGAAGTGACGAACCCACTGGTCCCGGGGGCATCTTCAGCCGCAATCGCCTGCAATTCAATTCCGTTCGGCAGGAGCCGCATCTGCAGAGCCCATCAAAGGCTGCGGGCACGCGCCGCGCCCGGCCTCCTTCATTCGGGTCTTTTCGCCGGAATGAACGGCGACACCGGGTCGCTGGCCGGGAATGTTTCCTCCAGGGCTTCGTCCTGGTTCTCGCTTGCCCGCGCCTTGCGCGCGCGCCGCTCGTCCGGCGATTCGCCAGCTGGTTGGGACGCCGGGTCCTGCAGATCCTTGCGGTCGCGGTTCATGGGTGCGTGCCTCGTGTTGGAAGGGTTGATTGATAGCGCAGCGGATGTTGCGCCGACGTGACTCCACTCGCGTCGCAAAGTGCGGCCGCCGCAACTTACGCCAGGCTGACAACGGTGCGAATGCAGGGACTGAACGCCTGCTAATCACTGCACCCCGGACGCACGTTCCCGCGCCGTTTGCACGCACGGGCTTGACACGCCGGCACGTAGGATCGGTCGCAGATATCCCCCAGGCGAAGGCTCATGGCGCAACACGCGGACCGGGTGCATACCCGACAACAGGACATCCAAAGACTCTCGTCGCTGTGCGACACGCTGGAGCAGGAGGCGCGCGTCACCGTCACCCTGGCCAGCGGTGCGTCCGTATCGGGCGTGGTGCTGGCCAAGCCCGGCCTGCAGACCTTCATCGATCACGAGGGCAGGGAGGGCATGAACGCCGTGCTCAAGCTCGACGACATCGGTGGCATGGGCGTGGTGCGCTACTTCTGGCTGGACGACGTGGTGGATGTGAGTCACCGGCCATCGGACGAGGCGCCGGGCAGCTGAAATCCGACGTGAGCCTGGCGCGACGCTCTAAGAGGAGTCGCGGCGATCCCTGATCTGCGTCGGAAACTGCGCAGTTGCCGATGCGCAGCTTCCCACGAACTGGCAGCGTCGAAGGCGCGTGTGACGCAATGCGTTGCCGGTTCCGCAAGACCGCCGCGACACGGACTGCACGGGTTGGATGCCATGGTACCCACCCATTAAGGACGGAGCGCAGAATGAACGACGAACCCGCGAAGCTGCCGCCGCAGGAGCAGGAGCACCAGCCGGGGGAACAGTCGAAGATGCAGCCTCAACCGCAGAGCATCCGCGACAGCTACCGCGGATCGAAGCGCCTGGACGGCAAGGTGGCGCTCATTACCGGCGGCGACAGCGGGATCGGCCGCGCAGTCGCCATCCACTTCGCCCGCGAAGGCGCGAAGGTCGTGATCGGCTATCTCGACGAAGAAGAGGATGCCTCCGAAACGGAACGCCTGGTGGTGGCCGAAGGCAGCGAATGCACCGCTATCGCAGGCGACCTGGGCGATCCGGAGTTCTGCCGCGAGCTGGTGCGCCGCACTGTTGATGCACACGGCCGGCTCGACATCCTGGTCAACAATGCAGCCGAACAGCACACCGTCGACAAGCCCGAGGACCTGACCCCGGGTCAGGTCGAGCGCACGTTCCGCACCAATGTGTTCGCGTACATCAACATGGCCACGTCTGCACTTGAGCACCTGGGCGAAGGCGGATCGATCATCAACACCGGTTCGGTCACCGGAGTGCGCGGGCACGAGAAGCTGATCGACTACGCCGCGACCAAGGGCGCCATCCACGCGCTGACCTTTTCGCTGGCCCAGGCCGTGGCGGATCGCGGCGTGCGCGTCAACGCGGTGGCGCCAGGCCCGATCTGGACGCCGCTGATCCCGGCCAGTTTCAGCGCGGAGGAAGTCGCCGAGTTTGGCGCCTCGACCCTGCTCAAGCGCCCGGGACAGCCTGCCGAAGTCGCGCCGGCCTACGTGTTCCTGGCGAGCGAAGAAGCATCGTTCATTACCGGCCAGACCATCCACATCAACGGAGGAGGGCATATCAGTGCGTAATTCCAACCGATCACGTTGGGGTCATCGCCCCGACAACGAACACAATGTCGCCGGCGTCGGCGAGCTCAGGGCGGTTGCCGAACGCCTGCTTGAAACCGGCGCGCAGTACCTCGAGCAAGGTCGCGAGTGGCTGCATGCCGCAACGCGACGGGAGCAGGGCGACGATCATCCGCCTCGTCATGATGGCGGGGAACAGTTCAACGGGCCGCGCAGCGGGTTCCAGGGAGGGCGCGCCGATGCGGGACGCGACGACTGGTCCACGCCGCGACGGGAAGCCGAGACCGGCTACGCACGCTATACGTCCGACGAGCACTCGTTTTCCGCCGGGGGCGACCATGGTGCACGTGCCCGGCGCGGCGGCCATGACTACGACGACCGACCGGCGCGCGAGTTCGATGCACGCGCCGACGAACTGGCGCGCAACCGTGGCCGTCCGGGCTGGGAATCGCGCCATGAAGAACAGGCTGGTGCGCGCCACTACGGCAGCCAGCCTGGCGGATTCCGGCCCCATGAAGACGACTATCTTCCGGGCAGCTTCGGGTTTGGAGGCGAAGGGCGCCGACAGGCCGGGGGCAGGCCGGCGGGCAGGGCCGGTGGCACGCAGGGCGCCGAAGATGCTTCGTCACGCTGGGAGCAGGCCTATCGTACGCAGGGGCAGGGCAGTCATCGCGGCCGCGGGCCGCGTGGCTACACCCGATCGGACGCGCGCATCCTCGACGAGGTGAACGAGCGGCTCTGCGATGATCCGATCGTTGACGCCACGGACATCGAAGTGCGCTGCGAGCAGGGGAGTGTGGTGCTCGAGGGCAAGGTGCCCACGCGCTGGATGAAGCATCGCGCCGAGGACATCGCCGATTCGATCTCCGGGGTCAAGGATCTCGACAACCGCATCCAGGTGGCGGCGGAGGAGCCCGCGGCCCAAGGCGACTTCGATACCAGTACCACCACGGGTGCGCGCGGCGGAGACGATTCTGCGCGGACGCGGGGTGCGAGCGAGCCAGGCAGTGGCACAAGCGCGACCGGCAGCACTGGCGCCGCCGGCGGCAGTGGCAGCACAGATGGCACCCCCAGCGCGGGCGGCACTGGCGGTAGCAGCAGTACCGGACAGACTGCACAGGGTGGTACGCAGACGCCGCAACAACCCCACTGAGGTCTAGCGGAAGGTCTTTGGAAGGGACGGGCCCGTAGGGGTCCATCCCTTCTTGTTGCGCCACCGTTGGCGGGTGAGGCTGAGGGGGTTAACCCGGATTTCGCGGCCGCTGTGGTATTCCAGCGCGATGGATGCCCTGCTTCTTTCGCGAATCCAGTTCGGCTTCGTCATCAGCTTCCACGTTCTGTTTCCGGCCTTCACGATCGGGCTGTCGAGCTGGCTGGCCTTCCTGGAGTATCGCTGGCTGCGCACCCGCGACACGGTGTGGAAGGACCTGTATTTCTTCTGGCTGAAGATCTTCGCCGTGTCGTTCGGCATGGGCGTGGTCAGCGGCATCGTGATGAGCTTCCAGATCGGCACCAACTGGTCGGTGTTCGCCGAGCGCGCGGGCGCCGTGATCGGCCCGCTGCTTGGTTTCGAGGTGCTGACCGCGTTCTTTCTGGAGGCCACCTTCCTTGGCGTGATGCTGTTCGGCTGGAAGCGCGTGTCGGAGCGGCTGCATTTCCTGGCGACCTGCATGGTGGCGCTGGGCACGCTGCTGTCCACCTTCTGGATCCTGGCTGCCAACAGCTGGATGCATACGCCGCAGGGCGTCGAACTGGTGGACGGGATCTTCCACGTCACTTCGTGGCGCGAAGTGATCTTCAATCCTTCGTTTCCGTATCGCCTGGTGCACATGACCCTGGCCGCCTTCCTGACCACCTGTTTCGTGATTGGGGGCGTGTCGGGCTGGTACCTGCGCAAGGGCGTGCATCGGGAGCCGGCGATCCGCATGCTGCGCCTGGCGACCGCGTTCGCGCTGATCGTGCTGCCGCTGCAGATCCTGGTCGGCGACCTGCATGGCCTCAACACGGCCGAACACCAGCCGCTGAAGGTGGCTGCCATGGAGGGCCACTGGGAACGGCTGCCGGAAGGCGAGGGCATGCCGCTGGTGCTGTGGGCGATTCCCGACCAGGCGGCCGCCACCAACCGCCAGCAGATCGCCATCCCGCGCCTGGGCGGCATGATCCTGACCCACACCTGGGATGGGCAGATCGATGCACTGGACTCGGCCCCAGCGGAGGAACTGCCGCCGGTGGCGCCGGTGTTCTACGCGTTCCGGGTCATGGTCGGACTTGGCATGGCGATGCTGCTGCTGGCCGTCGCCTCGGGCGTGCGCTGGCGACAGGGACGGCTGGCGACGGCCCGACACCTGCATCGCGCATGGAATGTGATGCTGCCTGCGGGTTTCATCGCCATTCTTGCCGGCTGGTTCGTCACCGAGATGGGGCGCCAGCCCTGGGTGGTGTACGGGCAGTTGCGCACTGCGGACGCGGTCAGTGACGTCGGCGCGTCCAGCGTGGCGCTGTCGCTGGGCATCTACATGCTGGTCTACGCGGTGGTCTTCGGCTTTGGCACGACCTACATCCTGAACATGCTGCGCCGCGGCCCGATGCCGCACGAGCCTGAGCCAGAAACCGAGGGCGGCGAGCGCACCCCTGCGCGGCCGCTGAGCGCGGCAGACGCATCACTGGAAGAAGGAATACGCTGATGCCCATCGAGACCTGGCTGCCGGTGGTGTGGTTTGGCGTGATCGGATTCGGCGTGTTGATGTATGTCGTGCTCGACGGCTTCGTGCTCGGTCTGGGCATCCTCGCACCCTTCGCCGAGGACGGCGACCAGCTCGACCTGATGATGAACACCGCGGCGCCCATCTGGGACGGCAACGAGACCTGGCTGGTGCTGGGCGGGGTGGGGCTGCTGGCTGCCTTCCCGAAGGCCTACGCGCTGGTGCTGTCGGCGCTGTACCTGCCGGTGCTGCTGATGCTGGTGGCGCTGGTGTTTCGCGGTGTCGCCTTCGAGTTCCGTTTCAAGGCCGGCAGCACGCGGTGGCTGTGGGGCTGGGCATTCGCGCTGGGATCGCTGTGCGCGGCGTTCTGGCAGGGCGTCATCCTGGGCGCGCTGGTGGAAGGCATGCCGGTGCAGGAGGGTCGCTACATCGGCGGCCTGCTGTCATGGTTCAGCCCGTTCTCGATGCTTACCGGGGCCGCGCTGGTGTTCGGCTATGCGCTGCTGGGCAGCACCTGGCTGATCCTCAAGACCGAGGGCACCCTGCAGCGCATGGCGCGCGTGCTGACGCGGCCGCTGGTGCTGGTCGTCGCGGTATTCATGGGACTGGTCAGCGCCTGGCTGCCGTTCCTGGATTCAAGGGTCATGGCACGCTGGTTCGAAGCCGGCAATTTCTGGTGGCTGTCGCCGGTGCCGGTGCTGACCGTGCTGACCGCGTTCGCGCTGTGGCGCGCCGCGATGGCCGAAGGCCGCGACGCACGCCCGTTCGTGCTCACCCTGTGCTTCTTCGGCCTGGGCTTCGCCGGCCTGGTGCTGGGCATGTGGCCCTACCTGGTACCGCCATCGCTGACGCTGTGGGAGGCTGCCGCGCCGCCTTCGTCGCAGGGTTTCATGCTGGCCGGCGTCGTGGTGATGCTGCCGGTGATCCTGGGCTACACGGCGTGGTCGTACCGGGTGTTCCGCGGCAAGATCGTGGCGGGGCAGGGCTACCACTGAGCCCCTCCGCTCAGGTCATCGCCGATGGCGCATCGTAGGACAGCGGAGTCGCACCCGCGAGTTCCATCGCCTGGTGTACGGCCGGCATGGAATCGGCGTCGGCGTCCACCACCACCAGCACGTCGCCAGCCTCGAGCTCGGACGCGAACTGGCGCCGGACGGGATCCTGGATCGATGCCCCTGCCAGCGAAGCCGCCAAGCCTCCCACCACGGCGCCTCCGGGTATGGCGATCCACAGCGACCACATCGGCGCATCCCAGCCCAGCATCAGCACGATGGCCAGCACCAGCCCGAGGCCTGCACCGATGAGCATGCCGCGCATGGCCGCAGGGATGAGGTCGCTGTCGGCCATCTTGTGGCGGTCGCTGACCCGTCCCACCTCGATGTCGCCGCGCGCCACGATGTGCACGTCGCCATCGGGAATGCCGCCAGCCACCGCCGCCTGCACGGCCCGGCTGGCGTCATCGACATTGCGCGTTCTGAACACGTGGCGATGCTTCATGGACATGTCGACCTCGCTGCCGTCGCTGGGAATGGACGAGTCTAGGCACGTGGGTGTGCGGCGGATGTAAACGCAGGGCGAAGGGCTCGCGGGCCCGGCCGCGGGCAGGGTGTTCGCGATGCGACGGGATGGTGCGCCTGCCGCCTGTCTGGCCAGATGCAGATCACCCAACGGGAAGCTTCCGTGTTCCCGGGAACTCCAGCCGGAACGCGCGCGCTCCCTTGTTCTTCCGTTGCTATAGTTCGCCCAGCCTTTGGGGAGGCGGGGATGAAAGGTTTCCTGGCGATAGTGCTGTTGACCGTGATGTCTCCGGTTGGCGCGCAGAATCTGTACCGGTGTGTGGACTACAAGGGCGGCGTGAGCATTCAGGACGCGCCGTGTCCGGCAACCTCGCGCGAGACCAAGCGCGTCGCCGTTGATGCCTATGAGGAAACCGAAACCTCGCGGGCCGCCCGGAGTGATGCCGTACGGCGTGCTCAGGCATCACGGCAGGTCGGCAGCTTCCTGCCGGCATCCGGAGCCGTCCGGGCGCCGTCGCGAGCCCGGCCGATGCCGTGGGATCCGGATCGAAACAACAAAGCCTGCGAGGACGCGAAGGCGTACCGGGACACGATGCTGAGAATCCTCGGCTTGAAGCGTACCTATGAGGATCTCCAACGCCTGGACGAAGGCGTCAACCGGGCCTGCAAGCGTTGATTCCGGTGTAGGGCAGCGCGTCCGCAGTCCCTGTCATCCGCCAACATTGCCGAAGCGCTCAGCGGTGACCGAAAATTCCTTCCGGGCGAGGCGGTTTCTGTGCCGGATCGGCACATCCTTGATTTCGCATAATGCATATTATGTAACATCCTGATCGGCGCGCCCGGTGAGTTGGTGGTTCCCGCCTTCCAAATTGTCCCAGTACAGCCGGATCCTTGGGAGCCACGTTCCCATCCTCGTGCCGGTGCCGTTCTTTCCCGTGTTCGCGATGACCACCGCCACGAACGCAACCTTGATGTGGATTGCGTTTCGAGGTTGGCCATCGACAAACATCGCGCAGCTGCGCAACAGCTTGGTCCGTCAGCAACAGCAAGTTTTGAGTCTGCCGCAGGCGCTGCAACTGAACCTCTGCAGCGAGGATGTACGCGGCGCGTCGCTCGGATCGGTCGACACCTGTTGACGGATATCACGGTCGCCCCTACAATTTCGCGCTTTCCAGCACGTGGGGCCATAGCTCAGCTGGGAGAGCGCCTGCATGGCATGCAGGAGGTCGGCGGTTCGATCCCGCCTGGCTCCACCACGTTTTCCGCTGCACAGGCCGCACGGAAAATGAGCGGAAGAAAGGTTTTACAGCGTCCCCATCGTCTAGAGGCCTAGGACATTACCCTTTCACGGTAGCGACCGGGGTTCGAATCCCCGTGGGGACGCCACTTTTCAATGGGCCCGGATATTCCGGGCCCATTTTTTTAGCGCGAGAATGCCAGTGCTTCGCGGCAAGGCGCGTTGGCATTCGAACGGGCACGGCGTATCGCGGTCGCGGCTGAAGCCGCTCCTGCAGCGGCGTTTGCGGGCTCAGGTCCCGACGACTTCCGGCTCGACCGGCCGCAGCGTGGCCACACCATGGCCGCTTTCGGCCAGGTACTGCAGCCATTTGCCGAGGAAGGTGTTCATCCGCATGCGGTGGTCGAGTACTTCGCCCGGCGGCGGGTACATGCCGATCACGTCCTGCCAGCGGCGCCCGACGTAGCAGTGGGTGGCCTCGGCCTGCCTGGCGTCGCGGTACAGGCGCAGGAATGCGGACGGATCCGGCTCGCCGGTAACGGGATCAATTACGGTGTAGGTCAGGCGCAGCTCGGTGGTGTAGACATGCTGCTCGAGCACGTCGAGCTGCACGTCCAGCCCGTTGCCGATGCTCGAAACATGGCGTCCGACGGCCAGGTCTGCCGGTTCGAACAAGCGCGTCATGCGCTGGAAGTTCTCCGCGTACAGACCCATCAGCCAGCCGAAACGGCCGAGCCTGGGGATCTGCGTGTTGCGTGCGGCGACCTGGTGCATGGATCGATCCTACACGCTGGCGTCGCGCGCGGGCAGGATTGAAGATTCAGCCGGAAGCGCCTACGTTAAGGAACTTGTAGAGGGCTCCGCGCGTAACACCCGGCGCATGAGGATCATGTCGGCGCAGCGCGCTGCCATCGAATTCCCGCATGGGTGTCCGGCACACCGTGCAGTTGCCGCGCAACGCAGGCTGCGCGACACGCCTCCCCTGCCCCGTCAATACATGACCCGCTCCAGACCCAGGGTCGACATCACCTTGCTCGAGATTTCCTCGATGGAAACATGGGTGGTGCTGAGCAGCGGGATGCGTTCGGCGCGGAACAGCTTCTCGGCCGCGAGCACCTCGCGTTTGCAGGTTTCGAGGTCCGCGTAGTGCGAATCCGGTCGCCGTTCCTGGCGGATCTGCTGCAGGCGCACCGGATCGATGGTCAGGCCGAACAGCTTGGAGCGGTGCGCGCGCAGGCGCGACGGCAGGCGGTCATGTTCCAGGTCTTCGTCGGTCAGCGGGTAGTTGGCTGCAGCCACGCCGTGATGGAGCGCCAGATAGATGCACGTCGGCGTCTTTCCCGCGCGCGACACCGCCACCAGGATCACGTCGGCCTGGTCGTAGTTGATCGACATGCCGTCGTCGTGGGCGAGCGCGAAATTCATCGCGTTGATACGCCGGTGGTAGGTGTCGAAATCGACCATGCCGTGCGCCTGCCCCACCTTGGCCTGGCGCTGTTGACCGAGTTCGGATTCGAGGCGCTCGATGAACGGCTCGAACACATCCAGCATCAGCGCCCCGCTCTGGGCAAGTGCCGCAGAGATGGCGGGGTTGACCGATGAATTGATCACGATCGGGCGCTGCTCTTCCGCCGCGGCGGTTGTACGGATGCGCTCGGCCACATCTTCTGCGCGCTCCACGCTGTCGACGAAGGGAATGCGGCTGGTGGTGAACTTCGTGCCAGCGAACTGGGTGAGCAGGCTGTGGCCGATGGTTTCGGCGGTGATACCGGTCCCATCGGATACGTAGAACACGAGTCTGGTCGTTGACAACGCTGTCTCCTTGTTCGCGGGCGGCTGTCGTGGCCGGTGTGGGGGCTAAAATAGCGTCTTTTCGACTGGGCGCTGCCTGGTCCTTTCGCTTTCGCCACACTTGGGAGTTCCGCCTTGAACCAGTCTGCACCGCAGCCGTCCGGACCGACGGCCAACATCCTCTGGTTGAACGACCTGCGGCTGTCCGACCTGGCTCAGGTTGGCGGCAAGAATTCGTCGCTCGGCGAGATGATCGGCGAGCTCTCCGGGCTGGGTGTGTCGGTGCCCGGTGGCTTCGCGACCACGGCCGATGCGTTCAAGGACTTCATCGCGCACAACGACCTGCACCAGCGCATCTTCGACCGGCTCGCACCGCTCGACGTGGAGGACGTCGGCGCGCTGACCTCGGCCGGTGGCGAGATCCGTGGCTGGGTGATCGACGCGCCGCTGCAGTCCGGGCTGGATGCCGACATCCGCAAGGCCTATGCGCAGCTGTGCGCCGACAACGGCGGGGGCGAGATCGCGGTCGCGGTGCGCTCCTCGGCCACCGCCGAGGACCTGCCTGACGCATCGTTCGCAGGACAGCAGGAGACCTTCCTCAACGTGACCGGTGCCGATGACGTGGTGCGCAAGGTCAAGGAGGTCTTCGCCAGCCTCTACAACGATCGCGCCATCGCCTATCGCGTGCACCACGGCTTCAAGCACGAGGACGTGTTCCTCTCGTCGGGCGTGCAGCTGATGGTGCGTTCGGACGTCGGCGCGTCCGGCGTGCTGTTCACCCTCGACACCGAGTCTGGCTTCCGCGACGTGGTCTTCGTGACCTCGAGCTTCGGCCTGGGCGAAATGGTCGTGCAGGGTGCGGTCAATCCCGATGAGTTCTACGTTTACAAACCCACGCTCAAGGCCGGAAAGCCCGCCATCCTGCGCCGCTCGATCGGTGCCAAGCAGCTGCGCATGGTCTATTCCGACCAGCCCGGCGAGCGGGTGAGGACCGAGGAGACGCCGGCCGAACTGCGCCGCAGCTTCTCGCTCTCCGATGCCGACGTGCATGAGCTGTCGAAGCAGGCGCTGGTGATCGAGGAGCATTACGGCCGTCCGATGGACATCGAGTGGGCGAAGGACGGCGTCAGCGGCAAGCTGTTCATCGTGCAGGCGCGTCCGGAGACCGTGAAGTCGCGCACCAAGGCGACCCAGATCGAGCGTTACGCGCTGGAGCAGCGCGGCCCCGTGATTGCCGAGGGACGCGCGATCGGCCAGAGGATCGGCAGCGGCGTCGCACGCGTGGTGCGCAGCCTCGATGACATGGCGCGCGTGCAGCCGGGCGACGTGCTGGTCGCCGACATGACCGATCCCGACTGGGAGCCGGTGATGAAGCGCGCCGCGGCAATCGTCACCAACCGCGGCGGCCGCACCTGCCACGCCGCGATCATCGCGCGCGAGCTTGGGGTACCGGCGGTGGTCGGCACCGGCAACGCGCTCGACGTGATCGAGGACGGCAAGGAAGTCACGGTCAGCTGCGCCGAGGGCGATACCGGTTTCATCTACGACGGCGCCCTGCCCTTCGATCGCATCACCACCGACCTGGCCTCGATGCCCGAGGCGCCGCTCAAGATCATGATGAACGTCGCCAACCCCGAGCGCGCGTTCGACTTCGGCCAGCTGCCCAACGCCGGTATCGGCCTGGCGCGGCTGGAGATGATCATCGCCGCGCACATCGGGGTGCATCCCAATGCGCTGCTCGAATACGACCGCCAGGACGCGGCGACGAAGAAGAAGATCGACGAGAAGAGCGCCGGCTATGCCTCGCCGGTGGATTTCTATGTCGACCGGCTTGCCGAAGGCATCGCCACGCTGACCGCGTCGGTGGCGCCCAATCCGGTGATCGTGCGGCTGTCGGACTTCAAGTCCAACGAGTACGCCAACCTGATTGGCGGCACGAACTACGAGCCGCATGAAGAGAACCCGATGATCGGTTTCCGCGGCGCCAGCCGCTACGTCGATCCCTCGTTCACCAAGGCGTTCGCTCTGGAATGCCGCGCCGTGCTGCGCGTCCGCAACGAGATGGGCCTGGACAACCTCTGGGTGATGATTCCGTTCGTGCGCACCCTGGAGGAAGGCCACAGGGTGATCGAGGTGCTGGCCGAGAACGGCCTGCGCCGGGGCGAGAACGGCCTGAAGATCATCATGATGTGCGAGGTGCCCTCGAATGCGCTGCTGGCCGAGGAATTCCTCGAGATCTTCGACGGCTTCTCGATCGGTTCCAACGACCTGACCCAGCTCACCCTGGGGCTCGACCGCGATTCATCGATCGTCGCCCACCTGTTCGACGAGCGGAATCCGGCGGTGAAGAAGCTGCTGTCGATGGCGATCAAGGCCGCACGCGCCAAGGGCAAGTACATCGGCATCTGCGGCCAGGGGCCGAGCGACCATCCCGATCTGGCGCAGTGGCTGATGGAGGAAGGCATCGAGTCGGTGTCGCTGAATCCGGACACCGTGGTCGATACCTGGCTGAAGCTGGCCAAGTCGAAGGCGAAGGCCGACGCCAGGAGCTGATCGTGGACGTGCCCGCGGCAGGCGCCGCGGGCACGCATGCTCAACCCGCCCTGCCCCGCGCCAGCCGGTTGTATGCCTCGCGCACGACCGCTTCGCCATAGCGCCGCTCCAGGCGTCGCACGATGAAGTGACCACGGGCTACGTCCTGGTAGTAGTCGGTGAACATGGTGTTGAGCGCGGCGCCCGTCGCAGCGCCGACGATGGGCACGGCCTGTGCCGCGAACTTCTCAGTCACCACGACACCGAAGCGGGCGGCGGCCTTCTCCACCAGTTTCGCCAGCCACTTGCCCGTTTCCTTTGACCCGATCCCGCCGGTCAGCCCCTGCCCCGCCAGGCTGCGTCCCGCCAGTTCCGCGGAAAGGTGGCGCATCACGTCGGCGGTGAAGCCGCGCGCGAGGTAGTAGCCGGTTTCGCTGGCGTCATCCTTGGTCGACTTGCCGCCCAGGGCGAAGACTTCGAGGCAGGACTGGCGAGTGGCCAGGTCGGACAGGTCGAAGCCTTCGCTGCGCGCCACGTCCGCCACCGCGCGCATCATGATTGTTGTCGAAACCGGCAGCTCCACGAACAGCGCGGTGAAGCCGAATGCCCCGCCTATCGCGCCGGTGGTCGCTGCCGCCACCTTGTGCCAGCGCGTGGACGCGACGCGACCGGGGCGGTTGTCCATGCTCGACAGCGCGACCTGCGCTGAACGGTACAGCGCGGCCTCGACCGCGCCATGGATGCGCGCGGAGACCGACGCGGGCAACGCACGCACCGCGAACTCCAGCGGCGCGCCAACCAGATTGGCCATGCGCGCGGTGATGGTTGGCGCTTCCAGGAGCGCTACGGCGCGCAGCAGATCCGCGCGGTCCAGGGTATCGGCGGACAGGCCGCCGGCCGGTTCGATCATCTGTGCCATGGCGAGATGCTAGCGCTCCCGCGCGTGGGCAGGAGCCTTGACGCGCGCCACGGTTCAGGCCGGCGCAGGCTGGCCCGACAGCGGCCCCATGAAGCGCCGGTAGTGGCGCAGTTCATCGATCGAGTCGTGCACGTCGCTCAGCGCGGTATGCGCGGCCGCCTTTTTGACGCCGGACAGCACCTGTGGCGCCCAGCGCCGGGCCAGCTCCTTGAGCGTGCTGACGTCGAGGTTGCGGTAATGGAAGAAGCGTTCCAGCTCCGGCATCTGCCGGTGCAGGAAGCGGCGGTCCTGGCAGATCGAGTTGCCGCACATCGGCGACTGCCGCGGACCCAGCCACTGTTGCAGGAAGGCCAGCGTGCGCTGCTCGGCCTCGGCCATCGCGACGCCCTCCTCCAGCACTCGCCGCCACAGGCCGGACTTGCCGTGCTGGTTGCGGTTCCACTCGTCCATGGCTTCGAGCGCCGAGAGCGGATGCGCGATCGCGAAGGCCGGACCTTCGGCCAGTACCTTGAGTCCAGCGTCGGTGACCACCGTGGCGATCTCGAGGATCGAGTCGCGGTCGGTGTCCAGGCCGGTCATTTCCAGGTCGATCCAGACCAGGTAGCCGTCGCCCTGTGCAGTGTCGTGCGGTGCCATGCGCTCGCGGTGGTTGTCGGGACGCGGCATGATAACCCGCCGCCCCGCCCGCTCCCGAGTCGCCATGCCCTCCAACGCTTCGATGGCCCACTACGCCATCCTCACCGCGATGCTCGCGCCCGCGTTCTTCCTGACCGCAACCGCGGCGCTGCTGGCTTCGGCCAACGCGCGCCTGGCGCGCATCATCGATCGCGCGCGGCAGTTGCTCAAGGACCTAGCCGAGATCGAGGATGCCGGCGAACGCGCCGTACTGGAGCGGCGGATCACGGTGCAACGCCGACGCAGCCAGATCATCCTGCGCGCCAGCCAGTTGCTGTACGTGGCGATCAGCTGCTTCGTGGGCACCAGCCTGCTGGTCGCAGGCGACTCGTTCTTCAACCACCTGTTCGGACCGGGGCCGACGATCATGGCGGTACTGGGCGTGCTGTCGATGTTCGGATCGAGCCTGCTGCTGGCCAGCGAAGCCTCGATGGCGGTGCGGGCTGTCAACGACGAGATGGACGACCGCCACCGTTTCGCAAGCCGGCGCGGCCCGGCCCAGTAGGGGGCTGTTCGCCCCCTGTAGGAGCGGCTTCAGCCGCGAGGGAGCCTTGGCTTCATACGCCCGGTCCGTTCGCGGCTGAAGCCGCTCCTACAGGGGCGGTTCGGGGTGTGGTTCGAGAGGCGATTCGCCCGAAGGATCGAGCGGCGCCTTGCCGCGCTTCGCGCGAAAGTAGTTGCTCAGGCGCCGGCCTGCCTCGTCACCCAGCAGCCCACCCTGCACCGCGATCCGATGGTTGTGGCGCGGGTCTGCGACCAGGTCGAAGACGCTGCCGCAGGCGCCGGTCTTGGGATCGGCGGCACCGTACACCAGGCGCGCGATGCGGGCGTGCACCATCGCCATCGCGCACATCGCGCAAGGCTCAAGGGTCACGTAAAGGGTGGCGCCGACGAGCCGGTGGTTGCCCATCGCGCGTCCAGCCTCGCGCATGGCCACGATTTCCGCATGTGCGGTGGGATCGTGCTCGGCGAGGTTGCGGTTCCAGCCCTCGCCAAGCAGCGCGCCGCCCGGGCCCAGCAGCACGGCGCCGACGGGGATCTCGTCGAACTCGCGTACGGCGCGGTCGGCCAGCGCGAAGGCGTGTCGCATCCAGCGCTCGTCGGTCACCAGCGTTGCGCTGTCGTCAGGCGGGAGAGGCGTGCCGTGCATGGGCTGCCCGCGGCTCACCAGCGCTGGTGCACGTGCGGGCGGATGTGTTCGTCGTAGATCCGCGCGACCGCATCCATCGTCGCCTGCGAAAGCGCAGGCAGATCGGCCGCGGCAATATTGCCCAACGCCTGCTCGCGGTTGCGGGCGCCCGGGATCACGACGCTCACCGCATCGTCCATCAGGATCCAGCGCAGCGCCAGCTGCGCCATCGTCGCGCCTTCGGGCACCAGCGGACGCAGCTCTTCGACCGCGGCAAGGCCGACTTCGTAGGGCACGCCGGAAAACGTCTCGCCGACGTCGAACGCCTCGCCCTGGCGGTTGAACTGGCGATGGTCATCGGCCTCGAAGCGCGTATCGGCGCGGAACTTGCCGCTGAGCAGGCCGCTGGCAAGCGGCACGCGCACGATGACCGCCACGCCGCGCCGCTTGGCCTCGCGGAACAACAGCTGCGCCGGCCGCAGGCGGAACATGTTGTAGATGATCTGCACGCTGGCGACGTTCGGATACTCGATGGCCTTGAGCGCCTCTTCCACGCGCTCGACGCTGACGCCATAGCTGCGCAGCTTGCCGCGCTCGACGAGGCGATCCATCCGCTCGAACAACTCGGCATGGTAGTAGGCGTCGGTCGGCGGACAGTGCAGCTGCACCAGGTCCAGGCAGTCGGTTGCGAGGTTGTGCAGGTTGCGGTCGATCCAGCTCTCGAGATTATTCGCGGTGTAGCCCTCCACCGTCTGGGACGGCAGGCGCCGCCCCACCTTGGTCGCCACGAACGGGCGCTCCCCTCCGCGCTCCTTGAGCACGCGTGCGATCAGTCGTTCGGAATGGCCGTCGCCATACACATCTGCGGTGTCGATGAAATCCAGGCCGGCATCGAGCGCCGCATGCAGCGCGGCCACGGACTCGGCGTCATCGACCTTGCCCCAGGCCGCGCCGATGGCCCAGGCGCCGAAGCCGATTTCACCAACGTTGCGGCCGGTGCGGCCGAAGGGTCTGGAGTGCATCAGGCGATCCTGCTGGATGGACGGAACGCAAGCATAACGCTCCGCCCCGCCCCGGCTTCCAAACCCGCTACTCCCACTCGATCGTCGCCGGCGGCTTGCCGGAGATGTCGTACACCACGCGCGAGATGCCGCGCAGCTCATTGATGATGCGGTTGCTCACCGTGCCGAGGAAGTCGTACGGCAGGTGCGCCCAGTGCGCGGTCATGAAGTCGATGGTCTCCACCGCGCGCAGGGCGATCACCCACTCGTAGGCGCGCGCGTCGCCGACCACGCCCACGGACTTCACCGGCAGGAACACGGCGAACGCCTGCGAGGTCTTGTCATACAGGTCGGCCTTGCGCAGTTCCTCGATGAAGATCGCGTCGGCGCGCGCCAGCAGTTCTGCGTACTCGCGCTTGACCTCGCCCAGGATGCGCACGCCCAGGCCAGGCCCGGGGAACGGGTGGCGGTAGACCATGGTCCGCGGCAGGCCGAGCTCGACGCCCAGGCGCCGCACCTCGTCCTTGAACAGCTCGCGCAGCGGTTCGACCAGGCCCAGCTTCATGTGTTCGGGCAGGCCACCGACGTTGTGGTGGCTCTTGATGACGTGGGCCTTGCCGGTCCCGCTGCCGGCGGACTCGATCACGTCCGGGTAGATCGTGCCCTGCGCCAGCCAGCGCGCGTTCTTCAGCCTGTCGGACTGCTCCTCGAAGATCTCGATGAACAGGTTGCCGATGATCTTGCGCTTGGCTTCCGGGTCGACCACGCCCTCGAGCGCCTTGAAATAGCGGTCGGCGGCGTCGACGCGGATCACCTTGACGCCCATGTGTTCGGCGAACATCGCCATCACCTGGTCGCCTTCCTGCCAGCGCAGCAGGCCGGTGTCGACGAACACGCAGGTCAGCTGCTCGCCGATCGCCTGGTGCAGCAGCGCGGCGACGACGGACGAATCCACGCCACCCGACAAGCCCAGGACCACCTCGTCCGAACCCACCTGTTCGCGCACGCGCGCGATCTGGTCCTCGATGATCTGCGCCGCCGTCCACCGCGTGGTGCAGCCGCAGACATCGGTGACGAAGCGGCGCAGCAGGGTCTGGCCCTGCAGCGTATGCGTGACTTCCGGGTGGAACTGCACGCCGTACCAGCGCCGTTGCTCGTCGGCCATCGCGGCGACCGGGATGCGCGCTGTGCTGGCGGTGACGGTGAAGCCCGGGGGCGCGCGCGAGACGTGGTCGCCGTGGCTCATCCACACGTTCAGGCGCTGCGCGCCCGGATGGTCGGTCAGGCCGGAGAACAAGGCATCGGGATGGACGATGTCGACCTCGGCATGGCCGAACTCGCGCTGGTCGGCTGCTTCGGTCGCACCGCCCAGCTGCGCGGCCAGCGTCTGCATGCCGTAGCAGATGCCCAGGATCGGCAGTCCGCTGTCGAACACTTCCTGCGGCGCCGCCGGCGCACCCGGCAGCGTGGTCGACTCCGGCCCGCCGGACAGGATGATGCCTTTCGCGCCGAACGCAGCGATTTCGGAGGGATCATGATCCCAGGCCCAGATCTCGCAATAGACGCCGATCTCGCGGATGCGGCGTGCGATCAGCTGCGTGTACTGCGCGCCGAAGTCGAGGATCAGGATCTTGTCGGAATGGATGTCGGTCATGGAACCTTCGGACGGCAGCTTCAAGAGTTGGCGCGGCGACCATGGAGAGGGCGCCACGTCCGTGAATGGCCCGGCCCGGCCACCATGGCCGGGCGTTCGGCAGCCCGCGCGGCAGTGCCGCGCAAGCGGGTTGCCTCACCCCATCCGGTAGTTCGGCGGTTCCTTGGTGATCTGCACGTCGTGGACGTGGCTCTCGCGCTGGCCGGCACCGGTGGTCTTGACGAACTGCGGCTTCTTGCGCATCTCGTCGATGGACGCACAGCCGACGTAGCCCATGCTTGCGCGCAGTCCGCCGGCAAGCTGGTGGACCACCCCGCCCAGCGGGCCGCGATACGGCACGCGGCCTTCGATGCCCTCGGGCACGAGCTTGTCGGGGTCGCTCGAGTCCTGGAAATAGCGGTCCTTGCTGCCCTTCTCCATCGCGCCCAGCGAGCCCATGCCGCGGTAACTCTTGTAGCTGCGGCCCTGGAACAGTTCGGCCTCGCCAGGCGATTCCTCGGTGCCGGCGAACAGGCCGCCGATCATGATCGTCGATGCACCGGCCGCCAGCGCCTTGCCCAGGTCGCCCGAGTAGCGGATGCCGCCATCTGCGATCAGCGGGATGCGGTCCTGCAGTGCCTCGGCCACCATCGAGATCGCGGTGATCTGCGGCACGCCCACGCCGGCCACCATGCGCGTGGTGCAGATCGAGCCCGGGCCGATGCCGACCTTGACCGCATCTGCGCCCACGTCCATCAGCGCCAGCGCGGCATCGCCGGTGACGATGTTGCCGCCGATCACCTGCAGCCGCGGGAACTGCTTCTTCACCCAGGCCACGCGGTCGAGCACGCCCTGCGAGTGGCCATGCGCGGTATCGACGATCACCACGTCCACCCCGGCCGCGGCCAGCAGTTCGATGCGGTGTTCGGTGTCGCCGCCCACGCCAACCGCCGCCCCGACCAGCAGTTGCTCGTCCGGGTCATAGGCGGCATTGGGGTTGTCGGACTTCTTCTGGATGTCCTTGACGGTGATCAGCCCACGCAGTTCGAACGCGTCGTTGACCACCAGCACCTTCTCGATGCGGTGCCTGTGCAGCAGGCCGATGACCTCGTCGTCGCTCGCGCCTTCGTGCACGGTGACCAGGCGGTCCTTCTTGGTCATGATGTTGCGCACCGGGTCGTCGAGCTTCTTCTCAAAGCGCATGTCGCGCCCGGTGACGATGCCGACCAGCTGGCCGCCGTCCACCACCGGCACGCCGGAGATGTTGCGGGCGCGAGTCAGCTTGAGCACTTCGCCGATGGTGGTGTCGGGGCTGACCGTGAACGGCTCGCGGATCACGCCGGCCTCGAAGTTCTTGACCTGCTGCACTTCGCTTGCCTGGCGCTCGGCACTCATGTTCTTGTGCACGATGCCGATGCCGCCGAGCTGGGCCATGGCGATGGCCAGGCGCGCCTCGGTGACCGTGTCCATCGCCGCCGAGACCACCGGCAGATTCAGGCGCAGCGAGCGGGTGAGGTTGCTGGCGAGCGAGACGTCCTTGGGCAGGACGATGGAGTGCGCGGGGACGAGGGAAACGTCGTCGTACGTCAGTGCTTCAGCCTGGATGCGGAGCATCGGCAGTCCCGGGATCGGAGGGGAAGCGCGACATTATACCGCGCCGCGACAGGCCCGCGAGTGGTTCTTCGCGCGCGAAAAACCGGAGCGTGCGCGAGGCCCTTCGCCGCAGATCACCCGCCATCAACCCTTGCCTGCCCAGAATGGCCCCGGTGGCTTCCGCGTCAGCTGATCTGCCGCAGCCGTCCGAACTCCCGCGCCAGCAGCCAGATCGCACCAACCAGGTACGGCAGGCACGACGGCACCCACATGATCAGGCCGGCCAGCTGCTGGTCGGCCAGGACTCCCAGGCCGAGCTCGGGCGCACGTTCGGCGTAGTACGGGTACAGGCTGCGCCGCGAGAAGGTCATCAATGCGCCAAGGAAGCCCATCTGCATCATGACCACCACGATGGCGACCGCGCCGGCCAGCGCGCCTCCCGCGGCGTCGTCGCGGATGCGCTGCCACAGCAGGGTCCACAGCCATAGGCCGGCGATCAGGAAGCTGCCGTGCATCAGCCAGTGCACCGCTTCGTTGGCCAGCGCGAGTTCGAGCGCGGCCGGGCTGTGCCAGCCCCACATCACCATCACGTTGGCCAGCGTCGCCGCCGCCAGCGAGCGCAGCGGCGGGATCGCGCAGGCCTGCGCGAGGCGATGCGACAGGCGCGACCAGTCCGGCGGCAGGGCCGCGGCCAGTGTCGCGCGCGGGCGTGCGGCCAGCAGCAGCGGCGGCGCGACCGCAAGCAGCAGCATGTGCTGCGCCATGTGCGCGGCCAGCGACCATTCGCCCAGCGCGTCGAACGGCCAGACGGTCGCAAGCAGCAGCGCCAGCACGCCGCCGCCGAACGCCGCCGCCTCGGCCACGGACACGCCGCGCCCGACATGCCCGCCGCGCCACAGGCGCCAAAGCCCGAGCACGTACAGCGAGGCGAACAGCGCAAGCGGCACAAGCAGCAGCGGCGACAGCGTCCAGGCCGTGGCCAGGCTGGGCACGCCGTGGCCGCTGTCGTGGGCGGCGGCCGGCAGCGGCGACACCGCAACGGCAACCAGTGCGGGCAGCCCTGGCCAAACGGCGGTGCGCGAGCGGCGCCCCCTGCGCCCGGGCACGTCCTGCCCCGGCAAGGAGGATGCCCGTCGCTGCGGAACGACGGATCCGCTGTATCGCCCACACCTCACAGGAGTCGCGCCATGCAGTTCTGGCTGAAGGTCGCGCACATCGCATCCATGTCGGTCTGGTTTACCGGACTGTTCCTGCTCGTGCGACTGTTCGCCGCGCGCCGTCGCGGCGAGCGCGACGGGCGGGCGGACTTCTTCAACCCGGTCGCCAACCGGCTGTTCTTCCGCGTTGCCACGCCGGCCGGCGTGCTCACCATCGCCCTGGGCATGGCCCTGATCCCATGGGTGGCGCCCGGCGCCTGGCTGATCGCCAAACTGGGCCTGGTCGCGCTGGTGGTGCTGGTGCACCTGTGGATGGGCGCGCAACTGCACGCGCTTGGCAAGGGCAAGCGGCGGCGCGGCGGCGTGCTGCCTGCCCTGCTCGGCTGGACGCCACTGTTGCTGCTGCTGGCGATCGCCGCCCTGACCGGCGCCAAGCCGCGCAGCGTGGGCGATCTTCCGCCGCCCGGGGTGCAGGCGGTCGAGGGTCCTGCTCATTCGTCCAGCGCCCGGTCTGCGGAAGACCGGCCGTCCTCGCGCTCGCGATGACCATAGACGCCGATCCCGTGCCCGAAGGTGAGCGTGCCGCCGAGCCAACCCACCACCAGCACCATGCCCGCCGTCGGCGCCGACTGCAGCAGCGCCCACCATCCGGCCGCAGCGGGGTCGGGCCAGCGCAGCCAGACGCCCATCGCCGCCAGCGCCAGCAGCATCACCCCGGCGATGAAATGGCTCCATGCCGACACGTGCCTGCGCGCCACGCGGATCAGGAACATGTCGCAGATGCCCAGCGCGGCTGCGAACAGGCCAGCGACGAGGCCCACGACATTCAGCCACCAGGCGACCTCGGCCCAGAACGTCTCGCCGCTCCACAGGTGGAGTACGTCGGCTGGCAGCAGCAGCGTCAGGCAGGCGATCGGATAGACCACCATGATCGGATGCAGCGGATGGTGCTTGATCGCCACCCGGCTCTCCACCGAGGGGCTGCGCTGTTCCGCAACCGGTTGCCTGAGCGTCTTGCGCATGCCTGTCCTCACTCGCACGGCTGCAGCAGCAGTATCGGCAAGCTGGTGAACGCCATCGCCACCAGGGCCAGCAGCGACAGCATCGCCACCACCTTCGCGGCAAACCTTTTCTCTCCCGACACCTCCGGCGCCAGCAGTTCGCGCCGCGCGTGCAGCCCGATCCACGCCACCGACGCGAACGCGGGCACGGTCGCCAGGCCCATGCCCAGCCACGCGCCCGTCACCGGCCAGCCGCGGCCGCAGGCCAGGCCCTGGATGGAATAGACCGCGACGAAATGCAGGCCCCAGACCACGAACGGGCTCGCGATCCAGCTCAGCCGCCGCTGGCGTCGCGGCGCGCTCACTGCAGCACCGGGAACAGGTGGATGACCGCCCAGCCGATCGCGGCCTGCACGATCGCATAGCGCAGGAACGCATGCGCCACGCGCCATTCCAGCGACCGCGCCGAATCCACCAGCCGCCGCCCCACGCGCGCGGACACCTGCAGGCACAGCAGCGCCGCCACCAGCAGGTGCAGCGCGCAGAAGCCGGCCAGCGTCCAGACCACCGACGCATAGGCATGCGCCTGCGGCGCGCCGGGCGAACCCGACAGCAGCGTGACGTGGATCGCGGCGAACGCGATCGCCGCCACCGCCGCCACAATGGCTGGCACCGCGACGCGGCGGCGACGCCGCAGTCCAGCGCGCAGTGCCGCCGTCGCCGCCGCACCGCCCAGCCACGCGATCGCAAGCAGGGCCAGCGCGGCGTAGTGCATCGTGCCGGGCGCCGCGTCGCCCATCCCCGCGGGCGGCCAGGCGTCGCTGCCCAGCCAGAGGTAGAAGTAGGCAAACACCAGCGAGGCGAACAGCGATCCGACGATGAGCATCGTCACCACGATGGCCCACCATCCCGGCGCGTTGCGGCAGGCGTACTGCGAGGGCAGAACCAGGCCGTTACCCGCGTCCACCGATATCGGGCCGCCGCGCCAGCCGGTGGTCCAGGCCCAGCCGCAGAACAAGGCCAGCAGCGGCACCAAGCAGGCGGCCGCCAGCAGGTACTGGCCGGCGATGAAGCAGGCCAGCAGCACGGTGATCACGCCTGCGCAGGCCAGCGGCAGCCACGACGACCCGGACAGGAACACCACCTGCTCCGGCCGCGCCGAGACCATGCCCGTGCCCAGCAGCTCGCGTCGTCCGCGCGCGGGATCGCCCAGCAGCCCGTCGGTCCGGTTGACCCGCTCGGCCAGCCCGCGGTCGCGCCACAGCGGATACGCATCGTCCACGCTCGGCATCGAGGCGAAGTTGTAGTTGGGCACCGGCACCGGCACCGCCCACTCCAGGGTGCCCGCGCGCCAGGGGTTGGCGCGCGCGCGGCGACCGTGCAGGAAGCACAGCCCCGCATCGACCAGGATCGCGACGATACCGACGGCGAGTACGAAGCTGGCGGCGGTGGACAGCAGGTTGATCCACTCCACCCCCAGCGCCGGCGAATACGTGTACACCCGCCGCGGCATGCCGAGCAGCCCGGTCAGGTGCATCGGCACAAAGGTCAGGTGGAAGCCGATGATCACCAGCCAGAACGCCATCCGGCCGAGGCTCTCCGACGGCATCCGCCCGCTCGCCAGCGGCAGCCAGTAATACAGCCCCGCGAACAGCGGGAACATCATTCCGCCGATCAGCACGTAGTGCAGGTGCGCCACGACGAAATGCGTGTCGTGCGCCTGCCAGTCGAACGGCACGAAGGCCAGCATCACCCCGGTCAGGCCGCCCAGCACGAACACCACGAAGAAGCCCAGGATGTGCAGCATCGGCAGGCGCAGCCACGGCCGCCCCGCCCACAGCGTGGCGATCCAGGCGAAGACCTGGATCGACGTCGGGATCGCCACCGCCATGCTGGCCGCGCTGAAGAACGCCAGCGCCAGCAGCGGGATGCCGACCGCGAACATGTGGTGCACCCACAGCCCGAAGCTGAGAAAGCCCGTGGACACCAGCGCGAGCACGATCCAGGCATAGCCCACGATCGGCCGCCGCGCGAAGGTGGGCACCAGCATCGACACCACGCCCGCGGCCGGCAGGAAGATGATGTAGACCTCGGGATGGCCGAACAGCCAGAACAGGTGTTGCCACAGCAGTGGATCCCCACCCAGTGCCGGGTCGAAGAACACGAAGCCAAACGCACGCTGCAGCTCCAGCAGGATGCTGGCCAGGATCAACGGGGGGAAGCCAAGCGCGATCATGAAAGCCATCACCAGGATCGCCCAGGCGAACAGCGGCATGCGGCGGATGTCCATGCCGGGCGCGCGGGTGAGCAGGATCGCCACGATCAGCTCCACTGCCGCGGTCACCGCCGCGATCTCGGCGAAGGTCACGCCGATCAGCCAGAAGTCCGGGCCCTTGCCCGGAGAGAACTTGGCATCGGTGAGCGGCACGTACATGAACCAGCCACCGTCGGGCGCCGCGTCGAACAGCAGGCTCGAATACAGGAACAAGCCGCCGAACAGGTAGCACCACCAGCCGAACGCACTCAGCCGTGGAAACGGCAGGTCGCGCGCGCCCAGCATCTTGGGCAGCAGGTACATCGCGAAGCCTTCCATGATCGGCACCGCGAACAGGAACATCATCGTCGTGCCGTGCAGGGTCACGAACTGGTTGTAGCGCTCGGGATCGAGCACGTCGGCATCGAACCAGGCCAGCTGCAGGCGGATGAACATCGACAGCAGTCCGCCGACCAGCATGAAAGCGAAGCCGGTGACGATGAAGCGCATCGCGATGGTGCCGTGGTTGACGGCGGTCAGCTGCCCGCGCAGGCCCGGCCCGTTGCTCCAGATCCTGCGCAGCGCCTCGAGCCGTTGCGCGTGCCCGTCCGCCTGTTCCACGGCCGCGCTCACTGCCGCGCGCCCGCGGTGTCATCGATCGAGTTGTCCAGCAACCAGCGTGCGTAGTCGTCCGGCGCCAGCACCGTCACCTCGAACGCCATCAGCGCATGCTCCAGGCCGCAGAACTCCGCGCACTGGCCGCGCATCGGGCCAGCCTGGTCGGCGCGCAGGCGCAGCATGTTGGTGCGGCCCGGGATCGCGTCGATCTTGCCGCCCAGGCGCGGGACCCAGAAGCTGTGGATGACATCGCTGCTGTCGACGCGGAACTCCACCATCTCGCCTAGCGGCATGGCGAGATGATCGATCGAAGCGGCAAGCGCAGTGCCATCGGCGTCGAGGTATTCGAACTCCCACTGCCACTGGCGCGCGGTGACCTGCACCACATGCCCAATCTGCGCGCTCTCGCCGGTGATGCGGTCACTGGCCAGTGTGCCGTAGACCAGCAGCGCCGACAGCAGTGAGATGGGCAGCACCACGCCGCCGGCAATGATCAAACGCCTGCCGGACGTCGTGGCAAGCCTGCGACCGCGGCGCATGGCCAACGTGGCCAGCACGAGGACCATGATCCAGGCGGCAAGCGCGCCTGCCGCCATCAGCCACCAGCTGGTGGCAATCGCGCCGGCGGCCGGCCCCGCCGGATCGAGCGCGGACTGTGGACCGGCGCAGGCGGACGCGAGCGCCGCCACACATGCTGCGCAGGCCATCCAGCCGATTGCACGTCGATAACGCTCGATGACCCCTCCCTCCCGGGGCGGCAAGCGCGCGGCCCGTGCACAGGAAAAGTCAGTCTGCCCAGCGCGCCGTGAACTCCCTGCGAGCCTGCTCGCCGCCGGACAGGCGCAACGATCAGCCGCAGAGCGCTTGGCTCGCTTCCGCGGCCTCGGTGGCCTCGATCGTGTTCTGCATCAGCGTGGCCACGGTCATCGGGCCGACGCCGCCGGGTACCGGCGTGATCCAGCTCGCGCGCTGCGCGGCCGGCGCGAATTCAACATCGCCGGTAAGGCGGCCATCGTCGAGGCGGTTGATGCCCACGTCGATCACCACCGCGCCCGGCTTCACCCACTCGCCCGGGATCAGACCCGGCCGGCCCACCGCCACCACCAGGATATCGGCCTCGCCCACGTGCCGCTGCAGTTCGTTGCGCGGGGTGAACTTGTGACAGCTGGTGACCGTGCAGCCGGCGATCAGCAGCTCCAGCGCCATCGGCCGGCCGACGTGGTTGCTCACGCCGACGATGGTCGCGCTGCGCCCGCGCACGGGCTGGTCGGTGTAGGCCAGCAGCGTGGTGATGCCGCGCGGCGTGCAGGGACGCAGGCCGAACTGGCGTAGCGCCAGGTGGCCGACGTTCTCGGGGTGGAAGCCGTCCACGTCCTTGCGCGGGTCGATGCGATGGATCAGGCGCGTCGCATCGGCGATGCCCGGCAGCGGCAGCTGCACGAGGATGCCGTGCACGGCCGGATCGGCGTTGAGCCGGTCGATCAGGTCCAGCAGTTCGGTTTCGCTGGTGCCGGCGGGAAGATCGTAGTCGAGGGCGCGGATGCCGACCTTCTCGGCCGCCCGGCGCTTGTTGCGCACGTAGGACTGCGAGGCCGGATCGCCGCCGACCAGCACCACGGCCAGCCCCGGACGCGGCAGGTTGGCTGCCACGCGCGCGTCGACGCGCAAGCGCAGTTCGTCGAGCAGTGAATCGGCGATGCGCTTGCCATCGAGGATGCGTGCGGTCATGCCGTCATGGAGGCCGGAAACGGGAACGCGTATTGTCTCACGTCATCCCCGCACGCCGCCAAGGAGCGCCCATGCAGCCCAGCACCGACGACACCGTCCATATCGAGGCCGCCGTCTTCCGCCGCCTGCGCGAGCACCTGCTGCAGCAGCGGCCGGACGTGCAGAACATCGACCTGATGATCCTTGCCGGCTTCTGCCGCAACTGCCTGGCCGACTGGTATCGCGATGCGGCGCAGGCGCGCGGGATCGAGATGGACAAGGACGAGGCGCGCGCCACCGTGTACGGCGAGCCCTTCGCGCAATGGAAGGCGCGACACCAGCGCGAAGCGACCCCCGCACAGCTGGCCGCCTTCGAAGCCGCGCGCCAGCGCCACGGCTGACCCGCCGCAACGGCGTCGGCGCGGCGCGACAGCTTATTCCTGCGCCGGACTGGCGGGCACCGGCGCTGGCGGCGCCGCGACCGGTTCAGGACCGACCCGCAGCCCGGCGAGCTCGCCTGCCGGACGCAGTTGCAGGAGCACCGACCAGTCCTGGCGGTTGAGGTCGCAGACGTGGCGGCTCTCGGGCGTGCACTCCGGATCGGCGGCGGTGCGCATGGGCAGCGCGGCGAAGCGCCCGCCGGGGCTCAGCGGCAGTTCGCGCATGGCGACGGTGTCCAACACATTACCGCCGACCAGGTGGGCGTACTGCACGCGCTCGCGGATGGACGTGCCGACCACGATGTCGCAGTGCATGCCCAGGCCCGGCTCGTTGCCGCTGAGCACGTTGGCCAGTTCGCCGAACCCGTACATGCGGGAGCCGCCGCGCACGCTGCACAGCATGTCGCCCACCGCGACCTTGCCCGACTCCGGGTTCGACACGCGGTAGGGGCTGAGGAAGGGTTCGCGGTAGGCGCGCCGTACGTAGCCCAGGTGGCTCGCGGATCCACCGAAGCCCGGCAGTCCCGCGCGCTGCATCACCCAGGACACGAACGCGGCCGACCACGGCGTGTCCAAGACGAAGGTCCGGCACGACGGCTCGGGCACGTCGCCATAGGCGCAATCGCCGGCGCCTGCCTGCCACAGCAGCCCGCTGCCGCGCCAGTACTCGATCACCCGCTGCCAGGCCGGCTGCCCGTTCGCCAGCCGCGTGCGCTGGGCCTCGCGCACGCTCACCACGCCCACCCGTCCATCGGTCTCGATGAAAGGCCGGTACCAGATTCGGTGCTCTTCGCAGGCCGCGGCGGCGATCCGGCCAGGCACGTCGTCCGCGGCCGGCGTGGCCAGGCGCATGCAGGGATCCGAGGCCTGCGCCGGTAAGGACGGCAGCCCGCACAGCAGCAACAGCAGTAAGGCGATTCGCGGCAAGAGGTCACCTGCACCTGGTAGAAAGGCGCCGTCCGGACCGATCGCATACTCCCCACTGGTCCCCGCGGCGCCACCGACGCTAGCACAGGGTTGTGCAGGCGGCGTCGCCGTGCCGCTTCGGCTCAGCCAGCGCAGAATGCCGCGTAGTCGATATAACCGGGGAAGGTCGCGCCCGGCGCGCACAGCGGGCAGTCCGGATCGGGCGCAAGCCGGGTTTCGCGGAAGCGCATCGACAGCGCATCGAAATGCAGCAGTCGCCCGCTCAGCGGCTCGCCGATATGCAGCAGCAGCTTGAGCGCCTCGGTCGCCTGCAGCATGCCGATCACGCCCGGCAGCACGCCAAGCACGCCGACCTCGCTGCAGTTGGGCGCGGACCCGGCGGGCGGCGGCTCCGGGAACAGGCAGCGATAGCAGGGCATGCGGCCCCGCTCGCGCCCTGCATCGAACACGCTCACCTGGCCCTCGAAGCGGTGCACGGCGCCGTACACCAGAGGCTTGCGCAGGTGCACGCAGGCGTCATTGAGCAGGTAGCGCACGGGGAAGTTGTCGCCGCCGTCGACCACCACATCGGCCTCGCCAATCAGCTGCTCGACGTTGGCCGAGTCCAGCCGCGCGACCATCGGCTCGATCGATATCCGCGGGTTGAGCGCGGACAGCCGCGTCTGCGCCGACTCGACCTTGGCCACGCCGATGTCGGCATCGGTGTGCAGGATCTGGCGCTGCAGGTTGCTGCGGTCGACCACGTCGTCATCGATCAGGCGCAGTTGCCCCACCCCGGCTGCGGCCAGGTAGAAGGCCGCCGGCGAGCCCAGGCCGCCCGCACCGACCACGACGACGTTGGCCGCCTCGAGCCTGCGCTGGCCGCGGGCGCCGATCTCCGGTAGCCGCAGGTGGCGCGAGTAGCGTTCGTGGAAGTCCTGGTCGACCGTGCCCGCGGGCCGCGTCAGCGGAAACCCTTCGGCCTGCCACATCAGGGTGCCGCCGCGCACCGAGAACACGCGCTGGTAGCCGCGGCGCAGCAGTTGTTCGGCAGCCAGCATCGAGCGCCCGCCGGTCTGGCAGATCAGCACGATCTCGGCGTCCGGCCCGGGCAGGTACTGGTGGGGCGCGGCTTCCAGTTCGTCGCGCGCGACGCCCAATGCGCCCTGGGCCATGCCCAGCTCGCGCTCGTGATCGTCGCGCACGTCCACCAGCACGGCGCCCTGGGCGAGCCGGTAGCTGGCGTCGCGTGGGGTGATCTCCTTGGCCATGGGTCGATTATCGCCCCGGGAAGGCTGGAGTGGCCGCATGGTGCGGATCGCTGCGTTCAGGGACGAGGCGCCGACGCCCCCACCCCTCCCCTCCCCCGCAAGCGGATGAGGGAGAAAGCGACCGCGCCGGCCCATCAAAGGCCTCAGTAAAGCAGCACCTCGACGACGCTGCCGGCGGCGTACTCGCGCTCGCCTTCTTCCAGCACCATCAGCGCGTCGGCATCGGCGGCCGCGCGCATGCGATGGGAGCCATCGGCCGGGTCCGGCTCGATCAGCAGAACGCCATCCTCACCGCTCAGCAACCGCCCGCGCAGGAATTCCCGACGCTCGTGGCGCTTGCACCATGGCGAGGACAGCCGCGCACGCCAGGACTTGCGCGGCGCCCTGCCCTGCAGCCCGTCCAGCAGCGGCCGCGCAAGCGCCAGGCAAGTGGCCAGCACCGACACCGGGTTGCCCGGCAGGCACAGGAACAGCGCCGGCCCGAGCGTGCCGCCGTCGGCGAACAGCGCCGGCATGCCGGGCCGCATCCGCAGCTTCCAGAAATGCACGCTGCCGCGCCGCTGCAGCAGCGCCGGAAGCAGGTCCTTTTCGCCGGCCGACACGCCGCCGCAGGTCAGCACCACGTCGAAGGCTTCGCCGGCATGGCGCAGGGCCGATTCGATCGCGGCGCCATCGTCGGGCAAGGTCGGCCAGGCCACCGGCTCCAGGCCCTCGGCGCGCAGCAGACCCATCAACAGTTCGCGGTTGGAGTTGTAGACCTGGCCATGCGCCAGCGGCATGCCGGGTTCGACCAGTTCGTCGCCGGTGGAAAACACCGCGACGGTCGGCCGCCGCGCGACCTCGAGCGAATCGATGCCCTGCGCAGCCAGCAGCGCGACGCGGGCCGGGCCGAGCACCTCGCCAGCCAAGGCCAGCAGGTCGCCTGCAACCACATCCTCGCCGCGGCGCCGCACGTTGCGACCAGCCGCGACCGGCCCAAGGATGCGCACGCAATCCCCTTCGACGACCGCACGCTCTTTCATCACCACCGTGTCCGCGCCCGGCGGCAGCGGCGCTCCCGTGGTGATCCGCGCGCACTCGCCGGGCCCGACTTCGACCACCGTAGCCGGACCTGCGAACTGTTCGCCACGCAGGGTGAGGATGGTTTCGCCGTCGGCGGCCAGGTCGGCGTGGCGCAGCGCAAAGCCGTCCATCGCCGAATTGTCGAAGGCCGGCATCGCCATCGAGGCGACCACATCGCCTGCCAGCACGCGTCCATGTGCCCGCGCGATGGCGACCCGCTCGTTCGGCATGCGGCGCTGTTCTGCAATGCGCGCGATGATCGCGCGCGCCTCGGCGTAGCTGATGTGGCTGGGAAAGTCGTGGTTGGCCATGCTTCAGTGCGTGTCGATGCCGGCCGCGCGCAGGTCGTCGGGCGTGTTGAGGTTGCCGAAGCGTACCCCCGCGAAGTGGACCACGGCCATGTCCAGCCGCAGCTGCAGCGCCTGCACGGCGAGCGTGCCGCCGCGCAGCGCCGCGCTGGCAGCGTCCCGCAACGCGTCCACGCGCCAGAGTGCGACCAGCGGCTGCAGGCCCGATTCGTCCTGTGCACGGGCGCCATTGGCGGCAGCGGCGGAAACCAGCGTGCGCAGCAGGCAGTCGTTGGCATCGACCAGGTCGACCGGAAGGGTCAGCAGCCACGGCGTGCGGCAGGCAGCAGCCAGCGCATCGAGGCCGCCCAGCGGGCCCGCGTCTTCGATGCGATCGGGAACGGCCTCGATCCCGGCCTGCGCGTAGCGCGGCAGTTCACGGTTCGCGCTCACCAGCACAGCCCCGGTTTCCGCGCCAAACCGCTGCGCCAGGCGCACGACCTGTGCGACGCCCTCGCGCTGCAGCCAGGCCTTGTCGCGGCCGCCCAGGCGCGTGGCGCGCCCGCCGGCCAGGATGCCCAGGGTGATGTGCTCCCGCGCGATGGCGTCGGGCCGGACGGTCACGCCAGGCCTACCTGCCGCGCTTGACGTGGCGGATCAGGCGCTTCCTCTTCGCCACCTGGCGCACGCTGAGCACGTTTTTCTTGTCCTTGTACGGGTTGTCGCCTTCCTTGAACACGAAGCGCACCGGCGTGCCGACCAGCTTGAAGCGCTTGCGGAAGAAGTTCTCCAGGTAGCGCGAGTACGTCGCCGGCAGCGACTTCAGGCGCGAGCCGTGGACGATGAAGGTCGGCGGGTTCTCGCCGCCCGGGTGCGCGAATCGCAGCTTCGGCGCGTGCCCGCGCACCACCGGCGGCGGACTGGCCTCGTAGGCGATCTCGAGCGCGCGGGTGACCTCGGAAGTGCTGAACTGACGCGTGGCCGAGGCATGGGCGCGGTGGATCGCGCCGAACAGCTCGCGCAGGCCCGAGCCATGCTTGGCGCTGATGCGCACCGCCTCGGCCCAGGACACGAAGGTAAGCTTGCGCGACAGCAGCGATTCGGTCTGCTCGCGCTGGTAGGTGCTGAGCCCGTCCCACTTGTTGACCGCGACCACCAGCGCGCGACCGGCGTCGAGTACCGCGCCGAGCACGGCCGCGTCCTGGTCGGTCACGCCTTCGACGGCGTCGATCATGATCACCGCGACCTGGCATTCCTCGATCGCCTGCAGGGTCTTGATGATCGAAAACTTCTCGATCACCTCCTCGACCCTGCCCTTGCGGCGCAGGCCGGCGGTATCGATCAGGCGATAGCTGCGACCGTCGCGCTCCAGGTCGACCGAGATCGAATCGCGCGTCGTGCCCGGCACGTCGGACGCGATCATGCGCTCCTCGCCGAGGATGCGGTTGACCAGGGTCGACTTGCCCACGTTGGGCCGTCCGACGAAGGCCACGCGCACGCGGCCCGCGTCTTCGTCTGGTTCTTCGCGATCAGCCGGCAGGCGCTCGAGCACCGTATCGAGCAGTTCGTCGATGCCCTGGCGATGCGCGGACGACACCGCAAAGCTGTCGGCAAAACCGAAGCGCGCGAACTCGGCCAGCGCGGCGCGCGCGTCCAGGCCATCGGTCTTGTTGACCACCAGCAGCACCGGGCGCGCGGTCTTGCGCAGCCACTGCAGGATCTCGTCGTCCAGCGCGGACGCGCCTTCGCGGCCGTCCACCACGAACAGCACCAGGTCGGCCTCGGCGGCGGCGGCACGCGCCTGGCGGGCCGTCGCGCCGGCAAGGCCTTCCTCTTCACCGGCAATGCCGCCGGTGTCGATGACCACGAACGGCCGCGCATCGTCCAGGCGGCAGACGCCGTAATGACGGTCGCGGGTGACGCCGGGCTGGTCATGCACCAGCGCGTCACGGGTGCGCGTCAAGGCATTGAACAGCGTCGACTTGCCGACATTGGGGCGGCCCACGAGGGCGACGGAGGAGAGCATGTTGAGCCGTTCAGGAGGAGCGAATGGAAAGCCGGGGATGCCGCAGCGCAGCGCGCGCCGCCATGGGCCAGCCTGCTGTGCGCCCACTGCGAGGGCGACCGGACTGCAAAGCGTAACCTGCCCACGCCCCCGGCGCAGCGCCGGTGCGGGCCGGCTGGATCGTTGGATGCCGCTGCGACTCCAGCCGCGACAGCGATTCGACCTGGCCAGGCGCCTGTCGCCGCCCGAAGCTGCCACCGGTCGGCCGACCGCCCGGTGCCCTGCAGACAGCGGCTTCAGCCGTGATCAGACCTTCCGATCGCGCCTGAAGGCGCTCCAGTCGGCGCCGGGTATGGGGATACCCCGGGTTGTAGATGCAACTCCAGCCGCGCGCGGGACCTGCCGTGACGGCAACCCGCCGCGCGTCAGGGTCTCCGCCCGCCCCGAATCAATCGATCCGCCAGGCCGTCAGGTCGCCCTTCACGTTCTGCACCACCAGGATGCCGTCAGACACCACGGGCGCGCCCTTGATGGCTGCGCGACCGGCGCGTTCACGGGCGGCGAAGTCGCCGCTGTCCAGGCGCAGCCAGTGCAGGTAGCCGTCCAGATCGCCGACCACCGCGTAGTCGCCGTGCACCGCCACGCCGCCCACGTTGCGTCGCGCCAGGCCACCCTGTTCCCAGGCCGGATTGCCGGAGCTGCGGTCCAGGCCCCAGACGGTGCCGTTGCGGTCGGACACCAGCACCTTGTCGACCGACAGGCCGGGTTGCGACGAGCCGCCGCGATCGCTGACCCAGATCGGACGGCCGCTGGGCGCGTCGATGGCCATGGTCGACTGTTTGTAGCTGCTGGCATACAGCACGGTGCCATCGAGCACCGGCGAGCCGTCGATGTCGGCCATGCGGTCGAGCTCGGTGCGGCCATCGGGCTGCGCGATCGGCAGGTCCCACACCTGGCGGCCGTCGGACAGCGACAGCGCGGCCAGGGTACCGTCGTCGTTGCCGATGAATACGAAGCCCGGGCCGAGCACCGGGCCGTCGTTGCCGCGCACCGTCAGCGACGGCAGTTCGCGCGTCCAGAACCAGCGGCGCTCGCCGCTGGCTGCGTCGAATGCGCTCAGCCGGCCGTCGTTGGAGCGCACGAACACCATCCCCTGCCCGATCACGGGCGCGGCGATCACTTCGTTGGGCACCTTGGCCTGCCAGCGCTCGGCGCCGGTGGCTGCGTCCAGCGCCACCACTTCGCCGTCGAGGCTGCCGACCACGACCAGGCCATCGCCGGCGCCGGGGCCACCGCTCAGGCGCAGATCCGAATCGTGATGCCAGACGGAGGCCCCGCTCTGCAGGTCGAACGCGCGCACGCCGCCACGCACCGCCGCGGCATACACGCGGCCGTCGGCGATGACCGGGCCCTGGCCCACGCCGAGCTGGTCCTCGCCCTTGCCGGCGCTGGCCGACCACAGGCGCGATGCACTTGCCGAAGGCGTGAACTCGACCAGTTCGGCCGGCTCGGCCGCGCGCTTGGCGCGCGCCTTCTCGCCGTCGCCGCCAAACCAGCCCTTGATGGTGCCGCAGCCGGCGAGCATGACGACACAGGCGACCACGGCGAACGTGCGGCCACCGCGCGACCACGCGCCCGGTTGCGCGAGCGCTGGCGAATTGTGTTCCGGCTTCATCAGGATGGAGTCCCAGTCGTTTCCGGCGAGCCGCCGGTCTGCGTCAATTTCAGTTCAAGCAGCCTGCGCTGCGGCGCGGCCGGATCCAGCTTGCGCAATGCCTGTTCGTAATCCTGGCGGGCCTGGTCGACCTCGCCCTTGGCATGCCGTGCGTCGCCGCGGGTTTCGAGCGCGGCCGGGTCTTCGGCATCGGCCAGCAGGGCCAGCGCTTCGTCGGCCTTGTCCGCATCGATCAGCAGGCGCGCAAGGCGATGTTCGATCACTGCGGCCAGAGCCGGTTCCTCACTGCCGGCGGCACGCAGGGTCGCGATCGCCTCTTCCTGCTCGCCGGCTTCGACCTGGGCCTTGGCCAGGTCCAGAGCGACCAGCGGCGCGTAGGCGGTGCCGGCCAGTGCAGCGGAGAGTTCCTTGGCCTTGTCGCGATCGCCTGCCTTGAGGGTTTCGACCACGCTGCTGTAGGACTCGCCCAGGGCCACGCGCTTGTCGTGGGCCTCCTGGATCCACCAGCGGCCGCCCCAGATCAGGGCCAGGCCGAGCGCGAGGCCACCAAGCAGGCCCAAGCTGTTCTGCTTGAGCCAGCTGCGGACTCGTTCGCCTTGTTCGTGCTCGTCGAGCAGTTCATCCAACGCCATCGTGTGCTGCCATGAGGTCCTGTCCGCGGCCGATGGCGGGACAAGCGGAGCGATCGGGAACACCCGGCGTCTGGACCGGGCGCGCATTCCACCAGATCTGTCGCGGCGCTAGTGGCCGGCCGGCTGGATGGAGCCGTCAGAGGATACCGTAAAGCGCGCGACGTTCGCTCGCTGGAAGCCGGCCAGATCCTGAATGTTGCCGTCGCCGCGCACTTCCACCGCACCGGCGTTGCCGAGCACGACGCGGCCCACTTCGCCCTTGTTGTAGTCGCGACGTTCGCCGGCCTTGAGCAGTCCGCGCTCGAGCGCCTGGCCGTCGGCACCGAAGATTTCCACCCAGCTGTCGGCGGTGAACCGCAGCGAAAGCGACGGGGCCGGTTCGGCCGGCTTTGCAGCGCGTGGCGGCAGCGACGTCATCGACGCCACCAGCGGGCGCGGCCCGTCCTCCACGCGAGTGGCGGGCACCGGACCGGCCGGCTCGGCGCTGGCGCCGGGCGGCAGGTCCAGCGATGCGTCGATGCGGATCTGCGAATCCAGGTGCGAGCGCGTCGCCATCCACGCCGGCACCGCGATCAGTGCGGTGATGACGATGTAGACCATGCGACCCATCATCCGGTCGAGCGTGCGTCGCAGCGGCGGGGTAAAGGTACGCGGCTCCAGGCGGGCCGGTTCGATCGGCACCGACGCCGAAGCGGCGGGCAAGTCCTCGTCGATGCGCACGCCCAGCAGGCGCGCGTAGCTGCGCAGCTGTCCGCGGACGAAGACCGGGGCATCGAGCCGGTCCCAGTTTCCCGATTCGAGCGATTCCACCACCCGCATCGGCATTTTCAGGCGCTGCGCCACGTCGGCCACCCCAAGGCCGGCCGCCTCGCGCGCCTGGCGCAAGCGTTCCCCCTGGCCGCGGTCAATCTGGCCAGTCTTCTGGTCGGACGACGTCATGGTTGCGTACTGCCCCCTGGGATCGTGTTCCGTGCCTGCGGAAACTCCGTCCTCAGGCGCTGAACATAGCGAGTGGCGGCGACGGTGTCGCCGAGTTGTTCTTCAATCCGTGACGCCAGTTCGAGTGTAGCGGGTGTGACGGGGGCTGCTGCAAGCCTGCGCTCGGAAAAAGCGCGCGCCTCGAGGTGGCGGCCTTCGCGGAAGGCATGTGCAGCCATGCTCTCGAGGGCGACGGCGTTGCGCGGGTCGAGCTCGAGCGCGGCGCGCAGGTCGCGCTCCACGCGGTCATGCTCGCCCGCGCGCGCGGCGCAGGCGCCGGCATTGGCCAGCGCGCCAGCCTTGTCCCGGTAACGCGGGTCGCTCACGGCGTCGTCGAACCAGCGCAGCGACTCCTGCGCGCGGTCGTTGCCGCACAGCCATGCGCCGTAATTGTTGTAGGTGACGCCCGACGGACCCAGCCGCGCGGCCTCGGCGTAATGGCTGCCGGCCAATTCATACCGTCCCTGGTGGCTGGCCACCAGCGCCATCATGGTATGCGGCCCGGGCTGCGAGGCGTCCGCCTTGAGCGCCGCTTTCGCGGCCACCGCCGCGGCTTCGAGTTCGCCTGCGCGCAGGTGCCGGTCCGCAACCGAGACCTGGAGCCGGGCCTCCTGACGCGCCTTGCTCTCCTTCGTTTCCTTGAAGGTGTACTCCTGGGCGAGCCGCTCGGTACCCCTGCGTTCGGCGCTGGGCTTGACGAAGGTGAGCCGCGAACAGCCGCCGGCCAGCACCGCCGCCGCAACGGCGAGCAGGCATGACTCACGCAGTCGCATCGTTGCCCCCGGCTTCCAGCCGCTTGCGAAATTCCGCCTGGCGCCGGGTGCGGTCCATCACCTGGCCCTTGAGCTGGCCGCAGGCGGCATCGATGTCGTCGCCGCGGGTGCGGCGCACCGGCGCGATGCGGCCGGCGTCGTTGAGCAGCTTCTGGAAGCGGCGGATCGCCGTGTCGTCCGGACGCTGGAAGCGCGTGCCCGGGAACGGATTGAACGGGATCAGGTTGACCTTGGCCGCGTCCTTCATCTGCACCCGGTTGTCGAAGTCGCGCATCAGCCCGACCAGCTCGCGCGCATGCCCGGGCTGGTCGTTGACGTCCTTCATCAGCGTGTATTCGAAGGTCACCGAGGCGCCGCGCTTGCGCTGCGCATAGCGCACGCAGGAGTCCATGAGTACGGCGATCGGATACTTCTTGTTGAGCGGCACCAGCTCGGTGCGCAGCTCGTCATTGGGCGCGTGCAGCGAGACCGCCAGCGACACGTCGCTGACCTCGCCCAGACGGTCGATCATCGGCACCACGCCGGCGGTCGACAGGGTCACGCGCTTGTTGGCCAGGCCGTAACCCAGGTCGTCGCGCATCACGCTCATCGCGCGCACGACGTTGTCGAAGTTCATGAGCGGCTCGCCCATGCCCATCATCACCACGTTGGTCAGCTTGCGCTGCTTGTGCGGCACGTTGCCCAGGTGTCGCGCCGCGGTCCACACCTGACCGACGATCTCGGCGGTGGACAGGTTGCGGTTGAAGCCCTGGGTCGCCGTGGAACAAAACTGGCAGTTCAGCGCGCAGCCCACCTGCGAGGACACGCACAGCGTGCCGCGTCCCTTGTCCGGGATGAAGACGGCTTCGATGGCGTTGCTGCCGTCCATCGCCAGCAGCCACTTGTGGGTGCCGTCGGTGGATGGCTTCTCGAACTGGACCTGCTGCACGCGCACTTCCGCGTGCGCGTGCAGCTTGGCGCGCAACGCCTTGCCCAGGTCGGTCATCTGCTCGAAATCGGTGACGTACCGATGGTGGATCCACTTCATCACCTGATGCGCGCGGAAACGCTTCTCGCCGAGCGTGTCGGCAAAAAAGTGCTCCAGCCCCTCGCGATCGAGGTCCAGGAGATTCTGTTTGGTAGTTGTTTCCGTCACGGGTGAGGCATCAGGTCAGGAGCATCTGCCACGGATCGACGCGGATTGCACGGATAGAGCGAAAGGCAGCGGAACGAGAAACACATCCTCACTTCCAGCGCGTTTGCTTTATCCGTGTGCATCCGCGTAATCCGTGGCAAACAAGAAATCAACGCGCGTAGACGTCGGTCGACGGGAAGAAGTACGCGATCTCCACCGCTGCGGTTTCGGCCGCATCCGAACCGTGCACCGCGTTGGCGTCGATGCTGTCGGCGAAGTCTGCGCGGATCGTGCCCGGCGCGGCGTCCTTGGGATTGGTGGCCCCCATCAGTTCGCGGTTCTTGGCAATCGCGCCCTCGCCCTCGAGCGCCTGGATCATCACCGGGCCGCTGATCATGAACTCGACCAGCGCGTTGAAGAACGGACGCTCGCGGTGCACCGCGTAGAAGCCTTCAGCCTCCTTGCGCGAGAGCTGCTTCATCTTCGAAGCGACGACCTTCAGGCCGCCCTTCTCGAAGCGGGAATAGATTTCGCCGATGACGTTCTTGGCAACGGCATCGGGCTTGATGATCGACAGGGTGCGCTCCAGCGCCATTGTTGCTCTCCGGGCAGGGCCGCTCGCTCAGGAGACGGCCAGATTAACATGGGAAAACCCGCGTGTGGGCGCGGGTTTAGCCGACAAGGCTACGGTAATTCTATCGGATTGCGTGGCAACTGCGGCACCCCCTGTTTGCACCCGGCCACCGACCGGCCTAAGATCAAACAAGCGTTTGATTGAGACAGGTGACGGGTGACGGGCCAGCAGTTCTCTACGAAGGAGCGGATCCTGGGCGCGGCCGAAGAGCTGTTCGCCCTGCATGGCTTCTCCGGCACATCCCTGCGCCAGGTGACCAGCCGCGCCGCCGTCAACATTGCCGCGGTCAACTACCACTTCGGCAGCAAGGAAAACCTGGTCAACGAGGTCTTCCGCCGGCGCATGGACGCGATGAGCGGGCAACGCCTGGACCGGCTGCGGCTTGCGCTGGCCGAGCATCCGGGCGAACTCGAGCCGATCCTGGCCGCCTTCGTCGAGCCTGCCCTGGACCTGGCCCAGGACCGCCACGGCGGCGCCTTCATCCGCGTGATCGCCCGGGCTTATGCTGAAAAGAACGAGCGCCTGCGCAAGTTCCTCTCCGACCAGTACGGCCACGTGCAGCGCGAGTTCGCCCGCGCCCTCACCGGCTGCCTGCCGCATCTGGACAAGGAACAGCTGTACTGGCGCCTGGATTTCCTTGGCGGCGCGCTGACCTATGCCATGGCCGATTTCGGCTTGATCAAGCGCCCCGCCGGGGTCAGCGAGGCGGCCCACCGGCAGCATGCGGCACACGAACTGATCCGATTCTCGGCCGCCGGCTTCAAGGCTTGAAGTCGACGGATTTTCCTTAGTCAACAGATGGATGCAGAACATGTCTGAGAAATTGCTTGTACGACGCGCCGCGGTGCTGGGCGCCGGCGTCATGGGCGCGCAGATTGCCGCGCACCTGACAAACGCCGGCGTCGATACGGTGCTGTTCGACCTGCCCGCCAAGGAAGGTGCTCCCGACGGCGTGGTTCTCAAGGCGATCGCCAACCTCGGCAAGCTCAGCCCTGCCCCGCTCGCCAGCCGCTCGCTGGCCGAGGCGATCACGCCGGCCAACTACGAAACCGGCCTGGACCAGTTGCGCGACTGCGACCTGGTGATCGAGGCGATCGCCGAGCGGATGGACTGGAAGCAGGACCTGTACCGCAAGATCGCCCCGTTCGTGCCCGCTCATGCGGTCCTCGCGAGCAATACTTCCGGCTTGGGAATCAACAAGTTGGCGGAGGTTCTTCCGGAACAGATTCGCCCGCGCTTCTGCGGCGTTCACTTCTTCAACCCGCCGCGCTACATGCACCTTGCCGAATTGATTCCGGCCACGACCACGGACAAGGCGGTGCTGGAAGGGCTGGAAGCCTTCCTCACCAGCACCCTCGGCAAGGGCGTGGTCTACGCCAAGGACACGCCGAACTTCATCGGCAACCGGATCGGCGTGTTCTCGATCCTGGCCACCGCGCACCACACCGGCGAGTTCGGGCTCGGCTTCGACGAGGTCGACGCCCTGACCGGCCCGCTGATCGGTCGCCCGAAGTCGGCGACCTACCGCACCTCCGACGTGGTCGGCCTGGACACGATGGCCCACGTCATCAAGACCATGGCCGACACCCTGCCCGATGATCCCTGGCACCGCTACTTCAAGTCGCCCAAGTGGCTGGAGGCGCTGGTCGGCAAGGGCGCCCTGGGACAGAAGACCGGCGCCGGCGTGTTCCGCAAGGCCGGCAAGGACATCCTGGTCCTCGACGTCGAGAAGCAGGACTATCGTCCGGCCGACCGCAAGGCCGCCGATGAGGTCGTCGAGATCCTCAAGACGAAGGATCCGGCCGAGAAGTTCGCGAAACTGCGCGAAAGCCAGCATCCGCAGGCGCAGTTCCTGTGGGCCGTATTCCGCGACCTGTTCCACTACAGCGCCTACCACCTGGCCGACATCGCCGAGACGGCGCGCGACGTGGACCTGGCCATCCGCTGGGGCTACGGCTGGTCGCTGGGCCCGTTCGAGACCTGGCAGGCCGCAGGCTGGAAGCAGGTGGCTTCGTTCATCGCCGACGACATCGTCGCCGGCAAGGCCATGAGCGATGCGCCCCTGCCCAACTGGGTGTTCGATGGCCGCGAGGGCGTGCATGGCGCCGAGGGCAGCTACAGCCCGGCCCAGGACGCCAAGCTGCCGCGCTCCGGGCTGGGCGTGTACAAGCGCCAGCGCTTCCCCGATCCGCTGCTGGGCGAGTCGTTCGCGCAGGGCGAGACGGTGTTCGAGAACGACGGCGTGCGCCTGTGGACCGACGGCGACGACATCGGCGTGGTCAGCTTCAAGACCAAGCTGCACACGGTTTCCGACCAGGTGCTGGACGGGCTGCAGGAAGCAATCGGCATCGCCGAGAAGAAGTTCGCCGGCCTGGTGATCTGGCAGCCGAAGGAGCCGTTCTCGGCCGGTGCCGACCTCGCCGGTGCACTCGGCCTGCTGCAGGCCGGCAAGTTGGACGCGTTCGAGGCGATGGTGGCCAACTTCCAGGCCACCAGCCAGCGCATCAAGTATTCGCAGGTGCCGGTGGTGGCCGCAGTGCGAGGGCTGGCGCTGGGCGGTGGCTGCGAGTTCCAGATGCACAGCGCCCGCACGGTCGCGCACCTGGAAAGCTATATCGGCCTGGTCGAGGCGGGCGTCGGCCTGCTGCCGGCTGGCGGCGGCCTCAAGGAGATCGCGGTTCGCGCCTCGGAAGCGGCTGGCTCCGGCGGCGACGTGTTCGCCGAGCTGAAGAAGACCTTCGAGACGGTGGCCATGGCCAAGGTGTCGACCTCCGCTGTCGAGGCGAAGGAACTCGGCCTGATGCGCGGCGGCGACAAGGTCGTTTTCAACGCCCACGAGCTGTTGCACATCGCCAGGCAGGAAGCGCGCGGACTGGCCGAGACCGGCTACCGCCCGCCCCTGCCCGCGCGCCGCATCCGGGTGGCCGGCGACGTCGGCATCGCCACCTTCCGCATGCTGCTGGTCAACATGCTCGAAGGCCGCTTCATCAGCGAGTACGACGACGAGATCGCCACCCGCATTGCCACCGTGCTGTGCGGCGGCGAGGTCGACCGCCGCGCGACCGTCGACGAGGAGTGGCTGCTCAGGCTCGAGCGCCGCCACTTCGTCGAGCTGGCGCAGCAGGAGAAAACCCAGGCGCGCATCGGGCACATGCTCAAGACGGGCAAGCCGCTCAGGAACTAGTGAGGGAGCCAGGCGCGCCGCGCGCGCAAGAGCGTCAGTGGAGCGGTTGTTTCCGCCGACCTCACCTCCCCAGCCTCATCTCCTTACGGAAAGACATCATGACCAGACAAGTACAGGACGCCTACATCGTCGCCGCCACCCGCACCCCGGTTGGCAAGGCCCCGAAGGGCGTATTCCGCAACACCCGTCCCGACGACATGCTTGCCCACGTTCTCAAGGCCGTGGTCGCGCAGGCGCCGGGCATCGACCTCGCGCGCATCGACGACGCCATCATCGGCTGCGCCATGCCCGAGGGCGAGCAGGGAATGAATGTGGCGCGCATCGGCGTGCTGCTGGCCGGCCTGCCCGACACCGTCGCTGCGCAGACCATCAACCGCTTCTGCTCCTCGGGCCTGCAGGCCGTCGCACTGGCGGCCGACCAGATCCGCTTGGGCAACGCCGACCTGATGCTGGCCGGCGGCACCGAATCGATGTCGATGGTGCCGATGATGGGCAACAAGGTGGCGCTGTCGCCATCGGTGTTCCGCGACGACCACGTCGCCATCGCCTACGGCATGGGCATCACCGCCGAGAAGGTCGCCGAGGAATGGAAGGTGTCGCGCGAGGACCAGGATGCGTTCGCGCTCGCTTCGCACCGTAAGGCGCTTGCCGCGCAGGCCGCAGGCGAGTTCAACGACGAGATCACGCCCTACGAGATCGTCTCGCGCCTGCCCGACGTCGCCGGCAACACCATCCGCCTGAAGAAGCTGCTCGTGGAACAGGACGAGGGGCCGCGCGCGGACACCTCGATCGAGGGACTGGCGAAGCTGCGGACCGTGTTCCGCAACGGCCAGTTCGGAGGCTCGGTCACTGCCGGCAACTCCTCGCAGATGAGCGATGGCGCAGGCGCCGTGCTGCTGGCCTCCGGGCAAGCGGTGAAGGACTACGGCCTGACGCCGCTGGCCCGGTTCGTGAGTTTCTCGGTGGCCGGCGTACGGCCAGAAGTGATGGGCATCGGCCCGATCGCCGCGATCCCGAAGGCGCTCAGGCAGGCCGGCCTCACCAAGGACCAGTTGGACTGGATCGAGCTCAACGAGGCCTTCGCTGCGCAGGCGCTGGCGGTGATGCGCGATTCGGACCTGGACCCGGACAAGGTCAACCCGCTCGGCGGCGCGATCGCGCTGGGCCATCCGCTCGGCGCCACCGGCGCTGTCCGCACCGCGACCATCGTCCACGGCATGCGCCGTCGCAAGCAGAAGTACGGCATGGTGACCATGTGCATCGGCACCGGCATGGGCGCGGCGGGGATCTTCGAGGCGCTCTGAGTCGTCGCATCCGGCAAGGGAAGAACGGCGCCTTCGGGCGCCGTTCTCGTTGGCACGTCCGACGCCGCGAGGACTCAGCTGATATCGGTGACGCCAAGCTCGCGCAATGCCCTGGTCATGCTGTCGCGCGCGGCGTCGCTGATCTTCTCGTGGTCGAGGGCGAAGCGGATCGTCGCTTCGACCAGGCCGATATGGGTGCCGCAGTCGAAGCGGGTGCCGCGGAAGCGGTAGGCGTCGATCTGGTGCTCGGCCAGCAGGCTGGCGATGGCGTCGGTGAGCTGGATCTCCCCGCCCGCGCCGCGGCCGGTGTTCTCGAGGTGACCGAAAATCGCGCTCGGCAGGATGTAGCGGCCGACCACGGCCAGGGTGCTTGGCGCGTCTTCCGGCCTGGGCTTCTCGACCATGCGGCGGATCGCACCGCTGCGCTCATGGAAGCCCTCGGTCTCAACGATGCCGTAGCTGCCGGTCTGATCCGGCGGCACATCCTGCACCGCGATCGCGCCGACACCGTTGGCTTCGGCATGGTCGGCCATCTGCTTGAGCGCGCCATCGCCGTTGCGGTTCCAGATCAGGTCGTCCGGCAGCAGCACGGCGAACGGTTCATCGCCGATCACCGGCTTCGCGCACAGCACGGCATGGCCCAGGCCAAGCGCTTCGGCCTGGGTCACGAACACCGCGCGCACGCCTGCGGGCAGCACGTTGCGCACCAGCTCGAGCTGCTCGAACTTGCCGGATTTTTCCAGCTTCTGCTCGAGCTCGTAGGCCTTGTCGAAATAGTCCGCGACCGCGTGCTTGTAGCGGTTGGTCACGAACACCAGGGTGTCGCAGCCGGCCTCGACCGCCTCGTCGACGGCGTACTGGATCAGCGGCCGGTCGACGATCGGCAGCATCTCCTTGGGCACCGTCTTGGTCGCGGGAAGGAACCGCGTGCCCAGGCCGGCAACCGGGAATACGGCCTTGCGGATGCGTTGCGTCATGTCTTGCGCGCCTGTCTTGCGGGGAATGCCACGACCGTGCCGGCGACCTCGCGTCCCGGCAGGCCCTTGGCGGGCTGGAACTCGGGCAGCGCCTCGCGCAGCAGCCTGCCCAGAAGCTCGACGTCGTAGGCGACCGATGCCTCGCGCAGGACGACCAGCGCATGCTGGATCTTCTCGCGCGAGAACGGCCGTGCTTCCGCCTGGAGGATCTTGGGATGGACCGTCGGGCGATAACGCTCGTCGGCGTGGAACAGCGTTTCGTGCAGCTTCTCGCCGGGGCGCAGGCCGGTATAGACGATCGCGATGTCGCGCTCGGGCTGCTTGCCGGCGAGTCGGATCATCTGTTCGGCCAACAGGCGGATCGGAACCGGTTCGCCCATGTCCAGGGTATAGACCGCCTCGCGGGAGCCGATGGCCACCGACTGCATGATCAGCTGGCAGGCTTCCGGGATGGTCATGAAGTAACGGGTGACCTCCGGATCGGTGACGGTCACCGGGCCTCCGCTGCGGATCTGCGCACGGAACAGCGGCACCACGCTGCCGGCCGAGTCGAGCACGTTGCCGAAGCGGACCGTGACGAAATGGGTGCCGTCGGGTTCGGCCACCGCCTGGCAGACCATCTCCGCCAGCCGCTTGGTCGCACCGAGCACGTTCACCGGGTCGACCGCCTTGTCGGTGGAAATCAGCACGAAGGTGCCGACCTTCGCCGCCGCCGCCTCGCGTGCCACCACCTCGGTGGCCAGCACGTTGTTGCGCACCGCCTCGCGCAACTGGCCCTCGAGCACCGGCACCTGCTTGTAGGCGGCGGCATGGAAGACCGCATCCGGGTTGCACAGGGCAAGTGCGTGGCGCATCACTGCCGGGTCGCCGCAGTCGCCGAGCACCGGAAAGCACTGGATCTGGGGAAAGTCCCGGCGTAGCCCGGCTTCGGCCTTGACCAGCGCGAGCTCGTCGATCTCGATCAGCGCGATGCGGCTGGCCCCATGGCGCGCACACTGGCGGCACAGCTCGCCACCGATCGATCCGCCGGCACCGGTCACCAGCACGCTGCGTCCGCCGAGCCAGCCGCGGATCGCCTTCCAGTCCGGCGTCACCGGCTGCCGGCCCAGCAGGTCCTCGATCGCGACTTCCTTCAGCTCGCCGGGCAGCGAACGGCCCTCCAGCATGTCGTCCAGCCTGGGCACGGTACGGAACGGCAGGCCGGTCTGTTCGCAGGCCGCAACCACACGGCGCATCGTTGCCGCGTCGATCGAGGGCATGGCGATGACCAGCAGGCCGGCAGCGGTTTCCGGAGCGATCCTGGCCACCTCATCGATCCGGCCCAGCACCGGGATGCCCTGCATGCGGCTGCCGCGCAGCTTGGCCGCATCGTCCAGGAAGCCCACGGGGGAGTAGGCGCCCGTGCGGCGCAGGTCACGCACCAGCGTTTCACCGGCCTGGCCCGCGCCCAGGATCAGCACGCGCAGCACGGCCTTGTCGGTGCGCGCGGTGCTGTGGTCCTTCCAGGCCCGGTACAGCAGCCGCGGCATCCCCAGCAATGCAGTGAGCAGCAGCGGATACAGCAGCAGCACCGAACGCGGCACGTGATGGAGGCGGTTGTAGACGAACAGCGCCAGCATGATCGCCAACAGGCCGATCACCGACGCCTTGAGGATGTTGAGCAGGTCGGGCAGGCTCGCGAAGCGCCACACGCCGCGGTAAAGGCCAACCTGCCAGAACACCGCGCCTTGTGCCGCCAGCACCAGCAGGATTTCGGCCGCTGCCAGCGTGGGCACCGCGGCAAGCGGCTGCAGCGTATAGCGGAACTGGTACAGCGCCAGCCAGCACAGCCAGACCATGCCGAGGTCGTGTACGACCACGGCCAGTCGCGGCATGGTCACGGTGACCCGATCCTTCCAGCTTTGCATGCTCAGCGCTTCCCGTCTCGAAGGGTGTCCGGATACCTATCCACGGGACATTCTCGCAACAGCATCCATGCCAGCCCCCCCAAGCAAAGAAACGCCACGTACAACAACATGATAAAGGACCAGTGCGATGAACGCATGGCAAACATGACGACGGAAACGACTGCGGTTGCCAGCACATACGACAGGGCGACACGTGCATGGCCACGGCGCCGCGCCCACGCCTGGTAGGCGTGCAGGGTGTGCGGCTCCCACCAGCGATCTCCACGCACCATGCGCGAAAGCAATGTCAACGAGGCGTCAAGAAGGAATGGCAGCAGCGGAAACAGCAGCAGGATCCGTACACCCGGATCGGCACGCAGCGACGAGACCGCCAGCAGCGAGGCCAGCGCATAGCCCAGCGCGCCACTGCCGACATCTCCCATGAAGATTCGCGCCCGTGGAAAGTTGAACGGCAGGAAACCGGACGCGCCGGCCGCGAGCGCCAGGCCCAGCCAGAACACGGGCCCCTGTCCCGCGAACAATGCGTAGGCGCTCGCGACCAGCACGGCCTGGCTGGCGGCGATGCCGTTGATGCCATCCATGAAATTCCAGATATTGGTCAACACGACGGTTGCGACGAAAGCCACGGCAAGGTCGAGGGGACTTGCGCCCGCAAGCCACAGCCCGATGCAGAGCAGGACTGCGGCCAGCACGTGCACGCACAGCCGCAGCGTGGCCGGGAGCGGACGGTGGTCATCGATCCAGCCGATGCCCGCCACCAGCACAAGCCCGGCTGCGGCCAGGGCCAGCTCGGGGATGCTGGCCGGCACGCGGGCAGCCAGCACCGCCATCGCCACCAGCAGCACCAGCACGATCGCGATGCCGCCGCCGCGCGGGGTCGCGTCGCGGTGGCTGCGGCGCGCGCCCGGCTGGTCGATCAACTGCCGCCGCAACGCGTAGCCGCGCGCCAGCCATGTGGCTGCGCAGCCCAGCACGAACCCGGTCAACAACCACAGGACAAGCCCGGCCCAGCCCATCTCAGACCACTGCGTAGTTCAGCAGCGGCTTGATGGTGCCCCACTCCTTGCAACTCGGGCACTGCCAGTGGTGGCTGCGTGCGCCGAAACCGCAGCGGTTGCAGCGGTAGCTGGGGTTGCGTACCAGCAGCTGCTCGGTGATCAGGCGCAGGTCCTGCAGGGTGGTGGAAAAGCCCTGGTTCTCGGCGAGGGTCAGGTCGATCAGCGCCGCCTCGCCCCGGACCGAGGGACGGTCCTTGAGTTGCTGCGCCAGGTAGCTGCGTGCGGCAGGAACGCCGTCCTGCTCCTCCAGCAGGCGCGCCAGCGCCAGCACCGGCGCGACGCCGCGGTAATGCTCGCTCATCTCTGCCAGGAACTTGCGTGCCCCGGACGCGTCGCCGACGCGTCCATAGGCAGCCAGCAGCGCCGGCAACACCTCGGGCAGGAAATCGGTGTCGTGGCGCGCGGCGCGCTCGTAGGCGCGGATTGCCGCCGCGTCGTTGCCGGCGTCGGTCTCCAGGCGGCCATCGAGGATGCCCGCCCGCACCGACTTCGAATCGGCGGCGTAGGCCCGCGCCACCGCCGCACGGGCGCCCTCGCCGTCCCCGGCCAGGCGCAGGCGGTCGGCCAATTCGCACTCGAAATGCCCGATCAGCTTGCCCATCGGCTCGCCGGTCGCTGTTTCGTAGCGGGTCGCGTTCTCGATCGCCTTGGCCCAGTCGCGCTCGGCCTGGTAGATGTCGATCAGGTGCTTGAGCGCCTGCGGCGCGCGCTGGTCGATCTTGGCCAGGTCGGTGAACACCACCTCGGCGCGATCGAGCAAGCCGGACTTCATGTAGTCCTCGCCCAGCGCCAGCAGCGCCTGCACCTTCTGCGGGTCGCTCAGGTCCGGTCGCTGCGCCAGCCCCTGGTGCAGGCGGATCGCCCGGTCGACCTCGCCGCGGCGCCGGAACAGATGGCCAAGCGCGAGCTGGGTCTCGAAGGTTTCCTTGTCCAGCTCGGCGATGTGCAGGAACAGCTCGATCGCCTTGTCCGGCTGTTCGTTGAGCAGGTAGTTGAGGCCGCGGAAGTAGGTGGTCGACAGCCGGCTCACCTGGCTGTCGCTGTGGCGCTCACCGCCGCGCCGGCCGATCACCCAGCCGCTGAGCGCAGCCAGCGGCAGCAGCAGGAAGAACCAGAACCACTCGGTGACGAAGGCCATGGCTCAGACTCCCATGTCGTAGGGGGGACGCGGCGCGTCATCGCGCCCGCGCTTGCGTTCAATATCCCGGCGCAGCGGCGCGATCACGCCAAGGGCCAGCGCCAGGCCACCGAGGATGGCACCCAGCAGCAGCGCCGCGAGCAGGACAACGCCCAGGCCTGCGTGCAGCACGGTGATCCCCAGGTCGAGGACAACGGACTGCGGGTTGAGTGCGCCGAGGGCAATGCCCAGCGCGATGAATACGATGGCGAAGAGGATGCGGAACAGTCGCATGCGCTGCGGCCAGGCGCAGGGGCGCGCCCTACTCCTCGAGCGGCAGCGGAACCACGGCGGTGACGCGCTCGCGCAGCTCCTTGCCGGGTTTGAAGTGGGGAACGTGCTTGCCGGGCAGCGCAACGGCCTCGCCCGTCTTGGGATTGCGTCCGGTGCGCGGCGGCCTGAAATGCAGCGAGAAGCTGCCGAAGCCGCGGATCTCGATCCGGTCGCCGTTGGCGAGGGAACCCGCCATCATCTCCAGCAGCGACTTCACCGCCAGGTCGACGTCGTCGGCCTTCAGGTGCGCCTGGCGCTGGGTGAGGATCTCGATCAGTTCCGATTTGGTCATCGTCGACGCATCCGTGGGCAATCGGATGGATGGCTCGGCAATGCCGGGCCATCCGTCTTTCCAGACGCCCGGCCTTGCGGCCGGACGACGCGGCTGACGCCGCAAGCCCGATCACTCGGACTTGTTCTCCAACTGCTCGCGCAGCAGCGCGCCCAGCTTGGTGGTACCGCTGGAAGCCTCGGCCGCGACCTTGTTGTACTCGGCCAGGGTGTCGGCCGCCTCGGCCTCGTCCTTGGCGCGGATCGACAGCTGCAGCGTGCGGCTCTTGCGGTCCTGGCCGGTGTACTTGGCCTCGATCTCATCGCCGACCTTGAGGTGCTGGCTGGCATCGTCGACACGAACGTCGGCGACGTCACGGGCGGCCACATAGCCTTCCACGCCCTCACCCAGGTCGATGACCGCACCCTTGGCGTCCACTTCCTTGACCGTGCCGGTGACCTTGGAGCCACGCGGGTGGTTGGCCAGGAACTGCCCGTACGGATCCTGCTCAAGCTGCTTGACGCCCAGCGAGATGCGCTCGCGCTCCGGATCGACCGCCAGCACCACCGCCTCAAGCGTGTCGCCCTTCTTGAAGTTGCGCGCGATTTCCTCGCCGGTGGAGTTCCAGGTGATGTCGGACAGGTGGATCAGGCCATCGATGCCGCCGTCCAGGCCGATGAAGATGCCGAAATCGGTGATCGACTTGATCTGGCCGTCGACCTTGTCGCCCTTCTTGTGGATGGCCGCGAAGGTCTCCCACGGGTTGGACGTGACCTGCTTGATGCCCAGCGAGATGCGGCGACGCTCTTCGTCCACGTCCAGCACCATGACCTCGAGCTCGTCACCGACCTGCACCACCTTGGACGGGTTGACGTTCTTGTTGGTCCAGTCCATCTCCGACACGTGCACCAGGCCCTCGACGCCCGGCTCGATCTCGACGAACGCGCCGTAATCGGTGACGTTGGAGACCTTGCCGAACACGCGGGTGTTGGACGGGTAACGGCGCGCGATGTTGTCCCACGGATCCTCGCCCAGCTGCTTGAGGCCCAGGCTGACGCGGTTGCGTTCCTTGTCGTACTTGAGCACGCGCACGTCGAGTTCGGCGCCCACTTCCACGACTTCGGACGGATGGCGCACGCGCTTCCAGGCCATGTCGGTGATGTGCAGCAGGCCGTCGATGCCGCCCAGGTCGACGAACGCACCGTAATCGGTGAGGTTCTTGACCACGCCCTTGAGCACGGCGCCCTCGACCAGCTTCTCCATCAGCGCCTCGCGCTCCTCGGAGTGCTCGCTCTCGACGACGGCGCGGCGCGACACGACCACGTTGTTGCGCTTGCGGTCGAGCTTGATGAGCTTGAACTCGAGTTCCTTGCCCTCGAGGTACACCGGGTCGCGGACCGGGCGCACGTCGACCAGTGAACCCGGCAGGAACGCGCGGACATCCTTGATGTCGACGGTGAAGCCGCCCTTGACCTTGCCGCTGATGCGGCCAACGATGGTCTCGTTCTTCTCGAGCGCTTCTTCCAGCTCGTCCCACACCATGGCGCGCTTGGCCTTCTCGCGCGACAGCACGGTCTCGCCGAAGCCGTTCTCGAGCGAGTCGAGGGCGACCTTGACGATATCGCCCTCGGCGACGTCGATCTCGCCGGCGTCGTTACGGAACTGTTCGATCGGCACGATGCCTTCGGACTTGAGCCCGGCGTTGATCACGACCACGTCGGTGCGCACCTGGACCACGGTGCCGGTGACGATGGCGCCCGGCTTGAGCTTTGCCAGGAACGACTGGCTGGCTTCGAACAGTTCTGCGAATGATTCGGTCATTTGGACAAATACCCGGTTGATGACACAGACCGCATGCCGATGAAGGCGTGACGGTCCACCCGTTTGTCGGCCTGCGCGGGATGCGTGGGGCCGTGAGTGTGGTGGTGGATGGAACCGCACGGGACATCCCGGGCGGAGCTTGTCTGCCGGCGCGACCAGCGAAGACGCCGGCGCCCCGCTGACCGCCAGAAGCGGCCTACGGGGCGACCAGCGCCAGCACGCGCCCGACGACCGCGTCGATGCCAAGGCCTGTGGTGTCGATGTGGACGGCATCAATGGCCGGCCGCAACGGCGCCACCGTGCGACTGGCGTCACGGGCGTCGCGCGCGAGGATCTCGCGCAGCAGACCGGCCATTGTGACCGAAACCCCCTTGTCCTTCAACTGTTTATAGCGCCTTTCCGCACGCTCGTCGGCGCTGGCGGTCAGGAACACCTTGAACGCCGCGTCCGGGAAGATGATCGTGCCCATGTCACGGCCGTCCGCCACCAGCCCCGGCGGCTGGCGGAATGCGCGCTGCCGGTCCGTGAGGGCGGCGCGCACCTCGGCGATGGCGGCGATGGCCGAAGCGGCCGCACCGGCCGTTTCCGTGCGCAGTTCGTCGGTCGCGTCATGCCTGTTAACCAGCACGCGCAGTTCCCCGTCGGCGGCCTCGAGGAAGCCGACCTCGGTATCGAAGGTGCAGCGAACCAGAGCGCCCGCGTCACCCAGGTCGACCCCCGCCCAGCCCGCAGCCACCCCGACCGCCCGGTACAGGGCGCCCGAATCGAGATAGTTCCAACCCAGTTGCCGCGCCACGAGGCGGCTGATCGTGCCCTTGCCGGAGCCGGAAGGACCATCGATGGTGAGGACTGGAACGGTATCTGGCATGGGCCTGCGGTCGTGGCTGGAGGACGCGGATTATCCCGCAGCGCGCCAAGGGAAGGCCAACATGCCGAGCAAGCGCCCCAGGGGACACCGGAAAAGCAAGCAGTGTCCGCGCCACGCCCGCATGACCGCTCCGCAGGCTCCCTTGACGTCGCCCGTACGGCGGCGCTGGCCACCCGCCACAAAACAGGCTTGAACCTGCGCCGGCGACACCGCTATAATGCGCGGCTTACTTTTTCAACCCCGCTTTCGAGGTTTCCCATGAAGGTCCTGTCCTCCCTGAAGTCGGCGAAGGCCCGTCACCGCGACTGCAAGGTCGTTCGTCGCCGTGGCAAGGTCTTCGTGATCTGCAAGTCGAACCCGCGTTTCAAGGCGCGCCAGCGCTGATCCGCGCGACCCGCCCGGCCCAGGCCGGATGTCGGGTCGGATGGTACGCAAACGGGCCGCAGCGATGCGGCCTTTTTGCGTGCCTGCGTTTCGCCGGACCGATGCGCTGCGCACTTCGCAGCGCGCACATGCGCACGGCGCGGCACCCGTGAATCTGATACAACGCCCGGGCCACCACAACACGGCCTGCGGGCCTGAGGAGCCCTGAAGATGCGCCTGACCTCATGCCTTGTCCTGTCCGCACTGCTGTGTTGCGCGGGCGCCGCCTCTGCCGACACCCTGCTGGTCGACCGCGCGCAGCACAAGGCGCACGTCGCACTGCCCGAGCGCGGCCTCAGCACCGCGCAGGTGCAGGCCAGGTTCGGCGCACCCAGCGAACGGCTCGACCCTCGCGGCGGCCAGAAGAGCCAGTGGCCGACGATCAACCGCTGGGTCTACCCGCAGTTCACCGTGTACTTCGAGCGCGACCGCGTCATCGATGCGGTGCTCAACCAGTCCACCGCCAGCGAAACCGGCCCCAGGCCGGCGATCCGCTGAGCTTCCAGAGCCAGCCCTCCCCGCATGACCCAGGCGACAGCGCGATTCCCCGCGGAGTGGGAGCCCCAGTCCGCAGTCCTCATCGCCTGGCCGAACGCCGACACCGACTGGGCCGACAGGCTGGGCGAAGTCGAGGACACCTACATCGCCATGGTCGCGGCGATCACCCGCTTCCAGCCAGCGATCGTCTGTGTGGCCGATGCCGACGTGGAGGCCTATGCGCGCGCGCGCCTGTCCTCGGCGCGCGTGCAGATGGACCAGGTGCGCTTTGTCGAGGTGCCCTACGACGACACCTGGCTGCGCGACTCGGGGCCGATCACCCTGCACGACGGAGACGGCTTCCGGCTGATGGATTTCAGGTTCACCGGCTGGGGCGGCAAGTTCGATGCGCGCCAGGACGATCAGCTGGTCGAGCGCCTGCATGGACTGGGAATCTTCTCGAACAGTTCCAGGCAAGCCGTTGATTTCGCACTGGAAGGTGGCGCCATTGAAACCGATGGCGCGGGCACGCTGTTGACCACCTGGACCTGCCTGGGCGAGCGCCACCCGGGGGCGACACGCGAGCAACTCGATCAAAAACTTGCCGGCTGGCTGGCGCAGGATCGCGTGCTGTGGCTCGACCACGGCCACCTGGAAGGGGACGACACCGACGCCCACATCGACACCCTCGCCCGCTTCGCCGCGCCCGACGCCATCGCCTACCAGGCCTGCGACGACCCGTCCGACAGTCATTATCCGGGCCTGCAGGCGATGGCCGCCGAACTCGCCGCCCTGCGCACCGCCGACGGCAGGCCCTATCGGCTGTTCCCGCTGCCCTGGCCCAAGCCGGTACTCGACGAAGGGCGTCGCCTGGCCGCGTCCTACGCCAATTTCCTGATCATCAACGGCGCCGTACTGATGCCGGCCTACGGCGATCCGGCCGATGCCGATGCCGCGGCCGTACTGCAGCAGGCCTTTCCGGACCGCGAGATCGTGCAGGTGCCCTGCCGGCCGCTGATCTGGCAGAACGGCAGCCTGCACTGCGTGACCATGCAACTGCCGGCGGGCCTGGTCGCCTGACGCGCCGGGGCGTTCCCGAAGCGGACACGCAGCGGGTCCTACAATGGCCGCATGAACAAGCGCACCCTCCCCGTTGCACTGATCCAGGAAAAGAACCACGGCGACACCGAAGCCAACCTTTCGGTGATCGCCGAGCGTGTCGCCGAGGCCGCGAAGCAGGGCGCAAGGCTGGTCCTGCTGCAGGAGCTGCACAACGGCTGCTATTTCTGCCAGCACGAATCGGTGGACGAGTTCGATCTCGCCGAACCGATCCCCGGGCCCAGCACCGAGCGCCTCGGCGCCCTGGCCAGGCAGCACGGCGTGGTGCTGGTGTCCTCGCTGTTCGAGCGCCGCGCCGCCGGGCTGTACCACAACACCGCGGTGGTGTTCGAAAAGGACGGCTCGGTCGCGGGCAAGTACCGCAAGATGCACATCCCCGACGATCCGGGCTTCTACGAGAAGTTCTACTTCACCCCGGGCGACATGGGATTCACGCCGATCGACACCTCGGTCGGCCGGCTTGGCGTGCTGGTGTGCTGGGACCAGTGGTACCCAGAAGCCGCGCGCCTGATGGCGCTGGCCGGCGCCGAAGTGCTGCTCTACCCCACCGCGATCGGCTGGGACCCCGACGATGACCAGGCCGAGAAGAACCGCCAGCGCGACGCATGGGTGCTGAGCCACCGCGGCCACGCGGTCGCCAACGGCCTGCCGGTGCTCTCCTGCAACCGCGTCGGCCATGAGCCTTCGCCGATGGGCGCCAGCGGCGTCGACTTCTGGGGCAACAGCCACGTGCTGGGGCCGCAGGGCGAGTTCATCGCCGAAGCCGGTGGCGAGGCGACCGTGCTGCTGGCCGAGGTCGACCTGCAGCGCAGCGAGCACGTGCGGCGCATCTGGCCGTTCCTGCGCGATCGCCGCATCGACGCCTACGATGGGCTGCTCAAGCGCTACATCGACTAGGCACGATGTCGCCTACGCACGCGGGCGCCGTATCGCGTCGGCGACTTTTCCAGCCGCGGCACAGGCACTACCCTGTGACCCGCTGAACCGGGACGGCGCCACGAGGTGCCGTCCCGCCGTTGAGCGACACCCCGAAGAAGCCGATCCCGTGACCGAATCCGATATTTCCGCCGACGCCGACTGGCGTTCGCAGCCCCATGCCATCGTCGAACGCGATGGCGTGCGCTACACCCTGCTCGGCACCGCGCATGTCTCACACGCGAGCGTCGCGGCCGTGCGCCAAGCCATCGCCAGCGGCGAGTTCGACACGGTCGCGGTCGAGCTCGATGCGCAGCGGCTGCAGGCGATCAGCGACCCCGATGCGCTGGCCAGGCTCGATCTGGTCAAGGTGCTGCGGGAGGGCAAGACCCCGCTGTTCGCCGCCAACCTCGCCCTGGCCAGCTACCAGCGACGCCTGGCCGAACAGCTGGGCATCGAACCGGGCGCCGAACTCAAGGCGGCGGTCGAGGATGCGCGCGCGGCCGGCCTGCCGACCCACCTGATCGACCGCGACGTCGGCCTGACCTTCAAGCGGGCACTGCAGCGGCTGGGCTGGTGGCAGCGGGCCAAGCTCGGCGGTGGCATCGTCGCCGGCCTGATCATCGACGAGGAAGTCGCCGAACACGACATCGAGAAGCTCAAGCAGGGCGACATGCTGCAGGCCAGCTTCAGCGAGTTCGCCGAACAGACGCCCGAACTCTACGACGCGCTGATCACCGAGCGCGACCGCTACATGGCTGCCCGCCTTCGCGAAACCGCCGGCAGCGCACGCGAGGTGCTGGCCGTGGTCGGCGCCGGCCACCTCGAGGGCCTGGCGCTGCACCTGCGCGACGAACAGGCGACGCCGCACTCGGTGACCGCGTCGCTGGAGACGGTGAAGCCCAAATCGAAGCTGCCGATCATGGAGCTGTGCATCGGCGCCTTCCTGCTGGGCGGGTTCGCCTGGGGCTTTGCAGCCGGCGGCTTCGCCGTTGGCACCGATCTGCTCCTGTACTGGGTGCTGTGGACCGGCGGTCTGGGTGCGCTGGGCTGCCTGATCGCCGGCGGCCATCCGCTGAGCATCCTCGGCGCATTCGTGTCCTCGCCGTTCACGCCGCTGCATCCCGCGCTGGCCTCGGGCACGGTCAGCGCGCTGATCGAGGCCTGGGTGCGCAAGCCCACCTACGCCGACTTCATGGCCCTGCGCGCGGATGTGAACAGCGTGCGCGGCTGGTGGCGCAACCGCGTGGCGCGCGTGCTGGTCAACTTCTTCCTGACCTCGCTCGGTACCGCGATCGGCGTATGGACCGGCGGCGCGAGGATGCTGGCGCGGCTGTTCGCATGAGCCGCTGGCTCAGAACAGCGTAAACGCGCCGTTGACCACGTAGTGCGCCAGCACCGGCAGCAGGCTGCCGGTGCGCGTGGCACGTGCCCGGGGTCAGCATCAACCGTCCACGCCCAGCGCCGGCAACGCTTCATCCGTGGCGCCAGCCTTGCGGCCGCGGGCCCGCGCCACCAGGCGCGAGGTGCCGTTGCGCAGGTCGTCCAGCAGCGCGTAGATGGTCGGCAGGAACAGCAGGCTCACCACCGTCGAGAACGCCAGCCCGCCGGCGATCGCACGCGCCATCGGATGGTAGGCGGGCATGCCTTCGGCGGTGTCGGTATTGAGCGCGATCGGGATCATCGCCAGGATCGCCGTACCCATGGTCATCAGGATCGGCCGCAGGCGTTCGCGGCTGCCCTCCACCAGCGCGTCGGTCCGCGCAAGGCCGCGCCGGCGCAGGTTGTTGATGTGTTCGATCATGACGATGCCGTTGTTCACCACCACGCCCATCAGCACCAGGATGCCGATCACCGCCATGATGTTCATCTCGGTGCCGGTGATCCAGAACAGCCAGTACACGCCGAAGATCGAGAACAGCACGCAGGACATGATCGCGGTCGGGAACAGCAGCGACTCGAACACCGCCGCCATGATCACCAGCATCAGCACCAGCGCGATCACGATCGCCTGCACCATCTGCTCCATGCCGTCGATGTTGATGTTGAAGCCCATGCCGCTGAAGGTGTAGCCGTAGCCGGGCGGGAACTGCATGCCGTCCAGCGTCGTTTCCACCGCCTTGCGCGCGTCCTCCATCGACACGCCCTGCCCCAGCCCGGCCTCGATCCTGAGGATGGTCTGGCGGTTCATGCGCTGGATCGAAGTCGAGGCAGGGTTGAGCGAGACGTCCACCATCGCAAGCAGCGGCACTTCGGTACCGCCGGGCGCGCGGACCATGAACGTGGCCAGGTCCTCGAAGCCGTAGCTTTCCGAACCCGCGAAGCGCACGTTGACCGGGATCTCGACGTCGTCGCGGTGGAAATCCCGCAGCGACGAACCGCGCAGCGCCATGCCGACGAACTGCGCCACTTCCTGCGCGCTGAAGCCATAGGCGGCGGCGCGCTCGCGGTCCACCCGCACCGACAGCTCGGTGTTGGCATCGCCGGTATCCACGCGTGCGTCGCGAAGCGCCGGAATCCGGTCGAGCATGGGCACGATGTCGGCGGCAAGCTCCTCCAGCACCTGGGTCGAATCGCCGATGAGGCTGAAGCGCAGGCCCTCGCCCTCGCTGCCCATGCCGCCCGGCCAGCCGATGCCCATGGTGGCCCGCGCAGACTTCGGCAGCCCTTCGCGCACCTGCTCCTGGATCTGCTTGCCCAGTTCGCGGTCGTCGACGTCGTCCAGGAACAGCCGCGTGAACGCCCACCCCTGCTCGCTGTAGCGGCTGTAGACCTTGTCGATATGGAAGCGTTCGCGATTTGCGTTGACGAACTCCTCCACGCGCGCCACTTCGCGGCCCATCTCCTCCTTCGAATAGGCGCCCTTCCACTGGTAGTAGATGTTGATCTGGCCGGGGTCGCTGTCGTCGCCGCCGCCTTTGGTGTTCATCATCGGCACGGCGCTGACCAGCGAGATGGCGAGGATCCCGGCCACGCTCCAGCCGCGATGCTCGAGCGTCCAGCGCAACAGCCGCGCATAGCGCTGCTGCATGCCACTGATGAAGGGTGACTTGAGCGCCGGCGGCGTTTTCATCCGCGCCGACAGCATCGGGATCAGGCTCACCGCGACCAGCCAGGAGGCCAGCAGCGAGACCGAGATCGTCACCGCCAGCTGCGACAGGTAGATGGTGATGATGTTGTTCTCGCCGAACAGCATCGGCAGGAACACCACGCAGTGGCACAGCGTGCCGGCCGACAGCGCAATGGCGACGTGGCGGGTACCGATGATCGAGGCCAGCGTGGGCTGGTCGGGATACTTCTCGCGCTCCTGGTAGATGCTCTCCACCACGACCACCGCGTTGTCCACCAGCATGCCCACCGCCAGCAGCAGACCCATCATCGAAATGATGTTGAGCGAGATGCCGGCGAAGTACATGAAGCCCAACGTCATGATGAAGCAGATCGGGATGGCGGCGGTCACCATGAGCGTCGACGGCCAGTGCCGCAGGAACGCGTACAGCACGATCACCGACAGCGCCAGGCCGATGCCGCCGGCCTCGGCCAGCGCCAGCAGCGAGCCGGTGACTGCTTCGCCCTGGTCGTCGGTGACCTCGATCTCGACACCGCGCATGGCAGGATCGCCTTCGAGCACCGCGACCTCGGCGCGCACCGCGCGCGACAGGTCGACGAGGTTGGCCGACCGCTCCTTGTAGACGTCCACCGCGACGCTGGGCCTGCCCTCGAGCTGGCGCACGTAGTCCATGCGCTGTGGCTGCAGTTCGACCGTGGCCACGTCCGACAGGCGCGTGCCGCGGTCGCCGATCGGCAGGTCGCGCAGCGCCTGCAATTCCTGCAGCTCGCCGCGCGGCTGCACGCGCAGGCGCTGCCCTTCCTGGGTGATCTGTCCGGCCGAGACCGAGAAGTTGGCTGCCTGCAGCCGCTGCACCAGCTCGTTGAGCGCCACGCCGTGCGCGCTGATGCGGTCCTTGTCGAGCGCCACCAGCACCTCCTGGCGGGCCACGCCCTCGACCTCCACCCGCGCCACGCCCGGCAGGCGCTCCAAGCGCTGCTTGATGCTGCGCTCGATCAGCTCGGCGCGCGCGGTCAGGTCGTCGTCGCTGGTCAGGCGCAGGCTCATCGCCTCGCGGTCGCTGGTGCTCCAGCGCTGCACGTAGTAGCGGCGGAAGTCGTCCGGCAGCTCGTCGCGCACCGCGTCGATGCGCTCGCGCGCCTCGGAGGCGGCGATGGCGATGTCGCGGCTCCAGTCGCTGAACTCGACCTGGATCTGGCCGCCCTCGGCGTTGGCGCGCGAGTTCATCGACTTGATGCCGGCCATCGTCGCCAGGGCTTCCTCCACCGGCCGCAGGACGTTGCGTTCGACCTCCTCCGGCGTGGAGCCCGGATACGGCAGCGAGACGAAGAAGAACGGGATCGTCGCTTCGGGCTCGGCCTCCAGCGGCAGCCGGAACGAGGCGATCAGGCCGATCGCCACCATCGAGACGAACAGCATGATGGTGGTGACCGGGCGGCGGATCGAGAGCTCGGTGATGTTCATCGGCTCAGCTCCGTTCGCCCGGGCCGTCCAGCGCGTCCTGCTCGCGGGCCAGCACCTGCGCCACCTGGGTGGCGGTGGCCTGCACGCGGCGGCCGCGCTCGGCGTAGTAGCCGTCGGGCTTGCGGTCGAGCAGGTCGTACACCACCGGGATCACCACCAGGGTCAGCAGGGTCGAGACCAGCAGGCCGCCGATCACGGTGATGGCCATCGGCGAGCGCACCTCGGCGCCTTCGCCGAAGGCCAGCGCCAGCGGCATGAAGCCGAACACCGCGGTGAGCATGGTCATCATGATCGGGCGCAGGCGCGAGCGTGCGCCCTCCACCAGCGCCTCGCGCTTGGCCATCCCGGCCTCGCGCAGCTGGTTGACCTTGTCGACCAGGATGATCGCGTTCTTGACCACCAAGCCCACCAGAAGGATCAGGCCGATGAACACCACCACCGAGATCGGCGAGCGGGTCAGCAGCAGCGCCGCGATCGCGCCGACCATCGCCAGCGGGATGGTGAACAGGATCACGAACGGATGCAGCAGCGATTCGAACTGCGAGGCCATCACCAGGTAGACCAGGAACACGGCCAGCGCGAAGGCGAACAGCAACGAGCGCAACGATTCAGCCAGCTCCTCGCCCTGGCCACCGATGCGCATGCCGACCTCGGCGCCCAGCGGGTCGGCGGCGACCATCTGCTGCACTTCGGTGACCGCCGCGCCCAGGTCGATGTCGCGCAGGTTGGCCGACACCAGCGCCACGCGGCGCTGGTCGGCGCGGTGGATCTCGCTCGGCCCCGTGGTCGAGACCACCTCGGCCACCGAGCCCAGTTCCACCGGCGCGGCTGATCCGGGATTGACGATCAGGCGGCGGATGTCCTCCACCGACGAACGCTCGGACTCCGCCACCCGTACCAGCACGTCGATCTTGCGGTCGCGGAAGCTGTAGCGCGTGGCGACATTGCCGCGCACCTTGTTGACCACCGCGTCGGCGATCTGGCGCGAGGTCAGGCCCAGGGCTGCGGCGCGGTCATGGTCGAACAGGATCTGGATCTCGGGGTAGCCCTGCTCCACCGTCGATTTGACGTCGGCGTAGTGCGGGTTCTCGCGCAGCAGCCCGGCCAGGCGCACGCCGGCGACGCGGATCGCCTCCAGGTCGCTGCCCTCGATCTCGATCTCCAGCGGCGGCGACAGCGCGAACAGTTCGGGCCGCGCGAAGTCCACCTGCGCGGCCGGGTACTCGGCCATGGTGCCGCGCAGGCGGTCGATCAGCACCTGCTCGCGCGAGGTGTCGTCCATCACCACCGACAGTTTGCCGATGTTCTCGCCGCTCTCGGTGGGGCTGGCGTCCAGGCGCGTGCCGGTGCCGGACACGCCGTACAGCAGGCGCACGCCCTCCTCGCCGGCATGCTTGCGCTGCACCTCGCGGATCAGCGCGTCGGTCTGCGCCAGCGGCGTGCCCGGCGGCAGCTTGGCGGTCATCTCGAAGCGGTCCTGCGCCAGCTGCGGGATCAGGTCCATGCCCATGAACGGCAGCACCGCCAGGGTCAGCGCGAAGGCGAGCACCGAGCCGGCAAGCACCGGCAACGGTCTGGCCAGCGCGCGCGGCAGCATCCGCAGGTAGGCGGCTTCGGCGCGGTTGTACGGCGCCATCGCGATGTCGCTGGCCTTGCCCATCACCGGCGCGACCACCTTCACCAGCCCGCGCCAAACGCGCACGACCAGCCAGACGACGCCGAAGGCCAGGCCGCGCACGCTTGCGCCGATGCCGCGCCCCGTCGCCGCCACCGGCTTCTGCCAGCGGCTGGCCGGACGCCACTGCGGAAGCGGCGCCTCATCGTCCGGGAACGCCAGCGGCGCGCGCCCCTTGAGCGAGCTGAGCATCGGGATCAGGGTCATCGACACCAGCAGCGACACCGCGATCGCGATCGACACGGTCAGCGCCTGATCGCGGAACAGCTGGCCGGCGATGCCCTCGACGAACACCAGCGGCAGGAATACCGCGATGGTGGTGAGGGTCGAGGCCACCACCGCCATGAACACCTCGCGCGTGCCGGAGATCGCCGCCTCGAGGATGCCCAGGCCGCGCTCGCGTGCCTTGGCCACCGATTCGAGCACCACGATCGAATCGTCCACCACCAGGCCGGTGGCCAGCGCCAGGCCGCCGAGCGACATCAGGTTGAGGCTCAGCCCGAGCTGGCCCATGAAGAAGAAGGTGGTGATGATCGAGATCGGCAGCGACAGCGAGATGACGAAGGTGCTCCAGCCATCGCGCAGGAACAGGAAGATGATCAGCACCGCCAGCAGTCCGCCCAGCACCGCATCGAACTTGAGGTCGCTGATCGCATGGCGGATGAAGACCGACTGGTCCTCGACCACGGTCAGCTCGATATCGCCAGGCAGCTCCTCGCGCACCTGCTTCAGGCGCGCCTCCAGCGCATCGGCGGTGGACACGGTGTTGGCGTCGCCTTCCTTGTAGACCGCCAGCTCAACCGCCTCGTTGCCGGCGGCGCGGATCACCGCCTCGCGTTCGCTGTAGCCCTGGCGGACCACCGCCACGTCCTTCAGCCGCACCGGTGAAGCACCGCCACCACCGCCGGCATCGCTGCGCAGCGCGGCGATCACGTTGGGATCGCGGCTGCCGAGGATCGCGGTCATCAGCTGCTGGTTCTCGCCGGTCGACGTCGTCGAGGATCCAGCTCCGGCCGGATTGAGCAGCATCTCGCCCATCTGCTCGACGGTGGAGAACTGGTTGACCGTGCGCACCAGGTAACGCTGCGAACCTTCCTCCAGGCGCCCGCCCGACAGGTTGACGTTCTCCTGTTGCAGGCGCTGGATCACCGTGTCGAGCGAGATGCCCAGCTGTGCCAGCCTGCGCTGGTCGATCTCGACCTGGATCTCGTCCTCAAGGCCGCCACCGACCTTGACCGCAGCCACGCCCGCCACCGGCTCGAGCTTGCGCTTGAGGTCATCGTCGGCGTAGCGGCGCAGTTCCATCAGCCGGCGCACGGCCTCGGCATCGCTGGCCTCGGCCTGCTTGGAAGACAGCGCCAGGCGCATGATTGGCTGGGTGGACGGATTGAAGCGCAGCAGCACCGGCGGCTTGGCCTCCAGCGGCAGCTGCAGGGTCTCCATCTTGTCGCGCACGTCCAGGCCGGCCTGCTCCATGTCCGTGCCCCAGGCGAACTCGAGCACGACATCGCTTTGCCCGGTGCGCGAGATCGACTTGAGCTTGCGCAGGCCCTTGACCACGCCCAGCGCTTCCTCGGCCGGCTGCGAGATCAGCGTCTCGATCTCGGTCGGCGCAGCGCCCTCGTAATCGGTGCGCACGGTGAGCGTCGGATAGCTCAGGTCAGGCAGCAGTTCGACCTTGAGCCCTGACAGCGAGATCATGCCGAACAGCACCAGGGTCAGCGTCATCATCGCGATCGTGACGCGGCGCCTGGTGGAAAACTCGACGATGTCGAAGCCGCCCGTGCCCGGCGGCGGATCCTGCGGAGCCATCAGTCGGCCGCCCGCTTGCCGGCATCGGCGGTTTCGGCCTTCGGCTCGGCCTTGGCCGCGACGGCGTCATCCAGCACCTGCACGGCGGTGCCTTCGCGCAGCGCCGCCTTGCCCGCGACCACCACCGCATCGCCTTCGCCCAGGCCCTTGCGCACCTCCACCCAGCCGCCGTCCGAATAGCCCAGCTCCAGCGGGACGCGCGAGGCCTTGCCCTCGCGGACCGCATATACCGCCGGCTCGCCGCCATCCTCCAGCAGCGCGCGGCGCGGCACTACCAGCGCATCCTCGCGCTGGTCGTAGCGGATCGCCAGGCGGCTGAACATGCCGGCCTGCAGTTCGCCTTCACCCTCGAAAGCGGCCACCACGCGGAACGTGCCGCTGCCGGTATCCACCACCGGCGACACGCGGTCCACGGTGCCGGTGAAACGCCGGCCCGGCAGCGCGTCCACGGTGAGTTCGACCGTCTGGCCGGGGCGCAGCTTGGCGATCTCGCGCTCGGGCACGTTGAGCGTCGCTTCCAGGCGCGCGGTATCGACGATGCGGAAGATCGGCGAGTTGATCTGCACGAAGTTGCCCGGCTTGATGTCGCGCGAGGCGATCACGCCGGAGATCGGCGCAACCACGTTGGAGTACGACAGCTCGAGGTTGGCCAGCCGGTTCACCGCGCGCGCGTTCTCCAGGTCGTAGCGGATCTGGTCAAGATCGTTCGCGCTGACCATCTGCTGCGCCTCCAGCTGCTGGGCGCGCCTGAAGTTGGCCTCCAGCTTGCGGGCCTGGACTGCGCTCTGCGCGGCCTGCAGGCGCGCCCGATCCGGATCCAGGCGCACCAGCACCTGGCCGGCGCGAACGCTCTGGCCTTCCTCCACCAGCACCTCCAGCGCCACGCCCGAGGTCTTGGCCACCACCTGGGCCTCGGCGCGCGGTTCGAGCGTGGCGGTGTTGCCATAGCTCGCGGCAATCGCGCGACGGCTGACCTTCTCCACTTCGACCGGGATCGCCTCGGGCCCCTTGTCCTCGTCGGACTTGGCCTCTGCATCGCCGCCGCCGCTGCAGCCCGCAAGCATCAGCAAAGCGGACAGCGCGGCGATCGCCAGGACGGGGCGAAGCCCCGGAAATGCGTGGTTCGTGGACATGGACGGACGCGACCCCTATGGTGTTGTAGCAAGGTATATCACTAGCTGGATGGGCAACATCCGCCGAAGGTCATGGTGACTCCCGGCGGCAGCACAAGTTCGACGCAGGCAGGGATGCCGACGTGACCGATGCGGTTGCACTGCTAACGACCCCTGCGCTGCTGCCCCAAGCCGGTGCAAAGCCGGTGCAAAGCCGGCAATGGTGGCGAAGGCGTGGCCATGCGTTAACAGGCCGTGGAGCGCAAGCTATACTGCCGCGATTGCACGACGGCCCGGGTCGTCGCCATCCGATCCACCCAGCCAACAGCCACAGGATTGCGGAACCACTCCATGACGCGACCGTTGACGATCGCCGCCAGCCTCGCCGCCGTGCTCGCGCTGGCCTCGCTGCCGCACAGCGCCCCGGCGCAGGAAGCCACCCCGACCACGGAGCAGGCCGCCCCGGCCGAAACCGATGCCGCCACCGCCCAGGACCCGGCATCTGCCGCCCCAGCGCAGCCCGCAGCGCCCGCCTCCGCCACCCCGGCCGCGCTGGCCGGCAATGCCGACAGCGGACGCCAGCTGACCTACACCTGCCTGGGCTGCCACGGCATCGTCGGATACCGCAACGTGTATCCGACCTACCACGTGCCCATGATCGGCGGGCAGTCGGCGGTCTATCTCACCAACGCGCTGACCGAATACCGGAAGGGCACCCGCAAGCATCCAACCATGGAAGCGCAGGCGCAGAGCTTTTCGGACCAGGACATCGCCGACATCGCCGCCTTCCTGTCGGAGCTGACCCCATGATCCGCCTGTCGTCCGCCGGCCGCGCCGGCCGCATCGCCCTGCCCCTGTTGTTCGCGCTCGCGCTCGCCGCCTGCGGTGGCGGCGACGCCGGCGAAAGTGGCCAGATGTCCTCCTCTGCGGGCCTGCCCGATGGCCGCATGGCCGAGGGCGAGACCCAGGCCGGCGTGAAGGGCCAAGCCACGGGCCAGTCCTGCGTCGACTGCCACGGCGCCGACGGCAACCAGCCGCTGGACGAGACCTATCCCAAGCTCGGCGGGCAGCACTACGACTACCTCGAGCATGCGCTGGTGCAGTACCGAGATGGCCGCCGCGAGCACGCGCTGATGTCGCAGCAGGCGGCAAACCTGACCGACCAGCAGATCGCCGACCTCGCGGCCTTCTTCGCGTCCCGGCCCTCGCAACTGCGCGACCTGCACGGCGTGCACTGAGCCACGCCGGCCAGGTTGGATGGAAAAGGCCCGCTTCTTGCGGGCTTTTTCATGCCTGGGTCACCTTGATTCTCCTTCCCCCGCGCGCGGGGCTGGGTGCCCTCGGGGTGGAAGGCCGGGATGGGGGTGCGCGCCGAAGGCGCGCGAGAAACCACCCCGCGACCTGACCGCCCCCACCCCAACCCTCCCCCGCGCTGCGGGGGAGGGAGCCAGAGCAGCGCCGACCAGCTCGGCGTCCGAAGCCCGACAACTATCCCCCCGGCGGGCGCAGGCTTTCCTGGTCCTGCTGCAGCTCCGGCTTGAACGGCACGTCCGGCGGTTTGCGCGCACCGGCCTCGATGTCGAGCATGTTGGGATCGGTGATGCCGCAAGCGCCGCCGAGCATCAGCATTGCAACGCTGCATTTGATGCGCTTGCCGGTGCCGGGGATCGGGATCAGCACTTCCTTGATGCTGCGCCGGACCCATTCCTCCAGCAGGTTCTCGTGCGGCACCCAGAAGCGGTCGAGCGTGGTCGGCTCGTAGCCGATCGGCGGGCGCTTGAGCCAGGTGCCCATGCGGTCGATCTTCTCGTAGTCCTCGGTGATCGTCCCCGGCGGCAGTCCGCCGCCCACGGCACCGGTGTTGCCGGCCAGGCGCGGGCTGCCGTCCGCATTGAACAACCCGGATGGACTGCCGACCTGCCCGCCCGGCACGTTGCGGTCCGAGTCGCCCCAGTCATCGCCACGGCGTGGCGACGGCAGGCCACCGGGCGGCGCCTGCGGAGAGGTGCCGGCGCCGGAAGTCGAGGCCGTCGAGGATGCGCCCTGCCCGGCGTCACGCGTGCCGCCGGCCGACGCGGCATTCGCCGCCGACTGGCCGCTCGCGGCCGGTGGACCCTGCGCGCTGCCGCGATCGGATGCCGCCTCGGTACTGCCGGTTCCCTGCGCGGGCGCACGCAGCTCGATATCGCGCTGCGCAACGGCCGGCCCATCGCGCCGCAGCTCGGGCGCGGACGGCGCCGGCCGCGGCGCGCGCAACACCACTTCGGCGACCGGCGCGGGCAGGTCACGCTCGACGATCTCGATCTCCGGCTGCCGCAGGTCGGGCACGTCGATCTCGCGGCGCGGCAGCGGCTGGATCTGCGGCGAGGTGACCAGCGGCACTTCGACCACGCGCACATCCGGCGCAGGCGCGCTCAACTCGGGCGTGGGCAAGGCCGGCGTTGGCGGCAGGTCGATGCGCGGCGGCACCAGCACGAAATCCGAATCGGGCTGCGCCGTCTCGGTGACCTCCAACGGCTGTGCGGCCACCGGTGGCGGCACCTCCTCGGGCGGTGCCTGCGTCTCGGCGACCGAAGGCGGCGGCAGCGGCGGTGAGGTCTGCGGTGCAGCTGCTGCCGGCGTCGACGCCGCGGGCGCCGGGCTCGCAGCCTGCTCCGGCACCGGCTCCTCGGCCAGCTGTTCGCCACCGCCCTCGTCCTGCGGCGTACCTTCGCCGATGAACTCGACCTGGGTGATGTTCTCGCCGAGGCGCTCGGCCTCCTCCTCGCCCGGGTAGATCGCCACCATCATCAGGACCATCAGCTGCAGCCACAGCACGTGCAGCAGCAGCGACAGCGAAATCGACGCCACGCGGGTGCGCCGGTCGGGCGTCGGCTGTTCGCGCCAGTCGTAGCGCCACAGGCGGATGAAGGCCTGCCAGCCGTTGAGCGGGCGGTAGCCGGTGGTGTACACAGGCTCGCGCACCAGCAGCACCGCGATCACCGCGTCGATTGCGCGAGCGCCCCGGCGCGGCCGGGCCGGGGCCTCGGCGAACCATTCGTCCCATCCGGGCGGGAACTCCCCGGCCGGCCGTTGCGGCCGGATCGAGCGCCCCTTGCGCAGCCTGCGCTGGATCGCCTCGAGCAGATCGCTGGACGAAAACACGCGGCGCGGGGTCCGTCAGTCCGCGCCGCGCGGCATGTACGGGGCCGTGCCCGTCTCGTGGTCGGTGGCGTCGCGCACCGCGGTCACGCCCGGCACCTTGCCCATCAGGGTGCGCTCGATTCCGTTCTTGAGCGTGACGTCCACCATTCCGCAGCCGTGGCAGCCGCCGCCGAATCGCAGCACGACCACGCCATCGGCGGTGACTTCCTGCAGGGCGACGTGGCCGCGATGCGAGGCCAGCTGCGGATTGATTTCCGACTCGATCAGCCAGCGCACCTGTTCGACCATCGAGGCCGATTCGGGCGGCGCCTGGCCCTTGATCTTCGGAGCGCGGATCTGCAGCTGCCCGCCGGTGGCGCGCGCCTCGTAGTCGATGCGTGCGCCATCGAGGTAGGACGCGGTGCCGGCGTCGAGCCACAGCGTGAAGCCTTCGCAGTCGATCGCCCACTCGTCGCCCTGCAGGTCGCCGGGCTCGGCGAATTCCAGCTGCACGTCGGCCTTGGCCGTGCCCGCATGCACGGCCGACAGCCGCACGCCAAGGCCAGGCAGCGCCTCGCGCTCGATCAGCTTGCGAAAATGCGTCTGGGCGCTCTCTGTAATATCGATCATGGTCCTGTCCGTCTTTGCACGTATTCTAGGCCGAGCCCGGCACCCGGGTCCCCCGTCGCGCCGCGGGCGGGGCCTTTGCACAAGATCCGTTCATTCCCGCGCGCCCCGTACAGGAGATTCCGCCATGTCGGACCTCATCCCGCTTGTCCAAGCCCACTGTATCCCGCGCCGCGGCGTGGAACACCGGCTGGGCGAAGCCCGCGTCCGCGAACTGCTGCCGCAGGTGCCCGGCTGGGCGCTGGCCGAGGACGGCCGGGCGCTGACGCGCACCTTCCGCTTCGACGATTACCACCGCACGATGGCCTACGTGAACGCGCTGGCCCACGTGGCCCATCGGGAAGACCACCATCCCGACCTGGGCGTGCACTACGACCGCTGCGTGGTGCGCTTTTCCACCCACGATGTCGGTGGCCTGAGCGAGAACGACTTCATCTGCGCGGCCAAGGCCAGCGCACTCGCCGAGTAGCGGCAGCGCGTCGGCACCTCGGGAGCGGCTTCATCCCTGATCGGGATCTGACGCCGCATCGCGGCTGAAGCCGCTCCTACAGCGCGTGCCGGGTCTGTCCTTCGCCGCGGACCACGAAGCGTTCGATTGTGAGTGCCTCCAGCCCCATCGGGCCATAGGCATGCAGGCGCGTGGTGGAAATGCCGATTTCGGCGCCCAGGCCCAGTTCGCCGCCGTCGCTGAAGCGCGAGGACGCGTTCACCATCACCACCGCCGAGCGCAGCGCCTCGACAAAACGGCGCGCGCTGGCAGCGTCGCGCGTGGCGATCACCTCGGTATGGTCTGAGCCGTGGCGGCGGATGTGCGCGATCGCGGCGTCGAGCGAATCGACCACGCGCAGGTTGAGCACCAGGTCGAGGTGTTCGGTGTCGAAGTCGGCCTCCGTCGCCGGCGCAACGCCGTCGGCGAGCGCGCGCGACGCGTCGTCGCCGCGCAGCGCCACGCCGTGCCCGCGCAGCGTCTGCGCGGCGCGTGGCAGGAATGTGCTTGCGACATCGGCATGCACCAGCAGAGTCTCGATGGCGTTGCAGGCACTGGGACGCGAAACCTTGCCGTCCACGAGCAGGCGCAGTGCAAGGTCCTGGTCCACGCCGGCATCGACGTAGAGATGGCAGACGCCCTTGTAGTGCTTGATCACCGGCACGCGCGCGTGTTCGGTCACGAAGCGGATCAGGCCCTCGCCGCCGCGCGGAATGGCAAGATCGACAATGTCGCTGAGCTGCAGCAGCGCGAGCATCGTCTCGCGGCGCAGGTCCTCGACCAGGGTCAGTGCGGCGGCAGGTATGCCGGCGGCCTCGAGTGCACGATGCAGGCTGGCGGCGATCGCGGTATTGGAGCGGATCGCCTCGCTGCCGCCGCGCAGGATGACGCCATTGCCGGCCTTGAGGCACAGCGCAGCGGCATCGGCGGTCACGTTTGGCCGCGCTTCGTAGATCATCGCCACCACGCCCAGCGGCATGCGCACGCGCTCGACGGAAATCCCGCTGGGGCGCACGTCGCGGCGCGTGACCTGCCCGACCGGGTCGGGCAGGTCCGCCACTTCGCGCAGCGCGGCGGCGATGGCGGCGACACGCGCCTGGTCCAGGCGCAGCCGGTCCAGCATGGCCGTGCCGACGCCCTTCTCCGTGGCGGCCGCAAGATCCTGTGCATTGGCCTGGAGGATGCCCGCGACATCGGCTTCGAGCGCATCGGCCATCGCGCGCAGCATCGCGTCCTTGGCCGCGGTTGGCAGCACGGCAAGCGCCTGCGCGGCGTCACGGCACTGGAGGGCGAGCTGGCGGATGTCGGTCATGTGCGTCGTGCGTTTGTCGGTGCGGTGAAGTGGCGCGCAGTTGGCAGGTGATGGTAATCCAGCGCGGCGGTGGTTCGTTCGACGGTTTCCTTCGCAACCTGGGGTGGGCATTGCGGAGATGGCGCCGCCGGGGGGCCGCTACACCAGCATCAGGTCGTCGCGATGGATCACGGTGCCGCCGTAGCTGTAGCCAAGCGCAGCTTCGATCTCGCGCGAATGGCGACGGGCGATGCGGCGGATGTCGGCGGCCGAATACTGGCTCACGCCGCGTGCGACGCGCCGGCTGCCGGATTCGTCACGCAGCAGCACTTCGACCATGTCGCCGCGGCGGAAGTCGCCTTCCGCGGTCAGCACGCCGCCGGGCAGCAGCGAGGCGCCCTTCTCCACCAGCGCGTTCGCGGCGCCGGCATCGATGATGATGCCACCGGGTTCGGCCGGTGCGTTCTGCAGCCAGTGCTTGCGCACGGCCACGCGGCTGCGCAGGGCGTGGATGCGGGTACCGGAGAGGCTGTCGCGCGCGAGGCCTTCCAGCACGTCGGCGCGGGTGCCGTTGAACAGCACGGTGGGCACGCCGGCGGCCGCGGCGCGCTGCGCGGCTTCAAGCTTGGTGCGCATGCCGCCGGTGCCCACTTCACTGCCCGAACCACCGGCGGCGGCGAGCAGCGCAGGCGTCAGCTGCGACACCACCTGGATCGGCTTGGCATCGGGATTACGGCGCGGGTCGGCGTCGTACAGGCCGTCGATGTCGGTGGCGATGAACAGCACGTCCGCGTCGACCAGCGCCGCCACGATCGCCGCGAGGTTGTCGTTGTCGCCGAGCTTGAGTTCGTCGACCGACACCGTGTCGTTCTCGTTCACCACCGGCACCGCGCGATGACGCAGCAGCGCCGCCAGCGTGGCGCGCGCGTTGAGATAGCGGCGACGGTTGCGCAGGTCGTCGTGGGTCAGCAGCACCTGCGCCACGTGGCGGTCGAGCAGGCCCTGCCAGAAGCCGATCAGGCGCGCCTGCCCAAGCGCAGCCAGTGCCTGGCGTTCGGCCATCTCGGCGCCGTCTTGCGGCTGCTCGCGCAGGATCGCGCGCCCGGCCGCGACCGCGCCGGACGACACCACGACCACCTGCCGCCCGGCCTGGTGGCAGGCGATGATGAAGCCGGCGATGGCCTGCGCGTAGCCGGTCGACAGCCCGCCGCCGTTTGCCGCCAGCAGGCTGCTGCCGACCTTCAGCACTGCGCGCCGCCACGGCGGCAGGCGTTGTTCGGAGAAGGCGGACGTGGTCATGGGTTCAGCGCGCCAACCACTCGTGCACGACGATGTCGGACGCACCGTGCATGGCCAGCGGATCGCGCGCGCCAATCGCCTCGGCCTCCTCCAGGCTGGCAATGCCGCGCAGCAGGTAGGCGCCGCCACTGCGATCGCTGAAGCCGCCATTGAGTTCGAGCAGGCCGTCGGCGCGCAGTTCGTCGAGGAAGGCGATGTGCGGCGCGACCAGTCGCTCGTCGAAGCCGGGGCGGCGCATCAGCAGCACCAGGTAGCGGGTCGTGGGCGTGCTCACAGGGTCTCCCAGCGCGCGCGCAGCTCGTCCAGCCGCAGGTCGGCCGCCGCACCAGGCGAGGTCCGCGCGGCCAGGCTGCCTTCGGGCGAGCGCCCCTGCCCCGCGCTGTCGGCGCTTGCGGCAGCGGCGCGGTAGGCATCGCGGAACGGCACGCCGGCCAGCGCGGCCTCCACGGCGACGTCGGTGGCGTACATGCCCGAGTCGATCGCCGCGCGCAGGCGATCTTCGCGCCATTCGAGGTTGGCCAGCAGCGCGGGCAGCAGCTGCAGCGCGGCGATCCCGCGGCCGAAGCCGTGGAAGATCGCGCCCTTCGAGGCCTGCAGGTCGCGGTGGTAACCCGAAGGCAGCGACAGCAGCTGTTCGATCTCGGTACGCGCCGCCGCCACGCTGGCGTGGGTGGCGCGCATCAGTTCGATCACGTCCGGGTTGCGCTTGTTGGGCATGATCGAACTGCCGGTGGTGTACTGCGCCGGCAGCGCGACGAAGCCGAACTCGGCGCTGGTGAACAGCGACAGGTCCCAAGCGATCCGGCGCAGGTCGAGCGTCGCCCCGCCGAGCGCTTCCAGCGCGGCCAGCTCGAACTTGCCGCGCGAGAGCTGCGCGTAGACGGGCGAGATCTGCATCCGCGCAAAGCCGAGTGCCTGCGTGGTGTGCTCGCGGTCGAGCTTCAGGTTGACGCCGTAGCCGGCCGCGGTGCCGAGCGGGTTGGTGTCGACCAGCCTGAGGGTGTCGACGGCACGGATCGCGTTGTCGATGAAGGCCTCGGCCCAGCCCGCCCACCACATGCCCGCCGAAGACACCACGGCGCGCTGGATGTGGGTGTAGCCGGGCAGCGGCAGGCCCTGTTCGGCTTGGGCGCGATCGAGCGCGACCTTCGCCGTGTCCCTCGACAGCGCAGCCACGCGCGCCAGCTTCTCCTTCAGCCACAGCCGCGTCGCCACCAGCACCTGGTCATTGCGGCTGCGGCCGGTGTGGATCTTGCGGCCGGCGTCGCCCAGGCGTTCGGTCAAGCGCGCCTCGATCGCGGAGTGCCCGTCCTCGAAGCGCTCGTCGAGCACGAAGGCGCCGGCGCGGAAATCCTCCGCCAGTTGCACCAGTTCGCGCTTGAGTCCGCCCAGCTCGTCTTCCGACAGGATGCCGATGCGCTGCAGCCCTTCGGCGTGGGCAGTGCTGGCCTGGATGTCGTGCAGGAAGAACTCGCGGTCCAGGACCACGTCATCCCCGGCCAGGAAGCGCTGGATATCAGCATCCACCGCGACGCCGGGCTTCTGCCAGAGCAGTCCACTCATCGTCCATCCTCCACCGGAAGCAGCGCGTCGGCGGGCACGCCGGCCAGCTCGTCGAAGCCGAACGCGAGATTGAGGTTCTGCAGCGCCTGGGTCGCCGCGCCCTTGAGCAGGTTGTCGAGCGTCACCACCACGACCACGCGCTTGCCGCCCGGCGCGACCGTGAACCCGCCGATCTCCACGCCATGGCGGCCTTCGATGCGGCTCACCCAGGGTGCGTCGTCAACCACGCGCAGCAGCGGTTCGCCGGCGTAGCGCTCGCGATACAGGGCGCGTACCTGCTGCACCGTCACCGGCTGCTGCAGCCAGAGGTTGACCGTCATCGTGATGCCGCGAAAATGCGGCGCCACGTGCGGCATGAACTCCACCGGCACGCCCAGCCGCGCCGAAACCTCACGCTCGTGCATGTGGTCGGCGAGCGCGTATGGCATCAGGTTGTCGCGCAACAGCTCGGCATTGTTGCGGTCCGAGGGCATGGTGCCCGCGCCGGAATATCCCGACACGCCAAAGCACTGCGGCGGACCGGCAAGCCTGTCGAGCAGCGGTGTGATCGCCAGCTGCATCGCGGTGGCATAGCAGCCCGGGTTGCTGATCCGCGCCTGGTCCGCGCCGCGTGCGCGGGTCAGCTCCGGCAGCCCGTAGTACCAGCCTTCGTCGAAGCGGTAGTCGGCGGACAGGTCGACGATCACCGTATCGGGCTTGGCAGCGTCCAGCGCAGCGACGAAGGGGGCCGCCTTGCCGTTGGGCAGCGCCAGGATCACCGCGTCCGCACCCTTGGCCGCCACCGCATCCGCGTCGAGGCTTTCAAAGCGCAGCTCGCCGGCATAGACGTCGTTGTGGTCGGCCACGCGCTGGCCATCGAGCTCCCGCGATGACACGAACGCCAGCCCAAAGCCCGGGTGGTCGTGGATCATCCGGATCAGCTCGCTGCCGGTGTGGCCGCGCGCGCCGACGATGCCGATGGAAACGGGAGATCTGCTCATTGACGGGATTCCAGACGGTACTGCAGGTTGCTGCGCACGGCCGGCCACTCCGTGTCGAGGATGGAGAACACCACGGTATCGCGCAGGGAGCCGTCGGCATGGCGCTTGGCGTTGCGCAGCACGCCGTCCTGTTTCGCACCCAGGCGCGCGATGGCCGCGCGCGAGGCGTGGTTGAACCAGCTGGTCTCGAAGCTCACGTTGACGCAGCCCAGGGTCTCGAAGGCATGTCGCAGCAGCATCAGCTTGCACTCGGTGTTGAGGCCGGTGCGCTGCACGCGCGGCGCATACCAGGTGTAGCCCAGCAGCAGCTTCGGCACCTCCGGCTCAAGTCCGTAGAAGCGGGTCGTGCCGACCACGACGCCACCGGCATCGCGTACCGCGAACGGCAGGACGCAGCCGTCGGACTGGGCCGCAAGCGCCACATCGACATAGCGGCCCACGTCGTCCGGTGCCGGCACGTTGGTGAACCACAGCCGCTCCAGGCCACTGCCCTCCACCGCCGCGCGCAGCCCGTCCACGTGGGCCGCATCGAGCGGCTCGAGCACGGCATGGGCGCCGGGCAGTCGCGGCGCCGTGCGCCATGCGGTGGGCAGCGAGGCAATGGACATGTCAGCCGTCCAGCAGCGTTGGCACGCGCGTGGCGCAGTGGGCCACGCAGCGCTCGATCTCGGCGAAGCCGTCCAGGCCGTACCAGAACACCTTCCACTTCTCCTGCTTGAGGCAGCCGTCGGATTCGGCGTAGTAGAAGATGTTGATCTGGTTGTTGTGGCGCGAGCGCCAGAACAGCCGCGGCGTCTCATCGTGCATCAGGTTCCAGACCGCGCGGCCCAAGCCCTCCCCCTGCGCGTCGTCGAGCACGGCGAACTTGTCGAGGTAGGTCACGCCGCCGCCGTCGGTCAGCACCACCGCTGCGCGGTAGTTCTCGCTGACGTAGGCACGCAGCAGCGGCGTGCGCTCGAAGTAGTCGGGGACCAGGCGGCGGCCGAAGCTCGACTCGATCAGCTCACGCAGGCGGCCCAGGTCGAATTCGTCCCACGAGGTTCCGCGCAGCACCTTCTCGCCACGGCGCACCAGTGTTCCCGAGCCCCTGTGCGTGAACAGTTCCTTGGCCAAGTCGGCCGGCCGCGTGATCGAGACCGAGGACTCCAGCGGCAGGTGGTCGAGCAGATCCTTGATCTGCTCGATCTTCACCTTCATGCCACCGTTGATCCACGGCTGCTGCATCAGATGCTCGTACTCGCTCGACAGGTTGATCGAGTCGATCAGGCTGCCGTCGGCATCGAGCAGGCCGCCGGTGCCGGTGAGGAAGATGATCTTGTAGGGCTGCAGGACGCGCACCAGCTCGCTGGCGGCGAAGTCGGCATTGATGTTGAGGATCTGCCCGCCCGGGGTTTCGCCGAGGCTGGCGATCACCGGGATCGAGGTCGCCTGCAGGCTGGCCTCGATCGGCGCCAGGTTGACCCGGCGCACCTCGCCGACCAGGCCATAGGTCGCCTGGTCGAGGTATTCGGATTCGAACACGCCGCCGGTGATCGAAGTCGCGCGCACGCCGTTCTGCTGCAGCGCTTCGACCAGGGCCAGGTTCGAGGCCTGGAACACGCGGCGCACGATCGCCAGCGCCTCGGGCGAGGTCACGCGCAGGCCGTTGACGGTTTGCTTGTCGATGCCCGCGGCGGACAGCTCGGCATCCAGCTGCGGGCCGGCGCCGTGCAGCACGATCGGGGTCAGGCCAACTTCCTGCAGGAACGCCAGCGACGAGGTCAGCGCCTCCAGGTCGTCGCGCAGCACCGCGCCGCCGACCTTCACCACGGCGAAGCGCTTGGCGTCGATCTGCGAGAAGCGCTTGAGGTACTGGCTGATCTCCTTCGCGCTGCCCATGCTCGAAAGCAGGCGCACGATGGTCTGCCGGGTCTGGCGGTTGGCTTGGATGTTCATGCGCTCAGGATGTCGCGGACGATGCCGCCGTAGCGTTGCAGTTGTTCAAGCGAAACCCATTCGTCGGCGGTGTGCGCCTGGGCGATGGCGCCAGGGCCGAACACCAGCGCGGTCATCCCTGCCTGGGAGAACAGCGAGGCCTCGGTCCAGAAATCCACCGCGTTGCCGATCGGCAGGCCGAGCTCGTCGGCGAGGTCGCGCGCGGCCAGGCGGCGCTCCTCGGCCGCGGCGATGGCGCCGGACGGCAGCGAGGGGCCGCGGAAGGTTTCCTCGTAGGCCTCCAGGCCTTCGGGTGCAGCGAACCCGCGGAAGGCCGCGTGCAGTTGGTCGATGTCGTGCGAGGGCAGCGGACGGAAGCCGAAGCGCACCTCGGCCGCCGGCGCGATCACGTTGGCCTTGATCCCACCCTCGACCCGGCCGATGTTGAAGCGCAGCCCAGTCAGTCCGCCGAAACGCCGGTGCGATTCCATGCCGACGAAGTCGAGCGCACGGCTGCTCCAGCGCACCGCGTGGTGCACCGCGCTCGCGTCCAGCGCGGCCGTGCCCGAGGCGTGTCCCGCCTTTCCGCGGAACGCCATGCGCACCGCGCTGATGCCGCGATGCGCCAGCACCGCCTCGCACTCCGTCGGCTCGGCCACGACCACGTCGCGGAAACCGTGGTCGCGCGCCAGGAAGCCGGCAATGCAGCGCGGATCGTTGGCCTCCTCGTCGCTGCTGAACAGGAAGGCCGCGTCGCCCTGCGTCACCTGCGCCGCGGCAATCAGGCCGGCCGCCGCGCCCTTGATGTCGCAGGCGCCCAGCGCGGTCGCGCGCTCGCCGTCCACGCGCAGCACGTGCGGATCGGCGCTCCAATGGGGCGAGGACGGCACCGTGTCCAGGTGCACGTTGAACAGCCGCGTGGGATTGCCGCGCACGGCGAACAACGACACGGCGCCGGCACCGTGGTCGCTGACCTCGATGCGGAAATCCGGCAGCTGCGCACGGACATAGTCGAAGATGCCGCCGGCGGTGATCGCACGCGGCGGATTGCGGGTGTCGAATGACACCAGGGCTTCGAGGTGTTGGAGGATGGAAGGCAGCATGGCGATGTTCGCTATCGGGATCCGGCCCAGGCCGTCATCCCGGCGCAAGCCGGGATCCACCTTGGCTTTCCGGGCTGTCCGGACAATGGATTCCAGCTTGCGCTGGAATGACGGCCCGGGGAATGACGGTGCCGGGGATGACGGTTGCCGCTCAGCGGTTGACCTCCGCCCAGAGTGTGCTGCTCATTCCGAACAGCTTGATGAAGCCCTCCGCCTCCTCCACGCCCCAGTCCGCCGACTGCGCGTAGGTGGCGCCCTTCGAATGCAACAGGTGCGGCGATTCCACCGCCACCGCATCGACGCGGCCGCCGCGCGTCTCCAGCACGACCTCGCCGTTGACCATCGTCTGGGACGAGGCCAGGAATGCCTCAAGGTCGGTCTTGAGCGGGTCATGGAAGAAGCCCTCGTACACCAGCTCCACCCACTTGCGCGCGACCTCGGGCTTGAACCGGTTCTGCTGCTTGGACAGCACCGCCTCCTCCAGCGCGCGGTGCGCCGTCAGCAGCGCGACCAGTCCCGGCGCCTCGTACACGATGCGGCCCTTGAGGCCGATCACGGTGTCGCCGGTGTACATGCCGCGGCCGACGCCGTACTGCGAGAACAGCTTGTTGAGCTTGCCCAGGATCTGCTCGCCCGGAAGCGCCTTGCCGTCGAGCTCGACCGCTTCGCCGTTGACGAACTTCAGGACGACCGTCAACGGCTCGACCGGCCACGCGCTGCGCGGTGCGCACCAGCCGCGCGTGCCTTCGCCCGGGGCCTCCCACTGGTCGATCTCGCCGCCGGACATGGTCACGCCCAGCAGGTTCTCGTTGATCGTGTAGGCCTTTTGCTTGGCACGCACGCCGAAGCCGCGCTCCTCCAGGTAGGCCTGCTCGTAGGCGCGGGTCTGGGTGTGTTCCTTCTGGATCTCGCGGATCGGCGCGATGATGCGGTAGTCGCCGCTGGCCTTGATCGCCAGGTCGAAGCGCACCTGGTCGTTGCCCATGCCGGTGCAGCCGTGGGCGATGGCGTTGGTGCCCAGTTCGGCGGCGCGCGCCAGCGCGGCGTCCACGATCAGGTAACGGTCCGAGACCAGCAGCGGGTACTGGCCCTGGTAGCCCTCGCCGGCCCACACGAACGGCTTGACGAAGCCCGCCCAGATCGCAGGGCCGCCGTCGACGGTGACGTGGCTGGACACGCCCAGCTCGGCGGCGCGCTTCTCGATGACCGCACGCTCGTCGGCATCGACTCCGCCGGTATCGGCAAACACGGTATGCACGGTCCAGCCGCGCTCCTGCAGGTAGGGCACGCAGAAGCTGGTGTCCAGGCCGCCGGAAAAGGCGACGACGATGTCTTTGGATTCGGAAGCGCTCATGTCAGGTTTCTCGTACTGCTCCCTCCCCTGCTTCGCGGGGGAGAGTTGGGTGGGGGTGTGGGACGGGGTGAAACTTTACGGCGGCCGTTTGCCGCCATCCCGGCCTTGCCCCTGCATGCCGGGGCAAGGAGCAAAGCGAGTAAGCGTTACTGTCGCACCAGCGCGGCCATCACCGCCTTCTGCACGTGCAGGCGGTTGCCGGCCTCCTCGATGGCGATGCAACTGGGCGCATCCATCACCGCGTCGCTGGCCTTGACGTTGCGTCGCAGCGGCAGGCAGTGGCTGAAGACGGCGTTGTTGGTCAGCGCCATCTTGGCCTCGTCGACCATGAAGTGGCGGTACTGGTCGCGGATCGGCTTCTCCGGCGCCCAGTTACCGAAGTACGGCAGCGCGCCCCAGCTCTTGGCGTAGACCACGTCGGCGCCGGCGTAGGCGCTCTCGATGTCGTGGCTGACGGCCAGCGAACCGCCGCTCTCGGCGACATTGGCCTGCGCCCAGCCCATATAGCGCTCGTCGAGCACGTATTCGGGTGTCGGGCACAGCAGGGTCACGTCCATGCCCATGCGCGTGGCGATGGCCAGTGCCGAGTTCGCCACTGCCGTGTTGAGCGGCTTGGGATGGTAGGTCCAGGTCAGCACGTACTTCTTCCCGCGCAGGTCGGTGGTGCCGAACTGCTCCTGCAGCGCCAGCACGTGGGCCAGCTCCTGGCAGGGATGGGTGATCGTCTCCATGTTGATCACCGGCACCGGCGAGTACTTGGCGAACGCCTGCAGCACCACGTCCTGGCGGTCGTACTGCCAGTCGACGAACTTCGGGAACGCGCGCACGCCGATCAGATCGACATAGCTGCCGAGCACGCGCGCGACTTCCGCGATGTGCTCTTCGGTGTCGCCGTCCATCACCGTGCCCAGGTCGAACTCGATCGGCCAGGCATCCTTGCCGGGCTGCAGCACGATGGCATGGCCGCCCAGCTGGAACGCGCCCAGCTCGAAGCTGGTGCGGGTGCGCATGGACGGGTTGAAGAACACCAGCGCGATGGACCTGCCCTTGAGCTCATCGCCGATGCGGTTGCGCTTGTACAGCGCGGCCTGCGTGAGCAGGGCATCGAGGTCTGCGCGGCTCCAATCCTGCGTGTTCAGGAAATGCTTCATCGAGGGCATCCAGTGGTCGAAGAACGTTCGGTTGGTGGCGCGGAAACGAAAAAACCCAGCCTGGAAGCTGGGTTTCGGCATGACGGAAACAACGTCCGGTCGACCCAGCTCAGGTGCGGGAGTCCGGTCGACGTGCGCGCGAGGTCATGCCTGCCGCCATGCGGGCGGAGGTCAGGATGTCGGCGTGGGCAAGGACGTTTTTCACGGGCGGCATCGTCTCATGGCGGCACCGTGCACTGCAACACAAACGCTGCAATCAAGGGGTTTCCGTTGCAACCACCGGCGTCACCGACACGCGCACCTGCACGCGGTTGCCCGGGTCGACCGGCAGCCGCGAGCGGTACTTCACGCCCTTGTGCACGTAGTCGACGTCGTAGCCGACCGGTCGACGGAACTCGCGCTCCACCGGCACCATCCGGCATTCGCCTCCGGCCGACGGTGCCACTTCCTCGACTTTCGGGTCGGGAGTCAGCGCCCCCTTGACCACGCCGATGACGCGGGCAAAGCCGGTCTTTCCATCGGCGTCGTCGACCGGGGTCGACGCCTCGCAGCGCTCGACCATGCTGGTCGCGCGCAGGGTCTGGTACACCGGCTCGGCACGCAGCACCTGGGCGTAGTCGATCCGCACATTTTCCGGCTGCGAAGGCGGCGCCGGCGCAGCGGGCTGCTGCGCAGCCACCGGCAGCGCCAGGCACAGCGCCAGGGCAGCAGGCAGATAGCGACGGGGGGCAGCGAAGGTTGCAGGACGGACCATCCGCGGCAGTGTAGGCGAGCGATGCCGGACCCGCGCTGAACCCTCGCGCCTGTCGGCAGTGCCCTGTGCGTCATTGCGACGCCGGGCTTCCGCAGGGCCCGCGCAGCGTCGAGCGGGTGGGCGGCGGTATCCGCTGGCCTGCGTACGCTCTAGAATCGCCTGCTTTCGCCTGCTGCGTGCCGATGTCCCTGCGCCTGTTCAACAGCCTCACCCGCCAGGTCGAAGCCTTCGCGCCACTCGACCCGGCCGGCCCGACGATGTACCTGTGTGGGCCAACGGTCTACAGCTACGTGCACATTGGCAATGCGCGCGGGCCGGTCGTGTTCGGGGTACTGGCTGCCCTGCTGCGCCGCCGCCACGGCACGCTGCGCTACGCGCGCAACATCACCGACGTCGACGACAAGATCAATGCCGCCGCCCGCGCCCAGGGCGTGCCGATCTCGACCATCACCGACCGCTTCGCCGCCGCCTACCGCGAGGACATGGCCGCGCTGGGCGTGGACGGCGCGTTCGCGCCCGACATCGAGCCGGCCGCGACCGCACACATCGGGCAGATGGTGGAGATGATCACGCGGCTCATCGAGTCCGGCCACGCCTACCTGGCCGAGGGACATGTGCTGTTCGCGGTCGACACCTTTGCCGGCTACGGCAAGCTCTCACGCCGCGATCCGGACGACATGCTGGCCGGTGCGCGAGTGGAAGTGGCACCGTACAAGCGCAGCGCCGGCGATTTCGTGCTGTGGAAGCCGTCCACGGAAGACCTGCCCGGCTGGGATTCGCCATGGGGCCGCGGCCGGCCCGGCTGGCACATCGAATGCTCGGCGATGGCGGCCGCGCACCTGGGCGAAACCATCGACATCCACGCCGGCGGCGTGGACCTGCAGTTCCCGCACCACGAGAACGAGGTGGCGCAGAGCGAATGCGCGCACGGCGGCCGCATCTTCGCCCGCACCTGGCTGCACAACGGCATGCTGACGCTTTCGGGCGCGAAGATGTCCAAGTCGGTGGGCAACATCGAGAAGGTGCACGACCTGGTCGGCCAGCATCCGCCCGAGGCGCTGCGCTACGCGCTGCTGTCGGCGCACTACCGACAGCCGCTGGACTGGTCGGATTCGCTGATCGAGCAGAGCGTGCGCACACTGGACCGGCTGTACGGCACGCTGCGCGACCTCGGCGATGTCGACGCGGGCCCGGCGATCCCGCAGGCGGTCGAGAGTGCGCTCGACGACGATCTCAACACGCCCGCTGCGCTGGCAGAGCTGGCCCGCATTGCCGGCGAGGCACGCAAGGCGCAGTCGACGCAGGATCGCGCGCGCCTGAAGGCGGAACTGCTGGGCGCGGGCCTGGCGCTGGGCCTGCTGCGACAGTCGCCGCAGGCATGGTTCGCGCGCGGCGCATCGGGTGATGACGAGGCGCGCATCCAGGCGCTGGTGGACGAGCGCGCGGCGGCGAAGAAATCGCGGGACTTCGCGCGCGCCGATGCGATCCGCGACCAGCTCGCGGGCGAAGGCATCCTGCTCGAGGACACGCCGCAGGGCGTACGCTGGAAGCGGGCCTGAGGCCTTCCTCGCAGGCGCAGGATGCGCGATACGAGACCCGAGTGGGGACGGGGCCGACGTGGCGCAAGCCGGGCCCCACCCCAACCCTCCCCCCGCTTCGCGGAGGAGGGAGCACATCAACAGGAACGACGTGAACGACTCCCCCTTCCCCCTCGAATCCACTGCCGCCGAGGCCCAGGCGACGATCCGTGAGGAATTCGCCTTCTTCAGCGACTGGTCCGAGCGCTACCAGTACCTGATCGACCTCGGCCGCAAGCTGCCGCCGTTCCCGGATGTGCTCAGGATCGAGGAACATCGCCTGCTTGGCTGCCAGTCGCTGGTCTGGATCGTTCCTTCGGGCGACGCCTCGCGCCTGGATTTCGCCGCGGCCAGCGATTCGGCCATCGTCTCGGGGCTGATCTTCCTTGCCCTGCGCGTGTACTCGGGGCGCAGCGCGCGCGAGATCCTCGACAACGACGCCAGCTACATCGCCGATATCGGCCTGGCCAAGCACCTGTCGCCGACGCGCAGCAATGGCCTGGCCTCGCTGCTGGCCTTCATCCGCGAGGCTGCCCAGCGCGCGCTCGCGTGAGCCGCGGTACGACCACCCGCCCGCAGGACAGCCGCGCGGCACCGCTGCGCAACCGCGACTTCCGCCTGCTGATGGGGTTTCGGATCTTCACGATCCTTTCCTACCAGTGCGTCGCGGTGACGGTTGGCTGGCACGTCTACGAGCTGACCCGCGACCCCTGGATGCTAGGCCTGATCGGCCTGGCCGAGGTGCTGCCCTACTTCTGCGTGGCGCCGTTTGCCGGCTACCTGGTGGACGTGCTGCCGCGGCGCCGGCTCGGTGCCCTCGCCGCCGGCTGCCTGGCGATCACGCCGCTGCTGCTCGTCGCGATCGCCACGGGCTGGTGGGCATCCGCCGGCACGGCCGCGATCTACGCGGCCATCGCGCTCACCGGCTGCGTGCGCGCCTTCCTCGGCCCGGTCTACAACGCGCTGTTTGCACGCGTGCTGCCGCGCGAGCAGTACGTGCGCGGCGCCAGCCTGGGCAGCATCGTGTTCCAGTCTGGACTGGTGACCGGGCCGGCGATCGGCGGCGTCCTGGTCGGCTGGGCCGGGAAACCCGTCGCCTACGGCGTGGCCGCGGTGTTCGCGGTGTGCGCGGCGGTGGCGATGCTGCGCCTGCGGGTCAGCGAACCGGCGCCGCAGCTGCAGCGTGCGCCGATCTTCGCCAGCATCGCCGAGGGCGCGCGCTTCGTGTTCGGCCACCAGGTGCTGCTGGGCGCGCTGGCGCTGGACATGTTCGCGGTGATGTTCGGCGGCGCGATCTCGCTGGCGCCGGCCTTCATCCAGGAGATCCTGCATTACGGGCCGGAAGGCCTCGGCATCCTGCGCGGCGCACCGGCACTGGGCGCGGTCGCGGTGGGCATCTGGCTGGCGCGGCATCCGTTGGACCGCCATGCCGGACGCGTGCTGCTGCTGTCCGTGGTCGGATTCGGCTTGTGCATGGTGGGCTTCGGCCTGTCGGGCGCGTTCTGGCTGTCGGCCTGTTTCCTGCTGCTGTCGGGGGTGTGCGACGGCGTGTCGGTCGTCACCCGTTCGACCATCATGCAGCTGGCCACGCCCGACCACATGCGCGGGCGCGTCTCGTCGATCAACGGCCTGTTCGTTGGATCATCCAACGAGATCGGCGCCTTCTACGCCGGCTCCATGGCGCGCCTGCTGGGCCTGGTGCCCGCCGTGGTCCTGGGCGGCTGCGTGACGATGGGCGTGGCTGCGGTCACCGCATGGCGCGCGCCACGGCTGCGCAGACTGCAGTTCAGCGAACTGAAGTGAAGGGATGGAGATTCGGAGCGAGGGACGAGCTCCGCAATTTCGGTCACGGCCCTCCGCCAGCAATGAAAGGAGGCTCTCCTCCCATTCGAGGAGTCAGTCGGATTGCAAGCAAATGGATCAGGTCTGCGGCCGGGGGTCGTCCCGGGCCGGGGGTTGCTCCCCGGCTCGGTCAGCCATCCATGGCTGACTCGCCGCCGCAGCGCATCCATGCGCTGCTCTCCGCAACCCCCGCCCCGGAACGACCATCGCCCAGTGACTGATGTGGCTTCGAACAGATGGCATCGAAGCTTCGCGCCAGAAGCAGCGGCGTCCAATTCGAAGCCCGCACGGGACTTCCAGCAACCGTGCCCACCTTCGCCCTTGATTGGGAGAAGAACCAAGAAAAACCCCGCTTTCGCGGGGTTTTTCTGGACCTCAGTCGCCCATCTGCTTCTGCATATGTTCCCAGCGTTCCTGGGCGTCGATGGTGCGTTCGGCCTGCGGGCGCGCCTCCAGCCGATCGAGGCCGATTTCCTCGCCGGTTTCGACGCAGTAGCCGTAGTCGCCTTCGCCGACGCGGCGGATGATGCTCTCGATCTTGTTGATCAGCTTGCGGTAGCGGTCGCGAGTACGCAGCTCGAGTGCGTTCTCGGTCTCGCGGCTGGCGCGCTCGGCCTCGTCGCCGACGTCACGCACCTCGTCCTTGAGGTTCTCGATGGTCTGGCGCGACTCGTCGACCAGTTCCTCACGGCGGCTGAGCAGCTTCTGCCGGAAATACTCCAGCTGCAGCGGGTTCATGTACTCCTCGTCCGCGCTCGGCCTGTAGCCCTCCGGGGGGATCGGACGGCCGGTTTCCGGATCGGTCTCGTAGGGCACCACCTTGACCTTGGCGCGCGGCGCCGGGGTGGAGGACCTGCCGGTCAGGGCGACCGCGACCTTGCCCTGCACGCGCGGGCGGTTGCTGACCCGCGCCGGCGATGCCTTGCTGGCCTGGGGCGCGGCGGGCGCGGCCTTGGTCTTCTTCGCGACCGCTGCGCTCTTGCTGGCCGGTGCCGGCGCGGCCTTGGCCACGGCGGACTTCTTCGGCGCCGGTGCCGGCCTGGCCGGGGCGGTCTTCACCGCCGGAGCCGCCGCCTTCTTCGCGATCGGCTTGGCCGCCTTCTTCACGGGCGCGGGCGCCGCCTTCGCGGCCGGCTTCACGACCGCAACCGGTTTGGCCGGCTTGCGGACCGCCGGTGCGACCTTCTTCGCCGGCGCCTGCTTTGCGACCACCTTTTTCGCAGCCGGCTTCACGGCCGCCTTCTTCACCGGCGACTTCTTCGCTGGCGCCTTGTTCACTGCCTTGGCTGCGGGCTTTGCCGCCTTGGCGATGGGCTTTGCCGTTTTCGCTGGCTGCGCGGGCTTTTTCGCCGACTTCTTGACTGCCACTTGATGCGATCCCTCTTGATTCCCTTGGACGGGAAAAGCGGGGTGTTATACCCTGCCCCGGCGGCAGCGGCAACCGCGCCGGAGTTTTCCACCATCGCCGTGATCGATCGCCTCCTCATCGCCCTGCTGCGCGGCTACAAGCGCTTCATCAGTCCGCTGCTCGGCCCGCGCTGTCGATTCGTGCCCAGTTGCTCGGAATACGCGATGGAGGCAATCGGGCGGTTCGGCGCGCTGCGCGGCGGCTGGCTGGCCCTGCGCCGGATCGGCCGCTGCCATCCCCTTCACCCGGGCGGCCTGGACCCAGTGCCGCCCAAGACCGATGGAAACGGCTGAATGTCCGACACCCTGATCGTGAACGCCCGGCTGGTGAACGAAGGCCGTGAATTCGAGGGCGACCTGCGCATCAGCGGCGATCGCATCGCCGCGATCGGCAGCGGCCTGTCCGCGCGGGCCGGCGAGACCGTGGTCGATGCCGCCGGCCGACGCCTGCTGCCGGGCATGATCGACGACCAGGTGCATTTCCGCGAACCCGGGCTCGAGCACAAGGCCGACATGGCCAGCGAATCAGCCGCGGCCGTCGCGGGCGGCCTGACCAGCTTCATGGACATGCCCAACACCAGCCCACCGACGCTCAACCGCGAGGCGCTGGAAGACAAGTATTCGCGCGCGGCCGGCCGCGCCCGCGCCAATTACGGCTTCTATTTCGGCGCCAGCAACGACAACCTCGAAGACGTGCGCGGCATCGATCCACGCGCCACGCCCGGGCTGAAGGTGTTCATGGGCGCGTCCACCGGCAACATGCTGGTGGACAACCCGCAGACGCTGGACGCGATCTTCCGCGACACGCCGGTGCCGATCATCACCCACTGCGAGGACACGCCGACCATCGACGCGATCCTCGCCGAGTATCGGGCGAAGTACGGCGACGACATCCCGGCCGCATGCCACCCGGACATCCGCTCGCGCGAAGCCTGCATCAAGTCCACCCGCCTGGCACTGGAGCTGGCGCGTCGCCACGACACCCGCCTGCACGTGCTGCACATTTCCACGGCCGACGAGCTGGCGCTGTTCGAACGCGGGCCGATGATCCGTGCCGACGGCAGCCGCAAGCGCATCACCGCCGAGACCTGCATCCATTTCCTGCGCTTCGACCGCGCCGACTACGCACGGCTGGGCCACCAGATCAAGTGCAACCCGGCGATCAAGGACGCAAGCGACCGCGCCGCCCTGCTCGAAGCGCTGGCGGGGGACGTGATCGACGTGCTGGCCACCGACCACGCGCCGCACACCTGGGAGGAAAAGCAGAACCCCTACGTGCGCGCGCCCAGCGGGCTGCCGCTGGTGCAGTTCGCCCTGGTGGCGGCGCTGGAATGCGTGCACGAGGGACATTTCGATATCGCGCGCGTGGTGCAGAAGTTCGCGCACGCGCCGGCGCAGCTGTTCGACGTGAAGGAGCGCGGCTTCCTGCGCGAAGGTTTCTTCGCCGACCTGGTGCTGGTCGAGGACACGCCGTTCACCGTGCGGCGCGAGGACGTGCTCTCCAAGTGCGGCTGGTCGCCATTTGAGGGGACGACCTTCCGTTCGCGCATCGCCTCGACCTGGGTCAATGGCGCGCTGGCCTGGAACGGCGCCGAGCTGGTCGGCTCGCCGGCGGGCCGACGCCTGGAGTTCGCACGTTGAGGTCGGGGCGCAGCCTGCGGGCACGGACCCTGGCGGTTGCGGCCAGCGTGGCGCTCGCAACAGGTATTGCTGGCAGCCTGCCGGTGTTGGCGCTGCCGGAGGCGGCCACTTCGGACCAGCGCGTGGTCTTTCCTGCCAGCGTCCATCAGGGCGCGATGGTGATCGGCAAGGTGCCGCCGGGCAGCGCGGTGGAATACGCGGGCCGGCGCCTGCGGACCACCGGCTACGGCACGGCGGTGTTCGGGGTGGGACGCGATACCGCCGGCCCGCTGTCGGTGAAGGTGATCCGCCCCGACGGCAGCAGCGAACAGGTCCGCATCGCTGTCACGCCGCGTGACTGGCCGCTCCAGCGCGTGGACGGGGTACCGCAGAAGACGGTCGATCCGCCGCCGGCCACCGCCGAACGCATCCGTCGCGAACAGGCGCGCGTGTCCGAGGCACGGCTGCGCGACGACGCACGCACCGATTTCACCACGCCCTTCGTCCGCCCCGTCGAAGGCCGCATCAGCGGGCGCTTCGGACGTGCGCGCGTCTACAACGGCAAGCCGGGCGCACCACATTCGGGCATGGACATCGCCGCCGCCAGCGGCACGGCGGTCAAGGCGCCCGCGGCAGGCGTCGTGACCTTCGCCGACCCGGACCTCTACCTCACCGGCGGCACCGTGCTGATCGACCACGGCCACGGCATCAGCAGCAATTTCCTGCACCTATCGCGGATCGACGTGAAGCCGGGCGACCGCGTGGAACAGGGACAGGTGATTGCGGCGGTGGGCTCGACCGGACGCTCGACCGGGCCGCACCTGCACTGGGGAATGAGCTGGTTCGACGTGCGGATCGATCCGCAGCTGGTGCTGGAACGACAGCTCTAGGACCGTCACTGCTCCGCACGCGGCGGCACGTTGCAGCCCCTCCGCGTCCCCTCGATCCGCCCCAACGCTGTCATCCCGAGCGCCAGCGAGGGATCTGCGCATGCAACCACCAAAGCCAGATCTTCCACTGCGTTTGGATGGCGTCGGCTGTGGAGCCGGTGTTTTGGCCACGGATGACGCGGATCAGGTCATGGCAGACCCCCGGTGAGTCGCTGCAACGCCATCCGTGCTGCTAATCCGCGTCATCCGCGCAATCCGTGGCAAAACCTTCGCCAGACTGGCGTCCCCCTTCAGGATCACCCCGCGTCGCGCTGCATCAGCCGTCCCAGCAGCGACAGGCTTGGCGAGACCGCCAGGTCCTGCGGCGAGACCAGTCGCGGGTTGGGGCTGGGCACCACGGTGCCGGGGCCACCCATCCGCGCGTCCACGGCTTCTGTCCCCGCGCCTGCCAGCAGCCCGCTCTGGCCCAGCACCGCCTGGCGTGCCAACTCCAGCTCCTCGTCGCTGATGTCCGCTAGCGCCTCGAACTCTGCATGCAGGCCATGCACCTGTGCGCTGCGCATCGAGTTGAGCTGCATCCGCGTTGCCTGCAGGCGCTGCTGGCCCTCGGGATGGAGCAGCGGCCAGATCTCGTCGAACAACGTCTTCCAGTCGATTTCCGGGAACGGCGCGGTGCCGCGCTCACCGACCACGATCACCGGCGCCAGCCGGCCCTGCGGCGTGGCCGCACATTCGGCGTAGGCGCGGTACACCACTTCGCTGCAGACCACGCTGTCGGTCTGGTCCGGCACGGCGTGGTCGAGGGCCACGCGGACCACCAGCCTGCCCAACGGGTGCGTCGGCCACTTGCCGCGCACGGCCATGATCGCGCCAAACAGGGCCAGCTGGTCGATGGGGTAAGGGGTGCCGAGCAGGCTCACCGCCCTGGAGAGCACGGCTGCACTGTCGGCGCCGGTCAGCGGGGCAGCGCCTTGGCCCTCCATCCGCAGAGCGTCGATAAAATGGTACTTGGTCTTGTTTTCCAGGCGCGTGGCGATCGGATAGCGACGCACGCCCGCAGTCGAGGCCTCGATCAGGTCGCCCGCGTCGGCCACGATGGCTGCGTGGCTGTAGATGCTGTCGCTGGCCCAGGCGATCAGGTCCGACAGCGGCCCATCGCCCATCATCAGCAGCACGTCGCCGGTGCGAAGCTCCGCTGCGGGAAGAGGAAGAGTAGGTGTCGCTGCTTTATCCGCTTGCATATCCATGGCGATGACTCCTTGGGTCACGTGGTCCAGAGGCCTTCCGGTGGGGAGGCGGCCAGGGCGCGGTCGCGCCCGGCCGACTTGCTGGCGTACAGCGCCGTGTCTGCCCGCTCGAACAGGCTGGACATCGATTCGCCCGGCGTCAGTTCGGCCACGCCGATGCTCAGCGTCGAGCGGATGCTGGCATCGGGCATCGACAGCGGCCGGCAGTTGACCGAGACCCGCATGCGCTCGGCGATCCGCAGCGCCGAGTCCGCGTCGTGGCCCGGCAGCACCACCAGGAACTCGTCACCGCCGTAGCGGCCGAGCGCGTCGCTGCGACGCAATTGATTGCGCAGCCGCCAGCACACGATGCGCAGGCATTGGTCGCCGACGCTGTGTCCGTGGCGGTCGTTGATGTCCTTGAAGCAGTCCACGTCGATGAACGCGATCGACAGCGAACCCTTGCGGTTGCGCGCGGCCTCGACTTCCTTGAACAAGCGCTCTTCGATGCCGTGCCGGTTCAGGGTCTTGGTCACCGGGTCGACCGAGGCCTGGCGGCTGGCGTGGTCGCGATCGCGGCGCAGCTGCAGCAGCTTGTCCGACAGGCCCAACGCCAGCAGCAGGCTGGCGAGGACGAAACTGCCGGCCAGCCCCTGGCCGAGCCACGTGGGGCCGACCCAGAAGCCCATCATCTCCGCAGCGGCCAGGCCGCAGAACACCATCAGCCCGCTCCACGAGGCCAGGACCACGCGTGCCGCACGTTCGCCCCTCAGCGAAAGCACGCTGCTTGCCGCCAGCAGGACCACGGCCGAATACAGCAACGAGAGGTTGCCCGCCAACGCGAGCACCTTCCAGGTCGCAAATACTGAAATGCCCCCCGCGACCGCTGCAACCAGGGTGCCCCCGCGAAGCAGGTGGTCGAACACGGGTGCCTTCCGACGCAGATCCAGGTAGGCGCTCTGGAACAGGTTGCTGAACACCACGCCCAGACACCCAAGGACGCGGTTGGCCCTGACATCACCGAACACGTCCGCGCCACCCAGCCAGCGCAGATCGCCGCTGATCGCCGCCAGGTAACCGAACGCAAAGATCAGCATGGCGCTGAAGTACGCGTAGCTGCGCTCGCCGGTACCGCCCCAGAACGCAAGCCCCAGGACCGCGAGTACCGCCAGGCTGGTCAGCACCAGGCTTCGCCAAGCGACGAACACCAGATCTTCCCGATGCACCTGGTCGCGCGGTTCCACCGACAGCGGCGACACATTGCTGGAGCGGTGCTCCACGCGCAGCCACACCGCCTGCCCCGCCGGGATCCCGTGGGGCAGGTCGATCACCAGGGCGCGGTGCGAGTAACGGTCGTCGGCATGTTCACCGTAGAGCGCGTGTCGGGTGGGCGCTACGGAACCGGGTGTCCAGGCTTCGACCTGGTAGTAGCGCGGCGAGCGCATCACCAGCTGCGGCGCGTCAGCCGCATCGATCGGCGCGGCGGCCTCGATCCTCCACCATTGCGCCTCGCGCCCGGCCTGCTGGAGATAGGGCGTCGGCTGTGGGGGTAGCAGCCGCGCGTCGTGCCGGCCTGCCAGCACCTCGGCGACCGGCGGGTCGTCGCGCAGTTCGCGCACGCTCAGACCGACTGCACCCGCCAACGACGGGCACAACAGCAGCAGGCACAGCAGCCAGCCGCACCACGCATCACGATGACGTGGATCCCCCATGGCGCGATCGTATCCGATCGCCGCTGTCGGGGAACCATCGGCGGACCGGGTTCAGCGGGCCGAGCTGACCCTCGCCACGGCGTCGTGGGCGTGCAGGCTCTCGAAATGCGACACGGTGGCCTCGAAACGCTCGACCCGCGCGTCCGCCTGCAGCGCCGCGGCAACACGGCGCGCGGCGTCCTCGCAGAACATCAGGTTGGCGGCGTTGAGCGCGGCAAAGGCCTGCTCGTCCTCGCGCTTGACCGCGGTCTGCACCGGCGTGCCCAGGCTGTCCTCGATCGCGTCGACCAGCTCGGCCAAGGGCAGCCGGTCGAAGGCGGGGCGCAGGCGCACGCTGATGTCGGCGCGGCTGCGCTGCGCGTGCGGCGTGGCGGCCAGCCCGCGCGGCGAGGCCAGCCAGTCATGGACGACGCCAACGGACAACGGTTCGGCCGCGGCGAAATCCCCGGCGAAGCGCTCCGCGTTGAGCTGCCGCGACAGCGCCGCGGAGGCGGGGCAGGTGCTCGAATACTCGACCGAGAACGCCAGGTCCAAGGCCAGGTGGCCATCGGCCAACTGCGCCGAAAGTTCGACCGGGTAGGTCTTCCAGCCGCTGTGCCCGCTGGCCAGGGCGGGCCGCCGCAGCATGTGCCCGTAGCGGATCACCACGCGTGCGCTCGAGGACAGGCCCTGCTGCGAGTCGATGCAGTCCTGCAGCACCCGGCGCAACATCGCGTGGCCCGGCAATTCGCTGGCCAGCGCGTCCTGCAGGCGCAGGTAAAGCCGCGACATGTGGATGCCGCGGGCGTCGGGGTTGCACAGGTTCACCGCCACGTCGACCATGGCCGGCACGAGGTGGGTCTCCCCGCCCTCCCCTGCGATACGCAGCGGCAGCGAGATGCGGTCCATGCCCACCCAGTCGAGCACTCGGGCGGCGCGGGCGGCATCGCCGGCGACGTCGGGCAGGTTGCGGGCGGGGGTCTGGGTCACGGGACATCCAACAGCGGGAAAGGCGACAGTTTAACGGCCCAGGCTGCAACGCCCGCGCAACGCTGCGTTGTCGCTATCCGCAGCGCGCGGCGCGCCAGCCGGCAAGCAGCAGGCGCAGCGTTGCCGGTCGCACCATGGCCTCGCCGCTGGCCTGCCGGCGCAGGCGCTCGTCGAGGGCGACCTGGTGCAGGCGTCGCGGCCGGGTCAGGCCCACCGGCGCGGCACCCATGCCGGCTTCGGGCAGCGGGCCACCCTGCACCAGCGCGCGCATGGCGCGCAGGTCGCCTACGCCGGCGGCGAGCGCGGGACCCTGCACCGCGCTTCCGTCGAACAGGGCCGCCTCGCAGGCGAGCATTGCGCCGACGAAGAGTTCCAGTGCGCGGTTGTCGTCGCCTGCCGATTCGGGCGCACGCGTGGCGGGCAAGGCAGCCAGCGCCCGCCCCAGGGGTTCCCAGGGCGCCTCAAGCCGCTGCAGCGTCACGCCCAGCGGATGCCGCCGCGCGCCCCTGCTCCAGCCGACCAGTTCCTCCTGCCACCAGGCCAGCTTGGCCAGCCCCGGCGCCGGCTCCGCGCCGGCCCAGGCCGCATCGCCAAGCTCCTGCAGCAAGGTGAACCAGGCCGCGACCACGCCCCGCTGCGGCGCCGGCACGAAGATGGTGAGCAGTTCCCACTCGGGCCAGCGCGTGCGCCACTTGCCAAGGAAGCTGTCGAGCGAAGCGGAATCGTCCATCGCCTTATTGTAGGAGCGGCTTCAGCCGCGAACATCCGGCCAGACCGCCGGATCGAGCAGTTCCGCCGGCGCGTGGACCATCACGTCGCCCTGCCACGCCGCCGGATCGTCGCCTGCCAGCCTGTAGCCCCAGAGCGCGACCACCGAGGCCATGCCCGCGGCACGCGCCGCGTCGATGTCGCGGCGGTCGTCGCCGACGTAGGCGCAGACGGACGGATCGATGCCGATCGCCGCGGCCGCATGCAACAGCGGCAACGGGTGCGGTTTGCGTTCGGCCAGCGAATCACCGCCGACCAGCACGCCGCTGCGGCGGTCCCAGCCCAGCATCGGCAGCAGCTCGCGGGCCAGGCGCTCGGGTTTGTTGGTGACGATGCCCCAGCGCACGCCGTCGGCTTCCAGTGCGCCGAGCATCGCCTCGATGCCTTCGAAGGGCCGGCCGTGATGGCCGAGTTCCTCGCGGTAGACCTCCAGGAACTCGGGCACCAGCTCCGGTACGGCTTCGGCTGCCACGTCGGGGAAAGCGGCGGAGGCCATCGCCCGGGCGCCGCGCGAGACGTGGGGACGGATCGCCTCGAGCATCATCGGCGCCCTGCCCCGCGAGGCACGCATGCGGTTGAGCGTGGCGAGCATGTCCGGCGCACTGTCGAGCAGGGTGCCGTCGAGGTCGAACAGGACGCCGCGGGGGAAACGGCCGGCTGGCCGCGCCTGGGAAGTCGTCACGGCTTCAACGCGCACGCCAGGTAGTTCACGTCGGTGCGCGACACGATCCGGGCCGAGTTGCGCCACGGCTCGTACATCATGCCGCTGACATCCTCCAGCCCCAGGCCGGCGGCGCGCAGCCAGCCGGCCAGCTCGGACGGGCGGATGAACTCGCTGTAGCGATGGGTCCCGGTCGGCAGCAGGCGCGCGATGTACTCCGCACCGACGATGGCGAGTGCGAACGCGGCCGGCGTGCGATTGATGGTGGAGACGAACAGGCGTCCGCCGGGGCGCAGCAGCGCCGCGCAGGCATGGAGGATGGCGGCCGGATCGGGCACGTGCTCGAGCATCTCCATGCAGGTGACCGCGTCAAACGTGCCGGGCTGCTCGGCCGCGAGCGCCTCGACCGCCTGCACCCGGTAGTCCACGTGCACGCCGGATTCGAGCGCATGCAGCCGCGCCACTTTCACCAGCTCCGGGGCGAGATCGATCGCGGTGACCTCCGCGCCCGCCTTGGCCATGGCCTCGCTGAGCAGTCCGCCGCCGCAGCCCACGTCCAGCACCCTGGCGCCGGACAGCGGCGTGCGGGCGGCCACGTAACCCAGCCGCGCGGGATTGAGCGCGTGCAGGGGCTTCTGCGGACCAGCCGGATCCCACCAGCGGTTGGCGAGCGCGGCAAACCGGTCGAGTTCGGCCTGGTGGAAGTTGGTCCCGCGGGCGGAGGCAGTGCTCATGTCGGCAATCTCGATGAATCGGTCCAGTGCAAGCTGGGGGTTGGCGGCAGCCAGGAGGCTGGACGTGGATGGCGGTATGGATTGGTGATGGATTCGGGGGCCGATGCGCAGCGGCGCGAGCTATGGATTGCAGCCTGCACTGGAATGACGGCCGAACGGATCAACCGGTGCGGACCGTGGCGATGCGCTCGCGCCACTGCCGCGCATTGGCGACGATGGCGTCCGCATCCATGTCCACCAGCAGGCCGTTGCGCAGCTTCGCGCGGCCGCCGATCCACACGTCGTCGACCTGGTGGCGGCCGGTCGCATAGACCAGCTGCGAGACCACGTGGTACAGCGGCTGCGTCTCCAGTGCGGACAGGTCGACGCAGGCCAGGTCGGCCTGCTTGCCGGGCTCGATCGAACCGATCAGGTGGTCGAAGCCGATCGCCTTCGCCCCGCCGAGGGTCGCGGCACGCAGCGCCGTGAACGCGTCCAGCCCAGCGGCGTCGTCGGCGACGGCCTTCGCCAGCAGCGCCGCGGTGCGGGTTTCACCGAACATGTCGAGATCGTTGTTGCTGGCCACGCCGTCGGTGCCGATCGCGAGCGTGACGCCGGCACGTTCGAGCGCGCAGGCCGGGCAGAACCCGGATGCCAGCTTGAGGTTGGACTCCGGGCAATGCACCACGCTCACGCCGCGTTCGGCGCACAGGTGGATCTCGGCTTCGGTGAGCTGGGTCATGTGCACCGCGATCAGGCGGTCGTTGACCAGGCCCAGCCGGTCGAGCCGCGCGATCGGGCGCTGGCCGTGCTCCTTCAGGGACTGCTGTACTTCCTGCGCGGTCTCGTGCAGGTGCAGGTGCACGGGCACGTCGAGCTGGTCGGCCAGCATGCGCACACGCTCGAAGTTGGCGTCGCTGACCGTGTATGGCGCGTGCGGCGCGAACGCGGTGGCCACCAGCGGATCGTCGCGCCACTGGTCGTGGACAGCGCCGGCCTTGTCGAAATACTCGTCGTCGCTGGCGGCCCAGGCGGTCGGGAAATCGATCACCGGCAGGCCGATGCGTGCGCGGAAGCAGTACTTCCTGTACGTCGCCGCCTGCACGTCTGGGAAGAAATAGTTCTCGTTGACACAGGTCACGCCGCCACGCAGCAGTTCGGCGATCGCCAGGGTCACGCCATCCTCGACGAAGGCCGGGCTCATCACCGCACCCTCGATCGGCCAGATGTGCTCCTGCAGCCAGACCTTGAGCGGCAGGTCGTCCGCGACCCCGCGCAACAGCGTCATCGGGTTGTGGGTGTGGGCGTTGACCATGCCGGGGATCAGCGCCGCGTCGGGGCGCGACACCGTCTCCTTCGGCGCGAAGCGGCTGCGCGCCTGCGCGATCGGCAGGACCGCGACGATGACGCCATCGCGCACGACCACGGCGTGATCCTCGAGCACCACGCCATGCGGCACGATCGGCACGACGAAACCGGCTTCGATCAGCAGGTCACAGGCCTGGGGAGGGGGAATGTCCGTCATGCCGACATTCTGACAGGTCGCATTGGACGCCGCGTTGAAGGCCGGGCGCGTGCCCATTTGCTTGCCTGCCGCTCCGGACCGGCGCAGCGGACCCGACAGCAGCCGCACCACTGATTGGAAGAGACCCCTCGCCTGCGGCTCGGGATGACGCAAGGCACGCGCAACGCGCGTGGCGATGGGCGGCCTCGCCCCGGATGAGATCCCTCGCCTGCGGCTCGGGATGACGCAACGGCACGCGCATCGCGCGCGGCGATGGGCGGCCTCGCCCCGGATGAGATCCCTCGCCTGCGACTCGGGATGACGCAACGGCACGCGCATCGCGCGTGCCGTTGCGTCACTTCACCCGGCTGACGTATTCGCCGGAGCGGGTGTCGACCTTGATCATTTCTTCCTGGCCCACGAACAGCGGCACCCGGACCACCGCGCCGGTTTCCAGCGTGGCCGGCTTGCCGCCGCCGCCGGAGGTGTCGCCGCGCACGCCAGGGTCGGTCTCGGTGATCTTCAGCTCCACGAAGTTCGGCGGCGTCACCATGATCGGCGTTCCGTTCCACAGCGTGACCACGCAGGTCTCCTCGCCCTTCAGCCACTTCTCCGCGCCGCCCATGCCGGTCTCGTCGGCCTGCACCTGTTCGAAACTCTCCGGATTCATGAAATGCCAGTACTCGCCATCGCTGTAGAGGTACTGCATGTCGGTGTCGACCACGTCGGCGGCCTCGACCGAATCGGTCGACTTCATCGTGACTTCCTGCAACCGGCCGGACTTGATGAGCCGATAGCGCACGCGGGTGAAGGCCTGGCCCTTGCCGGGCTTGACGAAGTCGGTCTCGATGATGATCGCCGGTTCGTTGTGGACCAGGATCTTCTGGCCGTTCTTGACGTCGTTCATGCCCAAACTGGCCATGGGGTCTCCTGCTTGGCCGCGCGCGGGCGGCTAGAATGATGGGATTGGACTCCCGGCGGGGCCGGGCGAGGAATACGGACCACTCATGATAACTGCTGCCCCTACCCGGCTGCAGCCGCAGGGCTGGCAGCAGGCCTGGCGCGACGCGGTGCGCGACCCGCGCGAGCTGGTCGCGCTGCTGGGCCTGGAGGCGATCGTGCCGGTCTCGGATGCCGCGACGGCGGCCTTCGCGCTGCGCGTGCCGCATGCCTTCGTGGCGCGGATGCGGCGCGGCGACCCCCACGACCCGCTGCTGCGCCAGGTGCTGCCGCTGGACGAGGAACTGCGGCCCGTGCCCGGCTTCAGCCTGGACGCGGTCGGCGATGCCGACGCCGGCGCCGGCCAGGGCGTGATCCGCAAGTACGCGGGGCGCGCCCTGCTGGTCGCCACCGGCAGTTGCGCGGTGCACTGCCGCTACTGCTTCCGCCGCCACTTTCCCTATGCCGAGCAGAGTGCGGCGTCAGGTGGCTGGCAGGCTGCGGTCGAGGCGATCGCGGCAGACGACTCGCTGCACGAGGTGATCCTGTCCGGCGGCGATCCGCTGTCGCTGGCCACGCCCAAGCTCGCCGAGCTCACCAGCGCGCTGGCCGGCATCGGCCACGTACGGCGGCTGCGCATCCACACGCGCCTGCCGGTGGTCCTGCCTGAGCGGGTGGACGAGGCCCTGGCGGCTTGGCTGTCGGCGCTGCCGTGGCCGGTCTCGGTGGTGCTCCACGCCAACCACGCGCAGGAATTCGATGCCCAGGTCGATACCGCACTGGCACGGCTGCGCGCGACAGGCGCGCTGCTGCTCAACCAGGCCGTGCTCCTGCGCGGCGTGAACGACAGCCTCGACGCGCAGGTGGCACTGCACGAGCGCAGCTTCGACGCCGGCGTGCTGCCCTACTACCTGCACCAGCTCGACCGCGTCGCAGGCGCGGCCCATTTCGAGGTGCCGGACGCCGAGGCACTGGCCTTGCATGCCGCGCTGCGTGGACGGCTGCCGGGTTACCTCGTGCCGCGACTCGTGCGCGAAGTGGCGGGCGACACGTCCAAGCGGCCACTGTGAGCGTCGGCGATGGACGCCAGCAACCGGCCATGTCATAACGCGGCCACATGGAGAGGAACACATGTCGATGAAGTCTGACAACGCCTTGCGCCTGCTGATCGTGGACGATCGGGTCGAGGACGCCGAGGCGCTGGTCAGCGGTCTGCGCAACGCCGGGATCGCGGTCCGCCCGGTGCGCGCGGCCAGCACAGACGAACTCACGGCGGCGCTCTCGGGCCCGGCCGACCTGGTGCTGGCCGCGCTGTCTTCGCAGTTACTGCCGTTCGCCGACGCCGTACAGCTGGTCACCGGCTGCGGCAAGGACCTGCCGGTGGTCGCGATTGCCGACCAGCTCGACGAAGCGCAATACGACGCCGCGCTGAGCCTCGGCGCACGCGCGGTGGCGGTCCGGCACCGGCCGCAGCAGGTGCTGTCGCAGGTGCGCAACGAGTGGGCCAATCTCGACGCGCGCCGCGCACAGCGCCGCCTCGAGTCGCGCGTGCGCGAGACCGAGCGCCGCTGCGACGCGCTGATCGACTCCTCGCGCGACCCGATCGCCTACATCCACGAAGGCATGCACATCCGCGCCAACGCCGCCTACCTGGAGATGTTCGGCTACGAGAGTTTCGAGGACGTCGAAGGCATGTCGCTGCTCGACATGGTTGCGCCGCAGCACGTGGAGGGCTTCAAGCAACTGCTCAAGTCGCTGGCAAAGGGCGACCCGCCGCCGCCGCGCCACGAACTGGAAGCGCGCGATCTGGACGGCAACGCCTTCGCCGCGTCGATGGAGTTCACCCAGGCCCAGTACGAGGGCGAGCCCTGCCTGCAGGTGGTGTTCCGCCGCCAGGAGTTCGACCCGGAGCTGGCCCAGGAGCTGGAGGAGCTGCGCCAGCGCGACCAGGTCACCGGCCTGCTCAACCGGCCCACCTTCCTGCGCTCGCTGGAGGACGCGGTCGACGACGCCGGGCAGAAGAACGGCCAGCACGGCCTGCTGATGATCGAGCCGGACCATTACCACCGCCTGCTGCAGGACATCGGCCTGGATTCGGCCGACGCACTGTTGGCCTCGATCGGCCAACGCCTGCAGGCGTTGCTCCGGCAGGACGAGCTGGGCGGCCGCGCGATCGGCGCACGCTTCTCCGAGCACACCCTGGCGGTGCTGCTGCGCGGCAGCGACTATGCCGCCACCTGCGCGCTCGCCGAGAAGATCCTGGCCGCGTTCTCGGCCGACGTGTTCCAGATCGGCACGCGCTCGAGCGTGATCAGCGCCAGCATCGGCGGCGTGCAGATCGGCGAGAAGATCGCCAGCATCTCGCAGGTGCTGGCCAAGGCCTCGCAGGGCGTGGAATCGTCCAGCGGAGTGGGCGGCAACCGCTTCGAGATCTTCGACCCGGCAGCGGTGGACCGCGCGGAGGAAGAGCACGTGCGCGCCTGGGTGGCGCGCCTGCGCGAGGCACTGGACAACCAGCGCTTCGTGCTGCATTACCAGCCGACCATCAACCTGCAGGGCGACACCGGCGCCACCTACGAGGCGCTGATGCGCCTGGACCCGGGCGACGGCCAGCTGATCGCACCGGGCAACTTCCTGCAGATCGCCGAAGACCACAGCCTGCTCGGCGAGATCGACCGCGCGGTGCTCAGCCACGCGATCACCGCGATCGGCCAGCGCATCGCGTCCAACCGGCCGACCACACTGCTGGTCAAGGTCAGCCAGGCCGCGCTGGACGACCCGGGGCTGGCCGAGTTCATCGGCCAGCAGCTGCAGGCGCATGGTGTGCCTGGCGAGTACCTGGTCCTGCAGTTGCCCGAGGCCAAGGTGTTCACCCACCTCAAGGCGACCCAGGCCTTTGCCGATGCGATCGGACGCTTCGATTGCCGGCTGTCGCTGGAGCAGTTCGGCATGGGCCTGGATTCGTTCCAGCTGCTGGCCCATCTCAAGCCGAACCTGGTCAAGATCGACCGCAGCTTCATCGAAGACCTGCCGCGCAGCACCGACAACCAGAACCGGGTGCGCGAGATCGCCAACCGCGCGCGCGAACTGGGCATCCGCACCATCGCCGAACACGTGCAGGACGCGGCCAGCATGTCGATCCTGTTCTCTTCGGGCGTCGACTACGTGCAGGGCTTCTTCCTGGCTTCGCCCGGGCCGTCGATGAACTACGACTTCGAGTAGCAGGGGGCGCTGCCCGGGACGTCTGGGGACGCTGTCCCGGACGTCTGGGGACGCTGCGCCCTGGCCCGGCCGGTCCAGCGATCTCCGGGTTGCCGGCATTCCAGCGAACGCTGGAAGCGCTTTTCAACAGCCCGAAGGGCTGGTCATCCATTGACCTGCAGTTGAACGTCAAAATGGATCCCGGCGTGCGCCGCGTGCGCCGGGATGACGAAGGCTGCGATCACGCCTTAAACCGCGATCCCCTCGCGCAGCGTCTCCGGCGGTGCGCTGCGCAGCGCGGCGATGCGCTCTTCCAGCGGCGGGTGGCTCATCAGCAGCCGGCGCAGGCCGAAGCCGGGCGATCCGCTGATGCCGAAGGCGGCGATCTGCTTGGGCAGAGTGTTCGCGCCCTGGTTTTGCGCGAGGCGCTCGAGCGCGGCGATCATCTTGTGGCGGCCCGCCAGGGCGGCGCCGCCGGCGTCGGCGCGGAACTCGCGGTGCCGCGAGAACCACATCGCGATCATGCTGGCAAACAGCCCGAAGATCATGTCCAGCACGAACACGATGGCGAAGTACGCCATCCCGCCGCCGTTGTCGCGGCCGCCGCTGAGGTAGCCGTCCACCACCCGGCCGACCACGCGTGCCAGCACGATCACGAAGGTATTGAGCACGCCCTGCAGCAGGGCCATGGTCACCATGTCGCCATTGGCCACGTGAGCAACCTCATGGGCGAGCACGGCTTCGGCCTCGTCGCGATCCATCGAGCGCAGCAGGCCGGTCGAAACCGCCACCAGCGCGTTGTTGCGGTTGGCGCCGGTGGCGAAGGCGTTGATCTCGGGCGCGTCGTAGACGGCCACCTCGGGCATGCCGATGCCGGCCGACTCGGCCTGGCGGCGGACAGTCTCCACCAGCCAGCGCTCGACCTCGCTGCGCGGCTCCGCAATCACTTTCGCACCGCTGAAGCGCTTGGCCGTCCACTTCGACAGCGCCAGCGAGATCAGCGAGCCGCCGAAACCAAACAGCGCCGCGAACACCAGCAGGCCGCCGAAGGTCGACGGGTTCACACCGAGAACGGACATGACGATGCTGACCAGCGCCAGCACGGCCAGGTTGGTGAGCAGGAACAAAGTGATGCGCTTGAACATGTGCAGGCTTCCAGAGCTGGCGCGTGGGGCGCCGGTCATTGTGATCGATTATGGTTGGCCACGATGAATTTCAAGTCGCGGGGCAGCCCGCGCGCCTCCCCATTCAGCCGCACATGCCCGACCCCGCCCCCGTCCATCGCGGCCGCTTCGCGCCCTCGCCCACCGGCCCGCTGCATTTCGGCTCGCTGGTCGCCGCGCTGGGCAGCTGGCTGATGGCGTGCCGCCGGTCGGGCGGCCAATGGCTGCTGCGGGTCGAGGACATCGATCCGCCACGCGAGGTCGCCGGTGCCGCCGCGGCACAGCTGCGAACGCTGGCGGGGTTCGGGCTCCACGGCGATGGCCCGGTGCTGTACCAGGGCGGTCGTGGCGCGATCTACCAGGCGGCGCTCGACCGCCTGCTGGCGAGCGGAGACGCCTTCACCTGCCACTGCAGCCGCGCCGCGCTGGCCGCCAGCGGGGGCATCCATCGCCGCTGCGTGCCCGGCGCGCAGCGCGACGATCCCGCCGTGCGCCTGCGCGTTGCCGACGGCACGGTCATCGCCTTCGTCGACCTCGTCCACGGCCCCGTGCGGCAGGACGTGGCCGCCGAAGTCGGCGACTTCGTGCTGCGCCGCGCCGACGGCCCCTGGGCCTACCAGCTGGCGGTGGTGGTCGACGACGCCGCCCAAGGCATCACCGAGGTCGTGCGCGGCGCGGACCTGCTCGATTCCACCGCCCGCCAGATCCTGCTGCAGCAACGGCTGGGCTTGTCGACGCCGGCATACGCGCACCTGCCGCTGGTCGAGGACGACGACGGACACAAGCTGTCGAAGTCGCATGCAGCGCTGCCGGTCGATGCCGCGGCCCCGATGGATGCACTCCGCGCGGCCTGGCGCGTACTCGGCCAGGATGCCGAGGCGGTCGTGTCAGCCCGCACGCCTGCGGCATTCCTCTCCCGTGCCCTGCCCGCGTTCGACCCCGCCCGCATTCCGCGCGGCCCCGTCCCGCTGCGCGCCGCGATGCACAACACATCTGTAGCCTGCCGCGACTAGACTGGATGCGGTGCCGCGACTGCGGCGGAAGAGGATGAAGGACATGGCAACTCGCGTGGCTCTGGTGACCGGTGGAACCGGTGGGATTGGCACGGCGATCTGCAAGCGGCTTGCAGACCAGGGCCACAAGGTGGCGACCAATTATCGCAACGAGGAAAAGGCCCGCGCCTGGGAAGCGCACATGAAGGCTGACGGCTACGAGTTCACCCTGGTCAAGGGCGACGTCACCTCGCCGGAGGAAGCTGCCGCGATGGTGCGCGAAGTCGAGGAGAAGCTCGGCCCCGTCGAGATCCTGGTCAACAACGCCGGCATCACCCGCGACGGCACCTTCCACAAGATGGTTGCCCAGCAGTGGACCGACGTCATCAACACCAACCTCAACTCGGTGTTCAACGTCACCCGCCCGGTGATCGAGGGCATGCGCGAGCGCAAGTGGGGGCGAATCATCCAGATCAGCTCGATCAACGGCCTCAAGGGCCAGTACGGCCAGGCCAACTACGCCGCGGCCAAGGCCGGCATGCACGGCTTCACCATTTCGCTGGCGCGCGAAAACGCCAAGCTGGGCATCACCGTCAACACGGTCTCGCCCGGCTACGTGGCCACCGACATGGTGATGGCGGTGCCCGAGGAAGTCAGGGCCAAGATCGCGGCCGACATCCCCACCGGCCGCCTGGGCAAGCCCGAGGAGATCGCCTACGCGGTCAACTTCCTGGTCGACGAGCAGGCCGCGTGGATCACCGGCTCCAACCTCGACATCAACGGCGGGCACCACATGGGCTGGTGAGCCCCGTTTCCCGTACGGCAGCGGAGGCCGGCCTGCCCGGCCTTCCTGCCTGTCCGCCGCAGCCACGGCCCCGGCTTGCAAGCCGTGCTGCGCTGCGCCATGCTGCGAGGCACCAATCCTTCGAGCAGTTGCTCCATGGCCTCGACCCGGATCATCAAGAAGTATCCCAACCGTCGTCTCTACGACACCGAGATCTCCAGCTACATCACGATCGAGGATGTGCGCCAGCTGATCGTCGACGGTGAGCAGTTCGAGGTCCGCGACGCCAAGTCCGGCGACGACATCACCCGTTCGGTGCTGCTGCAGATCATCTCCGAGCACGAGTCGAACGGAGAGCCGGTGCTCTCGACCCAGTTGCTGAGCCAGATCATCCGTTTCTACGGCGACTCGATGCAGGGCTTCATGGGCAGCTACCTCGAGCGCTCCATGCAGGCGTTCCTCGACCAGCAGCAGCAGTTCCGCCAGCAGATGGGCGGCGTGCTCGGGCAGACGCCGTGGGCGATGATGAACCAGCTCACCGAGCGCAACATGGAAATGTGGAAGGAACTCCAGAAGAACCTGACCGGCAGCGTCGGCCAGAAGCCGGACCCGGACCGCCGCGGTCGCTGACCGCGCCGGCGCTTCCGCGACGCGCGACGCGCGCGCCCCGTTTCCCACCTCCCAAGCACTCCGCATGAACAATCGCGTGGCCGTCGTGACTGGCGGCATCGGCGGGCTCGGCTCGTCCATCTGCATCCACCTCGCCCGCGCCGGGCGTCGCGTCATCGCCGCCGACCTGGGCAATGACCCCACCCGCATCTCCAACTTCGAACGGCAGGTCGAAGGCCTCGACGTCCGTTTCGCGACGCTCGACGTCTCCGACTTCGACGCCTGCGCCGCCTTCGTCCAGGACGTCGAGCAGACCGACGGATCGCTCGACGTGCTGGTCAACGCCGCTGGCATCACCCGCGACACCACGCTGCGCAAGATGGAGCGCTCGCAGTGGGATGCGGTGATGTCGGTCAACCTTGACAGCGTGTTCAACCTGTGCCGGCACGCGGTCGAAGGCATGATGTCGCGCGGCTTCGGCCGCATCGTCAACATCAGTTCGGTCAATGGCCAGACCGGCCAGTTCGGCCAGACCAACTACTCGGCCGCCAAGGCTGGCATGCATGGCTTCACGATGGCGCTGGCGCGCGAGGTTGCGCGCAAGGGCGTGACCGTGAACTCGGTGTCGCCGGGCTACTGCGAGACCGCGCTGGTCGCGGCGATCCCCGAAGAGATCCGCCAGGGCATCGTCGACCGCGTGCCCGCCGGCCGCCTCGGGCAGCCGTCCGAGATCGCGCGCACAGTGGGCTTCCTCAGCGACGACGAGGCCGGCTACATCACCGGCGCCAACATCCCCGTCAACGGCGGGCTGTACATGGGGTTCTGACCGCGGGCAGGCACGGTCGCCGCGCGTTTCGCGACGATGCGCACGCGCCTCGCGCGCCAGCTCAGGGCTGGCCCGCCGCCGCTCCCTGCCCGGTTTTGCAGAAGCGCTTGCGGTACTCCAGCGCCTTTGGCATCAGCGACTGCAGGTTGGCTATGCGCGTGCCGGGGTTGGGATGGGTGGACGAGAATTCCGGCTGCGCCTGGCCACCGCTGGCCTCGCCCATGCGCTCCCACAGCGGCACCGACTCCTGCGGATCGAAGCAGGCGGCCGCGGCCAGCATCAGCCCGACCTCGTCGGCCTGCGTTTCGTGCTTGCGCGCATACGGCAGCAGGTAGCCATAACCCATCGCGGCCATGATCATCTGCTGCTGTTGCGGATCCATGCCGCTCATCGCGCCGGCCATCTGCCCGACCTGGCTCAGCTTCTGCTGTGCCATCCGTTGTGCGCCGTGGCGCAGCAGGGCGTGCGCGATCTCGTGGCCCATCACCACCGCCATCGCGTTCTCGTTCTGCGCCACCGGCACCAGGCCGGTATAGACCGCCATCTTCCCGCCCGGCAGGCAGAACGCGTTGGCCTGGTCGGATTCGATGACGTTGACCTCCCACTGGAAGTCCTGCGAAAACGTCGGCGCCTGCTGGCCGTTTTCCGCGGCAAGCGCGGCCTCGACCTCGGGCACCTTGTCCACCAGGCGCTGCGCGATGCCGCGCACCTGGCGCGCGATCTGCGAATCCGGATCCACCGGCTGCTCCTGGCCCAGGATCTCGCGATAGGCCTCCAGTCCAAGGGCCTTCTCGTCCTCGATCGACAGGCTGCGGTCGATCAACACCGACTCGCCGGTCACCGCGTCCACCGACTGGTTGGAAAACCAGTAGTACACGCCGTAGCCGGCAAACAGCAACAGGATGATGAAGCGCGGGTTGATGCCGCGCTTGCCCCCAGCCGGCTGCTGCCGGTTACGCCCACCGAACGGGTCACGTCGCATCGCTTCTCCTCCGGCCCCAGCCGATCAGTCCTTTACAGATCACGTACCACGCGGAACCCGAGGCGCGCATTGGTGGTGTCCACCGATGCCGGTGCACGCCAGGCCGAACGGGTCTGGGCGGGCGAACTGGCCCAGGAACCGCCGCGGATGACCTGGTCGCGGCAGCCCGGGTTGATCCAGGCCGAACCGTCGCCAGGCGCGCGGCGGTAGCCATCATGCCAGCAGTCGGCCACCCATTCGCTGACGTTGCCCGACATGTCGTGAAGGTCCCATGCATTGGGCGCCATGCTGCCCACCGGCGACGGGCCCCAGTAGCCGTCGCCATAGCCGGCGAAGGCATTGGCCCAGCTGCGCCCCGCCGGCGAGCGGTCCAGCCCGCCAGTGGTGTTGGCCACGCCGGACGGCGGATCGCCCTCGCCCCAGGGGAAGCGTCCGCTGCCGCCGGCGCGCAGTGCGTATTCGAATTCGGCCTCGCTGGGCAGGCGATAGCGGCGGCCGGTCTGCGCCGACAGCCACTCGACATAGGCCTGCGCGTCGCGCGCACCAACGTGCACCACCGGCAGGCCGTCGTCGGCCGGACGGCCCAGGTAATCGGTATGCCAGTCGGCGCCGCTGCTGCGCACGAAGTTGTTGCTGCGCTCGTCGTAGACCATCGAAAAACCGCGGCGCGAGGCGCGTGTGCGGTGGCCGGTCGCGGCGATGAAGCGCCGGAACTGGCCGACCGTGATCTCGCGGATCGACATGCCGAAGCCGCGCGCGAAGCGGACCGGATGCGCCGGCCGCTCGTAGTCGCTGGCGTCGCGTTCGCGCTCGGGCGCGCCCATGGTGAACGCACCGTGCGGCACCACCGCCATCTGCGGGCCGCGGCCGCCGGTCTGCAGCGCGTCGGTGAACACCTGCCCTGGCGCATACAGGCCGTAATGCACGGCCAGGTCGATGCGTTCGCGCAGCTCGAGCGCGGCAGGGTCGCCGGGACGGGCGATGCGCAGCAGTTCGGCCAGATGGCGCCGGGCCAGGTCGATGCCGCCGAACTTTGGCAGCGCGCCGATGCCGAGGTCGCGCAGCCGCGTGATCCGGGTGGTGCGGATCGTCGCGACACGCTCGCGCGCGTCGTCCACGGTCTCCAGACCGGCGTCCGGCCGCACCTCGGTGGCGTGGGCCAGCCAGCGCGCAGCCGTGTCGAAGTCGGCCGCCAGGGCAGCCTCCTCGGCGCGCCGGATCAGCGCGCTTTCCACCGCCGCCATGCCCTGGCGCGCGCGCGGCTGTTCCGGCGCCAGCGCCAGCGCCTGGCGGAAGGCGGCCAGCGCACCGCCGCCTTCCTCGCCGAGGTCACCGGCGGCCAGCGCCCGCTCGCCGACAGCGTTGAAGCCGGACACGCGCTCGGCCAGGTCGACCTGCGCGAGGAAGCCGAGGACCGCGTCGTCGCCGGGATCGATTGCACGCACGATGGCGGCCAGTTCCAGCGCACGCTGCAGTGCGGCGGCGTCTTCATCGGCGTCGGCCAGCGCGGCGGCGCCGGCCTGCAGCAGCTGGCGCAGGGCGCGGCGCAGGCCCGCTTCGGCAAATTGGCTGTGTTCAGGCAGGGTCGACAGCGCCAGGTAGATCGGCACGGCGGCATTGGCGTCCTCGTACAGTCTGCCTTCGGCCAGGGCGGCACTGGCACGCTCGCGCAGTTCGGCCGGGTCGGTGGACGCGAGATCGACCGCCGGTGCGCGCCAAGTGAGCCTGGCGGCGTCGCTGTCGTCGCCACTGATGGTGACGCTGCCGCCGTCGGCGTCCGACGCGGCAGCGGCTGCCCCGTCGCCGGGCGCGACCGCGCCGTCGTCCTCGCGGGCACACGCCGCGCACAGCACGGCGCCAAGCGCGCACGCGATCCAGGCCCTACGCAATCCTGACTTGCTCGACAGCATCGGCGCCAGATTAAGCGATCGCGGCAAACGGCGCGAAAGCGCGGCCCGCGCAACGGTGCGCGCGCCGCCCCTTCGCACGCTCGGCATTGCCATGCCTGCCCGCACGCCGTTAGGCTGCCGCCCCATGTCGTCTTCCCCACACTGGGTCGCGGACCCCGCCGTCCTCCGCACGCATCTCGCCGCCGCCACCGCCCGCGTCGCCGTCGATACCGAATTCATCCGCGAGCGCACCTACTGGCCGCAGCTGTCGCTGGTGCAGGTCGCGATCGAGGTGCCGGGTGCGCAGGAACCGGACATCCTGCTGCTGGACATGCTCGCCGAGGGCATGACCGCCGCGCTCGCGCCGCTGCTGTCGGACCGCTCGGTGCTCAAGATCATGCACAGCGCCAGCGAGGATCTGGTGGCGCTGCGCCAGTCCTGCGGCGCGGTGCCCGACCCGCTGTTCGATACCCAGATCGCGGCCTCGCTGGCCGGCGTCGGCCCCGGTCTTGGCTACCAGCGGCTGGTGCAGGAACTGCTCGGCATCGTCGTGGACAAGGGCGAGACCCGCTCGGACTGGATGAAGCGCCCGCTCTCGCCCTCGCAGCTGAGCTACGCCGCCGACGACGTGCGCCACCTGTTCGCCGTGCACGACGCCCTGGACGCCAGGCTGCAGGCGCTGGGGCGCGCAGAATGGCTCGCGGAAGACTGCGCAAGGATGATCGAAACGGCCCGCCGCGACGAGATCGAGCGCTGGCCGCACCTGTCGGTTCGCAGCGTCCAGTTCCTGGACGTCGACGGCCAGCGCAGGCTGCTGCGCCTGCTGCGCTGGCGCGAACTGCAGGCCCGGCGCAGCGACCGCCCGCGCAGCTGGGTACTGGACAACGAGCTGGCCACCACCCTCGCCCGCGATCCGCTGCCCGACCTCGCCGCGCTCGAGCGCCTGCTCGACGCCCACCCCAAGGCCCCGCGCAAGCTCGCCGCCGCCATCCTGGACGCCCTGGAAACGCCGCTCGACGACGAAGCCGAGGCGCCCGCGCCACGCACCAGCGAACGCGACCGCAAGGCCCTGCGCCGCCTCCAGGACGTGGTGGCCGCGCGCAGCGTTGAACTGGGCATGCCTGACGGCGTGCTCGCCTCGCGACGCTGGCTGGAAACCCTGCTCGACGGCGAGGACTGGCCCGGCATGCTCTCTGGCTGGCGCCGTGCCCAGCTCGAGCCCGTCCTGGCGCCGCTGCTGGACGTTGGCAGCGCGCCGATCGCGCCGTTATAATGCGCGCCCCTGTGGGGCCATAGCTCAGCTGGGAGAGCGCGTCGTTCGCATCGACGAGGTCGGGAGTTCGATCCTCCCTGGCTCCACCAATCGATCTGCAGGAGAAGGCCGGGAAACCGGCCTTTTTCTTTGGGCGCCCTGCCGATCAGTGAAAGCGTGCCCGTGATCCGGGCCTCGTGATGCAGCCCCTGCTTCAGCCGGCGACAGGCGGGTGACCGCTATGCTCGTGCGTTCTTCGACTGCCCCGGCAGCCACGCCACGCACCCGCTTGCGCTGGCCGGCACCCGACCTTCCTGCCCTGTCTCTCCGGACTGCCATGCTCTTCAACGCCGCCCTGCCCCGTTCCCTGTTCGCCGGCGTTCTCGCCGGCCTGGCCGCCTGCGGCGGCGGCAATGCGGTCCGTGGCGACGATGCACCGGCGCCCGTCGCCGCTCCGGTCGCGCCGGCACCACAGCTGCCGCCGGTGCGGATCGGCCTGGCGTTGGGTGGCGGCGCGGCCAAGGGATTCGCCCACATCGGCGCGATCAAGATGCTGGAGGCCAACGGGATCCGCGCCGACGTGGTGGCCGGCACCAGCGCCGGAAGCGTGGTCGGCGCGCTCTACGCCAGCGGCATGGACGCGTTCACCATGCAGGAACGCGCGGTGGCGCTGGATGAGTCGACCCTGCGCGACGTGCGCCTGTTCTCCGGCGGGCTGGTGCAGGGCCAGGCGCTGCAGGACTACGTCAACCGCGAACTCGGCGGACGCACGATCGAGCGCCTGGCCAAGCCGTTCGCGGCGGTGTCCACGCGCCTGGACAACGGTGATCGCGTGGTGTTCGTACGCGGCAACACCGGCCAGGCGGTGCGCGCCTCGAGCAGCGTGCCGGGCGTGTTCGAACCCACCCGCATCGGCAGCCACAGCTATGTCGATGGCGGCGTGGTCAGCCCGGTGCCGGTGGATGCCGCGCGCCAGCTGGGCGCCGACATCGTCATCGCCGTCGACATCTCCAGCAAAGCCGGCGGCACCGCGCCGACCGCGCTGGCTGGCATCGTCAACCAGTCGATCACGATCATGGGCCAGACCCTGGGCCGGCAGGAACTGGCACGCGCGGATGTGGTGATCCGCCCGCAGGTCAACGCGATCGGACCGGTCAGCTTCGAGCAGCGCAACGCCGCGATCCTCGAGGGCGAGCGCGCCGCGCTGGCGGCGCTACCGCAGATCCGGGCAAGGATCGCGGCCGCGGAGCAGGCGCGCCATGACGGGGCTGCACGTCGAAAAGCGGAGGCTGCGGCCGCGCAGGTGCCAGTCGACATCGACTGCGGGGACAGCTGGGTGCGCCGCCTCAACCCGTTCGCGAAGGACCGCCCCTGCGGCTGAGCCAGGCGGGCTTGATCCAGGTCAAGCGGAGCGCGTTCGACCCCCGAAAACGGACATACGCAGGCGTGTGGTTGATTTCAATCAATTGCAGGTATGCGCCCCGCGTCCACGCTATCCCCGAACCCAACAACGTGGATATCGAGGAAGCTCCTCATGAAACTCCTGCACACCAGTCTTCTGGCTTCGGCCCTCGTCCTGGCGATCGGCGCCAGCGCTCCCGCACCGGCATATGCCGTCGACGCACTTGAGCTGGTGAACGCCACCCTCGACCAGGCGTCCGATCTGGCGGCCCTGCCGCGCCAGCAGGTCACCCTGAAGCGCCCGCCCTTCGTCCACGACCACGACCAGGTGGCCAAGGGCGGCCCCAAGGTCGTGCAGTTCACGCTGCCGATCGTGGAACAGGAAATCGTCATCGACGGCGAAGGCACGAAGATGCACGCGATGACCTTCGGCGGCTCGATCCCCGGCCCGCTGATGGTGGTGCACGAGGGCGACTACGTGGAGGTCACCCTGGTCAATCCGGCCAGCAACGCGATGCCGCACAACATCGACTTCCACGCCGCCACCGGCGCGCTGGGCGGCGGTGACCTGACGATCGTGCAGCCGGGCGAGGAAGTGACGCTGCGCTGGAAGGCCACGCGCGCCGGCACGTTCGTCTACCACTGCGCACCGGGCGGTCCGATGACCCCCTGGCACGTGGTGGCCGGCATGCAGGGCACGATCATGGTGCTGCCGCGCGAAGGTCTGACCGACGGCAACGGCAAGTCCTTGAAGTACGACCGCGCCTACTACATCGGCGAGACGGAGTTCTACATCCCGCGCGACGGCAACGGCAACTTCAAGTCCTACGATTCGCACGCCGAATCGCTGCCCGACACGCTCGCTGCAATGAAGAGCCTGGTGCCCTCGCACGTGGTGTTCAACGGTGCGGTCGGCGCGCTTGCAGGCGACAACGCGATGACCTCGAAGGTGGGCGAGACAGTGCTGCTGGTGCACTCGCAGGCCAACCGCGACACGCGTCCGCACCTGATCGGCGGCCACGGCGACTACGTCTGGGAGGAAGGCAAGTTCGCCAACGCCCCGCTCAAGGACCTGGAGACCTGGTTCATCCGCGGGGGTTCGGCTGGCGCGGCGCTCTATACCTTCCGCCAGCCCGGCCTGTACGTGTACCTCAACCACAACCTGATCGAGGCGGTCCTGCTCGGCGCGGCAGCACACATCAAGGTCGACGGCGACAAGTGGGACCACGACCTGATGACCACGCCCTCCGCGGTCGGCGAGATCAAGCCTGATACCGACCTCTCGCTCCCGGGCAAGTAATTACGGCGTTCCCCTTCGCCGTTCGGCCACTCCCGCTCAGGCGGGGGTGGCCTTTTTCATGGGTCTTCTCCCATTCGAGGGAGTTGGATGAGGTCCCGGGCTTCGACTGGACGCCGCGCCCTGGCGACCGGGGGTCGCTTTTCGCTCGGTCAGGGCCGCTACGCGGTCCGGCCCGGCACAGCATGCCGGGCGCTCGCGTGGATGCGCGGCATGCCGCGCAAGCCATCCACGCTCTCCCTGCCCTGACTCACGCGC